>CAWBAG010000001.1:0-39076 GCA_963786705.1 uncultured Gammaproteobacteria bacterium
GATGATGTATGACGTCGCGTACCTCGCAGGCGGCTACTATTTCTCGGATTACTTTCCCAACGACGCCGGCGAGACCATCGATTTCTCCCAGTACATCAAGGGCAAAGACCGCTACAACCGCTACACGCACGAGGTGCGCCTTGCCTCGGATACGGAGCAACGCTTCCGCTGGCAGGTCGGTGCATTCGCGCAGCGGCAGGAACACGATATCCAGCAGCGCTACATGATCGACGGCTTGGGCTCTTCAGATCTCCGTAACGGGCTGGGAAGACACGATCTGGCTGACCAAGCAGTTGCGGGTGGACAAGGACTGGGCATTGTTCGGTGAGTTCAGCTTCGACTTCACCGAGAAGCTCCGGCACCGTCGGCCCGCGTTACTTCGATAGCGACAACTCGCTGAAGGGGTTCTTCGGCTTCAGCGCTGGTTACAGCGGCCCCACCGGTGAGGCCGCCTGTCCCGACGGAGCTGCACGGCCCCGACTTCAAGGCCGCACCGTGCAAGGACCTCGACAAGACGACGAAGGAGGACGGCACCACACCGCGCGTCAACCTGACCTACAAGTTCACCGAGGCAAGCTCGTCTACGCGACGTACTCGGAAGGCTTTCGTCCCGGCGGCATCAACCGACCGCGGCACGCTGCCGCCGTATCTCGCCGACTGGCTCACGAACTTCGAGCTCGGCTGGAAGACCACGTGGCTCGACAACCGGCTTCGCTGCAATGGTGCGGTGTTCACTCAGACCTGGGATGACTTCCAGTTCGCGCTCTCGGCGCGCAGGGCTTCACTGAATTCAAAACGCCGGCCAGGCGGAGATCGACGGCGTCGAGATGGACTTGAGCGGGGCGGTCTCCGATCAGCTCGGCGTCTCGGCCGGCTTCGCGTACCTTGACGGCGAACTCACGGAAAACTTCTGCGGCTACGTCAACCCGCAGACGGGCAAGCCCGAGACGCGCAATCCCTGCCCGCTGTTCGACGAGGACGGCAACCCTACCGGCGAAACGCAGGACCCGGAGGCGCCGAAAGGCACCGAACTGCCGGTCACGCCGGAGCTGAAGGCGAACGTGACCGCGCGCTACGAGTTCAATGTCGCGTCGTACGACAGCTTCCTGCAGGGTTCGGTGATCTACTCCGACGAGCGCCAGTCGGACCTGCGCCTGCTCGAGCGGTCGATCATCGGCGTGCTGCCGAGCTATACGGTGACCGACCTGTCGGCGGGCTTCGGCAAGGACTCGTGGGCGGTGGAACTTTACATCGCCAACGCGTTCGACGAACGTGCCGAAGTCGCGCGCTTCGCGCAATGCGCCGAGACGGTCTGCGGCGAGCAGACCTACATCCTGCCGCAACAGCCGCGCACACGTACGGCTTGCAGTTGAAGCAGGACTTCTGAGCGACGCGTCGCGCCCGATCCGGGGCGCTGGCGGAAACGAGGCGGGCCCGCAGGGGCCCGCCTCTTTGCACGTCGGGAGCGCCAGGCGCCCCTCATTCCTGCGCGCGCCCGGACTCACAGCCGGAACGTCACGCGCGCACCGTAGGTTCGCGGCGGCTCGACGAACGAGTCGCCATACGGGCCGTACTGGCCGGTGGTGGTCGCGGCGAGCACCGCCACGTTCTCGATGTTGCGCACCCACAAGCCGACGCTCCAGGAGCCGTCGAGCGTGGTGTACTTCAGCGACGCGTCCGACTTGAAGTAGTCGCCCTGTTCCGTGCCGCGGCTCTGCGCGAACGTGCCCCAGAACGAATCCTCGTAGCGCGTCTCGACGCGCGCGCGCAGCAGCCCCGTGCCGAGGCTGAAGTCGTGCTGGTATCCGGCGGACAGCGTCCAGTCGGGAGCGTACTGCAGCGGGTAGCCGCCGAAGTCGCGTTGCGGCGTGCCGATGTTGACCTCCGGCGGCACGTTGAACTCGTCGTAGGTCGGCGTGCAGGTAGCCGACCGACAGGTTCAGCAGGTCGCGCGCCCGTGGCCTCGAAGAGCACGTCGAGCTGGTCGCCGTAGATCTCGGTGCTGGCCGCATTGAACGTCGTGAGCAGCGCCGTGTTGAGGTTGAACGACTGCACCAGCAGGTCTTCGTAGTCGTAGTAGAACGCCTCGTTGTTGACCTGCAGCCGGTCGTCGAGGAAGCGGTTCTTGATGCCGGCGGTGTACGCGGTCATCGTACGCCGACCGCACCAGGTTCGACTGCTCCGGCGTCGCCGGGAACAGGTTATACGTGCCCGGCTGATACCCGGTCTGGATCGTGGCGTACACCATCGAGGCCGCTGCGACGTCCACTTCGACGCCCAGCTTCCAGTCGAACTGGTCGTAGTCCTCGTCCGCCGTGTACGTCTGCCCGAACGCGGTCTGGCCCTCGCCCTCGCGATGGTCCTGGCTCAGGCGGCCGCCCGCGACCAGGCGCAACGTGTCGCTGAACTCGTAGGTGGCCTCGCCGAAGACCGCCCAGCCTTCGAGCCGGTTCTCGGAGACCTGCGCCAGGGGAAAACCGCCCGCGATGAAATCGCCGGAGTTCGCCACGCGATAAGCGTACAGGCCCGTCAGCCACCGCAGGTTCTCCCCGGCCTCGCCCGCAAGCCGCAGTTCCTGCGTCAACTGGTTGTAGTGCGCGGAGAGGAAAGCCGGGATATTCTCGAGCCAGTAGTCGGCGCCCCAATCGAGGTAGAAGTAGGCGGGGATGTAGGTGAGCGTCATCCCGCCGAGATCCCAGTCCACCTGTGCGCCGACGACCAGGTTTTCGAAGTCCTGCGGCGACGCACTCGGCGCGTCGGCGGTGATGACGTCGTTCCAGGGATCGTCGTGGTCGAACGCCATCGGGTCGCCGTCGAACGTGCCGTCGTTGTAACCGCGCCGCACGAGGTTCGGCGACTTGCCGTCTTTCTTCGCTCCGTGCGCCCAGACGTACACGTCGAGCGCGTCGGACGGCTGGTACAGCGCCGACAGGCGGCCCGCATAGTCGTGCTGCGAGTCCGCGCCCGTCTCGAGGTAACCGTCCCGGTCGACGTAGTCGAATGCCGCGCGCAGCGCGAACGTGTCCGAGACGGGCAGGTTCTGCACGACCGTGCCGTGCACCAGCGCGTAATTGCCGACCTCGAGCAGGCCGCTCGTCTCGAACTCGCTGGTCGGGCGGTTGAACTCGACGTTGACCGCGCCACCGAGCGCCGCGCGCCCGTAGAGGGTGCCCTGCGGCCCCGGCAGCAGTTCGAGCTGCGCGATGTCGAACAGGCCGACGCTGGTTCCCTCGCGCGGTATGTAGACGCCGTTGAAGTTGAACACCGTGGGCGGCTCGATGTTGGGCAGGTCGAGGGTCGAGCCCACGCCGCGGACGTAGATTTCGGTGGAGGCGTTTTCGGCCTGGAAGCGGACCGAAGGCATCAGGTTCTGCGCTGCGCGGATGTCGTGGACACCCGCCGCGACCAGCATCTCGCCCGTGACCGCCGTGATGGCCGCCCCGGTCTTCTGCAGGTCCTCCGGCATCTTCTGCGCCGTGACCGTAATGACTTCGAGGCCAGCGCGACCGGCAGGACCGCCGTCCGCCGGGGGCGCCGGTTCGGCCGCAGTCGCGATGTCGAGGGTGAGGGCTATGGCCGCCGTCAGGAGGATCGATCCGCTTCTGGTCTTGTGCATCATTCGCTCGTGCAGGCACGGGCAGGCCCGGTCCGTCGTGGGCCGCCCAGGATGGGGCGAGACTGGTCTATTGGCGCGGCCGGAGGGATTCGAACCCCCGACCCTCAGGTTCGAAGCCTGATGCTCTATCCAACTGAGCTACGGCCGCGCGGGAAGGTAGAGCAATTGTACGGTCACTTCATCGTCGGCATTACGAATTGCGCATTTTCTCGGCGCAATGTCGGCCAGCGCGACGTGACGGTCTTCAGGCGCGTATAGAACCGCACGCCGTCGGGCCCGTGCACGTGCAGGGCGCCGAAGAGCGAGCGCTTCCAGCCGCCGAACGAATGAAAGGCCATCGGCACCGGGATCGGCACGTTAACGCCGACCATGCCGGCCTGGACGCCCTGCGAGAACGTGCGCGCGGCCTCGCCGCTCGCCGTGAAGATCGCGGTGCCGTTGCCGTACTCGTGGCCGTTGACGAGGTCGAGCGCCGCACCGAGGTCCGGCACGCGCACGACGCAGAGCACGGGGCCGAAGATCTCCTCGCGGTAGATCCGCATCGAGGGCTGCACGGCATCGAACAGGCATGGGCCGATGAAATACCCGCGCTCGTGCCCGGCAACCTTGAGGCCGCGGCCGTCGACGACGAGGCTCGCGCCCTCCTGCACGCCGAGATCGACGTAAGTGGCGACACGCGCCAGGTGCTCGCGCGTCACGAGCGGCCCCATCTCGACGCCGTCCGCGGTGCCCGGCCCGACCCTGAGGGATTCGAGCTGGCGGCGGACGGCCGCGATCAGCGGGTCTGCCGCGCCGCCGACCGCGACGGCGACCGAGATGGCCATGCAGCGTTCGCCGGCCGATCCATAGGCGGCGCCGATCAGCGCGCTCGCGGCGTTTTCGGTGTCGGCATCCGGCATGACGACCATGTGGTTCTTGGCGCCGCCGAGTGCCTGCACGCGCTTGCCATGCGCGGATCCGGTGCGATAGATGTACTCCGCCACGGGCGTCGAGCCGACGAAGCTGACCGCCGCGACGCGCGGATCGGTGAGCAGCGTGTCGACGGCCTCGCGATCGCCGTTGACCACGTTGAACACGCCGTCCGGCAGGCCCGCCTCGCGCAGCAACTCGGCCAGGCGCATGGGACAGCTCGGGTCCTTCTCGGACGGCTTCAGCACGAACGTGTTCCCGCACGCGATCGCGACGGGGAACATCCACATCGGGACCATGGCCGGGAAATTGAACGGCGTGATGCCGGCGCAGACGCCGACCGGCTGCCGCTGCGACCAGCTGTCCACGCTCGTGCCGACGCTCTCGCTGAACTCGCCCTTGAGCATCTGCGGGATGCCGCAGGCGAACTCGACGACCTCGATGCCGCGCGTGACCTCGCCGCGCGCATCGGAGAGCACCTTGCCGTGCTCGGCGGTGATCAAGGCCGCGAGTTCGCCGGCGTGCGCGTCGAGCAGCGTCTTGAACCGGAACAGCACGCGCGCACGTTGCAGCGGCGGCGTCGCCGCCCACGCCGGCAACGCAGCTGGCGGCGGCCGCGATGGCGCTCCGCGTCTCGTCCTCGGATGCATACGCCACCGTGCCACGAACCGCGCCCGTCGCCGGGTCGTGGACGGGACCGGAGCGGCCGGATACCCCGGCCACGGCGCGGCCGGCGATGAAATGGCCGAGGCTGAGGGCCGGCGGCACGGCGACTTCGGCGGCAAACGGGTGGCGCGAACTCATGCGCAGAAATCTCTTGTCGGAGGGCCCGGGGAAGGCGCGCATTGGACAACAATGCCGCGCCAGGCGCCACCCCTCGGCGACACCTCAGCCGTAGACGCGGTCGCCCGGCAACACGGTGTCCGCGGGCAGCGTCGCCTCGCACGCCACGTCGCGGTAAACGTCGGTGAAATCCGGCGCCGTGTCGCGAAACAGCTGCTCGAAGTCGTCGATCACGAAATACGTCTGCTGGAACGTGTCGATCTTGTAGCGCGTGCGCATGACCCGGCGCAGGTCGAAGCCGATGCGCCGCGGCTCGCTCGCGCGCAGCGCGTACTCGATCTCGCTCGGTGACGACAGGATGCCCGCGCCGTAGATGCGCAGGCCCGCGGCGCTGCGGATCAGCCCGAACTCGACCGTGTACCAGTAGAGCCGCGCCAGGTACTCGAGCGCACGCAGGCCGTCCGCCTTCTGGCCGCCGCGCCCGTAGGCCTGCATGAAGTCGGCGAAGACCGGGTCGAACAGCAATGGCACGTGACCGAAAAAGTCGTGGAAGATGTCCGGCTCGACGATGTAGTCGAACTCGGACTCCTCGCGCAGCCAGACCGTCACCGGGAAGTGCCGCGCCGCCAGGTGCCCGAAGAACACCGGCTCGGGCAGCAATCCCGGCACGGCGACCACTTCCCAGCCGGTCGCGCGGCGCAGGCGCTCGCTGACCTGGTCGAAACGAGGGATGCCGGCGCCGTAGTCGAGCGACTCGACGACGCGCAGGAACTCGTCGCAGGCGCGGTCGGGCACGAGCCTGATCTGGCGGTCATACAGGCGCCGCCAGCGCGCCTGCTCTTCGACGCCGTACTTGGCGTAGTCCTGGGCGACGGTGTAATCCGGCCGCATGCTGCCGTAATCACCGCGCAGGCCGTGGTTGCTCGCTCCGTAGGTCGCCGGGGTAGTCTGTTCGGGGGAGGACATGCCGTGATCCGTGGTCTGGCGGGGATGCCTGCGTTTTACGTCCCGGCGCGGTCGAATGCAAAAGGGGCGGCAGGTTTGACGCCGCGACCGCTAGGGTATAGTTGGGGCGGCGCTCCGGACGCCCCGGCCGCCGCAACCCGACACTTCCGAGGTTCCACCGACATGAAGATTTTGACCGTCGTTGCCATGGTTCCGTTCCTCCTCGCCGCGAGCGCCGGCGCCGAGGCCGCGTGCGCCTATCCGCAGGCGCCGCAGTCGATCCCGAACGGCGCCACCGCCACGAAGGAAGAGATGCTGGCCGCGCAGGCGGTGGTCAAGGACTACGCCCAGTCCGTGCAGGTCACCTACCTGGCGTGCCTGGACCAGGAGACGAAGGACGCGATCGCCGCGCTCGACCCCGCCGATCCTGACCTGGCTTCGAAGAAGTCCGCGCTGGAAGTGATCCACGCCAAGAAGCACAACTCCGCGCTCGACGAGCTGGAAGCGCTGGTGACGCGCTGGAACGCCGAGAAGAAGGCGTTCGGAGCGCAGGCGGCCAAGTGATCGCAGGTCGGCCCGTCCGGCACGACGCTTGCCGGGACCGATCCGGGCCGGCCGAGGGCACCGTGACGTGATGGATACCCGGGCACTGCCGACGCCCGCCGAAGCCGAGGCCTTGATGCGCGAACGCGTGCAAACGCTGCCGATCGAGTCGCGACCGCTCGCGGCGCTCGCGGGGGCCGTGCTCGCGCAGTCCGTGCGCGCCGAACGCGACCAGCCCCCGTTCGATCGCGTGACGATGGACGGCATTGCCTTCGCGTCGCAGTCCTGGCGCGGCGGGCGGCGCAGTTTCCGCGTCGCCGGCGTCCAGGCCGCCGGCCTGCCGCCGCTCGAGCTCGCCGACCCGGCCGAATGCTTCGAGGCGATGACCGGCGCCGTGCTGCCGCGCGGCTGCGACTGCGTCGTACCCGTGGAGCGGCTCGAGATCGCGGACGGCGTTGCCACCGTCATGGACGGCGTGGACGTCGAGCCGTTCCTGAACGTGCACACGCGCGGGCTCGACTGCCGCGAGGGCGACATGCTGCTCGCGCGCGGCACGCGCCTCGCGGCGCCCGAACTGGCCGTGCTGGCCTCGGCCGGGCTGCCGCGCGCGGCCGTGCACGCGGACCCGCGCATCCTGATCATCGCGACCGGAGACGAACTCGTCGCCCCGGACGAGCCGATCGCCGACTGGCAGGTGCGGCGTTCGAACACTTACGCGCTGCGCGGTGCGCTCAACCTGCACGGCTTCCATCGCGTAGCCGAAGATCACCTGCCTGACGCCCCGGACGTGCTCGCGGAGCGGCTTGCCGTGCACCTGGCCACTCACGACGTGCTCGTGCTCACCGGCGGCGTCTCGATGGGCCGCTTCGATCACGTGCCGGGCACGCTGCGCGCGCTCGGCGTGAGCGAGGTGTTGCACAAGGTGGCGCAGCGCCCGGGCATGCCGCTGTGGTTCGGCATCGGCCCCGCGGGCCAGACCGTGTTCGGCCTGCCCGGCAACCCGGTGTCGGCGCTCGTCTGCCTGTTGCGCTACGTCGCCCCGGTGCTGCTCGCGATGATGCGCGCGCGTCCTGCGGTGCAGGACTCGGTCGCGCTCGGCGCGGCTTTCCAGGTGAAGCCGGCGCTGTCGTATTTCCTGCCCGTGCAGTTCGAGCGCAGTCCGGCGCTCGGCCTCGTCGCGATGCCGCGGCCCACGCGCGGCTCGGGCGATTTCATCTCGCTGCTCGGTACGGACGGTTTCGTCGAATTGCCCCCGGGACCCCGGGAGTACCCGCCTGGCTACCTGGCCCCGCTGTACCGGTGGTGACATGAACCGCGTCACGCCGCTGCACGACGCCGCCTCCGCCCCCGCACCGGTCCGCGACCGGCTCGGGCGCTCGATCCACGACCTGCGCATCTCGGTCATGGACCGCTGCAACTTCCGCTGCCCGTACTGCATGCCGCGGGACACGTTCCACGACCGCTATCGATTCCTGCGCACTGCGGAGCGCCTGACGTTCGAGGAGATCGCGCGCCTTGCGCGCCTCGCGGCGAGCCTCGGTGTGCGCAAGTTGCGGCTCACGGGCGGCGAGCCGCTGCTGCGCAGCGGCCTGCCCGACCTCGTCGCGGAGTTGTCGCAGATCGAAGGCGTCGACGATCTCGCGCTGACGACCAACGGTGTGCTGCTCGCGCAGCACGCGGCCGAACTGAAGGGCAACGGGCTGCATCGCGTGACGGTGAGCCTCGACTCGCTCGACGAGCACGTCTTCGAGGTCATGAGCGGCGGTTTCGGCGGCCTGGCGCAGGTGCTCGACGGCATCGACGCCGCGGTCGCGGCGGGCCTGGCCCCGGTCAAGGTCAACACCGTCGTGCAGCGTGGCCGCAACGACCACACGGTGCTCGACCTGCTCGAGCGGTTTCGCGGCACGGGCGTCACGGTGCGGCTCATCGAATACATGGACGTCGGCAATCGCAATGACTGGGCGCCGGGCCAGGTCGTCCCCTCTGCCGAGTTGCTGCAGCAGATCCGCTCGCGCTGGCCCGTGAGCGCGGCCCCCGGGCGCTACCGCGGCGAGGTCGCCGAGCGCTACACCTACGACGACGGCTGCGGCGAGATCGGCTTCGTGTCCTCGGTGAGCGCGCCTTTCTGCGGCGACTGCAATCGTGCGCGGCTCTCGTCCGAAGGCGTGCTCTACACGTGCCTGTTCGCGACCCGCGGTCTCGACCTGCGCGCGCCGTTGCGCGCCGGCGCCAGCGACGAGGAACTGGTCGCGCTGCTGCGCAATGCGTGGCTGCAGCGCGGCGACCGGTACAGCGAGATGCGGAACGAGCTCCGCGCCGGCGAGGCGCCGTTGCGCAAGGTCGAAATGCACTACATCGGCGGTTGAGCGAACCATGCACGAACTGACCCACGTCGACGCGGAGAACCGGCCCCGGATGGTCGACGTCGGCGCCAAGGCCGTGACGCGGCGCACGGCCGTCGCCGAAGCCCGCGTGCGCTTCCCGGCGGCGGTGGCCCGCGTCTTGCGCGAACAGGACTTCGTCACCGCCAAGGGACCCGTCTTCCACACGGCGATCATCGCGGGCGTGATGGCCGCCAAGCGCACGCACGAACTCATCCCGTTCTGCCACCCGCTCGGGCTCGAGCGCTGCGACGTCGGCATCGAGCTGAACGCGCAGGACGAGGCCGTCGTCCGCTGCACGGCGTCGGTGCATCACCGCACGGGCGTCGAGATGGAAGCGCTCACGGGCGCGTCGATCGCGGCGCTCACGATCTACGACATGTGCAAGGCCCTCTCGCACGAGATCGTGATTGCCGAGACGCGGCTGGTCGAAAAGCACGGCGGCAGGCGCGACGTGGGCGGCGCGGAGCCTGGGGCATGAGCGACCGCCCCCGCCTCGCCCCGCTGCGCGGACTGGTGCTGGCCGGCGGCGCCAGCCGGCGCATGGGCACCGACAAGGCAGCGCTCGAGTACCACGGCCGCACGCAACTGGAATGGGCCTGCGACCAGCTCGCGCGCCAGTGCGACGAGGTGTTCGTCTCGATGCGTCGCGGCCAGGCGGACGATGCGGCACGCCGCGGCCGGCGTGCCATATTCGACATTCACGACGGCATCGGACCGATCGCGGGAATCGCGGCGGCACAACACGCACTGCCGGACAGCGCGTGGCTCGTGGTCGCCTGCGACCTGCCGTTCCTGACCGATGCGAGCCTCGAGAGGCTGGTCGAGCAACGGGACGGCCGCGCCGTGGTCGCCTACCGCAGCACGCACGACGGCCTGCCCGAACCGCTCTGCGCGATCTACGAGCCCGCGACGCGCGACGGCATTCTCGCGGCCATCGCGGGCGGCCGGTACTGCCCGCGCAAGTTCGTGCTCGGCACGGGCGTCGAGCTGCTCGAGCAGGGGAGCGAGCTCGCGCTCGAAAACGTCAACACTCCGGACGAGCTGGCGCGCGCGCGTGCGTTGCTACAGGCGCCGACGCAGGGCGACGGCCGATGAACGACGTCAGCATCCAGTACTACGCGGTCCTGCGCGAGCAGGCGGGACGCAGCGCGGAGCGTGTCGAGACGTCCGCGGCGACGCCCGCCGACCTGTACGCGGAGCGCCGTGAAGTGCACCGGTTCACGCTGCCGGTGGCGTTGCTGCGCGTCGCCGTGAACGACGAATTCTGCGAGTGGACACGACCGCTCCGGAACGGGGATCGCGTGGTGTTCATTCCGCCGGTCGCGGGGGGCTGATGCGCGCGTTTGCATTCAGCGACAGCCCGCTCGACCCGGAGCGGTTGCGCGCGCAGCTCGCGGATCCCGCCGCCGGCGGCTACTCGAGTTTCGAAGGCTGGGTGCGCGACCACAACGACGGGCGCCGGGTGCGCCACCTCGAGTACGAGGCTTTCCAGGCGCTCGCCGAACGCGAGGGTGAGCGCATCGTGGCCGAGGCGATGGCCCGCTTCGGCGTGTTGCGGGCGGCCTGCATGCACCGCGTCGGCGACCTCGCGATCGGCGAGATGGCCGTCTGGGTCGGCGTGAGTTCCGCGCACCGGGGCGAGGCTTTCGCCGCGTGCCGCTACATCATCGACGCGGTCAAGCACCGCGTGCCGATCTGGAAGAAAGAGCACTACACCGACGGCGCCTCGGAGTGGGTCAACTGCGAGCGTTGCGCCGCCCCGCCGGACGACGCCGTCGCGGACGGCATGCCGGAGCTCACGCGCGCGGGCGCGGCGCCGCACTCGCACGGGCACGCGTCCGGCCAGCACGATCACGACCACGAACACGCGCCTGATCAACACGCAGGCGAGCACGCGCCCGACCCCCACGCTCGCAATTCGGCGCCAGCGCAGGATTATTCGCGGCAGCAGGCATTGCCTGAGGTCGGGATCGAAGGACAGGCACGGTTGCGCGCCGCCTCGGTGCTCGTCGTCGGCGCAGGCGGCCTCGGCGTACCGGTGCTCCAGTACCTTGCCGCAGCGGGCGTCGGTCGCATCGGCATCGCCGACCACGACGTGGTCGAGGCGAGCAACCTGCACCGTCAGCCGCTGTATGGGGTCGCGGACGTCGGACGGCCGAAGGCAGCCGCGGCGGCGGCCCGGCTGCGCGAACTGAATCGCGACGTGGAATGCGTCGTGCATGGCGAGCGCGCCGACGCGCGCAACCTGCGCGACTGGCTGCCCGGTTACGACCTGGTCGTCGATTGCACGGACAATTTCGCGACCAAGTTCTGCATCAACGACGCGGCCGTCGCGCTCGCGAAGGCCGCGGTGTTCGCAAGCGTCTATCAGTACGAGGGACAGCTGCAGGTCTACGTGCCGCGGCCGGAGTGGCCGTGCCTGCGTTGCCTCTGGCCGGAAGCGCCGCGCGACGGCCTGGTCGGCAACTGCGCGCAGGCAGGCGTCCTCGGCCCCGTGCCCGCGACGCTCGGCGCGATGCAGGCCGTGCAGGCGTTGAAGCTGCTGCTCGGCCTGCCACCGGAGGCGTCGCCGGCGGTGCACATGTTCGACCTGCTGGGCATGCACTGGCACACGCTCAAGGCCACGCGCAATCCGGCGTGCGACCACGAACCGCGCGATCTCGCTCCCGACGCGGACGGCTCGTCGCACGAGGCGCTCGAACTTGCATTCGCAACTCTGGCCGCGGCGCGCGCGTCGGGCTTGACGCTGCTCGACATCCGCGAGGACTGGGAGCGCGCGCAGGACGACCCGCGGGACCTGATCGAACTGCACGTGCCGCTGAGTGCAATCGCGAACGCGACCGTCGCGCCACTGCCGAGGAACGCGCGCTACCTGATCGTGTGCGCGCACGGCGTGCGCAGCCTCGCGCTCGCCGGGCACCTGCACGACCAGGGTTACCCGGCGGTGTATTCGCTGGCTGGCGGCCTGGCCGCGGTGGTCACGGCCTGACCTGGCCGCTGCCCCTGACGACGTACTTGTAGCTGGTCAGCTGCTCGACGCCCACGGGCCCGCGCGCGTGAAACCGGTCGGTCGAGATGCCGATCTCCGCACCCATGCCGAACTCGCCGCCGTCGGCGAACTGCGTCGACGCATTGTGCAGCACGATCGCGCTGTCCACGCGCCGCAGGAATTTCTCCGCGGCCTGCGCGTCGCCGGTGACGATCGACTCCGTGTGGTCGGAGCCGTAGCGGGCGATGTGCGCGATCGCGCCGTCGACGCCGTCCACGAGCCGCACGGCGATCACGGCGTCGAGATACTCGGCGTGCCAGTCGGTCTCGGCCGCCGGGACGACGCGCGGGTCGACGGCGCACGTGGCGGCATCGCCCCGCACTTCGCAGCCCGCATCGAGCAACTCGCGCACCAGGGCCGCGAGGTGGGTGCGCTCGGCCGCCGCATCGACCAGCAGCGTTTCAGCGGCTCCGCAGACACCCGTGCGTCGCAGCTTGGCGTTCAGCACGATCGACCGCGCCATCTCGAGGTTCGCGGCCCGGTCGACATAGACGTGGCAGACGCCCTCGAGGTGGCCGATGACCGGCACGCGCGCCTCCTGCTGCACGCGCGCCACGAGGCTGCGCCCGCCGCGCGGCACGATCACGTCGATGAAGTCGGTCATGCCGCCGAGCATGAGGCCGACGGCCGCGCGGTCCGTCGTCGGCACCAGCTGGATGCAGGCTTCGGGCAGGCCCGCAAGGCGGAGGCCGGCCGCCAGGCACGCGTGGATCGCGACGTTGGAGCGATGGCTCTCGCTGCCGCCCCGCAGGATCGCCGCGTTGGCGGACTTCAGGCACAGCGCGCCCGCGTCGGACGTGACATTCGGCCGGCTCTCGAAAATGATGCCGATCACGCCGAGCGGCACGCGCACGCGCTGGATGTGCAGGCCGTTCGGGCGCGTCCACTCCGCGATGACCGTGCCGATGGGATCGGGCAAGGCCGCGATGTCCTCGATGCTGCGCGCCATGGACTCCACGCGCGACGCGTCGAGACGCAGGCGGTCGAGCGCCGCACGCGTGAGCCCGGCCAGTTCGGCCGCCTGCACGTCGAGAGCATTGGCCGCGAGTATCCCGGCCTGCCCCAGGCGCAGCTCGTCCGCCATCGCGTGCAGCGCGCGGTCCCGCTGTGCGCCGCTCGACGACGCCAGCACGCTGCCGGCCGCGACTGCGGCCCGGCCCAGGGCGTGCATCGACTCGGCGAGCGTGGGTTCGGTCAAGTCAGCACCAGGTCGTCGCGGTGGATGATTTCGTCACGCCCACGATAACCGAGGATCGCTTCGAGGTCCTGGCTGCGTCGGCCGCAGACGCGCCGCGCATCGTCGCTCGCGTAGGCGATCAGCCCGCGGGCGATTTCCTGGCCGGCCCCGTCGCGCACTACGACCGCGTCGCCGCGGTCGAATCGACCCTCGATCCTGGTCACGCCCGCCGGCAGCAGGCTCTTGCCGGCGCGCAGCGCCCGCGCGGCGCCCTCGTCCACGTGCAAGGCGCCCGGCGCCTTGAGCAGCCCGGCGATCCACTGCTTCCGCACCGTCTTCGGCGACGCGCCCGCCACGAACCACGTGCACCGGCCGCCCGTCTCGATGCGACGCAGCGGGTGGTGTTCGCGACCGATCGTGACGCACATGTTGCAGCCGGCGGCGACCGCGATCTTGCCGGCCAGTATTTTCGTGGCCATGCCGCCGGAACCGACGTCCGAGGCGGAACCACCCGCCATCGACTCGATCTCCGGCGTGATGCGCGCGACCTCCGGAATGAACTCCGCGGCCGGATCGAGCGATGGGTCGGCGCTGTACAGCCCGTCCACGTCCGACAGCAGCACGAGGCAATCGGCGCTCACCATCTGCGCGACCCGCGCCGCCAGCCGGTCGTTGTCGCCGTACTGATCTCGGCCGTGGCGACCGTGTCGTTCTCGTTGATGACCGGAATCGCGCCGAGCTTCAGCAGCATCGTGAGCGTCGTGCGCGCATTGAGGTAGCGGCGCCGTTCCTCGGTGTCGCCAAGCGTGAGCAGCACCTGCGCGACGGACGCGTCGCGCTGCTCGAGCACTTCCTTCCAGGCGTGCGCCAGGCGGATCTGGCCGACCGCGGCCGCGGCCTGGCTCTCCTCGAGCTTGAGCTTGCCGGCCGGCAACCCGAGTTGCCGGCGGCCGAGCGCGATGGCGCCGGACGACACCAGCAGCACTTCCTGGCCGCGCCCGCGCAGGACCGCGATGTCGTCCGCCAGCGTCTCGAGCCATGCGCGATTGACGCGGCCGGTCGCGCGCTCCACGAGTAGCGCGGACCCGACCTTCACTACGACCCTCCTGGCCTTGACGAGGCGTGTACCGCCGCGCGCGGCCGGAGCGTTGCTCATGCGATCGCGAACTGCTCGGCCGACAGCGCCATCAGTCCCGCCGCACCGGCCCGCGCGGCCGCCGCGTGCGCGTCGACGCGCGGCAGCAGCCGCGTAAAGTAGTGCTGCGCCGTGACGAGCTTGGCCTTGTAGAAGTCGGGATCGGCCGGGTCCTGCGCGAGCTTCTTCGCCGCGACGCCCGCGGCGACGAGCCAGCACCAGCCGAGGCACACGTAGCCCGAGAACTGCAGGTAGTCGCTGGCCGCCGCACCGATTTCGTCAGGGCTCTGCGTGGCCGCCTTGCCTAGTTCCGCCGTGAGGCGGTCCCACTGGTCCACGCGCTTGCCGAGGTCCGCCGCGAACGCGGCGAGCTGCGGCAGCACGCCGAATTTCGCGATCGACTCGCGGATGCGACCGGACATCATCTGCTGGCTCTTGCCGCCCGTGCCGAACACCTTGCGGCCGAGGAGATCGAGCGCCTGGATGCCGTTGGTCCCTTCGTAGATCGGCGTGATGCGCGCGTCGCGCATGAGTTGCTCGACGCCCGTCTCGCGAATGAACCCCGTGCCGCCGTGAATCTGCACGGCGAGGCTCGTGACTTCCAGCGACGCGTCCGTCAGGAAGCCTTTTACGATCGGGGTCAGGAACGCAATCAGGTCGCTCGACTTCTGGCGCTCCTCCGCATCGGGATTCAGGTGCGCGGCGTCGATCTCGCGGCCGGTCAGGAAGCAGAGCACGCGCCCGCCCTCGACGAATGCCTTCTGCGTCAGCAGCATGCGGCGTACGTCCGGATGCACGATGATCGGGTCGGCCGGCTTGCCGAGTTCCTTCGGGCCGGTCACGGCGCGACCCTGCAGTCGATCGTTGGCATAGGCGATCGACGCCTGCGACGCGAGTTCCGAGAGTCCGTGGCCCTGCAGGCCGACTCCCAGCCGCGCGTGATTCATCATCGTGAACATGCACGCGAGGCCTTCGTTCGCCTTGCCGACCAGCCAGCCGACGGAATCGTTGAAATGCATCACGCAGGTGGGCGAGGCGTGGATGCCCATCTTGTGCTCGATCGAGCCGCAGACCACGCCGTTCGGGCCGGCGGGCTGGCCTTCTTCGTCGAGCTGGAACTTCGGCACGACGAACAGGCTGATCCCGCGGGTGCCCGCGGGCGCATCCGGAAGCCGCGCGAGCACCAGGTGCACGATATTGCTCGTGAGGTCGTGTTCGCCGCAGCTGATGAAGATCTTCGTGCCGGTCAACGCAAAGCTGCCGTCCGGCCGCGGCTCGGCACGCGTGCGCAGCATGCCGAGGTCCGTGCCCGAATGCGCCTCCGTGAGGCACATCGTGCCGGACCACTCGCCGCTGACCAGCTTCGGCAGGAACCGCTGCTTGATGTCCTGCGGCGCGTGCGCCGCGATCGTGAGCGCCGCGCTCTCGGAGAGGCCGGAGTACATGCGCCACGCCATGTTGCCGGACACGAGCATTTCGCCGAATGCGAGTGCGAAGCCTTCCGGCAGGCCCTGGCCGCCCCATTCCGGGTCGGCGGTCATGGTGATCCAGCCGTCCTGGCAGTAGCGGTCGTAGGCGGCCTTGAACCCGGGCGGAGCCGTCACGCGTCCGTCCTTGAAAACGAGGCCATGCTCATCGCCGACGCGGTTGGTGGGCGCGAGCACGTCCTCGGCGAAGCGCGCCCCTTCCTCGAGGATGCCCTCGAGCAGGTCGCGATTCAGGTCGTCGCGGCCATAAGAACGATAGCGATCCTCGAAGTCGAGCACGTCGTGCACGACGAAGCGAATGTCCCGAAGGGGTGCGCGGTAGGAATACACGATTGCGACATCCTGTGGCCTGGGTTCTGTCGCCGATTTTACGCGAGCCGCAAGCACGGCACCGTAAGTGAGTTCCGGTTGCCTGCCCGGACGGCTCAACCGTATAGTGGTTCGGGCTGGCCGGGCCGCCAGTTGCATCTAATTCGCCGAGGATCCCCGCCGTGAGCCGTGACTACGAACCGGAAGCCGCGCAATGGTACGAAGACCTCGACACGGAGGAGACGTTCCAGGTGCTTTCGGTCGACCCCGACGAGGAGATCGTCCGTATCCAGTGGCTCGACCGCGAGGTGCAGGAGATCGACCTCGACGCCTGGAACGAAATGGATCTCGAACTCGCCGCCGAGCCGGAAGGCTGGGTCGACGACCCGGTTCCGGGCGAGGAAGACGACGAGGATGACGACGAGGACGACTGGGAGGAGGACGAGGAGGAGGAGGACGAGGAGGAGGAGGAGGACGAGGACGACTGGGACGACGAAGACGACGACGAGGACGACGATTACGATGACGACGACGACGAATTCCGCGACCGCGAGTGACGGACTCCCTCCATGTAGTCGCTCCCGTTGCTGAAGGGTTGCCCGACCGGTACCCCGTCGAACTCGAGCGAACCTGGCAACCGGCCAACGGCGCCAAGGTGCGGATCCGGCCGTTGCGGCCGGACGACGTCGACCGCGAACTGCGGTTCGTGACCGGGCTCTCGCCCGAGACGCGCTACCTGCGCCTGCAGTATTCCGCTGCCCAGGCGACCCGGCACGACGTCGAGCGCCTGCTCGACATCGATTACGTCGACAGGCTGGCGCTCGCGGCCCTCGTCGGCGACGGCGCCGAAGACGAGGTCATCGTCGGCGTGAGCCGCTACGCGCGTATCGATGGCACGACGCGCGCGGAGTGCGCGATCGTCGTGGCCGATGCCTGGCAGGGCCGCGGGCTCGGCACGGAACTCATGCGCAGCCTGATGGTGGCGGCGCGGGCCCGCGGCATCACGTGCCTCGAGGGCGAAACCCTCGCCGAAAACCAGCGCATCTCGGACTGGGCCCATCGCTTCGGCTTTCCGGTGCGTACGGAACCCGGCTCGGGGAGCGTGTTCAAGGTGCTGCTCGACCTGGACTCGCTCGGCGTCTGACCGCGCGTACGTGCGCGGCGTCGAGCCAATGCCGGCAGGACCGCTCGACCTCGCGAACCGCACGCCGCGCCTCGTTGCGCAACCTGCGCGCGCGTGCGTCGAGGGCGGCTTGCGCGGCGCGGACCTCGACGGCGGGCAAGCCCGGCGCACGGTCGCGCAGCCATTCGCGCGCCACCGTGACGTCCCGGTGCTCGCCGAGCCGGTTCTGCGAAAGGCGCAGCTGGTGCACGAATTCTCGATCCTTTTCCTCAGTAAATTGATCAATTAATTCAATTGCATACCGTAAGTTCTTAACATCTATCCGCAACTCGTGGAGCGCCTCTGTCGATGCCGGCGGCGCAGCCGCAAGGCGGTGCACCCGGCGGCACTGACGACGCACGCGATCGAACAACTCGGCCGCGGTCACATCGCGACGCAAACCGAGCACCGACGCTCCCCGCACGCTCAGCACGGTCCCCGCGGTGTCGGCCATGCGCGAGCCACGCAGCCGCCGTAGCACGCCGCGCGTCGCGCTCGCGCGCTCGCGGTCGACTGCGGCCGTGATCCCGGCGAAACCTAGCGGAGCAATGTCGCCCCGCAGGACATCCAGCTCCCGCAGGCGCCCCAGCATGTCGGCCAGGCTCTTCAGGGCCCGGCGGTAATCCGAACTGACCTCCGGTGCGAACAGGCGGCGGCAGGTCCTGAGGAAGGAGCGCAACCTGCGGCTGTGCACACGCACCTGGTGAACGTCTGCCGCCTCGAACTGCCCCAGGCGCGCGAGCGAGCGGACCAGCGCCGCCTGTTCCCGCCGGACCGCACGTGCGATCGAGCGGGTGCCTTCAGGCCGAGCGGACACGGCGCAGGCTGGCCCGATCGAGCACGAGCGAGAGGAGCGCGCCGACGCTGCGGTGCGATTCGAGCGAGTGCCGTAACGGCACGTTCACGTCGAGCCGGTAGGAATTGCGGCGCCCGCTCCTTTCGCGCAGGATCACGCCCGCGTCCTCGAGATCGCCCACGATCTTCTGGACGGCCCGCTCGGTGATGCCGACCCTGGCCGCGACGTCGCGCAGGCGTGCGTCGGGATCGAGCGCAAGGCAGACCAGCACGTGGGCGTGGTTGCTCAGGAATGTCCAGTGGCGCGCTGGCGCGGTCTTTTTCGTCATGCAGGCGAACCTCGAGCCGTCGGCCGGGCCGACGGCGGCATTGTCTGAAGCAAAGTTCCGGTTTAACAGTTCGTGATAGTATGCGCTTGCGGCACATGGCCCGCTACGCGCGCGGCAGGCAGCCTTGAATCGGGCGCCCGCGCCCCCAAGCTCGGGTAGCCCGCAACGACTGGCCGCACGGCCTTCATGGAGACACGTCCCGATGAAACGCATCCTGCTGTTCCTCGCCACCAACCTCGCGATCCTGGTGCTGTTGAGCATCGTGCTGCGCCTGCTGGGTGTCGACAGCATCCTGGACGAACGTGGCAGCGACCTCGACCTCGGCAAGCTGCTCGTGTTCTCGGCGGTCATCGGCTTCACGGGCTCGTTTGTCTCGCTCGCGATCTCGAAGTGGTCCGCCAAGCGCATGATGGGCGTGAGGGTGATCACGCAACCCGCCACTGCCACCGAGAGCTGGCTCGTCAACACCGTGCGCCAGCAGGCCCAGGTGGCGGGCATCGGCATGCCCGAGGTCGGCATCTTCGAGTCGCCGGAGCCGAACGCGTTCGCGACCGGCGCGCGCCGCGACGCAGCGCTCGTCGCCGTCAGCACCGGGCTGCTGCAGGCCATGTCGCAGCGGGAGGCGGAGGCGGTCCTCGCGCACGAGGTGAGCCACGTCGCCAACGGCGACATGGTGACGCTCACGCTGATCCAGGGCGTCGTGAACACGTTCGTCGTGTTCCTGTCGCGCGTCGTCGGCCACACGGTCGACCGCGTCGTGTTCAAGACCGAGGAAGGCCACGGCCCGGCCTTCCTGGTCACGACGATCGTGGCCCAGATCGTGCTCGGCCTGTTCGCGAGCATGATCGTGATGTGGTTTTCGCGTCAGCGCGAGTTCCGTGCCGACGCGGGCGGCGCCCGGCTCGCCGGCCGCGAGCAGATGGTGGCCGCGCTCGAGCGGCTGCGCCAGCGGCACGCCGGTCCGTTGCCGGAGCGCATGGCCGCATTCGGCATCTCGGGCAACCGCGCGGAGGGCATCAAGCGCCTGTTCATGACGCATCCCCCGCTCGAGGAGCGGATCGCGGCGCTGCGCAATTCGACCGGCTGACCGCAAGCTGATCACGGTCGTCGAACGACTACGCCGCGCCCGCCCCCCGGGCGCGGCTTTTTCTTGCGGGGCGGGCGCCGGCGCGCCTGGAACCAGGCGAGACATCGCAGCACCGCGCGCATGTTGAGCCGCGACTCGACGGCGCTCGTCTGGTTCCGGCGCGACCTGCGCCTCGCCGACAACCCGGCACTCACTGCGGCCTGCGAGAACGCCGCACGCGTGCTGGCGGTGTACGTCCACGCGCCGGAGGAGGAAGGCGACTGGCGGCCGGGCGCGGCGACCGACTGGTGGCTGCACCACAGCCTTGCCCGCCTCGACATCGCGCTGCAGCGGCTTGGAGCCGGATCGCTGGTGATACGGCGCGGCGCGGCGCTCGAGGAGTTGCTCGCCGTCGCGCGTGAGTCCGGCGCCTCGCAGGTGTACTGGAACCGGCTGTACGAACCGGCGCGCGTCGCGCGCGACACGACCGTCAAGCGCGAGCTGCGCGCACAGGGCTACACCTGCGCCAGTTTCAATGCGGCCCTGCTGCACGAACCCTGGGAGATCCAGACTGGCCAGGGTGGGCCCTATCGCGTCTTCACGCCGTTCTGGCGCGCCTGCAGCGAACGGCTCGACACGCTGCCGTCGCCACGGCGTGCGCCCGCGTCGATCCGCGCTCCCGGGCGCCGGCCTGGCAGCCTCGAGATCGACGAGCTGGGACTGCTGCCCGCATTGCGCTGGGACCAGGGCCTGGCCGCGGCGTGGACTCCGGGAGAAGACGGCGCGCAGGCCCGCCTTGCAGCCTTCTGCAACGGCGCGCTCGCGCACTACGAGGACGGACGCAATCGTCCCGACCAGCAGGGCAGTTCGAGGTTGTCGCCGCACCTGCATTTCGGCGAGATCGGCCCGCGGCAGTGCCTCGCCGCGGTGCGCCTGGCGCTGCTCGGCCGCGCGAGCGCACGCAGCGCCGCGGACACGTTCGCGCGCGAGCTCGGCTGGCGCGAGTTCGCGCATCACCTGCTGTACCACTTCCCGCACGACGCCCGGACACGCCGCTCGACGAACGCTTCGAGCGGTTCCCATGGCAGCCGAACGCCGCATGGCTCGACGCGTGGCAGCGCGGCCGGACCGGCTACCCGATCGTCGACGCCGGCATGCGCGAGCTGTGGGCGACCGGCTGGATGCACAACCGGGTGCGCATGATCGTCGCGTCCCTGCTCACGAAGAACCTGCGACAGCCCTGGCTGGATGGCGCGCGCTGGTTCTGGGACACGCTGGTCGATGCCGACCTCGCCAACAACACGCTCGGCTGGCAGTGGACCGCCGGCTGCGGCGCCGATGCCGCGCCGTACTTCCGCATCTTCAATCCGGTGCTGCAGGCCGAACGTTCGATCCGGACGGCGCGTACGTGCGGCACTGGCTGCCCGAACTGGCCGCGTTGCCTGACCGGTGGGTGCATCGGCCGTGGCAGGCGCCGCCAGCCGTCCTGGACGCGGCCGGCGTGGTTCTCGGGCAAACCTATTCGCAACCGGTCGTGGACTTTGCAGCCAGCCGCAATGCGGCGCTGGCCGCCTACGCGACGATCAGGACACCGGGCGCCACGCCGTCCTGAAGCGGTTTCACTTCGAGGACAACGGCTCGCACCATGCGACCACGCTCCGGCATTGGCGCCAGAACGTCACTGCGCGGCTCGCCGACGTGCGACGACCCGGGTTGCCCGAGACCTTCATCCGCATGTGGGAGTTCTACCTCTGCTGCTGCGAGGGTGATACTGGAGGCTGCCGTCCGCGGCCGCGCGGGAGCCCGGGCCCGTTCGCGGGTTTCACCTATTACGATACCGCGGCGTGTCCCGCGACAATCGAGCCACCCAGTTCCCGCCGGAGCCCGACATGACCAACCCCGCCATCGTGGAAGGACTGAGCAAGTCGAAGCTCGCGGTCGAACTGACCGGGCCGCAGTGTGAAACGCTTGCGCGCTCGATGTCCCTGCGCGATCTCGTGACCGGCGACCTGCTGGTGCGCGAAGGCGATACCGACGACCACCTGTATGTCGTGGCAAGCGGTGCGCTCGGCGTCGTGAAAGCCGCGGGCACGCACAACGAACTCACACTGAACGCGCTGCGGCCGGGCGACGTGGTCGGCGAACTGTCGTTCCTCGACGGCGCGACTCGCTTCGCGTCGCTGATCGCGTTGAGCGACACCCGCGTGCTCGGCCTGAGCCGCGGCGACCTCGAGGCGCTGCTCGAGCACGACCCGCACCTCGTGTATCGCGTCATGCGCGCAATCGTGCGCGTCGTGCACGACATCCAGCGCCGCCTCTCGATGCAGACCGTCGAACTCACGAACTATCTCTACAAGACCCACGGACGCTACTGACGCGCCCGCCAGGGGCGAGCCTGGCGAAGACGCCGCGGCCGGCGCGCACCTGTTTGGTACACTCGCACCGCGATCGCCGCGGTCCCCGCACCGTTCAGGCGCACGGCCGCGCCCTCGAGGCCCCGAAATGGCCACCGGCGCGTTCTGGCACGATTCTCGCTGTAGCGTGTGGGACGTATGCAGACCCTGCTTCCCCTCGTTCGCCCCGATGTCCCAACCGCGCCGTACGACGAGATGTACGCGGCGGACGGGCAGGTGCGCGAGCACTACCAGGCCTACTCGGACTGGCTGATCCACGAGCCCGAGGACGCGCTGCGCCAGAAGCGCGCCGAGGCCGACAGCCTGTTCCATCGTGTCGGCATCACGTTCGCTGTGTACGGGGAGCAGGACGGCAATGAGCGCCTGATCCCGTTCGACATCGTGCCGCGCATCCTGTCCGCCGAGGAGTGGCGGCAGCTCGCCGCAGGGCTGCGGCAGCGCATGCAGGCACTGAACGCATTCGTCGCGGACATCTACCACGGCCAGGACATCCTGCGCGCCGGGCTGCTCGCGCCCGAGCAGATCTTCTGCAACCCGCAGTACCGGCCCGAGATGCAGGGCGTGGACGTTCCCGGCGGCATCTACTCGCACATCGCGGGCATCGACATCGTGCGCGCGGGCAAGGGCGAGTTCTACGTGCTCGAGGACAACCTGCGCGTGCCATCGGGCGTTTCCTACATGCTCGAAGATCGCAAGATGATGATGCGGCTCTTTCCCGAGCTCTTCGCACTCAACCGGGTCGCCTCCGTCGAGCACTATCCGGACCGCCTGCTCGAGAACCTGGCGAGCGTCGCCCCGGCCGGCGTCGCCGACCCGGTCGTCGTGGTGCTGACTCCCGGGGCGCACAACAGCGCGTACTTCGAGCACGCGTTCCTGGCCCAGCAGATGGGCATCGAGCTGGTCGAGGGCCAGGACCTCTTCGTGCGCGACGGCTTCGTCTACATGCGCACGACGCGCGGCCCGCAGCGCGTCGACGTGATCTACCGCCGCATCGACGACGACTTCATGGACCCGCTCGCGTTCCGGCCGGACTCCGCGCTCGGCGTGCCGGGCCTCATGTCCGTCTATCGGGCCGGCCACGTCACCGTCGCGAACGCGATCGGCACGGGCATCGCGGACGACAAGTCGATCTATCCGCACGTCCCGGACATGGTGCGCTTCTACCTCGGCGAGGAACCGCTGCTCGCCAACGTGCCGACGCGCATCCTGCGCCGCCCGGACGACCTCGCCTACACGCTCGCGCACCTCGACGAACTCGTGGTCAAGGAAGTGCACGGCGCCGGCGGCTACGGCATGCTGGTCGGCCCCACCGCGAGCATCGCGGAGCGCGAGGACTTCAAGCTGCGCATCCTCGCGTCCCCCGAGAAGTACATCGCACAGCCGACGCTCGCGCTGTCGACCTGCCCCACCTTCGTCGAACAGGGCGTGGCGCCTCGCCACATCGACCTGCGCCCGTTCGTGCTCTCGGGCCGCGACATCACGATCGTGCCGGGCGGGCTGACGCGCGTCGCCCTGCGCGCGGGCTCGCTGGTCGTGAACTCCTCGCAGGGCGGCGGCACCAAGGACACCTGGGTGCTGGAGAATCCGCCGTGCTGAGCCGCACCGCCGATCACGTCTACTGGCTCGGGCGCTATGCCGAGCGCGCCGAGAACCTCGCGCGCACGCTCGACGTGCAGTACCGGCTGTCGCTGCTGCCGCGGGACCCTGCGTCCGACGGGCTCGACTGGCGCCGGACGCTCGCCACGCTCGGCTTCGAAACCGCGTACGTGGAACGCTTCGGCGAGGCGTTCGAGGCGCACCGCGTGATCGACTTCCTCGCGTTCGACCGCGAGAACCCGTCGAGCATCCTGAACTGCCTGCGGGCCGCGCGCGAGAATGCGCACGCGGTGCGCGGCACGATCTCGTCGGAGATGTGGGAGACGTTCAATGCCACGTGGCTCGAGGCCCGCGCCAATGCGCCGACGCGGTTCACGGTGCGCAACGTCGCCGAGTTCTTCGAGTGGGTGAAGTACCGCGCGCACCTCGCGCGCGGCGTCGTGCTCGGCTCGATGCTGCGCGACGAAGGCTACCACTTCATGCAGATCGGCACGTTCCTAGAGCGCACCGACGGGGTCGCGCGGCTGCTGCAGGTGCGGCTCGCCTGCGAAGGCGCGGGCGGCGCGGGCGAACGCGTGACGCACGACTACCTGCCCTGGAGCGTGCTGCTGCGCGCATTGTCGGCCTACGAGATCTTCCGTCGCGTGTCCCGCGACCGCGTGACGCCGATGCACGTGCTCGAGTTCGCGGCGTTCCGCCCGGACGTGCCGCGCTCGCTGCTGCGCTCGGCCGCCCTCGTCTACGAGAATGTCCAGGAGGTCGCGAACGCGCAGTCCGCCGAGACGCAGCGCCGGGCCGGCGTCCTGCACGCGATGCTGCGCTTCGGCACGATCGAGACCATCGGCACGAGCGGCATGGAGGCCTTCCTGCGCGACGTGCTTGCCCGCAGCGCCGACATCAGCGACCGCATCGGCCGTGACTTTCTCGGCCACGTCGCGCCCGCCTGACCGACCCGCCCCCGGAACTCCGCAAGGAACGAGGCCGCATGCAACTGCAGATTCGCCACGAGACCCGGTACGTCTACGAAGACACGGTGAGCTACAGCATCCAGTCGCTGCGCCTCACGCCGCGGTCGGATCCCGGGCAGCGCATCGTCTCCTGGCGCATCAGCACGCCGGGAAACCGGCACGAGCAAGTCGATGCCTTCGGCAACCTGACGCACATCGTCACGGTCGAGACGCCGCACCGCGAGATGCGTATCGTCGTCGAAGGCGTCGCCGACATCGACGAGGAGGACCGGGGCTTCGGCGGCAGCGCCACGGGCGAGATCGCCCCGCTCGCGTTTCTCGCGCCGACCGCGCTCACCCGCGCGGATCGCACCGTGCGCGAGATCGCCGAGCGGCACCTGGGGCACCATCCGCCGAAGCGCGCCACCCTGCTCGACCTCGTGTCGGGCGTGCAGCGAGCCGTGGTCTACGAACCCGGGATCACGGACGTCAGTCATTCGGCGATCGAGGCGCTCGACCTCGGCGTCGGGGTCTGCCAGGACCAGGCGCACGTGTTCATCGCCTGCTGCCGCGCGGCCGGCGTCCCGGCCCGCTACGTGAGCGGTTATCTCTATACCGGCGAGTCCGGCGAAGTGGCGAGCCACGCATGGGCCGACGCCTGGCTCGGCGCGGAGGAAGGCTGGGTGAGTCTGGACGTGACGCACGGCGAGGCGACCGGCGTGCGGCATTGCCGCCTCGCCCTCGGGCGCGATTACTTCGACGCCGCACCGGTGCGGGGAGTGCGCCGCGGCGGCGGGCGCGAGGAGATGACGGTCGCGGTCCGGCTGGCGCCTTTCCAGGCACAGGGCACGACGCTTGCGCAGCAGCATCAACAGCAGTAACCGCGTCCCGGCTGATCTTGGCAGGATGCTCGCTGCAGGCCTACCATGATTCGTCCTCAACCAGCGACCGGACTGGACGTTCCATGACCTATTGCGTGGGGATGCTGCTCGACGCGGGCCTCGTGTTCCTGTCGGATTCGCGCACGAATGCAGGCGTGGACCAGATCAACACGTTCCGCAAGACGACGGTCTTCGAACGGGCGGGCGATCGCGTGATCGTGCTGATGTCGGCGGGCAACCTGGCGATCTCGCAGGGCGTGCTCAACCTGCTGGCCGAACGCATCGCGAGCCAGCACGGCGAGACCAACCTGCACAACTGCGCCAACCTGTTCGAGGCGGCGCGCTGCGTCGGCAGCGCGCTGCGCGAGATGCACCACCGGGACGGCGACGCCCTGCGGATGCAGGGCGTGGAGTTCAACGCCTCGTTCATCCTCGGTGGCCAGATCAAGGGCGAATCGCCGCGTCTGTTCCACGTCTATGCGGCTGGCAATTTCGTCGAGGCCACGCCGGACACCACGTACTTCCAGATCGGCGAGTCGAAATACGGCAAGCCGATCATCGACCGCGTGATCCGGCGCAGCATGCCCCTGAGCGAAGCGGCCAAGTGCGCGCTGATCTCGATGGACTCGACGATCCGCTCCAACCTCTCGGTGGGCCTGCCGCTCGACCTCGTGATCGTGCGCCGCGACGAGCACCGGATCAGCAGCCACGTCGACATCGACGGATCGAACGAGTACTTCCATCGCATCCGCGAACGCTGGGGCGAGGCGCTGCGCGAAATCTTCTGCGACTTGCCGAACCCGGACTGGCTAATGGGCTCGCCGCCCGAGGCCGGGGCGCTGGCGCCGCCCGTGGCGGCCGCCACGCCGCGCCTGCAGTCGCGGAAATAGCGCCACACCGGGTGCCGGTGCCGACCCCGTAGCCGTATCGGTAGAACACCGGAGCAGCGGCCGCGCGGTCCCCGCTATCATGCGCGGTCTCGCAACCCTGGCTTCCGGCACATGATCGCAATCCGTTCGCTGCTGCTCTGCATCCTCCTGCTCGCGGGACCCGCCGGCGCCGCGACACCAGGCCCCGAGTCGGACGAATTCTGGTACCGCACTGCCGCCGACGGGACGCCGGTCGTGCGGCTTTACTACTTCTTCTCACCCACGTGCCCGCACTGCCAGGCGGCCAGGCCGTTCATCGACGACCTCGCCGCGCGTTCCCCCTGGCTCGAGGTGAAGCGCTACGTGGTCAAGGACCATCGCGCCAACGCGCGGTTCTACTACGAAACGGCGCAGTCGGTCGGTGTCGAGGCACTGTCGGTGCCGGGCTTCGTGTTCTGCCGCAGGGTCCTGATCGGCTACGACGACGCCGCGACGACGGGCGCCGAACTCGCGACCGCGCTCGAGTCCTGCCGCGCGCAACGCGCCGCGAGCCAGGCCGGGATCCCGGTGTCCGGTGTGCTCCCGGCGGCGGGCACGGTGGCGGGCGGCACGACCGGACCCGGCGGCGCGGCGTCGGGGACGTCGATCCACCTGCCGTTCGTCGGCACCGTGGATGCGCAGGCATTCTCGCTGCCAGTCCTGACGCTGGTGCTGGCCGGCATGGACGCGTTCAACCCGTGCGCGTTCTTCGTGCTGCTCTTCCTGTTGAGCCTCCTGGTCCACGCGAAGAGCCGCGCGCGCATGGCGGTCATCGGCGGCACGTTCGTGGTGTTCTCCGGGCTCGTCTATTTCGTGTTCATGGCCGCATGGCTCAACGTATTCCTGATCGCGGGCGAACTGCGCGTGATCACGTTCGTCGCCGGCCTGCTGGCCCTGTTCGTGGCACTGCTGAACATCAAGGACTATTTCTGGTTCAAGGCAGGCCCGAGCCTCTCGATTCCCGACGCGGCCAAGCCGGGCCTGTTCAGGCGCATGCGCGAGGTCGTCGCGTCGGGCAGCATGGGCCCGATGCTCGCCAGCACGGTGCTGCTCGCGATCGTCGCCAATTCGTACGAATTGCTCTGCACCGCGGGCTTCCCGATGGTGTACACGCGCGCGCTCACGCTGGCGACGCTCGAGCCGTGGCAATATTACGCATGGCTCGCCGCCTACAACGTCATCTACGTGCTGCCGCTGCTCGCGATCGTCACGGTCTTCACGCGCACGATGGGCGCGCGCAAGTTGAGCGAATCGGAGGGCCGGCTGCTGAAGCTGGTCTCCGGATTCATGATGCTCGGCTTCGGCCTGCTGCTGCTGGTCGCGCCGAACCTCCTGACCAACGCGCTCGCCTCGATACTCGTGCTCGCGATCGCCGTGGGACTCTCGTTCGTGGTGGCGAAGGCAGCGGCGCCGCGGCCCGCTTGAAGCGCCGCCTGGGACGGGGTTTGCCCGCGTGAACGCCGGCGTGCGCCCTGCCGTCGTCAGCGCCGTCGCGCAGATCCGTGCCTTGCTTGGCCCGTCGGGTTGCCTGGAGGCACCGGACGCGATCGCCGCCTACCTCGTTGATTTCCGCGAGCGATATCACGGCCGTACGCCCCTCGTCGCCTGCCCGGCTTCCACGGCCGAGGTGGCCGCGGTGCTCGCGATCTGCAACGAAGGACGCGTCGGCGTCGTGCCGCACGGAGGCAATACGAGCTATTGCGGCGGCGCCACGCCGAGCGCAGACGGCGACCAGGTGGTGCTCGCGATGCGGCGCATGAACCGAATACGCAGCGTGGACGCCGCCAACTTCTCGATGATCGCCGAAGCCGGTTGCGTGCTGGCGGACGTGCAATCCGCGGCGCTCGCGGCGGATCGTTATTTTCCGCTCGCGCTCGGGTCGCAGGGCAGTTGCCAGATCGGCGGCAACCTGGCGACGAACGCTGGGGGACTGGCCGCGGTGCGTTACGGCGTGGCCCGCGATCTCGCGCTGGGGCTCGAGGTCGTGCTGGCCGACGGCCGCGTGCTCGACGGCCTCACGAGCCTGCGCAAGGACAATACCGGATACGACCTGCGCGACCTCTTCATCGGCGCGGAGGGCACGCTCGGCGTGATCACGGCGGCGAGCCTGAAGCTGTTCCCGGTGCCGCGAACCGTCGAGACCGCCTTTCTCGCGGTACCGGACGCGCGCGCCGCGGTGACGCTGCTCGGGCACATGCGCGCCGCGACCGGCGATGGCGTAACGACGTTCGAATACCTGCCGCGCATGGCAGTCGAGTTCGCGACCAGGCACATCCCGGGCGTGACGGACCCGCTGCCCGGACCCTACCCGGCCTACGTGCTCTGCGAGGTCGCCACGGCCCGCGACGATCCGTCGCTGCGCTCGCTCGTCGAAGACGCACTCGGCCGCGCGATCGAGGCGGGGCTCGTGCTCGATGCGGTGCTGTCGCAGTCGCTCGCGCAGCGCGACGCACTGTGGAAACTGCGCGAGTCGGTGCCCGAGGCCCAGCGCCACGAAGGCGCGAGCATCAAGCACGACGTTTCGGTGCCGGTCGCCGCGCTGCCCGAGTTTCTCGCGCTCGGCACGGGGCTTGGTCGCGCGCATTGCGCCGACGGCGCGGCTCGTCGCCTATGGCCACGTCGGCGACGGCAACCTGCACTTCAACGTGAGCGAACCGGCCGGCTCTCCAGACACCGCCGCATTTCTCGCACTGCAGGACGAGATCACCGCGGCCGTGCACGACCTCGTGCGCCGGTTTCGCGGCAGCATCAGCGCCGAGCACGGCATTGGCCAGTCGAAGCGGTCGGAGCTCGCGCGCTTCAAGGGAGCGACCGACCTCGCCCTCATGCGCGCCGTCAAGCACGCATTCGACCCCCGCGGCATCCTGAACCCGGGCAAGGTCCTCGCCGGCTGACACGGCGCTTGTCCCTGAGCGCCGGTCGTGGCTAGATTGCGGGCCCGGGGGGCTCGCTGTGACGGCGATGTCGTGGCGCGTCGGGATTGCTTTCAATGACACGACTCAACCAGGGAGTATCGGTATGCCCATGTCCAAGAAGCTTGCGGCCGAATTCATCGGCACGTTCTGGCTCGTCCTCGGCGGTTGCGGCAGCGCCGTGCTGGCCGCCGCGTTTCCAGAGGTCGGCATCGGCCTCGCTGGCGTGGCGCTCGCGTTCGGACTGACCGTGCTCACAATGGCGTACGCCATCGGGCATATCTCCGGCTGTCACCTGAATCCCGCCGTCACGGTCGGCCTCTGGGCCGGCGGGCGTCATCCCGCGGGTGAAGTGCTGCCCTACATCGTGGCACAGGTGCTCGGCGCGATCGGCGGTGCGTTCGTGCTCTACCTCATCGCGTCCGGCAAGGCGGATTTCAGCGTCGCGAACGGCATGGCGTCGAACGGCTTCGGCGAGCATTCGCCGGGCGGCTACACGTTGGCCTCGGGTTTCATCAGCGAGGTCGTGATGACGCTCATGTTCCTGCTGATCATCCTCGGCGCCACCGATCGCCGCGCGCCAGCGGGTTTCGCGCCGATCGCAATCGGCCTCGGGCTCACGCTGATCCACCTGATCAGCATCCCGGTCACCAACACGTCGGTGAACCCGGCGCGCAGCACGGGTCCCGCGATTTTCGTCGGCGACTGGGCGCTCGGGCAGCTCTGGCTGTTCTGGGTCGCACCGATCATCGGCGCCCTGGTCGCTGGCTACGTCTATCGCTGGCTCGGCAGCGAGAAATAGTCTGACGGGACGAGCGACACCGGCGCTGCACGTCGCCGGTGTCCTTCGTCTGCCCTGTACCTGCCGCACAGGAAGTCGCGCGTGGGCAAGTTGCTGAAGTCCAAGGTCGTCTGGGCCGCGGTGATTGTCGCCGCCCTGGTGGGTCTCTATGCCCTGCTCGGCTTCTACGCCGCGCCGAAGCTGATCCGCAGCCAGGCCATCGAGTTCGTGCAGGAAGAGTACGGTCGCAAACTCTCGATCGGCGAGGTCCGCGTAAACCCGTTCAAGCTGCAGGTCGAGATCAAGGACGTTTCCTTCCCGGATGCCGATGCGCAGGCGATGCTCGGCTTTCGCCGCCTGTTCATCGACTTCGAGGTTTCGTCGCTCTGGAATCGCGCGTACACGTTCAAGGACGTCAACCTCGACGCTCCGGCGGCTCGGGCGGTCGTGCGACCGGACGGCGTCGTCAACCTGAGTGAACTCGCAGTGGAGGAGACTGCGCCGCCTGCGCCGGCCGGCGACGAAGAACCCCTGCCGAGCGTGTGGATCAAGTCTCTCGTGGTCCAGGACGGTGCTGCGGACTACGTCGACCTGGCGCGCCGCACGCCCTTCGAGCGCCACTTCGCGCCGATCACGTTCTCGCTGAAGGACTTCCGCACGACGCCGGAGGGCGGCGATTTCGGGCTCGCGGCGCGCAGCCAGCAAGACGAGCAGTTCGAATGGAAGGGTCGCTTCGCGCTCGCGCCCGTGATCGCGTCGCGAGGCGAATTCGTCATCGCGGACCTGCACGCGCCCGGCCTCCTGGATTTTCTCGGCGACGTCCGGCCCTTCACCGCCACTGAAGGCCAGATCGACCTGGCCGGCAGTTACGATCTCGCACTCGGCGAGCAGATGACGCTCAAGGCGACTCTGCCGAAGATCGAGGTCTCCGGCCTTTCACTGCGCGCGCGCAATGCGGATGCGGACTGGGTGCGCATTCCGAGTCTGTCGATCACGGACACGCAGGTCGCACTGCCCAGCCAGACCGTGGCGATCGCCAGCGTCGCCGTGACGGGCATGAGTGCCCAGGTGTGGATGGAGGCCGACGGGTCGCTCAACATCGACCAGTTGTTCGCACCGGTTCCCGATCCGGGAGCGTCGGTCAGCCCCTCGCCGGCACCGACCGCGCAGCCGGCATCGGCAATGACCGCTACGACAATGACCATCGCGACGGGCTCAGCAGCAGCTGTCGCTGCAGACATGGCGACGCCTCCGTCGGCGGCACCTGCTACGGCGCCTGCAGTCACGACGCCACCCGCGCCAGCGACGTCACCACGACCGGTCGCCGTCCCACCGGCCGCCGCAAACGAGTCCGACTGGCAGGTTACCGTCGGCAGCGTGGACCTGCGCGAGGCATCCGTCGATTTTGAAGACCGGGCGCTGACGCCCGCCGCGAAGTTTGCGATTGCGCCGCTGAACGTTGGCTTGCGCGACCTTTCACTCGACCTCGGGAAGCCCCTGCCCGTCACTTTCGACGCGAAGATTAACGGCAACGCGAACCTGAAGGGCTCGGGCCAGCTCACGCCCGATCCGATGGTCGCCGACATCGACCTCGACCTCGACAGCTTCGACCTCCGCGACCTGCAGCCGTATGTGGCGGCGTCGACCGACATGACGGTGCAGCACGGCACGCTCGGACTGCGCGGCAAGCTCGGCATGGCGCCACCGGGCGGCAAGGCGCCCGAGATGAGTTTTGCCGGCGACGTCGAGGTGACGAAATTCGGTTCGATCGACAACGCATTGAAGCAGGATTTCTTCAATGTCGACCGGCTCGTGCTTACGAAGCTGCGTTACACGGAGCTCCCCGACACACTCAGCATCGACCGCGTCCGCGTCGTCAAGCCGTTCAACAGCGTGATCATATCGTCGAACCAGGTCCTGAACGTCGCGGCCGTGTTCGACCCGGCTGGAACGGCGGCGGCCGTAAAGGCCAACGAAGCGGCTGCGGCTGCAAAGCAGGCCGAGGCGAGTCGCAAGAAGACCCGGGACGAAGTTCGCGCCGAAAAGAAAGCTGCGGCGGCGGCGGCCAAGGCCCGTGCGAACGCACCGCCACCGCCTGCGCCTGAGCTGAAAGAATCGGGGATGCCGATCCGTATTCGCGAACTCCGCGTCGAGAACGGCCGCATGGACTTCGCGGATTTCAGCATCCAGCCGAACTTCGCGGCGAACATCACCGGGCTGAACGGCACCGTCACCGGCATGTCGTCGAACCCGAAGGCGCGCGCCACGGTCGACATGAAGGGCAAGGTCGGCGAGTTCTCGCCCGTCACGATCGCGGGCGAAGTGCAGCCGTTCGCATTCGATCGCCACACGGACATCGGCCTCAAGTTCGAGAACATCTCGTTGCCGATCTTCAATCCCTATTCGGGCAAGTTCGCCGGCTACAACATCGCCAAGGGCAAGTTGACGACCGACCTGCATTACACGATCGACGAGCGCAAGCTCGATGCAAAGCACCACATCCGCATCGACCAGCTCGAATGGGGCGAAGCGACTGCCGGGAAGACCGAGGCGTCGCTGCCGGTCAAGTTCGCCACGTCGCTCCTGAAGGATGCGGACGGCGTGATCAATCTCGACGTGCCGGTCAACGGTACGCTCGACGACCCGAAGTTCCGCATCGGCCCGATCGTCTGGCAGATCATCAAGAACATCCTGTCCAAGGCCGTGACCGCGCCTTTCCGCGCACTCGCCGGCCTGTTCAAGGATGCGGAGGAAGCGCAGTTCGTGGACTTCGCACCGGGCCAGGCTGCGCTCGACGCGCCGTCGACGGAACGCCTGGCCGGGCTCGCCAGGGCGCTGGCCCCCAAGTCCGACATCCGGCTCGAAGTGCCGATCGGCGCGCTCGCCGACCTCGACCAGGCTGCGCTGGCGCAGCAACGCTACGACGCCGAACTGCAGGCAGCGATGCAGCAGGCGTTGCGCGGCAGCAAGGGGTCCGGCGACAAGCCGCTGCCAGCGTTCGATACGCTGGAACCGGAACGGAAAATCGAGGTGCTGACGGGCATGGTCGCGAAATTGAGCGGTGCACCGCCCCAGTTGCCACCGCCTGCGGCGCCGCCGGAGGACCTGTCGCGCAAGGAAGCGAAGGCACTTGCACAGACGGCTTCGATCGAATTCCTGCAGCAGGAAGCGCGCGCCCAGGTCAAGCAGGACCCGGCCGAACTCGACCGGCTGGCGCAGCAGCGCGCCGAATCAATACAGGTCGCGCTGTTGACCGACACGGGCCTCGATCCGCAGCGCGTGTTCCTGGCCAGGAACGGCAAGGTCGCCGCGCAGGACGGCAAGGTCCGGCTCGAACTCGCGATGGAGTGAGGGTTCGCGACCGCCGGCTCAGGCGTCGCCCGAGTCCGCGGGCTTGAGTCGATACCCGACGCCCGCCTCGGTCACGATGAAACGCGGGCGTCGCGGATCGGGCTCAAGCTTGTCGCGCAGCGACTTGATGCAGACGCGCAGGGCCCCCGACTCTCCGACTCGCTCCGGCCCCCAGGCTTCGCGCAGCAATTGCCGCGTCGTGACGATGAGGCCGGACTGGCGCGCCAGGCACTCGAGCACACGGTATTCCAGTGGCGTAAGCCGGATCGCACCCTGGGCCCCGGAAGCCTCGCGACGCGTGAGGTCCACCCGCACGTCTTCGAGGGCGAGTATCGGCGGGGTCTCGGACCCGCGCGCGGTCCTGCGCAACCCTGCACGCACGCGTGCCAGCAGCTCGAGCGCGCTGAACGGCTTGGTGACGTAGTCGTCGGCCCCGGCGTCGAGCGCGGCGATTTTCTGCGACTCCATCGTGCGGGCCGAGAGCACGACAATCGGCACGGACGACCACCCGCGGACGCTGCGCACGACCTCGAGTCCGTCTGCGTCGGGCAAGCCGAGGTCCACCAGCAACAGGTCGGGCTTGTGCGTACGCGCCTCGATTTCGCCCCGAACCGCCGTGTCGGCCTCGACGACGCGATAGTTCTCGGCTTCGAGCAGCACGCGCAGGACCGCGCGGATGCCCGGCTCGTCCTCGATCACGAGGATCCTGTGCATCGCCTGTGTCACGGCTCGTCCGTCGCCACCGGCAGCGTGAACTCGAAGCGAGCGCCCCCGCGCGCGCCGGGACCGGCGCTGATCTCGCCACCGTGTGCCGTCACGATGGCGCGGCAGATCGCCAGCCCGAGGCCCGCGCCAACCACGGCGCTCTCGTCGCGCCCGCGCTGGAACTTTTCGAACAGCAGGCGTGGATCCCCTGCGGGGAGCCCTGGTCCTTCGTCCTCCACGACGATGCGCACCATCCTGCCGTCGGCAACCGCCGCGATCCGGATGCGCGTCTGCGGCGGCGTGTACTTCGCGGCATTGTCGAGCAGGTTCGTGAGCGCCTGCGTCACGAGCGTGGGGTCGACGTGCACCTGGGGCAGCTCGGCGGGCAGGTCGATTTCGACCGGGTGCCGCTGCAGGCGCGCGTCCAGCCGGTCCAGCGCCGTGCCTACGAGGTCCTCGACCGAATGCGATTCGCGTTGCAGGTCGATGCGCCCCGACTCCAGGCGCATCAAGTCCAGCACGTTGGAGATCAGGTTCGACATCTCGCGCGCCTGTTCCTCGATCGACGCCGCCAGCCCGCGTTGCGTTGGCGAATCCAGGGTCGCGCCGTGGCGCACGAGCGTGCTGGCCGCGCCGGTGATGATGGCCAGCGGCGTCCGCAGGTCGTGCGAGATCGATGCCAGCAGCGTATTGCGCAGGCTTTCGGTCTCGGCCGCGATACGCGCCGACGCGGCTTCCTCGCCGAACGCCGCACGTTCCACCGCGAGCGCGATCTGCGACGCGAAGGTGTCGAGCAAGTGCCGCTGCTCGGGCAGGAGCACCCGCCGCCGGTTGGCCGGCAGCACGCCTAGCACGCCGAGCGTGCGCAGGACTCCGCGCAGTGGCAGGTACACCGCGGGCGCGGCGGGCAGCGTATCCGTGCCGAGTCCCGCATGCTGGCCGTGATCAAAGACCCATTGCGCGACGGAGAGGTCGGCGGCACGGAACGAACTCTCGAGCGGCTCGCCCTGCGGATACCGCAGGCGACCCGTGGCGTCCGGCGTGAGGACGACAGCGGTCGCGTCGAACACCTCGGCAACGTGCCGGACCGCCACCCGCGCCATGCTGGCGGCGCCCCGTGTACCGGCAAGTTCACGGCTCATTGCGTAGAGCAAGGCGGTGCGGCGCTCCCTCGCGCCCGCCACTGGATTCTGCTGGCGGACGTTGGCCACGAGGTTGCCGATCGTGAGCGTGACGGCCAGCATGACCGCAAACGTGATCAGGTACTCGGCGTCGCTCACCTGGAACGTGAGCCGCGGCGGCACGAAGAAGAAATCGAACGCGGCCACGTTGAAGATGGCGCTCAAGGTGCCGGGGCCTCGCCCGAGGCGCAGCCCGGCGATGGTCGCACCGAGCACGTAGATCATGGCGACGTTCGTCTCCGAGAACGCCGGGTCCATCAGGAACGCGAGCGAGGTGCACGCGAGCGAGATCCCAAGTGCCCAGCCGTAGCGCGACCACGCCACGTCCCGCGACAGCTCCAGTCGCGGCCGCACCGGACCCATCGCCGCCGGATCCTGCTGCGCGATCACGAGCACATCGAAGCCGCGTGCGCGTCGCACCAGCGACGTTGCCGTCGAAGGACGCAGCAACGCCCGCCAGCCGCGGCGTTTCGGGGCCCCCACGATCACACGGGTGACCTGCCGCGTCTGGGCGTATTCCAGCAACACTTCGGCGGCCGTGGGCCCATTGAGCGTCACGGTTTCGGCACCCAATGACTCGGCAAGCCGCAACAGGTCGACGCGACGATTGCGCTGGTGTTCGGACAGCCGCAACAGCGCCGTGGTTTCCACGTACACGACAGTCCATGCGGCATCCAGCGCATCAGCCATGCGCTTGCCCGAACGGATCAGCTGCTCTGCCTGCGAATCCGGGCCAATTGCGACCAGCAGGCGATCACGCGCCATGAACGCGAGGCCTGCTCGCCGCCCACCGTGGCACGCGATGCCGCTTCGACGCGCTCTGTCGTGCGTCGCAGCGCCAGCTCGCGCAGCGCGATCAGGTTCGGCTTGCGGAAGAAGCGCTCGACGGCCGTGCCGACCTGCTCCGGGACGTAGACCTTGCCCTCCTGCAGCGCTGGCGAGCAGGTCGTCGGGCGGCAGATCGATCAGCTCGACTTCGTCGGCCTCGTCGAAGACGGTCCGGCATCGTCTCGCGCTGGCGCACACCGGTGATCTGCGCGACCAGATCGTTCAGGCTCTCCAGGTGCTGGACGTTGAGCGTCGTCCAGACGTTGATGCCGGCGTCCAGCAGCTCCTCGATGTCCTGCCAGCGCTTGGGATGTCGCGGCGGCGGCTCTCCTTCGGGTTCGAATGGGCAAGCTCGTCGACGATCAGGATGTCAGGATGGCGCTGCAGTGCCGCATCGAGGTCGAACTCCTGGCGCACCATGCCGCGATAGCGAACCGCGAGTTTCGGGAGCTGCTCCAGCCCCTCCAGGAGGCTCTCGGTTTCGATTCTGCCGTGCGGCTCGACATAGCCGACCACGACGTCGTTGCCCGCGGCCTTGCGGCGCGCGCCGCCTCGAGCATGCCGTAGGTCTTTCCCACACCGGCCGTCGCGCCAAAGAAGATTCGCAATCGCCCGCGGCGGGCCTTGGCTTCCTGCGCGTTTACCTGCGCCAGCAGCCGATCCGGATCGGGCCTGGCATCGGCCATGATTATGGCCCCGCATCAAGGGCAAGATTGAGCTCAAGAACATTGACGCCCGGTTCACCCAGCACGCCAAAGGTGCGTCCGCGGGTGGCAGCGTGGACAAGCTCGCGCACCCGCGTTTCATCAAGGCCGCGGACGCGAGCCACCCGCGCCAGCTGATACTCTGCGGCCGCAATCGAGATCTCCGGATCGAGGCCGCTGCCGGATGCAGTCACCAGGTCCACGGGCACCGCAGCCTTGTTGTCCGGGTCTGCAGCGTGCAGCGCTGCGACACGATCACGCACCGCATTCTCAAGCGCAGGATTCACAGGGCCCTGGTTCGAACCGCTCGATACCGCACCATTGTATCCCTGCGGTCCGGTCGCCGAAGGGCGTGACCAAAAGTAGCCCGGGCTGGAGAAACCCTGCCCGAGCAGACGCGACCCAACGGCTTTGCCGTCGCGCTCGATGATGCTGCCGGAAACCTTATCCGGGAAGGCAACGCGCCCGATGAGGGTCACGATCCCTGGATAGACCAGGCCGGTGAGCACCGTGAGGAGCAGAAAGACGATCAGGGCAGGACGCAGTTCGCGCAGCATGGTGAATTCCCTCAGGCGACGCCGAGGACAACGAGCAACATGTCGATCATCTTGATGCCCGACGAACGGCACGATCATGCCGCCCAGGCCGTAGATCAGGAGGTTGCGGCGCAGCAGCAGCGCCGCCGAGGCCGCGCGCGTCTTGACGCCGCGCAGGGCGAGCGGCACCAGCGCGATGATGATCAGCGCGTTGAAGATCACGGCCGACAGGATCGCGCTCTCCGGGCTCGCCAGATGCATGACGTTGAGCGCGTCGAGCGCCGGATACGTCGTCGCAAACGCCGCCGGGATGATCGCGAAATACTTCGCCACGTCGTTCGCGATGCGAGAACGTGGTGAGCGCGCCGCGCGTCACCAGCATCTGCTTGCCCACGTCGACGACTTCGATCAGCTTGGTGGGATTGGAATCCAGGTCCACCATGTTGCCGGCTTCCTTGGCCGCCTGCGTGCCGGTAGTTCATGGCCACCGCCACGTCGGCCTGCGCCAGCGCCGGCGCATCGTTGGTGCCGTCGCCGCACATGGCCACCAGATGGCCCTCCGCCTGGTGGCTGCGGATCAGCTCCAGCTTCTTCTCGGGCGTCGCCTCGGCCAGGAAGTCATCCACGCCGGCTTCGGCGGCAATCGCCGCGGCGGTCAGGCGGATTGTCGCCCGTGACCATCACCGTCTTGATGCCCATCTGGCGCAGCTCGGCAAAGCGCTCGCGTATGCCGCCCTTCACGATGTCCCTCAAGCTCGATCACGCCGAGGACCTGTTGCCCTCGGCCACCACCAGTGGCGTGCCGCCTGACGGCGCGATCGGTCGACGTCCTGCCACGTCGCCGGGCACGCGCCGCCATCGGCATCGCCGCAGGTGCGCACCGCGTCGGCGCGCCCTTACGAATCTGGCGCCCTCAGATCCACGCCGCTCATCCGGGTATGAGCCGAGAAGGGCATGAATGTTGCGTGAAGCTGATGACATCTCCGCGCCCCCGCAGGCCGAATTTCTCTTGGCCAGGACGACGATGCTGCGCTCCTCCGGCGTTTCGTCGGCCAGCGACGCAAGTTGAGCCGCATCGGCCAGTCCGGCACCGTCGACGCCTTCGGCGGGAAGAACTCGACCGCCTGCCGATTTCCAAGCGTAATCGTGCCGGTCTTGTCCAGCAGCAGCACGTCCACGTCGCCCGCGGCCTCCACCGCGCGGCCCGACATCGCAATGACGTTCGGTGGATCATCCGGTCCATTCCGGCGATGCCGATCGCCGAAGCAGCCCGCCGATCGTCGTCGGAATAGGCACACCAGCAGCGCGACCAGGACCGTCAGACCGTGATGGGCGTGCCGCCCCCGGCGGCCTCAACGCTGAACAGCAGAATGGCAGCAGCTCGTGCAGACCAGCAGAAAAACGAGCGTCATGCCCGCCAAAAGAATATCGAGGGCGATTTCGTTCGGTGTTTTTCCAGGCATTTGGCGAGTTCGACCATGGCGATCATGCGGTCCAAGAAAAGTTTCGCCGGGGTCGGCTGGTCACTCGCACGACGAGCCGGTCGGAAAGGACGCGGGTCCAGCCGGTGACGCTGCTTCGGGTCGCCGCCGCTTTCGCGGATGACCTTGGCACTTCGCCGGTGATGGCGATTTCATCGACCG
>CAWBAG010000002.1:0-136890 GCA_963786705.1 uncultured Gammaproteobacteria bacterium
AAAACATTTCTGCGCGGGGGTTTTGCCAGCGGTGCCCAGCACGAGGCGGGGTCACTGCGGAAGGGCGCGCAGTATAGCTCCGAACCAAGGTGCGTCAACACTGGCCGGGCATAATTTTCCCGCGGCACGGCGCCGCGAGGCGCCGCTCGCGAGGAACGATTCTCAGTCGTTCGCGGCTGCCAGCGTGACGCGTGCGAGGCGGCGCTTGCCGACCTGGAAAACGTGCGTGGAACCAGGCAGGAACACGAGCGCGGCGTCGTCGACGCGCGCGCCGTCCACGCGCACGGCGCCCTGCTTGATCTGCCGCATCGCTTCGCTCGTGCTCGGTACCAGTTCCGCGCCTTTCAGCACGTGCGCGAGGCCGACGCCGGCCGGGCCGGCCGCCAACGTGACCTCGACGAGATCGTCGGGCAGCACGCCCTGCTGGAATCGCGCCACGAATGCGTCACGCGCATGCGCACCGGTGCCTGCGCCGTGGAAGCGGTCGACGATCTCGATGCCGAGCTCGAACTTCACGTCGCGCGGGTTGCGGCCGGCGGCGCACTCGGCCTTGAGCGCGCGCGATCTCTGCATTGGTCCGGAAGGACACCAGGTCGAAATAGCGCCACATCAGGTCGTCGGAGATGGACATGACCTTGCCGAACATCTGGTCGGGCGGCTCCGCGATACCGATGTAATTGCCGAGCGACTTGGACATCTTGTTGACGCCGTCGAGCCCCTCGAGCAGCGGCATCGTGATCACGACCTGGGGTTCCTGCCCGTACGTCTCCTGCAACTGCCGGCCGACGAGCAGGTTGAACTTCTGGTCCGTGCCGCCGAGCTCGACGTCGGCCCGGAGCGCGACCGAGTCGTAACCCTGCACCAGCGGATACAGGAATTCGTGCACCGCAATCGCCTGGCCCGCCTTGTAGCGCCTGGCAAAGTCGTCGCGCTCGAGCATGCGCGCGACGGTGTGCCGCGCCGCGAGCTGGATCAGGCCGGCCGCGTTCATCGAACCCATCCAGGTTGAATTGAACTCGACCTTGGTCAGCGCCGGATCCAGTATCTTGAAGATCTGTGCCTCGTACGTGCGTGCGTTGGCCTTGATCTCGTCGGGAGTCAAGGGCGGGCGCGTCGCGTTGCGGCCCGTCGGGTCGCCGATGAGCCCCGTGAAGTCGCCGATCAGGAAGATGACCTCGTGCCCGAGCCGCTGGAACAACGACATGCGGTTGATCAGCACCGTGTGCCCGAGATGCAGGTCCGGCGCGGTCGGGTCGAATCCGGCCTTGATCCGCAGCGGCTTGCCCCGCGCGAGCTTTTTCAGCAAATCGGCTTCGACCAGGATCTCGGCGGCGCCGCGGCGCAGTTCGGCCAGTTGTTCTTCAGCGGGCAGCATCGGTCGACTCGCTCCGGGCGTTTGTGCAGCGCAAGGCGCGGGACTGTAGGGGTTGCCGCGCGCGCAGGCAACGGCGGGCGCGGCGTGCGCCGTGTCACGGAACTTTCATTGGCGCCGCAAGTTCATGTAGACGCTGGAAAAAATGTCGACGCCGAGGTTGACTCGTCGCGTCGACGCAACTACTTTACCTGCCATTGTCGGCGTGGGGTGGTCCGTGCAAGCCATTGATTCAGAGACGTCTGCGGGCGCGCGGACCGGGATTCCAGCCGCACTCGCGGCACGTCGCAGCTGGCTGGCCGGCACCAGCCTGCCCGTCGTCGGCGCCATTGCCGCCGTGCTGACGCTGGCCGCCTGGCCGACGCAGCCGAGTCCCAAGTCCATCGACCTGACCGACCTCGTCGCCTCGTCGCAGGCGGCCGCGACGGCGGCACCGCTGCCGACCGACGACCCGGACAGCGTCGAATACACGGTCCAGCGCAACGACACGCTCGATCGCATCTTCCGGTCCGTGGGTGTCGACATGGCGGCGCTCGCCGAGCTGCGCGGGCGCCCCGAAGTCCGGCGCGCGCTCGACGTCGTGCGTCCGGGCGACATCATCACCTTCACGCACGTCGACGGGGCGCTGCAGTCGCTCAACCGCCAGATCAGCAACACGCTCACGCTGTCCGTCGCGCGTTCGGGCGACGGCTTTGCCGTCAATTACATCGAGAACCCGCTCGAGACCGAGATCGTCGGGCGCCGCGCGACGATCAGCTCGTCGCTCTTCGAGGCGGGCCAGGACGCCGGCATGTCCGCCGAGACGATCATGACGCTCGCAAATCAGATCTTCGGCTGGGACATCGACTTCGCGCTCGACATCCGCAACGGCGACGAATTCAGCGTGCTCTACGAGCAGAAGTACCAGGACGGCCAGTACGTGAACGACGGCCGCGTGCTCGCCGCCGAATTCGTCAACCAGGGCAAGACGCACCGGGCGGTCTGGTTCGAGTCGCAGGACGGGCAGGTGCACGGCTACTTCACGCCCGAGGGCAAGGGCATGCGCAAGGCCTTCCTGCGCGCGCCGCTCGACTTCACGCGCATCAGTTCGGTCTTCAACCCGCGCCGCAAGCACCCGATCAGCGGGCGCATCCGCGCGCACAAGGGCATCGACTACGCCGCGCCGACCGGCACGCCGATCTGGGCGGCGGGCGAAGGCCGCGTCGAGTTCGCGGGCCGCAAGGGCGGCTACGGCAACGTCGTGATCGTCGATCACGGCAAGGGCATCAGCACCGTGTACGGCCACATGTCGCGCTTCGGCAAGTCCGCGCGCGCCGGCCGGCGCGTGCAGCAGGGCGACATCATCGGCTACGTCGGCGCCACCGGCGCCGCCACGGGCCCGCACCTGCACTACGAATATCGCGTCAAGGGCGTGCACAAGAACCCTGCGACGATCCCGGCGCCGCGCACCGAGATCCCGGCGCTATACGCGGCGGAATTCAACACGCAGACGGGCAGCGCCTTTGCGAAGCTGAACCTGACGCGCGGCGACGCCGGCGTGGCGCAACTGGCCAGCCGCTGACGCCCTGCCATCGGGCGCACGGCTCGAGCCGTGCGTGCCGTCATTCGGCCGCGGCAGTTGACCGCAATGCAGCCGCTCGGCGGACCGCTTATCCGGCAACCCGCAACTTGAATCCCGCACCGAGCAGGTAGTCGGCTTCCTGCTCGAGGTCGGCTGCCGTGAGCGGCCTCTCGGCGAGCCAGCGTGGCGGAAAGCTCACCTCGGCGCTGCGCCCCCGCGCCCTGAGGCGAATGTCGGGCAACGAGCGGGGCCCGCGGCCACGGTGCAACAGCACGGCGAGGCGCAGCAGCACGACCAGGAACAGCGCGTTCATGTGCCACGGCGGCATCAGGTCGTCCATCTGGTCGACGTGCAGCTTGCGCCGGTGATTGCCGACGATGGCCGCGAGCAGTTGCTGCTCGTGATGCGGAAACCCGGGCAGGTCGGCGTACTGCAGCAGGTACGCGCCGTGCCGGTGATAGTGCGAGTGCGAGATGTCGAGGCCGATCTCGTGCAGGCGAGCCGCCCACCCGAGCGCGGACTCGGCGAGCGGGTCGTCCAGCCCCCACTCGTCGCGCACCTGGCGCAGGAAGCCGAGCGCCGTCGCCTCGACGCGGTCGGCCTGCGCGACGTCCACGTGGAACCGGCCTTCCAGCGCCCGGACGCTGCGCACCCGCGCGTCCTCGTCCGTCAGGCGGCCGAGCAGGTCGTAGAGCAGTCCCTCGCGCAGCGCCCCGTCGGCGACACGCATGGTCTCGATGCCGAGCCGGTCGAATACCTCGACGATGATCGCGAGGCCGCCGGGGATGATCTCCTGCCGTTCGGGCGCGAGCCCGGGCAGTTTCAGGCGCGTCACCTGGCCCGCGCGCAGGCATTCCTGCAGCAGCCAGTCGAGGCCCGGCCGGTCGATCTGCGTGTACGCGGGATCACGAGCCAGCAGCATGTCGCCGATCGCGCGCAGCGTCCCCGAGGACCCGTACGCGGTATCCCACGCCGCACGATCGAACCGCGCCGCGACGGGTTCGAGTTCCAGTTGCGCCGCCGTGCGCGCGCGTTTCATGCGCTTTTCGGTGATCTCGCCGTCGCCGAAGAAGCGCTCGCTCAGGCTCACGCACCCCATGTAGAGACTCTCGAGGCGTTGCGCAGCGAGCGCCTCGCCGATGATCAGCTCGGTGCTGCCGCCGCCGATGTCGACGACGAGGCGATGGCCGCCCTCGCTCGGCGTCGTATGCGCGACACCCAGGTAGATCAGGCGGGCCTCTTCCACGCCGGAGATAATTTCGATCGGGTGCCCGAGCGCATCGCGCGCCCGGTCGAGGAACGAGCCGCGGCGCCGCGCCCTGCGCAGCGTGTTGGTGCCAACGACACGCACGCTGTTGGCGCGCATGTCGCGCAACCGTTGCCCGAAGCGCTCGAGGCAGGCGAGTGCGCGCAGCACCGACTCGCGATCCAGGCGACCCTGCTCGTCGAGGCCGGACGCCAGCCGCACCATCTCGCGCAACCTGTCCACGATGACCAGTTGCCCGTGGTTGTAACGGGCAACGACCATGTGAAAGCTGTTGGAGCCGAGGTCGACCGCGGCCAGGACTTCGGGGACGGCCTCTGGCGCGCGGATCAGGGCGCGCTGCTCAAGCCGAGAAAGAGGAACCGCAGCCGCAAGTGGTCTGGGCGTTGGGGTTGCGGATCACGAACTGGGCGCCCTCGAGGTCTTCCCGGTAGTCGATCTCCGCACCGGTGAGGTACTGGAAGCTCATCGGATCGACGAGCAGCCGCACGCCCTGGTTCTCGACGCAGGTGTCGCCCTCTTCCTCGTTCTCGTCGAACGTGAAACCGTACTGGAAGCCCGAGCAACCACCGCCCGACACGAAGACGCGCAGCTTCAGGTTCGGGTTGCCCTCTTCGGTGATCAACTCGCTGACCTTGCGGGCAGCCGAGTCGGTGAAGACCAGCACGGGCATGTCCTCGGCCGTCTGGACCTCGATCGTTTCGCTCATGAAATGCTCCGTGCGCGTTCGCCGCGTATGCCCGATGATTCTAACCCTACCGCAGCCGGACTCATAGCGCGGCCGGTTGGCCCACTTTCCACGGAAAAGACTGCTGTAATGGCGTGCGCAGCTTGCTGGAGCGGACCTGCACCTGCGCTTCGAAGACCTCGAATCCCTGCGGCAGCGTGACCGCCTGCTCGATGGTCTGGAAATACCTGAACGAAAACGGCAATTGTGCGCGCGGCCGGCCGAGCAGTTCGCCGACCGACAGGCTCACGGCGCGACCGCCCTGCGTGCCGGCCAGCGTGACCTGCGCGAGGCCCGCGACGAGACTCTCGTGCCGCATCGCCTGGACGAGCGTCAGCCTCAGGATCACCTCCCGCGGCTCGGCGCCCGGCAATGCGTCGAAGCGCTGGATGCGCAGGCCCTGGACGCCGTCCTCCGGCGCCACGATGCTGCGATAGAACGCAAGGTCGTCGCCCTGCCGGGCCAGCTGGGACTGCAGGTTGCCGAGCGTGCGCTCGACCTGTCCGTACGCGTCGCGGTCGAGCTGCCGCGACATCTCGAGTTCGCCCACCCTCGCGTGCAGCTTGCGGTTCTCGGCCTGCAGGCGGTCGACCTGCTCCTGTTGCGCGCGCTGCGCTTCACGGACCGCGGCAGCGTCGTGGCCGGCAGCCTGCTGCCCCTGGTCGTAGGCGACCCAGGCGACCATGCTGGTCACTGCGAGCGACACCAGCAGCAAGAGCACCGGCCCCAACGGCATCCGGCGCGTCTTGCCGGGGAGCGGGGTCACGTGTCGCGCGCCGGGGCCGCTGGTTCGTGCGTGACCTCGTCGTCCGACGCGCCGTTGCCGGCCGGCGGCGCGCTGTCGACCGCCGGCTTGGCCCGGCCGCGCCGGCGCGGCCGAGCCTGGTCGTCGTCGTGCGCGTGCAGCAACTCGTCCGACCACCAGTCCGGCCGTGGCGGCGGACCCGCGGCGAACGCCTGCTCGCCGAGTTCCTGCAACGCGCGCGCGTACACGCTGCGCTTGAAATAGATGACTTCGCGCACCGGCGACCAATAATCCACCCAGCGACCGGAATCGAACTCCGGCTCCGCTGTCGTATCGAAGCGCAGGCGGCTCTCGTCGCCGACCATGCGCAACAGGAACCAGCGTTGCTTCTGCCCGATGCAGAGCGGGGTCGAGCGACGCCGGACGAACTGCCGGGGCAGCCGATAGCGCAGCCAGCGGCCGGTGCTCGCGACCAGCTCGACGTCGGCGGGTTCGAGCCCGATTTCCTCGTGCAACTCGCGGAACAGCGCGTCTTCGGGCAATTCGTGGCGCCGCACGCCGCCCTGCGGGAACTGCCAGCCACGCCCGTCCCGCCGGCCGCCGAGGAACAGCTCGCCGCCGTCACGCATCAGCACGATGCCGACGTTGGCGCGAAATCCCTGCTGGTCGATGTAATCGGTCATGAGTGCGTAAATCCCGGTTCCAGCTGATTTTTCCACATCGGCCGGGTCGGCACAAAGGCGCGACCGCCGCGGTTGCGCCTTGTGCCTGCGGCTGCGCCTTGTGCCTGCGGCTGCGCCTTGTGTCTTAGGTTGCGCCCTGTGCCTTAGGTTGCGCCCTGTGCCTTAGGTTGCGCCCTGTGCCTTAGGTTGCTCCTTGTGCCTTAGGTTGCTCCTTGTGCCTGCGGTTGCGCTTGCCTACCCTGCGGGCACCGCCGGGGGCCGCTTGCACAGACTTCCACTCATTCCAGTCTTCATCGGCCTCGGCCTGGGCACGCTGGCATTGCTCGCGCTGTCGCTCATGCTCGGCAGCGTCAGCGTCGCGCCGGCGGCCGTCTGGCACGCGCTGACGTCCCCTGAGCCGTCCCTGGCCCGCGACGTCGTGCTCGACCTGCGCCTGCCACGCGCGCTGACGGCATTCGCGGTCGGCGGGCTGCTGGCGCTCGCGGGCGCCCTGCTGCAGGTGCTGCTCCGCAACCCGCTCGCCGACCCGTACGTGCTCGGCGTCTCCGGAGGCGCGTCGGTCATGGCGCTGCTCGCGCTGATGTTCGGGCTGCCGGCCCTCGTCGTGGACGGGGCCGCGGGCCTCGGGGCGCTGGCGGCCTGCGCGCTCGTCTTCGCACTCGCGCTCGGACCGGGAGGCTGGACGCCGACCCGCCTGCTCCTGACCGGGGTCGTCGTGGCCGCTGGCGCGGGCTCCCTCGTCAGCCTGTTGCTCGCCATGAGCGACGACACGCGCCTGCGCGGGATGGTGTTCTGGCTGCTCGGCGACCTGACGCGATCGGACCGCTGGGAATGGCTGGTCGGCTTGCTGGCCGCAGCCACGGCGAACTGCGTCGCACTCGGACGGCCGTTGAACGTGCTTGCGCGGGGCGAGACGCTCGCGGCCACGGTCGGGCTCGACGTGCGGCAGTTGCGCAGCGTCGTGTTCGTCTTGAGCTCGGTGCTCACGGGTTGCGCCGTGAGCACGGCGGGCAGCATCGGTTTCGTCGGGCTCGTGACGCCGCACCTCGTGCGGCTCGGGCTCGGCAACGATCAACGCATCGTGCTGGCCGGGTCGGCGCTGCTCGGCGGCTTGCTGCTGATGGCCGCCGACCTGGCATCGCGGGTCATGCTCGCCCCGCGCCAGTTGCCGGTCGGCGCGCTCACGGCCGTCGTGGGCGTGCCTATCTTCCTGCTGCTGCTGTCACGCCATCGGAGTTGAGCGCGGCACGGTCGCCGCCCGCGCGCTTGGCGCGATGCAACGCGGTTTCGGCCTCGGCCAGCCATTGATCCGCCGCGGCCTTGCGGTCGCCGTCGGCTGTCGTGCCGACGTCGGCACCGGCGATGCCGATCGACACGGTCACCGGCACTGACAGGTCCGGACCTAGCGACACGGGTGCGGCGCGCACGGCCACGAGGATGCGCTCGACGAGCGGCGCCGCGAGCGCGGGTGCCGTCGCCGGCAGCAGGATTGCAAACGCGTCGCTGCCCAGGTGCGCCGCTGCATCGCTCGCGCGGACTTGGGCTTCGATGCGCGCGCCGACTTCGCGCAGTGCGGCGTCTCCCGCGGACACGCCGTGATGTTCGTTGATCCCGTGCAACCCATCGACATCCACGACCAGGCACGTGGCCGGACGTCCGGTGCGCTGGCAGCGTGCCAGTTCTTCGCGCAACCGCGCGTGGAAATACAGATCGGCTGTTCCAGCCGGTCAGGGGATCGACCACGCCCGACCGCAGCAGGCGCGCGCGGTGAAACACGCGCTCGACGCTCGCGACGACCTGGCCCGCCAGGTGCTCGAGCCACTGCGCATCGAGCGCGGCGAGGCGTGGCGGGGCGCCTCGTCCCGCGATGTTGTAGACGCCGGCCACCATCCGGCCGCGCGGCAAGGGCAGCAGCGCGACGTGCGTGCAGGCGAGCTGCGGCGCAAACAGGAGTCCGTGGTCGGCCGCCTGGTAGCTCCCGCACCAGGGGGCGTGCAGGGCGTCGTAGTGCGGCGTCACGCCGGCCAGGCTCTCCACGAATCGCAGGTGATCGTGCGCATTCGTGGCCGGATGGTCGCCCGCAGCCAGGTGCCGGAGTTCGTGCCCGCTGTCGAGCAGCACGAGATTGGCGGCGAGCGCTTCGTCGTCGCCCGCCGGTGGGCGCGCCAGCACGGCGCCCACTTCCGCGATCGAACCCGCGGCCAGCAAATCGTTCGACCAGCGCAGGACGCGATCCTGCAGCGTGTCCGCAGCCACGGGGCCCGGCGCGGCCGTCAACTGCTGCCCTGCTCGCGCGCGGCCTGCCGTACCTGCAGGTACTCGTGGCCACGCTGCATCATGCCGACGAACGCGCCGGGGTCGTGCTCGTGCACGGCGCTCCAGAGGCGACCGACGGCCGTGCGCAGCGCGGTCAGCGACTCCTCGCCGTATTCGTTGAGGCTCTGGATCTCGTAGTAGAGGTCGGGATTCTCCGCGGCAACGCGCGTGGCGACGTCGAGTTGCGCGTCGAAGGTGGTGCTCGACATGCGTGCGAGCGTGGGCGCAGCCTCGCCGCTTTCGGCGAGTGCCGTGAAGAAGGCGATGTTGAGCGCATGCGACAGGCCCAGCACGAACGCGATCAGCCGGTCGTGCTCGTCGAGGCCCATCACGACGAGGTCGGCCATCGTCGAGCCGAACAGGCTGCGCGCCTCGTGCAACGCGGACGCATCGCCCAGGTCGATGAAGATCACGTGACGCCCGGACAGCAGTTCGGTGTCCGGACCGAACATCGGGTGCACCGAAGTCACGCGGCAGCCCGCGGCGCGCAGTTTCTCGAGCCCTGCGCGCAACGGGGTCTTGAGCGAGCCGATGTCGAACACGACGCCCCGCGGCTTGCGCTCCGCGAGTTCGCCGAGCACCTCGTTCGCGATGCGGATCGGGGTCGCGACGACGATGAGGTCGTGCGTGAGGTCCGACGCGTGCCAGTCGGCCACGTAGTCGTACCCCGGCACTTCGCCCGAGGGATCGGCGATCGTGATCGCGAAGCCCTGCGACGCGAGAAAATCGGCGGTCCAGCGGCCCATCTTGCCGCGCCCGCCGATCACGAGCGCGCGCCGCCCGGAGCCCTTGCCCTGCGACGCGATGCGGGCCTGCTCCTGCGTCGTGAGCGAGCCGCGGATCAATGCCTGCAGCAACGACTCGCCGAGCGCCGGCGACACGCCGAGCGCTTCGGCGTCGCGGCGCGCCTTGAGCAGCACCTCGCGTTCGCGCCGGAAATCGCGCGTGGGCTGGCCGGTCGCGCGCTTGACCTCGGCGATCTGCCCGCTGATGACCTGGCGCTCGGCAACGAGTTGCAGCAGTTCACGGTCGAGGTCGTCGAGCCTGGCGCGGAGTTCGTCGAGTGATTTCATGGGTCGCAACGAAGGTTATCCCTCCCCTTTTACCGGGCCGGACCCTCGCGCCGCAAGAGATCGTGGCGGCGCACTCGGGCATAATCCAAGGTTTGCGCCGTACGCCGCGAGATCCCGATGTTTCGTTCCGGTGCCCTGCCAGCCACGCTGCCCGACGATCCGATGCCGCTGGTGCGCGACTGGTTCGACGACGCCCGCCGCCGCAAGGCGCAGCCGAACCCCGACGCGATGGTCGTCGCGACCGCGACGCCCGATGGCACGCCGACCGCGCGCGTCGTCCTCTGCAAGAAGCTGGTCGTGAGCCCGGGCTATGCGGTGTTTTTCACGAACTACGACAGCCGCAAGGGCCGCGACCTCACCGCCAATCCGCGCGTGGCGGCCGTGCTGCACTGGGATGCGCTGGGGCGCCAGGTGCGGCTCGAAGGCCGCGCCGTGCGTTGTCCACCGCAGGAAAGCGATGAGTATTTCGCAACGCGCGCGCTCGACAGCCGCATCGGCGCGTGGGCGAGCCTGCAGAGCCAGCCGCTCGACTCGCGCGCGACGCTGCTGAAGCGAGTTGCCGTCGAAGCGGCCCGGCATGGCACGTCGCCGCCGCGCCCACCAAACTGGGGCGGCTATCACCTGTGGCCCGAGGTCGTCGAGCTCTGGTGCGAAGGCGCGTTCCGGGTGCACGACCGCGCGCGCTGGAACCGCGAGCTGGTCCCGGCCGGAGATCCTGACTTCGCCGCCGGCGCCTGGCACGCGACGCGCGTGTATCCGTAAGCGGACGCGGGCACGAGGCAACGCATGGCCGGCCGCACGTTTTTCGGCATGATGCGACTCGCCATCCTGCTGGCCGTGCTCGCGTTCGTCGCGCTCGGGGCGTGGCTCGATCGCACGCGCAGCCGCGACTGGGACGCCACGCTGCGCGTCACGGTGTATCCGATCGCCACTGCGGACGGCACCGACGCCGTGCGTGCCTACGTCGGTGCGCTGGATGCCGCTGCGTTCGAGGACGTGGAGCGCTTCCTGCAGGAGCAGGCACGCGCGCACGGCGTACGGCTCGAACAACCCGTGCGAATACGCGTCTCGCATGCGGCGCAGACGGCGCCACCCGCGCTGGCCGACAGGCCTGGCCTGCCCAGCGTGATGCTGTGGAGCCTGCGCATGCGCTACTGGGCCGCCCGGGTCGCGTGGAATGATCCGTTGCCCGCGCCCGACGTGCAGGTGTTCGCGTTGTTTCATGCCGGCGCCGGCGCGACCGCAGTGCCGGACTCGGTCGGCCTGAGCAAGGGACTCATGGCCGTCGCGCATCTCTACGCCGGCGACGACGCAGGCGGCGGCAACCAGGTCGTCGTCGTCCACGAGTTGCTGCACACGCTCGGCGCGACCGACAAGTACGATCCGGCGACGGGGCAGCCGCTGGCACCGTCGGGACTCGGCGAACCCGACCGCGATCCGCTGTACCCGCAGTCGGCCGGGGAAATCATGGCCGGTCGCATCGCGGAGAGCGCGGCCGTGGCCGTCATGCCGGATTCCCTCGATGACATGCTGGTCGGACCCGTGACCGCGCGTGAAATTGGGTGGTTGCGATGACGCCGGTCGCGGCCCTGCAATGCACGGCGCTCGACGTTGCGGTGCCCGGGCGCACGCTGCTGCGAGGGCTGCAACTCGAATTGCCCGCGGGCAGCGTACTCGCGATCCTGGGCCGCAACGGCACTGGCAAGAGTTCGACGCTGCACACGCTTGCCGGGCTGCGCACGCCGGCGGCGGGTAGCATCGACCTGCGCGGCAAGCCGCTTGCGCACTGGCCGCGCCGGGCACTGGCACGTGAACTTGGCCTGCTGCCCCAGCTTGTCGAGGATCCGTTTCCTGCAACCGCGCTCGAGGCCGTGCTGGTCGGGCGTCATCCGCATCTCGACTTCTGGGCGTGGGAGAGCGAATCGGACCGGCAGGTCGCAAGCCGCAGCCTCGCCGCCGTGGATCTCGCTGGATTCGAGCCGCGCGAGATCGCCACGCTGTCGGGTGGCGAGCGGCGCCGGCTCTCGATCGCGACGATCCTCGCGCAGGATCCCGCGACGTTCCTGCTCGACGAGCCGATCCAGCAACTCGACCCGCAGCACCAGCTCGACGTCCTGCGACTATTCCGCGAGCTTGCAGACGGTGGTCGCAGCGTCGCGATGAGCCTGCACGACGCGGGCCTCGCCGCACGATTCGCCGACGCGGCGCTGCTGCTGTTCGGCGACGGCCGCTGGCTGCACGGCCCCACGGCCGAGGTGTTGAACGAGCAGACGATCGGCGAGCTCTACGGCATGCCGGTCCGCGAGTTGCGGTGGGCCGACGGGCGCACGTTCGTCGCGGCCTGATTGCGGCCCGCCTCGTAGCGCCGGATGAATTCTTCCGGCGGTGTGCTCGCGATCTCGTCGGCGATCGCCGCGGGCACGAGGTCCTCGTAACGCTTGAAGCGTATGCAGGACTTGCCCATGTCGAGCCTGAGACCCGCGGCCGCGAAACGCTTGCGCAGGCGCTCGCCCCGGCGTTTGTCCAGATACGCGCAAGTGAGATACAACGAATACGCGTGCTTCTGCGCGGCAAGCGCGGCGTATACGAGCGGCTTCCCGCTGTGCGTCTCCGGATAGCGTGCGAGTGGCACTTCGTATCCGACCATGCCGAAGCTCATGGCCTCCCGGTAACCACGCGGGAGGTGCTTGCGAATCAGGCTGCGGACCTTCGCAATCAACTGGCGGCGTTCGGCAGGCAAGCTGGCGAGGTACGCGGTGACCGTCGTTGCGGAGCTGATGGTCAAGGGGAGACCCTCGAACGGGTCGCGACCGCACTGGGGCCGATACAACATGTCCGTGGCGCGTGCGCCGGGCGCGACGTTCCGCGACCGCACCGTTCGGTCGGAGCATGGATGACCAGCCGGTGGCGCTTCAATGCGGCACCGTGCGCGAGAAGACGTTCAGCACGACAACCCCTGCCACGATCAATGCGAGGCCGACGATTGCCGCCGCGTCGAGCACCTGCCCGTACGCGAGCCACGCGATGACCGTGATCAGCAGGATTCCGACACCGGACCAGATCGCGTAGGTAACCCCGACCGGGATCGTGTCGAGCGTCAGCGACAGGCAATAGAACGCGAGCGTGTAGCCCACGATCACCACGACGGACGGCCACGGCCGCGTGAATCCGGCCGTGGCCTTCAGCGCCGACGTCGCGACCACTTCGGCCAAGATCGCGATCGACAGGTAGAGCCACGCGCGCATCGAGGCTACCGGCCGGGCCTTACTTGCCCGGTATCTCGTTGCGGTGCGCCGCGGCCCAGTCCGCGACACTCTGCAGGCGCGGATTCAGCGAGCGCGAGAATTCGACGCTGCGCGCCGCGCAGAATTCCGCGTTGCAGTCGTGCTTGAACTGGAACATGTTGCCGAGGTCCTCCGCGCCCGGGAAACCGAGGCTGCGGCAGGTGTCGAACGGCACGTCCTGGTGCAGCAATTTTCCGGCCGGTGTCGCGCGCCATGTCGTTACGCTCCTCGAGACTGTGGTAATGCGCCCGCCGGCGCCGTCGATTCCGCCGTCGTCAGCCGTGGATCGCGCGATGCACCTGCTCGTGCAGGAGGCCGTTCGAGGCCAGCACGCTGCCGCTCGTGATCGAGAACGGCCGGCCGTCGAGATCGGTGAACCGCCCCCCGGCGGCTTCCACGATGACGGCGCAGGCTCCCACGTCGAGGATGTTCACGTCGGACTCCACGACCGCATCGATGCGGCCGGACGCGAGCAGATGATAATGCAGGAAATCGCCGTAGCCCCGGATGCGGCCGAGGCGACCGACCAGTTGCCCGAATGCCGGCCAGCGCGGGCCGGTCGCGAGCGTCTTCAGGTTGCCCGTGGACAGCGCGGCGGCTTCGATCGTGTCGATCGTGCTGACGTGGATCGGTTGCTCGTTGAGCCAGGCACCGACGCCGATTTCCCCGTACGCGAGTTCGCCGTAGGCGGGTGCCGACGAAACGCCGACGATCAGGCGGCCCGCGTGCATGAGCGCAATCTGCGTCGAGAACATCGGGTACTCGCGCACGAACGCCTTGGTGCCGTCGATCGGATCCACGACCCAGACATATTCCGCGTCGAGCGCCTGCGTGCCCGTCTCCTCGCCGTAGAAGCCGTGGTCGGGAAAGCGTGCCGCCAGCAGGGCTCGGATAGCCTTCTCGGTTTCGACGTCCGCCTCCGTCACGGGCGACTTGTCCGACTTGAGGGTCACCTTGATGTTGCGCTGATAGTAGTGGCGCACGATGTCGGCCGCGGCGTGCGCGGCCTCGAGCGCTGCCGTGAGGTATTGCGAATGCGCCATCTGGGTCCCTAGCCGGTGCGGAACCCCAATAGTAACCGCTCCTCGTGTCGCCGGACCGCTCGCCCGCGGCGCGCCGTCTGCGTGTCGCGCCGCTCGATTTCTTGACATCGCGCGGTGCGTTGCCTAACTTGATCGCACTGTCAGGTGATCCCGCGAGCACAGGCTCAGGGAGAACGGGAAGCCGGTCCAACACCGGCGCTGCCCCCGCAACGGTAGTCGAGTCAAGCCCGCATCCGCCGCAGCCCATCACAGGCTCGGCACCCACTGCGCTCTGCGCGGGAAGGGGACGCAGGCCGGGCCTCACGAGGCCCGCTCGAGAGCCCGGAGACCGGCCTGCCAGCCGAGACCAGCTTCGCGGAGGGCGAGCGGCAGGACTTAGGCTGCGTCCCATCAGTGCCCGCACGCCTCGTTCCGCCACCCCCCCCATCGCGTCGCCGGTATGTCACGGGCCGTTGCGGGTTGCACGGGGTGGGCTGTTCCATGTTCAAGCGTTTCGAATCCCTTGGCGGGTATCGCGCCGTCGCTCGGCGCATTGCGCCAGTGCTGGCCGCCATTGCGGGCGGCGCGACGGGCTCCGCGATCGCGGCCGGTGAACCGCCACCCACGGTGGTCGTCACGGCGTCGCGCATCGAGGTGCCGCTCTCGGAAGTAGTCGCGCCCGTGATCGTGATCGACCGCGACACGATCGAACGCAGCGGCGCGAACGATGCGGCCGAGCTGCTGCGCTTCCATGCCGGGCTCGACCTCGGCCGGAACGGTGGGCCGGGCCAGCCGGCCGCCCTGTTCATCCGGGGCACCGAGAGCAACCACACGCTCGTGCTGATCGACGGCGTGCGCGTCAATCCGGGCACGATCGGGCTGCCGCCGCTGCAGAACATCGCGCCCGAGATGGTCGAGCGCATCGAGGTCGTGAAGGGCCCGCGCTCGGCGCTCTGGGGCACCGACGCGATCGGCGGCGTAATCAACGTCGTGACGCGACGCGGCTCGCGCGACGGCTGGTCGGCCGAGGCCGGCTACGGCGACTACGACACGCGCAAGGCGAGCCTGAACGGCGGTTTCGGCGTGGGCAAGACCGCCGGCATCGATTTCGGCGTGTCGTGGCTCGACAGCGACGGCTTCCCGACACGCACGCTCGACGACACGGAGCGTGGCTACGAGAACCTGAGCGCGATGCTGCAGGCGCGCGTCGACCTGGGCCCGGCGCAGCTCGCGTTGCGGCACTGGCGCGCGCAGGGCACCTCCGAGTACTCGGATTTCTTCCTGACCCCGGTGGACCAGGATTTCGAAACCTCCACGACCGCGGCGGAAATCCGCGTGCCGCTCGCCGCGGCGCTCGACGCGCGCATGACCCTGACTCGCTTCGAGGACCGGATCGAGCAGAACCAGTCGCAGGACTACCTGCGCACCGACCGCAACACGCTCGACGCACAGGTCGACTGGCAGGCGACGCCCGCGCAATCGCTGGGATTCGGGATCATGGCCGCGAACGAACTGGCGCGCAGCGAATCGTTCGGTGACGCCCTGCGCGCGGACACCGACATGACGAACGCGTTCGTGCAGGACCGCATCGCGACCGGCCCGCACACGGCGTTGCTGGCCGTGGGTTACACCGACCACGAGACCGCCGGTTCGGCCTTCACGTGGAACGCCGAATACGCGTTCGACGTGACCCCGCGCACGCGCGTGTTCGGGCTCGCCGGCACCGGCTTTCGTGCGCCCGACGCAACCGACCGGTTCGGCTTCGGCGGCAATCCGGACCTCGCGCCGGAACGTTCGAACAATTACGAAGCCGGCGTGCGCTACGCGCTCGGCAAGCGGCACACGCTCGAACTCTCGGCCTTTCACACCGAGATCGAGGACCTGATCGATTTCACGGTGCTGTCGTTCGATCCGTTCGCGGGCGAGAACCGCAACGTGGCCTCGGCACGCATCCGCGGTGTCGAGGCGGCGTGGACCTATGCCGGCGACACCTGGCGCGCGCGCGTCGAAGCCATCTACCAGGATCCGCGCAACCGCGACGACGATTCACTGCTGCTGCGGCGCGCGCGGGAGAGCGTGACGCTGGCGCTCAGCCGTCCGCTCGGCCCCGTCGTCCTCGGCCTCGACGTGCTCGCGACCGGCGAGCGCGAAGACTTCGGCTTCCCGGAACCCGTCACACTGGACGGCTACGTGCTCGCCAACCTGACCGCCCTCTGGCAGGTCACGCCGCGCGTGGCCTTCCTGGCACGCGTCGAGAACCTGCTCGACGAGCAGTACGAACTGGCGGACACTTTCAACACACCGGATCGCGGCGTCTATGTGACGCTGCGCTACGCGCCGGTGCGAGGCAGCGACTGATGGGCCATCGGCTGAGCAAGATCTACACCCGCACCGGTGACGACGGCAGCACCGGGCTGGGCGACGGCATGCGCGTGCCGAAGGAGCACCTGCGCGTCGAAGCCTACGGTACCGTCGACGAAGCCAACAGCGCGGTCGGCGTGGTGCTCGCGATTCCCGGGCTGCCGGCGCCGATCGTCGCGGCGCTCACCGAGATCCAGCACGACCTGTTCGACCTCGGCGGCGAACTCTGCATCCCCGGGCACCGTGCGATCACGGCGCAGTACGTCGAGCGGCTCGAGCAGACGCTCGACGGCTTCAACGAGGACCTGCCGCCGCTCAAGGACTTCATCCTGCCGGGCGGCGGTCCGGCCGCGGCGGCTTGCCACCTCGCACGCACGGTGGCGCGCCGCGCGGAGCGGCGCGTCTGGGCGCTGGCACGCGTGGAGAGCGTGGCGGCTGAAGTGCCGCAGTACCTGAACCGGCTCTCCGACCTGCTGTTCGTGATCGCGAGGCTGCTCGCGCGGCACGAGCACGGCAGCGAGGTGCTCTGGCGCCGTCGCTGAGCCGATGTCGTGAGTGCCGCGGCCTGGGCAGGTGAAATCGACGCGTCAGGGCATGCCGGGTCGCCGCGCGGGCAGGCGAGATCAGCGCATCGAGCGGCGGTGCGGTCGGCGTCAGCGCGCAGGCAGTCGTCCGAGGCTAACCCGCGCGCGTTCGAGCGCCTCGCACGTGACGCCGACGCCCTGCGCGAGGCGCGGCGACGCACGCGTGACGAGGTCCGAGGGCAGCGGGTAGATCGCGCGGGCCCGCACCGCCTGCATGCGCGGCCAGCGCTCCCATTGCGCGAGCGGGTCGCCCAGCGTGTCGTCCGTGCTCAGGATCACCTGCGGGTCCGCCGCGAGCACCGCTTCCGCGGCGATGGGCGGCGCCAGTTGCGGCAGGTCCGCAAAGACGTTGCGCCCACCGCAGAGCTCGACGATTTCGCTGATCACGTGTCGTCCATTGACCGTGTAGATCGGCTCGTCGTCGATCTGGATGAACACCGTGAGCGGCGGTCGCTCGGCGTAGCGCGCGCGTTCCGCGGCCACGGTGCGCTCGAACTGCCGTGCGGCCTCCTCGGCCCGCGCCTCGGTGCCCGCCAGGGCGCCCAGCTGGCGCAACGCGGCGGGAACGTCGCGGAGACTTTGCGTGGGCACCGGGACGACGCGCAGGCGCAACTGCTGCAGGCGTGAAATCACCGTGTCCGGCGTGCCGGACGGCCAGACGAGCACGATGTCGGGGCGCAATGCCAGGACGCGTTCGACGTCGACGCGCCACGCATCGCCCACGCGCGGCAGCGTCCGCGCCTCGGGCGGGTAATCGCTGTACTCCACAGTGCCGACGAGCAGTGCTCCTGCACCCGCCGCGTAGGCGATTTCGGTGAGGTTCGGCGCCAGGCTCAGGATGCGAGGCGGCGTGGCGCCTGCCGCCGCAGCCGGCGGCGCGAACGCCGTCGCGGCCAACGTGGCGCAGGCGCGGACCAGCCAGCGTGCGCGCGGCCGGGTGGGCATCAGGCGGCCGTGCCCACCAGCACCAGGATCGCGATCGCCGCCACCCAGATCCACAACGCCCTCGACACCAGGCGCCACGCGCCGCGCGCCGTCGCGAGATCCAGCGTCTCGGCGCCGACGCCGGCGAGGCTCGGCTGCAGCGAGCCCTTGCCGACGCGCGCGAGCAGCCCTTCGGCCCGGTCGAGCACGCCCGTCGCCTGCACCTGTCGACCGCGACCCTCCAGTTGCCGACCGCGTCCTCGAAGCTGCCGGCGAGTGCGTACGACAGTGCCGCGAGCCGCGCCGGCACCCACGCCAGTACGCCGTGGACGCCGTGAGCACGCTGCCGAGGTCGCCGCGCGCGCGGCACGCCCTGCCGCGCGGCCTCGAACGCGGCGCGGCGACGCATCAGGTCGCTGACCCGGAACAGCCACGCGCCGGCGGGCCCGAGCACCATGAACCAGAAGATCGACGCCGAAGATGCGGTTGTTGGCCTGCACGAAGATCGCTTCCTCGACGGCCTCGCGCGCGTTGCTGCCGCGCGCGGCCGGGCTCGCTCGAGCAGTTCCTTGCGCGCGGCGCGTACGCCTCGTCGCGGTCGCCGCGCTCGAGCGCCTCGACGTAGTCGTCGACCTCGTCCTTGCAGGTCGCGCGGCCCGAACGACAACAGCAGCACGAGCACCGCGAACGCGAGCTGCAGCAGGCCGAGCAGGTGCGGCCCGAGCCCGCGCGACGGCCAGCGCCACGGGCGCACCGGCAGCGCCACGCAACGCATGGCCGTCACGACGCGGCATGCGCGCCGTGCGGCCGCCGAGCGCGCGGTCGGCCCAGTCGAAGTAGCGGTCGAGCCAGCGCGGCTCGCGCAGGTGCAGCAGGTGCGTGAGCCCGCGCTCGAGACGAGCGCCAGAAGAGCAGCGCGATGAGGCTCATGACGGAGCCACCTCGAGCTCGTAGCGCACGCAGCGCGCGCAGCAGCGGCCAGTCGAAGGCGATGCCGGGATCCGACTTGCGGCCCGGCGCGACGTCGCTGTGGCCGACGATGCGCTCGGGGGACAGCGTCGGGTAGGCCGGCAGAGCGCGCGCGATCACGCGCGCGAGCACCGCGTACTGGGCTGACTCGTAGGCGCGACGTCGTCGGTGCCCTCGAGCTCGATGCCGATCGAAAAGTCGTTGCAGCGCTCCCGGCCCTGCCAGCTCGATGCGCCGGCGTGCCAGGCGCGCCGGTGGAACGGGACGTACTGGACGATCTCGCCGTCGCGCCGCACCAGCGAGATGCGCCGACACCCGCAGATCGCGGCACCTGCTCGAAGTACGGATGCGCGTCCGGCGGCAGCGTGTTGGTGAAGAGCGCGTCGATCCACGGGCCGCCGAACTCGCCCGGCGGCAGGCTGATGCCGTGCACGACGATCAGGTCCGGCGACGATGCCCGCCGGCCGCGTCGTCGCAGTTGGGCGATGCGCACCTGCCGCGCGCGATTCGAGCCAGCCCGCGCGCGACGTCGATCGCGGGCTGCACGTGCGTTCCGCGGACGCGCTGGCGGCGCTGCATCATGGCGCAGATGATGCCGCCCGTCGCGGCGCGACCGCCAATCGCTTGCATTAGACTGGCCGGCGCGACAACCCACGAAGCGCCCGCCGCCCGCGAGCACCCTCGCCGAGCGCGACCTGCGCGTCGTCTGGCACCCGTGCACCCAGATGAAGGACCACGAGTCGCTGCCGATGATCCCGATCGCGCGCGGCGACGGGCGTCTGGCTGTACGGCTACGACGGCCGGCGCTACCTCGACGCGATCAGCTCCTGGTGGGTGAATCTCTTCGGCCACGCGAACCCGCGCATCAATGCGGCGCTCGCGCGAGCAGCTCGGCCGCCTCGAGCACGTGATGCTGGCCGGCTTCACGCACGAGCCCGCGGTGCCGCTCGCCGAGCGCCTCACGCAGCTCGCGCCGCCGGGGCTCACCCGCTGCTTCTTCGCCGACAACGGCTCGAGCGCGATCGAAGTCGCGCTGAAGATGAGCTTCCACTACTGGCGCAATCGCGGCCAGCCGGGCAAGCGCCGCTTCGTGACGCTGTCGGGCAGCTACCACGGCGAGACGCTCGGCGCGCTCGCGGTCGGCAACGTCGAGCTGTACCGCGAGATCTACCAGCCGCTGCTCATGGACGTGATCACCGTGCCCTCGCCCGGACGCCTACGCGCGGGCGAGCCCGGCGAGAGCGCGGACGACTGCGCCCGGCGCATGTTCGCGGCGCATGGAGGCGACGCTCGGCCCGGCACGCGCACGAGGTCTGCGCGGTCATCGTCGAGCCGCTGGTGCAGTGCGCGGCCGGCATGCGCATGTACGACCCCGGTCTACCTCGCGCTGCTGCGCGAGGCCTGCGACCGGCACGGCGTGCACCTGATCGCGGACGAGATCGCCGTGGGCTTCGGCCGCACCGGCACGATGTTCGCCTGCGAGCAGGCCGGCATCTCGCCCGGATTTCCTCTGCCTGTCGAAGGGCCTGACCGGCGGCTACCTGCCGCTCTCGGTGGTGCTGACCGGCGACGAGGTCTTCGACGCCTTCTACGACGAGTACGCCGAACTGCGCGCGTTCCTGCACTCGCACAGCTACACGGGCAACCCGCTCGCCTGCGCGGCGGCGCTCGCGACGCTCGAGATCTTCGCGGAGGACGGCGTGATCGAGCGCAACCGCGCGCTCGCCGCGGCACCTGGCCGAGCGCTGCGGCGAACGCTCGCGGAGCTCGGGCACGTCGCCGAGGTGCGCCAGCGCGGCATGATCGTCGCGGTCGAGCTGGCGCGACGGCGACCGGCGCGCGACCCTTTCCGCTGGCAGGAGCGGCGCGGCCTGCGCGTCTACCGCCACGCGCTCGAGCACGAGGCGCTGCTGCGGCCGATCGGCAATGTCGTCTACTTCATGCCGCCGTACGTGATCACGCCGGACGAGATCGACCGGCTGGTCGCGACGGCGCGCGACGGCATCGAGGCGGCCACATGCGAGTGACCCGCGTCTACGTCGGCGAGCCGCTGGCGACCGACACGGACGTCGCGCTGCCCGACGCGGCCGCGTACCACGTCGCGCGCGTGCTGCGGCTGCGCGAAGGCGCGGCGCTGATCGCCTTCGACGGCAGCGGCAGCGACTTCCGCTGCGAGATCGTCGCGGTCGACGGCCGACAGGGTGCGCGTGCGCGTCGGCGACGCGCGCGACGGCCTGCGCGAGTCGCCGCTCGCGCATCACGCTGGTGCAGGCCGTCTCGCGCGGCGAGCGCATGGACTGGACGCTGCAGAAGGCGACCGAGCTCGGCGTGCGCGACGATCGTGCCGGTGCTCTCGGCGCGCAGCGTCGTGCGCCTCGACGAGCGGCAGGCCGCGAAGAAGCTGCGCCACTGGCAGGCGATCGTCGCCGGCGCGTGCGAGCAGTGCGGCCGCAGCATCGTGCCCGGAGGTGCGCGCGCCGCTCGACCTCGGCCGCTACCTCGCGAGTCGCCCGCGAGGGACAGCGCTTCGTGCTGAGCCCCGACGGGCCCCGCATCGCTCGCGGGACTGACCAGCGTCGGTGCGCGCGCGGAGCTGCTGATCGGGCCGGAAGGCGGACTCGACGATGCCGAGCTCGGAGCGTGCGAGCCACGCGGGCTTCACGCCGGTGCGACTGGGACCGCGCGTGCTGCGCACGGAAACCGCCGGCATCGTCGCGCTCGCCGTGCTGCAGGCGCTCTGGGGCGACCTGCAGTAGCTCACGCCACGCGGGTTTCCTCGGCGATCATTCGCTCGATGCGCTCGAAGTCCGGCATGAGCGGGTATTCGTTGACCATGCGCACCTGGCAGATCACCGGGCTGCGGTCGCCGAAGGTGCGCGAGTCGTCGGCGTGGATCACGTCGGGGCTCAGGCGCACGAGCTGCGGGAAGCCCTGCGTCAGCACGGCGAAATGGCCGCCGGCCGTGTAGCCGGTGATGCCCTGCATGATCACGATGCGCGTGCGCCCGCTGGCGCGCGGCGGCGTGCGGCCACAGATCGCCTCGAACGACACGAGCGGCACGCGCCGGCCGCCCCAGGCGATCGTGCCGAGGTACCAGGGCGGCGCGCCTTCCATCGGCGTCGGCGCCTGGTAGTTGATGACCTCGGTGACGCAGGCGCGCGGCACCAGCAGCCGCTCCTCGTGCAGCGGCACCAGCAGGCAGTAGAGTCTCCTGGTTGGCTGCGGGCGGTTCATCGTGCTGCGATCCTCGCGCTGGCTTATTCATGCGGCGGCGCGCCAGCACCAGCGGCTCGATCGCGTCGAGCAGCTGGCTCTCCTGGTACGGCTTGCCGAGATAGTCGTCGACGCCGAGCTCGATGGCCCGCGCGCGATGCTTCTCGCCCACGCGCGACGTGATCATGATGATCGGGACGTCGGCGAGGCGCGCGTCGTTGCGCACGTGCGTCGCGACCTCGTAGCCGTCCATGCGCGGCATCTCGATGTCGAGCAGGATGACGTCGGGCACGTGCTCCTGCAGCAGCGCCATCGCGTCGACGCCGTCCTTCGCGGTGAGCACGCGCATGCCGTTGCGCTCGAGCAGGCGCTGCGTCACGCGCCGCATCGTGATCGAGTCGTCGACGACGAGCGCGAAGATGCGCTCGTCCCGGGTCGCGCGCAGCGCGGCTTCCGCCGGGCGCGCCGCGCCACTCCGAGCGCACCAGCGTGCCCATGTCGAGGATGATGACGATGCGGCCGTCGCCGAGGATCGTCGCGCCCGAGATGCCGCGGACGCTCGCGATCTGCGGCCCGACCGACTTGACGACGATCTCGCGGCTGCCGACCAGCTCGTCCGTCGACGAGCGCGGTCGAGTGCTCGCCGGCGCGCACCAGGATCACCGACACGGCGACGTCCGTCTCGGGCAGCGCCGACGGCGCCGCGCCGACGAAGCTCGCCGAGGTGCTGGAAGCGGATAGACGTTGCCGCCGTAGTCGAACGTCGGCTGGTCCTCGGCGAGATGGCGCTCGATCTCCTCGCGCGACAGGCGCGCGACGCCCTCGACGGTCGCGCAGCGGCAGCGCGAAGAGCTCGTCGCGGACGCGCACGATCAGCGCCTGCGTGATCGCGAGCGTGAACGGCAGGCGGATCGTGAAGCGCGCGCCCTAGCCCGCCGTTCGACTCGATGAGCAGCGCGCCGCCGAGCTTCTTGACCTCGGTGGCGACGACGTCCATGCCGACGCCGCGCCCGGCCTGCTGCGTGAGCGCGGTCGGCCGTGCTGAAGCCCGGCTCGAGCACGAGCTGCAGCGCTTCCTCGTCGGTCAGGTCCTGCTCGGGGCGCAGCAGGCCCATCTCCCGCGCCTTGTCGCGGATCGCCGCGAGGTTGAGGCCCGCGCCGTCGTCCTCGACGACGATGACGACCTCGGCGCCCTCGCGCTGCAGTCGCAGGGTGATCGTGCCGGTCTCGGGCTTGCCGCGCGCGCGCGCTCGTCCGGCGTCTCGATGCCGTGCACGACCGCGTTGCGCAGCATGTGCTCGAACGGCGGCAGCATGCGCTCGAGCACCTGCCGGTCGAGCTCGCCGGACGCGCCCTCGATGACGAGCTCGGCTTTCTTGCCGGTTTCGCTGCGCCGCCTGGCGCACGAGGCGCGTCGAGCCGCTGCACGTGCCGCTGGAACGGCACCATGCGCGTGCGCATCAGCCCGTTCTGCAGCTCGGTGACGATGCGCGCCTGCTGCTGCAGCAGGTTCTGGCGTCTCGCGATTCAGGTTCTCGAGCAGCCCCTCGATGCTGGCGACGTCGCTGACCGACTCGGCCAGCGCGCGCGAGAGCTGCTGGATCGTGGAATAGCGATCGAGCTCGAGCGGGTCGAAGTCGGCGCGGTGCTCGTCGTCCTGCTGGTGCTTGAACAGGATCTGCGCCTCGGTCTCGATCTCGAGCTTGCGCAGCTGCTCGCGCAGGCGCGTGACCGTGCGCGTCGAGCTCGGCGAGGTTGAACTCCATCTGCGTCATCTGCTGCTCGACGCGCGCGCGGAAGATGCTGACCTCGCCCGCGTTGTTCAGCAGGTCGTCGAGCAGCTCGGCGTCGACGCGCGCGAGTTCCTGGCGCTCGGCGGTCGCCGACGGCCTCGCGTCCCGGCAGCACCGGCGGTGCCGCCGGAGCAGCCTCGGCATAGGCGTCGCCGACGGCCGGCTCGGCGCGGCGCGCGGGCGGCTGCCACGCCGTGGCAGGTCGCGATTCGACGCGCGCGGCGTCGACGTCGCTCGCCGCGATCTGCATGGGCGGCTCGGCGCGATCACCGACCTGCACACCCGATGGTTCGGCCTGGGGCGCCTCGCTGGGCACCGACGGCGCAACCGGCGCCTGCTCGCTTGCGGACGCGGCCGCAACTTCGTGCACTTCGAGAGGCGGCAGGGCTGCGGGTTCCGGCTCGAAGCCGGCCGTGGTCCTTGCTGCCAACGCCTCGGCTTCGCTCGTCTCCTGCGGCACGACCTCGATCGCGGGTGCTGCGGGCGCCGCCGGAAGTTCGATGGGACCGGCCGTCCGAGGCGTGTCCGCGGCGGCAGGCGCCACCGGCGTCGCGGGTGCGGCGGGTGCCGCCAGCCGGCTGCCGCGCTGGGCCGCGTCGCGTATCCGCGCGACGATCTCGCGCGCGGGCGGCAGGCCCTGGCCGCAATTGGCCAGTTCGCGCATGCGGTGCAGTTCGTCGAGCGAGTCCTGCAGCACGTCGAGCGCCGCCGCGTCGGCCCGCAGCGTGCCGCCCTCGATCGCCGCGAGGTACGACTCGAGTTCGTGGCTCACGTCGCCCATCGCGCGAATGCCCGCCATGCGTGCGCCGCCCTTCAGCGTGTGCAGCAGGCGCTTCAGCTCCGTGACCTGGGCGCCGTCGGCACGATCGCGACGCCAGCGCGAGAACGCGGCATCCGCCTGCTCGAGCAGTTCGGTGGCTTCCTCGCCGAAGATCGCGGCGATGTCCGCATCGAAATCGGATTCCTCCGGCTCGGGTGCCGGCTCGGGTGCCGACTCGACCTGGAGCGGTACGTACGGTGCCGCCTCGGGCGTTGCGTGCGCGGCTTCGTCACGCGAGGGCGCAACGAGTTCGGGCACCGCCAGGTACGGTTGCGGCGGTTCGGGCTGCGCAAGCTCGGGTTGCGGCGGTTCGGACTCCGCGAACTCCGGCGGTGCAGACTCGGGCGGGGTCGGTTCGGGTTGCGCCGACTCCGGCTGCAAGGCGACCGCCGCCGCCGGCAACTCGATCTCGAAGTGCTCGATCGCGGGCGCGGCGGCAGCGGGTGCGAACACGTATTCGACGTCGAATGGCTCGGCGACGGGCTCGACAGCCGCTGGCCCGGCCTCCGGGGCGGCCGCTGGTTCGACGATCCAGGGTTCGGCCAGTGCCTCGTGCGGCGGCGTGTCGTCGGCATCCTGTCCGGCCGGCAGAGCCTCCTCGGCGTCCTCGGCCACGCTCGCGACCGATGGCTCGGTGTAGTCGTCGGCCGGCTGGTGTGGAACCGGCGGCGCCTGGTCAGTCGCCGTGCGAACGCCGATCTTCTCGCCTGCGTACGGCGCCTGCGGCTTCCAGATGTCGGCCAGCGTGAGTTCGGCCGCGGCCGCAAGCCGCGCAAGCTCGCCGTCGAGCGTGTGCTCGAGCTTGCGCCACGCTTCGGTCAGGCGGCCCTGTTCCGGGAAAAAGCCTGACGTCTCGTCGACGTGTTCGGAGACGGTCTCGAGCAGCCGGACGGTGTCCGCGAGTATCGCCAGCCCCTCGACGGGCAGGCCTTGCCCGTTGTCGTGGAGCTTGCGGACGTAGTGCTCCATCGGCTCCGCGACCTTGCTGCCCTGGCGGGCCCCGGCCGTCTTCGCGATGCCGCTGAGCGTATGGCACGCGCGATAGAGCGCCTCGCTGACCGGGTACGGCGCCACGCTCTGCGCGCAGCGTTCGAGGAACTGCCGCACGACGAGGATGTGGCCCGCCGTTTCCTTGCAGAATATCTCCCGCAACACCGGGTCCATCCCCGCTTCGTCGCCCGGTGCCGTCGTCGCAGGCTCGGCCGCCGCCTGGACTGGTGTCGCAGGTGTCTCGACCTCCGCTGGCGCGACGCCGGCCGAAATCGCGGTCGCCGCAACCTGTGCCGGGGCAGGCAAGGGACTCGCCGCACCGGTGGCAGCCACCGCGGGCAGCTGCGTCGCCTCACGGCCCGACAGCGCGTCGGCGCGCAGCATCACGCCCGCCGCGTCGATGCCGGCGGCCTGCCCGGTCTCGATCTCCTCGACGAGCTGCGGCATGACCGCCACGGCGTCGCGCACGACGGCCACGATCTCCGGCGAACGCGCGAGCGTCTGGCTGATCACGCGATTCAGCAGCGACTCCACGCTCCAGGAAAACTCGCCGAGCCGTTGCGCGCCGACCATGCGGCCGCTGCCCTTCAGCGTGTGGAAGGCGCGGCGCACGTCGCGCAGCGCCTCCTGGTCGAGTGGATTCTGTTCCCAGCGCGGGAACAGCTCGTTCAGCCGGGCGATGTTCTCGCGGGCCTCTTCGACGAAGAGCTGCACGAACTCGGGGTCCACGGTCGTCGGCGCGGCGGCAGGCGGCGCGGGCGATACACTCGGCGGCGACGCTGCGACGGGCGGCTTGACCGCGACCGGCGTCGCCGGCGCCACGTGCGTCGTCGCGTGCGCGACGGCTCCGGCCTGCGGCGCGGGCGCTGCCGGTGCAACGGGCGGCTCCAGCGCTTCGCCGCGGCCGTCGCGCCACGGGATGACGCGGCCGCCGCCCGGTTCGATCTCGGCGAGGCGCGCTTCGGCCCCATCGAGCATGTGCCACTGGTCGGCGCGGCCCGACTGCAGCGTTTCCATGTAGTACTCGATGGCGACGATCGCATCCGCGAGCCGCTCGAGCCGCGACGGCGCGAGCGATCCCGCCTCCGGGCGCACGATCGTGCCGAGCGCGCGGCCGACGCGTTCCATGACCTCCACCGCACGCTGCTTGCCCAGCATGAGCAGGCCGGCGGTGATGCCGCGCACCAGTTGCGGCACCTGGTCGAGGCCCTGCGCCTCGGTCGGCGCGGACAACGACTGCGTGATCGCCTCCTTGATGCGCGCCATGTTGACGATGCACTCGCGCAGCACTGCATCCTGTACGACGCGGAATTCCTCGTCGGTCGGTTCGTCGGGCGTGACCGGCGCCGCGCCCGAGTCGGGCAGGATCAGGCGCAGCAGCTGCGTGTCGAGGCTGTCCTCCACGTCGATCAGCGCCGAGGCAATGCTGAGCAACGCCGTGTCGTCAGGGGCGATGCGCCGGTCGACGATGGCCTTGAGCGAGTCGAGCTCGCCTTCGACGCGACCGCGCAGCGCGCCGAGCCCGAGCACCCCTAGCGTGTCGCTGATCTTGCGCAGCATCTCGAGCTGCGGCGCGAGGTCCTCGACCTGCGTCGCGCCCTTGCGCACGAAGATGTCCAGCACGTCCTTGACGCGAGTGAGGTCCTCGCGAATCGCGGCCGCGACGGTCTTCATGAGTCGGACGCTTGGAGCCGACAGTGCCTCCGCCGCGTCGAAGTTGCTGGCGTCGTGCGCGGCCAGCACTTCCTGCAGCCCGAAGGAGTCCCGCACCGCCGCGACGCGCGGTCCGGCCGTGCTCGACTGCGCGATGTAGTACAGCAGGTTGTTGAGGAGTTCGACGGGCGGCGTCGCGGCGTAGCCCGCCTCGCCCTGGTCCTGCAGGCGGCGCAGTTCCCGATCGACGTGGCCGAGCAGCCGCTTGACCGAGACACTGGCTTCGACGCCGCCGTCCCGCAATGCGTCGAGCACGGCGCCTACGACCCACCAGAGCTGGAACAGCGGCTGCGCCGTTGCAGCCTGCTCGAACTGCGCCGCGGTCTCGGTGAGGTGCAGCAGGTTCTGCTCCACGTGTTCGCCGCGGATCCAGCCGAGCAGCGCGAGCTGGAATCGCGGCCGCAGGCGGCGCGCGAGCTCCACGATCTCCGCCTCGTCCGCGAACGGCGCCGCCGGCCGCGCCGGCTCGTCGGACCGCAGGTTGAGCAGCAGCAGCGTGCCCTCGGACAGCAATGCGCCGCCGCGCACCGCGCGCAGGTCGTTCAGCAACGGCAACAACACGAGCGGCAAGTCGCGGGCACCGGATGCCACGCGCTCGACGTACGCCGGAAGCTGCTCCATCGCGCGCATCAACGCGTCGAGCCCGTCCACGTCCGCCCGGCCCGCGCCCGAGTGTGTGTCGACGTAGCGCGCGACGTGCTCCATCTCCTCGGCGAGCAGTGCGCCGCCGTACACCTCCGCGAGGCGCAATGCACCGCACGCGAGGTGCGTGTGCGCGGCAAACCGGTGCAATGCACCACGTTCGTCAGGGCGCTCGGCGAACGCTTCGAGCGCGGTGCGCGCCTCATTCAGCTCACCCGCGATTTCGCGCGCGATGACCTGCAGGGAGGCATGTGCTTCGTCGACCGAAGCGAGGGGCAAGTGACCTGTGTTCACGATGATCCGTCTGCCGCGACGTCAACCGGCCAGGCCGCCGACACGGCGCACGCGGTCGCCGGCGTCTGATGGCGGCGGCGGTGGCGCCTCGTCAGGGCGCAACACGGGATACTCGCCCGTCAGCGGGTTGCGCACCGCGCCGGGCAGCCGGAACCCCGCCACGGACTTGCGCAACTGGGCTGCGAGTTCCGCGAGCTTGCCGATCGACGTGGACGTCGCCGAGGTGCTCTCGGCCGTCTGGGAACTGATCTCCCGCAACACCTGCATGTTGCGGGAAATGCTCTGCGACACGCCCGCCTGCTGGCGGGAACTGGCGGAGATGTTCTGCACCAGGCTCGCGATCTGGTTCGAGACCTGCTCGATCTCCTCGAGCGCCGCGCCCGCGTTCTCGGCGAGCAGCGCCCCGCCGACCACGTCGGTCGTGGTGCGCTCCATCGAGACGACGGCCTCGTTGGTGTCGGCCTGGATCGTGCGCACCAGCACCTCGATCTGCTTGGTGGCGTTCGCGGCGCGCTCGGCGAGCCGCTGCACCTCGTCCGCGACGACGGCGAATCCGCGACCGGCTTCGCCGGCCATCGACGCCTGGATCGAGGCATTCAACGCAAGGATGTTGGTCTGCTCGGCGATGTCGTTGATGAGTTCGACGATGTTGCCGATTTCCTGCGAGCTCTCGCCGAGCCGCTTGATCCGCTTCGAGGTCTCCTGGATGTTCTCGCGGATCGCGTTCATGCCGTCGATGGTGCGTCGTACGGCGTCGCCGCCCTTGTGGGCGATGTCGACGGAATGCCGTGCGACGTCCGCCGAGCGCTCGGCATTGCCGGAAACTTCCTCGGTCGAGGCCGCCATCGCCGCGATCGACTCGGACGCCGCGCCGATCTGCTTCGACTGGGCGGAGGACGCCTTCGCGAGGTGCGTCGACAAGGCCTGGGTCTGGCGCGTCGCGCCGTCCAGCTTGATTGCCGAGTCGTTGATCGTCACGACGAGCTCGCGCAGTGCCTCGATCGCGTAATTGATCGAGTCGGCGATTGCGCCCGTGATGTCCTCGGTCACCGTGGCCTGCACCGTCAGGTCGCCGTCCGCCAGGTTCGACAGCTCGTCGAGCAGGCGCAGGATGGCCTGCTGGTTGCGCTCGTTCTGCCGGGCCTGCTGGTCCGCGACCCTCCCGAGCGTTGCCAGCTGGCGTTGCAGCCAGGTCGCGGCGGCCAGCCCCACCAGCGTGATGACGATGAACACGAGCGGCAGCCACGGATTGGTGAGCAGGCCGCCGCCCCGCGCGGTGCCGGTCGCATCGACACGGGCCAGACTCGCGCCGAGCGCGGCCCCGCTCTCGGCCAGGGCGTTGCGCGCCGCCTGCATCTGCTCGAGCTGGTCCGCGAGCGCGATGACGGAGCGCACCTGGTCCGCTTCGCTGCGATACGCGGCCAGCAGGACGACCGCGGCCTCCGCGGCCGGCCCGGTCACCGGCAGGATGCCGAGCGAATTCTCCTCGCCCGCCACGCCGGTAGCCACCTGGCCCATGAAATCGAGGCTGTCCGTGAGGCGGCGCGCAGCGGCTTCCACCGGAGCAGTGCCGTCGGCGAGCGCGGAGAGGTCCTGCTCGATTGCCTGCGCACGGAGTTCGAACCGCTCGAAACTGCGATTGATCGGGTCGGGCCGCACCGGACCGATCGCCTTCAGCACGCCGGCCGCCGCCGACAGCACGCGCGGCGTCGACTCGCGAACCGCGGCTGCCGTGCGCTGCGCCTGCAACGCAGCGTCGCGCCCGTCGAGCACCGCCTGCGACTGCTCGAGGAGCGCGGGCCAGCCGCTCTCGGCGCCCAGCACCTGCGCGCTCGACGACGCAAGCGGGCCAAGAGCCGACTTGCCTGCGTCGATCTCGTTCAATACCTGCTCGAGCCGCGTGCGCGATGCCTCGAGCGCGTCGAAGGCGGGCGCAGAGCCGCGGACCGCGGCGCCCGCCTGCAGCGGGATGTTCTGCGCGAGCGACGTCAGCGCCGCCACGTGTTCCCGCAGTTGCACCTGGTTCTGGATCGCGCGGCCGGACAGCAGCAGCGTCAGTGCGGCCAGCACCGCCGCCGCGAGCGCCACGCCGAGCAACATGGGTTGCAGCCGGGCAGCGTCGAATCGATTCGTCATGTCGTCACCATTCTTGTCGTTCGAGGCACGCGCGCTCAGGACGCCGCAGCCAGCAGGAACTGCTGGCTCTCGAGCAGCGTCCTGACGCTGAACACGGGCCAGACCTCGGCGCCGCGCTTGAACGCGCCGGCCAGGTAGCGCTCGCAGCGCAGCAGCGTCGGCGGCAGGTCGCTGGAGAACTCGCTCTCGTAGAACCGCCGGAAGCCCATGACCTCGTCCACCACGAGTCCCGCCGGGATTTCGCGATGATTGGCGACCAGCACGCGCGTCGTGCGCGACACCGTGGTCAGCCCGGCGCCGAGGAACGCACGCAGGTCGATGACCGGCAGCAACTGGCCGCGCACGTTCGAGAGGCCGCGGATCCAGGTCCGCGCGCCAGGCACTCGCGTCACGGCCGCTGGATACGCGAGCACCTCGCGGGTTTCCTCGCGCGCAAGCAGGAACGCCTCGCCTCCCAGGCGGAAGGCGACGCCCACCCACTCCGCGCCCGTAGCCACGGCCTCGGGCTGGCCCTGGGCGGCCGCACGCGCGCGACGGTCGATCTCCCGCAGCAGTTCGAACGGTCGCTCACGCAGCGAACGCAGGCCGGTCACGCCTTCCATGTCAGGTGGCAATCGCGGCCTGTGCCTTGCGCACGAGCTGTTCGGTCGCAACCGGCTTCACGAGGTAATCGACTGCGCCTTGGCGCAATCCCCAGACCCGGTCGGATTCCTGCGATTTCGAGGTGACCATGATCACCGGGATCGTCCGGGTCTGCGGGTCGTTCGCGAGCTCGCGCGTGGCCTGGAAGCCGTTGACTCCCGGCATCACGATGTCCATCAGGATCAGGTCAGGGTGCAGCTCGCGCGCGAGGCGCAGTCCCTCGCCCCCGTCGGCCGCCGCGGCCGTCGTAAAGCCGTGCTGCTCGAGCGCCTGCTGCATGACGTGAACGTCGGTCGGCGAGTCGTCCACGATCAATACGAGTGCCACGAGGTGTCTTCCCCTTGAATCGGTGCGCTCAGGCGCGGTGGACGTGGGTTTCGATCGCGCTCAGGAGTTCTTCGCGCGTGAAAGGCTTGGTCAGGTAGTGCTCGGAACCGACGATGCGGCCGCGGGCACGATCGAAGAGCCCGTCCTTGCTCGACAGCATGATGACCGGGATCGTGCGGAAGACCTTGTTGTGCTTGATCAGCGAACAGGTCTGGTAGCCGTCGAGCCGCGGCATCATGATGTCCACGAAGACGATGTCGGGCTGGTGGTCCGCGATCTTCGACAGCGCGTCGAAGCCGTCGACCGCCGTGAACACCTCGCAACCCTCGCGGGCCAGCAGCGTTTCCGCAGTCCTGCGGATCGTCTTGCTGTCGTCGATGACCAGCACCTTGAGGCCGGCCAGCCGCGGCCGGCTGTTGCTGGCTGCCGTGTTTTCCATGCAGTCGAACCCCTCGAATGGGTGTGAGCGTTACGCGCGATAGCGACGCTAATCGCGTGGTTCGCGCTCGCGAGGGCGTTTTAACATATTGGTCAACCCCCTGCCATTGGCTGCTTTCGATAACATGACGGACATCACAACCGGCGGTGCGATCGCCGTTCTCGCGTGGGAGCCAGCATGCCCGGGAAGCCGCTCAGTATCGCCGTCGTTATGGATCCGATTGACGACATCAAGCCGAAGAAAGACACGACACTCGCGATGCTGCTGGCCGCCCGGAAACGCGGCTGGAGCATCGCCTATCTCGAAATGAGCGATCTCTGGCTGCGCGACGGCGTCGCGATGGGCCGCGCGCACCCCCTCGAGGTCCATGAGGACGAGCACGCTTGGTTCACGCGGGGCGAGCCCGCGCCGACGCGCCTGGGCGACTTCGACGCAATCCTGATGCGCAAGGACCCGCCATTCGACACCGAATACATCTATTCCACCTATATCCTCGAACGCGCCGAGATGCAGGGTGCGCTGGTCGTGAATCGCCCGCAGGGCCTGCGCGACATGAACGAGAAGGTCTACACGGCCTGGTTCCCGCAGTGCTGCGCGCCGACCCTGATCACCCGCGACATGGCGGCCATGCACGCTTTCCTGCGCGAGCACGGGCGCATCGTCTGCAAGCCGCTGCACGGGATGGGGGGACGCTCGATCTTCGTGATCGAGCTGGGTGACAAGAATGCGAACGTCGTCTTCGAAACGTTGACCGAATACGGCGCACGCTATGCAATCGTGCAACGCTATATTCCCGACATCGTGACGACCGGCGACTCCAGGGTGATCCTCGTGGACGGCGAACCCGCTGCTTTTGCCCTGGCCCGGATCCCGACCGACGCCGACAACCGCGGCAACCTGGCGGCCGGCGCGAAGGGCGTCGGACGGCCGCTCAACGACCGGGATCGCTGGCTGGCTGGTGAAATCGGTCCCGCGCTGCGTGAGCGCGGCATGCTCTTCGTCGGCCTCGACGTGATCGGCGGGTTCGTCACCGAGATCAACGTCACGAGCCCGACCGGCGTGCGCGAGCTCGACCGCCAGTTCGGCACCGACATCGCCGGCACGCTCATGGACGCCATCGCCCGCCGCCGCATGCCGGGCTGATTGCCGATGATGGCCGCCCACCGTCGCCGCGACCCGGCCAGCGACCGCCTCTCCACGGCGATATTCGTCGCGGCGCTGCTGCACGGGTTGCTGATCCTGGGGGTCCGCTTCACTGCTCCCGCGAGCGACGACCGGGCGCTGCCTACGCTCGAGGTGCTGTTGTTGCCGCCCGGTCCGGACGAGACGCCAGAGAACGAGGACGCGGGCTACATCGCGCAGCGCTCGCAGCGCGGCACGGGCACCTCGTCCGGGCAGCAGCGCAGTTCCCTGCCTGAAGCCACACCGCCCGAGGAGGCGCCAGACGACTACGAGGTCGTCGCCGACCTGCTGCCGAGCCCGCCGCAGGAATTGCCCGGCACGACCTCGATCCTCGCCCGGCGCGCGCTGGAGGCGCGGCGGCTGCCGGTCGGCGCGGAAGTGCCGGAAGCAACCGCCACACGTGCGTCGCGCGCGAAGTCGTTGCCGCAACTGGGGCTGAACGCCGCGGTGTCGGATCGCGACTTGCACCTGCGCGGCCGCGCCGCCCTGGACGACAAGCTGCGCGCGGACACGCGCGAGTCGGCCATCGCCGCCTACCTCGACGCGTGGAAGCGACGCATCGAGCGGGCCGGCACGCTCAATTTTCCGAACGAGGCGCGGCGTCGGCGCATGTCGGGCAATCCCGTGGTCGAAGTCGCCATCCGCGCCGACGGCAGCCTGGCCACCGTGGTCGTGCGACGCTCTAGCGGCCATAGCGAACTCGACCATGCGGCCACCAGCATCGTACGGCTCGCTGCGCCATTCGACCCGTTTCCGACGGCGATGCGCGACCAGTATCCGGTGATCCGTTTTGCGTACGAGTGGCAGTTCCTGAACGGGCGGCTGGCGGGCGACGGTTCGGTCTTCACGTCGAGCCCGTAGCGCAGGATACTGCCGGCACCGTGGCCGAATACCTCACCAACCAGTTCCTGATCGCCATGCCGCGCATGGACGATCCCAATTTCGCACAGACCGTGACGCTGATCTGCGAGCACAGCGAACGTGGCGCGCTCGGCATCGTCGTCAATCGCACGCTGCCGATGACGCTCGGCGACGTGTTCGAGCAGCTCGGTCTCGATTCGACGAGGTCGAAGTTCAATCGGCAGCCCGTCCTGCGCGGCGGCCCGGTGCAGACCGAGCGCGGCTTCGTGCTGCACACCCCCGCGGGCAAGTTCGAATCGTCGCTGCCGTTCTCGGAGCGCGTGCACCTGACGACGTCACGCGACATCCTCGACGCACTCGCAGCCGGCGAAGGTCCCGGCAGCGCCGTGGTCGCCCTCGGCTACGCGGGCTGGGAGGCCGGCCAGCTCGAGGAGGAGGTGGCCCGCAACGCCTGGTTGACCGTGGACGCCGACGAGCGGCTCGTCTTCGCGACGCCGGTCGAGGAGCGCTGGCAGGAAGCGGCGCGCCTGCTCGGCATCAACCTGCTGTCGCTCAGCAGCGACGCGGGCCACGCCTGAGCGGCACGGTCCCCCCGCCGCGTGCCTCCGCCGCCGGGGCGCACCTGGCCGCGGAGGTGGTGCTCGCGTTCGATTTCGGCGCGCGGCGCATCGGCGTCGCGGTGGGCCAGACCAGGACCGGCTCGGCGAACGCCGCCAGCACGCTGCCCGCGCACTCCGGTAAACCCGACTGGACGGCGGTGCTCGCCTGTGTCCGCGAGTGGGCGCCGGCGCGATTGCTGGTTGGAGTCCCATATAATATGGACGGGTCGGACACGAGCACCACGGACGCCTGCCGCGCATTCGGCGAGGAACTCTCGCGACGCTGCAGCCTGCCCGTCGAATTCGTGGACGAGCGCCTGACCTCCACTGCGGCTTACGACGAGTTGCGCGACGCGCGGCGGTCGGGAGCCCGGACGCGCCGCATACGCCGCGAAGACATCGATGCGAATGCCGCGCGGCTGATCCTCGAAACCTGGCTGCGCGCGCGCGGCGGTGGCTGAGGCGCCGGGCGGCCGGGCACGGATCGAACACGAGCAGCGACGCCTCCGGGAGCAGCCCGACTTGAAGACCGATACCGGCAAAGACCTGCAGCGCGACCAGGCCGGCCGCCTGCGCCACCTTCTCACGCTCGAGGGGCTCTCGCGCGACGAGCTCGTGCAGATGCTCGACCTGGCGCAATTCTACGTGCGCCATCCTGGCGACGTGCCCGCGCGCGACCAGAGCCTGGCGGGCCGCACCGTCGCCAATCTCTTCTTCGAGCCGAGCACCCGCACGCGCGTTTCGTTCGAACTGGCGGCGACGCGGCTCGGGGCCGACGTCGTGAACCTCGACCTGCATTCCTCGTCGCGCGTGAAGGGCGAGACGGTGCTCGACACCATCTACACGCTGCAGGCCATGCAGGTGGACGTCTTCGTGATGCGGGACTCCGAGCCCGGCATACCGGCGTTCGTGTCCAGCCGCGTGCAGTCGCACATCAGCGTGCTGAACGCCGGCGAAGCTCACGTGTCGCACCCGACGCAGGGCCTGCTCGACGTGCTGACGATCCGCCAGCGCAAGGGCGACTTCGGCGCATTGACCGTGGCGATCGTCGGGGACGTGAAGCACTCTCGCGTCGCGCGGTCGGCGGCGACCGCGCTCGGCACACTCGGCGTCGGCCAGCTGCGCATCGTCGCACCTGCGTCGCTGATGCCGGACGCCGACGAGTTTCCGGGCGCCACGCGGCACGTCGCGCTGCGGGACGGCATTCGCGGCGCGGACGTCATCATGGCGCTCCGGGTGCAGCGCGAGCGCATGGCCGAAGCAAATATTCCAGATGCGGATACGTTCTGCCGCGAATGGGGCATTACCGCCGAGAGCCTGCGGCTCGCAGCCCGGGACGCAGTCGTGCTGCACCCGGGCCCGATGAATCGCGGCGTGGAACTCACGAGCGAGGTGGCGGACGGCCCGCAGTCCGCGATCCAGCAGCAGGTCCGCAACGGCGTGGCGGTGCGCATGGCGGTGCTGGCGACGATCGTGCGCAACGTGCAGGTGCGCAACGTCGAAGCCGGCCGGCGTGAAGGGTGAGCGCATGAGCACCTCGATCCCGGAGTCGCGCCGGCACCCGGCTCCCCCGGGCACGGAACCCGCACCGGTCGCAACTGCCGTCACCGCGCAAGCAGCCGCGGCGCCGGCCAGTGCCGCGCGGCGCACAGTCGCAGACTCGGGGCGCCAGCGCGGCGCCGAGTCGCGGCCGCACCGCGGCACCGTCTTCGTGGAGGACGCACAGCTGATCGAGCAGCAGGAATTCCCGGGCCGCCAGTTCGTGATCCGCCTGCACGCGCCGCGATGCGCGGCCGCGGCCGTGCCCGGCAGTTTCGCGCACGTGAGTTGCGACCTCGAGCGGCCGATGCGCAGGCCGTTATCGATCATGCGCGTCGACGCGCGCGCCGGCTGGATCGAGATCCTCTACAAGATCGTGGGCCCGGGGCTGGAGGCGCTGTCGCTGCAGCCGCGCGGCGCCACCGTCAGCGTGCTGGGCCCGATCGGCCAGGGTTTCGTGCCGGACACGGCACGGCCGCGCACGCTGCTGATCGGTGGCGGCGTCGGCATTCCGCCGATGGTGTTTCTCGCCGAAACCCTGAAGGCCAGGCGCGATGCGCCGTGGCAGCCGCTCGTTCTCATGGGTTCGGAAATCGAGTTCCCGTTCCGCGCGCGTCCGTCGCGGATCCTGTTGCCGGGCATGCCGGCAGATGTGATCGCGTGCATGCCATTGCTCGACGACTGGGGCGTGGCGAGCCGGCTCGCCACGCTGTCGGGCTTCGCGGGCTGCTTCGGCGGCTACGTCACCGAGTTGGCGGCGCACTGGCTCGGCACGCTCGACGCCGACGCGCTGGCCGCGGTCGGGATCTTCGCGTGTGGCCCGACACCGATGCTGCAGGCGACGGCACGCGTGGCCCGGCAGTTCGGCCTGCCGTGCCAGGTGTCGCTCGAGGAGTTCATGGCCTGCGCGGTCGGCGGCTGCGCCGGGTGCGGAGTCCCGGTCGTGACGCCGTCAGGGCTCGCGATGAAGCGGGTCTGCGTGGATGGGCCGGTGTTCGACGCGAACGCGGTGTTTCCACCCGCCGGCTGATGCGGCGTTGCGGCAGTAGAGCGGATCGACGCGCGATCGCGACGAAACCGACAGCTCCGGACCAGATCAGCCCGCGTCGGATAGCATCGGTGCTGGACTTGCGTCGGCCCGGCACCCGGTTCGAATTCGCCGGGACGCCGTAGACCCATCCGTGGGGGCTCCGGGCGCGACGTCCATGTCGCGCACGGCCCGTCGAACTCGAACCGGATGCCGTGCTCGCCGCGCGTCGGTAACAGAGTCGCTACGCAATCGTGTGAATGGGATCCGGAGTTGGACTGGATGGTGTGCTCGCCGCGCGTCGGTGGCAGTGTCGCTATGCAAACGGGTGCACGGAACCCGGACCGGATGGCGTAGAGGTCGCTTGTCGGCGGGGTGTCGCTACGGCAGCGAACGATCGGAACGGAGCGCCTGGACCGCTGCCATGCGGGGGCGGTTCAGCCGAAGTTGATCTTCGCCTCGAGGTTCGTGCGCGAATCGGCGTTGGCGATCGCTTCCTCGAGCGTGACCTTGCCGTCGAGATAGAGCTGGTAGAGCGAGACGTCGAAGGACTGCATGCCCTTCTCGTTGCTGCCGCGAATGGCTTCCTTGACGCCGACGACGTCGCCTTTCTTGACGAGCTCCTGCACGTGCGGGCGTGCTGAGCAGCACCTCGATCGCCGCGTGGCGCCGCCCGGTCTTGCCCATGACCAGGCGCTGCGACAGGATCGCCTTCAGGTACTGCGACAGGTCCAGGAAGATCTGCGTGTGCTGGTCGCGGGGGAACATGTTGATGATGCGGTCGAGCGTCTCCGCCGCGTTGTTCGCGTGCAGCGTGGCGAGGCACAGGTGGCCGGTGCCGGCGAACGTGATCGCGTACTCCATCGATTCACGATCGCGGATCTCGCCGATCAGGATCACGTCCGGGGCCGCGCGCATCGCGCTGCGGAGCGCGCGGTGAAACGACTTCGTGTCGAGCCCGACCTCGCGCTGGTTCACGATCGACTTCTTGTTGGAGTGCAGGAACTCGATCGGGTCCTCGACCGTGAGTATGTGGTCGGAGGAGATCTCGTTGCGGTAGTTGAGCATCGCAGCCAGCGAGGTGGACTTGCCCGAGCCGGTCGCGCCGACCATCAGCACGAGCCCGCGCTTGATCATGACCAGGTCCTTCATGATCGGCGGCAGGCCCAGCTCCTCGAGCTTGGGCATGTCGGCCGTGATGTAGCGCAGGACCATCGCCGGGTTGCCGCGCTGGTGGAACACGGCCACGCGGAAGCGGCCGAGGCCCGGCTCGGAGACCGCGAAATCGATCTCCAGCTCCTGCTGGAAGTAGTCGATCTGCTCCTGGTTCATGAGGCCGTAGGCGGCCTGGCGCACCTGGTCGGCGGTCAGCACCTGGCGGTTGACCGGGATGATCTTGCCTTCGATCTTGATCTTGATCGGCGCGTTCGAGCTGAAGAAGAGGTCGCTCGCCTTGCGCTCCACCATCAGCTTGAAGAGCGGCCGCGTGTTGAGCACGAAGCTGCGCGCCGCATCCGTGGACACGCCGAGCGACGCCTCGGCATCAGTCGGCGGAAGTGTGTCGTCGTGTGTTGCGGAGACAGCCATGCAGGTTCAGTGCTCCCGGCACCAGTGTGAGGAGTCCGGCGGGACGGCCACGGCCGTTACCGCTCCTCCTCCAGGATCTTGAGCGCGCCGGTCTCGTCGAGGTTGCCCCGGTCCGCGCGCTTGCCTTCGAGCTTGATGCGGAGCCGGATCTCGTTCTTCGAGTCCGCGTTGCGCAGCGCCTCCTCGTAGGAGATCACGCTGGCCTCGTAGAGTTCGTACAACGCCTGGTCGAAGGTCTTCATGCCGAGCCGGGTCGACTTGGCCATGATTTCCTTGATCGCGGTCACCTCGCCCCGGAAGATCAGGTCCGCGACCAGCGGCGTGTTGAGCATGATCTCCATCGCGGCGATGCGGCCCTTGCCGGCTTCGCGCGGCACGAGGCGCTGCGAGATCATCGCGCGGATGTTGAGCGAGAGGTCCATGAGGAGCTGCTCGCGGCGGTCCTCCGGGAAGAAGTTGATGATGCGGTCGAGCGCCTGGTTGGCGCTGTTCGCGTGCAGCGTCGCGAGCACGAGGTGGCCGGTCTCGGCGAACTGGATGCCGTACTCCATCGTGTCGCGGTCGCGGATCTCGCCGACCAGGATCACGTCGGGCGCCTGGCGCAGCGTGTTCTTCAGCGCCATGTGCCAGCTGTCGGTGTCGACGCCCACCTCGCGCTGCGTCACGACGCAGTTCTTGTGCGCGTGCACGTACTCGATCGGGTCCTCGATCGTGATGATGTGGCCGCGGGTCTTGTCGTTGCGGTAGTCCACCATGGCGGCGAGGCTGGTGGACTTGCCGGAGCCGGTCGCGCCGACGAGGATCACGAGGCCGCGCTTCGACAGCACGATCTCCTTGAGGATCGGCGGCAGGTCGAGCTCGTCGATCGTCGGCACCTTGATGTTGATGGTGCGCAGCACCGCGCCGGTGAGGCCCATCTGCACGAACGCGCTGACGCGGAAGCGCCCGATGCCGGGCGGCGCGATCGCGAAGTTGCACTCGCGCGTCGAGTCGAATTCCTTGGTCTGGCGATCGTTCATGATCGCGCGCACCAGCAGCGCGCTCTGCTCCGGCGAGAGCGGCTGGTTGGTCTGGGGCTTGATCTCGCCGTCGATCTTGATCGCAGGCGGGAAGCCGGCCGTGATGAAGAGGTCGGACCCGTTGCGCTCGACCATGCGGCGCAGCAGGTCCTGCATGAGCTTGATGCCGGTTTCGCGGTCCATGGGACTAGAAGTCCTCCTTGTTCTGCGCGCGGAACCGCGCCTCTTCCTTCGTGATGAGGCCTTTCTGGAGCAGCTCCTTCAGGCACTGGTCGAGCGTCTGCATGCCCGCCTGCTGGCCGGTCTGGATCGCCGAGTACATCTGCGCGATCTTGCCTTCGCGGATCAGGTTCCGGATCGCGGGCGTGCCGATCATGATCTCGTGCGCGGCGATGCGGCCGCCGCCGATGCGCTTCAGCAGGCTCTGGGAGATCACTGCGCGCAGCGACTCGGAGAGCATCGCGCGCACCATTTCCTTCTCGGCGGCCGGGAACACGTCGACGATGCGGTCGATGGTCTTGGCGGCCGAACTCGTGTGCAGCGTGCCGAAGACGAGGTGGCCGGTCTCGGCCGCCGTCAGCGCGAGGCGGATGGTCTCGAGGTCGCGCATTTCGCCGACGAGGATCACGTCGGGATCCTCGCGCAGCGCCGAGCGCAGCGCCTCGCTGAACCCGAGCGTGTCGCGGTGGACTTCGCGCTGGTTCATCAGGCAGCGCTTGGACTCGTGCACGAACTCGATCGGGTCCTCGATCGTGATGATGTGGTCGGGGCGATTGTCGTTGACGTAGTTGATCATCGCGGCCAGCGTCGTCGACTTGCCCGAGCCCGTCGGGCCCGTGACGAGCACCAGGCCGCGCGGCTGCATCGCGATGTCCTTGAAGATCTTCGGCGCGTTCAGGTCGTCGAGCGACAGCACCACCGACGGAATGTTGCGGAAGACTGCGGCGGCGCCCCGGTTCTGGTTGAACGCGTTGACGCGGAAACGCGCAAGCTTCGGAATCTCGAACGAAAAATCCGTCTCGTAGAATTCTTCGTAAGCCTTCCGTTGCTTGTCATTCATGATGTCGTACACCATGCTGTGCACTTCCTTGTGCGTCAGCGGTGGCATGTTGATGCGCTTCATGTCGCCGTCGACCCGGATCATCGGCGGCACGCCGGACGACAGGTGCAGGTCGGAGGCTTTGTTCTTGACGGCAAATGCCAGCAATTGGGCAATGTCGACGGCCATCTGGGCTCCCTATGTCCCGCGCGCCGCATCCAGAACCGGACGGGTCTCGCGGGCCAGCGCAGTATAGATCAGGCCCTCGGACCCCAATATGTTAACCGCTCCGCAGTTCTCGCCCGACGCGCTCGATTCCGTGGTCGCCCGAATCGCAGTTGCGGCACGGCAAGCGGGCCGGGACCCTCGCGACGTCCGGTTGCTCGCCGTGAGCAAGCAACAACCTGCAGGGCTCGTGCGCGCCGTCGCAGCCGCCGGACAGGCGGACTTCGGCGAGAACTACGTGCACGAAGGCGTGGCCAAGATCGCCGAGCTCGCCGACGCTCGGCTCACCTGGCATTTCATCGGCCAGCTGCAGTCGAACAAGACGCGCGACGTGGCCGCACACTTCCAGTGGGTGCACACCGTCGATCGCGAACGCATCGGGTTGCGCCTGAGCGACCAGCGGCCGCATCACGCGCCGCCGCTCCAGGTCCTGCTGCAGGTCAAGCTGGCGGACGAAAGCGGCAAGGGCGGTGTGACACCCGCAGGCCTGCAGGCACTCGCCGATGCGGTGGCCGCCCTGCCTCGGCTGCAACTGCGCGGGCTCATGTGCATGCCGCCCCCTGCGGTGGGCGTTGCCGCGCAACGACCGCCGTTTCGACGGCTGCGCGAGCTGCGCGACGAACTCAACGCCCGCGGCCACCGGCTCGATACCCTGTCGATGGGCATGAGCGACGATCTCGAAGCAGCCGTGCTCGAAGGCGCGACGATCGTGCGCGTCGGCACGGCCATTTTCGGCCGCCGGGCCTGACGCGGCCGGCGCTGGCAACGTGGAGACCCGACCGGTATGACCCAGCGGATCGCGTTTGTGGGCGGCGGCCACATGGCCACCAGTCTGATCGGCGGCCTGCGTGCGCGCGGTGTGCGTGGCGACTCGATCGTCGTCGCCGATCCGGACCCTGCGCAGCGCGAGCGGGTGCAACGCGAATACGGCGTCGAGGCGACCACGGACGGGGTCGTCGCGGTTACGCGAGCCGACGTCGTCGTGCTGGCCGTGAAGCCGCAACAGATGGCGGACGCCGCCCGGCCGCTCGCGCCGGTCGTCGCGGAGCACCGGCCGCTCGTGATTTCAGTTGCCGCGGGCATCCGCCTGCAGGACCTCGCCCGCTGGCTCGGCAGTGACGCTGCGGTGGTACGCACCATGCCCAACCGTCCAGCCCTGATCGGCGCCGGCGTCACCGCGCTCTGCGCCACTGGCAACGTGGATCCCACGGCACGCCGTGCGGCGGAACGGATCCTCGAGGCCTGCGGCGCGACCGTCTGGGTCGAGGACGAAGCACTCATGGACGTCGTGACCGCCGTGTCCGGCAGTGGTCCCGCCTATTTCTTCCTGCTCATAGAGGCGCTGGAAGATGCTGCAGTGGCGCTCGGCATGGAACGCGGCACCGCGCGACTGCTCGCCGTCGAGACGGCACGCGGCGCCGGGCGCATGGCCGCTGAATCGACGGCGTCGCCGGCGACGCTGCGCGCCCAGGTCACCTCGACCGGAGGCACCACCGCCGCGGCGCTCGATGTGCTCGAGTCCGCGGGTGTGCGTGCTATTTTTGCGCGGGCCGTCGCGGCGGCCACGCGCCGCTCTGCCGAGCTCGCGCGGGATTTCGGCGCCTGACCCCGCCCCTGAATGACAACGGACGCTGCCATGGAAGCCTTGCTGTTCATCCTGCACACCCTGGTCACCCTGCTCGTGGTGGCTTTCCTGCTGCGCGTGCTCATGCCGCTCGTACGGGCGGATTTCCGCAACCCGATCGGTGAAGCGGTGCTGAAGATCACCGACCCGCTGGTCGTCCCGTTGCGGCGGGCGCTGCCGCCGGCAAAGCGGGTCGACCTCGGCGCGCTGACAGCCTTGCTGATCGTGCACTTCACCGGCACCGTCGTGCTGCGCCTCGTGGCCGGCGCCTCCCTGAACCCGGCCGTCGTGCTCACCGCAGGCTTCCTCAGCCTGCTGCACACGGTCCTCCAGTTCTATTTCATCGCGGTCCTGCTCTATGCGCTGCTGAGCTGGTTTGCGGCGGCAGGCTACAACCCGGTGCACGACATCCTCACACGCCTTTGCGAGCCCCTGCTCGCGCCGGTGCGGCGCGTCATTCCGCCGCTCGGCGGGCTCGACCTGTCGGTCCTGTTCGTATTGATCGCGTTGCAGGCGTTGCTGATCCTGTTGCGTTGACGCACCCACCCGCCATGGCGAACCACGGGCAATGAGTGCGCTGCGACGGGATGGCCCGGATTGGCTCCTCGACGTGCGCGTACAACCGCGCGCCGCGCGCGCCGGCTTCGCGGGCGTGCGGGGCGATCGACTGTGCATCCGCCTGAATGCGCCGCCAGTCGACGGGCGTGCGAATGCCGCCCTGGTCGAATTCGTCGCCGATGCGTGTGGCATCGCAAAGTCCTGCGTCACGCTCGTCAAGGGCCAGGCCGGGCGCGACAAGCGCCTGCGCCTGCACGGTGTGCGCGAGATTCCTGCCGCACTGCAAACTGCGCTGGCGACCGCCGGCGCCTCGAGTTGAGCGGTACACCGGCCGGCCGGGCGGAATATAGTGTGGGGCACGCGTCGCTCCGATCCTGCTCGCAGCGGAGGTAACACCATGACACGAGCCATGACGGCGGCAAGCACCACGTCCACGCCGCGCACGAACCGCTGCGCGCATGCCTGCAGCGCAGGCCTGCTCACCGTGTCGCTGCTCGCGGGGCTGGCCGGCTGCGATTCCGGCGGCCTGCCCGGCCGCTCGCAGGAGGCCCAGCCGACCGAGCCGACGAGCGAGGTCTTCGGGAATTTCGAGATCCATTACAACGCGGTGCGAACCGACGAACTCAGCGTCGACGCCGCGCGGGCGTACGGCATCGAGCGCAGCGGCAATCGCGTGCTGCTGAACGTCGCGCTGCTCGCGAAAGCCCCGGACGGCAGGACGACGCCGGTCGACGGCAGCGTCACCGCGAAGGCGTACAACCTGAACGGGCAACTGAAGGACCTGCGCATGCGCCGCATCCAGGAAGGCTCGTCGATTTACTTCATCGGCGAGGTCGGAATCAGCGGCAACGAGATCCTCGTGTTCGACATCGACGCGACGCCAGGCACGGGCGGTGAGACCCACTCGGTGCAGTTCAAACGCGAATTCTTTGCCGACTGAACGCCGCACATGCGAAAAAAAAGGCACGAAAGTGGTTTCGGCGTATTAACAACCCTTGTTTTCGTGCTATTTTTCGCGCGCTCGTAGACTAACCGGGGCCAGCGGCCCGCACCGATTCACAGGAGAAACATCCAGATGGCAAATGCCAAGAAGACCTCTGCACCGACCAAGTCCGACATCCTTGCTGCGATCTCCAAGGACACCGGCCTGTCGAAGAAGCAGGTGAGTTCAGTATTCGAGTCCCTGAACGTCGTGATCAGGAAGAGCCTGAAGAGCCACGGCTTGTTCACGCTCCCCGGCCTGGCCAAGATGAAGGTGGTGAAAAAGCCCGCCACGAAGGCGCGCGAAGGCATCAACCCCTTCACCGGGGACAAGATGGTCTTCAAGGCCAAGCCCGCCAGCAAGAAAGTCCGCGTGATGCCGCTCAAGAACCTCAAAGGGTTCGTTAACTGAGCGAAGGCGATTTTCGCAACACCGGGGCGCCCCGCGCGCCCCTGTGTTTTTCCGGCGCTCTTGCCGGATTTTCTGCCTGAATTCAGGCCGCGTCGCGGCCAGCCGGATCCTCCCCGCGCACGAAGCGCAGGATTCCCGCCCGCAGTTCCGCCAGCTTGCCGTGGAAGAAGTGCTCGGCGCCGGGCACGACCAGCAGTGTCGGCGCCGGCTCGTAACCAGCCGCCCAGGTCCGCACTGCATCGACATCGACGAGTTCGTCGCGGTCGCCCTGCACGATCAGCCACGGGCAGCCGGGTCGTGCGACCGGATCGACCAGGATGCGCCCGATGGGCGGGGCGATCGTGACCAGGCGGTCGGGTCGCGCTCCGCTGCCGGCCGCCCGCAGCGCCACGGCAGCTCCGAATGAGAAACCGGCGAGCCACAGCGCATCGCAGCGGAACTGCTCGCGCGCCCAGCCGATCACCGCGAGTGCGTCGTCCACCTCCCCCACCCCGTTCGCATAGTGTCCCGCGCTCGCACCCACGCCGCGGAAATTGAAGCGCACGGTGGGCGCACCGGCCTCCTGCATCGCGCGTGCCGCCGTGTGCACGACCTTGTTCTGCATCGTCCCGCTATGCAGAGGGTGTGGATGGCACACGCACACCGACAGTGACGGCGGCTGATCGTGGCTCGGGCCGCGGATCCTCGACACGCGCTTCGAGTGCGCCGGCCGGCCCGGGGATCACCTCGGCGCGCGGCGCCGGCGGACGGAACACCGCACCGGGAAGCCGGCCGGCGGACGACGATGACGAGTCGGACACGATTTCGGACCTGCTTTTCGGCATGCGCGCAGGTCGAGTGTGCCAGAAGGGTGCCGGTCCGCCACACGGCCGTGGCAGAATCGGCCGCAGCCCGCCCGAGGAGACCCCCGTGCACGTGATGTCGTCGAGCTTCGTCCACGGCCAGCGCATTCCCGAGGTTTTCGCGTTCTGCGCGCCGGACACGGCGCAGCACCTGCGCATGAGCGACAACCGCAATCCGCACCTGCGCTGGACGGGCGTTCCGTCCACGGCCAGGTCGCTCGTGCTCCTGTGCGTCGACACGGACGTGCCCACGCGGGCGGACGACGTGAACAAGCCGGGGCGCATCGTGCCTGCCGACTTGCCGCGGACCAATTTCTATCACTGGGTCATGGTGGACATTCCACCCGCCGTGTCCGACATTCCCGCAGGTTCCGCCTCGGACGGGATCACCCCGCGCGGCAAGCGTGACCCGGCCGGTCCCGCCGGTTCGCGGCAGGGACTCAACGACTACACGCTGTGGTTCGCGGGCGACGCGGACATGGGCGGCAAGTACTTCGGGTACGACGGCCCGTGCCCGCCGTGGAACGACGCGCTGCTGCACCACTACCACTTCGTGCTCTATGCCACCGACCTCGCGCGCTGCCCGGTCGACGGCGAATTCACGGGTCAACAGGTGAAGGACGCGATCGCGCAGCACGTGCTGGCGGAGGCGCGCCTCACCGGCACGTATGCGTTGAACCCTGCAGTGAAATAGGGCGCTGCGCCGTCAGCGGGGCGGCGCGACGTCGAGCAGTTCGACGTCGAAGACGAGCGTTGCACCGGGCGGGATCACGCCGCCCGCGCCAGCCGCGCCGTAGCCGAGCGCCGCCGGAATCACGAGCCGCCGCTGCCCGCCGGTCTTCATTCCCGCGACGCCCTGGTCCCAGCCCTTGATCACGTCGCCCGCGCCCAGCGTGAACGTGAACGGATTGCCACCCTTGCGCGAACTGTCGAACTCCATGCCTTTCGCGTCCGGCTGGCTCTTGTCGTACAGCCAACCCGTGTAATGGACCGTGACGCGGGCGCCCGGCATCGCCTCCGGGCCCGCGCCGGCGACGAGATCCTGGGTCGCCAGCTCCGCGACCTGGTTCTCCGGCGCCACTGTCCGCGGTGTCGACCGCGCACAGCCGGCCAGGTCGCCACCGACGGCAAGCAGCGCTAGTGCGCCGAGGCCGCAGGCCCGGGCCAGGCTCGTCATGCGATGCTTCATCTGTCCACCTTGCGCTTGAAATCGAGTGAGGCCGAATTGACGCAATAGCGCAGGCCCGAGGGCTGCGGGCCGTCGTCGAAAACGTGGCCGAGGTGCGCTCCGCAATTGGCACAGGTGATCTCGGTACGCACCATGCCGTGCGAGGCATCACGGTGCGTGGCCACGCGGTCGCCCGCCAGCGGCAGCCAGAACGACGGCCAGCCGGAACCCGAGTCGTACTTGGTGTCCGACGTGAACAGTTCCGTGCCGCACGCGATGCAGGCATATGCGCCTGACTCCTTGTTGTGCAGGTAGCGGCCGCTGAAGGGCCGCTCCGTTTCCTTGAGCTGCGTGATGCGGAATTGTTCCTCGGTCAGTCGCGCCCGCAGTTCGGCCTCGCCGGGTGGGCGCTTGTCGCTGTCGTCGGTCATGTGAAAACGCTCCTGGTCAGGGCGCGGCGAGCAGGTCCGGTGGTCCGAGCACGACGAACAGGCCGAACACCGTGGCGAATCCCGCGAGCAGCAGGAGCGTGACGATGGCCGCGGGCGCCTGCACGCGAAAGACGACGAGCACGTCGTCCAGGTCGTCGAGCCACTTCAGGATCCATTCCATGCCGCTGTGAACCCGGAACCGGAACTCTAAGCCAAATTCACTTCTTGTCGAAGGCGTCGCGGGCCTTGTCGGCCCAGTTCTTGTAGCTCGAGACGCTGTAGAGGGACTTGGCGATCACGGCCTGGCGCGAAGGCGGAGCCGGCTGTTGCCGCACGCGGTCGAGCCAGGAGTTGTAGGCGTCCCAACCGTCCGTCGCCGCGCCGAACTTGTTCGGGGGACGGCGCGCACCCGCCTCCGCGGGCAGTGGACCCTCGGCCCGCTGTGGTTCGGCCTTGGACGCTGGGCTAGGGCCGCTGACCACTGCTTTGGGATCGTTCATTGGGCTCTTTACAAAATCCATTTTCGGCTGCAAGCACGCTATCCCAGTGCCGGTCCAGTGTCCGGAACTGCGTCACAAGTTGACGCTGGGGTGGCTGTGCGACGCGCGGACGACCCGCGACACGGCGCCGGGTCAGGCGCCGCCAGTGCCGCGGATCAGGCGACGATCCGGTAACAGGGCCGGTACTCGCCCGAGAGCTTCATGCGTTTCTGCAGGGCGAACGACGTCAGGAGCGCGTCGAGCGGCCGCATGAGCTGCGGGTCGCCGTGCAGCTCGAACGGGCCGCGCTGCTCGATCAGCCGGATGCCCTGCTCCTTGACGTTGCCCGCCACGATCCCGGAGAACGCGCGGCGCAGGTCGGCCGCCAGCTCGTGCGCGGGCGCGTCCCGGCGCAGGTTGAGCGCCGCCATCGCCTCGTGCGTCGGCTCGAACGGCTGCTGCAACTCGTGCGGAATGCGCAGCAGCCAGTTGAAGTTGTAGGCATCCTTCTCGCGCCGCCGGAACTCGCGCACGGCGTCCATGCCACGCAGCATTTCGCGCGCCACTTCGTCCGGGTCGTCGACGATGATCCGGTAACACTGGCGCGCGCGCTCGCCGAGCGTGCCGACCAGGAAGGCGTCGACCTGGCGGAAATACTCGTCGCTGCCGCGCGGGCCGGTGAACACGATCGGGAACGGCTGCGGCTCGTTCTGCGGATCGAGCAGGATGCCGACCAGGTAGAGGATTTCCTCCGCCGTGCCGGCACCGCCCGGAAACACCACGATGCCGTGGCCGACGCGCACGAAGGCCTCGAGGCGTTTCTCGATGTCCGGCAGGATCACGAGCTGGTTCACGATCGCGTTCGGCGGCTCGGCCGCGACGATGCCGGGCTCCGTCAGGCCGACGTAGCGGCCGCCGCGAATGCGCTGCTTCGCGTGGCCGATCGTCGCCCCCTTCATCGGGCCCTTCATCGCGCCGGGGCCGCAGCCGGTGCACACGTTCAGGCCCCTGAGCCCGAGCTGGTAGCCGACCCGCTTGGTGTATTCGTACTCGTCGCGGCTGATCGAGTGCCCGCCCCAGCACACGACAATGTCAGGTCGCACGCGCGGCTGCAGCGTGCCGGCGTTGCGAAGTATCCGATAAACGGCGTTGGTAATGCCCTGCGACTCGCGCAGCTCGATGCTGCCGTGCTCGTAGACCTCGCCGTGGATATAGAGGATGTCGCGCAAGACCGCGAACAGGTGCTCCTGGATGCCGCGGATCATGCGACCGTCCACGAACGCAGAGGCCGGCGCATTGTGCAGCTCGAGCTTGATGCCCCAGGCCTGCCGCATGATGCCGATGTCGAAGTCCTGGTAGCGGTCGAAGATCGCACGCGCGTCGTCGGTCTCGCCGCCGCTGTTCAGCACGGCGAGCGAGCAGCGTCGATAGAGCGGATACAGGCCGCCGCGGGAGGAGTCGAGCAGGCGATCGACTTCCTGCTGGGAGAGGTTCTCGAGGCTGCCCGTCGGGGTCACGCGCGCGTCGACGGCATCGGGCTCTTCCGGCGCAGCCGGAATCGCGACGTCGATGCGACGCATCATCAGGGCCGGATCTCGATGGGTATGCCCACTCCGGTGCGCAGCCAGACGTCCACCATGTCGGAGTTGCTGAGAGCGATGCAGCCGTCCGTCCAGTCCTGGTTCGTGTAGTAGGCCGCCGGCTTGCGCGGCACGTTCGGCTGGCCGTGGATCATGATCGACCCGCCCGGCGCCCGGCCGCCTTCCTTGGCGACGGCCCAATCCTCCTGGTTGGGATACGACACCTGGATCGACAGGAAGAACTCGCTGCGTGGATTGCGCCGTACCAGCCGGTAAACGCCTTCCGGCGTCCGGAAATCGCCTTCATGACGCTTGTGGCCATAGGGGTTGAGTCCCAGTCGCACCGGGTACTCCGCGATCACCCGGTCTTGCCGCAGCAGGTACAGTCGCCGCTCGCCCTTGCGGACCAGCACCTTGTCGGCGCTCTCGAAGCTGGAACTGGCCTTGCGCTGGGGCACCGCGGCGACGCTCGGCGCGATCGGCACGATCCGCGCGCCACTCGATACCGAGCTGAAGGACTGTGCGCCGCCGCCGCGCGCAGGTGCAGTGCTGGGCGCTGTCGCAGGGGTGATGAGTGCCGTCGCAGGGGCAACAGGCGCGGTCGAGGTGACGACAGGCGCGGCGAGGTGCGACAGGGCGGTCGAGGTGACGACAGGCGCCGGCGCGGTGGCGACAGGTGCGGTCGAGGTGGCGACGGGCGCCGTCGCGGTGACGACAGGCGCCGGCGAGGTGGCAACAGGGGCTGTAGTGGTTGCGACTGGCGCCGTCGCGGTGGCGATGGGCGCCGTCGCGGCCGGCACACTCGTTGCAGCGGGCGGGCTGCTCGAGATCGAGCCAAACCCCTGTGCAGTCGCGCCGTGCCAAGGTGCCGACGCGCACAACAACAGGACACAAGTCGCTGAAATGACGTAATTCGTTCGTCTCATGGGGCCGCGATTATAACCGGCCCGCGCGCGGAAGATGTGCCGCGCCTCACGCGCCCGAATTGCCGTCCGCGCTGGTGGCCCGTCGCACCTCTTCCTCGAAGACCCCGACCACCTCGAGCTTTTCGTTGCCACGCAGGGACTCGCCGCCGCGCACCACGATGCGGTCGCCCGCCTTCAAGCCGCCGTCGACCGCGATCCAGTCGCCGTCGGCGATTCCGGGTTTCACCGTCACGCGTTCGGCGCGCTGGTCCCCGTCGATGCGGAACACGTGCAGCCCTTCGGCCCGGATGATCAGCGCATCGCGCGGCACCGAGAGCCGGCGCTGCGGTTCGCCGAGCGGCAGGCGAACCTGCACGGTGTTGCCGGACGCGAGCAGTCCTTCCACGTTCGGCGCCTTCACCAGCACCTCGAACGACTGCGTGCGCGGGTCGCCGGCCGGCACGATCGTGCTGACCGCAGCCGTGAACTGACGGCTGTCCGACACGACGTCGACGACGTGCCCGGGATGGATCGCACGGACGTGCCGCAGCGGCACGAAGAGGCGGATCTCGAGCTCGTCCGGATTGACGAGCCGGGCGACGACCTCGCCTCGCGCCACCTCCTCACCCGCACGATGGACGCGGTCGGACACGACGCCGTCGAACGGCGCCGTGAGCCGCGACCGCGCAAGCTGGTCGTCGGTCTGGGCGAGCAACGCACGCGCAACCTGCAGGTCGGCCTCGGCCAGGTCGCGGTTCGACTGGGCCTGGTCGACGTTGAAGCGCGAGACGGCATTTCCCGACGCGCGCAAGCGTTCGAGCTCGCGGTCGAGCCGACGTCAGGTTGACCTGGGCCCGCTTGACGCGTGCCGACTGCTCCGCGCGGGCGAGCGACAACTCGCGCGTGTCGAGCCGCGCGACGACGGCCCCGGCCTTGACCGCCGTGCCGGGCTCGGCGACCCACTGCAACCGGCCGGCGACCGAGGCGGCGAGATCCGCGGCATGCGCGCGACCGGACGATGCCGGTCGCGTTCACCGATGGTGCCAGTTCGCGAACCTCGGCCCGCGCTACCTGCACCGGCGAAGGACGGTCCTGTTGCGCTGTCGCGGGAGCCGCGGCGAACAGGAACGCGGCACCCGCGATGGCAGCGCGCCGCAGGCCGCCGTCGAACGGCCGGACCGGTCGGTCATGAAACTTCATGGTCATGGATTGCTTGTCCTTCATGCAGCCGCCGGAGCCTCGGGCACGGCGTCGCCCACGGCCTGTTCGGTGCTTTCGCCCAGCCGCAGCAGGCTCGGCATCAGCACCCACGTGAACAGCGTGCCCACGATCATGCCGCCGGCCACCACGGCGGCGAGCCCGCGGTAGATCTCGGCGCCGAGGCCCGGCAGGAAGATGAGCGGCGCCATGCCGAGCACGGCGGTGAGCGTGGACAGCACGATCGGCCGCGCGCGGGTTTCGAGCGCGTCGTGCACGGCCTGGCGACGCGACACGCCGCTGCGCTCGCGTGCTGCGAGTCTGGTCGACGAGCAGGATGGCGGCATTCACGACGAGCCCGAGCAGGATGATGAACCCGATCATGGTCAGCAGGTCGAGCGCCTGGAAGCCGAAGAGCCCCACGACCCGCAGCGCGAGGATACCGCCGGCGACCGAGACCGGCATCACGACCATGACGAGCACGCTGTCGCGCATCGAGCGGAACAGCGCCGCCATCAGCGCAAACAGGATCACGAGCGCGAGCAGGAAATTCTGGCGCCATCGCCCGCAGCGCCTCGTGCAGGTCGTTCGCCGACCCTGCGTAGGTCAGCTGCACCTTCGGCTCCATCGCCGCGCGAACCTTCGGCTCGACCTCCGTCCTCGAGCGTCTCGAGTGGCCTCGTCGAGCGTCATGTCCTCCGGCGGCTCGAAGTTCACGCTGACGGTGCGGTGGCCGTTGATGCGCACGAGTTGCGACGGACCGACGGTCTGGCGCAGTGTCGGTGAGCTCGCCGACCGTCTGCACGCCCGCGCCCGGGTGTCACGATCGGCAGTTCGGCGAGTTCCTCCGGCGAGTGCCACTCGGTCGGACTTGACGATGATGTCGAGCCGGTCGTTGCCGTCGAAGTACTCGCCGGCCCAGAGCCCGCCCGTGATGGCGCGTACGCCGCGGCGACCTCGGTGCGCGTCAGTCCCGAGCGCGCGATGCGCCACTCGTCCGGGACGAGCTGCAGCTCGGGCTGGTTCAGCTCGAGACCCGGGAATGCCTGCGGATAGGTGTCCGGGAATCGCCTTCGGCATCTCGTCGACCGCGACGCGTGCCGCGTCCATCAGCGGCACCGAGGTCGGCACCCTGGAAGTCGAGCCGGATCTCGCGCGCGTTGCCGCCGTCGACGTTGAGCAGCGAGCCGCGCTGCATGAACACGGGGTGTCGGGGAAACCGACCATGATCTCGTCGCGCAGCAGCGCGCACCATTTCCTGGATGTCGCGCGGGTCCGCCGGATAGACGACCGCCGTGCCGCCGAAGCCGCCCCAGGCCGAGAAGTTGTAGTACTTGACCGCCGGCTGCCTTGGTGCCCTCGAGGTACGGCCGCAGCCGCTCGATCACGACCGGCGCCATCTCGCGGCGCGCGGTCTCGATGTTGCCGCCCGGGCGGCAGCCGGAAGTTGTTCCAGATCATGTCGGTCTGCGCGACCGGCAGGTAGTCGAACTTCGGCGCGAGCAGCCAGCACGCACGAGCACGCTGCCCGCCGTGATGCCCGGCGATCCAGCCGAGGCGCGCCGCCGGCCGGTCGGTGAGCCGCATCGCGAAATCCGCCATCGCGCGCCACCAGTGCAGGTGCTGGTCGGCCGGGATGCCGCGGCGAGCGCCCAGCGGTTCGCGGCGGGTATCACCGTCATCGCGACCAGCAGCGACGCCGCGTGCGAGACCGACATCGTGATCGCGAGGTCCTTGAAGAGCTGGCCCTCGAGGCCTTCCATGAACAGGATCGGCAGGAAGATCGCCACGCTCGTCAGCATCGACGCGAGCAGCGCTGGCATGACCTCGGCCGCGCCCTCGATGGTGGCCTGCCAGGCGTCGCGCCCCTCCTGCATGAAGCGCAGGACGTTGCCCTGCACGATCAGCGCGGCGTCGATCACGATGCCGGTCGAGAACGCGAGGCCCGCGAGCGACACGACGTTCAGCGTACGGCCGAGCAGGTGCAGCGTGATCACGGCGAAGAACAGCGAGATCGGGATCGAGGCGCCGATCACCAGCAGCGCGCGCGGGCCGCGCAGGAAATACCAGAGGCCGCCGACGGCGAGCAGGATGCCGATCGCGAGGCTTTCCTCGACGAAGCCGATCGCGCGACGCACGTAGACGCTCGCGTCCCAGGACAGCTCGATCATGAGCTTCTCGTTCGCGAGCGGGCCGGCGTTCAGCTCCTCGATCGCTTCCTTGACGCCGTCGACCAGCTCGACCGTGTTCGATTCCGACGTGCGCTGCAGCCGTGATGTAGTACGCCGGCACGCCGCTGCGGTACGAGAACCAGCGTGCCTCGACGTGTTCGGTGCTGCACGTCCGCGACGTCGCGCAGGTAGAGCGGGCGGTCCTCGCTCCAGCCGACGACGAGATCGCCGAGGTCCTCGACCGGTTCGCGCCCCGTGACGCGCACGGTGAACTGCCGGCGGCCGACGTTGGCGAAGCCGGCCGAGACGTCGCGTGCCGCGATGACCGTCTGTGCGAGCCGCTGCGGGGTGATGCCGAGCGCCGCAAGCCGGTGCGGATCGAAGCGTCACCTGCACCTCGCGCGGCCGGCCGCCCTCGAGGTTGACCCGGGAGACGCCTGGCACCCGCGCCAGCCGCGGTTCGACCACTTCCTCCATGAGCTGCTGGTACTGCGACGGCGATGTCGGGGACCGAGTGGCCCGCGATCGGCCGGACCAGCAGCGAGGCGGCGTTCTGCGTCTGCCAGTTGTCGCCGCCGAACACCTGCGGCTCGTCGGCGTCGGGCGGCAGCGGTGGCAACGTATTGAGACGCGAGACGACGTCGAGCATGACGCGCGTCATGTCGGTGCCGACCTCGAAGCTGAGCCGCACGCCGCCGCGGCCACGGTTCGACTCGGAGCGCATTTCGACCATGCCCGGCAGGCCGCGCATCGCCTCCTCGATCGGCTCGATCAGCGCTTCCTCGAGCTCGGCGGGTGCGGCTTCGCGCCACTCGGCGTTGACGAAGAGCTGCGGCTGGCGCGTGTCGGGCAGCAGCTGGATCGGCAGCCGCATGAGCGCCAGCACGCCGAACAGCAGTACGATGGCCGCGGCAGCGGCGACGGCCGGCGGATTCTGGAGGCAGCGTTCCGAGAGTTTCATGGATTCTCCCGAAGGAGCGGCTGGTGTCAGGCGGTCGAGTCTGCCCGACGACGCGACGGATGCTGCAGCGGATGAGGCGGCCCGTGGTCGGCCTGCGACGAGCCGTTGCCCGCTCGGCTACGCGTGCCGCCCCCGGGCCACGGCCCGGTGCTGCAGACGTTGCGCGCGGGCTCGATCTTCAGATGGGACGGAGGCCAAAATAGTTTACAGCGGCGATAGATTTTTTTTAGCGCAATCGCCCCGGCAGCAGCAGGTCGGACGGATCAGTGTCGTCCGAGAATCTGGCGAAAGAAGCCGATAGCGTCGTCTCTCGTGAGCACACGATCACTCGACTCTTCGCGGCATACGCGGTCGGCCGATCGAACATTCGAGTGCCGCCCGATCCCAATGGGCAAGATCCGCTGCCGCGGTGTAGGTCGAAGCGAGAAAGGCCAGCAGTGTCGTCTCTGGATCGCGGGCGAGGCGCACCTCGTCGTAACCGAGTACGAATTCGCCGAGGGCTTTGTCCCAATGCGCCGCTTCCGGCTCGACCCTGGCCGCGGCGAAGCCGTCGGGTGGCGGATAGGCGTAGGCATAGAACATCGGAGCGCCACCCATCGCACCTCCCGGCCAGAAGCCCGCACTCGATACTTCATGGCTGTAGGCCTCACGCGTGACCGTATCCGGCAGGTGAGGGATCCCGCCCGGGTGCAGCGGCGCGGGCCGGCCGGAGAAGCGCGTCACCGCCAGGTCAAAGCTGCCCCAGAAGAAGTGGACAGGACTGACCTTGCCGAGAAACGACGAGCGGAACAAACGGAAGATCCGGTCGGCTGCAAGCAGCGCCTGTAACAGACGCGTGGCGCTGTCGGGTTCGTAGGAACGCGGCGTGGTGTCGTCCCGGAAGGCGATGGACGGGCTGACCTCGTTCGGAAACGGAGCGATCTCCACGGGGTGACCTGCCTCGGTTAGCAGCGCCATCGCGCCCCCGTAAAAATCGGCCACCGCCATCGGTGCCAACGGCAAGGTGCGCATTCCGGCCCGATCGGCCAATGTGAAGTGGTGGGCGACGAGGTCAAACCCCAACTCGAACACGCCCGCGGATCCATGCAGCAACTCGGTCCTCAGACCGCGCGGGTGGAGGTGCAGCGTGACGTGCCAGCCATGGTTGCGCCACGGCAGCAAGGCGACCGCGACCTTTCCCGTTACCTGACTGAATAGATGGAGCGTCGCGATCGTCGGGCCGTCCCGCGCCTCGCTGAGCTCAGGCCATTCCCTGGCCGCATTCGTCATGCCTTACTCCGGGCCGTATGCCGTTATCGCCTTCCATGCTCGATTCTCCTGTCGGCCCTCGCGGTACGCAACTCTCGAGTCACGGAGTTTGCTGCCGATCGCGATGTTCGCTACTGGCCGAGACTAATGGAATGGTCGCCCCTGTCTGATACGGCATCAAAGTGCCGCCAGTGGAGTTGCGAATCGACCACTGACCAAGAAGGGGCGACCATTCCATTAGCCTCGAGCGAACTCAGTCGCCCTGCACGCAAGAAGCGCGAGCATCGCAATCCTCGCCGCTGACTGGCCGCTCTCGACCCCCAGTTCGGACATTCGGAGAAGTGTGCGATCGGGCTTCAACTACTCTTGCTGTGCGCTTCCCGGCCTCAATCCGCTCATCCACGCTTTTGCGGATCTGATCGATGCTGAAGCTGGCAGGAGACTGGCTCGGCGGGTAATCGACGAACGTCTCGAGGAACGCCGCCGACTTCATCACCGCGTCCGCGGTGAGGTAAACGTTCTCCACGCGCCACTGGTCGTAGAGGGCGCCGAACGACGTCGGCGCGTGCTCGTAGGGGTCCATGCGCAGGTTGAACATCCTTGGAAAACGCAAGCTTGGTGAATGGATTCGCCCAGACATCGAAGCCGCCCGGCGCCCGCTGCTCGCTCGAACACGAACTTCCAGTCGTCGAAGCGCATGGCGACCAGGTCGCCGTCGTCGTTGAAATAGTAGAACTCGTTCCGCGCGCCCTTGGGCTGCTGGCCCGTCAGGTAGGGGAGCTGGTTGAATCCGTCGAGATGGTTCCTGAACGATCTTTGCCCGCGATCGGCGTCCAACCTTTCAGCAATCGCTCCTTGACCGTGGCGTCACCGGCGGCCGCCAGGAACGTCGGGAACCAATCGAGACCCGAGAAGATCTCGTTCGAGACCTCGTCCGGCTTGATCTTGCCCGGCCAGCGGATCATCGCGGGCACGCGGAACGCGCCCTCCCAGTTCGTGTCCTTTTCCGAGCGGAAGGGCGTCGTCGCCGCGTCCGGCCAGCTGGAATGCGTTCGGGCCGTTGTCGGTCGTGAAGATGACGATCGTGTCGTTCGGCGATGCCCAGATCGTCGAGCAGCCTTCAGCAGCTTGCCGACGTTCTGGTCCATCTCCCACATGCCGTCGGCGTACTCGTTGCCCCGCATGCCGCTCTTGCCGCGAAACTCCGGCCGGACGTGCGTGAAGGCGTGCATGCGCGTGAAGTTCATCCAGGTGAAGAACGGCTTGCTCCGCCTGTGCCTGCTTGGTGATGAACTCGATGCGCGGCTGCCGTCGTTTCGTCGTCGATCGTTTCCATGCGCTTGCGCGTCAGCGCGCCGGTGTCCTCGATCCTGCCGTCCGCGAAGCTGTGAATGACGCCGCGCGGGTTGTACGCCTTGAGGAAGCTCGGATCGTCCTTCGGCCAGTAGGGCCGCTCGGGCTCCTCTTCGGCGTTCAGGTGATACAGGTTGCCGAAGAACTCGTCGAAGCCGTGGACCGTCGGCAGGTACTCGTCACGATCGCCCAGGTGGTTCTTGCCGAACTGTCCCGTTGCGTATCCGAGCGGCTTCAGCGCCTGCGCGATCGTGATGTCGCCCTTCTGCAGGCCGACCGGCGCACCCGGCAGGCCGACCTTCGACAGGCCCGTGCGCAGCGCCGACTGACCGGTGATGAAGGTCGAGCGACCGGCGGTGCAGCTGTTCTCGGCGTAGTAGTCCGTGAACAGCATGCCTTCCTTGGCGATGCGATCGATGTTCGGCGTGTGGTAGCCGACCAGGCCTCGGGTGTAGGCGCTGATGTTCGTCGGCCCGATGTCGTCGCCGAAGATGACGAGGATGTTGGCGTCTTGCCGGCAGTCTGGGCCTGCGCGACGGCAGCCATCAGCAGGCCGGCGAACAGAGCGCACGTCGCGGTCACGGGCGTGATCGGACGGAATCGACGCAATTCGTTGGCTCGCATCCTTGCTACCCCCTTGAATGGTCTTCGTCGGCCGCTGACCGAGCGTCGCGACACAATACCGTGTGCAACGCAGTAAAAACACTGATCTACCGCGCCTGCCGGCTCGGGTCAAGACATCCCCGCCGAGTGTCCAGCGACGACCGCTTTTGGCCGAAAACCGCCTGTCACGACGGGCTTCCGCCCTCGAAAGAAATAGGGCGGGAACTTTCGTTCTCGCCCTGAGTTACTTCGCGCGGTCGTCGCCGTCACATGCTGGACGACGACTCAGCCGCACTTCGAGTCGCCGCAGCTCAGGCAGGTCATGCAGCCGTCCATCATGACGACGGCCGCCGTGCTGCACTTCAGGCACAGCTGCGCGCCCTGCGGGTAATGGCTCTTGGCAAAGGCATCCTGCTGCTTCTGGCGGTCCTCGTACTCCTCGCGCTTCTCCTCGATGAGCTTCCGGCGGTGCTCGTCCATCTCGGGCGAGCGCAGCAGGCCGATCTTCTGCAGGTGCTTCTCGATCACGTAGCCGAGCTCCGCGATGATCGAGGGCATGAACTTGCCGCCCGCCTGCCAGTAGCCGCCGCGCGGATCGAACACGGCCTTCAGCTCCTCGACCAGGAACGTGACGTCGCCGCCCTTGCGGAAGACCGCCGAGATGATGCGCGTGAGCGCGACGATCCACTGGTAGTGGTCGAGGTTCTTCGAGTTGATGAAGATCTCGAACGGCCGGCGCTGCTCGTGCACCGTGCCCTCGTTCAGCACGATGTCGTTGATCGTGACGTACATCGCGTGGTCCGACACCGGCGTCTTGATCTTGTAGGTCGAACCGATCAGCATCCTCCGGACGCTCGAGCTTCTCGTGCATCCAGATGACGTTCGGGCTCTGCGCGTCGACGACCGGCGCCTTCGCCTTCGCTTCCGCTTCGGCCTTCTCGCCCGGCTTCACGACCCGGTACTTGACGATCTTCTTGTCGATCCTGTGTGCGCTCATCGATTGAACTCCGTGCGGTGACCCGCGCCCGAGGCGCAGGTCTCCCGGTCAAAACTTGCCGTAGTAGCCTTCCTTGAGGGCGTCGAACAGATTCGCGGCCGATGTGCGTCTCGCCGTCGTACTCGATCTGCTCGTCGCCCTTGGCCTCGATCTCGGTGCCGTCCTCGAGCGTGAACACGTAAGTGGTGTTCTTGAGGTCTTCTTCCTTCACCAGCACGCCCTGGAACGCCTCGGGGTTGAAGCGGAACGTCGTGCAGCCCTTGAGCCCCTTCTCGTGCGCGTAGAGGTAGATGTCCTTGAAGTCCTCGTACTGGTAGTCGGTCGGCACGTTGGCGGTCTTCGAGATCGACGAATCGATCCACTTCTGCGACGCGGCCTGGATGTCGACGTGCTCGCGCGGCGTGATGTCGTCGGCGGTCACGAAGTAGTCGGGCAGCTTCTCCGCGGCCGCGGTCGCGCCCGGCATCGCGTTCGGGATTCACGAGCTCGCGATACGCCAGCAGCTCGAACGAGAACACGTCGATGCTTCTCCTTGGTCTTCGCGCCCTCGCGGATCACGTTGCGGAAATAGTGGTGCGCAAACGAGGGCTCGATGCCGTTCGACGCGTTGTTCGCGAGCGACAGCGAGATCGTGCCGGTCGGCGCGATCGAGCTGTGGTGCGTGAAGCGCGACCCCTGCGTCGCGAGCTTGTCGACGAGCTCGGGCGCCACCTGGGCGACGCGCTGCATGTAGCGGCTGTAGCGCGCGTGCAGCACCCGGCCCGGCAGGCGGTCGCCCGACCTTGATGCCGTCGCGCGCCATCTCGGGGCGCTTGCGCAGCATCTCGGGGTCACTTCGAACTCCTCGAGCATGATCGGCGCCGGCCCTTTCTCCTGCGCGAGCTCGAGCCCGGCTTCCCAGCCGGCGATCGCGAGTTCGCGCGAGACGTGCTCGGTGAAGCCGACCGACTCGCGCGAGCCGTAGCGCATGCCCAGCATGGTGATCGTCGAGCCGAGCCCGAGGAAACCCATGCCGTGGCGCCGCTTGCGCGTGATCTCGTCGCGCTGGCGCTCGAGCGGCAGGCCGTTCACCTCGACGACGTTGTCGAGCATGCGGGTGAACACGCGCACTACCTCGCGGTATTCCTCCCAGTCGAAGCGCGCCGCGTCCGTGAACGGGTCGCGCACGAAGCTCGTGAGGTTGATCGAGCCGAGCAGGCACGAGCCGTACGGCGGCAATGGCTGTTCGCCGCATTGTCCGGTGACGAGGCCGTTGAAGATCACGGTGTTGTGGTCGGCCTGGGTCGTGTCGAACACCGCCTCCTCACCCACGTACTCGATCGTGCTGATCCGCGTCGTGAACCTTTGCGACTTCAGCAGCGACTTGCCCGCAACCCACTGTGCGATATCGCTCGTTCTTGCGCGGCAGAAGGAATCCGAACTTCGCGCATGAAGCGTCTCACGCGACTCGCCATCGATGATCAGTTCGTAGTCGGCCTTGCACGGGTAAGCCCGTTGCCCGCCTTGCCCATCGGGCATCAGGCGCTGTGTCGCGTCTCGTCGCTTCCGGATTCGGCAGAAGACCCCGAAATTGGCCAGCAACATGCTGGACGTCCTTGAGCAGGCTGCGATGACTCGACGCGAGCCGGACGGAGCAGCTCTGGCCGTCGCTCGAGACATTGACGGTGCCGTCGGTCTGGAACAGCGCGCGCAAGGTAGCCACGCACGCAGTCCTCCGAACCGCGCCACACGACCTCCGGCACCTGGTGCTTCGTCGCAGCCGTAAAGCCGTAATGCGCCAGTGCACGAACGACCGCCACCGATCGCAGGAAGACCATGTTGCGATCCGGGACCGCAACCGGGTGGACACAGTAAGTGCGCGCGGCGTTGAGGATCGCCTGCGCCATCAGCACGTTCATGTACGCCGCGATCCGCTCGGCGAGTGCGCGATCGTCACCCCAGAGGGAGACGACCACCGCCTCCTTGCCTCTGCCGCGGTTGGTAAAGTGGCCGTCGCCGGTGATCAGTCCCAGCAGCTCGCCTAGATCCTGCGCTGCCTTCCTTCCCGAACTGACCTTTGCCGGACTGCACAAGCAGCTCGATCGCCCGACCTGCAGGTCGCTCGAGCTTGATCTTGCCGCGCTCGGTGTAGAAATCGTGCCACGCGGTCGCCTTGATCTCATAGCCGTCCTCGCTCGACACGCGATACACCGGTGCGCGCGATGCCGTCATGAACGCCGGCACCGCAGGCGCGGGTTTCACTCCGCGCGTATCGACTGCGCCGAGTGCACGATGATCCACGGTGACTTCGAGTCGGCACCGAGCGGCGTGCAGATCGCCGATACGCACCATGGCCGAACTGTGTCGCGAGGCGTGTGTCGGCGGTCACGCACGGATTGGTGGCGCGGATCGTCTCGCACCACCAGTTGTTGTTCATCTCGTTGACGCGGTCGATCAGGATGAAGCCCGGCTCGGCGAAGTCGTAGGTCGAGGACATGATCACGTCCCACATGCGCGTCGCGCCGGCATGGTCTTGTAGATCTTGCAGGCCACGAGCCCTTCGTCGTTGCGCGACGTAGTTCGACGTCGTCGGGCCAGTCGCGCCAGACGAACCTCGGTCGGTCCGTCGACGTCCTCGCCGGCGACCTCGGCTTGGCGCGATCGGGAAGGCGAGTTGCCAGTCGCGGTCTTCGCGCACCGCGTGCCATGAACTCGTCGGTGACCAGCAGCGACAGGTTGAACTGCCGCAGCCGGCCGTCCTCGCGCTTGGCGCGGATGAACTCGATCGCGTCGGGGTGGCCGATGTCGAACGTGCCCATCTGCGCGCCGCGGCGACCGCCGGCGGACGACACGGTGAAGCACATCTTGTCGTAGATATCCATGAACGACAGCGGGCCCGGAGGTGTAGGCGCCGGCGCCCGACACGTACGCGCCGCGCGGACGCAGCGTCGAGAACTCGTAGCCGATCCCGCAGCCCGCCTTCAGCGTGAGGCCCGCCTCGTGCACCTTGCCGAGGATGTCGTCCATCGAGTCGCGGATGGTGCCCGAGACCGTGCAGTTGATCGTCGACGTGGCGGGCTTGTGCTCCTGCGCGCCGGCGTTCGAGGTGACCCGGCCGGCGGGAATGGCGCCGTGACGCAGCGCCCACAGGAACTGCTCGTACCAGTGCTCGCGCACGGCGGGCAGCTCGACGTCGGCGAGCGCCCGGGCGACACGCTTGTAGGTGTCGTCCATGGTCAGCGTCGATCGGCGTGCCGTCCTTGGCGGACAGGCGGTATTTCTTGTCCCAGATGTCGAGAGACGCTTCCTGGAACGGGATAGTGCGGGCGTCTCTGGATTCAAACTTCACGGCGGTGCTCATTGCGGCGACACGGCTCCCCGGCTCACGGTGCTTAATTGGTATTGACGAAAAGACCGGGAATAGCGCAAGTGCCAGGCACGTCCTTTGCCCGACGCCGCAAATACCCCCCTGGCCCGCACGTACATCGCTCGTTGCGTCCCTCCTTTGTACCCGGGGTTAACGCTCGTACGAGACACAACATGTAGGGTCAGGTCGGTAAGCCTATGCACCGGCAGTGCCCTCGTCAACTGCTTCTTCTGTCGCGCACGACAATTTTTTTATTGTTAATTTTCAATATGTTACGTGATTCGAGTGGATCTCGTCGACGATGCCCGAAACGGCCCCGCCGTCAAGTGCCGAATTGCTCCCGGGACACAACATCTTGTGTCCGGGTGGAGTCCACTGGCAGCGCACTGCACGCGCACAGGTTATCCACAGTGCAACGCACAGGCCTGCGGACGCCGGGAGTTGCGCCATGCGGAACTCGCCATGACGGCGACAGTCCCACGTCGTGATCAGATGCCCGGAGCACTGCAGAAGAACCGCCTGCTAGAATTTTCTGTTCCCGGGCCGCCAACCTCGCCAGTACTGAGGAAATCATTGCTTATGAAGCTTCATTTGAGCCTCGCCGCCTGCCTGCTCACCGCGTGGATGCCGATCGCCGGCGCGCAGCTGCCGGCGACCGTCGGCGAAACCCCGGTACCGTCGCTGGCGCCGATGCTGAAGCGCGTCTCCCCCGCCGTCGTGAACATCGCGACTCGCGGCACGGTGCAGGAGCAGAACCCGCTGCTGAACGACCCCTTCTTCCGCCGCTTCTTCGACGTGCCGAACACGCCGCGGCAACGTGAATTCCAGAGCGCGGGCTCGGGCGTCATCGTCGACGCGAAGAACGGCTACATCATCACCAATGCGCACGTGGTCGAGAACGCCACGGAGATCACGGTGCAGCTGCTCGACAACCGCTCGCTCACCGCCAAGGTGATCGGCAAGGATCCGGGCTCCGACGTGGCTGTGCTCAAGGTGCAGGCAGCGAACCTCATGGACATCCAGATCGCGGACAGCGATCGCGCCGAAGTCGGCGATTTCGTCGTCGCGATCGGCAATCCATTCGGCCTCGGCCACACCGTCACCTCCGGCATCGTCAGCGCGCTCGGGCGCTCGGGCATCAACCCGGAGGGCTACGAGGACTTCATCCAGACCGACGCGTCGATCAACCCGGGCAACTCGGGCGGCGCGCTGGTCAACCTCAACGGGCGAGCTCGTCGGCATCAACTCGGCGATCCTGTCGCGCACCGGCGGCAACATCGGCATTGGCTTCGCGATCCCGTCCAACATGATGAAGATCGTGATGAACCAGCTCATCAAGTACGGCGAGGTGAAGCGCGGCGTGCTCGGCGTCAACATCCAGACGCTCACTCCCGATATCGCGGAGAGCATGGACCTCGCGAACAACGTGCAGGGCGCGCTCGTGTCGCAGGTGGTCGAAGGATCGGCCGCGGAAAAGGCCGGAATCAAGGCGGGCGACGTCATCACGGCCGTCAACGGCCGCGCGGTCAAGGACGCCGGCAGCCTGCGCAATTCGATCGGCCTGCTGCAGCATCGGCGAGAAAGTGGACGTCGCGCTGCTGCGGGACGGCAAGCCGCGCCGGATCACCGCCGTGGTCAGCGAGCGCGACACGGCCGCGGAGGCGAAGGCCGCGGGCTCGCACCCGGGCCTCGAAGGCGCCGACATCGTCGACGCCCAGGGTGGCGTGCTGATCCGGAACGTGGCCGAAGGCAGCCCGGCCGCGCAGCGCGGCCTGCGCACGAACGACCTCATTCTCGCCGTCGGGCGCGTGCGCGTCGCGACGGTGGCGGAGTTCCAGCGTGCGACGGAGGGGCAGACCGCGTTCGTGCTGCAGATCCGCCGCGGCAGCGCGATGCTCGTGATTCCAATCCGCTGATGGCCGGTCGCCGCCGCGGCCGCGAATCGACGCGCGCCATCTGCGTGCTGGGCGGCACGGGGTTCATCGGCCAGGAAGTCGTCGCGCGTCTTGGCGCTGCGAGTCACCGGATCAAGGTGCTGACGCGGAATCCCGCCCGGCACCGCGGACTGTGGGTGCTGCCGACGGTGCAGCTGGTGCGTGCGGACGTCCACGACGAGGCGCGGCTGGCGCGGGAGTTCGACGGCTGCGACGTCGTCGTCAACCTGGTCGGCATCCTGAACGAGAAGGCGCTCGGTCGCGGCAGCGGCGCGGAGTTCCGGCGGGCGCACACCGAGTTGCCGCAGAAGGTCGTGCGCGCGTGCAAGCGGGCCGGCGTGCTGCGCTACCTCCACATGAGCGGCCTCAAGGCCGATTCGCAGCGCGGCCCGAGCCTCTACCTGCAGACCAAGGGCGCCGCCGAGGACTACATCCGCCAGGAGTGCGCCGAGGGCACGCCTGACTACGTGATCTTCCAGCCGTCGGTCGTGTTCGGCCCGGGCGACGCGTTCATCAATAATTTCGCCGGCATCCTGCGGCTGGTGCCAGGCGTCCTGCCGCTCGCCTGCGCCGACGCGAAGTTCGCGCCGGTCTACGTCGGTGACGTGGCGTCCGCGTTCGTCGCGTGCGTGGGCCGGCGCGACGTTGCGCGGCGCACGTTCCAGCTCTGCGGTCCGGATGTCGCGACGCTCGGCGACATCGTGCGCGAGACGGCCTGCGTGCTCGGCTTGAAACGGATCGTCGTGCCGTTGCCCCGCGGCGTTGCGCGCGTGCAGGCCGCCATCATGGACTTCGTGCCGGGCAAACCCTTCTCGACCGACAATTTCCTTTCCGCGTCGCTCGATTCGGTGTGCGACTGCGATGGCCTCGGTGAACTCGGCATCGAGCGCACACCGATGCGCGGCACGATCGCGACTTACCTGCGCTGAGCACCTGCCAGGGCAGCCGTCAGCGAGGCACGGCGACCGGCGGCGGCCCGGCTCGGTCGGCGCTGTGGTCGTTGCAGAGGGCCTGGCGCCGTGTGCCGGCACTGGCGTCGCGCAAGGTCTCGAGTCGAGCATAAAAGCCCGGCAGGTCGCGACCGGCCGCCTGCAACTCCCGCTCGAGTCCCGGCATGCAATCGCGGTACGTGGCGACCGCCACGAGGTGCGCATTGTTCAGCGAGCGCGCGAACCACGCGTCGTATGCGGTCTGGCCGCCCCAGCGGCGGCGCAACTGCTCGTAGGCGAACTTGAGCCGACCGAAGGCGCGCTGCTTCTCGATGCGCATCTCGGCCACCGGGCGCCCGGAGCCATAGAGGCGCGCGAGTTCGCCGCGCGTTGCACGCAGCAGCTGCGCGAACTCGGCTTCGCGCGCCTCGGCAGCCTCGTAAGCCCGCAGGTCCGCGGTGCGCCCGGCGGCCGCGAGCCAGCGGCGCAAGCCTTCGGCCTCGACCACGCTCGCGAATGCCTCGTTGATTTCGCTGTCCCCGGGGAAGTACAACCGCTCGTGCGCAAGTTCGTGGAACAGCGTGCCGACGAGCCGCGTGTCCCGCCACGCGAGCATCGAGCCGAAGACCGGGTCCGGGAAATGCCCGAGCGTGGAATAGGCGGCCACCCCGCCCACGGCCACGTCGTCGCCGCGCGTCGCGAGCCGCAGCGCCATGTCCCGCGCCTGCTGCTCCTTGAAGTACCCGCGATAGGCGACGCAACCCGCGACCGGGAAGCACCAGCGCCGCGGCTCGACGGCGAACTCCGGTGTCGCGACGAGGTTCCAGACGACGAACGGCCGGCCGAGATCGGCATAACGCTGATAGCTGCGGCTTGCGGGCAGGCCGAGTTCGCGCACCGCGAACTCGCGCGCACGGGCCACGCGCTCCAGGCCGCTGCGAGTCGCTTCGCTCGTGTCGGGATCGGCCAGCACCTGCGGAATCGGCTTGCTGTGCCGGAGCACGTCCACCTGGCCGCCGGCGGCCTGCAGCAGGTAGCAGCCGTTCAGCAGCAGGCAGCTCGATGCGATGACGGCCGTGCGCGCCCACATGCGCCCAGAGTACCGTCACCACTGCGCCCTTGCGCAATGCGCCAGCCTGCCGCGGCCGCCGGCGTCGCGACGCCGGGCAGGTGAATGGTCGCGGCTTCCGTTACGATTTCCGGAATGAAGACCTATCTCGTCGGCGGGGCGGTGCGCGACGCGCTGCTCGGCCGGCCCGTCATCGAGCGCGACTACGTGGTCGTCGGCGCCACGCCCGAGGACCTGACCGCGCTCGGCTACCGGCCCGTGGGCAAGGATTTCCCGGTATTCCTGCACCCCTCCTCCGGCGAGCAGTACGCGCTCGCCCGGACCGAGCGCAAGACGGGTGCCGGCTATTACGGCTTCGCCACGCACTTCGCCCCGGACGTCACGCTCGAGGACGACCTCGCGCGCCGCGACCTGACGATCAATGCGATGGCGCAGGACGACGCGGGCAATGTCGTCGATCCGCACGGTGGGCGCCGCGACCTCGAGGCGCGCCTGCTGCGCCACGTATCGCCGGCATTCGTGGAGGACCCGCTCCGGGTGTTGCGCGTGGCGCGCTTCGCGGCACGGTACGCGCCACTCGGTTTCCGCGTCGCGGACGAAACGCTGGCGCTCATGGCAGCGATCGCGCGCTCGGGCGAGTTGCAGGCGCTCGTCGCGGAACGCGTGTGGGTCGAAACTGAGCGCGCACTCGGCGAGGAGCGCCCCACGGTCTATTTCGAGGTGCTGCGAGCCTGCGGGGCCCTCGCAGCGCTGTTTCCGGAAATCGAGTGCCTGTTCGGCGTGCCGCAGCCGGAGCGCTGGCACCCGGAAATCGATACCGGGCTGCACACGCTGCAGGTGCTGGACGTCGCTCGCGAACTGTCGCCAGAAACGTCCGTGCGCTTTGCCGCGGTCGTGCACGACCTCGGCAAGGGCGTGACGCCGCGTGCGGAATGGCCGCAGCACATCGGCCACGAGCACGCGGGCGTGCGCGTCATCGCGCAGCTCTGCGACCGCCTCAAGGTGCCGAACGAGCATCGCGAGCTCGCGGGCCTCGTAGCGCGCGAACACCAGAACGTGCATCGCGCGGCGGAACTGCGCGATGCGACGGTGCTCGAGCTGCTCACGCGAACGGATGCGTTCCGGCGGCCCGACCGGTTCGAGAGGCTGCTGCTCGCCTGCGAGGCCGATGCGCGCGGCCGCGGACCCGCATTGCGCGCCCGCCGCTACGCCCAGCGTGGGCAATGGCAGCGCTGGTGGCAGGCGGCCGCGGCGGTGAAGCTCGAGGCAGGGCTGCTCGCGGGCCAGGAAGGGACGGCGATCGCGCAACACCTGCGCGCCGCGCGTCTCGAGGCCATTCGGACGGCGCGGACGACGGAGTCCGCCACCTGACGCCTGGACGATCGCGCCAGGCCCGCGTCGAGCAGCGAAGGCCGGGTCAGAGCGTGTGGCGCAGGTCGCGCACGGTAAATCCGCGCAACGGCGCGTCGTAGCCCTTCGACAGCGCGATGACCTTGAACCGCTCGCCCATTTCGCCGGGCAATGTCAGTACCATGACCTGCCGCGACAGGTTGACGCGCTCGACGACTCCGAGGTGCGCCACGTCCTGGACGAACTCGCCGATTCCGCAGCCGATCAGGAAGTGCGCCTGTGTCGCGTAGCCGGCGAGACCGAGCCCTGCGGTTTGCGCCGCGTCCGCCACCGCCGTGAAATCGACCCAGGCCGTGATGTCCTGCAGCCCGAGCCGCGCGAACGGATTGTCGTGGAAGCGGTGCCGGAAGTGGCAGATCAGCGTGCCGTCACGGCGCTCGGCCGCGTAGTACTCACGGCGCGGCAGGCCGTAATCGACGAGCAGCATCGCGCCGCGCGCGAGCGACGCCGACAACGCGGACAGCCACGGCGCGAGACTGGGCCTGATTTCCGACACGTAACCGTCGGGCAAAGGAGCGCCGAGGTCCGACTCGATGCGGCGGACCGCCGCGGTCAGCTCCACGGGTGCGCGGACCTCCGACCAGTCGAAGTGCCCGAGTTGCCACGTCACGCCGAGCGCGTTGACCTGCCTGCCGCGAATTGCAAAGCGTTCGACGGCGAGCGCGTCGAGCACTTCGTTTGCGACGATGATGCCCTCGAAGGCCACGGGCAATGCGTCTAGCCAGCGCACTCGCGGCAACAGGTGCGGTACGGCAGCGGCCAGCGTCGCCTGCTGGCGTTCGCGCAGGTCGGCGCTGACGTCCAGAATCCGGTACTCCGCGGGCAACGCGCCGCGGCGCTCGAGTTCCGCGAGCACCTCGGCGGCCATTACGCCCGAACCTGCGCCCAGTTCGAGCACGACTGACTGCGTGCCGAGGTCCCGCAGCACCTGTTCGCACTGTGCGGCCAGGCAACGGCCGAACACGGGTGCGACCTCGGGCGCGGTGATGAAATCGCCGGCGGCGCCGAGCTTGCGGGCGCCCGCGCTGTAATAACCGAGGCCCGGCTCGTACAGTGCCAGCGTCATGAACTGCGCGAAGCTGATCCAGCCGCCGCCCGCCGCGATTGCCGTGCGCACACGTTCCGCCAGTTGCGCGCTGTGCTCAGCCTCGTCCGCGGTCAGCTCCGGCAGTTCCAGCGCGATGCTCATCGGGTCCGGAATCCTCTGGCGCGCACGCGGCGAACGGGGTGAGGTATCTTGCGCCTTGCAGTCCGCGCCGGTCGGCGGCGGGCGCAAGCCTCAGGGGTGTCGATGACGCGTCCGGCATGAACGAAGACCCCACTCGACGACCGTTGACGGGCCGTTGCGTGCTGATCACCGGCGCCGCCCGGCGGCTCGGGGCGGTCATCGCGCGACGCCTGCACGACGCGGGCGCTTCGATCGTCGTGCACCACCGCCAGTCCGTCCAGGAGGCCGCTACCCTCGTCGCAGAGTGCAACCGGCTGCGCGCGGGCTCCGCGATCGCCGTGGCCGCCGATCTCACGGACCTTGCGGCGCTGCCACGACTCGTCGCTGCCGCGCTCGAGCAGTTCGGCAGGCTCGACGTGCTCGTCAACAACGCCTCGAGCTTTTATCCGACGCCGGTCGGCTCGGTCACGGCCGCGCAATTCGACGACCTGGTCGGCACCAACCTGCGCGCGCCGCTGTTCCTGTCGCAGGCGGCCGTGCCGGCATTGCGGGACGCACGCGGCCTGATCCTGAACATGGTGGACATTCACGGCCAGCGTCCGCTCAAGGCACATCCCGTCTACTCCGCCGCGAAGGCCGGCCTCGTGATGCTGACGCGGTCGCTGGCACGCGAACTCGGCCCGGAGATCCGCGTCAACGCCATCGCGCCGGGTCCGGTGCTGTGGCCGGAGCGCGGCATGGACGCCGACCTGCAACGGGAGATCGTCGGCAAGACGGCGTTGCAGCGCGCCGGGTCGCCGGACGATGTGGCGCGCGCGGCCCTGTTCTTTGCGGCCGAAGCGCCCTACGTCACGGGCCAGATCCTCGCCGTCGACGGCGGCCGGAGCATCTGACGCCCGTTGCAGCGAACCGTCGCTGGCGGCAGGCGTGCTGCGTGGCTTGCGATGGCGCGGGCGGCCGATCGTGCCGCGTGGCTTGCGATGGCGCGGGCGGCCGATCGCCGCCACGCCGAATCCGTTCGCGAAAACGCCGTCAACCCGTCCATGGGGGCTCCGGGCGCGGCGTCCATGCCGCGCACGGTTTCGCGAACGAAATTCGGCATGCCGGCGCTCGATGGCCGCCGGCCGAGGTTGAGAATCGGCACCGTTCCGGGAGTCGTCGAACGGGTATCGCCGTCGTGCGCGATCTCGCCGTCGCAGGTCCGCGCGCGAGCGGTCATATGCCGCCTGTGTGTGACATTGCGGGTTTCCAATCGAGTTCGACCGGGGTCATCGGATGGTTCTCGCGGCGCTGCATGTCCGACCAGAGGTCGCGCAGCGGCACGCGCGCCGTCGGGTGCACGAGGTCCGGCGCGAGTTCGGCCAGCGGTCCCAGCATGTAAGGGCGGCGCAGCAGGTCGGGGCGCGGCAGGGTCAACCCCGGCTCATCGCAGGCGACGGTCCCATAGAGAAGAATGTCGAGATCCATGGAGCGCGGCGCCCATTTCGGGGCCGCACGCTCGCGGCCGCACGCCGCTTCGGCCTCGTGCAGCCGCTCGAGCACGGCGCACACCGACAGGTCGGTCCGGAAGCCGAGCACCAGGTTGACGAAGTCGTCGCCCTCGAAACCGACGGCCGCGTTGCGATACGCCCGTGACACGCGCAGCGGTGCGAAGGCCCGGTCGAGCGTGTCGAGCGCGCGCCGCAGGTTGGCGATCGGCTCGACGTTGCTGCCGGCCGCGACGTAGACGTCGGTCACACCGTGCCTTGCGCCCGCGGGTCAGGCCACGACCGCGGCACTTGGGGCGGCTGGACTCGCGGTCGCCGCGACCGCCGCATAGTCCTCGCGCCGACGCTCGATCAGGATGCCGACGTCGCGCGAGCCGCGCAGCGCGCCCTGCTTGTTGAGCCGCACCTTGACCGCGGTGACGCCGAACTCGGTCACGACGATCTGCGCGATGCGCTCGGTCAGCGTTTCGACGAGCTGGAACTCGGAGTCGGCGATGAACTGCAGCAGGCGCTTCGAGACGCGCTTGTAGTCGAGCGTATCCGCGATCGAATCGCTCGCTGCCGCCTTCCGGATGTCCGCGGCCATCTCGAGGTCGACGACGACTTTCTGCTTGACCATACGCTCCCAGTCCCAGATCCCGATGATGCATTCGGTGGTGAGGCCGGTGAGGAAAATGATGTCCATGGGATCGCCGGTGTTCGAACGGTTCAGTGACTCGGTGCCGGCGGAACCAGTTCCGTCATCGGCCAGCGGGCTCGCGCCCGGATCGAGAAGTCGTCGTGCTCGCCCGCCGCGAGCCGTGTGTGCCCGAGCAACGCGATCATGGCCGCGTTGTCCGTGCAGAATTCGGCGCGAGGATAGACGACCCGGACGCCCTCGCGCTCGCCCATCGCCAGCATTCGGGCACGCAACCGCCGGTTGGCGCCGACGCCGCCCGCGACGACGAGCGTGCCTGCACCGGTCGCTGCCAGCGCGCGCTGGCACTTGATCACGAGCGTATCGACGACGGCTTCCTCGAAACCACGCGCCGCGTCCGCTCGCGACTGGGCATCCAGCGGGCCGTGTTTGCGCAACGCGACGACCACGGCGGTCTTCAGCCCGCTGAAGCTGAAGTCGAGCCCGGGCCGTTCCGTGAGCGGACGAGGAAACCGGAACACATCGGGCCGTCCCTGCTCGGCCAGCATCGCGAGTTGCGGCCCGCCCGGGTAGCCGAGCCCCAGCAGCTTCGCGGTCTTGTCGAAGGCCTCGCCCGCCGCGTCGTCGAGCGAGCTGCCGAGCAGTTCGTACCGGCCGACGCCGTGAACATGGGCGAGCAGCGTGTGCCCGCCCGAGACGAGCAGGGCTACGAACGGAAACTGCGGCGGGTCGGGCTCGAGCAGGGGCGCCAGCAGGTGGCCCTCCATGTGATGGACGCCCACCGCGGGCACGCGCCAGGCGTACGCGAGGCTGCGGGCGACTGCCGCACCGACCAGGAGCGCACCGACCAGGCCCGGCCCGCTGGTATAAGCAACGCCTTCGATGGCGTCGCGCCCGCCGCTTGCGGCTACGGTTTTTTCCAGCAGGGGCAACAACTTATGCAGGTGATCGCGAGCCGCCAGCTCAGGCACCACGCCGCCGTAGGCCGCGTGCAGCGCGACCTGGCTGTAGACCTCGTGCGCCAGCAGGCCGGCTGTGCCGTCGTAAACGGCGGCAGCGGTCTCGTCGCAGGACGTTTCGATACCGAGCACTCGCATCGTTCCGTCGCCCCTGTCCGCTCCGGTTACCCGCCGGGGCCTGCGCTTTGCAATTCCCCGCCACGATCTCTAGAATTCGCGGTCCATTTCCGGACTGGGCGACCTTGCGGTCGTTCCGACCGGTCGTCCAGACCCGAGTTGACCGGCTGCAGCCCAGCCAGTCCGTAGTATTGACGAGGTTTCGATGCCTAGCGTTCGCGTCCGTGAGAACGAGTATTTCGATGCCGCCCTGCGCCGCTTCAAGCGTGCCTGCGAAAAGGCGGGCGTGCTGACGGAACTTCGCCGCCGCGAATTCTACGAGAAGCCGACCCAGGAACGTAAGCGCAAGAAGGCGGCCGCAGTGAAGCGCCACCAGAAGCGCAGCACTCGCGATTTCACCGCGGCTCCCCGCGCGCGCAGCTTCTGAGCCCGGTCACGGGACGGCGCAATGCTGCCCGCCCCCGCCCGCACGCTCCCCTGATACCCGCCGACCGCCGCCGTCGATGACGACGCTCAAGGAGCGCATCACCGAGGACATGAAGGCCGCCATGCGCGCCTCCGACAAGGAGCGCCTGTCGACCATCCGCATGCTGCAGGCCGCGATCAAGCAGCGCGAGGTCGACGAGCGCATCACGCTCGACGACGCACAGGTGCTGACCGCCATCGAGAAGATGATCAAGCAGCGCAAGGAATCGATCGTCCAGTTCGATCAGGGCGGACGCGCCGACCTGGCCGACAAGGAAAGGTCGGAAATCGCGCTGTTGCAGGCCTACCTGCCCGCGCAGTTGAGCGATGCCGAAGTCGATGCGATCGTCCGGGACGCGATTGCCGCGACCGGCGCCACGTCCGTGAAGGACATGGGCAAGGTCATGGGCATCGTCAAGGCCAAGGCCGCGGGCCGCGCCGACATGGGTGCCGTCAGCGCCCGCATCAAGGCGGCCCTCGGCGCCTGAGCCGCCCGATCACCTGAACGACGCCCTGACCCCGACGAAGACCTCATCCCGATCGAGTTCGATCTGGTACTTGCCCGGGAAATTGTCCAGGAACATGTAGTCCAGCTCGCCCGTTCGATAGGCCGCCGTCACGCCGAACCGGTCATTGAGCTTCAGCACGCCGCCAAGCTCGAATGACAAGCCATGCAGGTCACCGTTCTTGAGCAGGAATTCGCTGCCGAACGACTGCTCGCAGGCATCGGCGGTCAACTCAAGGTTCTCGGTCACCGCCGCGCGCAAGCCTGCCTTGAGGCCGCCGCCGCTGTGTGTCGTTTCGTATTCGACACTGCTGACCTCGCTCTGCGTCTCGTTGTGCTCGTAGCTCAGCAGCACGAACCAATCGACGGGCATGGCGTCCCCGCTGCCGATCCTGCCCCGGTAACCCAGCCCCAGCGAATAGCCAGCCAGGCCGTAGTCGTCGGGACCCTCGAGATCATAGCCAGCCGAATGGTATTGCGCCGCCAGGAACAGGTGCCGGTGCAACAGGTACGACGCTTTGAACCGGAAACCGCTGTCCGAATCGTAGGACTCACCGTAGGTCTCGATCGTGCTGTCGATCGAGTGCGCGAGCTCGACGTAGGAGTAATCCAGGGCGTCCGCTGCAAGCGCAGCCGGAGCGTACGTCAGCAACAGTGAGGAGAGCGCAGCAAGACGAGCCAAGTGACCGAGAACGCGAGCCATCCGGACTCCCGGGTGTCGCAACGCGACGCACCCGTCATTCTACGCGCCGGCTCCGTGTGGCCGGGCAGTCGGGGAACTACTGATCAGCCTTGCATTGCCGACTATATGGAATCATGTCTGGCCCGGATCGGGCGCCCCCACGAAGCCAGGCGTCCCTTGCGACCACCCCGCCATGCCCCCACTATCACGACCCATCGCGACCGCGAAACCACCAAAGCCGCCGTGTCCCGCATTCCCCAGCACTTCATCGACGAACTCGTCGCGCGCACCGACATCATCGAAGTGATCGGCAGCCGCGTGCAGTTGAAGCGCGCCGGTCGTGAATACAAGGCCTGCTGCCCTTTCCACGACGAGAAGTCGCCGTCCTTCACGGTCAGCGCCGACAAGCAGTTCTACCACTGCTTCGGCTGCGGCGCGCACGGCACCGTGCTCGGCTTCGTCATGGACTACGACCACCTGGGATTCGTCGAGGCCGTCGAGGACCTGGCGGCGCGCGCCGGCCTCGAGGTTCCGCGCGAAGGCGGAGCCGCCGCGCCTGCCCATCCGAACGACGAGCTCTATGTCGCGATGGAGCGGGCGGCGCTTTTCTTCCGCCAGTCACTGGACAACGAGCCGAAGGCGCGCGACTACGTGCAGCGACGCGGCCTGAACGCAGACAGCCTGCAACGGTTCGGGATCGGTTACGCGCCGGCGCGCTGGGACGGCCTGCTCGACCGCTACGGGACGACCGAGGACGACCGGCAGGTGCTGCTGCGGGCAGGGCTCATCGTCGAGCGGCAGGCGGACTCGACCGCTCGTGAGCGCGGGTACTACGACCGCTTCCGCGACCGTGTCATGTTTCCGATCCGCGACACGCGCGGACGCACGATCGCCTTTGGTGGCCGCGTGCTCGACCAGGGCGAACCGAAGTACCTGAATTCGCCGGAGACCGAACTGTTCCACAAGGGCCGTGAGCTCTACGGCCTCTTCGAGGCGCGGCAGGCCACGCGCAACCTGCAACGGCTGCTCGTGGTCGAAGGCTACATGGACGTCGTGAGCCTGCACCAGGCCGGCGTCACCTATGCGGTGGCGACGCTCGGCACGGCGACGACGCCGGAGCACCTGCAGCGCATCTTCAGGCTCGTGGGCGAAGTGGCCTTCTGTTTCGACGGCGATCGCGCCGGGCGTGCGGCGGCGTGGCGCGCCCTCGAGAACGCGATGGGCGAGATCAAGCAGGGACGGCAGGTTCGCTTCCTGTTCCTGCCGGAGGGGCACGATCCCGACACGCTGGTGCGCGAGGAAGGCGCCGCGGCATTCGAGTCCCGGCTGGCGAGCGCGTCCCCGCTTTCGGAGTACCTGATTCGCGAGTTGTCGTCGCGAGTGGAGATCGCCAGCGTGGACGGCCGCGCTCGCCTCGTCGAGCTTGCACGGCCCTTGATCCGCAGGATTCCCTCGGACGTGTATCGCGAACTGCTCGTGAGCCAGCTGGCCGAGGTCGTGCGCATGTCCGCCCCGCGGCTGGCAGAACTGCTGCTGGCCGATGGCCCGGACGGCGCTGCGGGCGATGGAGGCGCAGGTCGCCGTTCGGGCGGATCGGTGACCAGCGGTTTCGCTGCGACTCGCACCGGCCCCGTGGCCGAAGCCCATTCCGGCGCAACAGGCCGCCACCCCGCCGGCGGCGTTGCCGGGCGCGGCAACCTCGTGCGCCAGGCCGTGACCCTGCTGGTCCACTACCCGGCCGCGGCCGCGGCGATCGGAGCCGGGCAAGTCGAGGCGATCTCGGCCATCGACCGTCCCGGCATACCCCTCCTGACCGAATTGCTCGCGCAGCTGCGCGAGGACCCCGCCGCCAGCACGGCGGCTGTGCTAGAGCGCTGGCGCGACCGCCCGGAACACACCTCGCTGTCCCGCCTGGCGGCCTCGGTCTGCATCGCACCGGATGCCGCCGGTGCGGCCGCGGAACTGAACTCGGCGCTGAATCGTCTGATCGTCGAGGAATCGCCGGTGCGGCGCCTGGACGAGCTCATGGCCCGGGCCAGGGACGGGGCGCTGACCGACGCGGAAAAGGCCGAATTGCAGGGCCTGCTGCGTGCCAAAGGCCAGGCCGGACGGCGGCAGCCGGCCCCGAAGTGATGCTCGTTCTGACTGCCCGGCGTGTGATAGACTTCCGCTCTTTTTTAGACCCCTGAGGCGCCCCATCTTGAGCAAGACGGCACGCAAGCAGGCCAAGAAAGTCCCCGCCCGCAAGTCGACCGTGATCGCGAAGGCCAAGGCCGCGCCGATCCGCAAGGCTGCGCCGGCCGCGACCCATTCGAAGCCAGCCGCAAAGAACGCCGGCAAGGCGTCCGCGAAGACGGTCAAGCCCGTCATGATCAAACGCAAGGGCGCGGGCGCCCCGCCGGCTTCCGCCAGGCATGTCGCGCACGCGAAGCCCGCGGCCAGGCCCGTGGCCGCGAAGCACGCCCCCGCCAGGAAGGGCACCGAGATCAAGCCGGCCGACGCGAAGCAGCCGCATGGCAGGCACGCGCCGGCCGTTGCGCCGCAAGTCGCGAAATCCGCGGCAAAGGCACCGCTCGCCAAGCCCGCCGCCGCGCCCGCCAGGCCCGTCGTGGCCGCGGCGCCGGTCGCCGTCGAGAAGCTGAGCAAGAAGGCCGCCAAGGCGCAGGCCGAGAAGCTCGAACTGAAGCTGCCGGCCAGCACGCCCGAGGACCGCCAGTCGCAGCTCAAGCTGCTGATCGCGCGCGGCAAGGAACAGAGCTTCCTGACCTACGCCGAGGTCAATGATCACCTGCCGTCAGAGATCGTCGATCCCGAGCAGATCGAAGACATCGTGCAGATGATCAACGACATGGGCATTCCGGTGTACGAAAAGGCGCCGGACGCCGAGTCGCTGCTGATGCGCGAGCCCGTCGTCGCCGACGAGGAAGCGGCCGAGGAAGCGGCGGCCGCGCTCGCGACCACCGTTGACGCCGAGTTCGGCCGCACGACCGACCCGGTGCGCATGTACATGCGCGAGATGGGGACGGTCGAGCTGTTGACGCGCGAAGGCGAGATCGCGATCGCCAAGCGCATCGAAGAGGGCCTCGACTCGGTGCGCCGCGCGCTGTCGTCGTACCCGCCGACGTTCGACCACATCCTGCGCGCCTACGAACCGCTCAAGTCCGGCCAGGGCCGGCTGATCGACATCATCGTCGGGTTCGTCGACCCGAACGCCCCGGACGTGATCGCCGAGCCGATCAATCCCAAGCTCGCGGCCAAGGAAGCGCCCGAGGAAGAGGCCGAGGAAGCCGACGCCGAAGGCGCCGACGAAGAAGAGGAGGCGCTCGAGACGGGGCCCGACCCCGAGGAAGCCGCGCGCCGCTTTGCCTCGCTCGGCAAGGTCTATGCGCAGGTGCTGCGCTCGATCGAGGAAAAAGGCACGCGCGATCCGAAGACGCTGAAGCTGCGCAAGAAGCTCGCCGAAGAGTTCATGGAGCTCAAGCTCTCGCCGAAGATGTTCGAGCAGCTGATCGTGCAGATCCGCGAGCACCTGAACGAGATCCGTTCGATCGAGAAGGCCGTGATGCAGCGTTGCGTGCGCGACGCCGGCATGCCGCGTTCGGACTTCATCGAGACGTTCCCGCGCAACGAGACCAACCTCGGCTGGCTCGACAAGCACGTGCGCGCCAAGCGCAAGCACTCGGCCGCGCTCGCGCGCTTCCGCGAGGAGATCGAGCGCGAGCAGATGCGCCTCGCCGACGTCGAGAAGCGCGCGCACCTCTCGATCGCCGAGGTCAAGGAGATCAACCGCGAGATCGCCGTCGGCGAAGCCCAGGCCCGGCGCGCGAAGAAGGAAATGGTCGAGGCCAACCTGCGCCTCGTGATCTCGATCGCCAAGAAGTACACGAACCGCGGCCTGCAGTTCCTGGACCTGATCCAGGAAGGCAACATCGGCCTCATGAAGGCCGTGGACAAGTTCGAGTACCGCCGCGGCTACAAGTTCTCGACCTACGCGACGTGGTGGATCCGCCAGGCAATCACGCGTTCGATCGCCGACCAGGCGCGCACGATCCGCATCCCGGTGCACATGATCGAGACCATCAACAAGCTGAACCGCATCTCGCGGCAGATGCTGCAGGAGATGGGTCGCGAACCGACGCCGGAAGAACTGGCCGTGCGCATGGAGATGCCGGAAGACAAGGTGCGCAAGGTCCTCAAGATCGCCAAGGAGCCCATCTCGATGGAGACTCCGATCGGCGACGACGAGGATTCGCACCTCGGCGACTTCATCGAGGACACCTCGGTCGAATCGCCGATCGACTCCGCGACGACCGAGTCGCTGCGCGAGACGACGCACTCCGTGCTCGCCGGCCTCACGCCGCGCGAGGCCAAGGTGCTGCGCATGCGCTTCGGCATCGACATGACGACGGACCACACGCTGGAAGAAGTCGGCAAGCAGTTCGACGTCACGCGCGAGCGCATCCGCCAGATCGAGGCCAAGGCGCTGCGCAAGCTGCGGCACCCGAGCCGCAGCGAACAGCTGCGGAGCTTCCTCGAGGACTGAGGACCCGTCGCCGGGAATGAGCCAGGGCCCCGCGAGGGGCCCTGCTTTTTCCGGGCCGCGGGGCGTACGCCTACTGCGCGAAGTACGTCGCGGCGCCGTCGTGCAGCGGAATCGTTATCCCGGCGCGGGCTCGCTGTCGCGACAGCCGGGAGGCGCTGACGCCGCGACCCGGCGCGGCGCCGCCCGCGAAAAGCAGTTCCAGCGTCGCGGTGACCATGCCCGCGGGCACCGTGTCGCTCGCAACCAGCAGTGCCGTCGCACTCACGGTCCGGATCTCGGCGTCCTGGCCAGGATACGTGCGAGGTGCGATCGGTAACGGCACCAGCCCATGCTCCGTCGCGTCGATGCGCAGTATGGCGTCCGCATCGAGCGACAGGAGCCGCAACGGGACTCGATTGGCGGCATCACTTAGCGTGTTCCACGGCGCGGCGACGACTTCGATCACCGCATCCACCTTGCCGTCCGCCAGTTGTGCCAGCGCGTCCGCAGGACTGCGCGCGGTCGCGTCCACGAACGTACCGGGCCCGAGTCCGTGTGCGGCGAGCACGCGCATCGCGGTGTGTCGCGTCCCGGACCCGGCGTTACCCGCCGAGATGCGGCGTCCGGCGAGCTCGGCGAGGCTCGAAATGTCCGCATCGGCACGCACGACGACGTGCACCGGCTCGGGGAACAGGCTCGCGACGGCGCGCAGGTGCCGCAACGGCCCGGTGCCGGAGAACATGCCTTGACCCGTGACCGCGGCAGCGGCCACGTCGCTCTGCACCAGCCCGAACCTGGCCTTGCCGGAATCGATCATGAAAGCGTTGGCGACGCTGCCCTCGGTGTTGGACACGGCGAAGGGTCCGGCCGCCTTCACCTGCGCGCGCACCGACTCGAGAAACCGGGAGTACTCGCCGTCCGCAGGGCCTGCCGCGATCACGAGGCTGCCACCCGCCCCCCGGTCGAGACGCAGGGTGATGTTCTGCAGCGCGCGATCGAGTTCCTCGGCCACGACGTCGCCGCCGGGGTCGTGAGAGCGCGGATTCTTGTCGACGAGCTGCTCAAGCCGCGCGATGAGTTCGTCGGCGCGCGAACGCGGTCCGGCCTGCATTGCGACCGTTCCGGCCGGCGCCTGCGCGCGCGCATCGGCCGGCTGCCAGGTGCCGTCGCCCTGCACGTACACGAGCGAGCCGTACGCGCGCAGCGTCGAGCCGGGCTTGATCTCCCCTGCCTGCAGGCCGATCACGCCTTCGTCCGCGGCACCGAGCGCCGTGGCGATCAATTGCGGGCTCAGTCCCTCCCAGTTCGTGGGGTCATACGCCTCGGCGAATCGCAGCTTCGCGTTGTAATAGACGATCGCGCGCTTGCGGCCGTCGCCTGCCGATGCGAACGGCGCACTGCCCTGGCGCCGGAGCGTCTGCAGCTCGAGGACCTGGTGTCCGAAGAGCGTGTCGAGGCGCGCCTGCACGTCGCGGGCGACGCCGGCTTCGTCGGGACCGCGCGCGCATCCGGCGCCGGCCAGCGCCACCAGTGCGAACAGGAGCATCCGCCCGGGTGCGCGCACAGGTCAGAATCCCAGCGCCGGCAGGGCGAAATACGCCTGCAGCACGATCGCGTTCGCGATATCGGCGAAGAACGCCCCCACGATCGGGATCAGCAGGAACGCGAGTGGCGCCGGACCGTGCCGCTCCGCCAGCGTCTGCATGACCGACATGGCGACCGCCGTGGTCGCTAGCCCGGCCGCGACCTGCCCGCCGCTCACGACGGCCGCATCGTAGTCGTTGCCCATGACACGGCCGGTCACGAAGTACGCAAACGCGGCGGTCGCGAACGCATTGACGAGAATGATCAGCAGCATGGGCCCCGCGAGCGTGGCGAGGTCGAGAATGCGCATCGACATCAGCGCCATGATGAGGAACAGCGACAGCGAGACGCTGCCGACGGCCTGCACCGCCTGGTCGTTGATGTGCACGCCTTTCAGCAACGTCGCCAGGTTGCGCACGACCATGCCGATCAGCAGCGCCCAGAGGAAGTCGGGCAGCAGAATCCCGGTGCCGCGCATGAGGCCGTGCACGACGTGCGCGGCGCCGATGCACGCGGTGCACACCAGCAGCACGAAGAGCAGTTGCTCCGACGTGATGGGCAGCAGCACCGGGTTGTCCTGCCCGCCCGGCGTCGCCACCGCCGCGTCGCTCGCCACGGCCGCATCCGGTGCCGCGCCCCGTGCCCGGGCGCGCCGCATGAGCCGCTCCGCCACGGGACCGGCCAGCAGGCTGCCGAGGATCAGGCCCGCCGTCGCCGCGGCCATGCCGAGTTCGAGCGCGCCCTGCAGGTTGTACGTGCCCGAAAAGCTGGACGCGTATGCGGCCGCGGTGCCGTGGCCGCCGGTCAGGGAAATCGAGCCCGCCAGCAGGCCGACGAGCGGATGCAGGTCGAGCGCGCGCGCCATGACCAGGCCGATCGCGTTCTGCATCACCATCACGAGCACGAACAGCACCAGCAGCAGCACGAGCTTCCAGCCGCCGCGTGCAAGCGAGCGCACGTCGGCCCCGAGCCCGAGCGTTGCGAAGAAAGCCAGCAGCAAGGGATCCTTCAGCGACTCGTCGAACGTGAACTGGAACTTCGTGGCGAGCCCGACGCCGGCGACCGCGAGCGCGAACAGGACGCCGCCGACGACGGGCACGGGGATGCTGTAGCGTTGCAGGAACGCGGAGCGCCGCACGAGCACCTGCCCGACGAAATAGAGCGTCAGCGCGAGCGCGAGCGTCTGCAGCAGGTTCAGGTCGAGCGTTTGCACGTGGCGTTCGAGTTTTCGTCTCGTGCCCGATTATGTCGGCGCTGCCGGCCTTTAGATAGCCTCCCCCGCGGGCAGCGTGAACGTGAAGCGGCTGCCCTCGCCCCACGCGCTTTCGACCTCGATCCGGCCGCCCATCGCCTCCACAAGACGCTTCGCGATCGCGAGCCCGAGACCCATCCCTTCGCGCGTGACCTGCAGGTCGGACTCGATCTGGCTGAATGGACGAAACAGCTTGTCCACGTCCGCTGCCTTGATGCCGATCCCGCTGTCGGTGACGCTGACGGCCACCTCGTCACCGCTGCGCGCGAGCCGGATGACGATCGAACCCTCGCGCGTGAACTTGAGCGCGTTCGACAACAGGTGGTTGACCACCTGCGCCACGCGCCGCTCGTCGCCGCGGACCATCGCGGGCCCCGCGCCCGTGTCGAGCGCGAGTTCGAGGCCGCGCCTGGCCGCCTGGGGCGCGAAGGTCGTGCCCAGCCGCTGCAAGAGCGCCGCGACGTCGAAGGTCCCGTACGACAGCCGCAGCTCACCCGTCTCCACGCGTGCAATCTCGAGCACGTCGTTGACCAGCGCGAGCAGGTGCCTGGACGAATCCCGCACGATACCGAGCTGCTTCTTCTGTTCCTCGTTCAGGCGTCCGGGCACTTCGTCGAGCAGCAGGTCGGTGAACCCGACGATCGCATTCAGCGGCGTGCGCAGCTCGTGCGACATCGTGTTCAGGAACGTAGCCTTGGCGCGATCGGCTGCCTCGGCCCGCGTCTTCGCGAACTCGAGTTCACTCGTGCGCTCCGCCACGTGACGCTCGAGGTCGGCCGTGTTCCGGTGCAGGTCGTCGTTCAACCGGTGGATTTCCCGGTCGGCCCGCTCGCGCTCGGTGATGTCGCGCAGGAAACATATGCGACGTCGCCGGCCGTCGATCTCGACCTCCCGGGCACTGATTTCGACCGGAAACGTGCTCCCGTCCTGGCGGCGATGCTTGGCCTGGAAGAGCACGCCGCCCGGCGCCGCTGCCAGATCCCACTGCCGCTCGAACTCTGCCCCCGCATCCGGCGGGCGCAGGTCCCGCACGTGCCTGCCGCGAAGCTGGTCCCCGCTGTAACCGTGCGCTGCGCATGCGGCCTCGTTGGCTTCCATGACCATGCCGGCCTCGTCGACGAGCAGGACCATGTCCCGCGCGCACTGCACGATCAGTTCGTAATGCGCGGCCTGCGTTGTGTCGGCCGCCGCACGAGGTTCGGTGAACGGTTTACCTTCGGGCCCCAAGACTTCGCACCTCGAATTGCGCCGGCATTCGCTGCCGCACGAACAACCTCACCGGGTGCTCAGTTCAGCGTGCATCCTTGACGCCGATCACGCCGACGCCGGCCGCACGCCCGAAATCGGCTTCCGCACCCGCAGCATCCGTCGCGCAGAAACCCAGGTGCCGCAGCAACCCGTCGTTCAGGCGATACACCCATGCGTGCACCGTCAGGTTCCGGCCGCTCTCCCAGGCCTGCTGCACGATCGTCGTGCGGCACACGCGCCGCGCCTGGACGAGCACGTTCAGCTCGCAGAGGCGGTCCACGCGCTCCGTCTCGGTCGGCAACTCGAGCAACGGCTCGCGGTACAGGTGCGCAACGTCCCGGATCGGCTGCAGCCAGTTGTCGACGAGTCCCAGCGGCCGCTGTTGCCAGGCCGCCGTCACGCCGCCGCATCCATAGTGGCCGCAGACGATCACGTGCTCGATACCGAGCACGTCGATTGCATACTGCAGCACGGATAGGCAGCTGAAATCATTGTGCAGCACCAGATTGGCGACATTTCGATGCACGAACAGTTCGCCCGGCGCGAGACCGACGATTTCATTCGCGGGCACGCGACTGTCGGAGCAGCCGATCCAGAGGTACTTCGGTGCCTGCAGCGCCGCCAGCTCCGAGAAAAACCCGGGATGGCGGGTTTCCGTGCGCTCCGCCCAGCGACGATTATTGGCGAACAGTTCCGGCAGCTTGTTCAAGTGTCGTTTCGCCCGTGGGTCCGGCGGCCAGTCTAGCAACCGGCGCCAGCGCGCGTCCCCGCGGCAGTCCGGCCCGCGAGCAGCCAGCGCCCCGTGCAGTAGCGGGGCTTGCGGACCCCGCGGCACCCCGGGTGTCCTCCCGAGCCACCGGCGCGGCTATGCGTCGCGGGCGTCTGGTAACCTGCGCGCCGTGCTGCTGCTTCGCAACGCCGACGTCTGCTCACCCCGGCCCCTGGGCCTGCAATCCCTGCTGCTCGGCGGCGGCAAGGTGCTCTGGCACGGACCGGCCGCCGACCTGCCGGGCCTGCCGGCCGCACTGGCGGCCACGACCACCACCGTCGACCTCGACGGCCGCCGCCTGATTCCCGGCCTGATCGACGCGCACGTGCACGTCACCGGCGGCGGCGGCGAGTCGGGCTTCGGACGCGCGTCCCGCCGGTGCCGCTCTCGCGCTACACGCGCCGGCGTCACGACGGTCGTCGGCCTGCTCGGCACCGACGACGTCACGCGGGGGCCTCGCGAGTTGCTCGCCACGGCCTCGCCCTGCGCGAGGAGGGACTGAACGCCTAGGTGCACGCGGGCAGCTACCAGGTGCCGCCCGCGACGCTGACCGGCAGCGTGCGCGGCGACATCGTGCTTCGTCGATCCGATCCTCGGCGTCGGCGAGGTGGCGATCAGCGATCATCGCTCGTCCCAGCCGACGCTCGACGAGCTCCTGCGCCTCGCCGCCGACTGCCACGTCGCCGGCCTGATGAGCGGCAAGGCCGGCATCCTGCACCTGCACCTCGGCGACGGCGCCCGCGGGCTCGACCTCGTCCGCCGCGCGCTCGAGGCGTCGGAGCTTCCCGCGCGCGTCTTCCATCCGACCCACGTCAATCGACGCACGCGCCTGTTCGACGAGGCGGTCGAGCTGGCGCGCGCGGGCTGCGTCGTCGACGTCACGGCGTTCCCGGTCGCCGACGGCGAGGACGCGTACACCGCGGCCGAGGGACTGCGCGCTACCTCGCCACGGCGCCCCGCCGGCGCGCCTCACGTGCAGCTCGGACGGCGGCGGCTGCCTGCCGTGCTTCGACGCCGACGGGCGCGTCCGTCACATGGACGTCGGCCGCGCCGGCGCCCTGCTCGCGACGTTGCGCGACCTGCTCGCGGCCGGCCTGCCGCTCGAGGCCGCGTTGCCGGTGTTCACGACCAACCCGGCGCGATGCTGCGCCTCGCCGGCAAGGGCACGATCGGGTCGGAGCCGACGCCGACCTCGTTGCTTCGACGCGACAGGCGGCGCGCATACCGTCATATTCGAGGCGTCGTCCACGTCCGTGACGGCGCGGCACTGCGCCGCGGCACGTTCGAGACGCAGGCTTGAGGAGCAAGACAGGGTGCCGCGCATAGTCCCGGATGGTGCGACACGCGGCTGGATCGTCCCGATCGGCGGCGCCGAGGACAAGGAAAGCGATCGCCACATCCTGCGGCGCTTCGTGCGCGTCTCGGGCGGCAGCGACGCGGACATCGTCGTCATCCCGACCGCGAGCCGGCTGCACGAGACCGGCCCGCGCTACGAGAAGCTCTTCCGCGAGCTCGGCGCCGCCCGCGTCACCTCGCTGGACTTCGACACGCGCGCGACGCCACGAGCCGGGCCGACTGCGCCGCCTCGAGGAGGCGACCGGCATCTTCTTCACGGGCGGCAACCAGCTCCGGCTCTCGACGATCCTCGGCGGCACGCCGGTCGCCAAGCTGATCCGGCCAGCGAACGCGCGCGGCGTGACCGTCGGCGGCACCAGCGCCGGCGCCGCGTCCTCAGCGAGCACATGATCGCGTTCGGCGACGAGGGCACGCCGCCACGCGGGCAGCGTCGCGCTCGCGCCCGGCCTCGGGCTCACCAACCGCTTCATCATCGACCAGCACTTCCGCGCAGCGCGACCGGCTCGGCCGCCTGCTGACTGCGCTCGCGTACAACCCGTTCGCGGTCGGCATCGGCCTCGACGAGGACACCGCCGCGTTCATCGGTCCCGACGAGACCGTCGAGGTGGTCGGCAGCGGCGGCGTCACCATCGTCGACGCGTCCGACGCTGACGCACTCGTCGATGGACGCCGTGACGAAGGGCAGCCGGTCTGCATGCTCGGACTCCGCCTCCACATCCTGGTCGCCGGCGCGACCTTCAACCTGCACACCGGGTCGCGCACAGGCGAGCTCGCTGCTCGGCGTCGCCGGAATACGAACCACTCACAAGGAGGCCGCGGGGAATGCGCATCCTCGACCGTCGCGTCTACCGTCGGTCCCAGCCTCTACGCGCACTTCCCGGTCATCCGCCTCGACCTCGACCTCGGCGATCTCGAGGCGTGGCCGACCGGCCGCCTCGGCGCGCCTTCATCGACGGCCTGCTCGCGGCGCTGCCGGGCCTGCGCCGAACACGGCTGCTCGTACCGCGAGCCGGGCGGCTTCGTCCGCCGCCTGCGCGAGGACGACGGCACCTGGCTCGGGCACGTGCTCGAGCACGTCGCGATCGAGCTGCAGAACCTCGCCGGCGCGAACGTCACCTTCGGCAAGACGCGCAGCGCCGGCGACGCCGGGCGTCTACCACGTGGTCTACGAGTACGAGGAGCGCGACGTCGGCAACGCCGCCGGCGACCTCGGCCTGCGCCTGCTCTGCTCGCTGCTGCCCGACGCGACTGCCGGCCCGCGGACAGCGTGCCGGAGGGCTCGAGCTGGCCCGAGGCGCGCGACTCGAGTTCATCCGCTTCGCGCAGCGCCGCGCGCTCGGCCCGTCGACGGCCTCGCTGGTGCGCGCCGCCGAGGCGCGCGACATCCCGTGGCTGCGCCTCAACGACCAGTCGCTGGTCCAGTTCGGCCACGGCAAGTACCAGCAGCGCATCCAGGCGACGGTCACCGGCCGGACGCCGCACATCGCCGTCGAGATCGCCTCCGACAAGGAGGAGACGAACCAGATCCTCGCGACGCTCGGCCTGCCGGTGCCGCAGCAGCGCCTCGTGCAGAGCGAAGCACAGGCCGATGCGCGCCGCGCGACGCCTCGGCTTCCCGGTCGTCGTCAAGCCGCACGACGCCAACCACGGTCGCGGCGTCTCGCTCCACCTCACGACCGACGCGGAGGTGCGCCGGCTTCGCGAAGGCGCGCGAGCACGCGCGCACCGTGATCGTCGAGACCTTCCTCGCCGGCGACGACCACCGCATGCTGGTCGTCAACGGCGAGCTCGTCGCGGCGACGCGCGCGTGCCCGGCCACGTCGTCGGCGACGGCACGCGACACGATCGTCGCAGCTCGTCGACGATCGTGAACCAGGATCCCGCGCCGCGGCATCGGCCACGAGAAGGTGCTGACGCGCCTCGAGCTCGACCCCCAGGCGCTCAAGCTGCTGGAGCGCGTCGGCATGGCTCCGCGAGACGGTGCCGGCCGCGGGCAAGGTCGTCTTCCTGCGCTCGACCGGCAACCTCTCGACCGGCGGCACCGCGATCGACGTCACCGACGTGGTCCACCCCGACAACCGCGAGATGGCGGTGCGCGCGGTGCAGCGCGATCGGGCTCGACGTCGGCGGCGTCGACTTCCTCTCCACCGACATCACCGAGAGCTACCGCGAGATCGGCGGCGGCATCTGCGAGGTCAACGCCGCGCCCGGCTTCCGCATGCACGTCGCGCCCGAGCGAGGGCACGCCGCGCGACGTCGCCGGCCCGGTGATGGACATGCTGTTCCCGCCCGGCACGCCGTCGCGCATCCCGATCGCCGCGATCACCGGCACCAACGGCAAGACCACGACCGCGCGCATGCTCGCGCACATCCACAAGATGGCCGGCCACACGCGTCGGCCTCACGACCACCGACGGCGTCTACATCGACGGCGAGCGCACGGTGAAGGGCGACATGACCGGGCCCGTGTCGGCGCGCATGGTGCTCGCGCGACCCGCAGGTCGACCTCGCGGTGCTCGAGACCGCGCGCGGCGGCCTGCTCCGCGCGGGCATGGGCTACCGCACGTGCAACGTCGGCGCGGTGCTCAACGTCGCGTCCGATCACCTGGGCCTGAAGGGCGTCGACACGCTCGAGCAGCTCGCCGAGGTGAAGCGCATCGTCGTCGAGGTCGCGCGCGACTGCGCCGTGCTCAACGCCGACGATCCGCTCTGCCTGCGCATGGCCGACTACACCGAGGCCACGCGCATCTGCTACGTCACGATGAACCCGCGACACGAGCTGGTGCGCGAGCACATCCGCGCCGGCGGCCGCGCGTGCGTGCTCGAGGAGGGCATCAACGGCCAGATGATCACGCTCTACGACCACGGCGCCACATCCCGCTGCTCTGGACGCACCTGATCCCGGCGACGCTCGAGGGGCGCGCGATGCACAACGTGCAGAACGCGATGTTCGCGGCGGCGATGGCGTACGCGCTGGGCGTCAAGCTCGAGACCATCCGCCAGGGCCTGCGCACCTTCGACACCACGTTCTTCCAGGCGCCCGGCCGCATGAACGTCTTCGACGAGCACCCGTTCAAGGTGATCCTCGACTACGGCCACAACCCGCCGCGGTCGGCGCATGGCCGACCTCGCGCAGCGGCTCGAGGTGAACGGGCGGCGCATCGTCGTGCTCGCCGGCCCGGCGACCGGCGCGACGAGGACATCATCGCGATCGCGCGACGCGGTGGCCGGACGCTTCGACCACTTCATCTGCCGCCGCGACGACAACCTGCGCGGTCGCGCGCCGGACGAGGTGCCGCGCATCCAGGCGGCCGCGCTGCAGGCGCGCGGCGTGCCCGAAGCCGCGATCTCGATCATCCCCGACGAGCAGGCCGCGATCGACGCGGCGCTCGGCATGGGACAGCCGGGCGACCTGCTGCTGATCTTCGCCGACGCGCTCACGCGCTCCTGGAAGCAGATCACGAAGTTCCGCTCCTCGCCCGAGTCGGCCGCCGACGTCGCTCGCGGCAACGGCGACGGCATCGGCGCCTTCTCGACACCGGCCGCAGATCCCGGGCGCGGGCAAGCCTGCAGTTGCCCGGTCGCCGCAAAGCGACGCAGCGGTGTCGTTCGCGACCGCCGCCACGACGGCGGGCGAATCCGCGCACCTGCGCGGGCGACGGCCATCCTCGCCGGGTTGATTCGCGACGAGCGGGGCGTGCGCCTGGCACCGGAGACGGAAGACTGAACGTTACGACGGCCCTGCCCTTCGACGACTCGCGTCGTCTCACCGGCGGCAACCTGTTCTTCGCCGGCACGGGTGCGGTGCTCGAAACAGCAGGCATCGTCGTCGACGCGGCGCTGCTGTCGAGCTGGCGCGCCCGCGTCGAACTTGCGCGGCAGCACCTGCATTGGGACGAGCAGCCGCAGGCGTGGCCTCGACCAAGCGAGATCGTCGCCCGGCCGCACGCGACGGGCACCTCGCTCGCGGTTGCGGCGCCGTTCGACCAGTTGTTCACCGCGACCGAGGTGAACGAATGGGCACTCTGCGCGTCCCTCCACGAACGCGATCCGGCACGCTGGAGCGGCTTGACCGAGGCGCTCCTGGCCGCGGCGCTCGAAGCCGCGACCGATCCCGCGACCGTCGTGCCTCCAGTGCTCGAGGAACGTGCCGCGCTCGCGCGCCTCGAGGCGCTGGCCGCTGCCGAGCGTCGCCCGGACCTGCGAGCGCTGATCGAAGCCGCCGAGTCGCGCGGTGTGCGCCACGTGCTCGACGAAACGATCCTCACGCTCGGGGCAGGAGCGGGCAGCCTCGGTTGGCCGCTCGATGCGCTGCCCACGACAGCGGACGTACCGTGGCTGTCCCTGCACGAGATCCCGGTGGCGGCCGTCACGGGCTCGAACGGCAAGACGACGACCGTGCGCCTGATCGCGGCATGCGCCCGGGCGCACGGCTGGCGTGACGGGTTCAGCTGTACCGACGGCGTCTTCATCGGTCACGACCTGGTGCGCGCGGGCGACTACTCCGGTCCCGCCGGCACGCGCGCGGTGCTGCGCGATCCTCGCGTCGAGGCCGCGGTGCTCGAAACGGCGCGCGGAGGCATCCTGCGTCGCGGGCTCGCCATCGATCATGCGATCGCGGCCGTAGTCACCAACGTCAGTGCGGATCATTTCGGCGAGTACGGCATTCACGACCTCGAAGGGCTGGCCGACGTCAAGCTGAGCGTCGCCCAGCTCGTGGCGCGGGACGGTCTGCTGGTGCTGAACGCCGATGACGACCTGCTGCGCGCCAAGGCGGCCGGCCTCGGCGAGCGCCTGGGATGGCAGCCGCCACTCGGCTGGTTCGCACTGGATTTCGATCGCGCGGAGCTGCGCGCGCATCGCGAGTCGCTAGGCGCGACCTGCGGCGTGCGCGACGGGAGATTGATGTTGTCGCTTGGCGGCAAGTCGCACGACCTCGGCGCGATCGGCGACCTGCCAATCACGGTGCGCGGCCACGCAACCTACAACGTCGCGAACCTCGCGGGGGCGGCGCTTGCGGCCGCGGCGCTCGGCATCGCTCCGGCGACGATAGCCAGCGTGTTCGGCGCGTTCGGCCTCGACCCTGCGGACAATTCGGGACGCCTGATGCGGTTCGACCTGCGGGGCGTCCAGGTGCTGCTCGATTACGCCCACAATCCGGACGGCCTGCGCGGCGTCCTGCACGTGGCCAGGCAACTGCGCGGCACCGCCGGGCGAATAGGCATGTTGCTCGGCCACGCCGGCAATCGCCGCAACGAGGACATCGAGGAACTCGCCGCCGTTGCTGCCGGGTTTGGCCCGGACCTGGTCGTCGTCAAGGAAGACGAAGGCCACCTGCGCGGCCGCCAGCCTGGCGAGGTGCCCGCAATACTGCACGCGGCACTCCTGCAGCACGGCATGTCAGGTACGGCCGTGCGGATCTGCCCGTCGGAAGTCGACGCAGCACGGATGGCTCTCGAGTGGGCACGGCCCGGCGACGCCGTGGTGTTGCTGATCCATTCGTCGTCGGCACGCCTGCAGATGCTGACCCAGCTGCGGGCACGACAGGCTGAGCGCTGATGCCGCGCAAACTCACCGCTCGCCCGGCTGCAGGTTCGATCCATCCCAGGGACGCATCTGCCCGCCCACGGCGTCCATGGCGTCCGCGATCTCGCCGAGTGACAACATGGCTCGCGCCGCCTCGAAGCGCGAACAGTTGTGCGCCAGTGTGCGCCAGGCATCACCGAACCGGCCGGCCTGCAGGCACGCAAGCGCGTGCAGCGAGTGCGCCTCGACAGCATTGATGCGCCAGCAGCCGAGACGTGCGGCGGGTACACAAGGCGCCGGCGCCCCGTGCACGTTCGCCACGTAGGCTCGAAACACCGGCAGCACGTTGCCGAGTCCGGCGCGGTCGAAGGACTCCTGCAGGCAGATCGCCGCGAAATCGGCGTCGTCGTGCAGGGATGCGGCCCAGCGTATGGCCCAGACGAAAAAGCGCTCGGCCCCGTTGAGGTCGCAGACGGTGATCCGGCCGCAGTCTTTCAAGTCGACCAGGGGGCTCGAGTCGGCTCGGGGCGTCGCATCGAACGTCATGGGTTGCTTCAATATAAATACTAATGATTCTTATTCTTATCTATATCAGGCGAGAGTGCAATAGGTGGAAATGCGCCGGTCCGTCGTGCAGCCGCGACCAGCGCAGTGACCCAGCGGGTGGGGTGCCGCCAGTAGGGATTCCGTTCGCGCTGTTCAGCGCAGCTGGGTCAGCAAGTCCCCGACTGTATCCGCGTCACGTAGGCCATGCCCGTGGCACTGACGTTTACGACGCGCTGCTGTCGGCCGGCCGGGTTTGAACGGCACACCTTGAACGTGCCTGCCGTGGCGCCGACACCGATCGGCTGGAACTCGAGTCTGCCGCCGCCCGCAGTGCGGATCACCTTGTATCCCGCCTGCAATGCCGGCTGGCGCTGGATGACCGTCGTGTCGTCCGCCACGATCCAGCCCTGCTGCCAGCCGCCCGTGGTGGCGCAGCTGGTGCCGTTTGACGACCGGCAGAGCGTGACCGGCACGTTGCGCTTGACGGCCTCGCTGCGCGCGAGCTGGACGCTGGCCAGCAGGTCGTTGGCAATGCCCGTCAGCCGGCTGCTGAGCACCGCGTCGTTGAACGACGGCACGCCGATTGCGAGCAGGATCGAGACGACCGCGAGCGTCACCAGCAATTCGACGAACGTGATGCCCCCGGCGCCGTTGCGATCCCGGTGCCCGGCCCGGCGGCATGCGTGAATGACCGGCAACCGGATCACTTCTGGATGTACCAGTAGATCATGGCCTTCGGCTGGTCGACGACCGGCGGTCCGCCCGGCTGGAGGGGGGCAACGAGGCGTCGTCCGTTTCCGACGGGCCCGATTCGGGAGGTGGCGGCAACCCACCACCGGCGCACACGGCCTCTTTCTCTGCATCGCTGAGCAGTACGCGCACGCCGGCGTGCACGCGCGCGGCCGCGGCGCCGGGGTTGGCGCTGCCCGCGACCGTCGCATCGAGGTCCCAGACCGTGTGCCATGGGCCCAGGGCCGGCGGGTTCGCCGCGGCTGCCGAAACGCACTGTGGCTCCGCGACCTCGACGAGATAGTCGTCGGTGCCGTCGTTGTCGATGTCGACCGCGATTTCGTCGTCGGCCGGCGCCGCCGTGAAGTCGGAACCGATGACCTGCTCGAGTGCCTTGTTCGCCGCGGCGATGGCCTCGTCGCGGTACTGCATGTTGCCCACCGAACGGAAACTCGTGGTGCCGAGGTTCAGGGCCGCGACCAGCAACAGCGTGATCAGCGCGAGCATGACCAAGCCGACCACCAGCGCGGCGCCCTGGTGCGGGTCACGGTATGCGCGGCCGGTCATGGTGTCTCCCTGCGTCCCGCGACGTTTGGCAGGCGTATGGTGGTCATGAAGACGTGGCGCTTGAAGTCGTCATCGAACGGACCCACGGTGGTGCTGCCGAGCGCATAGGTCTTCGTATCAGTGTAACCCGGAGACCCGTCGCGGCTGCGCACCAGCGCGTGGACGCGCACCGCGGTGACGTTCATCAGTTGAGCGGCCGTGCACGGGTCCGCCGTCGTGCAGCGGACGTAGTCGCCGTCCGGCACGCCATCGCCGCGGTTCGTCGGCGACGTGCGCGTATCGGGGTCCGCCCACTGCACGGCAGCGCCGTAGTCGACGTCCTCGCCGCTGTCGCTCTGGTCGTCGATGCCCAGTTCGACCTGGAAGCCCTCGATGCCCTCGATCATCGCCACCGGGGCGCGTTGCTCGAGCGTGCCGCCCACGAGCTCGAACTGGGACCGCATCAGCGTGGGGATCCCGTCGCCTGCAGTCGCCGCATGATCACGGACGTAGTAGATGTCGGACACGAACATCCGCTTGTCGGCCACGGTCACGCAATCGCGCTCGTGTAGCGAAAAATCATCGGTGCCAAGGATGTAGCGGGGTATTTCCCCGGCGCATTGGCTCGATTGAAAATAGAGCGCGCCGGCGAGGTCGTCCGGGCACGCACCGCCGTCGCCAGGCACGCAGGTGTCGACATGACGCACGACGAGCACGTCCGTGCCGGCAGCCCTGTCCGTGACCACGCCCGCGCAGACCGTGGCGGCGTCGTAGACCTGGACCGGCAGTGCAATCAGGCCGTGCTGGTATTCCTCGTCCCAATCCGCGACGTCGAACTCGAGGCACGGGTCCGGCACGGTCGCGGGCACGTCGGTCGGCACCACGTCCGTGGTCTGGTCGTCGTACTCGGGCACGAACGGCCCCCAGAAGCCCGCATGTGCGATGTCGTGCTCGAGCAGCTGTATGGCCAGCCGGCCGTTCTCGATCACGCCGTCCATCCGCGCCAGTTCGCGATTGCTGCGACTCGTGTTGACGAGCAGCGCGACGAGCGCCGCCAGGATCACCAGCCCGGTCGTGATCGAGATCATCAGCTCGACGAGACTGACCCCGCGCTCGGACCGCAACCTGCGGCCCGGTCGATCCTGCACCCGTGATGTGCTGGCCATCACGATCACGTCAGGTCCGCGATCCGCACGACCGTGGTCACGACCCGCCGGCACCGGTCGTCCGAGCACCGTGCACCGTCGCCGCCGTCATACTCGCCGGCACCGCAGGAGACGCTTTCCGGAGGCGCCGCGAGCGGTGCCAGGCCCTGCCACGCGACGCTCACGAGGTATTCATCGCCGCCGAGGCTTTCGATGCAGCCGCGCCCGCCCACCATCGCGCCGACGTTGTCGCCGTCGCTCGTTTCGGCGGCGCCCGCCAGCGCCGCACACCACTCGCTCAGGTCCGCCTGCCGGCGGGTGGCTGTGGCCGTCGGACAAGGCCCGCCTGTGCCGAGCGCACTCGCGGTGACATACCCGGCGGCAGCGTTGCGATTCAGCGCGAGCCGGTTGGCCATGTCTTGAAGCAGGATCAGCCCCTGCGCGCGCTGCTGGGACTCGAGCTGCAGTACCTGCAGCCGCGTCTGCAACCCGACCAGGCCCAGCAGGCCGATGGCCAGCACCACCATCGCGACCAGCACCTCGATCAACGAGGTACCGCGCATGTGAACGGGGAACGGTTGCCGGTAGTTGGTCACTGCCACTTCTCCGCGGGGGACTTTACACCTTCACTGGTCAGCGCCAGGTCGCCGTCCGCAAGTTGCTGGCCCTTGGCAGTGAAATCGATCGTGAAACCCGGAGGCGGTCCGGCATCGAGCGAGATGTCGACGTCGTAGCGGGCACCCACCTCGGGCGGCAGCGTGTAACCGAGTTCGGTCGGGTCAGCGGCATATTCACGCTGCGCGACAAAGTACTGCTCCTCACGATTGGCGATGTCCAGCATTGCAGCCTGCGCCGCGCGACGATGACTCTTGCGCACGGAATCGCGGTAACCGGGAATCGCGACTGCCGCCAGGATTCCGACGATGACCAGCACGACCAGCAGTTCGATCAGCGTGACCCCCGGCTGCCGTCTCATGTGCACTCCCTGGCAGGAATCCACTCACTAGCATATCCGCGTGCCGCAGCCGGGCAACGATCTGTCCGACCTGCGCGCGACCGGCGCGGACGAGCGGTCGCCCCTACGACCCTGGCGGCGGGTCCTGCGCGTCCGGCACCCGGACTCACGACGGGCTGTGCGCAGCCTTCCACTGCATCGCCGCCAGGATGCGCCGCTCCACCGACGGATGCGTGTAGAACAGCAGTTCCTGCAGCCGTCCCGGCCGCGGGTCGCGATACTCCGCGGTTTTCACGAGCGCGGACGCGAGCGCGTCCGGCAGGCCGACGGTCTCGAGCGAGTAGCGGTCGGCCTCGATCTCGCCGGTGCGGATCACCGCGTTCAGCACCGGCTGCGCCAGCAGGAAGAACAACGAACCCATGAACCCGAGCACCGGCAGGCCGACCGGATCGGCGATGGGCGCGCGGCTGCCGAAGACGGCTGCGAAGCGTGGAAACAGGCGATCCGCGAGGAAGAAGAACGCGACCGCCAGCACCGACAGCACCGCCACCTGGCGCCAGACGTGCCCGAGCACGAAGTGGCCGATTTCGTGGCCCGTGACGGCCTTCACCTCGTCCAGCGAGGCGCCCTTCAAGGCGATGTCCGAGATCGCCACCCGCGCGGAGCCGCCGATGCCCGAGACGTTGGCCGTGAAGTTGTTCGACTGGCGCGACCCGTCGTACATGAAGATCCGGTCGGACGGCACGCCGGCACGAGCGGCCATGGCCGCGACCGCATCGTGCACCTCGCCCGCCGGTACCGGCGTGAAGTCGTTGAACAGCGGTTCGATCAGCACCGGCGCCGCGAGCAGGAACGTTGCGAGCGCGGCCGCGGTGAGTCCGCCCGACCAGAGCCACCAGGCGCGCCCCGCCCGGCGCATCAGCGCGTAGACCCCCACGAGGAAGAGCGCGACGACGACTGCAAAGACGAGCATTGCGACCAGGCCCTGGCCCAGGAAGTCGCCGACCGGCTGGCTGGTCCGCCCGTACCCCAGTTCCCGCCACCACTCCTCGTACAACGACCAGGGCAGGGCCAGGAGCGTGGCCAGCACGAAGTACACGGCGCTCACCGAGAATGCGCGGAGCGCGGGCCCGGCGTGCGCCCCGAGCCTGGCCGATACCCGCTCGAGCACACCAGTGCGCACGAGCACGAGCGTGACGAGGCCGGAAACGACGAGGTTCCAGAGCAGCAGCCAGTGATTGCCCGTCGTGTACGCGGCCGCCTGCGCGAGCTTGTCGGCGCCGAGTGCGTCGATGTACGCGGCCGTGGCCGCCTGCGGATCGAATGCCATGTACGCGCGCCCGGAGATCGTCGATGCAGCGCATGAGATCACAAGTTGCAGCGTCGCGCTGCCGCTCGCGACGCGCCGGACCGGAATACAATCGGCGCCGCGCGGCACTTCCGCAGGCCGGGGCACCACGAAAATATGGGATTGCAGTCACGCACCGACCCGTCTGCCGCTGCCACGCTAGTCGGGACGTGTCCCGCGAGCTGCCGCCCGGGCCGCCGATTCACCTCGAGGTACGTCGTCCATGCTCGATGAATGGCGCAGACTGCTGTCGATCTTCAGCGCGCGCGACCGGCGCCGCATCGGCGTGCTGCTCTTCAGCACGACCGCCAGCGGGCTCGTCCAGGCGCTCGGCATAGCGTCGGTCATGCCGTTCATCGCCGTCGTGGCGGATCCCTCGCTCGTGACCGAGAACCCGTATCTCGCCCACGCGGTCGCGACATTCGGCCTCGAGAGCACGAACCAGCTGCTGGTGCTGCTCGGCGTATTCGCGTTCCTGATGCTGCTGGCGACCAACTGCCTGATCGGCCTGAACGCCTGGCTCACGTTCCGTGTCTGCTACCTCGGTGAGCACGACCTCGCGCGGCGCCTGCTCCGCACCTACCTGGCGCGACCCTACCTGCAGCTCCTGCAGCGCAATTCGTCGGAACTCATGAAGATGCTCGTCGCGGAAATCGACCGCGTCGCCATCGGCACGCTGATGGCCGGCATCGGCGTCTTCGCGGACTTCGTCACGACGATCTTCATCGTGGGGCTGCTGCTCGTGATCAACCCGTGGATCACGCTCGCGACGTTCGTCGTGCTGTCGCTGGCATATCTCCTGATCTACGTGCTGCTCACGCCGACCGTCACACGGCTCGGCTCCGAGTTCGAGCACCTGAGCACCGAGATCTATCGAACGGCCCACGAGGCGCTCGGCGCAGTCAAGGAGATCAAGGTGCGCGGGCGCGAGGAGCATTTCGTCGACCGCTTCTCGCGACCGATGCTGCGCTCGTCGCAAAACGCCGTGCGCTACAGCACGCTCGACATCCTGCCGACGCAGGGCCTCGAGCTGCTCGTGTTCGGCGGATTGATCGCGACGACAATCTACCTGATCGACCAGGCGCAGGACGCCGGCGACATCCTGCCGATGATCGCGATGTTCGGTTTCGCCGCATACCGGCTCGTGCCGGCGCTCAAGGGACTGTTCGACGGCGCCGAGGCGATCCGCTTCAACATGGTCGCGTTCGACGCCCTGTGGCGTGATTTCTCCGCGCCGCCGGCCACCCCGTTGCCCGCGCAGTCACGCGACTTGCCGGCGCCGCAGCGCTCGATCCGTTTCGAGCGCACCTGCTTCCGGTATCCGGGCAGCCGGCGCGAGACGCTCACGGCGCTCGAGCTGGTGATCCCGGCGGGCACGTCGGTCTGCCTGGCCGGCGCCACCGGCGCGGGCAAGTCGACGACGATTGACCTGCTCCTCGGGCTGCTCGAACCGACGAGCGGCACGATCACCGTGGACGGCGAGGCGATTTCCGCCGCCAACATCCGCGCCTGGCAGCAGCGCATCGGCTACGTGCCGCAGGTCGTCTACCTGATCGACGACACGGTCGCGAACAATATCGCGCTCGGCGTCGCGGCCGCGGACATCGACCAGTCGCGCCTCGAGCGGGCGGCGCGCATCGCGCAGCTCCACGATTTCGTGATCCGCGAACTCCCCGACGGCTATCGATCGATCGTCGGCGAACGCGGCGCGAACCTGAGCGGCGGCCAGCGACAGCGCATCGGGCTCGCGCGGGCCCTGTATCACGACCCCGCGGTGCTCATCCTGGACGAAGCCACCAACGAACTCGACCTCGACACGGAGTCCCGGATCCTGGCCGAGTTCCGCAAGCTGGCAGGCCGTACGTTCGTCTTCGTATCGCACAAGCCGTCGATCGCCGCGTTCTGCGACGCGATCGTCGTGCTCGAAGCCGGGCAGATCATTGCGCAGGGGACCTATGCGGAGCTGACCGCACCGGGGAGCCGTCACCGCTCGTTGCTGCAGGAGACGTCGCTGTAGTACCGCGGACCGTTCGCGGCATGAACCTGCCGTCAGTCGCGGCAGTACGCGTTCACGGGCTCCGGCTCGCGGCTCAGGTCCACCAGTTCGACGCCCGGCGCGGCGGCCGCCGCCTGTCGAGCCTCGGCGCCCGGCGGCTGCAGCGAGTACAACCGGACCGCCGACAAGCCCGGGCTCAGGTAAAGCTGCCAGGCACGCGCGACGTCCTGTGGCTCAACCGGCGCATGACCCAGGAAGACCTTGCCGACGAGCTTGCGCCCCACGCGTGCGACGAACGGATTTCCGGCCAGGAATGCGTGGGTGCCCGCCTCGAGGTTCGTCGGCAGGAAAAACAGCGAGTCCCGGCTCCAGCCATCGGCGATGCGCGCACCCCAGCGTCGCTTCAGTTGCAGGATGCCGTCGGTGAGCAGCGGACGGCTGCCGCAATAATCCGCCGTGCGATAGCCGTTCTCGAACGCATGCAGCAGGCCGTAATAGAAGAGCGCGGGAAAGATGCCCTGCGAGTGCTGGCCGAACTGGCCTCCGACCGTGCCGGCCCACAGGAACTGCAGGTTGTCACGGTCGCCGAAGAGCACCTGGCCGGCGACGACTTCGCCCTCGCGCAGCACTTCCATCAACGCACCGTTCCCGGCGCAATACTGGATCTTCCACTCCGGCTCGACGTAGGCGGCACCGCCGAAGCGTTGCGTCACGTGCGGCACGTACATCTCGTGGTAGAAACGCCTGATCGCCGCTTCGTCCTCGGCCACCCGGCAGCTCAACCCGTACTTGCGGATCTTGCGCAGGTCCTCGCCCTTCGCGGAACTGCGCAGCTTCCCGAACACGTCGTCCCAGCGTGCCGGCAGATCGAACTTCTGGTCCACCCACGCCGGTGCCTCGAGCAGGCCCCGGCCGCGCATGAGTCGATCGTAGGGCCAGGGCAGGTCCAGCGCGACGAGATCCACCCGGCCGCGGTGAGTCTCGAGCCAGCGGCGCGCCCGCCACACCGGCACGCCGGGCCACTCTTCCTCGACGCGATGCTCCCCGTAGAGGAGATGCAGCACGTAGGACCGGTGGTTGCCCGAGCCGAAGTACAACGCCCTGAGCGGCGCGCCCGAGTGCTTCTCGGTGCCGCTGACGAGCAGTGCGCATGCGTCGCGTGTCCTGGCCGACTCCAGGTATTCCTGCGCCACCCAGTAGCTTCGCTCGAGCCAGGCGCGCACGGCATCCACTCCCGTCGGCTGCACCAATGCGGGTTTCACCGTCGAGGCGGGCTCGGCAAGGACGGCGCGCGACTCGGGTGTCGCGGCAGGCCGCGTGGAGTTCACGAGCAGTAAGGTCGCAATGCCATGGAATGCAGCGTACCAGCGCCAGCGCGCAGCGCGCGCCTTCACGCCGTGCACAGGCAGCGATTCCTGTGACGCAGGTCAACTGGGTCCCAGTCTCGCGTGGCAGAATCGCGGGGTCGCAACCGAGACCCCAGTCGCTTTGTCCAGATGCCCGCTACAGGTCAGACGCTTGTCGGTGCAGGACTGCGCCGCCGTGCTGGCGATCGAACGCCAGGCCTATGCCAGCGAGATCCAGGAGCCAGCCGCGATCGTGCAGGCCAGGCTGCGCTATGAGGACGATCAGTATTCGTCGCTGAACCTCGGGCTGTACGCGAACGACGACCTGGTCGGCTATGTCCTCGCCCACCTGGACGACGGCGCGGAGTTTCCGGACGCACGGGTCGCCAGCAACATCTACGTCGCCGACCTCGCCATCCTGCCGGCGCACCGTCGCGGACTCGCGGACCTGGTCTCGGCGCTGGCCCGCGAGATACGACTCGAATATCCGGGCCTGCCGATCGTCGCGCACGCGATCGAGGATACGGCGGAGAAATGGCGCCGCCACGACCTGCTGTTCCAGCGCCTCGGGTTCCGGATGGCTCGCAAGATCGAGAACCTCGCGACGGGTCCGCGGCATCGCGCATCGCTGATCGTCTGGGAGCCGACGCCCGGCGCCGGCCACTCCGCGGGCAGGCAGCGCGCCAGCGACCGGGTGGCCCTGGCCGCATTCGTAACGTCGTCGGGCCGCGTGCTCGGCACCCGCATCGTCACGGACGAGGACGGCTTGATCGGACTCGGGGAGTCCTGGGAACGGCTCGAAGACAAGGTGCCGGGCCTGACCGTCTTCCAGACGCACCGGTACCAGGCCGCCTGGGTGCGCAGCTTCGGGATCGACCAGAAGCTGATGATCGTCTGCGTCTACGATGGCGACCGCATCACCGGCATCGCGCCCTTCCAGGTGCGGCGGGTCGAGATGCTCGGCAGGATGCATCGCCAGCTGAGCTTTCTCGGCGCGCCCTGGGAGGTCGATCGCCCGCGGTTCCTGTGCGCGCAGGATGCGCACGAGTTTGCCGAAGCGACGGTCGAGGCGTTGCTCAGCCAGCGCGATCGCTGGGACGTGATCTGGTTCCACGAGCAGACGGCCGGCGACCCGGCCCTCGAAGCGTTCTGCCAGGCCTTGACGCGGCGTGGCCTGCTGCACGGGCGCGCCCCGAGTTCACGTTGTCCCTACCTGGCGCTCGACGGCACCTGGCAGGAACTGCTCGCGACCAAGTCCCAGAAATTCCGCAAGAACCTGAAGTCGGCCCGCAACAAGCTGCAATCCGCCGGCAAGCTCGAGTTCGAGACGTGTGCCGGCGACGTGCCGCGGCTGCAGAAACTTTTCGGCGAATACGAAGCTCTCGAACGGCGCGGCTGGAAGACCAAGGCCGGCATCGGCGTGTCGCAGAGCGTGGAGCACCTGCGGTTCTATCGCCACCTCATCGATGCCTTCGGCGCCAGCGGCGAGTTCGTGTTCCGCAGCCTGCGGCTCGATGGGCGGCTCGTGGCCGCCACGTTCGGCCTGGTGCACGGACCGACGTTCTACTCGCTGCACATCACGCACGACCCGAAGCACTCGAAGAGTTCACCCGGCACGTATCTCGAGTCGCTCGAACTCGAGGAGTGCTTCCGGGGCAATCTGTCCGAGTACGACTTCCTCGGCGGCTTCCTGACGAACAAGGTCCGGTGGGCCACGCTCATGCGTGACACGGTCGAAGTGCACGTCTATCAAAGGCAGTTGCGACTGCTTGGCGCGTACGTCTACTTCTTCGTGATCAAGCCACCGTTGAAGCAGTTCCTGGCGCGCATCGGCGTGCGCTGGCCCGTCAAGGCCGAACCGACGCGGGCTCGCGAGGCGGACTGACCGACGCCGTCAGGCTGCGCGGGGAAGCTTCGAACACGCAGGCTTGTCCCTCGCGAAACGTCACGAATCGCGCCGCTGCGACGCTTGCAGCCAACGCGGGCGATCCCCGCAGGATGCCGAATCCGATCGTACGCTGCGGGAAGCGGGTGGGCCGCAGCGTGGCGCCGAAGCGGGCCTTGTAGCGAACCACACCGTCGGCGAGGCTCGGCCGGGAGTGACCCATGACGACGCGACGCACCCCGCTCGCGGCAGCCCATTCGATCACTCGCGCGTCGAGCACTTCGCTCGCGCCCGGGCGCGGCGGCACGGTGGCCGACCCGAACCAGCCGAGGCGCAACGTGTCGCCGCGGCGGTCGAGCAGCACTCCGGCGACCCATTCGTCGGCCACCTTCAGGACGGCCAAGACCATGTCGCGAGCCACTTCGAGAAAACGCTCGGCCTCGACCAGGACCGCCCCCGCCCCGAACCGCGCGGTCACGTAGGGGCGGTAGAGCGTCGCATGGAAGCGCTGCAGGTCGGCCGCGTCGGCGGACAAGTGCAGCTCGTAGCCCTGGCGACGGCAATGCCGACGCACCTCCTTGCGCAACGCGGCCGGGAGCACGAGCGGCGCTCCGGCCGCCGTGCCGATCTCCTGCGAGACCCACGCTGGCGCACGCAACTGCATCGCCTCCGGCAAGCAGAACGCCCAGGCGCGTGGCACCTCCGCCGTGACGAGATCCGAGCCTGAGCAGGTCACTCGGAAACCCGCGCCACGCAGCGCAAGCGGGCTGCCGAGCGAACCCACGACCTCGCGGTGACGGACGTCGAACAACGCGCCCGCGATGAAATCGGCCGTGCGCGGATCGCCAGCATGCGTCATGACGACGGGATCGCCCGTCGCCACGAGCGAACCGACCAACCGCTCGACGGGCATGCGCACCGGCGCGCCGAGCGTGGCAAGTGTCTTCAAGTGTCGCCAGGACATGTCGTGTTCGCGACGCAGACGTCAGTGCTGCAGATGCGTCTGCGCCTTCGCCTCGACCGCAAGCACGCGGGGGGCAGAGCCGACCAGCCCGCGCATCTGCGCGGCCTGCAGAACGTCCTTGTACTGGGTGGTGATTCTCGGCCAGACGTGTTCGGCGGCGCGCTGCCGGGCACGCAAAGACAGTGCCTGCATCAGCGTGGGGTCGCCCATCAATCGTTGCAGTGCCGCACGAATTCCGAGGGGATCGCCTTTCGGAACGACGAGCCCTGCATGCCCGACGACCTCGGCACAGCCCTCGGCATCCGTCGTGATGATCGCGCAGCCGGCATGCATCGCCTCGAGCAACACCATCGGGAAGTTCTCCTGGATCGACGGGAACACCAGGATTCGCGACGACTCGTAGAGTCGCTGCAGCACGTCGCGGTTCACGAAACCCACGAAACGGACCTGCGGAGCGACCCTCCGGGCCTGCGCCTGAAGCTGGGCACGGAACGGGCCATCGCCCGCGATCACGAACTCCCAGTCGCCCTCGAGCCCCTTGATGGCCTCGATGAAATGCTGCACGCCCTTGCGCGGGAACATGCGTGCGACGACGAGCACGCGATTGCGCGGCGACTCGCCGCTCGGCGATTGAGGGTGGTGCCCGTTCGGAACGATGGCGATCGGCGCGCGGCAACCTTGCTGGCGCATCAGGTTCGCGAGGAATTTCGACGGCGAGGTCACTGCGGAAGCCCCCGCGAGAATGCGTCGCCACACGGGCCCGAGGGCCTTGTGCATGAGCCCGAAGCGGTCGGGGTTGTAGCCGGGCACGTCGGAGCCGTGGGCGGTCAACACGTACGGCACGCCGAATCGCTTCGACAACGCCCACGCGATCAGGCCCGACGGCAAGATGAAGTGCGTGTGGATCACGTCCGGCCGCAACGTGCGGATCAGCTCGGCGCCTTTCCGATACGCCGGGATCAGCGTCGTGAGCAGCTCCAACGCGGTCGTGTAGTGCACCTGCCGGCGGACGCAGGCGGTGCGGTGCACGACCACGCCGTTGACCGTCTCCTCGGCAGGCAGGTCTTTCATGCCCGAAGTCAGCACCGTGACCTGATCGCCCAGGCGCACCAGTTCCTCGTTGACTGCCGCGGCGACGCGGCTGCCGCCGCCGCCGATCGGCAGGTATTCGTACGTGAGCGACAGGACTTTCATCGAGCGGACCTCACCGCGGAACGTATGGGCCGGAATTTCGTGCCTGCCGGTGGACGCCGGATGGCACCAACCCGCAGCCGCACCGGCAGCGCTGTGCCGAAGGTCCTGTCGAGCTCGCGTGCAACGATCGCGCGCACTGCATCGCCCGTGCCCTGCTCGACCTCGAGCGTCACGTCGATCGAGAGATCGGGTTGCTGCACGACCTCGAACCCGGCGAGACCCGGCACGTGCTCGAGCACGACGTCCAGCCGATACGGGGAGCAGCGCGCACCACCGGGCAGCGTGATGCAATCGAACGAGCGGCCGGCGAAACCGACGATCGGCCGGCCGGGCAACTCGACGTCGCGCGCGACGAAGTCCCCGGTGTCGTAGCGGATCAACGGCGATACACGCTGCGCGCGATCGGTGACGACGAGGCGCTCGACGGCCGCTTCGCCCGCCACCGGCAGGAACTCGAGCAACAGGCTCGAACGGGCAATCCTGTAAGTTGCGCAGCCCGGCGGTCGGTAGGCCACGAGCCCGAACTCCGTGAGCCCGTAGAAATCGGCGATCGGCGCACCGAACCCGCGCTCGAGGACCGCGCGCCGCTGCCGCGTCAGTTGCTCCGCCGTGGTGACGAGCAGGCGCGGCGCGTGCGCGTGCGGTTGCATGGCCAGCAATTCGAGCGTCGAAAGCGGTCCGTACAGGACGTCCGGCCGCAGTGCTTCGTAGCGTGCGAGCAAGGCTTCGGTGCGCTCGCCGATGCTCGCATACGACCAGCGCGCGAGCGTCAGGTTGCGTGACTCGCGGCGGCTCGTGAGCAGCAGGCAACGCTGGCCGGGACGATAACCGCAGGCGACGAGCGCGCGCAGAAACGTCCATTGGCGCGCGAGCTGTTCCGCGGCGCCCTTGACGATCGTGACCGGCTCCCCGCTCGACCCGCTCGAGCACTCTTCGATGCGGCGGACCTCGCGACGCCTCGCGTCGAGCCTGTCCTCGGCGGGACAAGCCTTGACGATGGCCTTGTCGAGCAGCGGCAGGCGCTGCAGATCCTCGGCGCCAGGCAGTTCCTGCGTACTGATTCGCACGTCGGCCCAGAGCGATCGATACATGGGAACGTGCTCGGCCGCATCACGGATCACCCGCGCGAGGCGCGCGTCGTCGCGTCGCGACGCGACCAGCGCGGCTGTCGCAGATCCGAGATCGATGCGCATCGAATCAAGCATCGGCAGTCCCGGCAACGAGTGCGTTGACGCTCCCGAAAACCGCTTCGATGGTCCGCTCACGGGCCATGCCGCCGAGTTGCTCGGCGCGGTAACGCAAATCGCTCGCGCCGTCGAGCGCGGCTTCAGCTTCCTCGACGAGTTCGTTCATGCCCCATCGGGCGGGAAACTCGTCGAGGAGCAGGAGTCGCGGCGGCAGTCCGAGCTGGTCGAACAGGCCGAGAAACTTGCTGTTGTACGACAAGCCGACGATCGGCACGCCCATGCCGGACGCGAGGATGAGCGGATGCATGCGCGCGGAAACGACCAGCGATGCGCGGCCGAGCACCGCCTTGTAGAGTTCCGGCTCGGCGATCCGCGCCAGCCGGGTCGTGACGCCGCGCAGCCGGCCCGCGAGGGCCTCGCAGGCTGCGTCGTCGCCCTCGTGCGCGACGTTGTAGCTCGGCATCAGCAACACCGCCGCGTCGAGCCGCCGCGCCAGCTTGGTCAGCGCGCCCGCCACGGTGTCGAGCAATCGATCGAAGCGTGCGTGGTCCCGCGCGATGCCGAGCCCGGCCCTGGCCTTCACGACGTTGGGCACGACGCCCCCGCGACTGTGGAACCAGCATCGGAGCGCGACGGCGATGAGCGGCCGGTCCGGGTCGAGATCGACGCTGCGCAGCACGTCGATCGCGGACGGACGCGGCGCCGGCTGGAGCATGAAGGCCGGATCGGGAACGACGTCGAGCGGGCGCGAAGTGCATGCGGCCAGCGACGCAAGCGCAAATCGGTCGCGCACCGACACGCTCGTGAGCATCCGGCAGGCCAGCCGCGCCGCCACGCGACTCTCCGCGAAACGCAGGGGTCCGGCCCCGACGGAGTGACCGGCAATGCGCGGATTGAGACTCTTCAACCACGCGATGCGCGCGGCCCAATAGGGCATCTTCGCGCGGCTGTCGTCGTCCTGGAACAGGCCGCCGCCGGCCACGAGAATTCGATCGGCCGCGATTGCGGCCCGCCCGAGCGCAAGGAGCCCGCCCGATCCGCGCGGGACCGTCCGGTCGACGCCCGCGATGGGTTTAGCGGCGCTCGCACCGGCCACGATCGTGACCTTGGCGGCAGGTTCGTGAGCGACGATGCACGAGGTCAACGCCGACACGATTGCGCGATCACCCACGTTGTGGTCGGTATCCCCCCCGAGGAGCAGGATGCGTGCTCCCGTGTTCGGCATCGGCGCTCACTCTCCCACGATCGCTCCGCCGTTCCGCGACGAGGCGGCGTGCAGGGAGCCTGTGTCGGCAGCGTTGGTATTGGCGCAAATGCTACCGATGCACGCTGCGCCCCCGCGGAACTGGGTCACAGTTATTCAAGGCGTCGCAGGTCTCGTCCCGGCTTTAAGTGAAATCCCCCCAATTTTCGCGACACCTGGGCTCGTGCTGACATGAACTTACCGTTGGGGCACGTCGCAAATCTTGCGACCATCACGCATCCGGACTAAAAGTCAGGGGCGTCGCCGGAACTCCGGTGCCGCTCCGGGGAGCCGTCCATGCGCGTTTCCGTCCTCGTCGTCCTGCCGGCCCAGGAGCCACTGCGCGAGTCTGCATTCGCGGCCAGCGAGCGCCGGCCATCGGGCATCCCGCTCGAGTCGGCGAACGTACCTGGCGGCATCGAGCTCGACACGAGCTACTCGGCCGTGCCGGTCGGCACCGGGCGCCGCGCCGACACCGTGGCTGCGTCCATGACGCCTGGCGCGTCCGATCAGTTCGCGGTGCGCGGCTACGTCGAAGCCGCGTCGCCGCAGGACGTGCCGGAGACTGTCGACGGACGGCCGGTGTTCGCCGATCCGCGGATCCAGCCCTTCGTGACCTGCGGCGGCGATCCACCGCTCGGCGACGTGGCGCTGGTCAGGCAGAAGCTGCAGGTCGCGGCGCTCGCGGCCAAGGGCCTCGAAGGCGCCGACGTCGCAGTTGCGATCATGGACACCGGCATCAACCTTGCGCACGTCGCGGCCAAGCTCGGTACGATGCCACGACTCGACGTCGCAAACTCGTGGTCGACTCCCGCGCTGACGACGCCGCCCGGAAGGCACCCGGTCGACCACGGGACGATGTGCGCCTACGACGTGCTGATTGCGGCGCCCAAGGCCGCCTTGCTCGACTATCCGATCCTCGGCAGCAACGCGCCCGGCGGCAGCGCATCCTCGGGCACGATCAGCACGGCGTTGCTCGCGTTCTCGAGCCTGCTCGCGAGCTGGGGCGTCGCCTTCGCGGCCGGCGGCCTCTCGCGTTATCGCGGACTCGTGGTCAACAACAGCTGGGGCGTCTATCACCCCAGCTGGGACTTCCCGCCGGGACACGCCGGCCGTTACGTCGACAATCCCAGGCACCCGTTCAACCTGATCGTCGGCGTGCTCGCCGGCACCGGCGCGGACATCCTGTTTGCCGCCGGCAACTGCGGGACGCAGTGCCCCGACCCGCGCTGCCAGGGACTGACGAGCGGTACGATCATGGGCGCCAATGCGCACCCGGACGTGCTGACGATCGCGGGCTGCGACACGAACGACGTTCGCGTCGGCTATTCCTCGCAGGGCCCGTCGATCGCGGGCATGCACGCGCAGAAGCCGGACCTGACGACCTACACGCACTTCCTCGGCTCCGAAGCCTTTGGCACTGGGTCGCCAGACAGCGGCACCTCGGCGGCCTGTCCGGTCGCCGCAGGCTGCGTCGCTGCGCTGCGCACGCGCCTGTCGCCCAGCACGCATCCGCCAGGCAGTCTGTTCGCGCAATTGCGTGCCGTGGCGCCGACCGCGCCAGGACAGGCCGGCTGGAACGGCGACTACGGCCACGGCTTTCTCGATCCACTGACGGCCGCGTCGACGCTCGGGCTGTGAGCAACGGCACTTCCACCGTCGCCGCGATGGCGCTGTACACCGTTCACGGCGAGAACCGCGAACCGCCGAGCCTTGCGTCCGCGGCGGCGCAGCTCGGCGTTACGCCGGAGGACATCGATGCCGCATTCGGGATCGTGCCGATCGACCCGAATGCCGGCCTGTACGCGGTGCAGGCGCGCGCGGACCGCGTGACACTCGTTCCGGAGTCCGGGAAGCGCTACGAGGGACCCTATTCGTCGCCGCCGATCGCACCATTCGGTCCACCGGCCAAGACGAACCAGAAGGACTGAGCGCATGGCACTGTTGCCGATCGAGACGCTGCGCGAGATCCACGAGAAGGCCGTCGCGATCGGCCTCGACGCGAAGCGCCCGCTGCTGCTGGCCGGGCTCCCGGCTGGCTACGTCGCGAGCCTCGCGACCAGTCCCGTGCCCGGCGATCAGTTGTTCCTCGACCTGGCGGCGATGAACCGCGCGCCGGTGATCGACGGCGGCGTCTCGCCATTGGTGCACTGGCTGTCGCAGGCAGCCTACTTCAGTGGGCCGTTCCCGAACGAGAAGGCCTGGTTCAACACGATCGCGACCGAGGCCGCGCGGCGCGCCAGCGCCGCGGGCGCCGCGCCTGGCGACAACGCCGGCGCGATCAAGGGCGCCGACCAGCTGCCGGAACTCATCATCCACAGCAACGACCTCCTGCCGGCCGGTTTCCTCGACGCCGCACTCCGGGTCAGCCGCTCGGTCGTGCGCTTGCTCACGCCGGTCTACAAGGGCACGAACCCGGTCCTTGGCACCGGCGGCGTGCCCTTGCAGGGCTTGGGCACCGGCTGGTTGATCGGACCACGCCACCTGCTCACGAACCACCACGTCGTCGCGGCCCGCGACTCCGGCCAGCCGCCGCCCACCGCGACCGAGTTCGACCTGCAAGCCCGTGCGATGACCGCCGACTTCGACTTTGTCGACGAGGACAAGGGCCCCGGCCTGGTCGCAAAGGTGCTCGGCGTGCGCGCGGCCGACCCGACCCTCGACTACGCGCTGCTGGAACTTGTCGAGCCGGCCGAAGGCCGCGAGCCGTTGACTCTCGCGAGCGCGGCGCTGGAGGTCACGCCCGGCGCGACGATCCCGGTCAACATCGTGCAGCACCCGGGTGGTGCGCCGAAGCAACTCGGCATCCGCAACAACCTCGTCGCCGGCATGCTGGGCAGCGATCTCGCCTACTACACCGATACGACCGCTGGTTCGTCGGGATCGCCGGTCTGCGACGACGACTGGCGCGTGGTCGCGTTGCACAAGGCCTCGAGACTGCAGGCCGGCACCGTGAATTTCCAGGGCAAGCCGACCGCGTGGGTCAACATCGGCACGCCGATCCAACTGGTCGTGGCGCACCTGCGCGCGAATGCCGCCGACGCGTGGGCGACGGTCGGCGCACAGTTCGGCTGAGCCGGGCCCTCTTGCCTGCCGCGTGATCCGGGGCTAACGTCGTCACACGCGTCGGCTCCGTCCGGCGTGCAGGGTTCGTCTCAACGTCTGGGACACAATTTTCCAGATTGGGGTAACCCAGTTGCCCAGGTGCTGGTAGACGGCGGGGCATTTTCCTCGACGCGGGAGCGGTACCGCATGGAGGCCGTTCGCCGATGAGCGGGCCGTCGATCGTCTGGGCGGTGTTTCCGCTGATCGACCTGCGGCCGCTTGCAGCGCCGGCTGCGCTGCGCATCGCGAAGCCGTTCAGCGATCCGGGGCCCGGCCAGTACCTCCCGCAGTTCGGTCCCGTGGATTTCCAGCGCAAGGTGCGCGGCAACTCGGCGATGGCCGAGTGGCTGACCTCGAGCGAGGGCTGGTACGTCTCATCGCATCGCTTGCTGCGCGTGCCGCCGCCGGGCGACTGGATACGCCAGCCGGTTCGCGGCCGGCTGTACGCGGACGGTTTCCTGTCCGCGCGACTCGAACTCGTTTTCGTTGTCGATGGCAACGTGCCGATCGACGAGGCGCTCGACCGCATCGTCGGGTTGCCGGCAAGAGTGCGGCGCCGCGAGCAACCGCAGTCACGACACCGCGGCACGCGCGAGATCAAGGTGTCGGCGATCGGCTCCGAGTTGCGCGAGGCGTACCTGCTGGCAGTCACGCGTGGACGGGAGCAGAAGCAGGCCTTGCTCGACGCACTGGCAGCCGGCGGTGTCGCGCGCCGGCAGGCGCTCGAACCGCTGCGGCGGCTCGAACCGCTGTTGATCGTCGAGCGCCAGGCCGAGAGCGCGGCGATCCGCTGGGGCGCCGTGCTGCGCGCGGGCGACGCACAGTTCAGCACGCTGTTCGCATCGTCCGTTGCGCCGAGCGCAAGCAACGGCGCGCTGCGACGCACCTTCGTGCGGCTGCACTGCACCGAGCGACTGCTGCGGCAGGTCAAGACCTTCCTCGACGAACACCCGGCCCAGTCGCCGACGCCCGAACTGCGCAAGCGGCTGGCCGCCATCGTCCAGCAGGCCTCGGACGGCGGCCGCGCGCTGCACGGATCGCGCGAGGATTCGATCGAAGCGCTGAATGCGCAGGCGATCGGCTTCGCCGCGGTGGCCGCCGAGCTGGGGCAGCAACTGCTGGCAACCTGGCCGGACGACCCGTTGATTCGCCGCTTCGGCGCGGACCTGCAGCAGGTCAAGACGCTCTGGGATCACGAGATCCGCGGCGCGAGCGGCCAGCGCGTCGAGGCGGGCGCGGGGTTCCTGAAGGTCACGCAACTGCGCAAGATCGAGAGCGTCGTCGTCGAGGCCGGCCTCGCCGGCAGGCGCAGCCTGCTGGTCGCGGTGCTGCCACCGGCAACCGTCGCGGCGATCCCGCAGGCCGACGCGCCGGCGGACCAGGTCTGGAACGACCTCGCCTATCTCAATGCGCTTGGAGATCCGGACTTGCTGGACACCTGGCTCGGCAACGCGATCCACTTCCTCGGGCAGGCCGCGCTTGGCGGCCAGGCCGCGGTGCTGAAGGAACTGGCGGCGCTCGTACCGAGGCCCACCCCTGAACACTAGGGGCAGGTGCCGGGCACCGGTTCTCCGCAGTTGATGCACTGCGCATGCGCGCAGGCGCTCGCGTCGTCCTCGTCCTTGCCATAGACGTGCACCGTGCGGCAGCCCAAGGGGCCGTCCATCGAGAAGGTGTACTCCTCGACCGGCTCTGCAATTACCGCGTCTCCGTAGACGGTGCGTGCGCACTGTACGGCCTCGGCGAAAGAGTTGGCCTGGTACGCCGCGCCGACCACGGCGCAACCCGTGAACTGGCGTACCCAGACGGGGAACGTGTTCGTCACGCCGATCTGGTAGGGCTGCCCGCCGCAGGTCTTAGGTCCGCTCGGCGGCGGTGGCGGGCTGCCACTGCCGGGCGCCTGGCCGGGCTTGTACTGGCACACACGACGGCCGTTGAAGTTCGCGCACTGCAGGTTGGAGAAGCCACCGCATTCCTTGGTGACTCCGCCGCCCAGCAGCGGTTGATTCGGACAGCAGGGTTGTCCGGGCGCGCCGCACAGTCGGCAGGTGTTCGAGGCATCGCAGAACATGCCATCGTAGCCGCAGAACCTGCCTTCGAGGCAGGATTGATCCTGGCCACCTCCGGGAATGCAATTGGGTCCGTGCGGATCGGGCACACTGGAGTCGCACTTGCGGCCACTCGGGCACTTCGGTCCGCCGACGTTGCCGCAGGCGACGCAGATACCGTCGCGCTCGATGGTGCGGATGCCGGCGGAGTCCCGACACACGCCGCCCGCACACGGCGGCTGGCCCTGGTCGCCGCAACGCACGCAGGTGCCGGAGTCCATGCCCTGGGCGCCGAACTCGCAGATCATGTCCCGCGCCTTGCAGGATGCGACCGCGATTCCGGCATCGGGCGGACAACAGGCCGCGCCGGGCGCCTTGCCACACTGCTCGTTGCAGCGTCGCGTCTCGCGCGTGCAGGCGCCGGACGTACACATCTGCTTGCGTGGCACACAATCGCCGTTCGTGCAGACCAGCGCGCCCGTGGGTGAGCTGTTGCCTTGTGGCGCGTAAGTGTCCGGCCCGTCGCAACAGACCTGCCCGCCGGCGCCGCAGGGGCTCACGCAGGTGTTGGTGACGATGTCGCAGCCCGCGCCGGCTTTGCAGTACCGCGGATCGAGGCCGGGCAGTGACGTGGACCACTTGCAGCAGCTCTGTCCAGGCGCACCGCAGGCGACCATGTCGCTGATACGCGGTCCTTCACGAAAGATCAGGTCGCGGAGGGGCGTCAACGTCGCGACCGCGACCGCGGTGATCACCGCCGCAGCAATCGCCAGGATGATGCGGGTTCCTCTGGGCATGCCGGCCTCGCACGCGAGTGGCAGACGAACTGCTGGAGTCTACGCCCAAGTCCGGCTGCGCACCGGCGCGCCGCCGCGCGCAGCGCGCGCTCCCTTAACCATCGGCTGGCGCTGCAGTTCGGCACGGACCTGCCTGCGGAGCAGAAGGCCGCGCTGCTCGAGTACCTCAAGACGCTCTGAGCGCCTCGAGTTCGATGCGTGCTACGAAAACCAGGACTCGTCCGCCTTGCTTTCCCACGCGACGAGCTGCTTCTCGGCCTCGTCCGTGGCTACGCCGTAGCGCTCCTGGATCTTGCCGGCCAGCAGCTCGCGACGGCCGGCCACGAGGTCGAGGTCGTCATCGGTCAGCTTGCCCCACCGCACCTTGGCCTTGCCGGTTACCTGCTTCCAGTTGCCGGCGATGCGATCCCAGTTCATGTGCGTTTCCCCTGTCCATGAATCGAGCCGACGTTCGTTGCGGCCCGGAAGTGTCGACACGGCAATGCTGGATGCCTGGTCGAAATCGGGCCGTCCGGTGACGCACCTGGCCCGCCCTGGATGGCGGTGCGCTGACCGGAACCGCCCTGGATTCGTACTGCCGGACCCCTGATCGTGACCACCGAAAAAGCCCGCGCAGCTCACGCCGCGCGGGTTCCGATGACGCGGTCACCTGGAAGCGAGTGCCGGATTGCTGATGATCACTTCGACACGGCGATTCTGCTGACGTCCCGTCGCGGACTCGTTGTCCGAAACCGGCGAGCCCTCACCCGCACCCATTGTCGTGAGCCGCACCGGGTCGACGCCTTGCCGCACGAGGTACGTCCGCACTGAATCAGCGCGCCGCTGAGACAGGTCCTGGTTGCTGTCCGCGCTGCCGACGCTGTCCGTGTGGCCTTCGATCATCACCGTGCGAGTCGGGTATTTGCCGAGGAATGCGACGAGTTGATCGAGGTGGCTTGCGGTCCCGGCCTTCAGGTCGGCCCGACCGGTGGCGAACAACACGTCGCCAAGCGTCAGCACGATCCCGCGATCAGTGACCTTCGCCTCGAGGGCGTCGATCTGCCGCTGGAGCTCCGCGGTCTGTTCCACGGCGTTCGCGGTTTCGCTGCGTGCCACCGCCACTTCGACCTTGGCGACCTCGACTTCACGGGTCCGCGACTCGAGGCGGGCTGTCTCGCGTTGCGCACTGAGTGCCGCACGCTGGTCCTCCGCAAGGCTCGTCTCCGCCTGCGCCCGGGCGATATCGACCTTGCGATCGGCGATGTAGACGCGGTGGGCCCCGAGCGACTCGTCGGCTTCCGGCTTCTCGGCCGTGCGCAACGCAGCGTCCGCGTCCGTCATCGCAAGTGGCGCGCGACTCGCGAGATTCGGGTCGGACTGCAGCTGCGTGAGCTTGGCGCGCACGTCAGCGGCGCCTTCCGGCGCGACGGGAGCAGCCGCGCATGCCGCGAGCAGCACCGCTGCCACGGTCGTGGCGATCAGCGTCCTGGCGGGGGTCAACCCCTGGGTTGTCGTAGTCATTGCTGTTCTCCCGAACTGCGCTGCATCTCGTCGATCAGGGTGCCAGTGCTGTCCTTCATCTCGTCGTTTACGGTTTGGGCCTTGACTGCAGCGGTCTTCGCCGCGGCGAATTCCGCCTCGACGCGCGACTCGTCCGCCAGCTGTGCCGCCACGACCATGCTCTCTGCCTGCACCGCGGTGTTGGCGGAGGCGAGCTTCGCGCGCGCCTCGCCCAGTTCGCCTGCAGCGTAGCGTCCGGCATCCGTTCGCTCCGCATTCGAGATGGCGAGCTCCGCTGCCTGCAGCTGTGCGGTGGGCGCCGGCGTCGATGCGCACGCGGCGATCATGAGCGCGCCGCCGATGCCGGCGACCGCTGCGCGCAGGCGTGAGCCGCGGCGCGTTTGCGTTGTCGAGTTCATTTGATGTCTCCGCGTGATGAAGGCGGACCCCGGCCGTGCCAGCGGCCCGTCAGAGCGCCGACTATGCGCGATCGAGGCGTGAATCTCTGTACGCGAACGAACATTCGACGCAGATACCCGCAAGTCGACCGGGGCCGATGATCAGACGGAGCGTGCATCCGCTGGTGGCCCGCCATCTCGTTACAGGGCGGGATGCCATGCAGCGTCGCAACTTCCAGTTCGAACGAGGCTTCCGCACTATGAACTCCCGAATGTGCTTCACCGTACAGACCGGCTCGTTTGCCACGGCACATCCTCGCTGCACGTGCTTAGCAGCCTGCACCACGGCTCCCGTGGTGCCCGTCGGATGTATTGCGGAGAAATTGGATGAGCATCAGCACCCTGAATCGACTGACAGTGACACTCGTCATCGGCGTAATACTGGCGGCGATCAGTTTCGCCACCCACGCGCAACCGCCGTCGGACGCACAGAACCAGTACCCGTCCGAGGAAAAAAAGGACAAGTCGGACCAGCAAGACGGAAAAGACGACAAGAAGGACGAAAAGGACGATCAGAAGGCGCACCAGAAGCAACAGCGCCTCACGCAGCAGCAACAGCAGGAACGCATCCACCAGCAGCAGCAGGCCATAGCACGGTACAAGCAGCAGATCGCGCACCAGCAGGAGATCGCTCGGCGCAACGCGCAGCAGCTCCAGCAACAGAAGCGCATGGCGCACTACCGCTTCCAGCAGGCATACAACGAGCGCATTCGCCAGCAGCAGGCGCGCCTCGAGAACGAGCGCTACGACTACGACAACGACCCGTACTACTACACGACCCCGAACTACCGCTACCGCCGCGGTACAAGCTATTACGAGACCAATCAGTACGGTGCCGACATTCTCCGGCAGGCGTCGAACAACGGGTACCAGGAAGGCGTCCAGGCTGGGCGCGCGGACAAACAGGACAACTGGCGCCCTGACTACAGCCAGTCGTTCGCGTACCAGGACGCCAACTACGGCTACGACGGTCGCTATGTGCAGCAGGACGACTACAACTACTATTTCCGCGAAGGCTTCCAGCGCGGCTATGACGACGGCTACTACGACCGTCGCGAGTACGGCCGCAGTACCAATGGTTCGGACTCCCTGCTCGTCGCCGTGCTCGAGTCGATCCTCAACCTGCAAGTGCTGTAGCAGCCCAGGTATTGACAGTCACGGGCGCAGGGCCGCGACGCTGCGGCCGATCTCCTCCCACACGCCGATCATCGCCATGTTGGGCAGGTCGGCACCGCCCACGTCCTCGGGCGCATCCAGGCCCCACAGGCCGAGTTCGCGGGACCGCGCATCGAGAGCCGCGCGCGTTCCTCGGGCAGCAGGCGCAACTCGCCGCAGCGGACTTCGCGCGCCAGCACCGCCCGTTCGAGCGGGACCAGCGTTTCGCGCGTCAATTCCACCGCCAGCGGGGCCCTGGCGGCGATTTCCCGGTCCAGCGCCAGCCCCAAACCGGCCCCGGCAATCGCGCCCTTACGGCCGCGACGACGGGCTGCGGATCAGGCGCATCGCCTGGACGTAGAACGGGTCGGGATCAAACGCCTGCCCACCGCAGCCTTGCCGAAGGGCTGCCCGTTCTTACCGGCTGGCAGCGACATTCAAGATCCCCTGCCCGGAGTAGGCGCTGACGAGGCAGGACGCCTATGATGTGCGCACTTCAACCACGGATGGCGACGTGTCATGGCAACGATTCTGCGCACGGTTCGTTCGTTGATCTTGCTGTTCGGCCTGTACCTCGGCCTGGGCTCCCTGGCATGGGCGCTGCCTGTCATCCAGGGCGACTACAAGCTGCCGGCGACGTTGGACGCCACCGTCACCACCAGCCTGCAGACGGAGTTGTGGGCGCGCGTCTACCGACCGAACAGCGGCGGACCGTACCCGCTGGTGGTGTTCCTCCACGGCAACCACGCAACCTGCGGCCGCTTCGACGCCGGCCTGGGCGTGCGGGTGGACGACCGGTCCGACTACACGATCAGCGGCACCTGCCCGGCCGGCTACGTCGTCGCGCCGAGCCACCTGGGTTATGCGTACCTGGCCAGCGCATTGGCCTCGAAGGGCTACGTGGTGGTGTCGATCAACGCCAACCGCGGCATCAATGCGGCCGCCGGCGTCGCGGGTGACGCCGGGCTGAACCTGCGCCGCGGGCGGCTGGTGCTGCGCCATCTGCAGGAGCTGGCAAGGTGGAACACCGGCGCGACCAGCCCGCCGGGGTCGCTGGGTTTTTCGCTGGTGGGGATGCTGGACTTCTCGCACGTCGGCCTGATGGGCCACTCACGCGGCGGGGAAGGCATGCGCGCTGCGGTCGACCAGTTCAAGGAAGCCGGCAGCCCATGGCCGGCCCGCATCGGCCCGGTCAAGTTTGAAGGGCTTTTCGAGATCGGCCCGGTCGATGGCCAGACTGCCCGCACGCTCAATGCGGTCAACATGGCGTGGAACGTGTTGCTGCCCGGTTGCGACGGTGACGTGTCGAACCTGCAGGGTGTGAGGCCCTTCGACCGCATGCTCAGCATCACGACCGAAGCTACCTCGCTGCCGAAGTCGACCTTCGAGGTGTACGGCGCCAATCACAACTTCTACAACACCGAGTGGCAGCTGTCCGACGCTGGCGGCTGCACCGGCCAGACGGCGATCTTCCCGCAGCTGGTCGGCTCGGCCGGCCAGCGAGCCACCGCGTCGAACACCGTGGTCGCGTTCATGCAGGCATTCGTGGGCCCGGCCAAGCTGCCCGGCCTCGGCAACCGCTTCGATCCCAGCTACCCGCTGGCCGCCGCGCTCACCGCGGTGACCCAGTACGCGCGCGGGTACAGCCCCACGCCACGCAGCTCGCAGAACTTCGTGGTCGACAATTTCGACAGGACCACTGGCACGTCCAGCGCGAACGTCGCCAACAACTCGGCCGGGCTCACGACCTACAGCCACGGCTCGGCGGGTTTCAGCCATGCGTCGCAGCAGCGGGCGGCTACCGTAAGCTGGGGCACCGCCGGCGCCGGGAAGTTCCTGCAGACGAACGCGTCGCAACCCGGCGTGCCGATCAACCGGTCGGGCTTCCTGGCGCTGGAGTTCCGGGTCGCGCTGCAATGCTCCGGATCGTTGTGCAGCGCGTCACCGAGTTCGACCGGCGACGTCGATTTCTCGATCGCGCTGGCCGACGCCGATGGCACGCTTTCCACCCCGGTCACGCTGAAGTCGTTCGCCGTCGTGCGCCGCCCGGTCGGCTCCTTCAGCACCAACGTGCTGATGCAGACAGTGCGGATTCCGCTGTCCAGGTTTGCCGGGGCCGACGTCACGCAGTTCCGCGGCGTGCGCTTCACGTTCGACCGGACCTCGTCGCGTTCGATCCTGCTGGGTAATGTCCGGCTGACGCGCAAGAAGACCGGCCCCGGCGGCGTGGCGCCTACACTGCAACCGCGCAGGTAGCCGCCGGCGCCGCGCGCGCGCCCGCCGCGGGCGACGTGAACCGCATCGTCGCCATCCGCCGCCTCGCCAGGTCCGAACAGCTCGATGCCGCCCGGCCTGCGGTAGAGCTGGAAGTGATGTCGAGCCGGCCGTTCCCGGTCGGCGGCGCGCTGCCTGAGATCAGGGTCGGCAGCGACCGCTTCACACTGTCGCGTTTTGCCGGTGCGACGAGCGAGCGCCTGATCTTCACGTTGACCGCCGACGAGTTCGATGCGCTGGCAGACGGTGCCGATGTGACGGTCACCGTCGGTGGCGCGGCGCCCTGGGCTTTCGGCGCGCTGACGAGGTAAGACGCGTTCAGAACCGCGGCGATCGGCCGCGGTTCTGGCGCCACCCGCGTGGCTACGACGGATACCACGACCGTCGCGAGTACGACCGCAATACCAATTGTTCGGACGCCCTGCTCGTCGCCGTGCTCGAGTCGGTCCTCAACCGGCAAGTGCTGTGGTAGCCCAAGTATCGACAGTCACGGGCGCACGACCAGGGCGGGCAAACCTGGTGGCACCGCTGGGTGGAATCGCAAGTGGCAGGAGAACAACTAGTTCTCAGCAGTTGCGACGCACCCGGCGGGCCAAATCAATTCGTTGCATGCCGGCTTGCAGTGACAGTCGAACGTTGGATGCATGTGCCGGCCTGCAACATCAGACCAAGCAGAATGCATGCCAGCCAACGGAATCAATCAGTTGTGGAAACGCGATCCGACGACTGAAAAACTTTCCGACAGGTCGTCCGATGCGCCTGTCCGCATGCTCCCGTCGCCATGATCATCGGCGCGCTGTGCGGGATGTTGTTGCGTGGCCGTCGCAGGCGTCGTCGACGAGCGTCGTCGCTGCCAGGGACGCACCAGTCGGTGTGATCGACATCCGCATTCGCTTCGAGATCGATGCACCGGCCAGCGACGAGCAGCGCGCAAGACATCGTTTCCGAGACGAGAGCCTTACTTGGCAGGCTTTTCCCGGTGGCCGCCGAACTGGAAGCGCATCGCTGAAAGCACCTTGTCCTGGTAGTCCGACTCGCCCGCGCGAGCTGAAACGCTGGTAGAGCGCGGCGGAAAGCACTGGCACCGGCACGGCCTCGTCGATGGCCGCCTTGATCGTCCAGCGTCCTTCGCCAGAATCGGACACGCGGCCCGCGAATTGCCGGAGGTCAGGATCCTCGACCAGTGCCGCGGCCGTCAGGTCGAGCAGCCAGGACGCGATGACACTGCCGCGGCGCCACACTTCGGCGATGTCCCGGAGATCGAAGTCGTAGTGATAGTGCCCGGGGTCACGCAGCGGCGTCGTCTCCGCATCCGCCTCGTGTTCGCGCCTGCCGATGCCTGCGCCGCGCAGGATGCCCATGCCCTCGGCGTACGCGGCCATCAATCCGTACTCGATGCCGTTGTGGACCATCTTGACGAAGTGGCCCGCGCCGCTCGACCCGCAGTGCAGGTATCCGAGTTCCGCCGTGCCGCCGAGCTGTCTCGCGCCCGGGCGTCCGGGGAATGTCCTCGCCGCGCCCTGGGGCGAGCGTCGCAAACAGCAGGTCGAGGTGCCTGACTGCGTCCGGTTCGCCGCCGATCATCATGCAGTAGCCGCGGTCCAGGCCCCAGACACCACCGCTGGTGCCGACGTCGACGTAGTGAATGCCGCGCGGCGCCAGCTCCTTTGCGCGCCGGATGTCATCGACGTAGTACGAGTTGCCGCCGTCGATCAGGAAGTCCCCTCTTTCCAGGAGGGGACGCAGGTCGGCGATCGTCTGGTCCACGGCCGCCGCAGGAACCATCAGCCAGATCGCGCGTGGCCGCGAAAGCTTCGCGACGAGATCCGCCAGCGACGACGCGCCGACCGCCTGCTCCTGCACGAGCGTTGTTACGGCCTGCGGCACCGTGTCGAAGACGACGCACTCGTGGCCGCCGCGAATCAGCCGGCGCACCATGTTTGCCCCCATTCGTCCCAGTCCGATCATGCCGAGCTGCATTGTCGTGTTCCTTTCCTGTTGAGGTTGGTCGGCGCGTCGCGCACTACCAGGTGTCCTTGTGCCGATCTGCCAAGGCCGGATTCGATCACCGAACGCATTGGCGTCGCATCCCAATCGTCATTGACCCCAGACCCGTCCCGAGATCGAGGACGAGCATCGTGACTCCACGTAGCGCCCGAGCGCCTGCAACGCCGCGTCGTCGATCGTCTTCACCGGCCGGCTGAATCCGCGCCATCGCTCCATCCTCTCAATTTATGCAGCCTCCGGGAACGCCGGGGCGATTCAATCGGGCGGTGCGCCTGCCGCGACCCCGGCACTGCGCGCCGCCTGCCGCGTCGCAGAATTCTTCGGGAACTTTTCGCCGCGGCAGTTCCTCATGGCAAGATGCGCCTGGCCCTCGACTTCTGACTGGTTCGGATGGTCGACGGGTCATGGTTGCGGCGCGCCGTTGTCATCGAGGGAAACATGACGTCATGCGCAAGACGTGGGGAACACTCTGCGCGCTCGCACTATTGGCAGGCTGCGCTGGCAACGGCGAAGGACTGGATGCCAATGGACGCCCGATCTCGCCGGGTGGCGGCGGGGTCCCGCTGACGCCGGACTTTGCATCCATCCAGGCGAACGTGTTCACGCCCATCTGCACGGCGTGCCACGTCGGTGCCAGCGCGCCGCAGGGCCTGCGGCTCGATGCGGCGAACAGCTACGACGCGCTGGTCGGCGTCGCGAGCAGCGAGGAGCCGGGTATGCTGCGCGTCAAGCCGGGCGACCCCGGTGCAAGCTACCTGATCCGGAAGCTCGAAGGCACGGCCGCTGTCGGCGCTCGCATGCCGCTCGGCCTGCCTGCGTTGCCCGACTCCACGATCCTGGTGATCCGCGAGTGGATCGCGAGTGGTGCGAGCCGTGGCGCAGTCGCCGATGCAGCAATGCTCGACGTGCGGACCATCTCCGTCTCGGCCGCGGAGGTCGCCATCGCCATGACGCGGCCGGTGGATGCGTCGCTCGTGAATGCCACGACCGTCATGCTGCAGCGACTCGACACGCCTTCTGGCGAGCCGACCGGCGTTCAAGCACGAGTCACGGTGTCGAGCGTCAACGACTCACTGATCGTACTCAAGCCGGACGACGCGTTGGGCCCCGGGCGCTACCGGATCGCGCTGCGCGGAACGGGTGCGGCCGCGCTGGCTGACTGGAACGCGAGCGTCCTCGACGGGAACCGCGATGGAACCCCCGGCGGCGACTACGTCCGGACGCTGACGGTTGGAGGTGCGCCGTGACGACACTGCGGCTGCTGCGCGGCCTGGCTGCCATCGCCCTCTGCCTGCTGAGCGCTGCCGGCACGGTGCGCGCGGAGCCCTATCTCGCCGTCCAGCAGGGCTACAAGTGCGTTGCCTGTCACGTGAACCCGACCGGCGGCGGCATGCGCAACGAGTTCGGCAACATCTTCGCGCAGAACGTGTTGCCGGCGCACACGATCGAGGTTGCGGACGCATCCTGGACCGGCTCCGTGAGCCGCTTCGTCATGCTCGGTGGCGACGTTCGCGCGGACTGGACGTGGACGGACGTTCCACACCAGGAGCAGTCGAACGAATTCGACGTCGCCGACGCGCGCGTCTACCTGAACGTGGAACCGATCCCGGGCCGGCTGTCCATCTACCTGGACCAGAACTTTGCGTCCGGATCGGGGACCAACCTCGAGACCTACGTTCGCTACTGGACGAAGGATCACGACTGGTTCGTGCGGGCGGGGCGGATGTACCTGCCGTTCGGCCTGCGCCTGGAAGACGACAGCGCGTTCACTCGCACGGTACCAGGGATCAACATGACGACGCCGGACAACGGCGTCGAGGTCGGCTGGGAGTCGACCAGCTGGTCGGCACAGCTCGCGTTGAGCAATGGCAGTGCCGGCGGGGAGGAGACCGACGATGGCAAGCAGGTGACCGGCCAGCTCGCGTATGTCGATCCGCGCTGGCGGCTCGGCCTCGCCTCGAGCTTCAATCAGTCGGACGCGGGCGATCGCGCGGCCTACGGACTGTTCGGCGGCCTGAAGACGGGACCCGTTGCGTGGCTCGGCGAAGTGGACCTGGTAGTCGACGACGGGTTCCCGGACGGCACCCGCGATCTCGTGAGTGCGCTGCTCGAGGCGGATTGGGCCGTCCGGCGCGGACACAACCTCAAGCTGAGCGCCGAATGGTTCGACCCCGATCGCGACGTCGACAACGACGAGCAGACCCGCTGGAGCGCCGTCTACGAGTACACCCCGATACAGTTCCTGCAGCTACGCGGCGGTGCGCGCCTTTACGATGGCATCCCGCAGAATGACCTGCAGAACCGCACGATCGGTTTCCTGGAACTGCACGGGTTCTTCTGACGCGAAGGGATCGCCACTTTCTCTGAAGTCTCGGGACCGGCAACGAGACCAAGCGCTGGACCAGACCGTGTCAGCCCCGGCCGCGGTCGGATTTCGTGTGGCCCGCCGGCCGTCCTTTGGGCGCAGCTGCGGCGCTGTTTGCGTGCGATCGATTGAGCTGTGGCTCCTATGACCCGGCGTTCAACAGGCCACGCAGGGCGTCGACACCCTCGACCGGGTGGCGCCCGCGACGCAATTCCGCCGCTGGAAGCGTCGAAAGACGCCTGACGAACCTGTCCCAGTGAGGCTGATTCGCCGCATAGGCCTGGCTCGACTCGAGCCTGGCGAGGAAGTCCGATCGATCCAGGCTCGCAGCAACGAGCCCCTGCCGGCCTTTGCCCGGGATACGAACACGACGCCAACGAGTGTCAGCGGCGCAGGTGCGAGCGCACAATCGAGGCCCCGTATGTCCAGCTCGAATTTCTCCACACCGTTGCGGCGACGAATGACGGGCGAGTTCCGGATGCGACGCACGATCGCGGTGTTGTCGAGAAATCGCAGGGAATCCGCCCTGACATGCAGAAAGTTGGGGATGCCAGTCGCCAGCACCGTTCCAGGTACGACGAAGGTGGCATCCTCGGTCAGGAACTCGAGCCCCTGCAGCGCGCAATGCAACATGAGCGTCGACTTTCCAGCCCCGCTCTCGCCGATCAGCAGTAGTCCACGTCGCCGCCAGCCGACACAGGCTGCGTGCAGCCCCACGAGCTGCTGGCCGCGATGGGCGAGGGTGAACACCGCGAATTCGAGCAGTTCATACCGTGCGTGATACGGAAATCGCAGCATGGAACGCGATATGGCGATCAGGCCCTTGCGCTCGGCCGGGCAAACTACGGCGAAATTGGCGGCATTCATGACCCCGGTTACAAGCCCCGCCCCTCCCTGCAACAGTGGCAGCGGTGGCGTGGTGGTGGAGTCCATGCCGTCATCTCGCGTCAGCTGCAACCGAACACCGAAGCGCGCTGTGACGCCGGGCAGGCGGTGCCGGGGCAGGCCTGAATACGCGGATTCGACCAGGCGCGCCAGCGAACGGCTGGAGCTCTCGAATTCAAATGCGCCACCGAGAAGGTGTGCCCGCGCGTGATAGAGTCGCCGCGGATACTCCCCGAAGGGATCCGGCGCATTGCCCGGTCGCAACAGATGGCCCGATGCTTTCACATTGAACCCCAATGGAACCCCGCTGCAACTTACAGTGTCCGACGTCTCTTGACGAGGCGGCGTGGGGCGCGGTAATTGCATTGCTGCGCCTGCGTTGAGAATCCCCGTCGCGTCGCGTTGCAACGAGGACCGTTGATACTGCACTGCGGCATTGGAGACGATCCATGTGGCTGCGCTGTAACCGGAAACGATAGGACATGCTCTCTGTCCTCGTTGCCCATTCCTACTTTCTCCAGCTGGACCACAAGCAGCGGGAGCGGGCCAAACCGTATCCGCCGCTCGCAACCCTGCAAGTTGCGGAGACCTTGCGGGCCGCCGGGCATTCCGTCTCGGTCTTCGATGCCATGCTGGCAGCGGGCCCCGACGAGTACGCCGAGCAGCTGAGTTCCGCTCGGCCGCAAGTCGCCCTGTTCTACGAGGACAGCTTCAATTTCCTGACGAAGATGTGCCTCAGCAGAATGCGCCAGGCTGCATGCGAGATGGTCGCTCGGGCGCGCCTGTCGGGTGCGCGCGTCATCGTCGCGGGCCCGGACGCATCGGACGCGCCGGAAGCCTACCTGCGATCCGGAGCCGAACTGGTACTGATCGGCGAGGGACTGGCGACGCTGCGCGCGATCATCGACCGGCTGGAGGCCAACCCGCACCTGCCGACGGCACAGCTGGCGGCAGGGCTGACCGGCATCGCGGCGCCAGGCCATGACAACAAGATCGCCGGCGCGTATCTGGGTTCGCTGCTGCCCGAGCCGCAGCATCCGGCCAAGCCGGCATGGGACCTGGTCGACGTGGAGGCATATCGATCGGTCTGGCGCAGTGCCCACGGCTACTTCAGCCTGAACATGGCAGCCTCCCGCGGCTGCTCATTCCGCTGCAACTGGTGCGCGAAGCCGATCTGGGGCAGCCATTACCTGCAGCGCGGTCGCTGAGGACGTGGCGGCCGAGATGGCGTATCTCAAGCGGACCTTCCAGCCCGATCATGTCTGGTTTGCCGATGACATTTTCGGGTTCCGGGTCGACTGGGTGCAGGCGCTTCGCCCAGGCCGTGCATGCCGCTGATGGATCCGTGCCATTCACGATCCAGACGCGCGCGGATCTGCTCAGCAGCCGAATGGCCCGGGCGCTGAGCGACGCCCGCTGTGTCGAGGTCTGGATCGGCGCCGAGAGCGGCAGCCAGCGTGTGCTCGACGCAATGAACAAGGGCACACGCGTCGAGGAGATCCGCGAAGCGCGTGAGCGGTTGCGGGCCGAAGGCATCCGGGTCGGCTACTTCATCCAGCTCGGTTACCTGGATGAACAGCTGGACGACATTCTTGCGACACGCGAGCTGATCGAGAGCACCCAGCCAGACGACATTGGCGTCAGCGTCGCCTATCCCTTGCCCGGCACGCGGTTCCACGAAATCGTGAAGGAACAGTTGACGAGGAAGACGAACTGGCAGGAAAGCGACGACCTGGACATGATGTTCGAGGGCACTTACAGCTCGGACTTCTATCGCGCGGTCCGGGACTTGCTGCACGCGCAGGTCGCCATCCAGGCCGGAAACGCGGTCGAACGCCGCCGGCGACCAGCGCGAGGCGCAGCGATCGGCGCTCGAAGCAACGGTGGCATCGATTGTTGTCGCGGGAGCGGGAGTACAGGCTGGACCCCGACGAGATGCGCGGAGCGATATGAAGTGCCGGACAAACAAGGCGTGAGTCGCATGGATCCTCCGTCATGACGGACCTGCTGCTGACACACGGCTACTTTCTCGCGGAGGACGAGAAGGAACGGCAGATCATGAAGCCCTACCCGCCGCTCGGACTGCTGTATCTGTCGGCGTACCTGAAGGCGCATGGCCGCGACGTCGACGTCTACGACAGCACGTTCGGCGACAGGCAGGAGCTGCTGCAACGACTCGACGCCTCGCGGCCCGCGGTCGTTGGAATCTATACGAACCTGATGACGCGGCGACCGGTCCTCGAGATCATGCAGGCCGCCCGCGAGCGAGGCTGGACGGTCGTCCTGGGCGGCCCGGAGGCCGCGAATTATCCTGCGGAGTATCTCGATGCCGGCGCCGATGGTCATCGTCCTCGGCGAGGGCGAAGCGACGTTGCTCGAGCTGCTTGCCCGCATTGCAGGCAGCGGGCCGCCGGGATCTCGCCTCGGTCCGCGGAATCGTCTTCAGGAACGACAGCGGTGAGCTGGTGCGGACGGCGGGGCGCCCCCGGTTGCCGGACCTCGACTCCCTGCCCATTCCGGATCGCGAAGCGATCGATCACCAGCAGTACCTGGACGTCTGGCGGCGCCACCACGGGGCGAGCAGCATCAATCTGATCACCGCGCGAGGCTGCCCGTACCGGTGCACGTGGTGCTCGCATGCCGTGTACGGGTACTCGCACCGCAGACGCAGCCCCGCCAAGGTCGCCGAGGAAGTGGCGTGGATCGTCGATCGATACAACCCGGATCAACTCTGGTATGCCGATGACGTGTTCACCATCAGTCATCCGTGGCTGTACAGCTATCCTGGCGAACTCGAAGCGTCGAGGCATTCGTCTGCCGTTCGAGACGATCACGCGCGCGGATCGCTTGCAGAGCGAAGAGGCCGTGCGTGCACTGAAGGCTCTCGGCTGCTATCGAATCTGGATCGGCTCCGAAAGCGGCAGCCAGAGAATCCTCGATGCGATGGAACGAGGCGTCACCGTCGCCCAGGTGCAGAGAGCCGTGGGACTCGCCCAGAGTCATGGAATTCAGGTCGGCATGTTCCTCATGTGGGGCTACGAGGGGGAAGAACTCGAGGATATCGCTGCCACGGTCGAACACGTGAAGCGGACGAATCCCGATGTGTTCTTCACGACGGTGGCGTATCCGATCAAGGGCACGCCGTATTTCGATGCGGTCGAGGATCGGGTCAGCCTCTCGACCGCCTGGTCCGACCGCGACCGATCGCGACTATCTCGTCGCGGGCCGCCGAGGCAAGGACTACTACAAGCTCGCCGACCAATGGCTGCGGTCGGAAGTTGAAGCCCAGCGGATCACGGCCGCGGATCCAGAGCAGGCCGCCCGCCTCTACGAGACCGCTCGTCGGGCGCGCGAGGCGATGACGAGTATCGGGCAGCAGTGAGGACGGCATCGAGCACGCACGAAGCTTGTCTGCCCATTGGCGCAATCACGGCGACAGCTGTGGTCGTCGCTGCCTCGAGGCAACAAGAGTGCGGGGACGAATTGACGTGAGCTCGATGCCCTCCGTCGGACGAGACGCGAACGTTGAACGACCAGGCGTGCCCGAGTCGCTAGGCAACGTGGCAGGTGCCCTGCGCACGACCACCGAAGCGCTCGCACGGGAACTTGCCCGGCCGACCGAAGAGAAGCCCGCCTGGACTGCGACGGAATGGAGGATTGCGCGGGCGGTCGCCGCAATTCACGGGGTGTCCTCGTTGCTGCGCGATGCCTTGAAGTGGCGAGGGCCCGATCGCTGGCAACAGTTCCTGGATGACCAGCAACACCAGATCCATGGTCGACATCGGCGGATCGAGCCCCTCCTGAGGAACATCGACACGCTGGCGCGCCGCCATGGCGTCGCGGTGACGCCACTGAAGGGCGCAGCGCTGCATGCGCTGGGCATCTATGCTCCCGGCGAACGTCCAATGGCGGATGTCGATCTCCTGGTCCGGCACGCGGATCGGGAAGTCGTGGCTTCCATGCTTGGGCAGATTGGCTACGAGGAATCGTCCACGACGTGGAAACATACGACCTTCGTGCCTCGCAACTCGCGCATTGCCGCTGGTTTCGGGGAGCACAAAGGCAATCCGATCAAGATTGAGTTGCACTCGCGCGTCCGGGAACGCCTTCCGGTCGTCTGCGCAGATATCACGGACCGGATCTGGCACGCGAGCCAGGAACCGGGGTCGCACGGCTACCCGACGATGTCGTCCCTCATGATCCATCTGCTGCTTCACACCGCTGGAAACATGCAAGCGCGAAGCGTGCGGATGATTCAGTTGCATGACATCGCGAGATTGGCTGCGCGCATGGGCGGCAACGACTGGGCTCAAGTGACTCGGGATCGGACCCTGTGGTGGGCACTGCCGCCGTTGATGCTCACGGCACGCTATTACCAGCAGGCGATTCCGGCGGAGGTTCTGGCGGCGACGATTCCGGCCTGCCCGCGTCACCTGCAACGGATTTGCCGGCGCCAAGCCTTGACCGACGTCTCGCTCTCGAGGCTCTGGATCGAGGCGTTCCCCGGCATTGAGTGGTCGACCACTGGTGCGGAACTGGTTCGCTGCATGATCGGCCGCGTCCGGCCGGACCGGGAGCTCCTGGCCGCCCGCGAGCACCTGGTCAGAAGCCACCCATGGATGTCGGACGATCCCTGGTCACGCCTGCCGCAGTGGCGGCGCATCCTGCGCTTCGTCCTGAGCCGCCCGCCCCGCGTCGAGACGATGCATTCGGTAGCCGCCGTGCTCAGCGAGGAATCCGGCTCTGCGGGATAGGCCGCCAGCCAATCGGCACGCGTCAACCGCCTTCCACCAGCCGTACGTAGATCTCCTCGAACCGCGATGCCGTGTATCCGGCGTGCTCGACGGTCGCGCGCTGCCTCGCGTTCAGCGCTACTCGCAGTCGCAGGTCCTCGTCTTCAAGCATTCGTCGGATGGCGTGCGCGAGTCCGTTCCAGTCACCAACCTGGGCGCCGGCCGCCGCCGAAGGCGCCCATTCGGCGATGTGGCCTACCAGGGTGCCGACGGTTGGCACTCCCACGGCCGCTGCCTCCAGCATGGCGACCGGGCCCGCCTCATGACGCGACGACATGATCAGCAAGTCGGCCGCCTCCACGAGCGGCCGCAGTTGCTGTTGCGTTCGAAAACCGAGAAACCGCACCCGGTCTCCAAGCCCCAGTTCGCTCGACAACGCCTGCATCGCGCCACCCAACGTGTCTTCGCCGACGATGTCGAGCTGAAATCCATGGCCTGCCGTTGCGAGCACCGTCACGGCACGCAACAGGGTTGGCTGGTCCTTGACGAGATTCAGGCTGCCGACGTGGATCAGCCGTGCAGTCTCGGCGCTGGTGCGCCGTCGAGGCGCGCGAGGCCTCCAGACATCCAGGTCGACGCCCAGTGGTACTCGTATGGCCCGGTACCCGAGGGAATCCAGCAACTCCACGACGGGCGCGCTCGAGGCAGTGATCGCCGATGCGCCACGTAGCGTCAGGGCCTCCCGGACGCGACCCTTCAGGTGCAGCCGGCCGCCATAGGCGATGTCCGGCAACGCGACGAGTTCGCCGCCGGCGATGTGCACGAGGCTGGGGATTCCCAGTATTCGAGCCGCCGCCACCGCGACCATTCCCGGTGCGCCAGACCAGATCGAATGCACGACCTCGAATGGCTCGACACGGTGCTCGCGGAGGATCGCTCGAACGGCGCGGACTCGAGCACCGCGGCCTCCTATGTTGTGGATCTGTGCGCCGGCCAGCGTCCATAGGCCGGGCAACGCCTCCTGTGCCAGGGCAAACACATGCACCTGGTGTCGTGCCGCCAGTCGCCCGATCAGCGCAAGCAATGCCGGGATCACGCGAAATTCGCCCGAGCGGTCGACTCCGCCCGGGACCACGATGGCGATCTTCATGAATTCGGTGCGTGTCCCGATGTTACCGGCCGCCGGCAAGGGCACGATGCGGGGCGAAGTCGCCGGGCGCGCCGCTGCGAACGATCCTGCCCTGATCGAGCTCGACGACCAGGTCGCACTGCCTGAGCATGCTGTCCTTGTGGGTGATGATGAGGACCGTGCGCTGCCGCCGGAACCGCGCGAGCATGTCATTGACCGCGAGTTCCGCCCGTGCGTCGAGCGAGCTCGTGCCCTCGTCCAGAATCAGCACGGCGGCATTGCGATACAAGGATCGGGCGAGGCCGATTCGCTGGCGCTGCCCGCCGCTCAGCCGGGCGCCTCGTTCGCCGAGCACCTCCGCATAGCCATCTGGCAAGGTTCGAACCCAGTCATCGAGCGCCGCCAGTCGCGCCGCCGGTACACAGCGTCCCAGTCAATGGTCGCGGCCGGCACCCCGAGAGCGATGTTCTCCGCCACCGTGGCATCGAGGACGAAGACATTCTGCGGCAGGTACGCGACGCTGGATTGCCAGGCGCGGCGACTGCGCTCATCGACGGTCACTCCGTCCACCGAGATCCGCCCCGACTCCGGAGTCAGCAGACCCGCGATGATGTCGACCAGGGTGCTCTTGCCCGCACCGTTGGCGCCAACCAGGCCGACGATGGCTCCGGCTGGAATTCGCAGGGTCAGGTCCAGGATTGCGTACGGCTGGTCGGGATCGTAGCGGAAGCACAATGACGTCAACTGGATCTCGTGGGGCGGCCTCGTTGCCCACGGGACCACGACCTGGTCGGCGTCGGCCGTCAGCTCCCGCGCGCGGGCCCGTCGCAGTTCCGCGGCTACGTCGCGAAACGCGGCGCCGTTCGCCGTGATCTGCACGGACGACGAGAAGACCTGCTGCAGGGCGGGCAGCAGCCTGTAGGCGGCGAACCCGACGAAGGCTAGCTGTGCCAGCCACTCGCCACTGTCGCCGCCACGGTCGCCCAGCAGGATCGCGCTGCCGACCAGGGTCGCGACGACCAGGCACTCCAGGATGTACTTGGGGCTCCTGGAGATCGCCAGCGTACTCATGAGGGTCCGAGCCATCGCATCGCAGGAAACGCGAAAGCGCCTGACGAAGTGCGGCTGGCCGCCGAGGAGAATGACCTCCCGAATGCCGCCGAATGCCTCATTGACGGTCTTGATCCTCTCCGCTGCGTGCATGCTCTCGATCCGGCCGTTGTGCATCAATCTACGGCGGGCTGCAGCGTGGCTGAGCAGGTAGCTCGCGCCGAGTACCGCAACGGCCAGGAACGCGACGAGTGGATTCACGATGACCAGCGAGCCGGCGATGAGGGCGCTGGTGATGAGTCCGGTGACGAGGTTCAGCCCGCCATGCAGGACATGCGTCGTCACGCGGCCCGCCTCATGGATGACCTTGCTGGCGAGTGTTGCGCTGTTGTTCCTCGTGTGAAAATGGCCGTCGCGATGCAGGTACTCGTCGAACATGGCGACCTGGAACTCATTGCCGACGGCATAAGCAAAGCGGGTCATCAGCAGCGAACCGGCCAGGTTGACGAGGTTGGCAAGCATGACGAGACCGACGAACGCGACCCCGAGCGCGGTCACAAACGCACGGTCGCTTCCCAGTCCAAGGAACTCATGCAGCCAGAGATACTCGTCCGTTCGATCGCCCGACAGCGTCTCACCCAGCACGGTCAGAAACGGCACCACCGCGGCAATCCCGCAAAGCGTCGAAATGGCCATGGCCAGCGCAATGAACTGCAGCAGTACGAGGCGCCTGCGCTGGCGTGGGCTCAACAGTCGCCAGATCTCAAGCAGCGTTTTCATCGGCCGCTGCCACCGGTGCCGCGTCCCGCGCAATCAGCCGCGCATACGCGGCGCTGAGCTTCCTGCCGACCGCCTCGAACGACAGCTCCTGTTCAAAGTGCATGCGCACTTGCGCGCGGTGATCCGCGTATGGTCGTGACGCTGCGGCAAGGAGCGCGTTGCACATGCCGCGGGCATCGCCACTCGGCCATAGCCATCCGACCGTGCCGCGACCGGTCATCGCTCGAAATGACGGAATGTCGGTGACCACTGGCGGCAGGCCGCAGGCGAGCGCCTCGGTCAGCGCGTAGCCGCTGCCTTCGCGGTGACTGCCCAGGACGAAGAGATCGGCGGCGCGCATCAGCAGTTCGACCTGTCGATGCGGCACATTTCCGAGCAGGCGCACCTTGTCGCGAAGCCCTCCATCGCGCTCGATCCGGTCCCTGACCGCAGCGAATTGCGGCGCTTTCCCGAAGCAGCACCACAACCGCAGGTCAGGCAGCTGCCGGGCGGCATGACTGACGCCCTCGAAGCACCGTGAGCGGGTCCTTGTTCTGATCCAGGTGGCCGACCCAGAGCAGGCACGGGTTGCCGGACAATCCAGTCAACCGACGCGCCTCCAGCCTGTCTCCCGGCGTGAAGTGCGCAGTGGACTCCGGCAGTTCGAAAATCTCGGTTTTCGGGCTCAAGAGGCCGGCCTGCGCAAACGGGTGGGCCTGCTCCCGCGCGCAGAAGGCAATGCCCGACGCGGCGTGAAGTCCCCGACGCCACGAAGGTCGTCTCCACAGGCGAGGCAGGCGGTCCGCGTGGTCCTGCAGGAGGATCGGTACCCGCGGCGAAAGTCCTGGCAAGTTCGATGACCTCGGCGGGAAACCCAAGTCCGTGCACGTGAAAGACGTCGACCCCGAGAGTGTCGATGAGGCTGCCGAAACGTGCTGCTGTGCGAGATGGAGGACCTGCCGGCGTCCGGGCGACACGAATCGATAGTCGACGCCGTTGCGCGTCAAGTGTGCTGACGACTTGCAGGCCTGTATGACCGTGACGCGCTGCCCGGCGCTGGCCGCCGCCTCGGCCACGTCGACCAGCGAGGGCCAGGCTTCGAGCAGTTGCTCCGGCTCGCGTCCCAGCGGGTCGATGAAGAAACTGACGTGGGCGACGTTCGGCACTCGGCACTCCAACACCGGCAAGCGTCACAGACCGGAAGCGCGCGGGTCCCAGAGACGAATGAACTTCCGTGACACATTCAGCTCCCAGGGACGATCGTAGCGCCGATGCTCGTAGCGCCAGGCCGCAAGCGTGCGCAGGGCCTCCTTTCCCCATGCGGGAGAGCGGATGTCCGTGACGGTCGGGAATCGGCAGCCAAGCACTGTCGTAAAGTCGAGGATGCGCTGCCGCAATCGAGGGTGCAACCACGGGGCATCCCTGTGACACCAGTAGTCGACCCAGGCGGGTTCGGCCCATCCGTCAGGCGTCGTCGGAAACGCAACGGGCCTGCCCTGCACGTCGCGCAGCGTTGTCGATGAGCGTGGTGCATGCATGCGAGCGCCCGCCCGCTGCGGGGGCAACGGCGTGTAGACGTAGAGCATTATCTCCGTGTCCGGGTACTTCCGTTTGACCGTTCGAATGAATTCGAATGTCTTCTCGGTCTCGACCTCCGGGTCTTCGGGTGGCGCGAGCATGAACGACAGTTCCGGGATGACGCCGTTGCGATGACAGACCTCCACGGCCTCCAGGGTCTGGGCAGACCGCGTGCCCTTGCGGACGTCGTGCAGCAGCCAGTCGCTGGGGGTTTCGGCGCCGATGTAGGCCATGCGGAGCCGGCTCTTCCTGACAAGCTGCCAGGCGCGTGCCGACATGCCGACCAGTGCGTCCGACCTGGCAAAGCACCACCATGGCAGCCCCAGGTTCGCCAGCACCTCGAGCAACGGCACCATCTCGACTTCCCGGTCGAAGAAATTGTGGTCGTAGAACTGGATCGAATCCATGCCGAAGCGGTCGCGGAAGAACACCAGGTCCTGCTCGAGGCGCGGGACGGGCGGCAAGGCAGTCTTGCCGCTGAACATCGCGGCAACACCGCAGAAGGTGCATCGGAAACGGCATCCAAGCGCCGCCTGGTATCCGACGGTGCGCCGGCCGAGACAGGTCCTGCCCAGGTATTGTCCGGGATCCTCGAGTCGCTCGTACGGCAGACGCGAGGCGAGCCGCGCCGTAGAGAATGCGCGGTCACGGTTGTGAACGACGCCGTCCCGACCGCGCCACGACAGGCCGTCGATCGACGCAAGTCGGCCGACATCCCCGAGGAAGATCGTGTCGAGCAGTTCGCGCAGCGCGTCCTCGCCCTGCGCCCGGATCGCGTAATCCACGTAATCGGAATTCAGCGTCGCGTCCGGGCAGATCGTCGGAAAGTAACCACCCCAGATGATCGGTATTGCGGGAAACCGCGCGCGTATGGCCTTCGAAACGGCAACCGCTGTCGGCACCTGCGGACCGCCCATGACGGTCACCCCGACCGCGTCGATCGTGCCCCGCTTCCCAGCATGCGCAGGGCGGTATCGATGAACTGGCGATCGACATTGCCGTCGATGATGTCGACCGCGTAGCGGTCCTCGAGCGCCGCAGCCAGGCTCAGGATGGCGAGTGGAAACCGCGCGCTGCGACGTGACGTTATCGTCGGATTGACGAGCAGGATGCGCCGCTGCGCGTTCACGACAACTCCGGCTCGGCGCCGAGCCAGCGCAGAAGATGCATCTCAACCGGCCAGCGGTAGTCGTCGCGACTGCAGCGATACCTGGCCAGGCGCCGCAGCCAGGCCCGGCGCTTCGACGCCTGTTCAGACGCGAGTGCCTGGAAGAACTTGAAGCGCTCGATGAGCTCGTGCGTGCCGGGTGCCACCCAGGGTCCGGGCTCACCGTCGACGTAATCGAACGTCGACCAGGCCTCCAGCGTGTCGGGGAGCGTGAATCCGCGTGCGACGGCTTCGGTGACGATCTCGCTTCCCGGGTAGGGCTTGAAGTAGAAGAAGGGTGTGCTGAAGTCGAGACTCATTGCGCGAAGTCGCTTGGCGACAACGAGACTTGCGGCAACGCTGTCTTCGCTCTCGTCAGGGAAGCCGACGATGAACGGAAAGATTCCCGCGATGCCGTGCTCACGCATCTTCCGTGCGGTGTGAAACACCTGTTCGAGCGTGATGTCCTTGCGAATGCGCTTCAGCATCTCGTCGGAGCCGGATTCCACACCGACGAGCAGCCGTCGCAGCCCGGACTGCCGGCAGCGCGCCCAGGCTTCTTCCGGCAGGCGCACGCCCTGGTCGGCGCGCATGGTCGCGGCCCAGGTAAACCGCGACCCATTGGCTACGAACTGCGTCCGCCAGCGACTGGACGCGGTCGCGCCGGGTGAAGAACGTCTCGTCCTGGAAATTGACGTCGTCGAAACGGTAGCGCTCCCAGAGTTCCGCAAGACGGGTTCCCATCGAGCCGGGATCGAGGCCCACCCACTTGCGACCGTAGACGAACGGGTCTGAACAGAACGCACAGCGAAAGTTGCAGCCTTGCGACGATATGAAATCGAGCTGACGTCGTCCCTTCATCTTGAAGTAGCGCTCGATCGGTATCAGCCCGTAGTCATGCGCACGGAACCGCTCGACCGGCAGGAGGGGACGCGCGGGATTCTGCTGCAGCCGGCCGTCCGCAAGCCGCACGGTACATCCGGCACAGTCCTCCAGCGACCGGCCGGCGGCGAGGCGGGCAACGATCTCGGCGAAGGTCTCTTCACCCTGCCCCTGCACCGTGACATCAACGGACGGCTCGGCCAGGCACTCGCGGGGGAACATCGATGGATGCCAGCCACCCCAGACGATCGGCAACTGCGGTTGCAGCTGCCTTACCGCGCGCGACACCCGGAGCGCGTCGGATATTGGCGCACCCGTGAGAACGGTGACACCGAGGCACAGTGCGTCGGCCAGGTGGGGTCGGAGCGAGTCCACGGGATGCGCATCGAGGCGACCATCGACGATGACCACTTCGAAGGCGTCCGGGTCGAGTGCGGAACCGATCGCGAGCAGCGCGAGCGGCATCGTGAAGAAAGCCGCCTTCGGGTTGTAGAGAACGATCTTGGGACGGGTACGCCGCTCGTTCATGCCGCCCGCCACGCCGACTCGGGCAATTCAAGGCCCGGTTCGCGCACCGCTGCGCGCGACAGCGACTCCACCAGTCCGCGATCGAGCACCTTGTGTCGCCCGTCGACTGTTACCTCCAGCCACTCCGACGCCGGAGCGATCGCACGCGCAAGGTCGAGGTCCCCGTGCCGCATGCAGCCGCCGATCATGACCATGCGGATATCGCCACGAACCGCGCTCGTGAGTGCCAGCGAAGGCGGCAGGACGAGCAGGTCGGCGAGCGCGCCGACCCGCAGCGCACCACGATCCGCAGTTCGCAGCAGGCGCGCGCTGGACGTCGTGACAAGCGACTCCAGCGTCGCATCGTCCAGACCGCCGATGTCGCGCGCGACACGCAATTCGCCGAGCAGGTCACGAGCGCCGCTCAAGCGGGAGTCGGTCCCCAGGGCAACCCGGCCGCACGCCACGAGGTCGGCTACGTCGGCCGACTTGCCGAAAAGATTCAGGTTGGACGCAGGGCACCAGATGAGCCCCGCGTGCGCGTCGACCAGGCGTTCGCGCTGCGCGCGTTCAAGGGCGACACCGTGGACCAGCAATGTATTGCCGGTGATGCAGTTCAGCGAATCCAGGCGACCGAACTCCGCCAGGGATTCGGCATCGATTCCCTCTGCGGCGTGAATGATCCATGGCCAATCGGCAGGAGTGCTCTCGTACGAACGACGCGCCCGAGTCTCGCCGTCGATTCCCAGGGAGTGCGACCAGCCATAATGCGTCACGACGCGCACTGGAAATGAACTGCCCGACAGTGTCCGGTAGAGTGGATCGTGGTGTGCAACGGTCGTGACACCGCTCAAAAGGTTCTTCAGGCCGCCATGAAGGAGGCGATGTTCGCGCGGCAGACCGGCCACCGATCGAAATGCGCGGTCGGAGCGGAGACGGACGTTGACCTCCGCAATCCACTCCCGGACATTACTGTGCTGGCGTCGATGCTCTGGCTGCGGAAAGCTGTTGAGCTGCAGGTGGTCGTGCGCATTGATCAGCCCGGGGAGCAGTCTCCCGCCCCGGAGATCGATCACCAGGTCGGCAGGCTGCGGATCACAGCCCACCGCCGAAATGCGCGATCCGACTATCCGAACCGACGTCACCGGGCTGTCCGCGGCCGGCGACCCGATGGCCGCACTGATGAACGTGACTCCGCGTGAATTCGCCTGCGCCATGGTACCTACTTGCTTGCGCGGACCACCAGCACCAGCGGCGTGCCGAAATGACGCAGGTAGAAGTCGATCGACCCGGGAAACTCCTCCTGGAACTCGATACCGGCACGCAATTCACGTGTGACCTGCATGGTCAGGGCCGCCGACGATGCAGCTTCGCTCTGGGAATGCAGGCCATGGCAGCAATGTGGCACCGTATGGCTTCGATTGGCGCTGTCCTTGAACGAGCGTCTCAGGCCGCGCCGCGACGCTTCCGGGTGAAAGTCCGAATAGAGCAACGTGCCGCCAGGCCTGAGGACCCTCGCGACTTCCGTCATCCAGAGGTCGAGGTCAGGCGCATGGCCGAGCGCCAGTCCCGATATCACGACATCAAAACTGTCCCTCGCGAAGGGAAGCTGAGTCATGTTCGCCCGAATGCGCGAGCCGGTGGTCACCAGTCGCAACATCGGCTCGGACCTGTCCAGCGCGATCACTTCGGCAGCGTGCGCCGCCGCCATGCAGCCGCGCGTAGCGCCCTGTGCCGCAGGCGAGGTCAAGCACCCGGCGGCCGCGGATCTCGGGAAGGAGATCGAGCATCGCCTTCTGTTCCGCCGACATCAGCGGATTGTGCGGCTCGGCGGCATACGTGTCGGCCCATAGATCGTAGGCCGCGAGCGTCGGAGCTGCGGCCTCTGTGCTCATCGGCTTACGCTCCATGTTTGGGATGGTCACGTCGACGCGACCCGTGCCCGCAGGCCCGACGATGCGGGAATCAGGTCCGTGACCTCCCGGCGATCCCGCCACAGCGAACACACACAGACCTCGCACTCTCGTCGGCGGCGCAATCGAATCGCCTCCCGAAGTTCAATCATCCCGGCACTGTTGAGTTCCGCGTGCAGATCTCGACCTGCGACGGACGAGGCCGGCCCCTGGATGAAGAAGCACGGACTCACCCGGCCTGTGGCATCGACGACCGCCGAGAAGTCCGGCGCGTTGCAGCGTACCGGTGGATAGTCGCCCAGCCCGCAAACTGCAGCGTAGTAATCGCGGATCCGGCGCAGCTTCACCGGGCTTTCGGCGATGAAGCCCGATCGAAAGTCGGACTGGTGATCGGCCTCGAGCGCCGCAAGGATCGCGTCGAGACGGCCCAGGTCGTCCGGCCTGAGCGCGACGTCGGCCTCGAACCCGGCGGTCCTGCCGAACGCGTGCGGATTGCTGACATCGGCGGCCAGGAAGGAGACCTCGCGCGCGCCGAGTTGCCGCGCCAGCGTGACAAGCTTCGGCAGGGCGGCATAGTTCGCCCGCTGAACGGTGACACGCACGCCGGGCGCAATGCCGGCCCCGACCGCCGCGCGGATGCCTGCGCAGACCGCGTCGAATGCGTCCAGGCCACGGATGGTTGCGTACATCTGCGCGTCGCTGCCGTCCAGCGACACTGTCACTGACTGGAACAGTCGAGCCACGCTGGCGGCGTGCTTCGCCAATGACAGGCCCGAGGTGAGGAGCCAGAGCTGCAGGCCGCTCTCGTGCAGCAGGGTCGCTATGTCGACCCACCGGCGATGCAGCATGGGTTCGCCGCCCGAAATCAGGACGGTCCGCGTGCCGAGTTCGACGAGACCGGGCAATAGTTGCGCAACGGACTCGGAGATATGTCCCGGTGGCCGTTGCGCCAGTAATCGCAAGCCACGCACCGGGAGTTGCACCTTTCCGTAAGGTGCAGCGTGAGCAGGGGCAGCCTGTCAACGCGCTGACCCACCACGCACCTCTGCGCCAGCAACGCGCGCGCCCGCTGGGCGCAGGAGTTGCCATTGGAACCGTGGGTGACCGGGGAGGTTCAGATACCCGGTGCGGATGTGCGACGGGCTTCGACCATGTAGTGGTCCGACCAGGACGCGAGCGTGGGCGACCGACTCGCCAGTGACTCCAGCCGGACCATCGTGGACAGGACTCTCGGCGAACGATTGAGCCAGTTCGCCGCGTAACTCGGCGGGAGCACAACCCCCAGCGGAGACAGGCGCGTGACAGAAAACTGCGCCCTGAGGAGTTCGAGCACTTCCGACGGTGGCGGATAGTGGATCCTCAGTCCGCGCCACATGACGCCGCCGGAGCGATAGCGGCGAAAGGCGCGGTCCAGATCGGCGCGCGGCAAATACCATAGCCACTCCCAAGGCACACGCCTGCCCATGATCACCCATACCAAGGCACCATTCGCTGGCAGAAGACTTGCCATGCTGGTCGCCAGCAACGGCAGGTCGCCTATGCAATTGACAGCTCCGAAATTCGAGAATACACCATCGAAAGTCAAGCCTTTGAATGATCGCCCGACGTCTTCCATCCGGATGCACTGGAACTCGATCCGGTCCAGGCACCCTGCACGACGGGCCTTCTCGCGTGCCGTGGCGAGCATCGCCGCCGACGCATCGGTCGCCACGACATGCATGCCTTGCGTGGCAAGCCAGATAGCGTCCTCCCCGGTCCCGCAGCCCAGTTCCAGTATCCGCTGCGGCGACTGAAAGACGGCACTCAGCCGTGACCAGACGATCTTCCTCAAAGCCTTGCCGAACGCCGTATCAGTGAACTCGGCATCGTATCGACCGGCAAGACCGTCAAAACCAGCAGTGATCAGATTCGTGCCCATGGATTCGCGCCCGACCTCATTCTAGGTCAGTCCGCAGCCGGGAATATGCCACTTCCAAGGCCCGCCCCAGACTTCTCTGAAAGTATTCTGCCGGGGTCAACTGGGCAGGCAAGCCATGGGCCGACGGCGGTTGCAGGCGTCCCGCCAAGCATCGATCCTGCGCTGCGCGT
>CAWBAG010000003.1:0-136941 GCA_963786705.1 uncultured Gammaproteobacteria bacterium
CATCACTGAAGCTGTTGCGTCTCATCCGGTCACGTGGCATCAAGGTCATTCACACCCATGACATTCACGGGCTGATCGATGGCTCGATTTGCCGGATGCTTCTGCCGAGACTGCGTTTGGTGCACACATTTCATTTCGGAGAAACTACCCGAATCGCCGCAAGCGTCATCAGTTGATCGAAGGGACGCTCTGGCGGAGTTCCGGACGCGATCGTTGCTGTTGGCCATTCGCAAGCGGCGGCAATACGTGCGTACTATGGAATTCCGGAAGATCGCCTGCGAGTCATCTGGAACGGTGTCGACAACCCGACCATTCGTATCGATGCCGAGGAGTTCCACGACATGGTGCCGCCGGGTGTTTTCGTGATCGGCAGCATCAGCACCTTTATCTCCCAGAAGGGACTGGCGTTTCTGCTGCAGGCGGCCGCTTTGCTGCGCGACGAAGGCGAGCGCTTCTTGTTGCTGGTCGTAGGAGATGGACACCTGCGCGATGATTTGCATTCCCAGGCGCGCAACCTCGGGCTTGCCGAATATGTGCGGTTCCTGGGCTGGATACCGCAGGCATCCGATCGTGTGCTGCCGGGCCATCGACATCTTCGTCCAGTCATCGCTGTGGGAGGCTATGTCCATCGTCGTGCTCGAGGCCATGGCTGCCGGTAAACCGATGGTCGTCACGCGGGTCGGGGAGAACCCCCACGTAGTAGTTGACGGCGAGACCGGCCTAACGGTCCCGCCGTCGAACCCCGAGGCGATCGCCGCCGGATTCGCAGACTGCTGCATGACGGCGACTGCGGGGAGGATTGGTGATGCGGCTAGACTGCGATATGAAGCGACGTTCACGACTCAGCACATGATCACCGCGTACGAGCATCTGTACCGCGGGATTCGGGTGACGGTCCTGCAAGCGCCCGCTCATCGCGACGAATGATCGTGATGGCGACATATCCCCGCGGTCCGGCGACGGAGTAGTGCACTGGAGGATCCCGGCGTGACGACTGACCACGTCGTGACAATCCGCACGAAGGCGCACCTGCCGTACGGCGCGGGTCAGAGTTATTGCGAAAGGCCATCGCCAACGGCCTGTACTACTCGGGGATTCTGTGGCTGTATGCGGTACTAAGCTGCACCGCCGAGTGGTCGTGCTGATGTATCACCGGGTGCTGCCGACTGGGGCGGATACGTTTTCCGAGGAGAGCATCATCGTCACGCCCGAGACGTTCGCCAGGCACCTGGCTTTCCTCAGGCGGTACTTTCGACCGCTGTCGCTCGAGCAATTGACGGAGGCCCTGCAAGCGGGCGAGCCGACTGCCTTCGCGCGGATGCCTGATCACGTTCGACGACGGTTGGCACGACAACGTCGCCCACGCCGAACCGCTGCTGCAGCAGTACCAGGTGCCAGCGGTCGTGTTCCTGGCGACCGATTACGTCGGGAGTGAATACCTGTTTTTGGCAGGAACGGTTGGCGCGCCGGATGTTCCGGGCGGTAGAGCGAGAGGGTCAAGCACGTACTTTGGTCGAGGCACACACGCAGGCCGGCGTGCATCTGCTGCCCGCGGCGCAGCGTCGCCGCAGTCATTCGCCTCGCGGTCACCAACATGAAGCAGTGGCCGGCGGCCGACGCTGGCCCGCTACGAAGGCGACCTTGACCGGGCATTGGCCGAAGCAGGCATCCGCGTGGATCACAACGGCGATGACCGGTTCATGGACTGGTCGGATGTCGCCGGTCTGGCGCCCCCGTCGCTACTTGCGCGCGGCCGCGCACGGCTGCTCGCACGTGCCACTGACTACGATCGGCTGCAGCTCGGGCGGAGCACGAACTGGTGGCGGCTCGACGACGCGTGGATGCGGCCGTCGGACAGCCGATATCCGCCATCGCCTACCCTAATGGCAACTACGATGACACGGTGGTTCAGTTGGCCCGCCAAGCCCGGCTATCGCATTGGCTTCACGACGCAACGAGGCCTGGTGGCCGAAGGCGACGACGCACTGCGGCTCCGGCGGCTCAACGTGCATGAGGCGTCCACCCGGTCGAGGCCGGAGTTCCTGTGCCTCATCCTGGGTGTATTTCACAAGTGGCCGCGACAGGTCTAGGAACCCGCGACGCGATGCGCATACTGGTCACTGACAGCGACACCCGTTCGGCCCTTGCGGCCGCGCGGGCGCTCGGCCGGTGACGGTCACGAGGTCATCGCCGCTGGCGATCACCATCCGTCGCTGGCGTCCGTGTCCCGCTATTGCAGTGGCTTCGAAAGTTATCCACACCCGGGATCGAATCCGGATGCTTTCGTGGCCAGCCCTGGCAGCCATTGCCCACCGTCGGACAGATCGACCTGCTGTTGCCAATGACGGAGATCACGACGCTGCTCGCGACGGAGAATCGCCACCAATTGCCGCCGGGTTGTCGGTTGCCGTTTCCCGATGCCCGGACCATCGCCGCCGCCTCGGACAAGGCGCATGTGGTGCGACTTGCCGAACGAACTGGGAGTCCCGACGCCTCGGACAGTCATCGTGGGCTCGCTCGGACGAAGGCATGGCCGTCGCCGAGAGCCTGCCGTTGCCCGTGGTCGTCAAGCCGGCACGATCTAGAGTAAGAAGTGGATCGACGTGGCTGTCTACCGGGGTCAGCTATGCCACGGACCCGACGCAGCTTCGCCGCATCCTGACTGGGCTGCCACCCGCCGCATACCCCGTACTGCTGCAGGAGCGAATCGAGGGTTCGGGTCGCGGCCTGTTTGCGTGTTTCGATCGGGGCCAGCCTGTCGCATTTTTCGCCCATCGACGCTTGCGCGAGAAGCCGCCATCCGGCGGCGTCAGCGTGCTCTGCGAGAGCACATCGCTCGACCCCGTTGCAGTCGATTACGGCACGCGCCTGTTGTCTCGCCTGGACTGGCAAGGCGTCGCCATGGTGGAGTTCAAGGAGGACAACCGCGATGGGTCATTGCGACTCATGGAGATCAACGCCAGGTTCTGGGGTTCGCTGCAGCTAGCTATCGACGCGGGCGTCAACTTTCCCTGCATTCTGGCCGATATTGCCGCCGGTAAACCTCCGACGAGGCCAATGCAATATCGTGAGGGTGTCCGCACTCGTTGGCTTGCCGGCGATGTCGACGCACTGCTCATGTTGCTAACCCGATCGAGGCGCGCGCTTGCCCTGCCGCCATCCCATCCCGGCCGTCTGGTGACGCTGGCGCAGTTTCTGCGGCTGTGGGACCGGGATACGCACTACGAGATCGAGCGTCTCGACGACCCCAAGCCTATGCGCCTGGAGTGGCGCCGCCGCCTGTTGGGCGGTTGATGCCGTGCGGCCGCCATCGGCGCGCTGCGATCGCAAACACGCTGGCCAACCGGGCCGCGCACGCTTCCAATCGGCCAAGAACCTCTCGCGCCGCCTGTTCATCGAGGGCATAGGGATCTGGTATCTCTACGGGACCGTCGTCCATCGCACCCAACCAGACCAGTCGGTCGGCGGGCGCGCCGGCGAGTTGCAAGCGCCTGCCAGTTGTGCCTGTCCATGAGCACGATGACTTCCGCCCAGGCTAGATCCGCCGGACTGACGACGACCGACACATGCCTCGGACAGATCGACACCGCGTGTCCGGCTCATGGTCACGTGGCGCGCAGGACTGACGCGGCCCGGGCGCGCATGAAATCCGCCCGAGCGAACCTCCAGACCATCACCGCAGGCCTGCTGCAGGTACGCGGCAACGAATGGACTCCGATAGATGTTGCCGTAGCAAACCACCAATACGCGGCGGATCGGGCGGGCGGCCAGGTTGCGCCAGCGAGTCACGGCGGGCGGCAACGACGGCCCAGTGGCATCGCCAGCGCCAGGCGACCGAACGACAGTATCTTGCGGATCAGATGCGGCACGTCCACGAGAACTCCCGAGCCATCACCAGTCGAAGTCTACCGCGCCCCCGCCAGCGAGCACCCTGACTCGCACTGTGAGCGACGCCGCAGGATTCGGCCGGCCTCGTGCGTTATCCTTCCCGGCGCGCCTCACCGACCGTCGGAGTGTTGCGAGTGCCTGTGGATGCCGAGACTCGACTGGAGCCCAAAACGACCCTGCAGGACATGGAGGTTCATTCGGTCTGGGTTCGGCAATTCCGTAGCGGCGAGAATGCTCCCTTCTACAAACTCGCGTTCGACCACATTGCTTCGGTATTCGGCCCGCCCGATGACTGAGCCCGTCGTCGATGCCGGCTGCGGCTCCGGCACCAAGTCTTTTGAACTCGCTCGGCGCGGTTACCGGGTCCGGGCGATGGATTTTTCGGCGACAATTCTCGAACAGGCACGGGCCGCCGCCGCAGAGCAGGGCTATTCGGATCGCATCAGCTTCGGTCAAGGCGACCTGACGGCGCTTTCGTTGCCCTCCGGGCAGCGTCCACCGCGCGGTTTGCTGGGGCGTGCTGATGCACGTGCCGGACATTGGTGCGGCAGTGGCCGAACTGGCCCGCACTCATCGCCCCTGGCGGGACGCTGGTCATCAGCGAGGGCAACATGCGCTCGCTGCAGGCGGTTACCCTGCGGTGGATCAAGAAGCTTCTCGGCCGCGAGCGTGCAGAAATCATGCATACGCCGGCTGGAATCGAATTCTGGGAAGAAACCAGCACCGCGCGACTCATGACACGGCAGGCGGACATCCCGTGGCTCATCGCGGAGTTCCGCCGGCACGGACTCGAACTTGTCGAGCGTCGGGCCGGCCAGTTCACCGAGATCTACGTGCTGCTGCCTTGGAAGCCGCTGCGGCGACTGGTTCACGCCATCAACAATTTCTGGTTCCGCTGGATCCGGCTGGCCGGTCCGGCGTATGGCAACCTGCTGGTCCTGCGAAGGCCCACTCACGGCCGCATAAAGTCCGGCGCCGGCCGTAGTCCCGGGCTTCGTCTTGCGCGCCGCTCAGCCGCGGCTGGAAGGCACCATTGCGGACGCGCACGGCACGTGGACGGCCACTGGCAGTCACTTGACTCGGCGGCGTCGGAACGTTCGCCTGTGCTCGCGCGGAGGATAGTAGCGCTCGGGTCGAAAGCATGATGCCGGTCAACACGAACAGGTGCGGATAATAGGGTGCCGACAGGAACGCTCCCGCCACGGCAAAGCCGATCATGGCGGCGCTGGTCGCGAACAGCATCCTGACGTGCTCGCTCTCGGACGCGCCCTGCGACGGTGGGCCCTGTGCCTGGAACGATCGTGCGGACCTTCATGTTGGCATGGAGGTTGCCGAACACCAGCATGATGATGACAACCAGGCCGGGGAAGCCAAGTTCGGCGAACAGCAGGACATAACTGGAATGCGCCGTCTTGCCCCAACGCGGGCCAAACTGGCCGGCACCGACACCGAACACTGGATTGTTGACGGCCATGCCGATGCCGCCGCTCCAGGCCTGGATGCGCCCCTGCGCCGAGCCGTCGGTGTGGCTCGTGATGGTCCCCATGCGGTCGAAATAGGCCGGTGGGGCAAATAGCAGCATCGTCGCTCCGATCACGGCGATCCCCGCCAGGCCGAGTAGCTTGTGCGAACTGCGCAGCCAACGGTAGCCGAGCACGGCGACGATTCCCAGCGTGCCCCCTCGCGACTGCGTACCGATGATCGCCATCACGAGCAGCACCGCGCAGGACCACGTGAGGATTCTCATCGCCAGGCTGCGCCGGCTTTGCGCCAACTCGATGACCAGCGGAAACAGAATGCACAGCGACAGGGCGAAGTCGTTGCCGTCACCCAGGAACGTTGCCGCCGATGACGTAGTGGCGAGTCGCCGGATCGAGCACGACTTCCGGGTTCATCGCCAGCAGAAAGACGTGCGCGAGCAGCAGCGCCAGGAAAATGCCGCGCAATCGATCGAAGGTCGTGGCGATGCGGGCGACCAGCCAGAACAGGAACACGTAACCGAGCACAGTCGTGAAAGTGTCCATCGCGTACTGCTTGAGCGGCGCGACGGCAATCGACAACAGCACCAACGCAAGGAACACGAAGATCCACTTGGTGATGGGATCGGCGAAGATTTCCCGCGCTGGCCGCAGGCCAGGCGCGAACAGCGTCACCAGACGAACAGCGCCATCGGAATCAGGCTGTAGATGATCGTCAGGTTGAATCCGGGGATGTAACTGGCCGGGCGCGCGTACTCGACAAAGATTGCGAGCAGCAGCCAGTAGTACAGGAAGCCGCCGCCCGGTGCAGTCGGAGCCGACGGCGACAGCCTGCGGCCGGCCGTCACGAGTCGACCCCGGCAATCTCGGCGTAGATGCTCGCCTGCCGTTGCGTGCGAGCCGCCAGCGAGAACTCCGCCTCGATCCGCGCGCGCCCCGCAGCGGCCATGCGCACGAAAGCCGCAGGCTCGGCGAGGTAACGGCGAATTCCGGCCGCGAGCGCCTCGAGCGAGCGTGGAGCCACCAGCCAGCCCGTCTCGCCGTGCTGGATCACCTCGCAGGTGCCACCCACGTCCGTTGCGACCACCGGAATTCCGAGATAAGCGGCCTCCAGCATCACGTTCGGCAGACCTTCCGTGAAGCTGCTCTGCACCACCAGGTCGTGGTCGCGCGTAGAGCCGCGGCATGTCCTCGACGTACCCGAGAAACTCCACCCGCTCCGCGATACCCAGCCGGTTCGACTCCTGCCGCAATGCGTCCTCCAGGGGCCCGATACCGGCGAACGCCAGGCGCAGGCCCGGAAACTCCGGCACGAGCCTGGCCACAGCCTGCAGCAACAGGACTTGCCCCTTCTCCGGCGACAGGCGGCCGACGCTCAGCAGTCGAACGTCCTTTGCAGGGTCGGGCACGCGCTCGAGGCGCCTGCCAGCACGTCGCGGCCGTAGGACTCGGTCATCAAGGCGTTGTGCAGCACGCTGATCCTTGAGTCCGGCACCCACCACTGTCGGCAGGCGCTGCCGCATGGCGTGCGAAACCAGGATTACGCGATCGAAACAGCCGCAACAGGATTCGGTCCGCCAGCGTATACAGCCGGCCGCGCAGGTCGTTGGCAATCCAGCCGTGCGCCGTGCTGACCAGCTTTACGGGCCGCTGACGTCGGCATAGCAGCCCAAGCACGTTCGAGCGAAACTCCGACGTGTGCAGGATGTCGATCTGCAGCCGGTCGAGCAACTCGACGATACCTTGCACGAGGTCCGGACCGACGCCGCCGCGATCCGGGATCTCGTGCACGGGCAGGCCACGTGCTTGGAGCGCACTCACGAGCGGGTGCGGCTCGCCTGGGTCGGCGATGAACAGCCCGACGTGATAATCGACCCGCGGTCCGGTCGATCCGCGTGGCAGTTTCGAGGATGGTCCTGCCCGGCCCATCGACCCACGGTGAATCGCGGAGGTGCAAGCACCCGGATCGGGCGCGATCGTGCCTCGATGCGCTCACGCGGGCCTCCGCGTGGGTTCCCAGAGCTCCTGTCGGACGCCCACGAGCCACAGGAGCAGGGCCTGACCCGCTGCCGCGTTCACGAGCAGGAAGAAAGCACTCAGACGCGCCATCGCAAAACGTCCGATCGTCTCCGGCCACGCCAGCGCGGCAAGCGCCATGACGTAGAACGCCAGCTGCCCATAGAGCATTGCGGCGTATAAGCGGCTCGGCACGCAGCACGAACGCCGACACGAGGCACAGCGCCAACGAGACGGGTCCCAGCCACCGCATGAGCTTGTGCGACCACAGGATGAAAGCGAAGGCCGGGATAGCGCATCGGATTCAGGAGCGAAGCATTGCCAAAGAGCGCCGTCAGCCCGCGCAGGAAAGTACGTGCCTTGCGCGAGAATTCCGCTCGCTGGCTCTGGGTGGCCGTCATCGAGCCGCGCGCCGCCGGCTCGCACAGGGCGCGGTGACCGGATCGCACCGTGTCGAGCACCGAGAGGAAGTCCGGCGCCATGCCGGGACGGAATGGCCGGCACAGGCTGCGTCGCATGCCGTAGAAGCAGCCGCTGGCCCCGGCAATCGAATGCAGCCGGGCTTCCTCGCGGCGCAGCAGCAGTTCCAGGCGACCGTAGAGCCCTTCGGAGCCGCCCCCCTCCACGTAGTCCTCGCCGGACACGCAGCCCACCACGGGGTCGCTGAAGTGGCCGACGAGGCTTGCCAGCGCGCCAGCGTCGAGCAGGATGCCCGCGTCGGTGAAGACGACGATCTCGCCCGTGGCGCGCTCGAGCCCCGCATTGAGGCGCAGCCGCTTTGCCTGCCCGGACCGGCAACGGATGGATGACGACATGCGAACCACCAGCCCTCGCGGCCCGCTCCAGCGTGTCGTCGGTGCAACCATCGCCGATGACGATCAGCTGCAGACGGTCCCGCGGGTAGTCGAGCGCGAGCAGGTTGGCGATCTTGGCCTCGATGCGCCGTGCCTCATTGTGCACGGGCAGGATGATCGTGACGCGTGGGTCGGCAGGTCAGATCCGGCTGCGGCAGTCGTCGGCGGGCAAGCCGGTTCCAACCCACCAACAGTGCGGGATAGATGGCATACGGGTAGGCCACCGCGAGCAGGCTGAGCCAGAACAGGATTTCCACGAGACCGATCACCTCACGGCGCAGTGCCCACCGGTCGCATCAGGTCGCGAGTTCGGTGACGGGCTCGACGAGCACTGCCTTGGAGTGCAGGTAGCGCGTCGTGCGCCGCTTGGCCTCGATGTCGTTGTAGACGTGCTGGGCCTGGGCCTCGGTGATGCCGAGCGCAACTGCCAGCTCGGCGGCCGGCCGGCCGTGATTCAAGCGCCCACAGCGCGATGTCCATCTGCGCGTACGGCAGCGCGAAGTAGAACTCGTCCTGGCCCTGCGGCAGGCTGTAGGTGTCGGTCGTCGGCGTCGCACCGCAGATCTCGTCCGGCAGGCCCAGGTGCCGCGCCAGCGCATAGACCTGCGACTTGTACAGGTGGGCGATGGGTTTGACGTCGGCGCTGCCGTCGCCGTTCTTGACGAAGAAGCCCTGGTCGTACTCGAGGCGGTTCGGCGTGCCGACGACCGCGTAGTTGAGCCGATCGGCGTGGAAATACTCCACCGTCTTGCGGATGCGCTGCTTGAAATTGGTGGCAGCGACGATCTGCAGGTACTCCTTCAGGCCGAGCCGCGCCTGTCGCGTCTCGCCCGCCGGCGTCTGCACCACGAGCTGGAAGTGATTCACGCGCCCTTCGAGGCCGCCGCTGATCACGATCTTGTTCTTCCAGCCGTCGCCGTACTCCGGGAACACCTGCCGGATGGCCTCGTCGCGCCAGCGATAGCAGCCGATGGCCTCGAGCGTCGGCGCGATGTCGAACAGCTCGTAACGAATGCCCAGATGCTCGGCCAGCATGCGTCCGCGCGTGACGCTGCCGCCGGACGAATCGCGCTCGGGCAGCAGCAGGCCATAGACACGCTCGGCGCCCAGCGCCCGCACGCTGAGCGCCGCCGACACCGAGCTGTCGATGCCGCCGGACATTGCGACCACCAGCCCACGGCGCGACAGGTCCCGCGACAGGATCTCCTTGAGGCGCGCGCACACGCGCTCGATCTCGCGGTCGTAGTCGAGTTCCAGCACGCGAGGTCCGAGCGGCAGGTTGACGGGCGTAGTCATGAATTCCCTACGAGAGCTTGAATCGTTGAATCTTGCCGGTCGACGTGCGCGGCATTTCGTGCACGAACTCGACGACCTTGGGCACCTTGTAGGCCGCCAGTTGTGCCCTGCAATGGGCCTTGACCTGGCGCTCGTCGAGCGTGGCGCCTTCGCGCAGCACGATGACGGCCTTGACCGCCTGGCCGAGCAAGTCGTCGGGCGTCGAGGCCACGCAGAGCTCGGCGACGCCCGGCAGCACCGCGAGCACCTCCTCGATCTCCTGCGGACTGACGCGGAACGAGCCCACCTTGATCATGTCGACGGCACGCCCGTCGATGTACAGGAAGCCAGCCTCGTCCCGGTGGCCGAGGTCGCCGGTGTGCAGCCAACCGTCAACCACGACCTCGCGGGTCGCTGCGTCGTCGCGCCAATAACCCAGCATGACGTTGGGTCCGCGCGCGCACAACTCGCCCACCTGGCCTGGAGGCAGCTCCTCGCCCTGCGCATTGCGCACCTGGATCTCGATGCCGTCGAGCGGGATGCCCACGGAGCCGAGCCGCGCGTCCAGGTGCTCCGGCGGCAGGTAGGTCAGTCGGGCCGTCGCCTCGGTCTGGCCGTACATGACGAAGAACTGCGCGCTGGGCACCAGTTGCCGCATGCGCTGGATCGAGGCGCGCGTCATCGCACCGCCGGCCTGGGTCAGGTAGCGCAGCGAGCCCAGGTCGAATTCGTCGAGCCGGCAGCGCGCCATCAGGATCGCGAAGGTCGACGGCACGCCCGAGAAGCCCGTGACTTTCTCGTCCTGGAGTCGATGCACGACCACGTGCGGATACGCCAGGTTGTCCTCGAGCAGCAGCGTCGCGCCCGCCGCCAGGTGCGTGTGCAGCACGGAATTGCCATAGGAGAAATGGAACGGCATGACCGTGAGCCCGACGTCGTCGGGCCCGAGTTCGAGGTAGTCCACGATCGTGACGTTGTTGGCGACCAGGTTGCCGTGACTCAGCATCACGCCCTTGGGCCTGCCGGTGGTGCCCGACGTGTAGAGCAGCATGGCCATCTCGTCACGAGCCACGCGCGGGGGCTCGAGGGTCCGCACCGTGCCGTGCCGAGCCCATCCAGGAATGCTGCCGCCGATTCGACGGCAGTCGCGACACGGTCACGGCCAGCATCGGGAAATCGGCTGGCAGTGCCGCACGCAGCGCCTGCCACTCGGGATGATCGGGATCGCCCACCACCAGTCGGGCGCCGCTGTGCGCCACCTGCAGTGCCAGCGACGCTGGCGCGTTCCTGCACGTTCAGCGGCACCGTCGCGAGTCGCGCGGCCAGCGCGCCGTAGAAGAAAGCCACGTACTCGGGACCATTGCGGAACAGCAGCCCCACACGGTCGCCGGGCCCGAGGCCAGCCTCGCCCAGCACTGCCTGCGCAGCCGCCGCACCACGAGTGAGGTCGCCGTATGTCCACGCGCCGTGCTGGCGACGCAGCGCCAGCTTGTCGGGCGCACGCGCCGCCGCGGCGAGGAGCAGGTCGACGAGTGAGGCTGTCATGCCGTGGGCCGTGCGGCGTCAGGCGGCCTTGCGCTTCGAGTCGACGAAGGCCGCGATCCGGCTCACCGAGTCGAGGTTCTCCGGCACCATCTCCTCGTCCTTGACGGTGACGCCCAGTTGTTCCTCGATGAACATGATGATCTCGAGCATGCCGGTGGAATCGACGATGCCGCGTCCGAGCAGCGAGTCGTCCACGCCGAGTGCGCCGGTGTCGCTGGTGAAAAGGTAGTTCTCCAGGATGAACTTCTGGATCCGGTCCCGCAAACTGTCAGACATCCACGTATCTCCTCGCTCTTTGCGCACTTGTTGTCCGATGTCCGGCGCAGATCAAGCGTCGGCGCGGCCCTCGACGAACTGCCGGTGCCACAACTGCGTGGACAGGATACCCACGAACGCCATGTTGTCGCGCGCGGCATGGACGCGCGCGCGCTGCAGCTTGGCGACCAGGCGCCCGACCTTGTCCGGGTCGAAGTAACCATAGCTGGCCAGGCACTCCCGACCCAGCAACTGGTTCACATAATCAGGGGTGGTGCCCTGCAGGAAGGCGGCCGCGTCGGGCGCCCGGTACGGCTGCTTGTGACGCTGCACGATCGCCGGCGGGCAGGTCCGCGCGCATGGTTTCCCGCAGCAGGTGCTTCTCGCGCAGCACCCGCATCTTGTGGCGCGGGTGCAGCTCGTTGGCGAAGGCGATCAGGCGGTGGTCCAGGAACGGGAAGCGTCCCTCGACGGAGTTGGCCATCAGCATCCGGTCGCCCTGCGACGACAGCAGGTAGCTGGGCAGCAGCGTTCGCGCCTCGACGTACTCGCCCCGGTTGAAGGGATGCCAGCGGCCGATGTCGGCCGGCAGGTCGGCCCGGAAGCGCTCGACCGCCGAGCCTTCGACCTGGCGCCGCAGGTCCTCGGACAGGAACAGCTTGCACTGCGCCGTGGTCATCCAGCGGGGCAGGTGCGAGAAGAACGGGTCCTGCGGCCGGTCGAGCCCGACGCCGAAGAACTCGCGCAGGTAGGCGGCGCTCTGGGCGGAGGTGAGGTCGAGGTACGGGTACAGGCGCTTGAGCAGCGCCGGCCGCCACGCGGAGGCCGGGTTGCGCGCCCAGAACTGGCGCACCTTGGCCTCCTTGAAGATGTCGTAGCCCCCGAGCACCTCGTCGGCGCCCTCCCCGGTCAGCACCACCTTGATGCCCGAGCGGCGCACCAGCCCGGACAGCAGTCGCATCGGGCGTGGGCGCCGTGCGCAGCACCGGGCTCTCGGCGTGGCGGATCGTGTCCGGGAAACTGGCCGCGATGTCGGCCAGTGAGCACTGGATGCGCGCGTTGGCCGTGCGCAGGTGCTCCGCCATCTGCTGCTGGTGCTGCGGTCTCGTCGAGGCCCGCATCGTCGAAGCCGATCGAGAAGGTCCGCAGCAGGTCGGGCACGATGCGATTGACCAGCGCCACGAGCGACGACGAGTCGAGGCCGCCGGACAGGTAGGCGCCCACCGGCACGTCGGCGCGCAGGCGAATGCGCGTCGCGTCGGTGAGCAGGTCGCGCAGCTCGCCCTCGAGTTGCGCCTGGGGCGCCGTGCGATGCGCACCCGCCTCGGGGAACTCCCAGCGCCAGTAGGTTCGCCGCTCGAGCCGCTCGCCCTGCAGCACGACCATCTCACCCGGGCACACCTGCGCGATGCCCTTGAACATCGTCCGCGGCGCGAGCGGCGCCCAGAACGTGAAGGTCTCGTCGAGGCCGTTCGGGTCGAGCGCGGCGCGCACCTGGCCACTCGCGAGCAGCGCCTTGACCTCGGACGCGAACAGCACGCCCTGCGCGCGTCCGCGTGTAATACAGCGGCAGGATGCCGGTGCGGTCGCGCACCAGCAGCAGCCGGCGGCGCGGCCGGTCCCACAGTGCGAACGCGAACTGGCCGTTCAGTTCCTGGACGAAGTCGTCGCCGCGCTCCTCGTACAGGTGGACGATGACCTCGGTGTCGGTGTTCGTGTAGAACGTGTGCCCGCGCTGCTCGAGCATGCGGCGCAGTTCGATGTAGTTGAAGACCTCGCCGTTGTACGAGATCCAGATGGTCTGGTCCTCGTTGTGGACGGGTTGCGCGCCGCCCGCGAGGTCGATGATGCTCAGCCGGGCGTGGCCGAGGCCGAGACCGGGCTCGACGTGGAACCCGGAGCCGTCAGGGCCGCGGTGCCGGATGGCCGACACCATGCGTTGCAGCATGGCCCGGTCCGGCGTCGCTTCCGGCGAGTCCAGGTGTATTCCCGCGAGTCCGCACATAGTCTCTCGTGTCCTGCAGATAGGCAGCGGGGGGTGCTGCGTCTTCCCTGGCCGCGACGCGGCCGTCGCGTAGCCATCCCTGTGCCTCCAATACCTCCCGAGCCGGCGCGAACTGGAATTCCCCCAGCAGCCGCCTGAGCCGCGCTTCGCAGCGATCGAGATTCGTGTAGTGCCGGAATCGGGACAACCAGCCGGCCCGCACGCGCGGCTGGCCGGGGTCGACTTCCCATGGGTGCAGGTAAAAGATGAACGGCAAGCCTTCCGCATTGACCCGACGCACGGCCCACTGCGTGACGCCGTAGGGGAAGATGCGGAAATAGCCGCCGCCGGCCACCGGCAGTCGCACCCCGGGCAATTGCGACCGTCGACGGTGGGAACTCCACGAGCAACCCGCCGTCGCGCTGGATCAGGTGAGGGCGCGCGTGGTGCCTCCGGGATGCCATAGATGTCGTGGCGAACCGGAAAGATGCTGGAGTCGTAGACGAAGCCCGCCTCGATCAAGGTGTCGAGCGCCCACAGCGAGCGTCGCGTGATGCTGTAGCTCGCCGCGCGATAGCCGAGCACCGGCGCCTGCGCCTGGTCTTCGAGCAGCGCCTTGGTGCGCAGTGTTTCCTCGCGGAATTCCGCGGGTGTCTGCTCGTACACCAGCCGATGGCTGTAGCCGTGGCAGGCCACCTCATGGCCGGCGGCCACCACACGCCGCACCAGCTGCGGCTCTCGCTCCGCAATCCAGCCCAGGAAGAAAAACGTTGCCCGAGTATTGCTGGACGCCAGGATATCGAGCAGCAACCCGGTGTTGCGCTCCACTCGCCGCGGCATCGACTCCCAGGACGAACGGTCCACGGCGTCAGACAGCGCCGCTACCTGGAAGTAGTCCTCGACGTCGAATGACAGCGCGTTGAGCATGGAACTGGGGCTTCCGGTCAGCGCAGTGAATAGTCGAACACTGAGGTAGCCACGCGTTTCGTCGAACTCGTCGACGGGTCGTCGCTGCTGCGCGAAGCGTACAGACCGACGATGGTAAGGGACGTGCGCTGCCCCAGTTCACGGCGAAGTTCCAGCCGGTACTCGGTATCTGTGTCCTCACGGTCCAGCCCGCCGGACTCGTAGTCACTTCTCGACCAGCTGATACCCGCCGATCCCTGTCATGCGCTCTGTCATGCGGCGCTCTGCCCTCACCTGCGCCTCGTAGCGCCGACGATCGAGGGTCTCCGTCTCGTACAGTTCGTCGGCAACCTCGATGGCGAAGCTGAGCATCGTCCGCGAACGCCGGAAATCGATGACTCCGTCGACCACTGCGAACTTCGTATGCACCGCCCTGGGGAATGACTCCCGGGTCGGTACCAGCGCCCGAACCAGGCAATCCGCCGGCGGCGAAGTCGACGCCCGCATCGGAGAATTCGACTGGCCAGTTCCAGCTGCAGTTCCGACGCTCGGCGACAACTGCCGGGAAAGCAGCACCTCGAGTAACGGCGCGGAACGATCGTCGACGTCGCTCGTCAGCCACGTGTACCCTGCGTTCACCGTCAGTTCAGGCTGCTGCCCCCGGGAGAATTCGTAACGGACATAGGCCTCGTGCCGGTCGAAGTCCGTCTGAAGATCCGAGTCGAAATCGACGGTCTCGGTGCTGGCCTGCACCCCCAATCGCGACGACGACGACACGGCCCTGTCGATGCCGACGATACCGAGCAGTCGTTCGCTATCGGAGTCCGTCAGTTCATACTGTGCCGACCCATAACGTCCGCCCAGATAGCCGCGCATCCGCGCGCCCAGCGGTATGTACCAATCCGGGCCCGTCGACAGGAAGTTCGTGTTCTGCCGGTTATCCGGGCCGATCGGCGAGAAAGGGTCCGTCGCGATCTGCCCATACACATCGTCCAGCACCCAGGCGAATCGCTCCGGCACCGCCCACCAGGTCACCTCGCCATCGAGCTGGCCCAGGACCTCGTCGTCGAACGTGTTGTTGAGATACGTGACGCCGTCCACACGGCCCTCGACGTCCGCCGACAGGTGCCTCGTAGTCTCTGGTCCACGTGCCGACGAGTCCGAGCGAAACAGGAACCTCGTCGTCGCCGTCGGGCAGCCGCAGCAGGTTATTCGTGTAGCCAGCGGTCGCTTCGACGGCAGGTTGGTCTCCGCGTTTGCGGAATCCTGCAACGCCAGCACGCCCAGGGCCAGGGCGACCGCTGCCACGACTCTCAGCCGCGACGGGTCATGGGAATGGCGTCGAGGCATGTCTAGGCTCCTGACCGCTGTCCGCTCGCGGCGTCCATCGCAGCTATTTTTCATCCGTACCGGTACCGCTGTCCCCCGACGTGTCATCCGGCCGGCCATAGCTGTAGCGCCCGTAATAGCCGTAGCCGTGCACCTGCACCGCGTCGGCCTGGTTCAGCACGAGGCTCACCGGCTTGTCCTCGGCGATGGTCTCGATCGCGCGCATGACGGCTTCCTGTGGAGTCTCGGCCGCCTTGACGACCACCACCACCTGACCCGCCAGCGAGGTCACGACACCTGCTTCGCTGGTCACGAGCAACGGCGGCGAATCGATCAGCACGATTCGCCGCGGGTCGGCCGCCAGGGATGCGAGCAACGACGCCGTGCGTTCCGACCGCAGGATCTCCGTGGCTTCGGCGTTCTTGTTGCCGGCCGGGAGCACGTACAGCGACGGGTAGTCGGTCTTGAGAATGGTCTCCTCGAGACTGCAGCCGACGGCACCCAGGTCGAGAAAGCCGGGCTCGCCGTCGAGACCGAACAATTGGGTCATGTGCGCCTTGGCGACGTCGCCGTCGACGAGCACCACCTCGCGGTCGCGCTCGAGCGCGAGACTCAGCGCGAGGTTGATGGCCGTGAAAGTCTTGCCTTCGTTGGGCAACGCACTGGTGACGACCACGACGTTGCCCAGCCGCAGTCGATTTTCGCCCGTCATCCCCGCCAGCAACGGCCGCTTGATCATGCGGTATTCCGCCGCAATCAGGCGCTCCTCGTCCTGCGGGGCGATCAGGCCCGCATCCCGCAGCGCCGGGATGTCGATGCGAACGGTTCGGTCGGCACGGCACGGTACCGCGCTGGCCTCGGCCGGCGCGTCCGCTGCCGGTGGGTCCTCACGGCGTTGGACCAGTCGACCGATCGGCTTCCGGATCGGCTCCACGGCGGGCTCGGCAGGCTGCTGGGCCCCTGCACGCTGGAGCAGTTCCACGGCCTGTTCGATGAGACTCATGGCTTAGCCTGCAAGATTGGTCAGGAAGCGGCTGCCCACGTCGCGGGCCAGCACCACGCCGACGAAAACGACCAGCAATGCCGCGCAGGCGGTCGCAACCCGCAGCATCTCCACGCGCCTGCGGGCCAGGCGGCGGTCGAGCCACGTGGCGCTGACGGCACCGAGCACTGTCAGACCCGTTACGGTGCGCAATGTCGCCACGGAGTCGAACACGGGATTCAGCTTCGACATCGCGAAGGCGGTGGCCCCGCCCGCCCCCAGCCCGAGAACCAGCACTCCGATCAGCAGCAATAGATCGCGGGGGCGACAACGGGTTGTGCCAACGCCGCCGGCGGATCGAGCACCGAAAACTCCACCTGGTCCTTCTGCCCCACGGCATCGCTCAACTTCGCGGTCTCGAACTGCTGCAACATTTCGCCGTAGCGGGCGCGAAGCACGTCGTAGTCGCGCGTCAACTGGGCGAGTTCGGCTTCGACCTCGGGCATGGTTTCCACCCGCCTTTGCATGTCGGCGATGCGGCGCGTCCGATCGGCGATCTGCCCTCGCAAGGCGGCAAGGTCCACGTCCACCTGGTTGCGCTGGACGCGGATCTGCTCGTAGACCGGGTTGGCCGCCAGGCTGCCGCCCTCCGGGATGCCCGTCACGCCCATGGCCGTCAGTTCCTCGCGGCGCTTCGCGCGCAACTGCGCCAGCGACTCCTGCAGCGCAATCACCTCCGGATGCTTCGGCGTGTAGACGAGCAGGAGTTCCTCGAGGCGCGACTCGGATTCGCGGATGCGGGAATCGAGGTCGCTGCCACTCGCGGGCCGGGTCCCGCCGGGAGTCGCGGTCACGGACCCGCTGGGCACGTACTGCCGCTCGGCGGCCAACTGGGTGGTCAATTGCTGGCGGCGGCTCAGCAGGACACTTTCCTGCGAGCGCAGATCCTGCAGTTGCGTCATTTCGGCCTGCAGGTTGTCGACGTAGCTGCCCTGCTCCGTCGGCAGGCGCCCGATGTTGCGGCGCTTGAACTCGGCCAGCTTCTGCTCGGCTTCGGCGAGGCGCTGCTCCTGCTGGCGGATCTGCTGCTCGCAGGAAGTCGCGGGCGGTCTGGAAGCCCGAGCGGCGCTTCTTCAGCGTGTCCTCGATGAAGGAGTCGAGCATGATCTGCACGACTTTCACCGCGCGCTGCCGGTCCGAATCCCGGTAACTGATCTGGTAGTTGTGGTCTCGCTCGCGCGGATTCGACACGCGATGGACCGCCGCCAGTGACCACGATGCGCTCTCGCAGGCTCTCGAGCAGCGAGTCGAGTTCAATGGGCGTGGTCGCCTTGATGTCGAGGTCGGTCTCGCGCGCCACCTTCAGCAGTGCCTCTCGCCCGACGATGAGCTGCTTCACGAGGTCGACCTGCTGGTCCACATCCATCTCGACGGACAGGTTGCGAACGAATGGCGCCAGGGCGGAGGACGTGTCGACGTAGAACCGCGAGCTTGCCTCGTACTGGTCTGGCGTGAAGTAAACGGCCAGCCATCCCAGCGCACAGACCGCCCAGGCCACGCCCAACGCGTGCCAGCGATACCGCCAGGCACTCCGCAATTCGGCCAGACACGAGCTTGACGACGTCTTGCATGCTGTTGCGGCTCTCGAGTCAGAACCGTGATTCGGGCACGACCAGTACGTCGCCGGGCTTGAGCGGCAGGTTCTGGCTGACGTCGCCGTCGTTGACGAGGTCGCCGATGCGCACCTTGATTTCTGCTGTCTTGCCCTCCATCGGCGCGGACGATCTTGCCGCGATTGCCCGCCGCAAACTCGCCGAGGCCGCCAACCGCCAGGACGGCGTCGAGCACGGTCATGCCCTCGCGATAGGGAACCGCCTGGGGCGTGGTGACCTGCCCGAGCACCCTCACCTGGCTGAAGCGTGCTGACGGCGTTGGTGACGATGACGTTGACCTGCGGCGAGCGGATGTACTCCGCAAGCACGGCTTCGATGTCGCGCGCCAGCTTCGAGGGCGTCTTGCCGACGGCGACCATGTCCTCGACCAGCGGGGTCGAGATCTTGCCGTCGGGCCGCACCGGCACGGTCGCGGACAACTCCGCATTGCGCCAGATGAACACCTGCAGGGTGTCGCCGGGGCCGATGATGTACTCACTGCCAGCACTGCCGTTGCGGCGCTCGGCCCGGCAGCGGGCGTCGAGGACGCCTCCGTTGGAACCTCCTGCGCGACAACCGCCGGCGCCCCGAGACCCGCCAGGAGAATCAAGGCCATTGCGGCAACGGTGCTTCTGACGGAACTGAACATGTTATAACCCCTAACCACCGCCCATCCGTGCGGCAGCGAACTCGAAATACTATCAACTTCAATCGCATGGCGAGCGCAATTGAACTTAGTTCGCGCCTGATGCAAGGCCGGCGGCCAGGTCACGACGCAGCTGTTCGGTGTCAGCGCGGCTCGCGAAGCCCGGATTCGATCCCAGCACATGGTCCAGGAGACCCAGCGCCCGCCGGCCCTCGCCGGAGCGCGCCAGCGCCGCAGCGTAGTGATAGCCGATATCCGGGTTTTCGGGCGCCAGCTTCACCGCTTTCGTGAGGGCCTCCAGCCCCTCAGCTACTTTACCCTTCTCGGTCAGGATCCAGCCGTAGGTGTCGATCACCGCGGGGTTGTTCGCTGCGAGGTCGTACGCCCGTCGAGCGGTGGCTTCGGCGCGGTCGTCACCCGGCTCGTAGTACAGCCAGGCTAGATTGTTCAGGATGGCGAAATCGGTCGCCGGACTGGCGGCCAGGCGCTCGTACTGCTCGATGGCCAGGTCGCGACGTCCGGCGAGCTGGTAGGCCTCGGCCAGCAGTGTCCGTGCCCGGGCGTCCTCCGGTCGCTCGGCGACCCAACGGGCCAGGGGCGCCTCGGGGTTCGCCATTCGCCCGCTACGCATGGCGGCCGCCTGTTTCGCGGCGATCTGCAGGTGCGGACTGAGGTCCATGGCGCGCTGGTAGGCCTGGGCCGCCTCGCGCGGCTGACCCAGCGCCAGCCGCACGTCACCTTCGAGCACAATTGCACGAGGGTCCGCCGGCCGGCGCGCGGCAAGGCCCTGGGCGAGTTGCAGGGCGGATTCGCCCCTCTTCTCGCGCAAATCGAGCAGCGCCAGCAATCCGACCGCCTCGACCGAGTCGGGATCGATGGCCACGGCCTTTCCGGCACTCTCCCGCGCCGGATTCGGCTGGTTGAGCGCCAGCTGCATGCGCGCCAGCTCCACCCACGCTTCGGACATGTCGGGGGAAATTTCGACGGCCTCTCGAACCTGGCGCATTGCTTCGTCGTAGCGACCAGCCTCGCCCAGCAGCCGGGCCACCTGCAGCCTCAGTGCCGCATCCCGTGGCGCAATGGCCACGACCTCGGACAGCACTGTTGACGCCGGCGCCGCTTCGGATTTCGCCAGCATCATTCGGGCGAGCATCAGTCGCGGAGCGACGGCGCCGGGATCCTCCGCGCGGATCAATTCCAGGCCCTTGCGCGCCTCCGCAGCGTTGCCCCGGACCTGGGCAAGCTCGACGAGGCCAAGACGCGCCGCCGTGCGCGACCCTGGCACCTCGAGCAGGCGCATCAGCGTCGCTTCGGCGGCATCGAGATTGCCTGCGAGCATTTCCGTCCGCGCGAGCGTCGCGAGCAAACCCGGATTGGCCGGCTCGATCGCCAGCGCCCTCTCGAGATACGCTCGTGCAGCCGCATGATCTGCCTGCGATACCGCGTGCGCGGCCCCCAGCGACAGTATCTGGACGTCCTTCGGGTACCTCGTGATGAGTCGCTCGATCTCCCGGCGTGCCTCGACCGGGCCTTTCGCAGCAGCCAGGGCGGTCACGAGCAAGGTCTCGCGTCGGCGATCGCCGGTGACCTCGGGCAGGGAACGCAGGAGATCAACGGCCTGGGCACTGCGGCCGGTGACGATGTAGGCCGTGGCGAGGTCCAGCTTGACGCCGATGTTGCCTGGATCGCGCAGCGCGGCCTGCTCGAGTATCTCGATGGCCTCGCGCTGCGCCCCGGTCTGGAGCTTCGCCTCGCTGAGCAACGAGGACAGCTCGGGATCGTACGCCTCGCCCTGCATGGCCGGCGTCAGCACCTGCATGGCCAGGTCGTAGCGCTGCAGCCGCAGCCGGGCCTTGGCCAGGAGCTTGCGTGCCTCGACGTTCTCGGGAGTCATCTGCACCAGCGCGGACAAGTGGCTTTCGGCCTGCTCGAGATTGCCCTGGGCCAGCAGCGCGACGCCCAGCAGGAAGCGCGCCGGCGCGAAATTCGGCAAGACGTTCGCGACAGGCTGCAGCAAGCTCACTGCCGTGGCGTAATCCTGGTCGATCATCGCAATTCGGGCGGCGATCAGCTGCGTCTGTGTTGCGCCGCCGGCCAGCTTGCGCATGCGCTCGAGGGTGGCCCGGGCTTCATCGTCCGCACCGCGCACCAGCTGTGCATCCGCCAGCCCCGTCAACGCCGAGAGCTGCTGCGGCAAGCTCATCCCACGGCCCAGTTCCGAGCTCGCGAGCTTGAAGGCCGATTCAGCCTCCGAATAACGCGACGAGCGAGACAGGATCTCGCCACGCAGCAGCCAGGCCTCGGCCGACAACGGGTGCTCTCGCAGGAAGTCTGCCAACAGGGTCGTCGCTTCCTGGCCACGGCCCTGCGACGCGATCGCGATCGCCAGGCCGAGTGTCGCGCGCAGGTGCGCCGGATGCGCGCGCAGGACCGATCGGTACAGCGATTCGGCAGCGGCTGTGTCACCGACGGTCACCAGGGCGTCGCCCTTCAGTACCGACCATTCCGGCTCCGCCACCGGTAATGACTGGTCGTTGAGTTTCTGCAGCAACTCGGCTGCCTGGCCCAACGCGAGCATGACGCGGCCCTGCAGTGCCGCTGCCCGTTCCGGAGGCAGCCCGGCTGCCATTGCTCGTCGCAGTTCCTTCTCGGCGGTTTCCGCATCGCCCACCGCCAGCGAGGTCTCCGCCAACGCCAGGCGCGCCTCGGCGTTGTCCGGATCCGACTCGAGAACGCCCTTCAGCTCGATGCTCGCCGCACGATAGTCGCCGGCGGCCATCGCCTCCCGGGCCTGCGCGATGCGCGCCTCCTTGCTGCGGAACGCGTCGCAACCCGCGGCGAGCGCCAGCAGCGCTGCAAGCAGCGTGATGCCGACGCCGCGCGCACGTGTCGATCCGAATCGTATGCCTGCAAGTCGCATGGCTCGCTATTCGTCCAAGGTTCCAGAAACGACCGCTCGTCCCGCCCCGAGCGACGAGAGCAAGACGGGCAATGCCTGAACGGCCACGGCGTCAAGTGAGCGGCGAGCGCTGTCGCAGTCGGGCCGGCATTCCGCGGCGAAGAGCCACGACACTGGCTGTCGGCGATCTCAGCAGGGAACGAATCCCGTACGCCAGCTGGCTCGAAAGTCCCATGGGGTCCGGTTTGCCATCGACAGCGAACAAGGACCAGACCAGCAGGTCGTGGTTGTCCACTCCTTCGGCAAGATGCTCGGAGACCGGGATCGCAACGCCTTCCACGAGGATTTCGCGGCGACGGACTTCCTTCGACTGGTAACGCGCTCCCAGCACGGAGTTGCCGTGACCAAGCAGTTCCTTGCCCTGGCGCTGCGAACGATACACGGCGTGATAGAGCGCCACGTCGCCGGCGGACTCGCTGTGATAGGCGACCAGGAATTCCGCGTCCGAATTCTCGAACACCGGGCGCCATTCGGACAAGTAGAGTACCGGGCCCGTCCAGCCTTGCAACGACGGCGGCGTCGGTCCGTCAAGTTGCAGTGCCTTGCCAGAATCGGCGAACGACCAGGCTGGACCCAGCGCCAATGCAGCGACCGCGAATGCCGTCGCAGCGACGGTTCGGCCGCGAGAGGCGGCGGCAGGTTGCGGCACTGACGACGGCTCGCTGCCGTTGCCGCGCGGCACGCGCGACGACACGTACAGGTAGAGCGCCAGCGCAAACACAAACAGGAACCAGCCGAAGTAGTAGTGATCGACCTTGACCAGGAAGTGCTGCATGTCGGTCAGCTGGCCGGCGACGATGATGATGAACACCCGCAACCAGTTGGTGACCAGCGCCAACGCAGCTGCGATGCCCAGCAGCAGCCACCGCGAGCGCAAGTCGTCCCGGTCGATTTCACCCTGCAACGCGGCGATGGCCAGCGCGACGATGAAAAAGTGCAGGCCACTGCAGCCGCCCGCGATTTCGAACGAGCCCGCGGGAATCTGGATGACGTTGGCCTCCATCGTCACCGGAATCCCCACCATGCGAGTCAGCCAGACGTTGACGTGAGCCGTCAGCGACTGGAGCAATGGGTTGATCGCGTCCCATACCGGAAGCGCGAAATAGAGATAGAGCACGGCGAAGGCGACCCGCCGTGTCAGCGCCATCCCGGCCGCTGCCCAGATCGTAGCGAGGACGAGCAGCGGCATGGCCAAGCATCGTCATCGCCAGCAACCCGGCATTGAAGCCGACGAGCCAGCCGACACTGCCGATGGCCACCAGGCACCAGCCGCCGGTTGGCGGCGTCAACTTGATCGTGGCCAGCTGCGCGCGGCCGCGCCAGACCAGCCAAACCGTGACGGCCAGCACCAGCCAGCCATGCGTATAACGACGGCGCACGGTGTCCTGCCAGAGATCCGCGATTTCGAACGAGGTCGGCCAGTACAGCACCGCCACCAGGACGAGTGCGCCAAGCACGATTGCCAGCGATGCATTGACGCCCGACGCCACGTAATCGACGTTCGCCGTCCCTGCGTTGCTCGTGCGGGCGGAACCGTTCATTGGCCGAGGGGAATCAAGGGGATACGCGCCGTCGGTCTCTGGGCAACGGTAGAGTCTATCCAGACCGCCCCACGAGAAGTGCGAACCACGTCGCGCTTACCGGGAACCTGCTGCGAAGGAGCCGCCGCCTTGTCGGCATTTGGCGACATAATCCCATGGGATCGGGCGCCAGAATGTCGTTACATTGCGCGTTCACTCGGCCCTCGGACTGCTCGTCAATCCGCCTTGCCTGTTCTGTGAACTGGGCCGGCGCGACTGCTGCGCGACGTGACTGCCTCACAGTTTCGGCTTCGAGACTGGCGCAGACGTTGAACTGCGTGGCGCCGCGAGCATACTGACGGCCGACTGGTTTTTTAGTAACGGCAAACCTGCTGAAAGGCAGGGACGCAAAGCCTCCGGTCCGAGGGACGGATGTCCAGGATAGCGGGGTTGCCCAGTACCGGCGATTGTCGTGCCTGCGTGGCGCGCATCGCCGTTTCTTCTGAGCTTCCCGCATTCCGCATCCGATTTCCCCGCACCCGAGCCTTGCGGACGCGAGGTGCTTGATGCGGAACATGGCCATGTGGAAGCGGATTTCTGTGTCGATCGCCTGCGGTCTCATCGCCGCCTGCGGCAGCGATGCAACCGGCTCGGACCCTGCGACCAACAATCCGCCGCTGATCGTCGGTGTACCGCCAGTGTCGGCCCTGGTGGGCCAGGCCTACGAGTTCGCGCCCTCGGCCACGGACGCTGACGGCGACACGCTGACCTTCCGGATCGAGAACCGGCCGGATTGGGCGACCTTCAGCCCGATCACCGGCAAGCTGGAGGGCACACCTCCGGCGACGGCCAGTGCCGACGTACCAACGCGTCCTGATCAGTGTCTCGGACGGCAAGGCAGTCAGCGAACTGCCGGCGTTCGACCTTGTCGTCCAGGGCCTGCCGCCCGCCAACACCGCGCCCACGATCGGTGGCTCGCCGGCCGGCAGCGTGGTTGCCGGCAACTCGTACGAATTCATCCCGCAGGTGACCGACCCGGACGGCCAGACGCTGGTCTTCTCCATTACCGGCAGGCCTGCCTGGGCGCAATTCGACACCGTCACCGGCCGGCTCTGGGGGACGCCCGCTGCGGGTGACGTGGGCACGAGCACCGGCATCGTGATCTCGGTGTCGGACGGCGTGGCCCAGACGGCGTTGCCGGCATTCGACATCACCGTGACCAGCGGCACCACTCCTGGCCCGACCAACCGTGCGCCTGTGATCTCGGGCAGCCCCGCCGCGGCAGTGGCTGCTGGCCAGGCGTATTCGTTCCTGCCGACCGCGTCCGATCCTGATGGGCAGGCACTGACGTTCTCGATCAGCAACCGGCCCACCTGGGCGAATTTCAACACCTCGACCGGGCAACTGAGCGGTACGCCAGGCGCCGCGAATGTCGGTCCGCACGCGAACATCATGATCACGGTGTCGGACGGCGCGGCCAGCGCCAGCCTGCCGGCCTTCTCGATCACCGTGATCGCAAGCAACAACCCACCGGACATCAGCGGGACGCCGCCAACCCAGGTCGTGGCCGGGCAGGCTACAGCTTCACGCCCACCGCCACTGACCCGGACGGCCAGACGCTCACGTTCTCGATCGCGAACCGCCCGTCATGGGCGAGCTTCAGCCCGGCGACGGGTCGCTTGTCAGGGACACCGACCGCGGCCCAGGCCGGGTCGTATCCGAACGTCTCGATCTCGGTCACCGGACGGCGCGGCACAGGACTCGCTGCCGCCATTTACGATCGTGGTCAGTGCACCGAACCGGCCGCCGGTGATCAGCGGCTCCCCCGCGACCTCGGTGACCGTCGGGCAGGCCTACAGCTTCACGCCCACCGCCTCCGATCCGGACGGCCAGGCGCTCACGTTCTCGATCGCCAACAGGCCCTCATGGGCGACCTTCAGCACCAGCACCGGGCGGTTGAGCGGCACGCCCGCCGCCGCCAATGCCGGCAGCTATTCGGGCATCGTCATCTCGGTCTCGGACGGCACCGTCAGTGCCTCGTTGCCGAGCTTCACGCTCGTGGTGCAGGCGGCCGCCAACCGGCCGCCGGTGATCAGCGGCTCCCCCGCCACCTCGGTGACCGTCGGGCAGGCCTACAGCTTCACGCCCACCGCCTCCGATCCGGACGGCCAGCCGCTCACGTTCTCGATTGCCAACAGGCCCGCCTGGGCGACCTTCAGCACCAGCACCGGGCAGTTGAGCGGCACCCCCGCCGCCGCCAATGCCGGCAGCTATTCCGGCATCGTCATCTCGGTCTCGGACGGCACGGCCAGTGCCTCGTTGCCGAGCTTTACGCTCGCGGTGCAGCAGGTACAGATGGGTTCTGCGACGATCCGCTGGACACCGCCGACCGAAGACACCACCGGCGCACCGCTGGACCGACCTCAGCGGGTTACCGGATTGTTTACGGCACGAGTTCGAGCAACCTGAACCAGGTGCTCGAGCTGCCGAACCCGGGCCTCACGAGCGGCATGGTCGAGGGTCTCGCGCCGGCCACCTGGTACTTCGCGGTCAAGGCCTACACGACCAGCGGCGCCGAGAGCGCACGCTCGAACATCGCGTCCAAGACAATCACCTAGGGACGGCGCAGGGGGGCCAGGGCGCGCGTGTTGTCTCGCCGCCCTGCCCGCCGCTTGAACATCCCACCTCGGGCGCGGTCCATGTACGCCATGAACGTGCCCAGGTGGTCGCGTTGCCGACCGCCGACGGGCATGATCCGTCCCTGCCGTGGCTGGCCGGGCCCGAACTCTGACGGCCCCGCGCGACCGAACCCTTACGGACAGCCCCTCTCCATGCCAAACGCCCTCTCGTTGCTCGCCCGCCTGTGCCTGCTCTGGCTGGTGCCGGTCGCCTTGCTCACCGCCCGTGCCGACGATTTCCTGCCGGCCAAGTCCGCCTACAAGGTCACGACCGCAGTCGACGCCGGACGCCTGGTCGTGCGCTATGAGATCGCGCCGGGCTATTACCTGTACCGGGACCGGCTCGGGTTCGAGGTGGTGACGCCCGGCGTCACGTTGGCCGCTCCGACGCTGCCCGTCGGCATCGATCACGAGGACGAGTATTTCGGCCGCCAGGTCATTTACCGCGACGTCGCGGTCGTTGGCGTCCCCGTCACGTTTGCGGGCGCACCGCGCGACTTCGACCTCAAGCTGAAGCTGCAGGGTTGCGCGGACGCGGGCCTTTGCTACCCGCCCCAGAACTGGCCCGTGAGCATCGCGTGGCCGCAAGGCACGGCGCAGGCGAGCCAGCAGGGAATGGATGCGGCGGCCGTTGCCGATACGGCTGCCCCCAACCCGCAACCGCGAACTCAGGTTCCCCCGGCGGTGAACACCGCTGCGGTGGATGGCGCCGGGGACACACCGCCGCCGAAGCAATCGGGTGGCTTCAACTTGCGCAAGCTGCTCGGCAGCGGCGCCAAATCGGATGCGGACTTCCTGCCCGCCGACCGGGCGTTCGTGTTCTCGGCCACGAGTCCCGCCCGCGACCGCGTGCGGTTGCGCTGGGACGTCGCGGACGACTACTACCTCTATCGCGACAAGGTCAAGGTGACGACAAGCGCGCCTGGCGTGCAGCTGGGCGTGCCTGCGATCCCCGGCGGCGAGGTGCGACACGACGAGTATTTCGGCGAACAGGTCGTCTTCTACGGCGAGATGATCGCCGACCTGTCGCTGGTCGCAGCCGCCGGCACGCGTGAGGTGCCGATCGAGGTCGAGCTACCAGGGTTGCGCCGACGCAGGCCTCTGCTATCCCGCCGATCAGGAAGACCGCGCTCGTGAAACTGGGCGGCGCGGCCACCACCAATGGCGACGCATTGGTCGCGAGCAATGGCGGCGCGGTGGCGGCGCCGGGCCGCATGCGCTCCGAACAGGACGCGCTCGCCGACAAGATCCGCAGCGGCAACCTGCTGGCCGTGCTCGCGACGTTCTTCGGGGCGGGCCTGCTGCTCGCGTTCACGCCCTGCGTGCTGCCGATGGTGCCGATCCTGTCGGGGATCATCGTGGGCGCCGGGCGGCGGCAAACCGGTGTCGCGCGGCCGCGCGTTCTCGCTGTCGCTCGCCTACGTGCTCGGCATGGCTCTTACTTATACGGTGGCGGGCGCCGCGTTCGCCGCCGCGGGCCAGCAGGCGCAGGCCGTGTTCCAGAAACCCTGGATCATCGTGCTGTTCGCGGCGCTTTTCGTGCTGGCTGGCGCTCGGCATGTTCGGCCTCTTCAACGTGCAGGTGCCGGGCTGGCTGCAGGCACGCGTCGCGAACCTGAGCAACAGCCAGAAGCAGGGCACATTGCTCGGCACGGCGATCATGGGTGCGCTTTCGTCGCTGATCGTGACCGCGTGCGTGGCGCCGCCGCTGGTCGCATCGCTCGCGGTGATCGGCCAGAGCGGCGACGTCGTGCGCGGCGGCGCGGCGCTCTTTGCCCTGAGCCTGGGCATGGGCGCGCCGCTGCTGCTCGTCGGCGCCTCGGCCGGCCAGTTGCTGCCGAAGGCCGGCGCCTGGATGGACGCGGTCAAGCAGGCGTTCGGCGTGATGCTGCTGGGCGTCGCGATCTGGATGGTGAGCCGGCTGCTGCCGGGCCCGGTGACGCTGGCGCTCTGGGCGATGCTCGCGTTCGTCGCGGGGTTCTGCCTGCTCACGCTCGGCGGACGCGAGATCCGCTCCGGAGCGGACGCGGTGCGCCGCGGGTTCGGCGCGCTCGCGATCGTCTACGGCACCCTGCTGCTGATCGGCGCGCTGGCCGGACGCAGCGATCCGCTGCAGCCGCTCGCCGGACTGGGCACGGCCGTGTCCCCGGGCGGCGGCGACGGCGGCGGCGCGAGCCACGCGGGCATCGCGTTCAAGCGCATCAAGAGCGTCGCCGACTTCGACCGCGAGCTGGCCGCAGCGCGTGGCGCGGGACGGCCGGTCATGCTCGATTTCTATGCGGACTGGTGCGTATCCTGCAAGGAGATGGAGAAGTACACGTTCACCGACGCGGCCGTGCAGGCGGCACTCGCCCCGGCCGTGCTGCTGCAGGCGGACGTCACCGCGAACGACGACGCGGACCAGGCGCTGCTGCAGCGTTTCGGCATTCTCGGCCCGCCGACGATCGTGTTCTTCGGCGCCGACGGCGCCGAGCGGCCCGACTATCGCGTGGTCGGCTTCAAGCCGGCCGAGGACTTCGCGCCGCACGTAAAGCAAGCTTTCGCTGCCCTGGAAGCGGCATGAACGGCAAGGCGCTCGCCGCGGTCGTGATTGCGGCCGGCGTCGCCGGCGCCGCGGGTTATTACGTCTACTCCCGGTCGATGACGGCAACGGCGCCGAACGCCGCGGAAACCGCCGCGATCGCTGCCGCACCGGCCCCTGCGCCCACGCCGCGGCTTGCAGCGACGGTTCCCGAATTCACGCTCGCCGACCGCGATGGTGTGCCGCGGACGCTGCAGCACTGGGCCGGCAAGTCGCTGATCGTGAATTTCTGGGCAACGTGGTGTGCACCGTGCCGCCGCGAAATTCCGCTGCTCGAGCAGCTGCAGCGCGAGCGCGGCCCCGACGGGTTTCCAGGTCGTCGGCATTGCCGCGGATTTCCGCGACAAGGTGCTCGCGTACGCGGACGAGATGCAGATCGCGTATCCGCTGCTCATCGGCGAGCAGGAAGCCCTCGATGCGGCGACCGCCTTCGGCGTCGACGCGATCGGCTTTCCGTTCACGATCTTCACCGACCAGCAGGCGCGCATCGTCGTCGCGCACATGGGCGAGTTGACCGCAGCCGAGGCGGACCTCATCCTAGGCGCCGTCACCGAGGTGAACGCCGGACGGCTCAGCCTCGAGCAGGCACGGTCCCGCATCGAGGCGGGGCTGGCTGCGCTGCAACACGAAGTGGACGCGAAAATCGCCGGATAGGCGCGTAAAGCGCGCAAAATCGCCGCCAACGGCGCCCAAACTGTCGCCTTTTGGCGACAAACCACCTACACTGCCGGGCACGTTTCTACCGTGACGGCGGTCATGGCGCACATCCTGCTGTTGAATGGCCCCAACCTGAACCTGCTCGGCCTGCGCGAGCCGGGCATCTACGGGCAGGTCACGCTCGAGCAGATCCACGAGGGCCTGAACAAGCTGGCTTCGGAATTCGGTCACCGGCTGTCCGCGTTCCAGAGCAACTCCGAGTCCGAACTGATCGGACGCATCCACCAGGCGCCCACCAGCCACGTGGCCTTCATTCTGTTCAATCCGGCAGGCCTCACACACACGAGCGTCGCGCTGCGCGACGCGTTGCTGGCCGTCAAGATGCCGTTCATCGAGGTGCACTTGAGCAACGTGTACGCGCGCGAGCCGTTCCGCCATCACTCTTATTTCTCCGACATCGCCGTGGGGACCATCACCGGTCTCGGCGCGGTCGGCTACGACCTCGCACTGCGTGCCGCCAGCCAGTACCTGGCAGCACGGCCAGGCACGCAGCTGCCTCACTGATTGCCGACCCGGGGGGGTCAATACGATGGATATCCGCAAGGTCAAGAAGCTGATCGAGCTGCTCGAGGAGACGGGAGTCGCCGAGATCGAGATCAAGGAAGGCGAGGAGTCCGTGCGCATCAGCCGCCACCCCACGGGGGCCGGCGCGATGATGCACGCGATGCACCCGCAGATGATGTACGCCCCACCGCCCGCAGCCACGGCCGCGCCCGCAGCAGTGGCGGCTGCGCCGGCGGCCCCCGCCCCCGCCGCGCACTCGCCGGACCAGCTCGTGACGGCGCCGATGGTCGGCACCTTCTATTCCGCCCCCGCGCCCGGCGCCAAGGCGTTCGTCGAGATCGGCACCGAGGTCAAGTCGGGCGACGTGCTCTGCATCATCGAAGCCATGAAGATGATGAACCAGATCGAATCCGACAAGGCGGGGCGCGTCGTGTCGGTGCTCGTGAAGAACGGCGACCCGGTGGAGTTCGGCCAGCCGCTGTTCGTGATCGAGTAAGAGCACGGCGATGCTCGAAAAGGTCGTCATCGCCAACCGCGGCGAGATCGCGCTGCGCATCCTGCGCGCGTGCCGCGAACTCGGCATCAAGACGGTGGCCGTGCACTCGACGGCCGACCGCAACCTGAAGCACGTGCTGCTCGCCGATGAAACCGTCTGCATCGGCCCGCCGCCATCGCGCGACAGCTACCTCAACATGCCGGCGATCATCAGCGCGGCCGAGGTCACGGACTCCGTCGCGATCCACCCGGGTTACGGCTTCCTGTCCGAGAACGCCGATTTCGCGGAGCGCGTCGAGAAGAGCGGCTTCAAGTTCATCGGCCCGCGCCCGGAGACGATTCGCCTCATGGGCGACAAGGTCTCGGCGATCAAGACCATGAAGGCGGCCGGCGTGCCCTGCGTGCCCGGCTCCGACGGTCCGCTCGGCAACGAGCCCGACGAACTGTTCCGGATCGCGAACGAGATCGGCTACCCGGTCATCATCAAGGCGTCCGGCGGCGGCGGCGGGCGCGGCATGCGCGTCGTGCACAGCGAAGCCACGCTCCTGCACTCGGTCGGCGTGACGCGCGCCGAGGCCCTCGCGGCCTTCGGCAACGACCAGGTCTACATGGAGAAATTCCTCGAGAAGCCGCGCCACATCGAGTTCCAGGTGCTGGCCGACCACTACGGCAACGTGATCTACCTGGGCGAGCGCGACTGCTCGATGCAGCGCCGCCACCAGAAGATCATCGAGGAAGCGCCGGCGCCCGGCCTCACGGCGAAGCAGCGCCGCGCGATGAGCGAACGCTGCGCCTCGGCGTGCGCCGAGATCGGCTACCGCAGCGCCGGCACGCTCGAGTTCCTGTACCAGGACGACGAGTTCTACTTCATCGAGATGAACACGCGCATCCAGGTCGAGCATCCGGTCACCGAGATCGTGACGGGCATCGACCTCGTCAAGGCGCAGTTGCGCATCGCGGCGGGCGAGCGCCTGCCGTGGACGCAGGACGACGTGCAGATCCGCGGCCACGCGATCGAATGCCGCATCAACGCCGAGGATCCGAAGAAGTTCATGCCGTCGCCGGGCCCCGTGCGCCTCTGGCACGCGCCGGGCGGCCCGGGCATCCGCGTCGACAGTCACCTCTACACCGGCTACACCGTGCCGCCGTACTACGACTCGCTGATCGCCAAGATCATTGCCCACGGCGAGGACCGCGACACCGCGATCGCGCGCATGCGCAACGCCCTGGACGAGATCGTGGTCGAGGGCATCAAGACGAACGTGCCGCTGCACCAGGAGATCTTCCAGCACGGCGCGTTCCGCGCGGGCGGCACGGACATCCACTACCTCGAGCGCCGGCTCGGGCTCAAGTAGCGCGGGTGTCGAGCGCCGGTCAAGCTATGGGCTGATGCGGATGCGACAACAAGGGCGGGCGTCGTCGCTGGAGACTGGCACGTACTCGCCAGGTCGATCACCTTGACCTATTTGAAGTACAAATTTCCTGTTTAATAGGAGTATGGTACTTCAAGTGTCAAATGTGCCATTGAGCTTGGCCGACGCGATCGACGAGGAAGCGTTTGAGGAACTTCGGGTCAAGGTGGGCACGCGAGTCGAAGAGTGGCTCAAGCAGGCCACAAACGGCGTGTCCGGAGACTGTGGGTCATGAGCGCAATTGTGACGCGCACGTTGCCGCGCGGCGGCCAATGGCATTTCGAGATGCTCGGTGCTCTCACGAGTCCTGCGGCCCCACGAGTTTTCACGGTGGCCGACGTTACAGAGCTCGTTCACCGCTTCAGGCCAGGCGCAGCGGATAGCACCGTCTACAACATGATCGACAGGTTGATTTCAGCGGGCGCGTTCCGTCGTGTGACGGCGGGCGTTTTCCTGAACCGTCGAGCCTTGCCCCCGGCCGAGCCTTACGAGGCTGCCACGCACCTCCGACGCGGAGCGGTCGTATCGCTACATTTCGCGCTCGGTGAGATCGGCGTGCTCAACAACCCCAGTGACATCGTCACGTGCGTGTTGCCGAGTTCCACACGGCATCGCCCGCGGCTGGGCGACCTGCAGACGCGCGATCGGGTGCGCTTCAGGTTTTACGGCCTTTCCGAGCGATTCTTCCCTACCGACGGCGCCGATCGCACGCGGCTGCTACAGCCCGGTCGGCCTTGTGAGATGTTCAGGCCAGAAGCAGCCCTTCTGCATTGGCTGCACCTCGCGGGCAACGCGCGGAGTGCAATGACGGGGCTGCCGCAAGACGTTGACCTGACTCGTCTCGACCTCGAATTGCTCGAGGAGCTCGCGCGTCGCTGGAACCTCACCGAAGCACTTGCCCGGTTCCGCGAGGGCATTGCCGACGAATAGACCTGCACGCCCGGCGCGCAGGGTCGCCCGCCATTGCCCGGCGGTGGGATGGTACCTCGCATCAAAAGTACGCCCATTTACACCCATTCCGGGGTAAGGCAGCCCGCCGTGCGGCGAATGGCGCCCTCTATCGCCGCACAATGTGCGGCGAATGACTTGCGCATGCGGAGATTGCGACTCATAATCTCCGCATGAACTAGCGGCGATTACAAATACATCTGGCAGTCCAACGACTGGACGAACTGGCACGTCGACTTGGCAGCACTGGCTGGGCCTATGGCTGAGGTAAGTCGTGCCCAAGGGCTTCTGATGGGCCGTCTGGCCGACGTGGGCATGGCGCTGCGCGATCAGGCGAGCCTCGCGGCGCTCACCGAAGACGTGGTCAAGACCAGCGAGATCGAGGGTGAGCAGCTCAATGTCGAATCCGTGCGCTCGTCCATCGCCCGCAGGCTGGGCGTAGACATCGGTGCCCTGGCGCCAGTCGATCGCCACGTTGAAGGCGTGGTCGAAATGGTGCTCGATGCCACCGCCAACTGCAATGCGCCGGTGTCGCGGGAGCGTCTGTTCGGCTGGCATGCCGCGCTGTTTCCCACCGGCTACTCCGGCCTTTCCAAGATCAAGGTCGGCGGCTGGCGCGATGATGCCAGCGGGCCGATGCAAGTGGTGTCCGGTCCCGTCGGCCGCCAGCGGGTGCATTTCGAGGCACCGCCCGCCGATTGTCTGGAAGCCGAAACCGGCCGATTTCTCGACTGGCTGAATGGTGCGTCGAACGAACCGCCGCTGCTCAAGGCCGGGCTCGGCCATCTGTGGTTCGTCACCTTGCACCCGTTCGACGATGGCAATGGCCGTATCGCCCGGGCCATTGGCGATCTACTGCTGGCGCGCGCCGATGGCAGCCCGCAACGCTTCTACAGCTTGTCAGCGCAGATCCAGCGCGAACGCAAGGCCTACTACGACATCCTGGAGCGGACCCAGAAGCGGTCGATGGACGTCACAGAGTGGCTCGCCTGGTTCCTCGACACGCTCCATCGCGCAGTCGACGAGGCACAGCACACTCTCGACGCCGTGCTGACCAAGACCCGGTTCTGGCAGCGCTGGGCGACCACGTCATTGAACGAGCGACAGGTGAAGCTGCTCAATCGACTGCTCGACGGCTTCAACGGCAAACTCACCAGCAGCAGGTGGGCGGCCATTGCCAAGTGCTCACCGGACACGGCCCTGCGCGACATCAACGACCTGCTTGCGCGGGGCGTGCTGCGGAAATCGGATGCGGGCGGGCGCAGCACAAGCTATGTATTGGATGAGCCTCCAATGGGGAACGCGCATGAATAAAGACGTCAACGACGATGAGACTGCCGCCGTCAGTTCAGCCGAGAAGGCCATTCTGGATCTACTCGGTCAGGACATCGCCGCGCACCCCGAACGCTTGCAGCCGATCACTACCGAACTGGCACGACGCGCTCAATCGCTGGTCGGAGGCGTCTCGGTTGATATCGATATTCCATTGCCTCCAGACGACGCATCGTCAATCCACTTGGAAATCGCTTGGCTCGCGGGCGAAACAGCGCCTTCATGGACTCCTGCCAACTCATTCGGAAGGAGACCAAGATGGAAGTCGTTCACCTCAACCAAAACAACTGGCCGCACGCTGGTGCATCAGCGAGGTCACCCTGGAACGCTGGCGCAGCGAGGGGATGGGGCCAAAATTTCTGAAGCTCTGCGGCCCGGTGCTCTACCGTCAGGTCGACATTGCGGACTACGAGGAATAGTGCCTGCAGTATCAACCACCCAGGTTGCCGTTGCCCATGTCCAATCCAACTGAAATCGTCAGCCGCTGGATCGACTCGCCGCCGGAGCGTGTTTTGATCAGGAGTCTGGATCTGGAGCAGTTGGTCAATCACGATCAAGCGTCGCGGCAGTTGTCTCGCTTGACAAGGCACGGACGGTTGATGCGCGTGGCGCGCGGACTGTACGTCGCCGTGACGGCCAGTCGCTTCGGACCAATCCCGCCGCCGGTCGACAAGATAGTCCAATCTCTCGCGAGCATCACTGGGTACGCCATCGTCCGGCATGGCGCGGCAGCGGCCAATGCCCTAAGTGGATGCTGGTGCTGGGCGACGGACTTGCCGGTGATGTCGTCAGAGCTCTCGAATGGCTCGGCCCTGACCTTGCCGAGCAAGCGATTGGCAAGTTGAAGGGGCGCATCAGTCGAGATGACTGGCTCGTTGTATTGGGCGCTGCTGATCAGTTGCCTGGCTGGATCAGTGCGGCCATCTCGGGCGTCATGCCTGGAGTTGAAGGATGTTGCGATTTGTCGGTAAATATCGACAAGTAACGACGTTTCACAACATGACGGCTTTCGAAGTGGCCCTCACAGGTAGATTTGCCTCCGCATTGAAAGTCGCAGTCCGCAGTCCGCAGTCCGCAGTCCGCAAGCGCGAACCGATCAAGCGGTTTGTTAAAAATCAACAACCTGCCATCAGGCCGTGCGGACTATTTCGAACTCTTGCGGGTTCCTGCGGAAAGAATCGAACTCCTGAGGGGTATGGGAGCGATACGGAGTAAAACGGCGTCCATGGCGTTTCTGCAATTCACGCTGGATATCGGCACTCGGGATCCCGATCCCTACGAGCAGGTCCTCTTCGACCTGGGCGCGCTTTCCGTGACGCTGGTCGACGCCGCCGACGATCCGGTGCTCGAGCCCGCGCCCGGTGCGACGCCGCTCTGGCCGACCGTCGTGGTGCGCGCGTTGTTCGATGCGGACGCGGATCCGTCGCGGATCGAGTCCGCGCTGCGCGAGGCCGTGGGGTCGGACGCCCTTGCATCCGGCGAGTCGCGCTTCGAGTCGCTTGCCGACCGCCCCTGGGAGCGCGAGTGGCTGAAGGACTTCCACCCGATGCGCTTCGGTCGACGCCTGTGGGTGTGCCCGGGCGGCCAGGCGGCGGACGCGCCGGACGCGATCCGCGTCGAGCTCGATCCAGGCCTCGCGTTCGGCACGGGCACGCACCCGACCACCGCGCTTTGCCTGGAATGGCTCGATTCGGGTTTCGAGCTGGTGACAGTCCCGGTCCGAAATGACTCTGGTTGGCTGAACGGTGCCAGCGTGATCGACTACGGTTGCGGTTCGGGCATCCTGGCGATCGCGGCGCTGAAGCTCGGCGCGAGTCGAGCGCTGGCAATGGACATCGACCCGCAGGCCTTGACTGCGACGCAACAGAACGCGGAACGCAACGGTCTTGCGGATTATGTTCAAACCACAATGGATCGAGATGCGGACGGCGCCGTCGCGGACGTGCTGCTCGCGAACATCCTCGCAGGCCCGCTCGTCGATCTTGCGCCGCTCCTCGCGCGTCACGTGCGGCCCGGCGGACGCATCGCATTGAGTGGATTACTGCTGCAACAATGCGACATCGTGACAGCCGCTTACCTGCCGTGGTTTGATATCGCCTTGACCGGCGCAAGCGACGGTTGGGGGCTGGTTACGGGCTGCCGGCGCGAAGACGACCAGGCTTAGAACGAGACCCGGATGTATTCCCAGTGTCCTGAATGCCAAGCGCGCTTCCGCGTGACTGCCGATGCCCTGCGCGTGGCGCAAGGCATCGTCCGTTGCGGTCGTTGCGGCAGCGCGTTCAATGCGCTCGCGAGTCTGAGCGACATCCTGCCCGAGGACGGCCAGGACACCGCCGCGTCGCACGCGAACGGCAAGAATCACGTGCACCGCCACGACGCGGGCCTGGCCGACGACGACCGCAAGCCGGAGGTCCCCGAGGAAACGCAGGTCACCGAGTTCAGCTTCTCGGCAGACGACATCGAGAAAGTGTTCGTCGACGCGCGCGACTGGCAGCGCCAGTTCGGCGGGTCGGCAGGCCCGGACGACCTCGAAACTGCCAGCAGCGGGCTGCAGACGAAGATACACGACCGTGCCGAGGACAGTGCCGTTACGTCGATGCAGCCGTCGGTCCTGGTCGGTGAGCAGGAACAGGTCGAAGACATCACGCTCGAAGGCGAGCGCATTCATATCGAAGGCCTGCCGGATCAGGTTGCGGGGTCTGTGGACGAGACCGGGATGCACCGTGCTGCCAGAGCCCGCGGACGAAACCGGGACGCACCGTGTGCCACAGACCGCGGACGAAACCGGGACGCACCGTGCGCCACAGACCGCGGACGAAACCGGGACGCACCGTGCGCCGCGGATTGCGGACGAACTCGACGACACCAGCAAGATGCGGGCGGCACTCAAGAGCGACGGGCTTGCGCCCGTTGCGGTCGAGCAAGTGACACCCGGTTCCGCAGCGACCGAGGCCGGCGCCGGCGAGGCATTCGACGACGACGAGCAGTTCGATCTCGACTCGACGGACCGGTTCGAGGTGCTGAACGACGTGCCGGACTCCGCGTATCCGGACGACAAAGACGATGATCGGGACGAAAACGAGGACGAAGAAGACCTGTTCGTGCGGGCAATGCGCGAGCACGACGTCGCCCCGAACGCCGGCGAACGCGCGGCCAGTGGCGGACACGCTCCAGTCACCGAACGCACGGCCGCCGCCGAACGCGTGGTCCCCGCCGAGCGGACTGCACCGGCGCAGGACATCCCGCTCGTCCCGCCGCCGCCGCCGACCAGGCGCGCGAGTGCAACGGCCGGCGTGCACGCCCGTCCCGGCCAGCCCGTCGTTACGCCATTTCCACGACGCGCCGCGAGTACGCCGGGCGTCAAAGTGTCCGCGCCCGCGAGTCCTCGCGCCGCGACGGGCGGCACACCGCTCGCGCGCGCCGGCACGCGCCCTGATGCGCCGAACTGGTTCGCCGATGCCCCGGTACGGGTGGCCGACGACGAGCTGCGGCCGGGGACGACCGGGGACGATTTGCAACCACGCGGCACAGCGACGTTCTGGGCGATCGGCGGGCTGGTGCTTGCGCTGGCGCTCGTGGCGCAACTCACGCATTTCTATCGCCAGGAACTCGTACGCGACCCGAACATCGGGCCGATCCTGCGCGGCATCTACAATTGGATCGGGGTGCCGCTCGCGCCGCACTGGGATCTGGACGCGTTCGAAGTGCGTCAGTGGGGCGCCGACGACGCGGGTTCTGACGCCGGTCAGTTGACCGTCCGCGCGAGCATCCGCAACCGCGCGACGTTCGCCCAGCCATTGCCGCTGCTCCGGCTCGAGTTCGAGGACCGTTTCGGCGAAGCACTCGCGAGCCGCGATTTCGAGCCGCGGGAATACCTGAAGGATCCGCACCAGGCGACGCGCCTGCTCGCACCGAACGCTGCGACCGAGGCGGAACTCGTGATTGCCGGAATGTCGAAGGAGGCCGTCGGCGGCGGCTACCGGCTCGACGTTTGCATGCGCGACGACAAACTGGGAATTCGCTGCGCGTTGAGCCCGTCGCGGTAATGCCCACCCCGTGGATCCTGCCAGCCCCGATCGTGATCGGGCCGTACCGGCTCGACGGCCACGCTTTGCTGGCGCCAATGGCCGGTGTCACCGACCTTCCCTTCCGTCGTCTTTGCAGGCGGCTCGGCGCGGCACTCGCCGCGGGAGAAATGCTCTCAGCCGACCCGCGCCTCTGGGACACCGCGGAGTCGCGCCGCCGTCGCGACCACGCCGGCGAGCCGGAACCACGCGTCGTGCAGATCGCAGGCGGCGACCCGGCGGCAATGGCGGACGCTGCGCGGCGCAACGTCGAGGCCGGCGCGCAGATCATCGACGTCAACATGGGTTGTCCCGCGAAGAAAGTGTGCAATAAGGATGCCGGTTCGTCGCTGTTGCGCGACGAAAGACTCGTCGGCGCAATCCTCGACGCGACGGTGCGTGCCGTGGACGTGCCGGTGACGCTCAAGATCCGCACCGGCTGGGCGCCCGACCAGCGCAACGCCGTCCGCATCGCGCAGCTGGCGGAGAGTTGCGGCGTGCGCGCCGTTGCGGTGCACGGGCGCACGCGCGCCTGTCGCTTCGGCGGCGAAGCGGAGTACGAGACGCTTGCTGCGGTGAAGCGTGCCGTCCGGATTCCGGTGTTCGCCAATGGCGACATCGACTCGCCCGGCAAGGCGCTCGAGGTGCTGCGCACGACCGGCGCGGACGGCGTCATGATCGGTCGAGCCGCGCAAGGCCGGCCGTGGATTTTTCGCGAAATCGCGACGCTGCTCGCCGGCAATCCAGCGTCGCCGCCACCTCCCGCAGCCGACGTGCGTGATATCATGCTCGGGCATCTGCGCGATCTCTACGAGTTCTATGGCGACGAGCCTGGAGTCAGGATCGCGCGCAAGCACATCGGCTGGTATTGCTCTGGGCGCCCGCACGCGCAGGCGTTTCGTCAGTCCGTCATGCAGGCGGCCGACACGCAATCGCAACTGGCGCTGGTGCGTGATTTTTTCGATGCGCCGGCAGTACCGATGGCCGCTGCGGCGGCGTGATTCTGTTGACGACGATGACGACGATTGCAGGGGGGTTGGACCGGTCATGGCCGCGCGCAGCAAGAAGAATCGAACCCGACGCGAGCCGCGACTCGCCTCGGCATCCGCCACGCGCAGCGTGCCGCTGCGCTCGCTCACCGAGCAGGCGCTCGACAGTTATTTCACGAGCTTGAACGGACACGCGCCGGGCCAGCTCTACGATCTCGTGCATGCGCGAAGTCGAAGAGCCGCTGTTCCGCGCCGTGCTCGATTACGCCGCGGGCAACCAGAGCCGCGCGGCCGACATCCTCGGCATCAATCGCGGCACGCTGCGCAAGAAGCTCAAGGTCTACCGCATCGAGGGTTGATTGCGCGCGGCGCGCTCCCACGACAAGAAATCGCGGCCGCGCCGCCCGGGTGCGCGCCGTCGCCAGTGAGGTCTCCCGCCGTGACGAACACACCGATCCGCCGCGCGCTGCTCAGCGTCTCGAACAAGGAAGGCCTGCTCGAATTCGCGCGCGCACTCGCACGAGCGCGGCGTGACGATCCTGTCGACGGGCGGCACCGCGCGCTGTTGCGCGCCGACGGCATCGAGGTCACCGACGTCGCCGACGTCACCGGGTTTCCCGAGATCATGGACGGCCGCGTCAAGACGCTGCACCCGAAGATTCACGGCGGCCTGCTCGGCCGGCGCGGCATCGACGACGCGGTCATGCGCGAGCACGGCATCGAGCCGATCGACCTGCTCGTGGTCAATCTGTATCCGTTCGCGGCGACGATCGCGAAGCCGGACTGCACGTTCGACGGACGCGATCGAGAACATCGACATCGGCGGTCCGGCGATGGTGCGCGCGGCGGCGAAGAACCACGACCGCGTCACCGTCGTCGTCGATCCGCTCGACTACGGCACCGTGCTCGCCGAGATGGATCGCGACGACGGCACGGTCTCGGCGGAAACGCGCCTGCGGCTCGCCGCGAAGGCGTTCACGCCACACGGCGCAGTACGACGCGACGGTGGCGTCGTATCTCGACCGCGCGTCCCGCGGCACGACAACGGCGGCGCCGACTTCCCGGACCTGCTGCCGTTGCAGTTCCGCAAGCGGCATGGACCTGCGCTACGGCGAGAACCCGCACCAGCAGGCGGCGTTCTACGTCGCGAGCGACGCGCAGGGCGCGAGCATCGGCTCGCGCATCGCAGCTGCAGGGCAAGGAACTCTCGTTCAACAACATCGCCGACGCCGACACCGCGCTCGAGTGCGTGCGGCAGTTCGACGCAGCCGGCCTGCGTGATCGTCAAGCACGCGAATCCCTGCGGCGTCGCCGTGGCGCCCGACTCCGCGACGCCTACGACCGCGCGTACCGCACCGATCCGACGTCCGCGTTCGGCGGCATCATCGCGTTCAACCGCCCGCTCGATGCGGCGACGGCGCGCCGCGATCGTCGAGCGGCAGTTCGTCGAGGTCATCGTGGCGCCGGCCGTCGACGCGGAAGCGCCGCGAAGTCTGCGCGCGCAAGGAGAACGTGCGGCTGCTCGTGACCGGCGACGCTCGGCGCCGACGCAACAGCCGCGTCGAGCTGCGCAGCGTCAACGGCGGGCTGCTCGCTGCAGACGCGCGATCGCGGCATGGTCGACCGGCGCGAGGCTCGCAGGTCGTGACACGCGCGCGCGCCGACGCGCAGCGAGCTGCGACGACCTGCTGTTCGCGTGGCAGCGTCTGCAAGTACGTCAAGTCGAACGCGATCGTGTTCGCGCAGCGACAGCGCGACCATCGGCATCGGCGCCGGCCAGATGAGCCGCGTCGTCTCAGCAGCCGCATCGCGGCGATGAAGGCGCGCGACGAGGGTCTCGAGCCCGACGGGCTCGGTCGATGGCGTCGGACGCGTTCTTCCCGTTCCGCGACGGCCTCGACGCGGCGGCCGAGCACGGCATCACGGCCGTGATCCAGCCGGGCGGCTCGATGCGCGACGACGAGGTCATCGCGGCCGCCGACGAGCACGGCATCGCGATGGTGTTCACCGGCATGCGCCACTTCCGGCATTGAGCCGCATGAAGGTACTGATCATCGGCGGCGGCGGCCGCGAACACGCGCTCGCGTGGAAGGTCGCGCAGTCGCCGCGCGTATCGCAGGTATTCGTCGCGCCCGGGCAATGCGGGCACGCGCTCGAACCGAAGACCGTCAACGTCGACATCGCGGCCGACGACGTCGCCGCGCTCGCTCGCGTTCGCGCGGCGCGAGCGCGTCGACCTGACGATCGTCGGGCCCGAGGCGCCCGCTCGTGCTCGGCGTCGTCGACGCGTTCGCGGCGGCCGGGCTGCGCTGCTTCGGGCCGAGCCGGCTCGCGGCGCGCCTCGAGGGCTCGAAGGCGTTCACGAAGGACTTCCTGAAGCGCCACGGCATCCCGACGGCCGCGTACGCGACGTTCACGCGCGACACCTTCGATGCCGCGCTGGGTGCGCGCGCAGCGGGCGCCGCTCGTCGTGAAGGCCGACGGCCTCGCCGCCGGCAAGGGCGTCGTGATCTGCGCAACGACCGACGACGCGGTGGCCACTGCGCAGGACATGTTCGCGGGGCGCTTCGGCACGGCGGGCGACACGGTCGTCGTCGAGGAGTTTCTCGACGGCGAGGAAGCGAGCTTCATCGCCATGGTGGACGGCACGCACGTGCTGCCGCTCGCGACGTCGCAGGATCACAAGCGCCGCTCGACGACGGCGACCGGCCCGAACACCGGCGGCATGGGCGCGTACTCGCCGGCACCGGTCGTCACGCCGGCGATTCACGACGCGCATCATGCGCGAGGTCATGCTGCCGACGGTGCGCGGCGCTCGCGCGCGACGGCACGCCGTTACCTCGGGCTTCCTGTACGCGGGCGCTCATGATCGACCGCGGACGGCACGCCGCAGCGTGCTCGAGTTCAATTGCCGCTTCGGCGATCCGGAAACGCAGCCGATCCTGGCGCGCCTGCGCTCCGACCTGACGGTGCTCTGCGACGCGGCGCTCGACGGCCGGCTCGCAGGCGTCGAAGTCGACTGGGATCCGCGCGCGGCGCGTCGGCGTCGTGCTCGCCGCGGGCGGCTATCCGGACACGGTACGCAAGGGCGACGTGATCGACGGCCTCGACGCGGCCGCGCGGCTGCCCGGCAAGGTGTTCCACGCCGGCACGCGCTCGCGGCCGACGGCGCGACGGTCACCAACGGCGGTCGCGTGCTGTGCGCCGTCGGCCTCGGCGCGACGGTTGCGCGCCGCGCAGCAGCAGGCCTACGCGCTGGCCGGTGCGATCCACTGGGACGGCATGCAGTACCGCCACGACATCGGCTATCGCGCGATCGCTCGCGAGTAGCGCCCGTTCGTTGCGGGCGACCCGGTTCCTGTCTGCCCCGCGAAGAGATATGCGGGGCTGACAGGAACCGGATCACCCGCCAGGGGGACGCGATGCTCGTTTGTTCGTGAAAGCGTCAAGGACCCGATTGGCGCGAAAGATCGCGATGCCCGACCGGGAACTCGTGCTGCTAGTGCCCGGTCCTCTCGCCGGGTCGCGCTTCCGCCAGATTCTGCCGCTGCCGGATCCGCGCGACGTCCATCAGCATGCGGCCGGCCCAGCGGTAGACGTTGTTCTCCTTCACGGTCCGGCGCATCAGCTGCATGCGCTTGCGCCGCTCGTCGCGCGGCATCTCGAGCGCGGCGCGCGATCGCGGCCGCCGTCTCGCCGACGTCGAACGGATTGACGAGCAGCGCTTCGACCAGTTCGCGCGAGGCGCCCGCGAACGTGCTCAGGATCAGCACGCCGTCCTCGTCGTCGCGGGCGGCGACGAATTCCTTGGCCACCAGGTTCATGCCGTCGTGCAGGCTGTTGACCAGGCAGAAGTCCGCCGCGCGGTACAGCTCGAAGACCTGCGCCGGCTCCTGGTGCTCGCCGATCAGCACGATCGGGCTGCCAGCCGTCCGTGCCGAATTTCGCGTTGATGCGCTCCACTTCGGCCAGCGTGTGCTGCTGCAGCGCCTGGTAGGCCGGCAGCTGGCTGCGCGACGGCGCGGCGACCTGCAGCAGCGTGATCGCGGCCGCGCCACTGCGGGTGCTCGTCGAGCAGCGTCTCGAGCGCCAGGAAGCGCTCGACGATGCCCTTGGTGAAGTCCCAGCGCTCGACGCCGAGGCCGAGACGCACGTTCGCGGCCGATGCCGTAGCGCGCGCGCACCGCCTCGCGCGCGATCGGCGATCGTCGGCGACTGCGTCGCCAGCCAGCGCGGCGGCCATTCGATCGAGATCGGATACGGCACGACGTGACAGACGTGGCCCTGGTGCGTCACGGTCATGTGCTCGTGATCGATCTGGCATTCCACGAAGCCGGTCGACGGTCGCGAGGAAATTCTGGCAGTGATAGCGCGTGTGGAAGCCCAGGATGTCGGCGCTCAGCATGTGCGAGCAGCAGCTCGCGCTTCCACGGGCAGACGCCGAAGGTCTCGGCGTTCGGCCACGGGATGTGCCAGAACAGCGCGATCGTCGCCTTGGGCTTGCGCTCGCGAATCAGCTGCGGCAGCAGCGCGAAGTGGAAGTCCTGGATCAGCATGACCGGGGCCTCGCCCGTGCCGCCTCCGCCGCGACGACGTCGGCGAACTTCGCGTTGACGGCCTGGTACGCGCGCCAGTCGCTGCTCGCGAAACGCCGGGCGCACGTAGGCCAGGTGGCACAGCGGCCACAGACCCTCGTTCGAGAAGCCGTAGTAGTAGCCCTCTTCTTCCTCGGTGTCAGCCACACGCGCCGCAGCGTGTAGCCGGGATCGTCCGGCGGCACCCGGACGTGGTCGATGCTTGTCCACGACCTCGCGGTCCGCCGCTGCCGCTGCCGTGCGCGACCCAGATGCCCGAGCAGGCGCGCATGATCGGCTCGAGCGCCGTGACCATGCCGCTCGCCGGCACCTGGACGACGGGCTCGCCGTCGCGGCTCGCGGTTGTGGATGTACGGCTCGCGGTTCGAGACGACGACGCATCGCGCAGGATCTCAGGTGCTCGCGCACGACCTGCTGCAGCGCCTGCGGCGTCCAGTTCTCGTGGAACTCGATTTCGAGCCGCTGGCTCTGCTTCGATCTCGCGCAGCAGGCTCCTCACGCTCGAGAGCACCGGCTGCGACGACGCGCGGCGACTGCGCGTCGTCGAGAAATCGCCGCGACCGGATGTCGCCGAGCAGCACCTTGATCCAGCGATTCAGCATGTAGCGGGTGACCAGTCCACCGAGGAGCCCCAGCACCCCCACGGCGAGGACGGCGAATGCCAGCACGAAGTTGCGGGCCGTGGCCTGCCGCCGGTCGATGAAGCTCAGGTCATGGACCAGCAGCGCGCGAAAGGGCTGTCCCGCGTCCGGGCTGATCGTGAATGACGACACCTCGATCAATCCGGAGGGGATCCGCGTGACGGTCGAGCCGTTCACGAGCGACGTCGGTGGGCGAATCGCAGGTGACGTCGTCCGGGACGAGATTCGTTGCGTACACCTTCGCGCCGCTCGTGTCGCAGATCAGGACTGCCAGCAGTCGTTCGTCGCTGACGACTCTTTCAAGATAGGCGGCCAGCCGCGCGGATCTCCTTGCGCTCGAGCAGGTCGGCCAGGGGCTCCTCCATCGAGTTCATCACCAGCCGGGCCCGCATTTCGATGTCCGAGCGGAACCAGTCCGTCAGCATGTGCTCGATATACGGCACGCCGACGAAGGCGATGAGGCTGAGCGCCGCGACGATCGGCAGGACGTAGCGGATGAAGACCGATCGAATCACGACCCGGTCCCCGCGACATGGAACGCGGCGCGCGGCCGTCCTTGCCGGCACCTGCGTACAGCGTCACGTGCGGGAATGGGATCTCGATACCCGCCGCATCGAAGGCGCCTTTCAGTCGCCGCAGGTACTCGCGACGCACGTTCCATTGCTCGAGCGGGCGCACCTTGAAGCGCCCGCGCAGCACGATGGCGGATTCGTCCCAGCGCTCGACGCCCGCGATCTCGAACGCGGCGAGGATCCGATCGGCGAAGGCGGCGTCCGCGGCGAGGTCGCCGGCGACCGTACGCATGACAGTCAGTGCGGCATCGATTTCCTCGCGATAGGCGATGCCGACGTCGACGACGGCATAGGCGTACCCACGGCTCATGTTCGTGACCGTCGAAATCAGCCCGTTCGGGACGAAATGCACGTTGCCGTCGTAGTCGCGCAGCTGCACGTAGCGCAGCGTCAGGTCCTCCACGAGACCGGACTTGTCGGCGATCTGCACGACGTCGCCCTTGATGATCTGGTTCTCGACCAGCAGGAAGATGCCCGTGAAATAGTCCTTCACCAGACTCTGCGCGCCGAATCCGATGGCGAGCCCAACGACACCGGCGGCACCGAGGATGGGCGCGACCGAGACGCCGCATTCGGCAAGCACCAGCACACCGCCGATCAGGCTGATGGCGACCGTGGCAAGGTAACGGAACACTCGACCCAGGGTTTCGGCCCGCCGCACCTCTTCCGCGCCGGTCATTCGGGCGGCAATGCGCTCGCGAAACGTGCGAATCAGCCGGGACGCCAGGCTTTGCGCAACCCACGTTCCCGCAAGGATCAGCACGATCCGCACGGCCGCAGCCGCGGGTCCGTGCCACTCCTCGAGGTAAGCGAGCCAGGTGCCGATCGAGTTCATCGGGCGATACCAGCCGCCCTCACAGCGTGGTCTCCCACGGGCGGCTCAGGCGCAGTGCGCTGTTGATGACGCCGACGAGGCTGTAGGTCTGCGGGAAATTGCCCCACAGCTCCCCGGTGACGGGATCGATGTCCTCGGACAGCAGGCCAACGCCATTGCGATACCGGAGCAGGCGGGTGAAGTGCTCGCGAGCCTCATCGACCCGCCCGGCCGCCGCCAGGGCGTTGACGTACCAGAAGGCGCAGGTCGCGAATGCAGTCTTCGGCGTTCCAAAGTCGTCTTCGTGGCGATAGCGGAACAGGAGATCGCCGTCGCGGAGTTCCCTGCCGATCACGTCGAGCGTCGCGAGGAAGCGTGGATCGGTCGCCGGCAACAGGCCGAGTTCCGGTAGCAGCAAGCACCGACGCGTCGAGGTCGTCGCCGTCGAACGAGGCGACGAAAGCCTTGCGACGATCATTCCACGCATTGCTCGAGGATCCGTTCGCGCATGCCGTCCGCCGCAGCGCGCCAGTGCTGTTCCCGGTCCGCAAGACCCAGGCGGCGCAGCGATGCGCGACAGGCGATCGCAGCCCGCCCAGGACATGACCGCCGAGAACGTGTGCACGCGCTCGCGCCCGCGGAATTCCCAGGGACCGGCGTCCGGCCGGTCGTAGACGAGCGCGGCCCGCTCGCCGAGGCGCTCCAGCTGCTCGAACAGCGCCCGATCACCGCCTCGCGCGAGGCGCTGGTCGAAGAACAACTGCGCGATGGCGAGGATGACCGCGCCGTAGACGTCATGCTGCGTCTGCAGGGCCGCCTGGTTGCCGACGCGCACCGGGCCCATGCCGCGATAGCCCGCCAGCGACGCGACGATCCGCTCCTCGATGTCATCGCTACCGGTCAGGCTGTAGACCGGCTGCAGTCTCGTGTACGGCCGACCCGGCCACGATGTGGTCGATGAAGTGCAGGTACGCCTCCATCGTGCGCGTGGCGCCGAGGCGGTTCAGGGCCTGGATGACGAAGTAACTGTCCCGCAGCCAGCAGTAGCGGTAGTCCCAGTTGCGGCCACTTCCGGGCCCTCCGGGATCGACGTGGTGAGCGCCGCGAGCACCGCGCCGGTGTCTTCGTAGGTGCAGAGCTTGAGCGTGATCGCCGCCCGGATGACTTCCTCCTGCCAGTCGAAGGGGATGGCCAGCGTGCGCACCCAGTCCTGCCAGTAGTTGACGGTTTCCACCAGGAAGGAGTGCGCCAGCACCGACGGCGTTTCCTCGATCGTCTGGTTGGGCCCGAGCACGAAGGTCAGCGGCTGAGTCGAGCACGATCGGACGCTGGTCCGCCAGCGCGCTGAGCGAGGCGTCGGTCGTGACGCGGTAGTCGAGACCGTCCGCCGCGAAAGACGACGTGGTGGCTGCCCGGCGCGGCCGGCGTCCGGCGCCTGCGCCGAAGCCGCGCGTCGGCCGCAGCCGAATCCGCACGACCGGCCGGCCCGCAAGTGGGTTCGACGATGCGCACCAGCATCATCGGTCGGAACATGCGGCCCCGCGTGCGGTAGCGCGGGCAGAAGTCGCGGATGCGCAGCGACCCGCCGTGGGTATCGTGCAGGATCGTCTCGACCACGGCGGTGTTGCGCAGGTAGCGCTGCTCGGCGCTGGCGAGGTCCACCATGTCGACAGCGAATACCCCGCCGGCGGCCGCGCCGCCCTCCGGCGTCAGCAGCGCCGAGAAGACCGGGTCGCCATCGGGGCGCGGCAGGCACATCCAGACGACGCGGCCGAGATCGTCGATCAGCGCCGAGACCTGGCAGTTGCCGATCACGGCGAGATTGAGATGGGCGAGGGCCATCAGTGCGTCACGCTGGCGGACGAGAGCAACGTCGCCAGCCACGTCCGCACTGCCGCGGATCCCGCAGATGCCAGGGTGCGCTGACTCGATCGCCGACCGCCACGGCGATTCCGTGGTGCTGCATGACCATGTCGAATCCGTCGCGGTCGGTGAGGTCGTCGCCGACGAATACCGGCACGCGACCGGCGAACGGCGGCTCGGCGAGGAATGCCTCGATCGCGGTGGCCTTGGTGTGCCCCGACGGCTTGATTTCCAGCACCATGCTGCCCTCCTGCACGTGGAAGTCGTCGCCCAGCGAACTGGCGATCTCTGCCGCTGCACGCCTCACTCGCTCCTCGAGAGCCGGCACCTGCCGGAAGTGCAACGGCGAGCGCACAGCCCTTGTCCTCGAGCAGCAGGCCGGGCAATGCGGCCTCCATTTCCTTGAAGGTGATGGCGCGCGATCGCCAGGCGCTCGTAGATCCCGGGAACGTGGTGGAGACCGCCGGCCGCGTCGCGTCGCTCGAGCCCGTGCACGCCCGCGCTTGGCAAGCGAAGCGGCGCGAACAACCAATCGAGCTCGGTGATGCTGCGTCCGCTCACGAGAGCGAGCGCGCCGCCCAGGGTCCCGGCGACGCCGGACAGGATCTGCCGGAGTGCCGGATCGATGCGGACCTGCCCGGGCGTGTCGGCGAGGTCCACGAGCGTCCCGTCGACGTCGAGGAACAGCCCCCACCTGTTCGACGGATCAAGATCGGGCGCCAGGATTCACGTCGCTTCCCTCGCACGGACCGTCCAGCAGGCCCGAAGGCGCGGCTGCCGGCCGTGTCGTGAGCACCACCGGATGACGGTTCGCGGCGGGCCGCAAGGCGCTCGATCGTGTCCAACAGCGATGGCCTCCTCGTGATCGATCTGCCGTGCGGCCTGCGAGCGGACGAATAGTTTACCGAATTGAACCATTGACGACAATTAACCATTATTCCGGCGGATCAGCCCCGCATACAGTCCGCCTGTGTGCGGTGATACGCTTACGCGCCTGCACCGCGAGACGATCCCCTGCCGATGAAGCGCCACCCGACAAAGCCCAGTGCCGGCGGATCCCGATCGGACCTCGAGAGGCAGGCGCTCATCGCCTCGCGCGCGCTCGTCGATCGGATGACGGTCCTTTACCGTGAACTCGAGCGTATGACCGATACGCCAATCGCACTGCATCGTGCGCTGGCCAGCATTGGCGGAGAGCCCGGCATTCCCGCATCCAGGCTGGCGGAATTGCTCGGCATACAGCGTCCCGCCGTCAGCCACGTGCTCAAGGCGCTGGTGGCTCGCGGCTGGATCGAGCGCGTCCGCAATGTGGAGGATCAGCGCTCAGTCAGGTTGTCGGTTACCCGGCAAGGCCAGGCGATCTTGAATGCGACGTCTGGCAAAGCCGTCGGGACCCTGCAGCGTTGCGTGCGACGCCTTTCTGCCGAAGAACTGACGGGGCTCGCAACGGGCCTCGCCGCATTGTTGCGCCACCTTCCTGAGCCGCGCCGCGCGCCTGCTCGTGCGGGCTCACGCAAGGGTGGCCGCGTGCCAAGTTGATTGCGCAGCGCAGGATCCGTGCCCTGGTCGCTCGATTGTCCTTGCCGGTACTCGACTGACGCTTTGCGGAGTTCCGCGGATCAGCAGGCCACGGCCACCGGCATCTTCGACAGCTTCCGGTCAGCCGTCAGCAGACGCAACGTCTCGACTTCGCACTGTGCGAGCAGCAGCCGATCGAACGGATCGGCATGCGGCACGACGATCAACTCGATCGCCGCCGCATGACGCATCGCCACATCCAGGGTGCGAAACCCTGCTGCGTCGATCGCTCCCTCGAGCGCAGTGAGCGGCAATCCGAGCTGGTACTTCCCGATCGCGGTCTTGATGGCGATCTCCCAGACGCTCGCGCTGCTCACCCAGCACTCGTTCCCGGCGTCCGACAGCAACGCCCTCGCCTTCGGCGACAGGCGAGGGCTGTCCGCCAGCGACCAGAGCACGACATGCGTGTCGAGCAGGATCCTCACGGCTCGACGTCCGCCGCCGAAGAGCTGCTCAAGCTGTTTCCTCGTCAACGGCCTCACGATCTCATCCAGCAATTTTTCCGGGATCCGGCCCTTGAGCCCACCGAGACGGATTCCCTGCGCCTTCTTCTTCAGGCGTACGAGTTCCACCACCGGTTTCCCCGCGCGCGCCAGCACCACCTTCTCGCCGGCCTCCGCGGCCTCCACGAGCTGCGACAGCGTCGTCTTCGCCTCGTGAATGTTCACCTTGCGCATGATTGCACCGGGTAGGTTGTTAGCTAGATTAGCTAATGCTACGCCGAGCTTCCGGGCGTCTGCAACCGCCGCTCCCGCTCGATCAGGAAGAGCCCGGCCGCGATCACGATCGAGCCGCCGACCAGCGTCACGGCGCCGGGCAGCACGTGCCAGATCGCGAGATCGAGCAACACGCCCCACAGCAGCGCCGTGTATTCGAACGGCGTGACGACGGAAGCCGGGGCGCGGCGAAACGCCTGCGTGATGAAGTTCTGGCCAAGCGCCCCGCTCAAGCCGATCCCGACCATGAGTGGCACGTGCTGCCACTGCAGCGCGCGCCAGACCGGGATCGACAGGAGACCCGCCCCCACCGTGAGCAGCGCGGTGAACCAGAACACCATGCTCTCGGTGGAGTCCGTGCGCGACAGCACGCGCAGCGAGATGACGGCGAGCGAATACCCGACCATCGCGACCACTGCCGCCAGCGCGCCGTACGACAACCACCCCGCACCGCCAGGCTTGAGCATGAGCAGCACGCCGCCCATGCCAACGCCGATCGCGATCCACTGCACGCGCGCCACCTTCTCGCCGAGCATCGGCACGGAGAGCGCCGACACGAGGAGCGGCGCGCACATGAAGATCGAGTAGGTCGTGGCGAGCGACGACTCGCGCACCGCAAGCACGAAGCTCGCGAGCATCACGATCGAGAGCACGCCGCGCACGAGGTGCAGGCGCACGTTGACCGGCCGCAGTCGCGCGAGTCTGCCGCGCAGCAGCACCGGCAGCAGCACGAACGGCAGGGCCGCCGCGCCGCGGATGAATGCCACCTGCAGCGCGGCGTAGTGCTCGGAGAGAAGCTTCATCAGCGCGTCCATGACCGAGAACGCGGCCACGGACACGAGCATCGCGAGGATGCCTTTGACGCGATCGCTGCTCAGCGCTTCATCGCCTCGAAAAACTCGCCGTTCGTCTTGGTGTCGCGCATCTTGTCGATCAGGAACTCGGCCGCGGCCAGCTCGTCCATCGGGTGCAGGAGCTTGCGCAGGATCCAGATCTTCTGCAGCTCGTCCGGCTGCGTGATCAGTTCCTCGCGGCGGGTGCCCGAGCGGTTGATGTTGAACGCGGGATAGACGCGCTTCTCGGCGATGCGGCGGTCGAGGTGGATTTCGCTGTTGCCGGTGCCCTTGAACTCTTCGTAGATCACGTCGTCCATGCGCGAACCGGTGTCGATCAGCGCCGTGGCGAGGATCGTCAGGCTGCCGCCCTCCTCGATGTTGCGCGCGGCGCCGAAGAACCGCTTCGGCCGCTGCAGCGCATTCGCGTCGACGCCGCCGGTCAGCACCTTGCCGGAGCTCGGCACGACGGTGTTGTAGGCGCGCGCCAGGCGCGTGATCGAATCGAGCAGGATCACGACGTCCTTCTTGTGCTCGACCAGGCGCTTGGCCTTCTCGATGACCATCTCGGCGACCTGCACGTGGCGGCTCGCCGGCTCGTCGAACGTGGACGAGACCACTTCGCCGCGCACGGTCCGCGTCATCTCGGTGACTTCCTCGGGCCGCTCGTCGATGAGCAGCACGATCAGGTAGACCTCGGGATGGTTGCCGGTGATCGAGTTGGCGATGTTCTGCAGCAGCATCGTCTTGCCGGCCTTCGGCGGCGAGACGATCAGGCCGCGCTGGCCCTTACCGAGCGGCGCGATCAGGTCGATCATGCGCGCGGTGAGGTCCTCGGTGCTGCCGGTGCCGCGCTCGAGCTTGAAGCGCCGGGTCGGGTGCAGCGGCGTCAGGTTCTCGAACAGCACCTTGCTGCGCGCGTTCTCCGGCGAGTCGAAGTTGATCTCGCCGACCTTCAGCAGCGCGAAATAGCGCTCGCCGTCTTTCGGCGGGCGAATCAGGCCCGAGATCGTGTCGCCGGTGCGCAGGTTGAACCTGCGGACCTGGCTCGGGCTGATGTAGATGTCGTCGGGGCCCGCGAGGTACGAGCCCTCGGGCGAGCGCAGGAAGCCGAAGCCGTCCTGCAGGATCTCGAGCACGCCGTCGCCGTAGATGTCCTCGCCGTTCCGCGCGTGCGCCTGCAGGATCGAGAAGATGATGTCCTGCTTGCGCGACCGGGCCAGGTTCGACAGCCCCATCTGCTGCGCGACCTCGAGCAGCTGCGGGATCGGCTTGTGCTTGAGCTCGCTCAGGTTCATCGACCGGCGGCTGGCTTCCAGCTCGGCCGGGCTGATGACGTCGAGATCGTCGCCGTCGAAGAACTCTTCCGGCGGCATTTCATCCTGACGCGGGCCGCGATTGCCATCCGGTCCGCCACCACCTCGGCCGCGTTTACCAGGGCGATTGCGCCCCTGGTTGCCGAGGTAGCCTCTCACAGGTTGCTGTCCAGAAAAGCTGCGACGTCCGCCCTGCGGACGCCCCCGATTTTCTGGCCTTCCGCCTGGCCGTTCTTGAAAAGAATCAGAGTTGGGATGCCGCGGACGTTGAACTTCATTGGGGTTTTGGGGTTCTCGTCCACGTTCATCTTGGCGATCACGACTTTCCCCGCGTACTCCGTCGCGATCTGGTCCAGTATCGGTGCGATCATCTTGCATGGTCCGCACCACTCAGCCCAGAAATCGAGAAGGACGGGGACCGACGACTTGAGCACGTCCTGCTCGAAGCTGGTGTCGGTGACATGGATGATCTGCTGGCTCACCAGAGATTACCTCCGCTGGCAAATGGGAGTGTTTGAACACGTGTTGTGGGTCTTCCGCGAGAAGTTGAAGGGATTGGTCCCGGAATCGGGTGACGGCGGGGTCTGCGTAGGGCAAACTATCGAGATGGCTGGCCGTGGACTGGGGTTTGAATAAATTCCGTTGCGCCGGACACGCCGGACAGAGGGAACCGGGTCTGATGGCCCGATTGGCCGGCGAACTATTCGGGCGGGAGCGGATTGAGATCCGCGTTACGGATATTTGACCCCGCTTTTCCCCAATTTGCAAGGCCGCATGCACCAGCTTCTGAGATGTCCGACACACACCTGACCGACGTTTCGTTCACGAATCTCCACCTGCCAGACGCTCTCGCCCGCGGCATAGCCGATGCCGGCTTCGAGCGCTGCACCCCGATCCAGGCGCAAACGCTGCCGCGGGCACTCGCGGGAATGGACGTCGCCGGGCAGGCCCAGACGGGCACCGGCAAGACGGCCGCATTCCTCGTCGCGATGTACTCGACGCTCATGCGGCGCGAGGTTCCGGCCGACCGGCAGATCAATGCGCCCCGGGCCCTGATCATCGCGCCGACGCGCGAGCTCGCCGTGCAGATCCACCACGACGCCGAGATCCTCGGGCAGTACACCGGGCTGACGCTCGGGCTCGCCTTCGGCGGCGTCGACTACGACAAGCAGCGCCACATCCTGGAACAGGGCGTCGACGTCCTGATCGGCACCCCGGGGCGCCTCATCGACTTCTACAAGCAGCGCGTGTTCGACCTGCGCGCGATCCAGGTGCTGATCCTCGACGAGGCCGACCGCATGTTCGACCTCGGCTTCATCGCCGACATCCGCTACATCATGCGCCGGCTGCCGGCGCCCGACCAGCGACTGAACCTGCTGTTCTCCGCGACGCTCGCGCAACGCGTGCTCGAGCTGGCGTTACGAGCACATGAACGACCCGGAGCTCGTGCGCATCGAGCCCGACAAGATGACGGTCGACCGCGTGCGCGCAGGTCATCTACTTCCCGTCGATGGACGAGAAGCCGCGGCTGCTCGTGGGCCTGCTGCGGCAGATGGACTCGCATCCGCACGATGGTCTTCGTCAACACGCGCCGCGGTGCCGACGAACTCGAGACGCTGCTGCGCGCGAACGGTTTCAACGCCGAGGCGCATCTCGGGCGACGTGCCGCAGAAGAAGCGCCTGCGCATGCTCGGCGACTTCCACAGCGGCGAGCTCGCGATCCTGATCGGCACCGACGTCGCGTCGCGCGGCCTGCACATCCCGGACGTGAGCCACGTCTTCAACTACGACCTGCCGCAGGACCCCGAGGACTACGTGCACCGCATCGGCCGCACCGCGCGCGCCGGCGCCGAAGGCGACGCGATCAGCCTCGGCTGCGAGGACTTCGTGCAGTCGCTGCCGGACATCGAGAGCTACATCGGCCGCCGCATCCCGGTGGCGCCGGTGGCGCAGGAACTGCTGCCGGAGATCACCGTGCCGCGTCACGAGCGGCGCCGCTTCGGCGGGCCGGGTGGCGCGTCACGCGGCGGTCATGGCGGCCGCGGCGGTCCGCGCGGTGGAAGTGGCGGCGGCGGATTCCGCGGCGGCCGCAGCGGTTCGGGTGGCGGCGGCTCGCGCGGCGGCAGTCACGGCGGCGGCGGCGGCCGCGCAGCAGCAGCAGTCGCGGCGGCGGCGGCGGCGGCCCACGCAGCGGCAGCAGCAGACCACGTCACGGGACACAGCGACGGCAATGGCGGCGAGCGGCCAAGCCCGGCCGCAGCCTTTAACGCGCCTGCGGCTGAACCGCGCGGCGACGGCCCGCACGGAGCACCCACTGCCCGTCCCCCGCAAGGCGAGGCAGCGACGACCGGCGACGGCGCGGCGCGCAAGCGACGCCGGCGCGGCGGCCGTGGCCGCGGACGTCAGGGTGAAGGCGGCGCGGACACGCCGGCGGCACCGGGCAGCGGCGAGTCGGGTTCAGCGTCGGAAGCCTGAAACCCGGGCTCCGCAGGCAACTCCAGGTCCGCCAGCCGGCGCAGGCCTGCGATACCCGGCACCTGCGCGTGCGGCGGCAGCGTCGAATCCGGCTGCAGCACCTGGTAGATCCACGCGACCCCGGCGGTGCGCGCGGCATGCAGCACTGGCGCGCTGTCGTCCACGAACAGCGTGCGGTCCACGCGCACGTCATGTCCCTGCGCAAGCCTCTGCCAGAACCAGGCTGATTCCTTCGGCACGCCGAACTCGTGCGACGAGACCAGCTCGTCGAAGTGCGCGCCGAGTCCGGTCTGCTCGTTCTTGATACGCAGACTGATCGGATGCGCGTTGGTCGTGAGCAGCACGCGCTTGCCGTGGCGCCGCAACGCGTCGAGAAACGCCGGCGCGCCCTCGAGGTAACGGATCTGCGCGCGCAGCTCGCGCTTCAGCGCCGGCACGTCGAAACCGAGCTCGTCGCTCCAGTGATCGATGCAATACCACTCGAGCGTGCCGCGCCGGGCCTCGAATCGCGGCTTCAGTGCGGCCAGCGCCGCGTCGAAATCGAGGCCGCGCGCCGCCGCCCAGCGCCGCGGCAACGCGTCCAGCCAGAACAGGTTGTCGAAGTGCAGGTCGAGGACGGTGCCGTCCATGTCGAGGCACACGGTGTCGATCCGGGTCCAGTCGGGGGCGATCGAGGGCATTGGGAACTCGGCAGGACGTCGCGGGTGCCGGTGCGCGGGACCGGTATGATACGGCGCACTTTGCCCCTGGAGACCGACTTGAACGCCACCTCCTCCCGTGAACTCGTCGCATTACTGCCGGAAGTCCGGGCCCTGGTCGCTGCCGCCGGCACGGCGATACTCGAGGTCTACGCCACTGGTCACGACGTCGAGTACAAGGCGGACGATTCGCCGATCACGCGCGCCGATCGCGCCGCGCACGAGATCCTGAGCACCGGCCTGCACCGGCTCACGCCGGACGTGCCGGTGCTGTCCGAGGAATCCGCGGACGAACATGCGTACGCGGTACGCAGCAAGTGGGGTGCGTTCTGGCTCGTCGACCCGCTCGACGGCACCCGCGAGTTCATCAGCCGCAACGGCGAATTCACGGTGAACGTCGCGTTGATCCGCGAGCACCGCCCCGTGCTCGGCGTGGTCGCATCGCCAGTGCTCGACCTCGTCTATTACGCCGTGGATGGCCTCGGCGCGCATGTCGTGCGCGACGGCGGCAAGGCCGAACCGATCCACGTGCGTCGGCCCGCCGCCAACCCGCCGGTCGTGGTCGGCAGCCGCTCGCATCGCGGCGATTCGCTCGACGCGGCGCTCGCCCGGCTCGGCCCGCACGAAATGCGGCCGATGGGCAGTTCGCTCAAGTTCTGCCTCGTGGCCGAAGGCGCGGCAGACCTGTATCCGCGTCTCGGCCCGACCTCGGAATGGGATACGGCCGCGGCGCAGGCCGTCGTCGAGGCGGCAGGCGGTGCAGTGACCACGCTGGATGGCCGGCCCCTGCGCTACAACGAGCGCGAGACCCTGCTCAACCCGCACTTCCTGGCCTTCGGCGACGCCGCCCGCGAGTGGCACCGGCTGTTCTGAGCCAGGGGCGGCGTGGAACTCTCGTGGGGCCTGTTGTTCCTGTTGCTCGCGGTGCTTGGGGTCGCAGCGTTCTGGCACGACACGCTTGGCGCCCGCGAATGCGCCAACGATGCGGCCCGCGAGACCTGCGCCGCGACGGGCGCGGCACTGCTCGACGGCACGGTTGCCTTCCGGTCGCTCAGGATCGTGCGCGGGGAGGCGGGTCGCCCGCAGTTCGAGCGCAGCTACCTGTTCGACTACTCGACGGACGGCGTCACGCGGCGCCAGGGGTTCATCGTGGTCTGCGGCCGCCGCATCGAGAGCATCGGCCTGCAGCCCTAGCCGTCCCTATCCCTTTTTGGCGGTCCGGGGGCTAAGTAACGGCCCCGCTCGAGGGTTCACGATCCGCGCCAATGTCAGAGACCACGGACAACGTCGACACCGAGACGTTCCAGCACCTGCAGCGATTGCGGACCCTGCGCATCGAGCATCGCGACCTTGACGACGTGATTCACCGCCTGCAGCTCGACCTCTACGTGGACCAGGTCCAGTTGCGCCGGCTGAAAAAGCGCAAGCTGCTGCTCAAGGACCAGATCGCCCGGCTCGAGAGCCAGCTGATTCCCGACTTGAACGCGTGACGGGGATGCCGGGCCAGCTGCAAACCGCCAGCCAGGCTTTGACCCACCTGCAGCAGCCGGACAACCTGGTGCAGGTGCTCGTCATCGCGGCCGCGCTGCTCCTCGGCTGGTGGGTCGCGAAAATGGCGCGCTCGCGCATCACGGTCGCGCGCGATCCGGACAACCTCCCCGACCGCCTGCGCGAGATGCTCTACGTCGGCGCGCCACAGGCCCTGACGCTCGTGATCCTCGCGGCGGCGGACGGCCTCATGCACGCGTTCGGGCTGGCCGCGCGGATGGTGGACGTGACCGTGCAGCTCGTCGGCCTGCTGCTGCTGATCCGTCTCGTCGTCTACGTCGTGCGCGTCTCGCTCGGCACGCGCGCGCGGATCAAGGGTTGGGGCATGATGATCAGCGCGCTGATCTGGGTCTTCCTCTCGCTGCACCTGCTCGGCTGGGGCGACTCGGTAATCGCCGCGCTCGACAGCGTCGGCATCACGGCCGGCAAGACGCGCATCTCGGTCTGGTCGGTGATGAAACTGCTCGTCACCGTCAGCCTGTTCGTGATCGCGGCGCTCTGGGTCGCGCGGTGGCTCGAGCGCCGCATGATGAAGCTCGACGCGCTCGCGCCGAACATGCGCATCGGCATCGCGAAGTTCGCCCAGGCCTTCCTCGTCGGACTCTCGGTGCTGGTCGGCCTGAACGCCGCGGGCCTCGACCTCACGACCCTGAACGTGCTGACCGGCGCGATCGGCATCGGCCTCGGTTTCGGCCTGCAGAGCATCGCGGCCAACTTCGTCAGCGGCTTCGTGCTGCTGATGGATCGCTCGATCAAGCCCGGGGACGTGATCAGCTTCACCGGCACGACGGGGACCGCGACCGAGGGTTTCGGCTGGGTCGAGGAACTGCGCGGCCGTTACGTCGTCGTGCGCGACCGCGACGGCGTCGAGACCCTGGTGCCGAACCAGAACCTGATCACGAACCCGGTCATCAACTGGAGCTACACGGATCCGCGCGTGCGGCTGAAGCTGCCGGTGCGGGTGAGCTACAAGGACGACCCGGAACTCGCGATGCGCCTGTTGCTGCAGGCGACCGTCGGCCATCCTCGAGTGCTGCAGGAGCCCGCCCCGGTCGCGCGCCTCATGAGCTTCGGCGATCACGGCATCGAGCTCGAGCTGCGGTTCTGGATTCCCGACCCGCAGGGCGGCGTCAACAACGTGCGCTCCGACGTCAATCGCCAGATCTGGCGCCTGTTCCAGGAGCACGGCATCACGATCCCGGTCGCACAGCGCGAGATCCGCGTCGAGATGATGCCGCCGGTCGAGCGCCCGGCCCTGGCGCCGCAAGCCCCGCCGCTGCCGCGGGCGTAACGGCGGATGGGCACGCCACCCACGCTCGCGATCCCGGACGAGCTGCTCGAGTTTCGTGCCGTCCGCGCATCGGGACCTGGCGGCCAGAACGTCAACAAGGTGTCGAACGCGATCGAACTGCGCTTCGACTCGGCACGTTGGGATGCCTTGTGGCCGTCGGCGCGCAGCAGGTTGCGCCGCATCGCGGGACGGCGCATGACGGACGCCGGCCTGATCGTCATCGACGCGCAGCGATTACGCTCGCTCGAGCAGAACCGGGCCGATGCGCTGGCCCGGCTCGAGGCGATGGTCGCGGAGGCGCTGGTCGAACCCAAGCCGCGCAAGAAGACCCGCCCGACGCGCGCGTCCAGGGAAAGGCGCCTGCAGGGCAAGGTGCAGCGCGGGCGTGTCAAGACGCTGCGTCGCAAGGAGTTCGACGACTGACGCGCCGCGCCCGGCGGGAAATCCAGGCTGGCCGCCGTCGATCGACATGCCCCGCTGGCAGGCTTTCAGGCCGCCCGCGACGAGATCACTTCTTCGGGTCGTCTCCGCCCGCCCAGGCGAGAAACTGCCAGCGGCCGTCGTCCTTTATTAGGATGTCGGTGTAACGCCCGGTCACGGTCTCGCGCTCTTTCTTGTAGTTCTCGTTCGCGACCATGTAGCGATAGTTCACGACCGCAATGTTGCCCGTGATCACGATCGAGAGCGGGAAGATTTCCTGCTCGAGGACCGTGGTGGTCGAGCTGTCGTACCGGCTCCACCGTGCAATCGATGCCTTGCCCTGCGGCCCTGGTTGCGCCGTTCCCCAGACGCTCGCGTTCGCGTGGACCATCGTGTCGACCCAGGTCAGGTCTTTCGCCGCAGCCATCTTCCATTGCTGCTCCTCGAATCGCCAGATCTCCTGTTGCTCGGCGCTCCAGGTCTGGGCGGATGCCGCCCCCGCGAATGCGCCCGCGGCCAGGGACAGCAAGCACAGCGAAATGAATCGAATGGACATGGCGAATCTCCCTTTTCGTCTTCTGATTGTTCCGCCCCGAACGTGGGTCCCGGGGTCGCGACGACGATACGCCTCGAGATGCGGTTGCGGTTGCAAAAAATGCTGGACGCGCGGTCGGAAAGAGCGCTCGACGCACGGGAACACCGTCAGGCGGCCGCGAGAACGTCGTCGCGCCACGCCGATGGATGCGTGACATGGCTGTACTGCGCGAACGTCGCGGGATATCAGGGAGGTGGCGCGATTGCGCGCGGCGCGCGGCGCGCGGCAGTATCCGGCGGCTCAATGTCCGCCACCGGCCGTCGGCTTCCTTGTCGGCGACCGGCTGCGGGAGACAGGGTCGATCCTTGACCCGTGGTTGCAGTCTAACTAGACCTGCGGCGCGCCAGATTCGGAGTGCGGTGCATCCGCAGGTAGGATTCCCCTTACGGCTCGCTTCGCAACGGCGGCTTCGTTCAGGCGGTTCGCTTGCGGCGATGCCGCCACCAGTCGGCCGCGATGCCGATCGCGGTGATCCAGAGCGTTCTCGTGCGCACGATGGACAGCAAGGCGCCCCAGACCAGGCTGCCGCGGTGAGCGGCGGCGCGGACTTCGCGATCGTCGAGGTACGCCGCGAGCCACGCCCGCTGCATCTCCATCTCCATGCCGAGCAGTCGCAGCCGGTCACGTGGTTCCATGTTCTGTGCTCCGCTCCCGCAGGGGCCGGTTGGTCAATGGTTCGGGCGGGATCACGGCCGCGTTCGGCAGCTCCAGCTCGGACTGCCCGTCGTCAATCGGGGCAGCCGGGTCAGGCACCGAGGCTGGCTCCACAACCGGTTCGATCTCAGGGCCCGCCATCGTCGCGGCGACCGAAGGCCCTTGCGACGCAGCGGCAGCGGCCGGCCCGCCTGCAGCTGCAGCGGCCTGCCCGCCTTCGGGAGTGCTCACCGTTGCCGCCCTGTCAGCTGCAGCTTCTCGGACAGCATCCTTCGCTCGGTCACGCTCCGCTCGTTCGACCTCGTTCTTCGGATCCGGATCCTTGAGCGCGAGATTGAGCATCGCCAGGTCGAGCCGCAGCCCCTTCGTGAAGTCCGCGAACAAGGCCGCCTCGCGACGCAAGTGACGTCCGGCACTGAGGCCCGCCCACAACGTGACGGCCAGCAATGCGAGCGTGACGAGGCTGAGGGCCAGCACGCGCCATTGCGGCGGCGCCGCCACGGCCACCAGGACGATGACGGCCGTGGCGAGAGCGCTGCCGGCCAGCGCCGCGACCGCGTAAAGCGCGAGCCCCTGCTGCAACGCCGATTTCTGCAGGCTGACGATGAGCGCCGCCGCTTCGGCACGCGTCTGGATCATGGCCCAGACGTGCCGAAGCAGCGCGCGGCCCGGGAGCAGCGGGGCTCCCGAGGTCATTCGAGGAGGGAATCTTGCGTCGAATTTCGTGTGCGTCGCGAGGACGACAGGAGGATGGCTGCCAGTGCGCCGAGCCCGGCGCCGATGGCGACCGCACGCCACGGATTCGCGTGCACGTAGGCGTCCGCGCGCGTCAACGAGTCCGACGCCACATGGCGCGCGTGTGTCGCCCCGCCCGAGAGGCGCGCCCGCGCGTCCTGCAACGTCGCGGACACCCGTTCGCGCATGGCGTCGATGGCCTGTCCGCTTTCGTCGCCGAGCGCGCGCAGCAGTTCTTCAGCCTGTGCCACGGTCCGGTTCAGCTGGGCCAGGGTCTCTGCGTGGCGCGTGGACAGTGCCGCAGAGGTCGCCTCGGTGGCGAGGCTGCCGTTGGGTGTGTTGCCTTGCATGTCTCGATCTCCGATGTCAGATGTAAAGTCGTCAGCGGCTGGCCGGAATTGCAGCGGGGGAGGCGGTGGCGTGCGACGACGCGATGCGCTAGTCAGCCGGAGGTCCCGGTGCCGCGCCCGGCTTGGCGGCGCAATAGACCGCCCTGCCACCGCCGGGCAGGTGGCTTCGGTCGCCTGCTCCTCCTCGACCGTCTTGATCCGGTGCGTCATTGTCCCGCACGTCGCCCTGAACGCTGTCGGCTGTGCCGCGGCCGTCGCGCTGGGCGCGACCCGGTCCGGTGTCAGTGTATACCTACCACGCCGGGCCGCAGCCCGACGTGCAAGGGGGGTGGGCGGGACGCGTTCAGAGCTGGGCGCCGGGCTGCTGCGGACCGGCCTTCGTGGCACCACCATCCGTTTCCCAGCGCAGCCGGTCCCTCTCCTCGTTGCGCCGCAACTCATCGCTGCGGCGTATGGCTTCACGCACCGCGAACCAGGTCGTCAACCCTGCGAACAGCGCAAGCAATCCCATCGTACGTCCAATTCTCATGTGTGGCCTTCCTTTGCTGGTGTGGGTGGTAGTGCATTCAACGCTCCGCGGCCGCTTCGAGCCGGTCGGTCACGCGACGCGTGAGCGACTGGCGGGTGGGTGGCAGGGCGCCCCAAGCATCGCCCCGTTCGGCAATGCGCGCCGCGACGTTGCGCAGATTGAAGTGCGCGCCCCGTATGTCCGAGGTGCCGAGTTCGTCCCAGTCTACCGGCAGCGACACTGGCACGCCCGGCCGGTGGCGCGGTGAATACGCGGCGACGGTCGTGGCCGCGAATTGGTTGCGCTGCCAGTCTACGTAGATACGACCTTTGCGATTGGATGCACCGCGCTTCGCGGAGAACCGCTCCGGAATCAGGCGCCCGAGGTGTTCGGCCACACGACGCGAAAACGCAGCCGCCGCCTCGAAGGGCGCGGCTTGCGCAAGCGGCACGACGACGTGCAGGCCCCGCCCGCCACTGGTCTTGAGCCGCGCAGTCAGGCCGAGATCCGCCAGCATGTCGCGCAACAGCGTCGCTGCTTCGCGGACCCTTGGCCAGGGCAATGCCGGGTCGGGATCCAGGTCGAACGTGATGCGATCGGCGCGCTCCGGCTTCGGCATGCGCGAACCCCAGGTGTGCAACTCGACCGCGCCCAGCTGCGCCAGCAACGGAATGGAATCCTGCGACGCACAAACGAAGTACGGCTCCTCGTCGGAACCTGGCATCTCGACCGCCTTGAGTCCGGGGAGGCCATCGCCGTTCAGGTGGCGCTGGAAGAAGACGCGCCCCTGGTTGCTGGTCGCGCGCACGAGCGACAGGGGACGCGCGCGCAGGTGCGGCCAGAGCACCGGGGCGACCGCCTCGTAGTACCCGGCAAGCTGTTGCTTGGTGACACCGTCCGCAGGGAACAGGACTCGTTGCGGGTGCGTGAGCTTCAAGTCGGGCGTCGATTTCCGGCCTGGCCGCGGTGACGTTGCGCCTGCCGGCGACATTGCGGCGCGTTTGCCCGCCACAGGCGCCGCCTTCGCGTGCCGCGTGCGCGTCGACTTCGGGTTGCTGCGGGCTGCAATCGTCATGTCGGGCTCCCGGCGTACTTTGCGGGCGGACACGTCCTCCCGCAGTCCGAGAAACAGCGGTTGCCGCAGGATGCCCGATCCGGTCCACTCCGCGAAGCGCACTTGCGCCACGAGTTCCGGTCGCACCCACTGCGGCCGCTCGGTCCGACGCAGCGCGGGGGTCCCGGTGAAGGGGCTGCGCCGTTGCCTGAGCGCGTCGAGTCGTCGGCGCAGGCCGATCCAGCTGCTGCTCGGAGAACCCGGTGCCCGCACGGCCCGCGAAATGCAGTGCGCCGGCATCGTCGTGGACCCCAAGCAGTAGTGAAGTGAGCGTTTGGCGCCCGGCCGCCGTCCGAGTGTAGCCACCGACTACGAACTCCTGCTCGCGGCGGCACTTCACCTTGAGCCAGGCCCGGTTCCGTCCGGATCGATAGACAGCTCCCGCATCCTTGACGATCACGCCCTCGAATCCCTGCGCGCACGCCCGTTCAGTCAGGACCAGGCTCGCGTTGTCCACGAAATCGACCGGCCTGACGGGGGCGCCGCGCTCCAGCGTCGCAAGCGCCTGTTGCAACAGCCGCTTGCGTTCCAGTTGGGGCTTCGCGCGCAGGTCGGCGCCCTCGAGCCGCAGCACGTCGAAGACCATCAGCGACGGCGCCGCGCCACTCGCGGGGTCGAGCGCCTGCTGCAGGCGCTGGAATTGCGGCATGCCGTGCTCGTCGACCGCCACGAGTTCGCCGTCGAGCCAGCGTGTCGTGCAGGCCGAGCTGGGCGAGCGTCGCTGCAACGGCTGGCATCTTGTGCGTCCAGTCCTGGCCGCTGCGCGTGTAGCAGTGTACGCGCGCCCCGTCGACGTAGCTCACGATGCGATAGCCGTCGAACTTGAGTTCGGTCAGCCACCGGCCGCCGCGAGGCACCGTCGCGACTGGCGTGGCGAGTTGCGGTGGAATGAACTCGATCCTGCTCGACGACTCTGCCTCGTCGCCGGCCCGGCGCACGGCGCCGCGAGCCGTGTTGCGTGCGGTCGCCCGGGGTGCCGTCGCGGTGGCTCTCGAACGCGCGCCAGCGGTACCCGGTTTACGCAGCGAACGCGCACGTTTCCCGGCCGTGACGGGGTCGGTGTGCAGTCCGGTAATCCCGGGCGCACCGGCACGCGCGGCGTGCAGATCGCGCTGCTTGACAAGCAGCCAGTTCGACTTGCCGCTCGTGTCCTGCTCGAGACGCACGAGCGACCATGCGCCCTGCAACCTCTCTCCGTGCAGCATGAAATCCAGCTTGCCCGCAGCCAGTCCCCGATCGACGTCGCCCGACGGAACCCACGTGCCACGGTCCCAGATGATCACGTGGCCCGCGCCGTACTCGCCCGCAGGAATGTCGCCGCTGAACTTGCGGTATTCGAACGGGTGGTCCTCGACCTGTACCGCGAGCCGCTTTTCGGCCGGATCGAGGGACGGACCCTTCGGGACGGCCCAGCTCTTCAGCACACCGTCCCACTCGAGCCGGAAGTCGTAGTGCAGCCGCCTTGCGTGATGTCGCTGGACCACGAACTCGAGTCGTCGGGCGGGCCGGCGCTTCGCTCCGGCCGGTTCGAGCGTCTTGGTGAAGTCGCGCCTGGCGCGGTAGCGCTGCAGCGAGGTCGCGGCAGGTTTCGGCATGGTCCGGTGCCCCTGGGCTCAGGCCCGACGCCGGGTGCGGCCGTTGGCCGCCGCGAGGGCTTCGAGCGGGCGCGCGAGGCGCGTACACGCGTCGTCGCCGGCCGGCTGTCCTTGCGCTCCGCGAGACTGCGTTTCAACAGCTCGCCGAGGTCCACCACTTCGGCGATGCGGCGCTCGCCCGTTTTGCGCGCGGTGGGGGTGAGCGTCCTGGTCTTGCCGTCCTTCACCTTCTGGTCGATGCGATGCAGCAGGTCTTCGCGATAGGTGTCCTTGTAGTTCCGCGGGCTCCCATTCCTGGCGCATGTCCTCGATGAGCTTCAGGGCCATGCCGAACTCGCGCTGCGACACCTTCGCCTTCTCGAGCGTGCGTCGCGCGCCGGTGCGAAGCGCTCGGGCGGCAGCACCTCGTCCGCGTAGCGCAGCGTGTTGAGCAGCAGCGTGTTCCCGCCGGCAGCAGCGCACAGACGTACTGCCGCGTGCGGATCACCACGAGGCCGATGGCCACGGTGTCCGCACGTGCCAGCGCTTCGCGCAACAGCGTGTAGACCTTGCCGCCGCGCTTCTCCGGCGGACAGGTAGTACGGGCGTCTCGAAGTACGGCGGCGGGATCTTGGCACGGTTCGACGAAGACGCCTGGATGTCGATCGTCTGCGTGGCCTCCACGTTCGCCAGGCGGAAGTCCTCGTCGCTCAGCACCACGTACTCGCCCTTCTCGTGCTGGTAGCCCTTGACGATGTCTTCCCATTCCACGTCCTTGCCCGTCGCCTTGTTGACGCGCTGGTAGCCGACCGGCGAGAAATCGCGGCGGTCGAGCAGGTCGAGATCGAGCGCACTGCCCGGCTCGCCGAGTGCAGCGACACCGGGATGTGGATCAGGCTGAAACTGATGGCTCCCTTCCAGATGACGCGCGACATGTGGGTGAACGGCGCCGGCTCACTTGCCGGCATGCGCCGATTCCAGCATGTCGAGGTGATGCTCGAGCTTCGGCAACGAGTCGTTCGCGAACTTCTGCAGGTCGGGGTCGATGCCGCTCGCCGCCTGTTTGCGATAGAGCGATATTGCCTCCTTGTGGTGGCGGATCTCCTCGGTCAGGTACTTCGTATCGAAGTCGCCGCCCGCCGTGCCGCCGTGCGACTGGTCGCGCGGCGCCGTCGTAGCTGCGGGGAGGGGCCATCCTTTTCTGCGTACGAGGTCCTCGAGCTGCAGGTTCGCGCGCTGGTGGACCTCGAGCATCATCGACGCGACGTTGTAAACGTCCTCGCGCTGCGTCGACTGCATGGCCATTTGCGCTTGCTCGACTTCTTCGCGACCCGCCTGCGCGGCCCTGGCGAGGAATTCGGCGTCCTGGCCCGAGGGCATCGTGCTGGCCGTTGCGCCCGTGGACGTCGTCGGATCGGTCGATTGCGAGTGCGCCACCGCGGCTGCCAGCGTCGGCAACGCGAGGAGGATGACGAGAGGGATCAAAGCTGGTATGCGCATGGCTGGTCCTCCGTGATCTGATGGCTCCTGCCGCCATGCGGCCGGCGAATCGATGAGCCGTGCAATGGCCGTGCCATGCCTGCAATGGCCGTGCCATGTCCGCTGCGCCCACAAAACGACCTGCGGGCCTGCAATGCGCTTCGATTCCGCATCCTTACCATGCCCCGTGGCGCGCGACAGTTACAGCAAGCAAGGGATGTTTTTCCAGGGGTGTGGTGCGCGCTGGAATGTAGGTCGGCGGACGACAGACAGGAACGGTCCGAGTTGCGTTAATCGCGCATGAGCTTTTCGCTTGGAACGCGCGCGGCGCAGGCTGCGAACCTGTCCGAAAGTTACCGTCGCATCAGGGGGCACTCGCGCCAGCTCGCGGAGCCGCTCACGCCCGAGGACGCCGCGTTGCAGTCGATGCCGGCGGCGAGTCCCGCGAAATGGCATCTCGCGCACACGGCGTGGTTCTTCGAGGAGTTCGTGCTGCGCGCCGCCGAACCGGCGCACCGTGACTTCGATCCGCGCTTTCGCCACCTTTTCAATTCCTACTACGTGCAGGTCGGCGAGGCCTTCGCCCGGGATGCGCGGGGACTGATCTCGCGACCGGGGCTCGAGGAGGTGCTCGCGTACCGCGACTGGGTCGACGAACGCGTGCTGGCCGTGCTCGACGATCCGTCACGCGCCACGGCGCTCTACGACCGCATCGAGCTGGGCCTGCACCACGAGCAGCAGCACCAGGAATTGCTGCTCACCGACATCAAGCACCTGTTTTCCCGCAATCCCTGCGCGCCGGCGTATGCGACGAATCCGTCACCCGGGCGCGACGACATGAGCGAGCGGTCACCGCACGTCCGCATGATCGAATTCGAGGGTGGCGTGCGGCAGATCGGCGCCGCGCCGGGCGGGTTCGCTTTCGATGCCGAGTGCCCGCGGCACCGCGTGCTGCTCGAGCCGTTCGCATTGTCGAACCGGCTGGTCACGAACGGCGAGTTCCGCGAGTTCATCGAAGATCGCAGCTACGCGCGGGCCGAGCTGTGGCTCGCGGATGGCTGGGCCGCGCGTTGCCGGGAACAGTGGAATGCGCCGCTCTACTGGTCGGCGACGGAGCCCGGCATGCATTTCACGCTGTGCGGACCGCAGCCGATCGACCCGGCGGCGCCCGTGCAGCACGTGAGCCTCTACGAGGCGGATGCCTATGCGACCTGGCGCGGCCAGCGCCTGCCGACCGAGGCGGAATGGGAGACGGCGGCCCGCAGCGTGCCCTTGCGCGGTGGATTTCTCGAGTCGGACTCGTGGCTGGGTTCGCCCGCGCCGGCGACCGACGCGCCGACGTTGCAACAGATGTACGGCGTTGCCTGGCAATGGACCCGCTCGGCATTCGCACCCTACCCGGGATTCCGGCCGTTGCTCGGCGCGCTCGGCGAATACAACGGCAAGTTCATGGCGAACCAGTTCGTAATGCGGGGCGGCTCCTGTGTGACGCCGGCCGGCCACGTGCGCCCGTCCTACCGCAACTTCTTTTATCCCGACACGCGCTGGCAATTCACGGGAATTCGCCTCGCCGAGGATCGCACCGAATGAAAGAAGCACTCACTGCAACGCGTCGCGCACCGGTCGTGGCGCTGCCGATGGCACGGCCCCTCGTCGCGCTCGTGTTCGAGGGCCTGAGCGAGGAGCCGAAGGAGTTGCCCTGCATCCTGTTCTACGACGCGATCGGATCGGGGCTGTTCCAGCGCATCTGCGAGCAGCCCGAGTACTACCTCTGGCGCGCGGAGACACGTTTACTCGAGCGGCACGGGGCCGAGATCGCCGACGCGATCGGCCACGACGCGGCCCTCGTGGAATACGGTTCAGGTTCGGCCACGAAGACCCGCCTGCTGCTCACGGCCCTGCATAGCCCGCACGCCTACGTGCCCCTCGATGTCGATGGCGAGCAGCTCGAGCACGCTGCGACCGACATCCAGCGTCGTTTCCGCGGACTGCGGGTGGCGCCGGTCTGCCAGGACTTCCGGCAGTTCGTGTCGCTGCCTTCCGTCGCCAACCGCGCACGGCGGCGCGTCGCGTTCTTCTCCGGCTCGACGATCGGCAATTTCGAGCCGCTCGAGGCCGTGGCGCTGCTCAGCTCGATGCGTGAGACCGTGGGACCCGGGGGTGGCCTGCTGATCGGCGTGGATCTCGTCAAGGACCCGGGCACGCTCGAGCGCGCGTACAACGACGCGGCTGGCATCACCGCAGCGTTCAATCTCAACGTGCTGGCACGGCTGAACCGCGAACTCGATGCGACGTTCGAGCTTGACGCGTTTCGGCACCGCGCCGTGTGGGATGCCGACGCCTTACGCATGGAGATGGGCCTCGTCAGCCTGCGCGCGCAGACACCTGGCGTGGCGGGGGTCGGTGTCGCGCTCGCGGAAGGCGAAGTCATCCGCACCGAGTATGCGCACAAGTACACCGTGGACGGCTTCGCCGCGCTGGCGCGCACCGCCGGCTGGGCCGTGCGCTCCGCCTGGGTCGACGCGCAGAGACTCTACAGCCTGCAGTACCTCGAAGTGCTCGAGGAGTGACCGGTCGACGCCCGCGTGGGGTGTGCGGCCTGCGGGCTTCGCAATCCCGTGCTGCCGTGCCTCCGTGGCAGTGCGCGTCTCAACTCGCCGCGGCGAAGTGCCCGAGCTGGCGGCGATACAGGTGCAGCTTGTTGTAAAGCGTCTTCACGCTGCAGCCGAGCGCGCTCGCCGCAAGACGCTTGTCGCCATTGAAGTGCTCGAGCGTCGCGACGATGAAGGTGCGCTCGATGTCGTCGAGCGCCGAGCCGATCGGCAATGTGATCGACAGCGGGGCGTGCCGCGACGCCCGTCCCGGCACGACACTCGCGGACGCCGGCGCGAGCGCTGACCAGGAATCCTTGTCGGCCTCGAGCACCTCATCGCAATGCGCGAATGCACGCTCGACGCAGTCGCGCAACTGGCGCACGTTGCCCGGCCAGTCGTGGTGCGCGAGCATCGCGCGCATGTCGTCCGAGAAGCGCTTCACGACGCCGTGCCGGCGATTGAGTTGCGCAAGGAAATGGTCTGCCAGCAACGGAATGTCCTCGATGCGGTCGCGCAACGGAGGCAGCAGCAGCAGCACGACTGCAAGCCGGTAGTACAGGTCCTTATGCAGCCGGCCGGCCCCGACGGCCTCGACCGGGCAACGGCTTGCTGCCGCGAGGATGCGCGCGTTGACCGGTACCTCCGACTCGGCGCCGACGCGACGGACACGCCCGGTCTCCAGCACGCGCAGGAGCCGCGCCTGCATCTCGAGCGGCATTTCGGTGATCTCGTCGAGCAACACGGTGCCGCCGTGGGCGCGCTCGAACACGCCCGCGTACGCTTGGGATGCGTCGGTGCCACTGCCCTTCACGCAGCCGAATAACTCGGCCTCGAGCTGCGTCGGCGAAATCGCGCCGCAGTCGATTGCGACGAGCGGGCCCGTCGCGCACGAGCCCGCAGCGTGCAGCGCCTCGGCAACGTATTGCTTGCCGCAGCCGCTTGCGCCACAGATCAACGCCGCGGCATCGGTGGGGGCGACCCGCTCGATGAGCCGGCGCATGGATTCCATCGCTGCGCTGTTGCCAATGAGCGGTCGTTCGCTGGCCTGGAAGCCGGTCACGGTGATGATTCCTTCCCTGTCGTCGTGGTCGTGGTCGATCCCTGCATCGCGTGTGCGCATCGTCCGCCACCCCATGCTTACCCGAAGACCGCCGTGATTCGCGCGTTCCCGCGCGAGTCCCAGCGGAGGGATCGCGAGCATGGGCCACCGGGTTTTGGGTGTCGATTCGGTGGCGTCTCACCACACTGTGGGAGTCTGCCGACGTTCTCGCGAAGGAATACACTTCCAAGGATGGACTTCGAATCGCCGCGCATCCGTGTGCTGGTCGCCGAGGACAACGCCGACGTGCGCGCCGCCGTGTGTGCCCTGGTCGCGTCCGAGCCTGACATGGAACTCGTGGGCGAGGCATCGGCAGTGCACGAGATCGGCGGTGCTGCGCGCAGCTGCGACGCGCACGTGGTGGTGCTGGACCTGAACCTGCGTGGCGAATCGAGCGTCGAGTCGATGCGCGCCGTGCAGCTCGAGCGGCCGCAGACCGGCGTGGTCGTCTTCAGCGGCTACGACGTCGAGTACGTCGCCGCAGGGCTGCGCGCGCTCGAGCCGTGCGTCTTCGTGTCCAAGTCGGGCGAAGTGACGGAGCTGCTCGCAGCCATCCGCAGTCTCGGAACCGGAGCGGAGGGCGCCGGGAACTGAGCCCGCGCTCGCGGCAATTGCATGGCCTTCGCGCGGGGCAACCCCGCGCAGCGTCAGGTGCACGCCATCGCGTGGGACGATCCCTCGCAGCGTCAGGTGCGCGCGGTCGCGCGGCGGATCAGGTTCACGACCACCAGCAGGATCACCGCGCCGGCCAGCGACACGCCGAGCGCCGGCAGGTTGAAGGCGCCTTCGTTGATGGTGCCGACACCAATCATCGGTGAAATGAGCCAGCCACCGATCAGCGCGCCGACGACGCCGACGATAACGTTCAGCAGCAAGCCCTGCTGCTCGTCCGTGCCGACGACCAGCGAAGCGATCCAACCGATGACCCCTCCGACGACCAGCCAGATCAGGATGTCCATGATTGCCTCCTCATGCGTGTGCGAACCCGGCGTTGACCGCGCATGTCGCGGCATCAGCCGGCAGCGTGCGCTTCGGTGCGCCGGGGCTGATATCGGACAAGTCCCCAAACGCCCGTCAGTCCGACTCGCGTGACTTCAAAATCCATTTTTGCCCACGACAAGGCACGGAGCCGTAGGACAGGTCGGTCCGCGATCGAGACGCTTGTCTGGAAGTTCGCCCGCGGCCGGCTGGAACATCGTGTTGTCCCTGGCGCAAGGCTGCGTCGATCGACACATGGAGCTACGCACATGGCAAACAGGACATTCTTCATCGCCACCGCGATGCTGGGCCTAGCCCTCGGGACCACCGGCTGCAACAGGCAGGAGCCGATTACGGAGGTGCGGGAGGACGTCGCCGAGGCGCAACAGGACGCGAACGAAAACGTGGCTGAACAGCAGGCGGACGCGGCGAGCGCGATGAGCAACGACTCGCTCGAAGATCGTGCAGCGGCGGATTACGACGTCGCGATCGCCAAGGCCGACGGCGACCGCAAGGTCGCGGAGGAGGCGTGCGAAGCCCTGGCCGGCGATGCGCAGGCCAACTGCAAGCGCCAGGCCGAGACGGCCTACGAGACGGCGAAGGCGCAGGCCCAGGCGCAACTGGACGCGGCGCGCACTGGCGGCACGGCCGCATCCGGCACGTACGGCACGGGTGCCACGGGAGGGGCGACGGATGCGACGGGCGGCACCGGCTGAGCGGGCGGCGCAGTCGGAGGCCCGCTGACAGCCCCGAACAACGCGGGCGACGGACGTCGTGGTCCGTCGCGCCGCCTCGTCGTCATCCCCGGTGTGGCAAGTGCAGCGTCGTGCGCTCGACGTTGCCGTGGTGCTTTTCTGACCACGAGCCGCCCAGCACCTCGATCCAGGCCTGCAGCGCCGCGAGGTCGACGCGCCGATCGCCGCCGCCGCAGGCCTCCCCCGCCGGGGTCGCAGGCGGGTCTGTCGCGCGCTGCAGTTCGATTTCCAGCCGGTAGCCGTCGCGATGCGTCTGCAACGTCGCGTCGATCTTCGCGAGCCCCTGGGCATTGCCGAGCAGCTCCTCCACGACGCGATACGCGGCGATCTGCAGCTGCGCATCGACGCCCTCGAGCGTGTCGTCGTCGATGACGACGCGGCACGGTGCGCCCGCGGCGCGGCAGGTCTCCTCGACGTGGTGCCGCAACGCGACCGGCAGCCCGAAATGGTCGAGCAGCGCCGGTCGCAGGCGCTGCATGAGTTGCCGCGCCGCGCGATTGGCACGGTCCACGGCGCCGTCGAGCCGCTCCAGGTGTTCCCGCACCGCCGGATCCGTGGCCGCGTGCGCCTTGAGCCAGGAAACATCCATGCGCGCCGCTGCCAGCAGCCCGCTGACCTCGGTGTGCAGTTCGTGCGCCAGCCAACTGCGGTCCGCTTCGCTTCGATTCTGGACATGCGCGACCAGCTCGGCATCGACTGACGCGGCCGGCGCGGCTGGCAACAACCCAGGGGCGCGTTCCTTCACGGCGACTCTCCTCCCCTCAGCCGCGAAACTGGCAGTATGACCCGTCGCATCGGACCGGGCTAAATTTGTAGGACTGTTCCGACAGCAGGATTGCGCCGGCGCCTCGCGGAGTACACTCGGTCGAGGACCGCCTTGCGCGGCACGGTGCCAGCTGATGAGAAAAACCTCGGTCGTAGTGGTGGATGACCATCAGGTGGTCTGCGCCGGCCTGAGGTCCATGATCAACGCCCAGCCCGACCTCGGCGTGGTAGGCGAGGCCACTTCCGGCAAGGAAGCCCTCGAGCAGCTGCGGCAGACGTCGGCCGACGTGATGTTGCTCGACCTCTACCTGCCCGACATGTCCGGACTCGACGTGCTGCGCTACGCGCGCTCGCATTACCCCCGCACGAAGGTCCTGGTGCTCAGCAGCTACCCGGAGTCGCAATTCGGGCTCAACGTGCTGCGCGGCGGCGCCAGCGGCTTCATCGGCAAGGGCACGGAAGCGCCCGAGCTCATGCGCGCACTGCGCACGGTGGCGCGCGGCGGTCGGTACGTCGGTCCCGAACTCGCCGAGCAGCTCGTCTCCGGCATGTGCGGCGACTCGAGCGCGCCGCTGCACGGCAAGCTGTCGGAGCGCGAGTTCCAGATCTTCTGCAAGCTCGCACAGGGCGAGTCGGTCTCGCAGATCGCGGGACGCCTGTTCCTGAGCGTGAAGACCGTGAGCACGTACCGGCGCCGCATCCTCGACAAGATGTCGATGAAGAGCAACGCCGAGATAACGAGCTACGCGATTCGCAACGACCTCATCCGCTGACGGGGCGCGGCGCCGACCCGCATCGCGTCACGACGCCGACCCGCGGCCCGTGACTCGACCGGCAGCGCCCGGTCATACGCAGATGGCATGGACGCTGCGGACTCGAATCCAGGATGAGGCCGCGACCGCGGCCGAAGCTGCGGGAGTATCGCGGCCGGCCGACTCCAAGGCCAGGTCGTGCCGGTGACGTGCGGCGATGCCTCGCGGGCACGCGTGCGGCACCATGCAGCGCGGCGCCCGGATCATCAACACCTGAGTGGCGGCATCGGCCCAACCCCCCCCAACGCAATGGAGTGCATGACATGCCCAGAGGCGCCAGGGACAAATACACCGACAAGCAGAAGCGCAAGGCCGAGCACATCGAGGAAGGCTACGAGGAGCGAGGCGTGAACCCGGTCGAAGCCGAGCGTCGCGCCTGGGCCACCGTCAACAAGCAGGACGGCGGCGGGCTTGAGGGCGGCCGCCTCGCGCGGGACGCGGGCGACGGTGGTGGCGAGGACACGGCGCGATCGCCGAAATCCGGCACGCCGCGCGGGCGCGGTGGTTCGCATTCACGTGCTGCGCCTGCCGGCACGGGCCGCACGCGAACGGCGGCAAAGACCGCGCGACGCAAGACCACGGGAAGCAGGAAGACAGGCAGTGGCCGCACATCGACACGCACCGGCACTCGCGCTCGCGGGTCCAGCGGCGCACGTCGGGCGGGCGGTTCGCGCCGCAAGTCAGCAAGTCGGCGGTAACCACATCGCGCGGACGCGTGGCGACGGTAAGTCCTGTCGCCGCGTGTTACCTCATGTGCATTGCCGGGCGCTGCGGCTTACGTAGCCGGACGTTGCGTGCGCGCGTAACCTGCGCGCCGAGAGATGCCCGCATCAGGCCGGCAACGGCTTGCACCTCCGCGGCGGCGGACGCAGCGATCCCGTCGCGAATGACGACGACGTCGAAGCCGCGCACGTGGGCGTCCGCGCCCGTGAACCAGATGCAGCTCGTGGCGGAAACGCCTGCAAGCAACAGGCGGCCCACGTCGAGCGCCTCGAGCAGCAGTGCGAGCGGAGTGCCGTAGAACGCGGAATGGCGTGGCTTCAGCACGAAGTAGTCCGGCGGCTGGGAATGGATCGGCTCCAGCGCCGCCCACGCTGTCGGATTGGCAGTGCGGATCTGCTCGCTCACCGCGTCAGCGCGCGAGGCGCTTCGGCCCGGAAATCGCGTGGGAACACACGGCACGGCCCCGCGGGGCGCTCATCGGCAGCGGCTTTCGACGATCTCCCAGTTCACGCTGTTCCAGATCATCTCGAAGTAATTCGAACGCTGTGACGGCGCGAAGTCGAGCAGGTACGCGTGTTCCCACAGGTCGAGCGCCAGGATGATGTCCGTGTTGGCCGGCAGATTGAGGTGGTGCAGGTCCACCCACGCGTTGTGGATGCGGTTGGTTGCCCGCTCGCGCACGCAAACCACCCAGCCGATGCCGCGCAGTGCAGCGAGCGCAGCGGCGTGCTGCATCCACTGCGTCAGGCCGCCGAACGACAGGTCCGCCGCCTCCGCCAGCACGCTGCCCTGATCGATGCTGCTCGAGCCGGTAGTGCCCAGGCCCTCGAAGAACAGCTCGTGCAGTACGACGCCGTTGTGTTCGAACGCGAACTGCCGTGCGTGACTCGACAGGTCGAGTGGTGTCGCCGCTGCACCCAGTTCGGGATAGGCCGCACGTTGCTCCGCGAGCAGCTTGTTCAGCGCGGCGACGTAGCCCTGGTAGAGCTCGAGGTGCAATTCGATGGCGCGAGGCGACAAGCCGGTGACACCCGTCAGGTCGAATTCCCGTGCCTCGTAAGGACCCTCAACGGCCCCGGGGGTCGTCTTGCTCATGCTCTTCAGCCGACGGCGCGCGCTCATCGCGACCCCAGGGAGAAACCGATTGCCAGGCCCACGGCCACGGCCCGGCGCGTCGCCTCGGCCGGATCGGTCGATGAGTCTCGGCCGAGGTGCCGTTCGACGGTCGCACAGACGCACGCAACCTGGCGCTCGTCCAGCTCGCGCAGGCGGTGCAGGACCGTCACCATGTCCAGCGAATGCGGTGCCGTCGCGGGATCGGCAGCGTTGCCACCGTTGCGGATCAAATGCGTTTCGGCCGGTGCCGCTTCGGACGCCGGCGCCGACCGCCGAAACGCCTTGCGCAGCCATGAGTTGCGCGCGAGCCAGAGTTCCGTCGCGCGTTCGACTTGTGATTCGTTCATGCCTGGCCTGTCCTTCAGTAGATCTACTGTCCTGGTATGCGTGCAGCATGCCGCGCCACGGTCGCCCGCACCGTCGGTCCCCGCAGATCTGCCTGTAGGAAGTCGTGCCGTCCACTGGACAGTCCGGCGCCGTACGCTTGAGAATTCAAGCGTGGACACGGACGACCACCTGCGGCGCTGGCGATTCTTCGGCGCGACGGCCCTGCTGTCGATCGCATTCCTCGGCTGCCTGTTCCTGATCGCGGAAGCAGGCCGGGAGCGCCTGCGCGTCGCGTCGGAGGCCATGCAGGTCGCAATGGCGCGCCGCATCCTCATCGGACAATTGCGCCAGCAGATGACCTCGGCCGTGCTCGGCTGCCGCAGTTACCTGATCACGGGCGACGACGATCGTCTCGAACCGGTGCGCGCAGCGGGCCGCGTCGTGAACGAGACGTCCGAGACGTTCGTCGCGGGCTACGCCCATGAGGATCAGCGCGTGGGCGAGGCTGCGCGCCGGTTGCGCTACCTGGCCGGCGTGCTGATCGGCGAAATGGACGCGACCATTGCGTTGTATCAACAAGGCGAGCGCGATGCCGCGCTGGAACTCGCAAGGGTCCAGGAACTGCGTTCCCGCACGCTGCAGCGCTTCAATTCCATTGCCGACGCAGTCCAGAACTACGACTCGGCACAGATGCGACTCACCCGGGCTGAATGGAACCGCGAGGTTACGCAGACACGCTTGCTGGCCCTGGTGGGCACGATCGTCAACATCCTGCTCGTGGCCGGCGCGCTCGTCATGGGGACGCTCACGCTGCGGCGATATCGCGCCGCGATGGCGCAGATCGCCCGGCGCAGGGACGAACTCGAGGCGGAGTCGACGGCCCGGGCCGCGCAGTTGAACGAACTCTACGGCCACCTGCAGACCGTGCAGGAGCAGGAACGCTCGCGGCTCGCGCGCGGACTGCACGACGAACTGGGCGGATTGATGCTCGCCGCGCGCATGGACGTCTCCTGGCTGCAGCAGCACTGGAACACGAGCGCGTCGGAGTCCGTGCGCGGCCGGCTCGAACGCGTGCGCGACGTGCTCGCCCAGGGCATCGACCTCAAGCGGCGCGTGATCGAGGAGCTGCGCCCGACACTGCTCGACAACATGGGACTGATTGCGGCCCTGCGCTGGCAGATGGAGGAGACGTGCGGCAGGAACGGAATTCGCTGCACGGCGCACTTTCCAGAGGTGGAGCCGTCCGTGACTCCCCGCGTCGCCATCACGCTGTTCCGCGTGCTGCAGGAGGCGTTGCTCAACGTCCAGAAGCACGCCGAGGCGCGGAACGTGGATGTGATGCTGGAAGTCGGCGGCGATCACATCGTGCTCCTGGTGAGCGACGACGGCCGGGGAATTCTCGAGGCAGAACTGCAGAAACCCCATGCGCACGGGCTCGCGGGCATGAGGCACCGCGTCGTAGCACTCGGCGGCACGCTGTCGATCGGCCGCGCGCCCGCCGGCGGCACGGAAGTGCGGGCCATCGTGCCAAGCGAGCAGCCGGTGCTCGCCCCCGCGTGATCCGCACGGCCCGCGAGCAGTGTGCAACCTCCCGCGCAGATGAGCGCGGGAGGTTGCGAATCGTCAACCGGTGCCGACGCCGGCCCGGATCGCCGTGCTTGTCGTCGGTCTTGAATTCCACCCGCTCCCAATCGCGAACCTGGCGCTCGGCCTCGTCCTTCGATATGCCGTACGCCTCCTGGAGCTTGCCGAGCAGGATGTCGCGACGCCCTTCGATCATGTCGAGGTGGTCGTCGGTCAACTTGCCCCACTGCATCCGGATGCGCCCGCGCGCCTGCGTCCAATTGCCCTTGATGGTTTCCCAGTTCATAAGTCGCTCCTGCGGTCCGGCCGGCAACGCGCCGACACGAATGCAGAGCGATGTTCATGCCAGCGGCGCGCCGCAACACGTCTGGCCGCTGCGCACCGGCCTGCGACTGCAATTCGTGCATTGCAGGGCCGCTACGTCGGCAATTTCTTCGCGCGCATGCGCAACCGTCGCAGGCGTGTCAGTGCGACGTCTCGGACAGTTCCTGCAGGACCGTCGGCAGCTGGTCGTAATCGCGCGACTTGTCCAGGAAATGCGAAGCGCCGAGTGCAAGCGCGCTGTCGCGGTACGCGGCGATCGCGAAGTTCGTGAACACGATCACGCGCGGGCTGGCGCCGCGTTGGTGCAGCGCGCGCAACACGCCGAATCCGCTGCCCGTTTGCAGCTGCAGGTCGAGGATGATCGCGTCGATGTCGCCGGCATCGAGGCGCGCAAGCGCCGCGGCCTCGGAGTTTACGCTGCCCTCGAGACGCACGTTAGGCAGGCCTTCCATGAGCTCGGAGATACGCTGCACGAGCAGCACGGAGTCTTCGACCAGCAACACCCTGAGCGGCATGCGCTCCAGGCCGAGGACGTTCTCGTCGGATTTCATGATGACGCTGGCCAACGAGGTCCTTCGGTCCAATAGTCGTGGATCGGGCAATCGAGCAAGGCGACGCCTGGTCCAGCGGTGTTGCGATGTGCCTGGTCCCCCGATGCACATCGCGTCATGGGCCGGAACCGGTTTGGCACCGATGTCCGGCTGTCCGCGCGGCGAACTTGCCGATTGCTTTATGCGCCCGGTGCAACCTGCCGCGCGAGCGGTACGCGGTTCGGCCCGGCGTGAGCCGCCGTGCCCCACATGTGTCGGCACCGGCCTACGTAGAGACCCGAAGAACCCACGCAGCGGGGGCGTCCGGCCTCTGGCGCGGCCGGCGCGCGCAAACGAAGCTGGCTCCCTGGAATGACGGCGGCGGCCAGTCGCCGCGCGTACCCGGACGGCGGGACCCTCCTGCCGGACCACACCCAAGGAGGAAGGCATGACAGAACTCTCACACGCTACTCGGGCCGGCATATTGCTCGTGGCGCTCGCGGTCGGCGCCTGTTCCGCGACACGCACCCAGCAGGCCCCGGGCGAGGTCATCGACGACAGCCTGCTGACGGGCAAGGTCAAGGCCGCACTGATCGAGGACCCGGTCACCAAGGCGGGCGACATCAATGTCGAGACCTACCGGGGCGTCGTGCAGCTGGGCGGCTTCGTCGAATCAGCCGAGCAGAAATCGAAAGCCACGACCGTCGCCAGGTCGGTCACCGGCGTCAAGGAAGTGCGTAACGACCTGCGTGTCAGCTCGCCGGAGGCAACCGCAGGCCAGGTCGTCGACGACACGATCATCACGTCGTCGGTCAAGGCCAGGCTGGTCGAAGACTCGACCACGAAGGCGCACCAGGTGAACGTCGAATCGGAGAAGGGCGTCGTGCAGTTGACCGGCTTCGTCGACGATGCCGCCGCGAAGGACCGCGCGACCGAGCTTGCGCAGTCGGTGGACGGCGTGCGCGTCGTCCGCAACGATCTCGAGATCCGGCAGAATCCGTGACGGACCGGACCGCGGGCGGCCACCGGGCGACCGGGGCCGCCTGCGTCGGCCGGCAAACACGAGTCATCTCGCCGCGGCGCCTCACTGACGTTGCTGCCGCCTTGCCGTGACCGGTCATCTCACGGCGCGGCTCGCGGGCACTGCGGCCTCCATGCAACGACCCATCATTTCGCGGCACGGCTCGCCGATGCCGCCGTATCCGAACTTCGCTTGCGTCGCGCGCTGTGCCGCAGCCATTCCGAGGCACGGCCGCGCACGGTGTCGGTTTCAACGGCGGCTGCGTCGCCCGAGCGACTGCGCACGATTTCCTGCAGCGCGGCCTTCGCCGACACCACGACCGGCATCGCAAGCGCGATGCCCGCGATGCCCCAGAGCCAGCCCCCGAACCAGAGCCCGATCAGCACGACGAGCGGACTGACGTCCAGGCGACGGCCGACGAGCACGGGCTGCAGCACCTGGCCTTCGAGCGTGGTCAGCACGAGGTACGTCCCGGCGACGGCCAGCGCCTGGCCCACGCCCTCGAACGACACGAGCGCGACGATCGTGAGCAGCGTCAGCGTGACCGCAGATCCCGCGTAGGGCACGAAATTGAGCACGAATGCGAGCACCCCCCACAGCAGGGGATTCGGCATGTCGAGCAGGTACATGGCCGCGGCAGTGCCGACGCCAAGGATCAGGTTGCTGAACGTGACCGCCGCGAAGTAACGCCCGAGTTCCGCACGCACGCGCACGATGACCTGGGCGGTGTGCGCCCAGGGCGAGCCCGGCGGTCCGCGTGCCAATGCCGCCGCGGCCAGGTCGGTCGCCAGCAGGAAAAACATCAGGAACGTCATGCTGACGATCGTGATGGCCCACTCCTGCGTGCTCTGGACGATGCTCTTTGGCTCGACGGACACCGGCGTCGGCGCTTCGCCGCTCGTCGCGGAGGGTTCCGTCACGCGGCCGGCCTGCGTGGACACGGTTTCGACCTTGGCGATGAATCGCGTGACGGGCCGCAGCTTGGCTTCGAGTTGTCGCAGCGTCGCTGGAGCCGTGTCGAGCCAGGCTCGAGCAGGTCTCCACGTCGCGTTGATCGCCACGGCGACGACTGCGATCAACGCCGCCATCAGCAGCCCCGCCGCGAGCGGACGCGGTACCCGGCGGCGCGTCAGGAAGTCGACCGCAGGCGCCAGCAGCAGGGAGAGAAACATCGCAACCAGCACCGGCACGACCGCGTCCTGCGCCAGCTTGAGCGCGGCGACGGCCGCGAGCGCAGCCAGCAGCGCCAGCGAATGGCGAACAGCCGGACCGTACCCGGCATCCCGTGCGCTCGAGTGTGCGGCCGGTGCGTCGGCGCGGCTGTCCTGCATGGGCATCACCATTACGGACGAGTATCGACGCGCTGCGCAGCGCGCGCAGCCTCCTGCGGCTGTAGGAGGCCGCCGACGCCGGGTCCCGCGTGCGTCCCGCAGCATTGCCACGAGGCAAGCCTATGCTTGCAGCCATGCCGCTCCCCCAATTTGGCGTCGCCTCCGGGCCGCGCCAATTTTTTTGGGTGGCGCCGGCCGCGACACCTCAGCGATGCACGACCTGCAGGATGCTGTTGCGGATCTGCTCGTGCAGCACCATCTGCGCGTCGCTCGCGATATCGGCCAGCTGACGCTGGTCGAAGTCGAGCTTGCCATCGTCCGAGTCGGTCAGCACGCCGCGGGCATGCAGCATGTCGATGAACTGGGCAAACAGCGCGCGATCGAAGAATTCGGGCGAATTCAATTCGTAGAGCATGGCCATCCGCTGCGCCACGAGCTGGCACTGGCGTTCGAGCGTCTCGGCGGATAGCCGTCCGCTGCCTGCACGCACGAGCACCGAGATCGCGAGATAGAACCGCTCGAGGATCGGCACAGTGATTCGCGCCAGCACCGAGAGCTGGACGGCCTCGCTCGATTCGGCGGCGGGCCGCTGCCATTCGGTGCGATCCGCGGACGCCGTGAGCAGGCCGTGGTTGAGCAGGTCCTCGAGCAGCTCGTCGACGACGGCAGGCAGCTCGTGCTCGCCCCAGCGCAGGAAGTATTCCTCGGAAACGTAAGGATAGACGCGACCCGCGAGCCGCAGCAGGTCCGAGCGCGTCACGACCGCGTTGTTGAGGAATGCGCACGCGAGCAGCGACGGCATGAGCAGCAGGTGCAGTACGTTGTTGCGGTAGTAGCTCGCAAGCACGGCATCCGCCTCGTCCATGCCCAGGATGTCGCCGAGCGGGTGGGACTGGCGGCGCAGCATGCGGAGCGCCTCGCACTGGCGGATCATCGACTGCCCATCGAGCGGCGTGACCCACACCTGCGGCGAGTACGGCGCCTGGCGCAACAGCGACGAATACAGCTCGAGCTGCCGCACGAGGTCGGCCTCGCCCATGCTCTGGCGCGGGGTCGCGAGCAGCACCATGCCGAGCAGGTTGACCGGCGTGACGCACGCGGCGGCGTTGATGCGGGCCATGACCTGCCGCGCGAGGTCTTCGCAGAGCGGGGTGAGCCAGGCGGGCTTGTCTTCCACGACACTGGTGCCGGGCGCCCACTCCGGTGCGTGGCGGGCGAGCAGCCCCGCGAGCGGCAACGGTTCGCCGAAGCTCACGTAAACCTTGCCGAAGCGGCTGCGGAGTTCCGGCAGCGTCCGCAACATGCCGAGGATCGACTCCTTCTCTTTCGGCCGGCCCGAGAGCTCGCCGATGTAGGTGCGTGCCTCGACGAGCCGCTCGTATCCGAAATACACCGGCACGAAGACGACAGGCCGCTCTGGCTTGCGCACGTAGCTGCGCACGGTCATCGCGAGCATGCCGAGCTTCGGCTGCAGCAGGCGCCCGGTACGGCTGCGGCCGCCTTCGATGAAGTACTCGATCGAGTGGCCGCGCGCGAGCATCGTGCCGAGGTAGCGCGTGAAGACGGCGCTGTAGGTCGCGTTGCCGCCGAAGCTGCGCCGCAGGAAGAACGCGCCGCCGCGCCGCAGCAGCGACCCCACCACGGGCATGTTCAGGTTGATGCCGGCCGCGATGTGCGGCACCGCGTAGCCCTTGTGGTAGACGACGTAGGACAGCAGGAGGTAGTCCATGTGGCTGCGGTGGCAGGGCACGTAGACGATCTCGCTGCCCTCGTCCACGGACTGCAGGTTCGAGAAGTTCGCGAGTTCGACGCCGTCGTAGAGCCGGTTCCAGAGCCGGCCGAGCACGCCCGACATGAACACGACGAACCAGTGCGAATAGTTCGCCGTGATCTCGTACGCATACCCGCGCGCGACCTTGAGTGCATCGCGGCGCGAAATGCCCTGCTCCTTCATGTCGCCACGCACGGCCTCGCGCACGGCGTGCGTGCGCAGCACCTCGGCCACGATCGTGCGCCGGTGCGAGAGGTCGGGACCGATCGTGGCGGCGCGCTGGTTGCGCAGTTGCGTGCGCACGTGGCGCCAGAGCCGGCGTGTTCCGCGCGGCATGCCGCGCGTTTCCGCGAGCGATGGCTGCAGCGGCAGCAGCTCTCCGAACAGCACCAGCAGGTTGCGGCCGTTGATCAGCAGCGAGAGAAACTTGCGGAACCGGCCGCCGATGTCCCAGCCTTCGGCCACGAGCAGGCGGAACCACGATCGCTCGTGGTCCGGCGCGCGACCCCAGAACAGGCTCACGGGCACGATGTCCGCGTCGAACGTGAAGTCGTCGGCGGCAGCCGCCGTGAGGGCGCGCAGCGCGTCCGGCATGCGGCGGTCGATGCGCTGCGCAAACACGCCGGTGCGTCGCTCCAGGAACATCAGGGACCCGGGAAGCACGCGATTCGCGCCTGCGGGCGCGAGCGGATCCGGCAGTCCCCGCTCACGGCACACGTATTCGAGCACCGCGAAGTCGATGACGCTGCGCTTCTCGAGCGCATACACGAGCGTGCCCCCGCCGCCGAGGCGCGATCGCACGTCGTCGGGCAGCACCGATGGGCGCACCCAGACGGCGACCAGCCAGCGCACCACGGGCAGGGCCAGCCTTTCGAACGCGGTGAAGACGCTCATCGCGCCGGCAGGCGCCCCGTGACCAGGAGATGACGGTCGGACACCATGTCGACGCTCAATCCTTCCAGGCCGCACGCCGCGAGTTGCGCGTGTATCTCGTCCGTCTCGAACGCCGCGCAGAGCGAGGCCTGGAAGTCACGCTGCAGCACTTCGGGCTCGCCGGCCGCGTACCGGGCGACGAGTTCCCGTGCCGCGCCCGCGTCCGCCGGGCGGCACAGGTCCATGACGAGCACGCCGGCGCCGGGCGCGCCGGCTTCGCGCACTGCGCGCCAGAACACCAGCGGATCGTGCAGGTGGTGCAGCAGGCTGTTGCTGATCACGACATCGTACTGCGCGAGCGGGAGCGTGGCGCCGGGCAGGATGCCCTCGACGAACTGCACGCGCCCACTCAACTCCGGGGATTCGTGCAGGCGTTCGCTGGCGAACTGCAGCATGGCCGCGGAGCCGTCGAGACCGTGCACGACGAGGCCCGGATGGCGGCTCGCGAGCCGCAACACGATGTCGCCGGGCCCGCAGCCGAGGTCCAGCACGGCGCCCGTGCGCATCCCCGGGAACGCGGCGTCGAAGTACCCGACGAATCGCTCGTTCGGTTCGGTGAAGTCAGCCAGCGCATAGGCGCGCGCCTGCTCGGCTTCGTCCATGAGCTCGGGTTCGGGAATTCGTTGCATGGTTGCGCCGGCCGTCGTGCGGCCGGAGTCTCATTCGTCGTCGGCAGGCGCGCCGCCTTCGGCCTGCTCGAGCGCTGCGTCGAGGTCTTTCTTGTGCCCGAGCGTGACGTCCTCGACGGCTCGCGCCCGGTCCTGGGTCTCGATCATGTCGTCGAATACGGTCGCGTCGGTATCGCGGCCCAGCGCCTCGTCCGCGGCCTGTTCGTCGGCGGCGGCCGCGGCGTCCTCTGCGTCCGGCGCCGGGCCACTGCATGCGACGAGCGCTAACAGGGCAAGTGCGGCCGACGTTAATCTAGCGCGTGACATCGTGTGGTCCCCCAGGAATTGCTGCGGGGCGGATTCTAACGCAGGGGGTCGCGCCATGGGCGTGTTCGCCAACCAGGTCGTCATCGTCACCGGCGCGTCGGAAGGCATCGGACGCGCATTCTGCCGGGTGCTCGCGCCCGACCACCCGCGCCTGGTGCTTGCCGCGCGCAACCGTGAGCGCCTCGAATCACTGGCCGAGGAGTGCCGCGGACTCGGCGCGGAGGTGCTGGTCGTGCCGACCGACGTCACCGACGAAGCCGCGTGCCGCGACCTCGTCGCAGCCACGGTCGCGGCGTTCGGCGGCATCGACGTGCTGGTCAACAACGCCGGCGGCACGATGTGGACGCGCTTCGACGAGGTGCGGGACCTGACGATATTCGAACGCCTGATGCGGCTCAACTACCTCGGCAGCGTGTATCCCACCTTCCACGCCCTGCCCCACCTCAAGCGCTCCCGGGGCCGACTTGTGGGCGTGGCCAGCATGGCCGGACTGATCGGCGTGCCGACGCGAACCGCATATTCGGCCGCCAAGCACGCCGTGATCGGGTTCTTCGACGCGCTGCGCGTCGAACTCGCCGAGAGCGGCGTCTCGGTCACGGTGGTCTGCCCGGACTTCGTCGTGTCGGAGATTCACAAGCGGGCGCTCGGGCCGGACGGGCGGCCGCTCGGCGAAAACCCGATGGCGGGGTCGAAGATCATGACCGCAGAGCGTTGCGCCGGGATCATGGCCGCGGCAATCGGGCGGCGGCAACGCATGGTGCTGACGTCGGGACGCGGCCGGTTGGCGCGCTGGCTCAAGCTGCTGTCGCCCGCCGCGATCGATCGCATGGCGGCCGCGGCGATCCGCGACAAGCACTGAGCCCGCGAGTCAACTGGGCTCGCGAGTCAACCTGGCGCGCGACTCATAGAAACTCGTCGATCTGGAACAGGAAGTACGCGAAGAAGTGGTTGATCGCGCGGATCTGGTCGAGCAGCTGGTGATCCGAATCGAGCACGTGCAGCGTGGCCTTCTGGTCGCGCGCAAAGCGGATGCTGTTGTCCACCGGGATCACGTCGTCGCGCCAGCCGTGCACGATGGTCGTCGGGCAGTGCGCCGGGCGCGGCACGATCTTGTCGTAGCCCGGCATGTAGAGCGCGGGCGCGAGCAGGAACATGCCGCGTGCCTGCAGCAGCGACGAGCCTGCGACCGATACGTAGCCGCCCATGCTCGAGCCGACCAGCACGAGCGACCCGCGCAGGTCCTTGCAGAATGCGAGCAGCCGCGTGACCCGGGCCTGTGGATCGTCGATGCCGCGATAGTCCACGGACTCGACGTGAAAGCCTTCCTCGCGCGCGATCTCGGCCATTGCCGCGATCTTGCTGCCCCAGGGTTCGCTGTCCTTCCCGTGGGAGAAAACCACGTAGCGCTCGGTCATTGCGTGTTACTCCCGCATTGCGGCCTGCATGATACGGCTTTCGCCGCGCGCGAATGCAGTTGCAGGTCTCATTCGTCGCGACCCCAGAGCAGCTGGTCGAGGTCCGTGGCCGTGGACCAGCCGTAGCGCGCGAGGTCGATGCGCCCGCGCACGACCAGCACGCCCTCGTCGAGCAGTCGTTCGAGTTGCCGGCGGCGTGATGCGGAACCCTCGGGCAACGCCACCCGCCCGGCAGCGGCCACGACGCGATGCCACGGCAGCGCGCTGTCGGCGGGCAACGTGCCCAGCACCTTGCCGACGAGCCGGGCACGTCGTGCCAGGCCCGCCCGCGCCGCCACGCTGCCGTAAGTCGTGACGCGCCCGCGCGGGATGCGCGCAATCACGGCGAGGATCGCGGCCTCGTGCTCCTGCCGCGCAGCCATCAGGGCAGGTCGGGTCCAGTGAGCGTCGCGAGCAGGCGCCTGCACGGTGCTGAAGAGCGCCACGCCGGTCGCGACCAGCGCGAGGGTCGCAGGGAGCAGCCTCGTGCAGATGGCCGCGACACGTGCTGGCGCCGCAGGATCACCGGCAGACAGCGCCGCCGCCAGGAGCTCGAGCTGCTGCAGCGTCACGACGATAACCGCGAGCCCGGCGGCCAGTCCGGCCAGCACGATCAGGACGCACGGCGGCGCGCTTGGCTGTCGGCCGGAATCACCTCGCGCGCCGGTGGTGCGGTGCCGAGGCGCTGCTGCTTCAGTGCTGGCGGCAGGATTCCCATGGGCGCGATCATGCCACGACGCGCATCACCGCGAACACGCTCGGTTCCGCGCATGAGTGGCCGCTGGTCTGACAGAATGAGTCGTTTCGCTGATGCGGAGACTGTTGCGCTTGCTGACCGACGACGAAAAGGCCCCCTGCTCGTGGCGATTCGCGGTGGACCGCGGCGGGACGTTCACGGACGTCGTTGGATTCGGCCCGGACGGCGCGCTGCACACGGCGAAGGTGTTGTCGCGGGATCCACTGCATTCCGACGATCCCGCACTCCGGGGCATCCGTGCGCTGCTCGCCGTGCACGGAGGCCCGGGACAAGTCGTAGGCGCAGTGCGTCTCGGCACCACGGTCGCAACCAATGCCCTGCTCGAACGCCGCGGTGCGCCAACGTTGCTCGTCACGTCGACCGGGATGCGCGACGCACTGCGCATCGGTTACCAGGAACGACCCGCGATCTTCGCGCGCGAGATTCGCCGGCCGCCGCCGCTCTATCGTGACGTCGTGGCGGTGCGCGAGCGCGTGGACGCGGACGGGCGTGTGCTGCAAGCACTCGACGAGGCCGGCCTGCTCGCGGTGCTCGTCGCAGCGCGCGCCGCCGGCATCGAGTCGGTCGCGATCGCGTTCCTGCATGCCTTCCGTTTTCCGGAGCACGAGCGGCGCGCCGCCGCGCTCGCGCGCAGCCTCGGGTTCGACGAGGTCGTGGCCTCGCACGAAGCCGCACCGCTGCTCGGCTACGTCGCGCGCGGCGAGACCGCGGTCGCCGACGCATACCTGTCGCCGCTGCTGCTGCGATACACGCGCGAGTTCGGCGCCGCGCTCGCCAGGGAGTACGGCGCACCCTCGGTGACGTTCATGCAGAGCAATGGCGGACTCGTGGATGCCGCGGGCCTGCGGGGCGTCAACGGAGTGCTGTCCGGGCCCGCGGGTGGTGTCGTGGGCATGATCGCCGCGGGCATGGCCGACGGGCCGCGCCGGCTGATCGGTTTCGACATGGGGGGCACCTCGACGGACGTCAGTCTCTCGACCGGAGAGATCCCGCGCCGCTTCATCACCGAGATCGACGGCGTGCGCCTGCAGACGCCGCTCGTGGATATCCACACGATCGCAGCCGGCGGCGGCTCGATCCTGCGGTTCGACGACGGCCGCCTGCAGGTCGGGCCCGAGTCCGCGGGCGCCGATCCCGGACCCGCCTGCTATCGGCGTAACGGACCCGCCACGATCACCGACTGCAACGTGGCGCTCGGACGCATTCCGCCGCAGCGGTTTCCGAGTGTCTTCGGCCCCGGCGGTTGCGAACCGCTCGACGTTGACGCCGCGCGACGGCGACTGGCGGAACTGGCCGTCCGCGCGAGCGAGGACACAGGCACGGCGTACCAGGTCGAATCGCTCGCCGACGCCTGCCTGCGCGTTGCCGTGGCGCGCATGGCCAACGCGATCCGCGAACTTGCGCTGCATCGCGGGCAGGATCCCGCTCGATTCTCGCTGCTCTGCTTCGGCGGTGCGGCGGGCCAGCACGCCTGCGCGGTCGCCGCAGCGCTCGGCATGCGCGAGATCCTGCTGCATCCGCTGGCGGGCGTGCTCTCCGCCTACGGCATCGGCCTCACCAGCCGGCGCGCGATCCGCCGGCAGACGGTCGAACGCGACCTCGCCGCGGACGGCTACGCGGCTGCGACTCGCACGCTGGAGACGGTCGCCGCCGCGGCACGGGAAGACCTGTTGCGCCAGTCCATCGACGCCGCGCGCATCGAACTGCATCGCAGCGCGCATGTCCGGCTGGCCGGGTCGGACACGAGCGTCGAATTGCCGTGGCAGGACGCGACGCCGCTGCACGAAGCCTTCCTCGCGTCGCACCGGCAACTGTACGGTTTTGCGCCGGAACGTGCCCGCACTGGTGATCGCGAGCGTCATGGCCGAGGCGATCGAAGTCCTGGCAGCGCACGCGCCGCCCGCGGCGAGGGCGGCCGTACCGGTCGCGCACAGCGCATCGGCACTCACTGCGTCCGTGTGGTTCGACGGCGCGTGGCGCGACGTGCCGCTGCGCGAGCGCGGCGAACTCGCCCCTGGCGACATACTGGCCGGCCCGCTGCTGCTCTGCGAAGACGGCGCCACCAGCTGGCTGGCGCCCGGCTGGTCGGGCAAGGTCGCCGGAAGCGGCATGCTGGTCCTGCAGCGAGACGCTGCCGTGGCGGCTGGCCCCGAGTCGCTCGACTCCGCGCCCGACCCGATGCGGCTCGAGGTCTTCAACGCGCTCTTCATGCACATTGCCGAGCAGATGGGCGCGGTGCTGCGCCAGACCGCGAGCTCGGTCAACATCAAGGAGCGGCTCGACTTCTCGTGCGCCCTGTTCGACGCGGCGGCCAACCTGGTCGCGAATGCGCCGCACATGCCGGTGCACCTGGGCTCGATGGGCGCAAGCGTCGACGCGGTGCTGCAGGCCTTCGGCGCGGAACTGCGCCCGGGCGACGCCTATCTCGTCAATTCGCCTTACCAGGGCGGCACGCACCTGCCCGACATGACCGTCGTGTCGCCCGTGTTCGACGTGGACGGGCGCGACGTGGAATTCTTCACGGCCTCGCGGGCGCATCACGCGGACGTGGGCGGCATCACGCCGGGCTCGATGCCGCCCGGAAGCCGCGACATCGCGGAGGAAGGCGCGCTCATACCACCCGAGCGCATCGTGCGTGACGGCCGGCTCGACGAGGCTCGCGTGCGCCAGTTGCTCCTCGCCGGACGCTGGCCGGCACGCAACATCGGGCAGAACCTGGCCGACCTGCGCGCACAACTCGCGGCCAATGCCCGTGGCGCGCGCGAACTCGAACGCGCGATCGGCATGCACGGCCGTGCGACCGTGCTCGGTTACATGCGCCACGTGCAGGACAATGCCGAGTTGTGCGTGAGGCGCGCGATCCGGCGCCTGCGCGACGGCAGTTTCCGCTACGAGCTCGACAACGGCCAGGCGATCGTCGTGCGCGTCGCGGTCGATGCGGAACACGGCACCGCCTGCGTCGATTTCACGGGCACCTCCGCACAGCAGGCGAACAACTTCAACGCGCCGCGCGCCGTGACCGTCGCCGCGGTGCTGTACGTCTTCCGCACGCTGATCGACGAGGCGATCCCGCTCAACGCCGGCTGCCTGCGCCCGTTGCGTCATCGTCGTGCCGCCGGGCTCGATGCTCGATCCCGTCGCGCCCGCCGCCGTCGTCGCCGGCAACGTCGAGACCTCGCAGTGCATCGTGGACGCGCTTTACGGCGCCCTCGGCCTGCAGGCGGCGTCGCAGGGAACGATGAACAACTTCACGTTCGGCAACGAGCGCTACCAGTACTACGAGACGATCGCGGGCGGCTCCGGCGCGGGACCGGGATTCGACGGCGCGAGCGGCGTGCAGACGCACATGACCAACTCGCGGCTCACGGATCCGGAAGTGCTCGAGAGTCGCTTCCCGGTGCTGCTGCGCGAGTTCTCGGTACGCGCGGATTCCGGCGGCCGCGGGCGCCATCGCGGCGGCGACGGGCTCGTGCGCCGGATCGAGTTCCGCGAGGCGATGACCGCCGCGATCCTGTCGAATCACCGGCGCATCGCGCCGTTCGGGCTGGCGGGCGGCGCGCCCGGCGCGACCGGGCGCAATACGATCAGGCGCGCTTCCGGTGCGTCAGAAACGCTGCCCGCGACGATCGACCTCGCCGTAGAGCCGGGCGACCAGGTTCAGATCGAGACGCCGGGCGGCGGTGGATTCGGCAGCGCCGACGCCTGACGCGGCCGCCGCGGCATTGGCGCGTGCGTCGAGCGCGGCGCCGAAGAGTTCCTGCGCCAGCGTGCGCCGCGGCGCCGCTTCCTGCCGCGCGGGGGTGATCACCGCGGGCCGCGGCAGCTCGCGCACCGGCACGCTCGTGCCGCCCGGCAGCCGGTGCGGCGCCACCGCGCGCACGGTGCTGCCTTCGCGACGATGACTGATGATGAACGAGCGGAACTCGCCGGCGCGCAGCGTCGGCAGCGACACCAGGCAGTTGACGATGCCCTCGGCGAGATCGTTCGGCGTATTGAGACTCTCGTCGCAACAGATTTCGCCGTCGCGGCGTCCGGCGACTTGCCCAGCCCGCCGCTCGCGGCGAGGCCGAGCAGGAACGCGCGCACTTGCCGCGTGAGCCGCGGCCAGCTGTTGCGGTCGCGGCCTTCGAAGCGCGCCCAGCGCGTGCCCTGCTCGAGGCTGTTGATCGTGAGCAATGCCGCCGGCGCGCCGTCAGCATCGAGCTGTCGGGCCCGAGCCCGGCCCCGCGCGCCAGCGTCCGCATCGGCATGCAGCCCGGCATCGCGGCACGCATCGATTGCAGCGGATTGATGCCGTGCGCGTTCAGGCGCTGGCACTCGGCCTCGTTCAGCACCTGCAACGGCCGCGCGCCGGGACGCAGCAGCAGTTGCTCGTCGGGACCCGCGTCCCACGGCGAACGGTACTCGTCCATGCGCGCGAGCACGCCCGCGACCGCGCCGCAGTTCGCGAAGGATTCGTAGCGGCCGCGCAGGCGGTCGAACGCCTGGATGCGCGGAAAGCACATCAGCGCGTGATCACACTGGAACGAAGAGCTCGCGCAGGCCCTGCAACGCCGCGTCCGAGTTCTCCCACGATGACGGCGGGTCGACGACGAGCAGCGCACGGCGGTCGCGGCAGAACTGCGCTGCGACCAGCAGCACGCTCGGGCCCACGTCGCGGTCGCGCGCGGGCGGCGGGATGCACAGGAAGTGCAGGTCCTCGACTGCCTTCAGCGCAAAGAGCCCGGTGCCGCGCTCGGCCGAACCGATGAGGTCGTAGTCGGTGAGCGGCGCGCCGTCGGTGCCGTCCGGATTCGAATCCACGTATCCGATCGGATGGCGCGCCCCGGCGCGGAACGTGCGCTCGGGCCGCGACGCCGGCACCGCGCCGCGCACGCGCACCAGCGTCGATTCCTGCAGCGCATTGACGACGTGGCGCGTGGTGCCGGCGACGATCGACAGTCGCCGGAAGATCTCCTGGTCCTCGATGTGCTCCGACCCGAGCGTGCGCACGCGCTGCACGACGAGGTTGAAGCGGTCGTCCTCGTTCGCGCCGATGTTGTCGTAATCGATCGATGCGCGCAGCACCTCCCGGGAACCGGGGCTCAGCGCCTCGAGCGTGAGCGTGCCGTCGCCGCAGGGCAGGCTGATCGTGGCCGGGGTGCCGCCGTTCGCGACGCGAACGACGACAGCCTCGCGACCACCGTTGTCGAAGAACTGCTCCACCGCGTAAGACAGCGTGCTCGGCTGCCAGAGCCCGCCGAACACCTGCTGGAAATCGGCGTAGTTGCGGATCCGTACCGGGCGATTCACGGGGCCGCGCAGCGTGCGGCCGACGAATCCCGTGGTCGCGGTCGGCAACCGTGCGATCGGCTGGTCGGCGCCCGCCGCCTCGATTACCGAGATTCCGCTACCGACCGCGTTCCGCAACTCACCGCTCCCCGCACGCAAGGCGTGGGTAAGGTAACACAACTCAATGTCTTTTCGAGTCCGGGACCAGGCCCGCGAGAGTGCCCTTCGGCAGCGCGGTCAGCTGGTCGTGACGGGCGTCGCGCGCGACGCACGGCGTCGCGGCGTTACGCGCGGCAGGTCGACGCAGCCACGCCAGCGCTCCGCGAACCAGCGCAGCCCTGTCTCGTGCGCGGCGATCGGTCCGCCGCCGACGCCCGAGCCGCCGCTCGCGAGTCCCTGCTGCACGCGCTCGACGATGCGGCGATCGTCGGCGCGGGCGCGTCGCCGCACGCGCGACCGCGCGTAGCGCGCAAGGCGCAGCTCGCGCGAGCCGCTGGCAGTCCCGTACTCCACCTCGCGCAGCACGCACGTGCCCGCCGCGCCTGGCAGCACCTGCAGGACCGCGAGTGCGTCCGGCAGGAACTGCAGCAGCAGGTTTGGCCAGACGAACAGCAGGTCCGCCGATCGCCCAATGGACGCCGGCAACGACCGCGCGTACGCGCGCACGGGCCAGGGGGCCGTGGCGGCACCGTCCGGTATCCTGGAGCGCAGTTGCAGCGCAGCGGTTCCGCACGGCACGAAGGGCTGCGCCTCCACGACGGCCGGCTTCAGGGCGGGTCGCGCGATCGCGTGGTGCGACATGTCGAGCAACTGCTCGCACGCAAGCTTCCAGTCCGCGAGGCACGCGTGCAGTTGCGGCTCCTGGAGGCGTCGCAACGCGGCCGCTGCGGCATCGTCCCCGGGTCGCTCGAACGGCTCGAGCGCCGCGGCGAGGGCGGTCGCCGGCCGCGCGAACGCCACGAACACGAGGCCACGCCATTGCTCGACGCAGAGTTCGTCGAGCGCGTGCGCGGATCGGTCGAGTTCGCCGAAGTGCGCGGCATCCGGCACGTGCACGAGGGCGCCGGACTCGTCGTAGGTCCAACCGTGATAGGGGCATCGCAGCCGGGCGTCGACGCAGAACGCGAGGCCCGTGCGCGGGTCTCCGTCGACCAGGCGCGAGCCGCGATGCCGGCACACGTTCAGGAAGGCGCGCAGGGCGCCGTCGCGCCCGCGCAGCAGCACGAGCGAGCGGCCCGCGAGATCGAGACGCAAGGCCGTGCCCGCGGCAGGCAAGTCGGATGCATGGCAGGCGAACTGCCAGTTGCGATCGAAGATTCGTTCGCGCTCGAGCGCCGCCGTGCCGGGATCGAGATACGCCGCGGCAGGCAGGCCTCGCATGAGGCCGCGCTTAGCGGCGCCCGCCCGTGGAGGCGACGGGCGACTCGGCGTCTGCCCGTGTCGGCACCGGCCGGTCGCTGCCATCCCAGTTGGCGCCCGGCGGAATGGCATTCTCGACCAGCCGCGCCGACGTGATGAATGCGTCGACCTCGATCCCGGGCCAGGACACCGGCACCGCGATGCCGCGAGCGTCGTTGACGACTTGCTCCACGACCGACCAGTCGGTGATGAAACCACCCGACTCGACACGCTGGGACATCTTGTCCTGCACCTGCTTCGTGAACCGCTGGCCTTCCGCCGCATGCCTGGCTTCCGGGTGTTCCTCGTGCGGCGGATACGACTGCACGAAGAAACTGCCGCCTTGCCAGCGATAGAGCAACGGCTGGTTGACGACGGTCACCTTGGTGCCGACCGGCACCATCTCGAACAGCGTGGCGATGTCCTCCGGATACATGCGGATGCAGCCGTGGCTCGCGCGCATGCCGACACCGGCCGGCTTGTTGGTGCCGTGCACGAGGTAGCTCGGCCAGGCCAGGTTCATCGCGAAGGCGCCCAGCGGATTGTCGGGCCCCGGCGGCACGCGCGGCGGCAGGATGTCACCCTCGGCCGCGTGCTCCTTGCGCACGGACTCCGGCGGCGTCCACGATGGATCCTTGCGCTTCGAGACGATCTTGGTCGTGCCGGTCGGCGTGGCCCAGCCGACCATGCCGATCCCGAGCGGAAACGTGAGCACCTGGCGCGGCTCGTCCTTCGCCGCCTTCGGGAAATAGAACATCCGCAACGCGGCGAGGTTCACGACGACGCCATCGTGCGGCGCGTCGGGCAGCACGAATTGCGTCGGCAGCACGATGCGCCGGCCTTCGCCCGGCAACCAGGGGTCGACACCGGGGTTCGCGTTCACGACTTCGTCGTAGCCGAGATTGAAGCGTCGCGCGATGTCGGAGAGCGTGTCCTCGTGCGTCGCAAAAGTCGCCTGCAGCGTGCCCACCACGCCGGTCGACTTCGGGTCGTATGGGAACGTGTGCGTCGCGAGCGGCTCCGCCAGTCTGGGCTTGGGCGGCGCCACCGGCGGCGGCGGCGCCCGCTCCTCGGGCACGAACATGGCGCAGCCCGCAAGCGATGCAATGGCCACGCAGGTCGCGATGACCCGGCCGATCCTGATGGTTGGTTGGTTCACGATCTCGGTCACAGTTCCCCCGCGGTGCGCCGCGGCCTGGCCCGCGCGCTCAGAGCACGGCGGGTCGATTCGGCAACTCGTCTTCGTCGCGTCCGCCCGGCAGGGGCGGATAGTGCCGCGCGACCAGGCGTCCTGCCGCGTGCACGCCTGCCACGGCGCCACGCTCGAACTGCCCCGCACGGAACTCGCGCTCTATCGTAGCGCACACCGCGGCCCATTCGGCCGCGCTGACGCGCTCGTTGAAGCCGCGATCCGCAATGATTTCCACGTCTTGATCGGCAAGCAGCACGTAAACCAGGACGCCATTGTTGGCTTCGGTGTCCCAGACGCCCAGCGCCGAAAAGACCTCGAGCGCACGCTGCCGCGGCGACTTGCCGCGCCAGGCCTCTCCCGGCTCGAGCGCGCCCTCGATCGCAAAGCGGATCTCGCCGCTGTGCAGCAGTTCCGACTCGGTGATGGCCCGTTCGATCGCGTCGAGGGCTGCGACCGGAAAGGCGCGGTCAAGTTTGCCGCGAGTCGCAACGAGGTGCCTGAACCAGCGTTTCCAGTCCATCTGCGTCACCATCCGCCCGAGGCGCCGCCGCCGCCGAAGCTGCCGCCGCCACCGCCGAACCCGCCACCGAAACCGCCTCCACCGCCGCCGAAGCCCCCCGGGTGACCCCAGCCGCTGCCGTGCCGCCGGCTGTACCAGCCGCTGCCCCCGCCACGGGGCCCGCCACCCATGCCGCCACCGAGCGAAAACACGAACGCGATGATGCCCGCCGACGATCGCAATCCCGAAAATGCTGACCAGCAGCCAGGTCAGGAAGCCGACGAGGCCGCCCGTCGCGAGCGCCCCGCCGACTCGGCCGAACAGGCGCCGGAAGATCGACCCGCCCACCAGCGCGAAGATGAACAGGAACGGCAGTAGCGTGAACAAGCCCGGGATCTGCTGCGCGGGAGCACTCAGTTCGGGCTCGGGCAGCGGCTCGCCCTCGATGACGCGCATGATGCGGTCGACGCCGGTGTTGATGCCGCCGTAGTAATCGCCGCGCTTGAACTGCGGCACGATGTCGAGCTGGATGATCCGGTTCGCGGTCGCGTCGGGCAACGCCCCTTCGAGGCCGTAACCCACCTCGATGCGAACGCGGCGATCGTCGATCGCCACGACCACGATGGCGCCGTCGTCGATGCCCTTGCGCCCGATGCGCCACTGCTCCGCGACCCGGATCGAATACTGTTCGATTTCCTCGGGATGCGTCGTCGGCACGACGAGCACGACGACCTGGCTGCCTTTTGACTGCTCGAACGCGCGCAGCTTGGCTTCGAGCGCCGTGGCCTGGTCCGGCGTCAAGGTGCCGGTGAGGTCGGTGACCGGCGCCTTTAATTCGGGAACGGGTACGAGCGCCTGCGCCGCCGCGGGCACGACCGCGCCGGCAAGCCACCCGAGCGCGACGAGCAGCAACGCCGCAAGGCGGCGCAAGGTTCCCGGCGGGCGCAAGCGTGTCACGCGGCGGTCCACCCCGGGGCCGCGCGGCAGCGCGGGCCCGGGGGACACCTTAGTTGGTGGCCGGCGCAGGTTCGGGTGCCGGCGCGCTCGGCGCAGGCGCGGCCGTGCCGAAGTCCACCGTCGGCGGCTTGGCGATCGCGGCTTCGTTCTCGACCGCGAAGTTCGGCTTCACCTTGTAGCCGAAAACCATGGCCGTGAGGTTGACCGGGAACTTGCGCACCGTGACGTTGTAGTCTTGCACCGCCTCGATGTAGCGGTTGCGCGCCACGGTGATGCGGTTCTCGGTGCCCTCGAGCTGCGCCTGCAGGTCGCGGAAGTTCTGGTCCGACTTCAGCTCGGGGTACTTCTCGACGACGACCATCAGTCGCGACAGCGCGCTCGAGAGCTCGCCCTGCGCCGCCTGGAACTGCGCCAGCGAACCGGCGTCGTTGGCGTCCACCTTGATCTGCGTGGCCTTGGCGCGAGCCTCGGTCACGCCGATCAGCACCGCCTGCTCCTGCGCCGCGAAACCCTTGACGGTGTTGACCAGGTTCGGGATGAGGTCGGCGCGGCGCTGGTACTGGTTCAGCACTTCGGACCAGGCGGTTTTCATCCGCTTCGTCCTGGACCTGGATCGTGTTGTAACCGCAGCCGGACAACAGCACGCCCGCCACGACCAGCAGAATCGTCTTTATGGCACGCATCGAACATGTCTCCTTGTAGCCCGGCCGACGCCGTCCCCGGCGAGCCGCGACTTTACCAGATCCGGACTACCTGGTCGGGCGGCAGGTACAGCTTGTCGCCCTCCTTGACGTCGAAGGCCGCGTCGAACGCGGGCATGTTGCGCAGGATCGCCGTTGGCGCGGAACTCGGACGGGCTGTGCGGATCGGTGACCAGGCGCTTGCGCAGCTCGTCGTCGCGGTACTTGCGCGCCAGACCTGCGCCCAGCCGAGGAAGAAGCGCTGGTCGCCGGTGAAGCCGTCGATGACCGGCGCCGGCTTGCCGCCGAGCGAGATCTGGTAGGCCTCGTAGGCGACGGTCAGCCCGGCCAGGTCGCCGATGTTCTCGCCGAGCGTCAGCTCGCCGTTCACGTTCATGCCGGGCAGCGGGCTGAACGCGTCGTACTGCGTCGACGAGCGCGCCGGCGCGCGCCTCGAAGCGCGCGTCGTCCTCGGCCGTCCACCAGTCGCGCAGCTCGCCCTCGCCGTCGAACTTGCGGCCCTGGTCGTCGAAGCCGTGGCTGATCTCGTGGCCGATCACGGCGCCGATGCCGCCGTAGTTGACCGCGTCGTCGGCGTCCGGGTCGAAGAACGGCGGCTGCAGGATCGCGGCCGGGAACACGATCTCGTTCGCGAGCGGGTTGTAGTAGGCGTTGACCGTCTGCGGCGTCATGCCCCACTCGGTCCGGTCGACCGGCTTGCCGAGCTTGCGCGAGCTCGCGCTCGACGTTCGACCTCGCGCGCGCGCATGCACGTTGCCGACCAGGTCGTCGCGGCTTGATCTCGAGCGCCGAATAGTCGCGCCACTTCTCCGGGTAGCCGATCTTGACCGTGAAGGTCGCGAGCTTCGTCGTGCGCCTTCGCGCCGCGTCTCGGGCCTCATCCACTCGAGCTCGTCGATGCGCGCGGCGAACGCCTTCAGCAGGTTGCCGACGAGCTCGTCCATGCGGCGCCTTCGCCTCCGGCGGGAAGTACTTCTCGACGTAGAGCCTTGCCGAGCAGGTCGCCCATCGCGGCTTCGGTCTCGGCGACCCCGCGCTTCCAGCGCGGCTGCATCTCCGGCGTGCCCGACAGCGTCCGGCCGTAGAAGTCGAAGCGCGTCGACGCAATGCGCGTCGGCAGGTACGGCGCGAAGCCGTCGATCGACGCGCAGTTGCAGGTAGTCCTTCCACGTCGCGAGCGGCACGTCGGCGAGCGCCTTGCCGACTTCCTTGAAGTAGCTCGGCTGGCCGACGATCAGGTGGTCGTGGCCGGTGATCGTCATCGACTCGAGCCATCGCGTCCAGTCGACGCCGGGCGTCGCCTTGCTGGCGCCGGCGATGTCGAACGGGTTGTAGACCTTGTCGACGTCGCGCAGGTCGACGGGTGCCCAGGACGCCGTCGCGAGCCGCGTCTCGAACGCCATGATGCGCTTTGCCGCCGCGGCGCCGTCCGCGCGGCCTGCGAGCGCCAGGACCTTCGCGATGTGCGCCTCGTACTTCACGCGCGTCTCGGCGAACTTCGCGTCCTTGTCGAGGTAGTAGTCGCGATCGGGCATGCCGAGGCCGGACTGGTCGGCCCACATCGTGTACATGTCGGGATGCTTGGCGTCCGGCTGGATCGCGGCCGACGATCGGAGTCGACGATGCCGATCAGCTGCGTGCGCCCGAGGTAGTCGAGCAGTGCCCGCGATCCTTGATCGCGTCGATGCGCGCGAGCTCCGGCTCGAGCGGCGCAAGGCCGAGCTTGTCCGCCTGTGCCTCGTCCATGAAGCTCGCGTAGAAGTCGCCGATCAGCTGCTTGTCGGTGCCTGCCGGCGCGCCGGCTGCGGCTGCCTCGTCGGCGATCTCGCGCAGGTTCGCCTCGGCGTCGTCCTGCAGCAGCGTGAACGCGCCGTAATTGGACTTGTCCGCCGGGATGTCGGTCCTGGCGAGCCAGCCGCCGTTCACGAACCGGTACAGGTCGTCCTGCGGCCGCACCGAGCGATCGAAGTTGTCGAGGAACAGGCCGGACCCAGGCGCTGGAACCGCGGGGGTGGCCGCGACAGGTGCTGCGGCGGGTGTGACCGGCGTTTCGGGCGCAGCAGCGCAGCCGGCCACGGTGGTCAATGCAAACGCAAGCGGAAGGGACCAGCGCGTGGACATCGTGCGGAACTCCATGATTGCTCGGGGTGCCCGGACCGCTGGCCCGGGCGCGAAGCGGCGCAGTATAGAGGAATCAGGCGCGACCCAGCCGCAGGTGGATGGGCCATTGGAGACGAAGCGTGCCGTCGGCGCGCCAGGCCGTGGCCAGCTCGGCATGGAGCCCGGGCAGTGGATCGTCGCCGCCGTGCGCGTCGCGGTAGCGCTGCACGGACGACCAGGTGGCGACGTAGCCGAGCGCCTGCTCCAGGGTCCAGTCCGTGCGCAGCGCGAAACGTGGTGCCGCCAGCTCGTGCCAGGGAAACGGAATCGTGCGGTAGCCTTCGTCCACGTAACGCCGTTCGGGTGGCCAGTACGGGCCGATCACGTGCTCGTAGAACTGGTCCATCACCTCATCGACGGCTGGGGTCGCGCGGAACTTCTCGTACGTCCAAACGGCCAGCACGCCGCCCGGCGCGAGCACGCGGCGGCATTCCGCATGGAAGCGGTCGAAGTCGAACCAGTGCACCGCCTGCGCCGCGGCCACGAGCGACACGCCGTGATCCGCGAGCGGCAGGCGCTCCGCCATCGCACACGCATAGCGCACACCGGGGTGAGGCTGCGCATTGGCAAGCTGGCTCGCGCTGCCGTCGACCGCGAGCACCGTCTCGAAGTGGCTGGCGAGCGCAACCGCGGCCTGTCCGCTGCCCGTGGCGCAATCGACGGCGCAACGGCGATCCGGTGCGCAACCGGCGACGAACTCGATGAGCTCCGGCGGATAGGCGGGGCGATAGCGACTGTAACCCGCCGCGAGTCGCGAGAAGTGGTCCTTGAAGCCGGCGCCGGACATGAGTGCCGGCATGGTGCGCGGCGCTGCAAGGCGCTGCAACTGCTCTAGAATCGACGCCCTGCCCGTCGAGCGAGGATGTGCCGTGCATGGTCTCGAAGTCGTCGACATTGCCCACGCGATCCAGCTCGCGCTGGCGCCGGTGTTCCTGTTGTCGGGCATCGGCGTCTTTCTCGGCGTGCTGACCAGCCGCCTCGCGCGCCTCGTGGATCGCGCCCGCATCATCGAGCGCGACTTGCGGCAGGCCGCGGGCATCGAGCCCGCCAGCGCGCGTGAACAGCTCCGCGTCATGGCGCGCCGCGCGCGCTTCATCAACATCGCGATCACGTCCGCGACCTTTGCCGGGTTCCTGACCGCGCTCGTCGTCGCGCTGCTCTTCGGCAGCACGTTCGTGCCGATCAACCTCGCGGCTTACGTCGCGGTCTTGTTCGTCGGCTCCATGATCTCGCTGGTCGGCGCGTTCCTCTGCTTCCTGATCGAGATACGCATCGCCGTCGCGGTGCTCCGCATCGGCGGCCAGTGAGCACGCGACGCAACTTCAGCCGTGCGGCGCCTTGCGGCCCGGCACGCCCTGGGCGAACCGGCCGTGCAAAGAAAAAGACCCCGGCTTTTGAGGCCGGGGTCGAAGCAGCGGACTTTGGTCGAAGGGAAGGGAAAAGTCCGCCAGGGGAACTGTCGGGGTCAGTGCAGCCGTGCCCACTGCAGGACTTTCACGTCCTCAGCCTCGCGGCCGAAATTCCGGGCGATGATATGTTCGGCTTCCTGCAGGGCGCGGCCGGAACGCGGTTGCCCGTCGAGTTCGACGACACCATGGAATTCCTCGAGCCCGCGCGGCTGCGGCTGCTCGACGAGAAAGTGCGCATAGAATTTGATCGCCATGGAGCACAACGCTACCGGCTGCCGGTGCCGGCAGTCCGTGATCGCGTGCACAAAATCGGGTCCGGCGCGGCTCCCGCCGGCAGCAGATGACTCGTTTTCGCAGGTCCGAGCCGGCGGGCTCCCAGTACGCGACGCCGGAGGGGGCCCGGCGCCTGCGCGACGAGCTCGACCACCTCTGGCGCGTGCTGCGGCCGCAGGTCACCCGCGCCGTGCAGGAAGCCGCGGCGCAGGGCGATCGCTCCGAGAATGCGGAGTACATCTACGGCAAGCGCCAGCTGCGCGAGATCGACCGGCGTGTCCGATTCCTGCGCAAGCGTCTCGAGGGGCTGGTGGTCGTGGATCGCCCGCCCGACGATCCTTCACGGGTGTTCTTCGGCGCGTGGGTCACGCTCGAGGACGAAGCGGGCGAGTTGACCGAGTTCCGGATCGTCGGGCCCGACGAGATCGATCCCGCGCGCCGCTACGTGAGCATGGACGCGCCGCTCTCGCGCGCGCTCATGGGCAAGCGTCGCGACGCGGAGATCCGCATCGAGGTGCCGGGTGGCAGGAAGTCCTACGTGGTCGTGAAAATTCAGTACGCTCCAGGCGCAGCCACACCGGAGCATCCATGACCACATGCCTTGCCTACGGCGCCGCGCGCGCGGATACCGCCCTCGCCCCGATGCAGATCGCGCGGCGGGCGCTGCGGTCGGACGACGTCGCCATCGCGATCGACTATTGCGGGATCTGCCACACCGACCTGCACCAGGTTCGCAACGACTGGCGCAACACGGTCTACCCGTGTGTCCCCGGGCACGAAATCGTCGGGCACGTCACCGACTGTGGCGCGGCTGTCACGAAGTTTGCGGTCGGCGACGCGGTTGCCGTCGGTTGCCTGGTCGACAGCTGCCAGGCCTGCGACCCCTGCGGCGAGGGCCAGGAGCAGCAGTGCGCCGCAAGGCCGACGGCGACCTACAACGGCAAGGACCGGCACACCGGCGAGACTACTTACGGCGGATATTCGCAACACATCGCTGTTCGCGACCGGTTCGTGCTGAAATTGCCGGCCACACTCGACGTCCGTTACGCCGCTCCCCTCCTGTGCGCCGGCATCACTGCCTGGACGCCGCTGCGACGCTGGAACGTCGGCGCGCGCTCCAAGGTCGGCGTCGTCGGCCTCGGTGGGCTCGGCCACATGGGAGTCAAGCTCGCCGCCGCGCTCGGGGCTGAAGTGACGATGATCACCACGTCCCCTGGGAAGGCTGCGGACGCGCGCGCGCTCGGCGCGAGCCACGTGCTCGTCTCGACCGACGTCGCCGCGATGAAGGCGGCCGCGGGCGCCTTCGACTTCATCTATGACACGATCCCGCGGCGGCACGACCTCAATCCGTACCTGGCCCTGCTCGGCCGTCGGGGGGTGCTCGTCATCGTCGGTGCGATCGAGCCGCTCGAACCGATACACGCGGGACTGCTGGTGCGCAACGATCTTGCGGTCGCCGGCTCCATGATCGGCGGCATTGCGGCCACGCAGGAAATGCTCGACTTCTGCGGCGAACATGGCGTCGTGCCACTCTGCGAAATGATCGCAATGAGCGACGTCAATACGGCCTACGACCGGCTGCTTGCGAACGACGTCAAGTATCGCTTCGTGATCGACATGTCGACGCTCAGGAACTGAGGGGCCGCGCCGCACTCGCAGTGGCCCCTTCGGGTCCGGGGTCCGGCACCGGGCGCGTCCCGGCGCCGCTCATGCGTGATCGTCAGGATCCTTGCGCGGCAGGCCATCGTTGCAGATGTCCGCCCAGGGCACGCGACTGCTCCAGTAGGCATGCATCTGCGGCGCGAGCCCCGTCGCCGCCGCGGGATCGAGGCTCGCGAGCGTGACGTGCGTTTCGCCGGGCCAGCGCGTCGATTCGAAAAAGAGCGGCGTGCCGCAGCGGCTGCAGAAACCGCGCCTGGCGGGGGCGGAAGACGCGTACCAGTGCAGCGTCGCGTCCCCCTCGAGTACCTGGAACGTCGCGCTTGCAGTGCCCACCCAGGTGACGAAACCGGCGCCGTGCACGCGCCGGCACATCGAGCAGTGACAGTGCGCGACCCAGAGCGGCGGCAAGGGAATCCGGTAGCGGACGGCCCCGCAGTAGCACGACCCGTCGGCGCGACCCGTGGCGCGTGCGCGCCCTGCCTCTTCCCCCGCTGGTGCAGGAGAACTGGCCCGCGCCGTTGCGGTTGTCGCGTTCACACCACGCGGACGTTCTTGAACTGCCACGGATCCGTTTCGTCCAGGTCCTCCGGGAACATGCGGCCGCGATCGACGAGGGGGTGCCATTCCGTGTACTCGCCCACCACCAGGCCGAGATAAGGCCGGCAGACCTCGAGCACGCGCTTGTAGTCGATGTCGTCCGGCTCGACGATGCCGCTGTTCGGGTTCTCGATCGCCCAGATCAGGCCCGCCATCACCGAGACGCGTCACCTGCAGCGACGTCGCGCTGTTGTGCGGCGCGAGCTGGCGCGCCTCCTGCGATCGACAGCTGCGAGCCGTACCAGTACGCATTCTTCTTGTGGCCCGCGAGCAGGACGCCGAGCTCGTCCATGCCCTTGACGATCTCGTCCATCATGATCCGCTTGTGGTCCTGCATGCGCCAGTTGCGCCCGGCGAGTTCGTGCACCGACAGCACCGCGTCGTCGCACGGGTGGTAGGCGTAGTGCACGGTCGGGCGGTAGACGACCTGTTCGCCCTTCTTGACCGTCAGGTAGTCGGCGATCGAGATCGATTCGCCGTGCGTGATCAGGAAGCCGTGGAACTCGCCGGACAGCGGCGTCCAGGTGCGCACGCGCGTCGCGGCCCCGGGCTGCATCAGGTAGATCGCGCTGCCGCGGCCGAAATCGTGGCGCTTGCCGTCGCGCGGCCAGTTCTTCTCGTGCGAGCCCCAACCGAGTTCCGCGGGCTGGCAGCCCTCGCCGACGAAGCCGTCCACCGACCAGGTGTTGACGAACTCGTTCGGCTCCTTCGGGCGGTTCGACACCTGCGTGTCGCGCTCGGCGACGTGGATGACCTTGACGCCGAGCTTCTGCGCCAGCTGCGCCCAGTCGGCACGCGTCGCGGGCTCGGCGTGCTCGACGCCGGTGTCGCGCGGCGAGGTTGAGCAGCGCCTGCTTCACGAAGTGCGAGACGAGCCCGGGATTGGCGCCGTGGGTCAGCACGGCTGTCGGCGCGCGCTGCTTGGTGTCGCGCAGTGCGAGCGCCTCCTCGCGGAAGGCGTAGTTGGTGCGTCGCGACGGGGAGATCGTCGGGTCGGTGTAGCCGCCGGGCCACGGCTCGATGCAGGTGTCGAGGTAGAGCGCGCCCTTTTCCCAGCACAGCTTGATCAGCGCGATGCAGGACACGTCGACCGACAGGTTCAGCAGGAAGTCGCCGCGGCCCACGCATCGGGTCGAGCACGTTCTTGTAGTTGCCGCGCGTGAGCGCGTGCTTGACGAAGCGCACGCCGTATTCCTGCGCGACCTGCGCGCCGGCGTCGTCGGCCGTGACGATGGTGATCTGGTCGGGCTGGATGCCGACGTGGCGCAGGATCAGCGGCAGTACGCCCTGGCCGATGCTGCCGAAGCCGACGATTACTAGGCGGCCGGGAAAAACGACGTGTACCGGGTAGCTGGTCATGACTTCTCTGGCATTGGCCCTGTCGCAGCGACGCAAGAACGTGCGCTGATTAGTTTAGCGTGAATCGGCGCACCGCCGGTCGCACGCGCCCGTCGTGCCGCCGGCCTCAGCCGCGCGGCGCCCCATCGCGCCAGTGCGGCGGGTAGGTTCGCTCGTAGCCCGGCAACTGTTCCACACGCTTGATCCATCGCGCAATCGCGGGATAGGTCGTCTCCATCGGCAGGAACCGCGAGCGCAGGTCGCCGGCTTCGCGTTTTTCCATGGCCCGGAGCAGCAACATGATGCCCGGAAACATGACCATGTCCGCTGCGGACACCTGCTCGCCCACGAGCCAGTCCGACTTGCTGAGCCGGCCCTCGATCGTGCGGGCCTCGCCCGCCACGAGGTGCATGGCGCGGGTCACCTCCTCGATGTTCTCGTCGAGCTGGTCGAGGAACACGGCCGAGACGATCTGCGTCACGTAGCCCTCGGCGTAGGCCTGGTACTCGCAGATCACGCGCATGATGGTCGCGGCTTCCTCGGGTGTCGGCCGAAGAGCGGGCGCTCGGGATACTTGCGGTCGAGGTAGAGCAGGCAGGCGAGCGACTCGAACACGACGAATTCGCCGTCCTTCAGCACCGGCACGCGGCCGCGCGGGTTCATGCGCAGCATCTGCGGCGACTTGTGCTCCTGCTTGGAGAACTGCAGCACGTGCGATTCGTAGGGCACGCCCTTGTATTCGAGCGCGAGCAGCACGCGCCAGGAGTACGGGCTGCCGCTGCCCCAGTAGAGTTCGATTGCCATGGATCCTCCGCCGCGCAAGCCACTTGCGGCGCGTCGCGGCGGGGATTGTACTGAACGCCCGTGGAGGAATGTGACATGCAATGGCGAACGCTCGTCCGTCCCGAGACCGCGGCTGCGCGCCTGACCGACCCGCGGCTGCTCGTCTTCGATTGCCGTCACGAGCTCGCGCGCCCTGACGCCGGCCGCGAAGCGTACCTGCAGGAGCACCTGCCCGGCGCCGTGCACGCCGACCTGGATCACGACCTCGCGACGACTCCCACGGCCCGCAGCGGCCGCCACCCGCTGCCCGCACCGGACGCGTTCGCGGCGCGCCTGCGCGCCTGGGGAGTGCGCGACGACTCGCTCCTGCTCGCCTACGACGACGCGAACGGCATGTGGGCGTCACGGTTCTGGTGGATGACGGCTAAATGGCTGGGTCACGGCCACGTCGCCGTGCTCGAGGGCGGGCTCCGGCGCTGGCGCGCGCTGGGCCTGCCGACGACTGCGGACTTGCCCGGGCCGCGCCCGGCGGGTGATTTCGTCGGCAAGCCGGATCCGGCAGCCGTCGTCGACGCCGACACGGTCGCGAGGGCGGCACGGGATCCTGCCCGGCGCGTGCTCGACGCGCGCGCGCCCGAGCGCTATCGCGGGGAAATCGAGCCGGTCGACGCGGTCGCCGGGCACGTGCCCGGAGCGCACAGCCATCCGTCCGCCCTCAACGTCGATGCCGACGGCCGCTTCCTGGACGCCGCGCAACTGCGCGACGCCTTCACTCGCAGCCTGGGAGGCACCGCGCCGGACCAGGCGATCACGATGTGCGGCTCGGGCGTGACCGCCTGCCACCTGCTGCTCGCGCTGGAGGTGGCCGGCATGCCCGGCGCACGCCTCTATCCGGGCAGCTGGAGCGAGTGGTCGCGCGACCCGTCGCGGCCCGTCGCGCGCGGTCCGCAACCCTGACCGGCCCTGGAGCCGGCCGCGGTGCTTTACGCGCGGACCGCTTCTGCTATCTTCCGCGCCTCTTTTCCGCAGCCCACGTCGAGCAGGACAGAGTGGACAGCACAGCACCCAAGCCAGGCTATACCGGACCGTGGCAGGTCGAGGACTCGCTCGATCTTTACGGCGTCAACGCGTGGGGCAGCGGTTACTTCGGCATCAACGCGGCGGGCCACGCCGTCGTGCGACCCGACCAGACGCCAGGGCGCGAGATCGACCTGTACGAAGTCGTCCACGGCCTCGCCGCCCGCGACCTCGCGACGCCGGTGCTCGTGCGCTTCTCGGACATCCTGCGTCACCGGCTCGGGAAGCTGCACAAGGCGTTCGCGACCGCGATCGCGGAGAACGACTACAAGAGCCGCTATTGCGCGGTGTTCCCGATCAAGGTCAACCAGCAGCGTCTCGTCGTCGAGGAGATCTACGGCTACGGTCGCGAGTTCGGCTTCGGCCTCGAGGTGGGCTCGAAGCCCGAGCTGCTCGCGGTCATGGCGCTGACGGAAGGCGAGTCCGAGCGCCTGATCGTCTGCAACGGCTTCAAGGACGACAGCTACATCGAGGCCGTGATCCTCGCGGCGAAGCTCGGCCGCACGATCATCCCCGTGGTCGAGAACTTCAGCGAGCTGAGCCTGATCCTGAAGTACGCGCGCAAGTACGAAGTGCGGCCGCGCATCGGCGTGCGCGTGAAGCTCGCGAGCGAGGGTGCCGGGCGCTGGCGCGAGTCGGCCGGCGAGAAGAGCAAGTTCGGGCTGTTCGTGACGGAAATCCTCGAGCTGTTCCGCACCCTGCAGGCCCAGGGCATGGAGGACTGCCTGCAGCTCGTGCACTGCCACCCCGGCAGCCAGTTGCAGGACATCCGCCGGGTCAAGGACGCGGTGACCGAGCTCGCGCACGTCTACGCCGAGCTGAAGCAGATGGGCGCGGGACTGCAGTACATCGACATCGGCGGCGGCCTCGGCGTCGACTACGACGGCAGCCGCACCAACTACGAGTCCTCGATGAACTACACGCTCGGGGAGTACGCGAGCGACGTCGTGTACCGCATCGCGAGCGTCTGCAACGCCCGCGGCATCGACCACCCGGTGATCGTGAGCGAGTCGGGGCGCGCGATCGCCGCGCACCACAGCCTGCTCGTGTTCGACGTGCTGGGCAGCTCGCAGCTCGACCGCTTCAAGGTCGGCGACCAGGTCGAGCAGGAAGTGCGCGCCGGCACGCGCGACGTGCCGCAGCCGGTCAACGACCTGCTGGTCGCGTACCGCTCGATCACGGAGCGGCGCCTGGTCGAGTGCTATCACGACGCGCTGCAGGCACGCGAGCAGGCGCTGCAGATGTTCAGCGTCGGCTATCTCGGCCTCGAGGCACGCGGGCTCGTCGAGCGGCTGTACTGGGCCATCTGCCTGAAGATCCGCGACATGTGCCGCCGCCTCGACTCCGTGCCCGAGGAACTCGAAGGCCTCGAGAGCATGCTGAGCGACATCTACTTCTGCAACGTGTCGATCTTCCAGTCGCTGCCGGACAGCTGGGCCATCGACCAGCTCTTCCCGATCATGCCCGTGCACCGGCTCGACGAACGCCCGGCACGCAGCGCGGTGCTGGCGGACATCACCTGCGATTCCGACGGCAAGATCGACCACTTCGTGAGCCTGCGCGAGTCGAAGCGCGCGCTCGAGCTGCACGACCTGCGCGAGGACGAGCCCTACTACATTGCCGTCTTCCTGGTCGGCGCCTACCAGGAGACGCTCGGCGACCTGCACAACCTGTTCGGCGATACGCACGTCGTGCACATCAAGCTGCACGAAGAAGGCGGCTGGTGGATCGAGGAAACCGTCAAGGGTGATTCCGCGTCCGAGGTGCTGCGTTACATGCAGTACGACGTCGAGCGGCTCGTGCCGCAGTTCGCGCGCGATTGCGAACGCGCGGTGCGCGAGGGGCGGATCTCGCTGCCGGAAAGCCAGGCGCTGCGGCGCTTCTACGAATCCGAGCTGATGGGCTACACCTACCTCGAGCCGACCAGCTGAGCCGGCGCCGGCGAGCAACCCTGGAGACGACATGGAACTGAAGGCACTGCTCGCGATCTTCGCGACCGTCTTCCTCGCCGAGCTCGGCGACAAGACGCAGCTGGCGACGGTGCTGTTCGCCTCGGACAGGCAGAACAGCGCGCTCGGCGTCTTCCTGGCGGCATCTGCCGCCCTCGTCGCGTCGTCCGCGCTTGGCGTCGCGGCGGGCTCGACGCTGTCGCACTACGTCAACACGCGGTACCTCTCCATCCTGGCCGGAGCCGGCTTCATCCTGATCGGCGCGTGGACCCTCTGGTCGGCGCTGCGCGGCGAGTGACGCGACCGCGACTCGGCGGACGCGCGTCGACGGCCGCGACGCCGGTTTCATCGCTGCGTCACGTCGCCGTCATCGGCGCGTCATCGCGGCCGTTTGTACTGCTCGCGCCCGCCACGACGGCAGAGCGAGTCACGACATGCTGGAAGAAGCCCTCGACCCGAAACCCGTTGCGAACCCCGACTTTGCCCGCCTGCTCGGCTCGCCGGGCGCGGGTGCACCCGACCACGCGGCGGCCCTCAGGGCCTGGCGTCGCTACTGGAACGACGACGACGGCGCGTGGGCCAACCTGCAACGCATCGAGCACTGGATCGAGCGCAGCCGCCGGTGAACGGTCGCGGCGTGCGGCGGGCCGTCGCCTGGTCGGTGCGTGAGCGTTTTATTGCGCTGCATCAATGATTTAGGTTGCAGACGGGCCAGCAGGTCAGTACATTCCCCACTGGTCAAGATCTGACCAATTTGCGCGACAGGCGCAACAGGCACCCAGCAGCAGTCCGATGTCCGAGCTGATCACCGAGGTTCGCCCTCATCGATTTGCGGTGCCGCCCACTCCATGACGACCCGGTTGAAGGGGCTTGTCCCCTGCCTATCACGTGGCCAGGCAGCGGCGTTGCCGCGCGGCGCCCGTGGCACGGCCGTGCAGGCGTGGGGCCGGCAAAACCTGTCGCAAAGTCTTGATTTCGGGGGTTTGTGGTAGTATGCGCCGCGATCGTTGCCCGTACGTGTCTTGCAGGGTGCCCCTTGGCGCCCGGTCTAATGAGCCGAGACGTCTTCGATCAGGTGACAGGAACCGTCGCTGGAACGCTGGCCGGACAGGCCCGCGATGCAATTTGACGCTCGGTTGCGAAACCCTCCTGTTTTTTAGGTGAGTTGTTAGTGCCGGCCAGGCCGTTCGGTCTGGGACCGGGTTGATGTGTTACTTCTGAGGATGTTCGAATGACCAAGATCTACGTGGGCAACCTGCCTTTCACGGCCACCGAGGCCGATGTGAAGGAGCTCTTCGCTCAGCATGGCACTGTCGATTCCGTCGCTCTGCCGACCGATCGTGAGACCGGTCGTCCGCGCGGCTTCGGCTTCGTCGAGATGCCGCAGGCTGATGCCCAGCGCGCCATGCAGGCGCTGAACGGTTTCAACATGGGCGGTCGTCCGCTGCGCGTCAATGAAGCGCAGGACCGTCCCCGCACCGGCGGCGGTGCTGGCGGGCCCCGCAGCGGCGGTGGCGGTCGTCCGGGTGGCGGCGGCGGCTACGGCGGTGGTGGCGGCGGCGGCGGCGGCTACGGTGGTGGCGGCGGCGGCGGCGGCCAGCGCCGCTGGTAAGACCTCGCGAGGCTGAGGCGCAAGTCTCGGCCTCCGGTCCGACCTGCTGAGCCAGGGAATGGCTCGACCGCGCTGCGGTCGCAGGCCATGGTCCTGGCCGTTTCCTGCGCTTGCAGGATGTAGATCCTGCGCTCCGTCACGGAGCGCAGGATCTACCACATGTTGCGCAAGCGGCTCGCAACGTCGATCCGCGGGCCATCCGCGGGGTGCGGGCGATCTGCCTGACCGGCCTCGGCGCCCCGTGCGCCAACCCTCTCGAACTTCGCGAGCACCGATTCGGTGATGAACCGGCTGCGTGCGCCGTGCACGTACCGGTCGCCGAGACCCTGCTGTTGCGTGACGTAGAAGCGCACCGGCGCGATCAGCCGCAACTCACTCCGTGCCCGGGTCATCGCGACGTAGAGCAGGCGGCGTTCCTCCTCGATCGATTCCGCGCGTCCCGTGGCGAATTCCGACGGGAAGCTGCCGTCGGTCACGTTCAGCACGTGGACCGACTCCCATTCCTGGCCTTTCGCCGAGTGCACGGTCGACAGCACGAGGTAGTCCTCGTCGAGCAGCGGGTCGCCCGCGAGATCGCCGCTCGCCTGCGGCGGGTCGAGCGTGAGTTCGGTGACGAACGACTCGCGCGTCGGGTGCTGCATGCCGAGCCGCTCGAGCTGGTCGAGGTCGCCGCGACGCGCCTGCGGCGACTCGTACAGGCGCTCGAGCTGCGGCTCGTACCACTGCCGCACGCGCGCGATCTGCCCGTCCCAGGGCGCGTCGTCCGCGCCGATCGAGGCCAGCAGCGCGGTGAGCGGCGCCCAGAGCTCGCGCGTGCCGGCGGGCACCGCATGCGCGGCCAGAGCGGCCCAGCGGAAGCCTGCGACCTCGAATGCGTCACAGGCGCGCTGCGAATTCGCCGGACCCATGCCGGGCAGCAGCTGCAGCACGCGAAACGCGGCGATGCGATTGCGCGGGTTGTCGGCCCACCGCAGCACCGCGAGCAGGTCCTTGACGTGCGCCGCCTCGAGGAACTTGAGGCCGCCGTACTTCACGAACGGCACGTTGCGGCGCATCAGCTCGAGCTCGAGCACGTCGCTGTGGTCCGAGTTTCGGAACAGCACGGCCTGCCGGCGCAGGTCGATGCCTCGCTCGCGCGCTTCGAGCACGCGATCGACCACGAACGCCGCCTGCGCCTGGTCGTCGAGCACGGTGACGTACTGCGGGCGCGCACCCGTGCCGCGCGCGGCGTGCAGGTGCTTGCGGTACTGGCGGCCGCCCTCCGCCATCAGCGCGTTGGCGGCATCGAGCACGCCCTGGGTGGAGCGGTAATTCTCCTCCAGCGTCACCACGCGCGCGGGCGGCGCGAACCGCGCCGGGAAAGTCGAGGATGTTGTCGACCGTCGCGGCACGGAACGAGTAGATCGCCTGCGCGTCGTCGCCGACGACGGTGAGCCCCGCCCCGTCCGGCTTCAGCCGCAGCAGGATGCCCGCCTGCAGCACGTTCGTGTCCTGGTATTCGTCGACGAGCACGTGGTCGAAGCGCGCGCCGAGTTCGGCCGCGAGCGCGGCGTCGTGCATCATCACGTGCCAGTAGAGCAGCAGGTCGTCGTAATCGAGCACCTGCTGTTCGAGCTTGGCCTCGACGTAGGCGCGGCAGAGCGCCGTGAGCTGCTCCTCCCACTCGAGGCACCACGGATAGACCGTTTCGAGCGTGTGCCGCAGCGGCTGCTGCGTGTTGACGCGATGCGAGTAGATGCCGAGGCAGGTGTCCTTGCGCGGGAAAGCGCTTCTCGGTCTTCGAAAAGCCGAGCCGATGCCGGACGACGTCGATGAGGTCGGCCGCGTCGCCGCGATCGAGCACGCTGAAGCCGGGATCGAGACCGAGGCGCCGCGCATGTTCACGGATCAGCCGGTTGCCGACCGCGTGAAAGGTGCCGGACCATGGCAGGCGCAGGTTGTCGGGCACGCGCGCGTGGCCAGTGACCTGCGCCGCGAGCGCGGCCGCCATCACGCGCTGCGCACGGCGCGTCATCTCGAGCGCGGCACGGCGCGTGAACGTGAGCAGCAGCATGCGCTCCGGCGCCACGCCCGCCGAGCAGCAGGTGCGCGACGCGGTGCGCGAGCGTGCTGGTCTTGCCCGTGCCGGCGCCCGCGATCACGAGCAGCGGGCCCGCGCGCACGCCGCCGCCCGCAGCGCACTCGCCGTGGGTCACGGCATCTCGCTGCGCCGCATTGAGCGTCGCGAAGGCGGCGTTGGCAACGGTCGTCATGGTGTCACGGCACTATAGGCAGGGGCTGTATGGATATCCAGCCTCGGGATGTCGCGCACGGCAAGTCGGGCCCGCCGCGCGTGCACTGTAAGATGCGCGTCGAATTCCTTCGACAACAAGAGGCACCGCGCCCGATGGCCGCCCCCACCGAGTTCAACCTGGTCAGTGTCCTGTTGCGCGCGGCTTTTTCGCTCGCGCTCGTGTTCCTGACCTTCAACCCTTCCGGTCACTCGTACTACCACTGGCTGACCGGCACCCTGCCGCACATCCAGCCGGTCGTCGTGATCGCGCGGCATCGCGTTGCTCGGCATCGGCATGTCGTGGGCCCACATCCGCGCGCGCATCTCGGGCCAGGCCTCGGTGGACCGTGTCGATTCCTGAACGGTCGCCTCCGGCATCCCGGGAGAATCAACGCGACTCGCAAGCTGGCCGCGTACTTCAACATGACTATCCGCATGGCAACGGCGGTGGACATGATGACGCACGAGGAACATCACTCCGCGCATCGTTGAGTACGTCCGGCCGCACGTCCGACGGCGGCACCAGGGAGGAGGTCACATGTCCCGAGTTCCAACGCTGGTCCTGACGGCTTTCGCCCTCGCGTGGTCCGCCGTCGCAGCCGCCGCCCCGACGGTGGCGCGGCCCGTCGCGGGCGATGCCGCGTATGCCACGCTGGCAGGAGAAATCCTGGCCGATCTCTATCGCCGCAACCCGACCTACGCCACCGATCTCGGCCTGCACGAGTTCGACGGGCAACTGGAGGACTATTCCAGCGCGGCGCTCCGGGAGGAACTTGCCGCGATCGCCCGGTTCAGCGACGCGCTCGTGCGCGTCGATCCGGGATCGCTGTCGCCGCAGAACCGGCTCGATCGCGAGTTCCTGCTGCACTGGCTGGAATCGCGCCGGCTCGACCTGGACGGCATCAGGCGCTGGGCCCGTGATCCAGACGTGTACAGCAGCGGCATCACCAACTCGGCCTACGCCCTCATCAAGCGCGACTACGCGCCCGCTGCCGTGCGCCTGCGGAGCCTCGTGGCGCGCGAACGCGCGATGCCCGAGGTGCTCGCCGCGGCGCGGCGCAACCTTGCGGACGTGCCCCGCATCTACGCGGAAATCGCGATCGAGCAGCTCGACGGCAACCAGGAGTTCTTCCGCAAGGCCGTGGTCGACGCATTCGCGACCGTCGAGGATCGCGGACTGCAGGCCGAGTTCAAGCAGGCCAACGACGCCGTGATCGCGGCACTCGGGGCCTACAAGGCCTGGCTGCAGTCGGACCTGCTCCCGCGCGCGCACGGCGACTTCGCGATTGGCGCCGACCTGTACCGGCGCAAGCTCGTGGCGGACGAAATGATCGATACGCCGCTCGACGCACTGCTGCGGATCGCCGAAGACGACCTGCGTCGCAACCAGGCGGCGTTCACGGCCACGGCGCGGCTCATCGACCCTGCGCGCTCCCCGCGCGAAGTCCTGGAGGCGTTGCAGCAGGACCATCCCCCGCCGTCGAAGCTGCTGCAGACGACGCAGGACGAACTCGACGCACTCGGCCGCTTCATGACGGAGCGTCGCATCGTGACGATTCCGACCGACGCCGCGCCCGCGCAGGTGCAGGAGACGCCGCCCTTCATGCGCGCCACGACGTCGGCGTCGATGGATACGCCGGGGCCCTTCGAGAAGGCCCGCATGCGCGGCTACTACAGCATGACGCTGCCGGACCCGGCCTGGACGCGAGGCCCGGCAGGAGGACTTCATGCGCCAGTGGTTCTACGCGTTGATCACGAATGTCTCGGTGCACGAGGTGTGGCCGGGACATTACCTGCAGTTCCTGTACGCCGCGCAGTATCCGTCCGACGTGCGCAAGGTGCTGTGGTCCAATTCGAACGTCGAAGGGTGGGCGCACTACTGCGAGCAGATGGTCATCGACGAGGGCTTTCACGCGGACGACCCGCGCTATCGCCTGGCGCAGCTGCAGGACGCGCTGCTGCGCGACGCGCGCTTCATCGTGGGCATCCGCATGCACACTGCGGGCATGACCGTCGCGCAGGCGGAAGCGTTCTTCGAGCAAGAGGGCTATCAACCCCGTCCCGTCGCCGTGTCCGAGACCAAGCGCGGCACGTCGGACGCGCTGTTCGGCTACTACACGATGGGCAAGCTCGCGATCCTGAAACTGCGCGAGGACTACCGGCGCAAGCTCGGCGCGGGTTACGCGCTGCAGGACTTCCACGACCGCTTCATCGCACTCGGTCCGCTGCCGCTGCCGCTGGTGCGCGAAGCCATGCTCGGCGAACGCGGCGAGCTGTTCGCGGCGCCGTGACGCCCGCGGCGCGGCAGCGCTCCCGCGAATGCGGGGATCGTTCGGGTGCTCAGCGCACGAGGCGCATGAGCCTCGCCTTCATGTCGTTGTACGGCGGATAGCGCATCGGCGCGTCGAACCGGAAGCTGCGCTTCATGACCGGCCGCATGTGGCTGAAGGTCTCGAAGCCGTACCAGCCGGTGTAGCGACCCATGCCGCTGTTGCCGACGCCGCCGAACGGCAGTTCGGGCGACACCATGAAGATCACGGCGTCGTTGATGCAGACGCTGCCCGCGCTCAGCCGGCCGAGCACGGCGTCCTCGAGCGCCTTGCTCTTCGTGAACAGGTACAGCGCCAGCGGCTTCGGGCGGTCCGCGACGAACTTGATGGCGTGGTGCATCTCGTCCACCGTGATGACGGGCAGCACCGGGCCGAAGATCTCCTCCTGCATCAGCGGCGGAATCCGGCGGCGGGTCGAGCACGATCGTCGGCTCGACGAAGCGCTCCGCCACGTCGACGCTGGCCACCCGTGTGGATCTTCTGGCCCTGCAGCAGTTGCGCGAATCGCGCGGTGTGGCGCTCGCTCGCGATGCGGCAGTAGTCCGGGCTCTGCCGCGGGTCGTCGCCGTAGAATTCCTTGATCTTGGCGCGCGAGCGCGTCGACGAACTGCGCCGCCACGTCGCGGTGCACGAGCACGTGGTCGGGTGCGACGCAGGTCTGCCCCGCGTTGATGAACTTGCCCCAGGCGATGCGCGAGGCGGCGACCTCGATGTCGGCGCTCTTGTCGACCAGGCACGGGCTCTTGCCGCCGAGTTCGAGCGTGACGGGCGTCAGGTGCTTCGCGGCCGCGGTCATCACGATGCGCGCGACGCGCTCGTTGCCGGTGTAGAGGATGTGGTCGAACCGCTGCTCGAGCAGCTCGGTGGTCTCCGGGACGCCGCCCTCGATCACCGCGAACGCGTCCGCGGTCGAGGTAGCGCGGCAGGATGCGCGCGATCGCGGCCGACGTGTGGCTCGTGATCTCCGACGGCTTCATGACCGCGCAGTTGCCTGCCGCGACCGCGCCCACCAGCGGCGCCAGCACCATCGACAGCGGGTAGTTCCAGGGCGCGATGATCAGCACGACGCCCTTCGGCTCCGGCTCGATGTAGCTGCGGCCCGGCTGCGCCATCATCGGCGTGCCGCACGCGCGTCGGCCGCATCCAGCTGCGCGAGGTGCTTGCGCGCGTACTTCGCCTCGCTCCTCGACGAAGCTCATCTCGGTCAGCACGGCTTCGAACCGGCACTTGCCGAGGTCGGCCTTGCAGCGCCTCGGCGAAGTCCGCCTCGTGCTCGCGCATCATGCGCGCGATCTCGCCGAGCTGCGGCAGGCGCCACTCGATCGGTCGGGTCTTGCCGCTGTCGAACGTCCGCCGCAGGCGCTGCAACGAGTCCGGGAATCGAGGCCGGGTTGGTCATCCTGGAACTCCGGCGGTCTCCGCCGCCATACCAATCCGTAACGCTACCACAGCCTGCACCGGACTGGTGCGCCGCAGCATGGCCGCAGCGTGCACCGGCCGGCCGGGCGCGACGGCGGCCGTCACGCGCGTGACGCCGATGCCGCGGGACCGTCCCGGGAGAACGTTATGATCCGGCACGCAGGGAACCAGGGAGCGGCCATGACCGAGCAGATCCGCAACGTCTTCAAGGGCAAGGTGCTGACGCTCAACGTCGAGCAGGTGACGCTGCCGAACGGACAGATCGACCGAACTCGAGATTGCGCATCACCCTGGCGGCGCCGCCATCGTGGTCGCCTCGACGCGGACCGGACCGCGTCTGCCTGTTGCGGCAGTTCCGCCATGCGACCGGCGGCTGGATCACCGAGCTGCCCGCCGGCAAGCTCGACAATGGCGAGCCGCCGCTCGAGTGCGCACAACGCGAACTCGCCGAGGAGGCCGGCGTCACGGCCGCGCGCTGGGATCAAGCTCGGCGACTTCTTCAGTTCGCCCGGCGTCCTGACCGAGGTGATCCACGTGTACCTCGCGCGCGACCTCGACGCCAGCGAGCGGACGCCGGAAGCGCACGAGGTGTTCGACGCGCGCTGGGTGCCGCTCGACGAGGCCGTCGAGTTCGCGGCCAACGGACGCCTGCAGGACGCGAAGACCATCGTCGGCCTGACGTGGGCGCAACACGTGCTGGCCGCCGAAGCCCGTGACGCGGCGTCCGACACCGGAGGCTGACGGAACCTCGGCATTCCGCGACGTGGTTCACACGACGTAGACGCGCGGATTTTGTAAACTCCGGGCCGCACGTGACTTCGATCGTTCCTCGAGAGACCCCCATGGCTGACAAACCTGGCAGCGCGGTCGGTGATGCGTCCGAGCTTGCAGTCGCCCCCGACGACGTACCCGGCCGCCTCGATCTCGACGATCGCGGCAACGTGACCTGGGCATGGAACCAGGAAAACGACATGCTGCTGGCCGACGACGCGCTCGGCGCGACGGCGCGCATGCGCGCGCTGGTGGATCCGTCGCTCGAGGTCGCCGAAGAGTCCGGGGACCCGCTCCGTTCGATACAGTGCAACCCCACTGGGCTGACAGCGGGGTACAACCCCTATGACAGCGGCACGCTGAGCAAACAGAGCTGGAAAAGGAAGAAAGACCTGCGCGAGCTCTCGAGGTGGATCGAGCTGCGCCGGAAGCTGGGCGACAACACCTGATGCCGGCGGGCGTCGGCCCGACCCGTCAACTCCACTGCGCCGCGTGCCGCAACTTGGCGTGGCGGCCCAGCCGGTAGAACGAACGCAGTTCGGCGAGCATCGCTGCGGGACGCGCCTGGCGCCGCCGCAGGAACCGTTCCTCGAGCCGCTGGCAGAATCGTGCCGCGAAGCGATGTGCTTCGGCGTACCGCGAGCGCTCGGCCGCGTCGAGATGCGGCAGCAACGCCCCGCCTTCGAAGAGGCGGCGGAACAGCTCCGCCGGGAAGCGTCCTTCGCGCTGCGCCAGCATCAGGCTCAACGCGCTCGCGTACTTGTCCACCTCCGCCTGCAGTTCCAGCTCCAGCAGCGAGACGCGGCGGTCGCAACCCGCGCTCCACGTCACGTAATGGAAATGACTCACGCCCTCGAGCGCTGTGCAGTAGTCGGGCAGGTTGTCGTCGTTCAGCGCGCGCAGCGGGCAACGCACGGACAAGCGCTCCAGCACGCTGCGATCCACGTACAGGCCGATCGCAACGCCGTCGTCAGTCTCGGCCAGCAGCAGCTGCTCGTCCGTAGGCAGGGGTTCCTGGCGCTCCTGCAGCGCGGCCGCCTGCGCGGCGTCCGTGATCAGGTAGTCGTGCACGTCCTGGTCGACCGGGGCGTCGTAGAGCGTGGCGAGCAATGCCTGCAGTTCGCGCACCAGGGACACCGTTCTTCCTCCGGGCTTCAGGTCAACCGGCGTCCGGCGGGCACCAGCGTCGGCTCGACGCCGAGCCCGCGCAGGATCGAGTGGGCACGCGGGCTGCCGGTCTTGAGCCAGATCTCGTATTGCCGCAGCACGTCGCGCTGGTCGTGACGGTGCGCCATCTCGCTCACGTCGTTCAGCGCGTCCACGAGCCGCTGGAACTTGGCCGCGAGTTCGGCGAACACCGCGCCGAGCGCGCGTCCGCGCGTGCCGCTGCGGCAGGTGTCGGCGAGCGTGCCGTAGGCGCGGCCGCCCATCGCGATGTGGTAATCGACGTCCACGAGCCGGCGCGCGAAACCCTGCGCGAAGAATCCCGCCATGAACAGCGAGACGTCGCCGAGGCGCTGCAGCGTGCGGCTGCGGGTCTCGGCGGAGGGTGCGGCGGCGGCGTCCGCGAGCATGAGGGCGAGGGGCTTGAGACGCGGCCCCTCGGGTGTGTCGTCGAAGAGCGCTTCGGAGCGCGCGAACATCGTCAGCAGGTTGACGACGTAGTGCTCGGTGTGGTCTTCCACGGCCGCCTGCTGGCGCAGCAGGGCCGCGTGCAGTGAATCGCGGAAGAACTCGCGCAGGTTGCGCACATCGATGGCGGCATTCGCAGTTTCTTCGCTCATGTCCTCCTCTCCGTCCGTTTACACTTGGCAGCCGGCGGGCGCGACTGCTGACAGCGGGAATCGATGCATCAACGAAACTCTCGTTGAAAAATATCGGCATCGGCGCGCCGCAATCAAGGGCCTGTTGCACATTGTGTGCAGGCAGGCCGACCGAATCGGTTATACGTCACGGAAACCGTTCATGCGCATCTATGGCATCGTCGGCCGCAAGAACTGCGGCAAGACCCATCTCATCGTACGGCTCGTGCAAGCGGCGACCGCGCGCGGCCTGCGCGTTGCGACCGTCAAGCATGCGCACCACTCGTTCGACATCGACCAGCCGGGCAAGGACAGTCACCAGCACCGGGAGGCAGGAGCCTGCGAGGTGCTGGTGGCCTCGGCGCAGCGCTGGGCGCTGATCCACGAGCATCGCGGGGCGCCGGAACCCTCGCTCGACGAATTGCTGCAACACCTCACTCCTTGCGACCTCGTGCTCGTCGAAGGGTTCAAGGCTGGCGGCCACCCGAAGCTCGAGGTCTACCGCGCAGCCTGCGGGCAGGCGCCGCTTGCTGCCACGGATGCGAGCATCGAGGCGCAGGCGATCGACACGGTGACGGCAGGCATCGCGACGGGCGACGTCCCGCGATTGCCGCTCGACGACACCGAAGCCGTGCTCGACTTCATCCTGCAGCGCACGGGACTCAACGCTGCGATTCGATCGCCTCCGGCAGGTGATCGAGCGTCGTGATCGTGACCTCGGGCGGCGACGATTCGAGCGGCCACGGCGCAGCGTCGCGATTGAGCCAGACCGGGCGCACGCCGGCGTCGCGCGCCCCCTCGACGTCGGCTTCGGGATCGTCGCCCACGTGCGCGGCCTCGTCGGCGCGCAGGCCGGCGCGCTCCAGCAGGATCTCGAAAATTCGCGGGTCGGGCTTCAGCATGCCCGCCTCGCGCGCCGCGAGGCTCGCCTCGAAGTAACGCTCGAGGCCGATCGCGGCGAGGTCGGCATTGCCATTGCTGATGGCGAAGAGCCGGTGCGTGCGCACCAGCCGCTCGAGCGCCGGCCGCACGTCGTCGTAGAGCACGACCTCGTTGCGCGCGCGGAAGAACACGGCGAACGCGTCCTCCGCCATCGTTTCCGGGTAGTCGCATTCGCGGGCATGCAGACGCAGCGCCTCGAGCCGCAGCCAGGTGAAATCGTGGCGCATCCGCGGATGCTCGCGCGCGATGCGCACGCGCAGCGCCCGCATCGAGTCGAGGTCGTGCCGCTCGGTCACGCGGGGATACCGCTCTGCCAGGTAGTCCCGCAGCGCGTGCTCGGCCCGGACGATCACCGGGTGCACGTCCCAGAGCGTGTTGTCGAGATCGAAGATGATGGCCCGGACCAAGCCCATCGCGTTACCGTACACACCCGGGTCGGGGAGGCGGCGAGTCTACATGAGCAGATTCGAGACAGGGTTCGGCCGGCGCATGGCGCGACGCACCGGCGCGCTCGAACTCATGGAGGACCTGGGCGATGCGCTGGCCGCCGCGCACGGCACGCCGATGCACATGCTGGGCGGCGGCAACCCGGCGCGCATTCCCGCGGTCGAAGCCGTCTACCGGCGCCGGCTCGCCGAGATCGCCGCCGATGCCGCGCAGTTCGGCCGCTTCGCGGCGAGCTATTCCGCGCCGGCCGGCGAGCTGGATTTCCGCCGGGCCGTGGCCGCGTCGCTGCGGACGCAGTACGGCTGGCCGCTGACCGAGCGCAACGTGGGGCTCGCCGCCGGGAGCCAGACCGCCTTCTTTTTCCTCTTCAACCTGTATGCAGGACCGGGTTCGGCGCAGGGGCCGCGGCGCGTGCTGTTGCCGCTCGCGCCCGAGTACATCGGCTACGCGGACCTGGGCCTCGCGGAAGGCATGCTGCTCGCGCAGCCGGCGACGATCGAGGAACTGCCGGGCGGCATGTTCAAGTACCACGTCGATTTCGAGCACCTCGCCGTACCGGCGGACGTTGGCGCGATCTGCGTGTCGCGCCCGACCAATCCCTCCGGCAACGTGCTGACGATGGCCGAACTCGAGCGGCTCGACGGGCTTGCGCGCACGCGCGGCGTCCCGCTGATCGTGGATGCCGCCTACGGCTCGCCGTTTCCGGGGATCCAGCACGCCCACCACGGCCAACTGTGGAACGACAACGTCGTCCTCTGCCTGAGCCTGTCGAAGCTCGGCCTGCCTGGCACGCGCACCGGCATCGTCGTGGCGAACGCCGGCGTGATCGACGCGCTCGCCGCGTTCAATGCGGCCGCCACGCTCGCGCCGTGCTCGACCGGCGCAGTGCTCGTGGAACCCCTGCTTGCGAGTGGCGAACTGGACGCGCTCTGTCGCGAAGTGATCCGCCCTCACTACGTGCAGTGCCGCGACGCAGCGGTGGCGTGGCTGCAGGCGGAATGCGCGGGCCTGCCGTTGCGTATCCACCGGCCCGAGGGCGCGTTCTTCCTCTGGCTCTGGTTTCCGGGCCTGCCGGTCTCGAGTGCGGAGCTGTATCGCCGCCTGAAGGCGCGTGGCGTGCTGGTCCTGTCCGGCCACCATTTCTTTCCGGGGCTGGAGCAACCGTCCGCGCACACGCACGAATGCCTGCGCATCAATTATTCCCAGCCCCCGGACAGCGTCCGTGCGGGCATCGCGGCCATCGCCGGGGAAGTTCGCCGCGCCTTCGAGGGCAAGTGATCCCGCAGGGTCCTGATCGCGCGGAGCACGACACGATGCCCGGCAAGCTGGTCGGCACGATCGCGTTCATGGCCTGGTCGTTCGCCGAGACTCGGCGACTCGGCTTGCGGCGCTGGTCGATCTATCCGATCCTCACGTTCGGCGTCGCGTGCGCCTGCGCATTCCCGTTGTTGCCGTTCGTTCGCGAGCGGCGGCTGCGGGCACTCGAACGCCGCTGACACGGATTGTCCGCACACTCGAGCCAGAGAGGAGACCACCATGCAACCGACGCCCGCAGGCTGGCCGCGAATCTCCTCGAGCCTCTATTGCCGCGACCCGGCGCGGATGATCGACTGGCTGTGCACGGCCTTTGGCTTCGCGGTGCGCCTGCGCGTCGAGGGCGCGGACGGTGGCATCGAACACAGCGAACTCACCTGCGGCGATGGCGTCGTCATGGTGGGCGGGGAAAGGACGGGGCCCGCCGCGCGCTGGGGCATCGACATGCGCAGCCCGCTCAGTGCGGGCTGCAATACGCAGGGCCTGATGCTGTACGTCGACGACGTGGACGCCCATTGCGCACGCGCGCGTGCCGCCGGCGCGAAGATCGTCGAGGAACCGGCGCTGCACGACTACGGCGAGGAATACTGGGCGGACCGCGGCTACGGTGCATCGGACCCGGAGGGCCATCTCTGGTGGTTCGTGCAGCGCGTGCGCAATCCACCGTCGCGCTGACGCCCGCGGCTCCCGTCCGACGTACGAACGCCCGGCCCTTGCCGGCGCTGCTGCCCGTGCCGGCTCGACACGTGGACGCGTGCCTCGCGAAGCGTCGAGCCTACGGGCCGTGCGCCGGGAATCAGGCGTGCCCGCGCTCCGCGAGGAAGCCTGCCAGCACCGCTGCAGTGTGGGACCCCTTGCGCGCCGCCGCCACCGCCTCCGGCGAACCCTTCGCGACGACCCGGCCGCCGCCGGATCCGCCTTCCGGCCCGAGGTCGAGCAGCCAGTCGGCCTCGGCGATCACGTCGAGGTTGTGCTCGATCACCACGACGGTGTTGCCCGCGTCCACGAGCCGGTGCAGCACGCGGAGCAGCTTCTCGACGTCCGCCATGTGCAGGCCGACCGTCGGCTCGTCGAGCACGTACAGGGTCTGCTTGGTGCTGGCGCGGCAGCCGCCGCCTGCTTTGCGTCCGCCTTGCGCGGCAATCGCGCCTTGACGGGCCGCAGGCGGGCGAGTTCGGTCACGAGCTTGATGCGCTGGGCTTCGCCGCCGGAGAGCGTCGGGCTCGGCTGGCCGAGCGTGAGGTACCCGAGACCCACGTCCTGCAGCAGCGTGAGCGCATGGTGGATCTTCGAGTGCGCGGCGAAGAACTCGACCGCATCGTCGACGTTCATCGCCAGCACGTCGCCGACGTTGCGCCCGCGATACGTGATCGACAGCGTCTCTGCATTGAAGCGCCGCCCGCCACAGGTGTCGCACGAGCACCTTGACGTCCGGCAGGAAGCTCATCTCGATCGTCTGCACGCCCTGCCCTTCGCAGCTCTCGCAACGGCCGCCGGGCGTGTTGAACGAAAAGCGGCTCGCGGTGTAGCCGCGCACGCGCGCCTCCGTCGCTCCGGCAAAGAGCTTGCGGATCTCGTCCCAGAACCCGACGTACGTGGCCGGGCAGGAGCGCGGCGTCTTGCCGATCGGCGTCTGGTCCACCTCGAGCACGCGCGCGAGCGACTGCCAGCCGTCGATGGACCGGCAGCCCACGAATTCCGGCTGACGCCGGCCGCGCTTTGCGCCGAGCCGGACGCGCAGGTTGGTGTAGAGCACGTCGCGTGCGAGCGTGGACTTGCCGGACCCCGACACGCCGGTCACCACCGTCAGGCGCCCGAGCGGGATGCGCGCGTTGACCTTGCGCAGGTTGTGCAACGTCGCGTCCCGGACCTCGAGCGCGGGACCGTGAGTCGACACGGCCCGCCGTGCGCCGAGCGGGTGCCGCAGCGGGTGCTGCAGGAATCGTCCCGTCAGCGACTCGGGCGCCGCGATCAGGTCGGCGATGCGACCCGCTCCGACGACGCGCCCGCCGCGTGTGCCGGCGCCCGGTCCGAGGTCGATCACGTGGTCGGCACGGCGGATCGTGTCCTCGTCGTGCTCGACCACGAGCAGCGTGTTGCCCTTGCGGCTCAGCATCCCCAGCGCATCGAGCAGCACACGGTTGTCGCGCGGGTGCAGGCCGATCGTCGGCTCGTCGAGCACGTAGCAGACGCCGCGCAGGTTGGACCCCAGTTGCGACGCGAGCCGGATGCGCTGCGCCTCGCCACCGGACAGCGTCGGGGCCGCGCGGTCGAGCGCGATGTAGCCCAGGCCCACGTCGCGCAGGAACGACAGCCGGGACAGGATCTCGGCGCTCAGGTCGCGCGCGATCTCGGCCTCGCGCCCCTGGAGTTGCAGCTTCGTGAAGAACCCGAGCGCGTCGTCCACGGGCAGCGCCGAAAGTTGCGCGATCGACTGTCTTCGGAACGTGACGCTGAGCGCGACCGGATTCAGCCGCTGGCCGTCGCACGACGGGCACGCGACGGCCTCACCCTCGAACCAGTCGTTCCACCAGATCTCCTCGCCGGACTGCTCCGCGTCGAAACCCTTGATCCGCACGCCCGTGCCGAAGCACGTCTCGCACCAGCCGTGCTTCGAGTTGTACGAGAAGAGCCGCGGATCGGGCTCGGCAAAGCTGCGCCCGCACGAAGGGCACGCGCGACGCGTCGAGAACACGCGCACTTTGCCGCGATCGAGCACGTGGGCCACGCCCTTGCCGAAGTCGAGCGCGCGCTGCAGTGCCGTGCGCAGCGCCGGTTCGCGCGCCGGAGATACCGTTACGATGCCGACAGGCAGTTCGATCGTGTGCTCCTTGAAGCGATCGAGTCGCGGCCAGCGCCCGGTCGGCAGGCGCTCGCCGTCCACGCGCAGTTCCGGCGTAGCCCTTCGCGAGCGCCCACTGCGCGAGATCCGTGTAATAACCCTTGCGCGCGACGACGAGCGGCGCGAGCAATTCGACGCTGCCGCCCGCGGCAGTCACGCAGCAGGCGCGCCGCGATCGCGTCGGCGGTCTGCGGTTCGATGGCCGTGGCGCAGTCGGGGCAGTGCTGCAGCCCGAGCTTCACGTACAGCAGCCGCAGGAAGTGGTGCACCTCCGTGAGTGTGCCCACCGTGCTCTTGCGCCCGCCGCGGCTCGTGCGCTGCTCGATCGCCACGGTCGGGGGAATGCCGAAGATCGCGTCGACGTCTGGCCGCGCCGACGGCTGGACGAACTGCCGTGCGTACGCGTTCAGCGACTCGAGATAGCGCCGCTGGCCTTCCGCGAACACGATGTCGAACGCGAGCGTGGACTTGCCCGAGCCCGACACGCCAGTGACGACGGTCATGCCGTCACGCGGAATCGTGACGTCGACGTCGCGCAGGTTGTGCTCGCGCGCCTTGTGCACGACGATCGCGTCGCGCGCGCGATCGGCGATGGCCGGCAGGCCCGGCGCCGGCGCGACCGCGGACGGCAACGCGGCGCGACCTTCGGCCAGCACGCGCGCACGGTCGCGCTCGTACTCGCCGAGCGCGCGGCCCGTGTGCGACGCGGCGCAGGCCATGACGTCTTCCGGCGTGCCGGCCACGACGACCGCCGCCGCCGGCGTCGCCGCCTTCGGGACCGAGGTCGATGATCCAGTCCGCCGCGCGGATCACGTCCAGGTTGTGCTCGATCACGACCAGCGAGTTCCCGGCGTCGAGCAGGCGCTTGAACGCACCAAGCAACTTCGCGACGTCGTCGAAATGCAGGCCGGTCGTCGGCTCGTCGAACAGGAAGAGCACGGCGCCGTCCGCGTTGCCCCCGGCGGCGTCGGCGAGGTGTCCTGCCAGCTTGAGCCGTTGCGCCTCGCCGCCCGAGAGCGTCGGTACGGGCTGGCCGAGTCGCAGGTAGTCGAGGCCGACCGCGCTGAGCGGTTCGAGCCGCGCGAGCACGTCGCGGTCGCCGGCGAAGAACTCCGCCGCTGCCGACACGGTCAGGTCGAGGACGTCCGCGATGCTGCGCGCGGGTCCCGCTCCCCGCGACATCTTCACGTCCAGGATCTCCGGCCGGTACCGGCGGCCGTCGCAATCGGGACAGCGCAGGTACACGTCGGACAGGAACTGCATCTCGACGTGCTCGAATCCGTTGCCACCGCAGGTGGGGCACCGCCCGTTGCCCGAGTTGAAGCTGAACGTGCCGATCGTGTAGCCGCGCTCGATCGCGACGGCCTCGGCGGCAAAACGCTTGCGGATCACGTCGAACGCGCCCACGTAGCTCGCAGGATTCGAGCGCGTCGTGCGGCCGATCTGCGCCTGGTCGACCATCACCACGTCGCGGACGTGTTCGGCGCCGTGCAGTGCACGGTGCGCGCCCGGCGCTTCGGTCGGCTTGCCCCTGGCTCGCCGCAAGGCCGCGTGCAGTACGTCCTGCACCAGCGTCGACTTGCCGGAGCCCGAAACGCCGGTCACGCAGACGAGCCGCTGCAGCGGCACCGCGACGTCGATGTCCTTGAGATTGTGCTGCGTCGCGCCCTGCACTACGAGTTGCGGCGCACCGGGCGCCGGCCGGCCGCGCCGGCCGGCCGCACTGCCCGCATCGCGCCGCCCGGAGAGGTACTGCGCGGTGAGGGTGTCGGCCTGGCCCACGAGTTCTCCGGGCGTGCCCTCGAACACGATCCGGCCGCCGTGCTCGCCGGGCCCGGGGCCCAGGTCCAGGATGCGGTCGGCCGTCAGCATGATCTGCGGGTCGTGCTCGACGACGAGCAGCGAGTTGCCGTTGTCGCGCAGGCGGTGCATCACCTCGATCACGCGGCGCATGTCGCGCGGATGCAGGCCGATCGACGGCTCGTCCAGCACGAACAGCGTGTTCACGAGCGACGTACCGAGCGCGGTCGTCAGGTTGATGCGCTGGACTTCGCCGCCCGACAACGTGCGCGACTGGCGATCCAGCGTGAGGTAGCCGAGGCCCACGCGCACGAGGAAGTCGAGTCGCGAGCGCACCTCGCCTAGCAGCAGGTCGGCGGCTTCGTCGAGTGGCGCCGGCAGCACGAGCGTCGCGAAGAAGTCGCGGCAGCGATCGATCGGCAGCAGCATGACGTCGTGGATGTTGAGGCCAGGGCTCGCGTCGCGCGGCGCACCGAGCCGCCACAACAGCGCCTCCTCCTTGAGGCGCGCGCCACCGCAGTCCGTGCAGGGCGTGTAGCTGCGGTACTTCGAGAGCAGCACGCGCACGTGCATGCGGTAGCTCTTCGACTCGAGCCACTGGAAGAACCGGCGCACACCGTACCAGGTCTTCTTGTCCCACGGGCCCTCGCCGTCGATGACCCAGCGGCGCTGCTCGTCGGTCAGTTCCGACCATGGCACGTCCACCGGGACGCCGCGCTTGCGGGCATGGCGCAGCAGGTCGTCCTGGCACTCGCGATTCGACTCGGTCTGCCAGGGCCTGATCGCGCCCCCGCGGAGCGACTTGCCTGCGTCGGGCACGACGAGGCCGTAATCGATGCCGATGATGCGGCCGAAACCCCGGCAGGTCTCGCACGCGCCAAGCGGTGAATTGAAGGAGAACAGGCTCGGCGTCGGGTCGCGATAATGGATGTCGCAGTGCGGCGCAGTGCAGGTCGGTCGAGAAGCGCCACGGCGGCGCCTCGTGCACGGCCCCTGGCGCCGGGTTCGCCGGTCGCACCGGCGACGCGTCCACTGCTCCCGGCACCGGATCGTCCTTGCTGACGGCAGACGCGTCCCCGGTCCCGGCGACCGCCACGTTCACCCGGCCGCGGCCGACGCGCAGCGCCGCCTCGAGGGCGTCGACGACGCGTGCCCGCTCGACGCCGCCGAGACGGAGCCGGTCCTGCACGATCTCGACCTGGCCGCCGCCGCGGGCGTGGACGCGCGTATACCCCTGTTGCTCCAGCAGGCCGAGCACCTCCGCCTCGGTGAAGTTCGTCGGCACCTGCACCGGGAACGTCACCAGCAGGCGCGGATCGCCGAGTGCCGTGCAGCGCTCGGCGAGCGCAGCGTAGATCGTGTCCGCGGTGTCCCGGCGCACCGGCTGCCCGCAGCGCCGGCAATGCAGCTGCGCGGCGCGCGCAAAGAGCAGTTTCAGGTGATCGTTCAGTTCGGTCATCGTGCCGACGGTCGAGCGCGACGTACGGACGGGGTTGGTCTGGTCGATCGCGATCGCCGGCGGGATGCCCTCGATGCGGTCCACCAGCGGCTTGTCCATGCGATCGAGGAATTGCCGCGCGTAGGGGGAGAACGTCTCCACGTAGCGGCGCTGGCCCTCGGCGTAGACGGTATCGAAGACGAGCGAAGACTTCCCGGAGCCCGACACGCCGGTGACGACCACCAGCTGGCGCAGCGGGATGTCGAGATCGAGGCCGCGCAGGTTGTTCTGGCGGGCCCCGCGGATGCGGATGCATTCGTGTTCGGACTGGGGCATGACTGGGGGGCCCTACGCGCAGGCGGGGCGGCGATCAAGCTACCACGTTGGCGGCGGATCGCCGATACTTCGCGCAGAAAGATTCTCGGATTCCACCGGGGGCTGGCCGATGCGGTTCTTTTCCGCCCTGATGCCGCGCGAGGCGCGGTTCTTCGCGCTGTTCGACCGGCACGGTGCCCTGATCGTCGAGGGCAGCGACGCGATGCTCGAACTGGTGAGGGATTACTCGAATACCGTGCGCCGTGCCGAGCTGATCCAGCACATCGGCGACATCGAGCGCAGCGCCGACAAAGTCACCTACGAGACCGTGTCGCTGCTGCACGCCACGTTCATCACGCCGTTCGACCGCAACGACATCCACCGGCTGATCTCGGGCATGGACGACGTGCTCGACCTGATGCAGGACGCGGCCGAGTCGATGCACCTCTTCGACATCCAGACGCTGCCGCCGATGTCGCTGCGGATGGCCGAATTGCTGCAGGAGTGCTGCGTCAAGGTGCAGGCGGGCGTGGGACTCCTGAGTTCCATGGACAACGCCACCCGCGCACTCGCCTTGACGCATGAAATCGACCTCCTCGAAAGCGACGCCGACGAGGTGTCCCGCACCGGCATCTCGCTGCTGTTCCGCGAGGAACAGGACGTGCGCCAGCTGATCAAGCACAAGAACGTCTACGAATACCTCGAGAACGCGATCGACAAGTGCCAGGACATCGCGAACATCATCGAATCGGTGGTCGTGGAAAACGTCTGATGCCCATCGACCCGACTTTCCCGCTGGCCGTGCTGGTCATGCTGGTGGCACTGGCGCTCGCATTCGATTTCATGAACGGTTTCCACGACGCGGCCAATTCGATCGCGACGGTCGTCTCCACCGGCGTGTTGCGGCCGCATTACGCGGTGGCGTGGGCCGCCTTCTTCAATTTCGTCGCGATCTTCATCTTCCACCTGAAAGTCGCGGCCACCGTCGGCAAGGGCATCGTGGACCCCGCGGAGATCGACCACTTCGTGATCTTCGGCGCACTCATCGGGGCGATCGCGTGGAACGTGATCACCTGGTACTACGGCATCCCCTCGAGCTCGTCGCACGCGCTGATCGGCGGCATGATCGGCGCGACGATCGCGAAGGCCGGCACGGGACCCCTGCTGGCGCCCGGCATCCTGAAGACCGCGACGTTCATCTTCGTCTCGCCGTTGCTCGGCATGACGCTCGGTGCGCTGATCATGATCGCGGTTTCCTGGATGTGCCTGCGGCGCGCGCCGCGCCGCGTCGACCGCTGGTTCCGGACCCTGCAACTCGCCTCCTCCGCGGCCTACAGCATCGGCCACGGCAGCAACGACGCGCAGAAGACGATGGGCATCATCTGGCTGTTGCTGATCGCGGCCGGCGTCACCACGCCCGACCGTTTGCCAGCCTGGGTCATCATCGGCTGCTACATCGCGATCGCGCTCGGCACCATGTTCGGCGGCTGGCGCATCGTCAAGACGATGGGCCAGAAGATCACGAAGCTGCGCCCGGTCGGCGGCTTCGCCGCCGAGACGGGCGGCGCCATCACGCTGTTCCTCGCCTCGAGCTTCGGCATTCCGGTATCGACCACGCACACGATCACGGGCGCCATCGTCGGCATCGGCGCCGCGCAGCGCACGCGGGCCGTGCGCTGGGGCCTCGCGGGCAACATCGTGGTCGCCTGGATCGTGACCATGCCGGCCGCGGCGCTCATGGCTGCGCTTGCGTATTACGCCGGCCGGCTGATCCTCTGACCCGCGCCACGATGGCGGGTCGCTTTCCGCACCTGCTCGTCCCGCTCGAGCCGGGTTTCATGCCTTACGCGCGCTCGCGCCTCGCACTGTCATTTGCGGTCAGGTGCATGAGGATGCCGAGCGTCGCCATGGCCCACACGATCACGGCGCCCGAGGGCAGGTCCGTGACCAGGGACACCGCCAGGCCCGCCACATAACTGCCGAAAGCCACCGCGTACCCGAGCCAGAGTTGCCGCGATGGCGCGTGCCGGTACGTTGCGAGCGCCGGCACGATCAAGGTCGTGAACACGAGGTACACACCGACGAGTTGCACCGACGTCGTGACGACGAGCGCGAAGAGCACGTAGAACCCGATCGTGCCGATGCGCTCACGGAACCGGAACCAGACGAACAGGAACACGGCAGTGACCACGGCCGCGCGGATCAGGTGCTCGTTCGACACCCAGAGGATCTGCCCGGCGAGGAGGTCCTTCAACGCCTCGCCGCCATGCGGATCGTTCGCGAGCAGCAGGATCTGCGCCGTGGACGCCAGCACGAAGAGCACGCCGATCACCGCTTCCTGCACCTCGGGACGCTTGCGATCCGTCCAGTTGAGGAGCACCGCGCCGAGCAGAGCCGCCACGACCGCCGCGACCTGCGTTTGCCAGTCCTGCAGTTCAGTGCCGGCGGCATGCGCGGCAATGACGCCGAGCCCGGCGACCTGCGCGATCGCTAGGTCGATGAACACGATGCCGCGTTTCAGGACCTGCTGGCCGAGCGGCACGTGGGACAGCAGCACGAGCACGCCGGCGACGAACGCCGGCCACAGGATGCTCAGGTCCGCATAAGCTTCGTTCATTGTTTTTCCTTCGACTCGGCTGCAAGCAACCTGCGTAACGTGTCGTCGAAGAGGCCGAAGAGGTCTTTTGCCTCCGGTGTCCCGCCGACCGAGAACGGCAGCTCGATGACGGCCGCGTGTGTGCGCGTGGCGAGCCAGTCCGCGGCCTTGGGGTCATTGTAGGCATTGCGCAGAATGAACTGCGCCGGGTTCGCCGCGAGACGCGTCACGAGACCGGCAAGATAGCCGGCGCTCGGCGGCACGCCGGGCTTCGGCTCGATCGACGCCACCTCGACGAGGCCGAGCCAGTTCGACAAGTACCTCTGGTCCCGGTGGATGACGACGATGGGCACGCCCTTCAACGGCGCACCCATCGTGGTCCAGCGAGCCGTCGCCGCCTGCCAGCGCGTCTGGAAATCATTGCCTCGCCCGGTGTAGTACGCGGCATTCGCCTGGTCGACCGATGCGAGCCGAGCCGTCAGCGCCCTTGCGATGGCGGCGATGTTCCGCGGGTCGAGTTGCACGTGCGGATTGCCCTGCGCGTGGATGTCGCCCATCGATCGATCGACGCTCGTCGGCACGTCGAGCAGCTTGAGACCTGCCGTGGCTTCGAAGTAACCGGGGGCGCCTGGCTGGATGCGGGCGTTCCCGGATTCCTGCAGCAGCACCGGCAGCCAGCCGATTTCCAGTTCTGCACCCGTGGCGACCAGCAGGTCGGCCGTTCGTGCGCGGGCGACGAGGCTCGGCTTGGCGTCGATGCGGTGCACGTCCTGCAGTGCCGTGGTGGCGGTGTAGACGTTGACCTTGTCGCCCCCGAGTTCGGCGGTCAGTGCGCCCCAGTCGCTGGTCGTCGCCAGCACCCGGATGGCCGCGTCGGCCGGCGATGCGAGGACAAGCGCGACCAGCAGGCAAGCGCCTTGCATGAGATGGCGGATCATGGATGTGCTCCTAGAACTTGTGCGCGCCGTGCGCGCCCATGGCGTAGATGTATTGCAGCAGCCACTGCTCGTCGGTGGAGGTGTCGCGTGCTTTGTCCCACGCGTACTGGGCACGCAGTCGCGAGAATTCGCTCGGGCTCCAGTCCACCATGATCGTCACGCGGTCTGGCGTGGCGGGCGCCAGTGCGGGAAAGTCGTCCGCCGGCAGCAAACCGCTCTGCACGAGGCCGATGTGCGTCGTGCCCGCATCGACACTGTCGTAGCGCACGCCCGCGCGCCAGCGCGGTACGAACTGATAGACGCCCTGCGCGTACCAGCCATCCTGCCGGCTGCGATAGCCGTCGCTGAGCCCGTCGCCGTCGACATCGAACGCGAGCGCTCCGTCTTCCTCGCGCTGCATGTATTCGGCCTGCAGCTTGAACGCGTTGCGTCGCGCATCGCCGCCGGGCGCCCATTTCATCGTGAAGTCTGCGATCCAGGTTTGCGAACTGCCGGTGAACGCGTTGACCACGGGGTTGCCGAGACTGTCCACGTCGTCGTAGGTGCGCTCGACGGCGTCCAGGTCCATCCACGAGACGCCTGCGCGCCAGCCGATCGAGTCGCCGACATCGCCGCCGACGTGGCCGAACAGCGTGACGCCGTTCAAGCCGTTGCTGGATTCGCGCGTGCCGGGGAACGCATCGCCATTGCCGGACTCGCCGCCCAGTTCGATGAACAGGTCGGTCGGCGCCACCCATTTGAGCTGCAGGCCGTCCTGTGCGAACTGGCCGCCGAAGAACGCCTGGTATACGAGCGGTGCGTCGACGAAGTCCCAGTTATGGGCATGGATTTCGTTCAGGTAACCGACGCCCGAGAAGAATCGTCCGCCTTTCAACGTGAGGCCTTCCGGCAACGCTGTGGTGCGGAAGAACGCTTCCTCGACTTCGAGCTCGCCCTCGCCGGACAGCGCCGCCGTGAGACTGCCCATGAAGTACGGATCGACACTGGCGGACAGCGTGATCTCGGACTCGCCGAGGCTGAAGCTGCGGTCGCCCGGACCGATCTCGCCACCGCTCGGCATGAACCCGGCGATCGCGTAGGTCTCGGGATCCTGCGACAGGTTCGCGTACGTGCCGGACAGGATCACCGCGATGGCTGGGTTGAACGCCGAGCTGCGCATGCCTCCGACCGAGGCCGAAGTCAACGGCGCTGGTTCGGGCACGGGAACTGCACCGCCGTCCGCCGCGGCGGCGTCGGCCACGGCAGGCGCGCTGCCCGCGCCAGCCGCATTGGCTTCGATCTGGTCGATGCGCGCCTCGATCGCCGCAACGCGCCCGGTGTACTCGGCCTTCAATGCATCGATCTCGGCGCGCAGTTCGGCCAGTGCTGCATCGTCGTTCGCCGCAGCCGTCATGGGTATCAACAGGGCGGCGCACGCAATGCGCGCGACCCGAAGTTTCAAGCGTTCCATTACTGAATCCTCGTCACGGCAATCGGGATGCCTGCCGCAGGCAGGTCGGTGACTGCCGGGCGGGCCTTACGTCGTGCAGCGGCCGCGGGCGCGGCCGCGGGAGGATTCAGCGGGGAGGAGCGCGCGATCGAAAGGCGAGATGACGCGCGCGGGCGGCCGGAACGTGGATCGAAGGCAGGATGAATGCGTCGCCGCACTGGGCGCCCACGAACAAGGGCGCGGCGGCGGCGCCCGCGACCGACAGCAGCGGCGCAATCGAGGCGCAGTCGGTGCAGAGCTGCGCGTGGTTGCCGGGCAGCCCGGCCGCGTCCGGACCGACGTGCCGCGACGCGTGCGCGACCGCCAGCGCCTGGCCCAGCGACAGCGCGACCAGGGCGATCAGCGCGATCGTGCGGCAGTGACGACGGGCAATGCGGAAGACTGGGCCGTGCATGTCCACCCGATGATAACCGAACCCCGTGCGTAAAGCCCGGAGCGGCGCGTATTGTTGTGACGGCGTGCCGCCGGACGCCGGCCGGGCCTCGAGGGCGAGACCGCGACCGTGCACGTCGCGGTGACGCGTCAAGCCGTCTTTGGCGCGACGCCAGAGCGGTCGAGCAGCATTTCCACCTTGTCGCGGAAGCTGCGACTGAGCTTGATTTCCTGCCCCGACTGCAGCTTGAGGAAGCACTCGCCATTCAGGTGCGGGCGCAGCGAGCGCACGCGCGCGAGGTTCACGATCGTCGAACGGTGCACGCGCTGGAACACGAGGGGATCGAGCACGTCCTCGAGCTCCTTCATCGTCGCGCGCAGCACGTGCGTCGCGCCGGCCGCGTGCAGGCACATGTAGTCGCCGGCCGCGTCGATCCAGTCGATCGTGGAGACGTCGAGACGCAGGGTTTCGCGGCCGGAGCGGATCGGCAGCAGTGTTGCGTACCGACGCGGCGCGGACGCCGCCGCGTGCCCCGCGGGCGTGAACGCATCGGCCGCGATTTCGCCCCTGCCGGTCAGGTCGGCGAGCAGCGCCATCAGTTGCTCGCGCTGCGCCGCCGCCTGCTTCTGCTGCCACTGGGCCCGGACGCGCTCCAGCGCGCGGGCGAGGCGCTCGTCGTCCACCGGCTTCAGCAGGTAGTCGAGCGCGTGCGCCTCGAAGGCATTGATCGCGAAACGGTCGAAGGCGGTGACGAACACGACCATCGGCATGCTCTCCTGCGGCACCTGCGCGACGACCTCGAGCCCGGACACGCCCGGCATCTGGATGTCCAGGAACATGAGGTCGGGGGCGTCCTGCGCGATCGAGGCGATGGCCTCGCGGCCGTTCGCGCACTGGCGCACGATCGCGATGTCGGGCGCGCCCTGCAGGCGCAGCTCGAGCCCGCGGCGCGCAAGGGGTTCGTCGTCGACGATGATGGTGCGGATGGTCATGTCGGTTGCGTGGCTCGTTCGAAGGGCATCGTGATCTCGAGGCGCAGGCCCGGGCGCGAGAAGCGCACGGCAAGCTTCTGCTGGTCGCCGTACAGCACCGCGAGGCGTTCGCGGGTGTTGCGGAATCCGACACCGCGACCGGCTCCGAGTTCGACGCCGACCGGCAGGCCGGGCCCGTCATCCTGCACGACGAGCGAGAGTTTACCCTCCCGCTCCCGCGCCTCGATACGCAGCCGGCCACCCTCCTCGCGCGGCGCCACGGCGTACTTGAGCGAGTTCTCGACGAGCGGCTGCAGGACGAGCGATGGCACGAGCGCCTGGATGACTCCTTCGTCGACGTCGAACTCGAGCCGCAGCCGGTCGCCGAATCGCAGCTGCTCGATGCCGAGATAGAGGTTGAGCGCGTCGATTTCCTGCCGCAGGGTGACCTTTTTCATCGGGTCCTGGTCGAGCGTGTAACGCAGGAAGTCCGACAACCGCCCGACGCACTGGTTCGCGACCTTGCCCTGGCCGTCGAGGATCAACGTGGAGATCGCGTTCAACGTGTTGAAGAGGAAGTGCGGGTTGAGCTGGTAGCGCAGCATCTTCACCTGCGCCTCCTGTGCGAGCGCAGCGGCCTGCAGCATCGTCTCCCGCTGGTGCTGCAGGGTCTCGTAGTACTTGATGCCGAAGTAGAGGCCGGACCAGCAGACCAGCAGGTAGGTCGAGCTCAACGTGCCGGAGAAGATGCCGTACCACGGTTCCTTCGCCATCCAGTCCTCGACGAACCGGGCATAGGACGTGTTGATGACGGCACGCCATGCGAGCGCCGTGCACCACGCGGCGAACAACACGACCGGGATGATCACCACGGGGCGCTGCCGCCACAGCCACCGGTACAGGTAGCGCAGCGGGGCGGAGAGCAGGAAACCGCTCACGGCGGCCGCAACGACCACCTTGATGTAGCTGGCAGGCTTTTCGTAGAGGAGCGCGCCCAGGTACTGCGTGATGAAATAGGCGCTCCAGCCAAGCGTGTGCAGGCCCCAGAAGAGCAGTTCACGATTGCGGCGCAGATCGTCGAGTGTCACCCGGGGAGCTTACCGGGCGAGCCGCGCCGGCGAAAACGGTTCGTCGCGCTGCGTGCACGCTTCACCTCTCCCGCGCCCGGCCGCCGAAGCCGGTGACATACGCGTCGCACCCCGCCTCGAACCGTGGCCCCGCCCCGCGGCACAGGCAGACGTCGACGACCTCGTTCTCGCGGGCCCACTCGAAGCCCGACTGCTCGGCCGTCACCGTTTCCTCGGCGAAGGCACGGCACCCCTGCTCGAAACCGGCCAGGCTGGCGACTGCGCAGTCGCGCGGATCGGTGACACCCATCGGTCCGCCCAGGCGAAACCGGCCTTGTGGGCGGCGCAGTCGGGTTCCTCGCACGCGTAGCCAAGGAAGCTGCGCGGGGCATACGGTTGACGCTGCGTGGCCGCAACGCAAGCGTCCGGCACGCGCGGGTGGCCGCCCGACGGGCTCGTTGCCAGCGCGAGCACGAGGCCCCGTGCAGCCGCACCACCAGCGTCGCCACGACGAGTTCGGCCCTGCGCCGGAATTGTTCATCACGCCTCCCTGCGCGGGCGGAGTGGTGCTCCCGGCCGCCATGTCGCCTCGAATCCTGGCGGCGGTTCTGCGACGCCGCCCGCGGACTTACCTGCGGCTTCGTGCAAATTCTGTGCGCGACCGCCAGAATGGCCGGATGCGCGAATGCAACCCGACGCCAGCTCCGCCCGTTCACGTGGTGGCTCTGCGTGCTGCTCGTGGCAGGCGCTGCAGTCGCTCGGGCGGCGGACGCGCCGGTGCTCGCGGGCATGGTCGTCGGCGTCGTCGATGGCGACACGGCGGACGGTGCGGCTCGCGTCGGGCATGGTGCGTATCCGCCTGCACGCGATCGACGCGCCGGAAATGGGTCAACCGTACGGCAAGGCGGCAAAGACCGTGTTGTCGGATCTCGTGTATGGCAAGGCGGTCGCCGTGGAGCCGTACGAGCAGGACCGTTACGACCGGCTGGTGGCGCGACTCTGGCTCGGCACGGTGGACATCAATGCCGAGTTGCTGAAGTCCGGGCACGCGTGGACCTATCGCCGCTACGCGGACGACGCCAGTTACTGCGCGTTCGAGAAAGGCGCGCGCGACCTGCGGCGCGGCCTCTGGCAGGCGCCACGGCGGCGAGCGAGTCGCGCCCTGGGAATGGCGCCAGCGCAAGAGCCGCGCCGGGCAATTCACCAGTTACGACGACGGAGCGTGGCCGCCAGCGTCGCGGCACTCGGTCGGCGCTGAAACGCCGCCAGCCCCTGGGCCGGAAGGCGACCTGCATCAGTTAGGTCCGAAATCCGGGACCGGCCGGCCGTCGTTCGTGGCGTACCGGTACAGCGCGGCCGAGTACACGCCCTGCAGCGTCGCCTGCAGCGTCGCGAGCAGGGCCGCGGCGACTACCGCGAGCGCGGGCAGCGCCGGGACTGCGACCCGGGGCACGCGGGCCTCGAATACTGCTCTGCAGCACGATTGCGTCGCAATGTGGGGCCGGCGCGACTGCGGCGGCCGCGGCGCAACGGTGCCGTACCGTGGGCTAGCAGCCGGTGCCGGGCCGGGTCTAGGGGAACTGGATCTTGCCGCGCGGGGGAGCGCCCTGGCCGAGCGCCGCCGCGGCGCCGGCATCCGGGATCACGATGGACGACGCCTGCTGGCGCCGCATCTCCTGCAGTTCTTTCATCGTCTCCTCGAACGCAACGCGGGCGCCCTCCGCGAACCCGCTGCACGCTTCGGCCAGCGTCTTCGCCTCGATCTCGAACGACAGCGGCAGCACGCCGGCCGGCGTCATGATCTGCGCCTGCCCGACGTAGAGCGTCGCGCGGGTCGGGTCTCCGGCGCCGTCCGGCTTGACCGGCGTCATCACGCGGATCGTGCCGACCTTGCGGTCGGAGTAGGTGTCCTCCCGGTAAAGATCCTGCACGTCCATTTTCGGTTCAGGGGCGTTGGAAGTCGGGCCGGCCATGGAGCGTCCTCTGGGGTATGCGTCGATGCTGCGTTGCGGGAGCGCAAAGTTATCAGAATTTGGCGTCGCCCGACCCACCGGCGCGGGTCATGGGCCGTTTCCAGTCCGCTTCGCGGGGCCACGGCGTCAGCGCGACGTAGTAGAACAACACGAGGTTGACGACCGGCACTGGAGGCCATGATCGCGAGCCACGGCGGAAAACCCGATGCGGCCGAGGATTTTCCAGAACGCCACGAGTTGCAGCAGCGAGAGGATTGCGAACCAGCGGATCATGACGGGGCGCTCCGAACGGGATCGAACGCCGGGATGATATAACGCCGCCATGAACGACCTGGCTCATCGTCCGTCTGGCCCGATTCGCGCGCCGCACGGCCGCAACTCACCGCGCGCAGCTGGCTCACCGGAGCGCCGCTGCGCATGCTCATGAACAACCTCGATCCCGAAGCTGGCCGAGCGTCCCGGCGACCTCGTCGTGTACGGCGGCATCGGCCGCGCGGGCGCGCAACTGGGACTGCTACGACCGTATCGTGCAGGCACTGCGCGCGCTCGGCGACGATGAGACGCTGCTGGTCCAGTCGGGCAAGCCCGTCGGCGTGTTCCGCACGCACGCGGACGCGCCGCGCGTGCTGATCGCGAATTCGAATCTCGTCGGCGCTGGTCCACGTGGGAGCACTTCCACGAACTCGATCGCAAGGGACTGATGATGTACGGCCAGATGACGGCCGGCTCCTGGATCTACATCGGCAGCCAGGGCATCGTGCAGGGCACCTACGAGACGTTTCGTCGAAATGGGCCGCCAGCACTACGGCGGGGACCTCGCGGGGGCGGACCTGACGGCGGGCCTCGGCGGCATGGGCGGCGCGCAACCGCTGGCCGCCACCATGGCCGGCGCGTCCATGCTGGCGGTGGAATGCCGGCCCATCGCATCCGGAAACGGCTCGAAACGCGCTATCTCGACGTCGGCGTCGAATCGCTCGACGAGGCACTCGCGCGGATCGAGGAGGCCGGTGCCGCGCGGTGGCGCGATCAGTGTCGGCCTGCTCGGCAATGCCGCAGAGGTGCTGCCCGAACTGCTGCGTCGGCGGTGCGTCCGACGCGGTCACGACGAGACGTCCGCGGACGACCCCGGTCAACGGCTACGTCCCCATCGGGTGGACGCTCGAGGAATGGACCGCGAGCGCGTGCAGCGATCCGCGTGCGTCGAAGCCGGCGGCGACGGCTCGATGGCCGGTCACGTCGAGGCGATGCTGGCCTTCCAGAAGCTCGGCATTCCCGTGTTCGACTACGGCAACAATATCCGGCAGGTCGCGCTGACGCGGGCGTGCCGGACGCGTTCGCGTTTCCGGGCTTCGTGCCGGCGTACGTGCGGCCACTGTTCTGCCTCGGCGTGGGTCCATTCCGCTGGGCAGCACTGTCCGGCAATCCGGAGGACATCCTTCGCACCGACGCGCGTGTGAAGGAGCTGATCCCGGACGATCCGCACCTGCACCGCTGGGCCGACATGGCGCACGAGCGCATCCAGTTCCAGGGACTTCCCGCCCGGATCTGCTGGGTAGGGCTGGGCCAACGCCACCGGCTGGACTCGTGTTCAACCAGATGGTCGCCGTGGTGAACTGGAGGCGCCCGTGGTGATCGGCCGTGATCACCTCGATTCGGGCTCCTTGTCGCGAGCCCGAATCTGGTGAGACCGAGGCGATGCGCACGGTTCGGACGCGGTCGCCGACTGGCCGCTGTTGAATGCGTTGAACACCGCGGTAGCGGCGCCACCTGGGTGTCG
>CAWBAG010000004.1:0-46597 GCA_963786705.1 uncultured Gammaproteobacteria bacterium
GGCAACGCGCGGTGGCCGGCGAACGCGCCCCACCACGTCCCGCGCTCCAGTATCCCGACCTTGAGTCCAGCGCGTGCCAGGGCCTCGGCGGCGCTCGACCCGCCGTAGCCGCTGCCGACGACGATGACGTCGTAGTCCCAGGAGCCGCTCATCACACTGTCGGCGCGCGATTTGGCACGATTCGATTTGGATGCCAGTACCACATCACGCCACTGACGGCGAAAAGCAATGGAATATCGGCCCACATGTGGGCGTGTTCGTCGGGTAGGCGAAGGCCTGGTACACCATCAGCGACCCGTGCATGAGGTTGGCCAGGACGCCCGAGTCGAACAGCGATGCGGCAGCCTGCGGATCCTTCGCGCCCCGGATGAGCAGGATTGCCCATGCCAGGTAGAGCGCGAAGATCATGAACAGGTACGGGTGCGCGCCGTGAACGGTGACGGCGGATGGGCCGGCCGCAGCAGCGGGAAATCGTGCGGCGACCCCCAGAAGAAGCCGGGCGCGTAGGCAAGCATCAAGATCGGCCCGCCGATGATGATTCCCCAGCCGGTCACCTTCATCACGCGCGCGGATGCACGCAAGTCGTGATTCGGCTTGCTCATTTGAATCCGGCCCTCGTTGGCGTCACGGCGTGTACCAGATGGGCGAGGTGTAGGCGCGGTCGGTGACGGTCATCGGAACGTAGTCGGGCATCTTGATGCCGAAACGCTTCTGGTCGTACGCGGTCCAGCGCGGCGACGGAATCTGGATCACGCGCACGTAATAGAACGCGCCTTTCGTTGCGTCGAACGACGGGTCTTTCCAGTACGCCGACAGTGCCGGCGCGCCGATGGTGTTCGTGTAGCTCGCGTTCGCCACGTCGACGGTGCTGCCCACCGGGGTCTTGCATCGCCCATCCGGGCCGATCTTGCGTCCGCCGGATACCGCCACGTCGAAGATGCGCTCCTGGCTCTTGCCGTCCTTGTCGAGCCAGCCCTTGATGATCTGGATGCGATCGAGGTTGGGGCCGTCGGGATCACGCAAGGCGTACACGACAAATGCCGGCCGCTGACCGGCCGTCGGCTTGCTGAGGTTGCCGCCCATCGGCACGCCGTGCGCGTAGCCGTTTGCCGCAAAGTCCGGTCGGTTGAGGTCCGCCGGCGCGAAGTTCCAGCCGGCGAACACGCGCACGACCGGCCGGTCGCCTGTCGTGGCATAGACTTCCTTGCGCTTCAGCGCGTCCCAGATCGCCTCGCGGGTGTTCTCGCGCGCCCACACGCCACCAAGACCAGACGCGGATTCATTCCAGACCGAAACCACGGGCTTGCCGTCTTTTCCCAACACGAGCGGGGTCTTCCAGCGTTCCGGCGACGGTAAGCCGTTGGCAAACTCACCGAAGAAGTTGTCTTCGCTCGTCGTGACCACGCCCACGTGGGCGTCGTTGCCGCCGATCATGCCGGCCCGGTAGGGATTGGCCCCGAGCTTCGCCTCCAACTCGAGGCCGAGCTTGAGCGCCGAGCGCGCGTAGTTGGCATGGAGCACGCTGTCCTGGGCCGGAGCCATCTTGCCGAAGTCGACGTCCCAGCGCTCGAAATCGGCGAATTCGTCGGTCGGTGACAAGAACGGTGTCGTCTCGCCGTCGCCCTTGATCTGTGTCGCCTCGAGCAGCGGCTCGTGGCTCGCGCGCGTTTCGGCGTAGGCGCGGTCCATCGGCTTGCCGTCGAAGGTCTCGGCTGAGTACATCATGCCGTTGCTCAGGTTGCCGTTGTGCGGAATGGCGAGCACCTGGCCGCCCGTCTTCTTCGCGTACGCGTCCATGTACTTCCACAGCTGGGCCGGGTCCGAACTGTCGAAGGCGGAGAACGGCAGGACCTGGTTCACGCGCTCGGCGTTGTCGCGGAAGATCACGGTGCGATGCAGGTTGTTGCCGCCCGGCGCGGAGGTCCACTCGAATCCGTGCAGCGTCGTGAACACGCCCGGCCGGTTCCACTTCTCGGCAGCCTCGGTGGCGTGCGCCCACGCGGCACCGGCGAGCTTGTCGCTCTTGAAGACGGGCGTGCCGGTCTGCATCGAGACGACGGCCTCGATCGCGGCCTTCACGCCTTCCTCGGGGCTCTTCTGGGACATCTCGTACCAGCGCTTGCCTTGCGGATTTTCCAGCAGTTCAGGGCTGCCGGCGCGAATCTGGTCGGCGATGCCGAGGTACTCGGCGTGGTCGGTGATGGAGACCCAGTCCAGCGGCCGGTCCTGCTTGTAGCGCTCGCCGTTGTCGAGAACGACTTCGCCACCCGACGAAACGCGGAACAGGTCCTCCGGCGTCAGCGTGACGCCGAACATCCCGGAGTCGAACGAGAAACCGGTATGAACATGCGCCACGCCCCAGAGCACGCGGTTGGGAAACTGCTGATCGACATGGGGAGAGTAAGCGGGCGTCTTCGGCTGTATGGCCTTCGGCGCATTCGCGGCCGGAGGCGAGTTCCGCGCCGCGGCGCGGTCACCGAAGCCTGCAAACGCCAGTACGAGTGCCGCGCAGGCAAGAACGGTTGCAACCACGTCCGGCAATCTGGTCTGTCGTGTCATGGCACTACCCTCGAATCGTCTGGTCAATCCGGGTGCAAGGGTCGCAACAATGCAGTCAAAGAGTTGTACGATCAATATCCGTTTTGGGCAATGCCGGTCCGGACATGACTGTGAAGGATGATTTCCTGGACTACGAGATCACGGACGTCGAGGCTTACTCGACGATGCTGCGCGGCGCCAACGTGGAGCTCATTCAGTTGGAGCCCGGGCCGCTGCGGGGCCACCACCTGCGAACGGGCCTCCCCGGCGGCGAGATATCGTGGATCGTTACCAACCTGCCGCTGCGCGGGCGCGGACACTTCCCCGCGGGGATCTGGACATTGTCCGTGGTGACCGGAGCCGCCAGTCGCGCGCTGCAACACGGCGTCGAGGTGAGCGTTGGCACGCAGTTCTGCATGGGCCGGGAGCGGAGCAAGATGGCACCTACGGACGGGATTTTTCCGTGGTGTGCCTGTGCTTGCGCGACGAGATCTTCCTGGAATCCCTGAAGAACGAGTTTCCTGAACTCGAGGCGCCGATCGACCGGCAATGGCTGGTGTCGGAGCCGTCCGATGCAGGGCGCAAGGAGTTGATGGAGCAGTTCGCGCAAGCGGCAGCCATTCTTCGAGCAGACAAGGAGGTGCGCCGCAGTTTCGCCGCCAAGTTGGTCATGCAGGACGAGTTGCTCGGTGCCTTTCTCGAATCGCTGGCCGGCGGAGTCCAACAGGCGCCGATGCCGGCCATCGCTAATGCTGCAGCGCTGGTCAGCCGCGCCGAGGCATTTGCGAAAGACTCAGGGATCAATCCATTGTGTGTCAGCGACTTGTGCCTCGGGTGTGGTGTGCCGCGACGCACGTTGAATCACGCGTTCCACCAGGTGCTGGGCATGGGACCGGCGACTTATCTGCGTCGCCTGCGACTCAACCAAGTACGACGGAACCTGCGCCAGTTCCGTGCCACTGACAGGCGAACCAGAGTGAAGTCGGTCGCTCTCGAACACGGCTTCTGGCACCCGGGCCGATTCAGCTCGCAATACCGAGAGTTGTTCGGCGAGAGTCCGCTGGAGAGCGCGCGACGAGCTGACGCACGCTGATTTGCGACGAACGTGATTTCGGCGCCGCGCGGCAACGCTTCAGCCGCACCATGATCGGGATCGCCGACACCTCGACTACAAGGGGCGGGCACAAGCCGCCTCGAACGACCGGCCGCTTGTGGCCGAGGCCGTGTGAAAACTCCGACGGATTGAAGTTGCCCCTTGAGAGCATGTTGATTTCGCGGTCGTGCGTTCGATTCTGCGCGATCGAATGCTATCTAGACCGAAAGTAACGCACTCTTGCGAGCAGCCTCTCGCGTTTTCACACAGCCTCGGCCGATAGCAGTCGATCGCATCCGGAGCGAGGACATTCACGAGACCCTGCCGGACGCCTGGCTCGACGAACTCGGGGGGCAACTACGAGCAGGCATCTCGGGCAGAGCCTCACTTCGGGAAAGTACCTGTGCAATTTGCGGTGGGAGTGTCTCGAGCTATCGACGCGCTACGGTTCTCGGTGAGCCGGTCACGCGTTCATCGTCGTTGGCCTGGCGGCATACCCAGCTTGGTATTCTCGGTCATGCGCCAGCATCGCCCAGACGATCCGGGCATTCTTGTTGGCGAGTGCCACGGCGGCGATGTTGGCGTTACGCCTCGCGGCCAAGCGGACGAGCCAGCTTTCAGCCTGGTCGGCGCGCCGATTCCGATGGCGCAGCACGGTTCGCGCGCCATGAATGAGCAGCGTGCGCAAGTACGTATCGCCGCGCTTGCTGATGCCCAGCAGCCGCTCCTTGCCGCCGCTGGAGCATTCGGCGCGGCACCAGACCGAGCCAGGCCGCAAGCTGCCGGCCGTTCTTGAAGGTCGTCGCATTGCCGATACTCGCCACCAGCGCGCTGGCGGTGAGCGGCCCGATTGCAGGAATGGCTTCGAGCCTCTGACTCGCCGCACTCTCGCGGTGCCAGGCCTTGATCTGTGCTTCCAGTTCTTTGACGTGGCCACCCAAGACCCGGTAGTGCTGGAGCAACCGATCAAAGAGCTCACGGCTTACGCCCGGCAAGCCATTCTCGCCATCCTCGAGAATCTGCGGCAGCCGCGCTTGCAGCGTGTGCGTACCTTGCGGCATCACGATACCGAACTCGGCCAGCAGACCGCGGATCTGGTTCCCTTGCGCCGTGCGCGCGCCGACGAACCCCTGTCGCGCTCGATGCAGGCCGAGCAAGGCCTGTTGATCCACCGTCTTGATCGGCACAAAACGCATGTTTGGTCGTGCCACCGCTTCGCAGATCGCTTCCGCGTCGCAGGCATCGCTCTTGTTCGACTTCACGTACGGCTTGACGAACTGCGGCGCCATCAGCCGCACCGTATGCCCGAGTGTGGCGAGCCTGCGGGCCCAAAAGTGCGCGCCGCCGCACGCTTCCATGCCAAGCAGACACTCCGGTCGATCTGCCGAAGAACATGGCCAGCTCCGCACGCTTCAGCGCCTTGCGGACCACAACCTTCCCGCGCTGATCAACCCCATGAATCTGAAACACGTTCTTTGCCAGATCAATCCCGATCGTCGTAATGTTCATCCGCATGCCCCTCTCGGTGTCAGGACCTCGAATACACAGTCCCGACGAAGTGACAAGGAGACCGGTGGCGTTCGTTAGGCCCCGGCAGCTGGTTCGGGTGACGGACCTGTGACGGACGCCTGCTCAGACGTCAAAGAAATATCCTTGGAAAACACTCGCATGCGCCAGTGGTTCAGGTCGTCGAACCAGACGTAGAACATCGGCACGATCAGCAGCGACACGACCGACGAGAACGCGAGGCCGCCGATCACGGCCCGCGCCATCGGGTAATACGCCGGCCCCTCGCCGCTGCCGCCGATCTGCGCGTCGCCGATCGCGAGCGGCATCAGCCCGAGCAGCGTCGTCAGCGTCGTCATCATGATCGGCCGCAGCCGGTCGCGACCTGCCTGCAGGATCGCCTCGTGCCGCGGCAGGCCCGCCGCGCGCAGGTCGATCACGTGCGCGATGAGCACGATGCCGATGTTGACCACGACGCCGATCAGCACCATGAACCCGATCATCGCCATCATCGTGATCGTCGTCCCGGTCAGTGCCAGGAACCAGATCGAACCCACGATCGCGAAGACGATCGACGTGATGATCGAGAGCGGGTAGAGCGTCGACTCGAACAGCGACGCCATCACGAGGAAGATCATCACGACGGCGAGCAGCATGTTCTGCGACATCGTCTGGATGGCCTTGTCGTTCTCCTCGAGGCCGCGGCCGAACTTCCAGGAGTACCCGGGCGGCAGCGGGTACGCCTCCATGACCGGCTCGACGCGCTTGCGGGCCTCGTCCATCGTCGTCCCCTCGGCCATGTTCGCGTTGACGACGACCGTCGTCAGGCGATTCAGGCGCTTGATCTCGCGATCGCCCGGGTGGACGACGAAGTCGGCGACCGCGCCGAGTTCGGTGCGCGACCCGTCGGGCAGCATCACGGGCACGCGCGCCAGGTCCTCGACCGACTGGCGGTCGGATTCGCGGAACGCGAGCCGCATCGTGAGCTCACGGTCCGTCGTGCGCAGCTCCGGCAGGCGGTCGCCGCGCATCGCGCCCGCGACCGTCAGCGCGATGTCCTGGGTCGTGAGGCCGAGCAGCGCGGCACGGTCGCGGTTCACGATCACCTGCACTTCCTGCTCGCCGGCGCCGGCCTCCGAGTGCACGGCTTCGAGGCCCTCGATCGACGACAGCCGGTGCGCGACCTCGCGCGAGATGTCGGCGAGGCGCTCGGTCGACTCACCCGCGAGCTGGATGCTGAACGAGGTGGAGGTGGACATGCCCTCGTCGAACGTGAAGTCCGGCTTGCCGATGATGATTTCCGGCATGTTCTCGAGCACGCGCCTCATGACTTCCTCGGCCGGCACCCTGGCTTCGTCCTTCGGCCTCAGGTAGAGGCGCGTGTTGGCCTGGTCGTTCAGCCAGAACGAGTAGTAGGTGTCGATGTCGAAGTTCTCGCGATTCGCGTCGACGTACGCCTCGACGCGGCGCACGGCCTGCTCGACCCGGTCCATCGGGTGCGAGCCGTCGAGGTGGTAGTTGATCATGAGCAGCCGGCTCGCTTCCTGCGGGAACGGGTCTACCTTCGCGAGCTTCAGCATGAACAGCGGCACCGGCGACGCGACGATCAGCACCGTCACGAGCGCCATGGTCTTGTGGTGCGCCATCGCCCACGTGAGCGCGCGCTCGTAACGGTCCTGCAGCCGGCCGAACCACGAGCCCGCGGCGATCGGCGGCGGCGGCGACATGCGCGCGGCGAGCATCGGGATCAGCGTCTGCGCCAGCACCAGCGACGCGAGCATCGCCACGACGATCGGCACGGCCACGTGCACGAGGAAGATCGACATCTCGTTGCGCTCGCCGAACACGAGCGGCAGGAACACGATCATCGTCGAGAACGTGCCGCGCGAGCGTCGCGACGCCGACTTCCTTGACGCCCGCGAGCGTCGACTCGAGCGGCTTGCCCGGATGCAGCTGCCGGTGGCGGAAGATGCTTTCGGTGATCACGACGGAGTTGTCGACCAGCATGCCGATCGCGAGCAGCATGCCCATCATCGTGAGGATGTTGAGCGTGAGGCCGAGGAAGTACATCGCGGCCAGCGTCACGAGCAGCGACGCCGGCACTGCGAGGCTCACGATGAGCGTGGTCGGCAGGTGGCGCAGGAAGAAGAGCAGCATGAAGAAGCTCAGCGTCGCGCCGATCAGGCCGGCGTTGCGCAGCTCGTGCAGCGAATCGCGGATGCTGTCGGCCTGGTTGCCGACCACGAGGATCTTGATGCCCTGCAGCTGCGGGCAGCTCGCGCGCCTTGTCGATCGCCGCGATGACGCGGTCGGCGACGTCCACGACGTTCGCCTGCGTCGACTTGAAGACGTCGATGCCGACGGCGGGACGCCCGTCCATGCGCCGTCCGATCGGCAGCTCCGGCGCGACCAGTTCGACCTGCGCGATGTCCGCGACGCGCACCCCGGGGCGATGAGCACGTTGCGGACGTCCTCGAGGCTGTGGAACTCGCCGATCGGCCGCACGGTGAATCGCGAGTCGTTCTCGGTGATCTCGCCGGCGCTCACGGAGAAGTTGCTCGACTCGAGCACGCCCCGAAGCTTCTGCACGTCGATGCTGTAGGCCGCGAGCCGGGTCGGGTCGACCAGGATCCGCACTTCGCGCGGCTGCACGCCCTGGAGTTCGACCCGCGCCACGCCGTCGATGCGCTGCATCGGGCGCTGCAGGTACTTCTCGAGCGTCTCGTACTGGTCGGTCAGGTCCTGGTCGGCGGAGATGCGGATCACGACGATCGGCTGGTCGCCCGCGCTGAACGCGAACATCTGCAGGCGATCGGCGCCGGCCGGCAGCTGCGGGCGGATCGAATCGAGCTTGGTGCGCACGTCGAACGCCGCGGCGTCGGGGTCGCGGTCCCAGCTGAACGGGATGTCGAAGAGCGCCTGGTCCGACTGCGCGCTCGCGCGGATCTCCTCGATGCCGGAGAGCGTCGCGAGCGCCTCCTCGACGGGCCGCACGATCAGCAGTTCGATCTCCTCCGGCGTCGACCCGGGGTAGGGCACGACGACGCGCATGCCGGGGAACGTGATGTCCGGCATGGCCTCGAGCCGCAGCAACGTCGTCGAGATCACGCCCACGGCCAGCACGGCGAGCGCCATCATGACCGTCGTGACGGGCCGGGCGAGCGCGACCTGGGTGTGCAGCATGGCAGTGCCTCAGCCGGCGGCCGGCTCGATGGCCGGGTGACCGGGCTCGAGCGGAGCGGGGCTCTCGGGGACGAATTTCTTGCGGTCCATGACCGAGTACACGACCGGGATGACGAGCAGCGTCAGGAAGGTCGTGAGCAGCACGCCGCCGATCACGGTGATGGCCATGGGTGCGCGCACCTCGGCGCCTTCGCCGATGCCGAGCGCCATCGGCAGGAGGCCGAGGATCGTCGTGAGCTTGGTGATCAGGATCGGGCGCAGGCGCAGGCCGGCCCGCCTCGATGATCGCGTCGTGTTTCGACATGCCGCGCGCGCGCGCCTGGTTGACGGCGTCGATCAGCACGATCGACTGGTTCACGACGATGCCGGCCAGCATGATCAGGCCGATGTACGCGACGACGTTGACCGTCGTGCCGGTGATCCACAGCGCCCAGACCGCACCGATCAGCGCGAGCGGGATCGTGAGCAGGATCACGAACGGATGCACGAGCGATTCGAACTGCGACGCCATCACGAGGTACACGAGGAAGATCGCGAGGATCAGCACGAAACGCAGCGAGTCGAACGACTGCGTCCATCTCCTCGCTCTGGCCCGGAGAGGAATGCCGTCGTGCCGACCGGCAACTGCGACCTCGTCGACGATGCGCTGCAGCGTCGCCACGGCCGCGCCGAGGTCGCCGTGGGCGAGGTTGGCCGAGATCACCGCGACGCGCTCCTGGCCGACGCGGCGCACTTCGGCCGGGCCGACGGCCAGTTCGACGCTCGGCGACGGCGCTCAAGCGGCACCGGGCAGTCGCTGCCCGGGTTCACGATCAGGTTGCGGACCTCCTCGATCGAAGCCGCGCGCGCGTCGACGCTGCGCACGAGCACGTCGATCTGCTTGTCGCGCAGCTTGTAGCGCGTGGCGACCTCGCCGCGCACGCTGTTCGACGACGCGGTCCGCGATGTCGCGCACGACGAGGCCGAGCTGCGACGCGCGTTCCTGGTCGAACACGATCTGGATTTCCGGATTGCCGGCCTCGACGGTCGACTTGACGTCGGCGAAGCGGTCGTCGCGCAGCATCTCGGCGCGCACGGCTCCGCCGGCCTCGCGCAGGCGGTCGAGGTCGTAGCCCGACACGACCACTTCGAGCGGCGTCGCCATGCTGAACAGCGGCGGGGCGGCTGAACTGGTACTGCAGCGCCGGGCAGGTTCTCGAGATCGCGTGCGCATGCCCGCCATCGCGTCTTCCTCGTCCTCGCGCTCGGCGCCCGGGCGCCAGCGTGATGCTGAGCTCGCCCGGTGTTCTCGCCGGCGTCGACGGGATTCGCATCGAGTCGGTTGCCGGTGCCGGCGACCGAGTAGGCGAGCGCGACGTCGCCGATGCGTCGCTCGCGCCGCTGCGCGGCCAGCACGGTGCGGTCGGTCTCCTCGAGCGGCGTGCCGGGCGGCAGGCGCATATCGACGTTGAACTCACCCTGCGACATCTGCGGGATGAGCTCGGTGCCGAGGCGCGGCAGGATCAGCAGCGATCGTGAGGACGAACGCGAGCGCGGTGCCGATGGTCTTGCCGGGATGGGCGAGCGCCCAGGTGATCGCGGGCGGGTAGATGTCGTCGGCCAGCCGTTGACGGCCTGCGTCGCGCGGACCAGCGGGCTGCAGGACCAGACGCGCAGACCGCGCGCGATCCAGCGCAGTGCGAACGCGGAGTCCGTCGGCGATCGCGGCAATCGCGCGACCGACGCGACCCGGCTCGCGTCGCGGCTGATCTCCGGGCGGCAGCACCGCGCGACGTCGGCCCGCGACGAGCATCGGCACCAGCGTGAGTGCGACGATGAGCGAGAACGAGCAGCGCGAACGTGACGGTCAGCGCCTGGTCCTGGAAGAGCTGGCCGCGCGATGCCGGTGACGAACACCATCGGGAAGAACACCACGACCGTCGTGACGTGGACGCGACCACGGCCATCGCGACCTCGCGCGGTGCCTTCGCGAGCCGCCTCGAGCGCGATCGCGCCGTGCTCGCGGTCGCGCACGATGCTCTCGAGCACGACGACCGCGTTGTCCACCAGCATGCCGACCGCGAGCGCGATGCCGCCGAGCGACATGATGTTGAGCGTGAGTTCGACTGGCGTACATCAGCCAGAACGTGCCGACGACCGAGACCGGGATCGCGATCGCCGTGATCCAGGTCGCGCGCGCGTCGCGCAGGAAGCGAATAGACGACCAGGATCGCGAGCAGGCCGCCGAGCCATGCGGCCGAGCTCCACCTCGCCGATCGCCGACTCGATGAAGTGGACTGGTCGTAGACCGTCGTGATGTCCGTGCCGCCGGCAGGTTCTTCTTGATGTCCTCGAAGCGCGCCTGCACCGCCCTGCGCAGCTGCACCGTGTTCGCGTCGCCTTCCTTGTAGACCGCGAGCTCGATCGATTCCTTGCCGTCGACGCGCGTGATCGCCTCGCGATCCTTGTAGCCGCGCGTGACCTTGGCGACGTCGCGCAGGTAGACGGGCTGCCCGTCGCTGCGTCGCGATGATGGCGTTCGCCATCTGCTCGACCGACTCGAACTCGTTCAGCGTGCGCACGAGGAATCGCTGCGTGCCCTGCTCGAGACGCCCGCCGGACAGGTTGACGTTCTCGGCGCGCAGTGCGCCGCGTCACGACGTCGATCGAGAGGCCGAGCTGCGCCAGCTTCTGCTGGTCCACGAAGACCTGGATCTCGTCTTCGTAACCGCCGCTCACCTTGACGGCCGCCGAGCCTTCGACCGCCTCGAGGTCGGGCTTCAGTCGGTCCTCGGCGAACCGACGCATCGACTTCAGCCGCTCGATGCCGGCCGCGTCCGCCGAGGCGGACTTCGTCGAGCAGCGCGAGGCGCAGCACCGGCTCGCTGGACGGGTCGAAGCGCAGCAGCAGTGGCCGCTTGGCCTCGAGCGGCAACTCGATGCAGGTCGAGTTTCTCGCGCACGTCGATGCCCGAGATGTCCATGTCCGAGCCCCAGAGGAACTCGAGCGTGACGTCGGACTGGCCCGCGCGCGAGACGGAGCGTACCTCGCGCACGTTGCGGATGATGCTGACCGCTTCCTCGACCGGGCGCGTGACGAGCGTCTCGACCTCGAGCGGCGCGGCACCGGGCAACTCCGTGCGGATCGTGATCGTCGGGTAGGAGAGGTCCGGCAGCAGGTTGAGCTTGAGTCGCGACAGCGACACGAAGCCGAAGAGCGCGATGGCGACCGTGAACATCACGATGGTGACGCGGCGCCGAATCGCGAAATCGATCAGCTTGCTGAGCATGAGTGTCTTTCCCCGAGGGGGAGGGCGCCGCGAGGCGCCCCCGGCACGAAATGGTTACCTGGCCTTGGCCTTGTCGGCGGCAACGACCGCAGCCTTCGGCGCGTCGTCCGCCACGACTTTCACGGGCGTGCCGCTCTTCAGGCCCGCCTGGCCGACGACGACGACGCGCTCGTTGCCCTCGAGGCCTTCGACCACTTCGATCCACCCGCCATTGGTGAGGCCGGTGCGGATGTGCCGTTGCTCGGCCTTGCCGCCCGCGACGATGTACACGGACTGGTCGCCGTCGGCGTCGAGGATCGCGCTGCGCGGCAGTTGCAGGGTGTCCGGACGCCGCTCGTAGACGATGTTTACGCGCGCGAACATGCCGGGCTTCAGCCGCCGCGTGCCGTCCGGCACCTCGACCCTGGCGCGAAACGTGCCCGTCTGCGGGTCCACCGTCGGGCTGATTCGCGAGATCGTGCCGACGAAGCGGTCGCCGCCGAGCGCGTCCACCACGACGTCCGCATTCTGCCCGGGCGCGAGCTTGCGGAATTCCTTCTCCGGGATGTGCACGTAGGCGACGAGTGGATCGAGGTCCGTCACCCGGAAGGTCGGGTCGTTCGGGCTGATCGTGTTGCCGACCTTGATGTGGCGCGTCGAAATCACGCCGGGGATCGGCGCCCGGATCTCGGTGTAGCTCAATTCCAGGCGGGCCTTGTCGAACGACGCGCGCAGGGCGTCGAGGTCGAACTTGGCGTTCTCCGCGGTGCCTTTCGCGACGAGGCCCTTCTCGCTCAGGTCGAGCTGGCGCTTGTAGTCGCGCTCGAGCTTGCGCAGGTTGGCGTCGATCTGGGCGAGTTCGAGACGCAGGCGATCGCCGTCGAGGCGCGCTAGCACCTGGCCGGCCTGCACGGTGTCGCCTTCCTCGACGAAGATCTGCCGCACTTCGCCGCCGACCTTGGCGACGACCTCGGCCTCGTCGTGCGCCTCGATCGGCGCGGTGCCGGAGTAGACGGCCAGCATCTCGGCGCGCTTGAGCGGCTGGGTCTCGACGGGGACCGCCGCGACTTTGTCTTCGGCGGGGTCCTTCTCCTTGGCCTTGCCGTTGCTGCACCCGCTCGCGAGTGCCCCCGCAAGGGCGGCCAGGACCAGCCACCGAACGGGCTGATGACGGCGAATCGCCTGCAGGTCTTGAGTGGTCATGGACATCGAGCCCCTGTGTAGATAGGTCCGGAGTGGGCGCGATCGTAGAAGTCTATAGTGTTATAGTCAAGTACAACACCAAAGACACGGGCCAGGACGAGCCCGGCGCGGGGCGTGTGGCCGGTTCAGCCCCCGGATTCCTCCGGCCGGGCGCGCGCCACGAAGCGCGGCTCGAGCTGCGACAAGTCGGCCGTGATCTGTGCGGCCTCGACGAGGATCGCGTCCGGCCCGTCGTCCTTGATCTCGGCGACCGTCTTCAACTGCGGCTCCCCGATGGCGGCCCGGCGCGCGTTTTCGCGCGTGAGCTGTTCCTGGGCCCGGCGTTCGCGCTCCGCCTTCCGCTTGGCGAGATTGAGCGAGATCGACTTCTCGCTGCGCATCGCGTCGAGCGACGCGATCTCGGCCAGTGCGAACTGGAAGTTCGGGTCGCCGGCCACGCGCGCATCGTGCTCGCGCTGCAGTTCCGGCAGGAGTGTCGCGTACGCGCCTTCGCGCTGTGGAAATCCGCCGCACGGATCCGGTTCCATGGCAGCGAGCCGTCGCGGGAACTCTCGCCCACTTCCTCGGCGCTGATGGCGGAGGGCAGGGACAGGTCCGGCTGCACGCCGCGGTTCTGGGTGCTGTCCCCGGTGACGCGGTAGTACATGCCGATGGTGACGGTGAGCTGGCCGAAGCCGGGATCCTGCCCGAGCGCGTAGCGGTCGAGCGGATAGAGGTTCTGGACCGACCCCTTGCCGTAGGTCTCCTGGCCGATCACGAGGCCGCGGCCGTAGTCCTGCATGGCCGCCGCGAAGATCTCGGACGCGGACGCGCTGAACCGGTCGACCAGGATCGTGAGCGGGCCGTCGTAGGCGACGCCGGTCTCCTCGGACTCGAGCACCTCGACGCGCCCGCCCGTCTCGCGCAACTGCACGACCGGCCCCTTCGACACGAAGAGGTTCACGAGGCCGATCGCCTCCGAGAGGTGGCCGCCGCCGTTCTCGCGCAGGTCGAGCACCAGGCCGTCCACGCCGCCCTCGGCCTTCAATTCGTCGATGAGCCGGCGCACGTCGCGCGTGGTGCTGCGGTAGTCGTCGTCACCTGCCGCGCGGGCGTTGTAGTCCTGGTAGAACGACGGCACCGTGATCACGCCGATCCGGAGGTCCTTGTCGCCGCGCTTGATCGTCCGCAGTTCCTTCTTGGCCGCCTGCGCCTCGAGCGTGATCTTGCTGCGGGGCAGGATGATCAGGTGCTCCTGCGTCCCGGGCGGCGCGTTGCCGGGCTGGATCTGCAGGCGCACGAACGAGCCGTTCGGCCCGCGGATCAGCTGCACGACGTCGTCGAGGCGCCAGCCGACGACGTCCACGATCTTGCCCGACTTGCCCTGGCCCACGGCCAGGATGCGGTCGTTCGTCTTCAGTTCGCCGTTCTGCTGCGCCGAGCCGCCGGGCAGGATCTCCATGATCGTCACGTAGTCGTCGATCGACTGCAGCGACGCGCCGATGCCCTCGTAGGACAGGCTCATCTGGATCCGGTATTCCTCGGAATTGCGCGGCGAGAAGTAGCTCGAGTGCGGATCGAAGACGTGCGCGAACGAGTTCATGAAGTTCTCGAACACGTCGTCGGCCGTCACCTGCTCGGACGCGCTTGGCGACGCGCTCGTAGCGCTTCTGCAGGATGTCGCGCGTCTTCGGCCCAGGTCTTGTCGGTGAGCATCAGCGACAACGCGTCGTTCTTCACGCGCTTGCGCCAGAGTTCGTCGAGTTCGGCGGCCGAGGCGGCCCACGGCGCGTGCTCGCGGTCGAACTCGAACGATTCGTCGAGCGTGAAGTCCGGCTCGGTTGCGAGCGACTTGAGTGCGAACGCCATGCGTTCGCGATTGCGCTGCTGGAAGCGATTGAAGATCGCGAAGGCGGGCTCGAGCTTGCCCGTGCGGATCGCGTCGTCGAGCTCGTAGCGGTATTTCTCGAACTCGGCGACGTCGCTCGCGAGGAAATAGCTGCGCTTGCCGTCGAGCGATTCGAGGTAGCGGTCGAGCACGAGCGAGGACACCGGGTCGTTGACCGGCGCCTGGCGATAGTGCGAGCGCTCGAACATGCTGCCGACCAGCCGCGCGACCTTGGCATGGCGATCGGTCGGTGCGAAATCGGTCGCGGTGGCGCTGGCGGTGGCCGACGGGGCTTTCGCGGTGCCGAGCAGGAGCGTACCGACCGCCAGGACCAGCGCGGCCAGGACAGCGGCGCCGGCGCGGCTCACCGCGCGACGCGGCTGGGTGGCGGACGATCCCGACTTGACTGGCTGGTACACTGGCGAAAACCTCGGCGAGCTGTGAGTTGAACGGGCGGCGGGCCCTGGTTACGTAGGCTAGAGAGACGCCCGGCTCCGATCAAGAGGCCAGACCCACCCAATTCGAGCAAATCCGTGCGACCACTCACCGTATTGACCGGCATCGTGCTCGGCTCGTCCGCGGCGACGACCTTCGGGCTCGGCGCAACGCTCGTGGTGTTCCTGGTGCTTTCGGGCGAGACGCCGCAGTTCCGGGAGGAACTGCCCTTGCTTGCCGTGTACCTGGTCATCTTCGTCGTTTTGACCGCGCTGGCCGCGCTCAGTTTCATCGGCCAGGCCCGGGAGCGGTGGTGGCGGCGCTGGGCCCAGCTGGCCATGTGGGGCGCCCTGGCGGGTCTCGTCGCGCTTTACTGGTCGACGCGCTGACCTTCAGGCGCTGCCACCATCGCTGCAGGAAGTCGCGCAACGCGTCAGGCCCGCGCGGGCGACAGTCGCCGGAGCCCGCGCCAGAGCGCGACGATCAACAGCGGCCCCAGGGCGAGCGACCACGAGTACCAGCGCAGCGTGAGCAATCCGCGCAGGAAATCGACGTAATACGCGCCAGCGCCGCCGCCTGCATACTGGCCGAGCAGGTACAGCCCGGTTACGTAGACGAACCAGGGCAATGCAGCCACGCCGAAGGCGAGGGCGCCCAGCAGCCAGTACCGGTCGTGTCGCGATGCCATGTGCAAATCGTGAGGGTAAGTCGCACCGGTCGCAAGAGCCGCCATTGAGTATCATCCGGGCGGTGGCGGGGCAGGCACGAGAAACACCAATGCAGAAAGTACGCACGGCGGTCATCGGCGTCGGCTACCTGGGGCGTTTCCACGCCCAGAAATACGCGGCCTTGCCCAATTCGCAGTTGATCGCCGTGGCCGACGCCGACGCCGTGGCGCGCGAGAAGGTCGCCGCCGAGACGGGGTGCCGGGCCACGGCCGACTACCGCGACGATCCTCGGCGAGGTCGATGCGGTCAGCATCGCGACGCCCACGCCGCTGCATTTCCCGATCGCCCGCGAGTGCCTGGAGCGCGGCGTCCACGTGCTGGTCGAAAAGCCGATCACGACCACGCTCGAGGAGGCGCGCGAACTGGTGGCGATCTCCGCGCGCACCGGCCGGGTGCTGCAGGTGGGCCACCTGGAGCGCTTCAACGCCGCGATCCTCGCGCTCGAAGGCACGCTCGGCACGCCGCGCTTCATCGAGTCGCACCGGCTTGCGCCGTTCAAGGAACGCGGCACCGACGTCAACGTGGTGCTCGACCTCATGATCCACGACATCGACCTCATCCAGAGCCTGGTCGGCGCGCCCATCGTCTCGATCGACGCGGTCGGCGCGTCCGTGTTCTCCGACGGGCTCGACATCGCCAACGCGCGCATCCGCTATGCGAACGGGTGCGTGGCCAACACGACCGCGAGCCGGGTCAGCATGAAGATGGAACGCAAGCTGCGGCTGTTCCAGGACGACGCGTACGTCTCGATCGACCTGCAGCAGAAGATCCTCACGGTGGTGCGCAAGCCGCCCGCCGGTTCGGACATGCCGCGCGGCCGGGTCGTCATCGAGGAGCGCACCTACGAGCAGGGCGACGCGCTGCGCTTCGAGATCGAGGCGTTCCTCGCCTCGATCCGCGAGGGCAAGCCTCCCGTCGTGACCGGCGAGGACGGCTTGCGTGCGCTCGAGACCGCGACGCGCATCACGCAGATGGTGCACGAGGGCGCGCGGCCATGAGCCGGCGTTACTACGCGGGCCGGGACGTCAGTCGCGCGATCACGGTCGAGGAGACGCGGCGCGTCGCCATGCGGCGCGTGCCGCGCTTTGCCATGGAATATCTCGAGGGCGGCGCCGAGGACGAAGTGTCGCTCCGCCGCAATCGCGAAATCTTCGACCGCATCACGTGGCTGCCGCGCTGCCTCGCGGGCGCCGGCATTCCGGAACTCGGCACGAAGATCCTGGGCGAGACCGTGCACCTGCCAGTGATCGTCGCGCCCACGGGTTTCAACGGCATGCTCTGGCCGCAGGGCGACATGGCGCTCGCCCGCGCGGCGCAGGCGGCCGGCGTGCCGTTCACGCTCAGCACTGTCGGCAATCACGACGTGGTGGCCATGAATCGCGAACTGAGCCGGCCGGCCTGGTATCCAGTTGTACCCGTTCAAGGATACGAAGACCTCGGACCGGCTGCTCGACCGGGTCGCGGAGGCGGGTTGCGACAAGCTCGTCGTGACCGTCGACGTGCCGGCACTCGGCGCGCGCGAGTGGGACCAGCGCAGTTACCGGCGCCGATTACAGTTGAGCCCCTCGAGCGTGCTCGACGTGCTCGCGCATCCACGGTGGCTCTGGCAGGTCATGATTCCGAAGGGCGCGCCGGAGTTCGCGAACCTGACCGAGTTCCTGCCGGTCGGCGCGCGCTCGGCGTTGCAGGGGGTGCGCTTCATGGGCACCCAGGTCAACCCCGGGCTCGCCTGGGCCGACATCGACCGCATGCGCGCGCGCTGGAAGGGCAAGCTGATCCTGAAGGGCATCCTCTGCGTGGAGGATGCGCGACGCAGCGTCGAATCCGGAGCGGACGCCATCGTGCTCTCGAATCACGGCGGCCGGCAGCTCGACACCGCGATCGCCGGCATCGAGCTGCGTCGGCCAGGTCACGACGGCCGTAGGCGACCGGATGACCGTGCTCGTGGACGGCGGATTTCGTCGCGGCGCCGACGTGCTCAAGGCGCTGGCGCTCGGCGCGCACGGCGTGATGCTCGGTCGCGCGACGCTGTATGGACTTGCAGCCGGCGGCGAGGTGGGCGTCGCGCACGCCTGAGGCTGTTGCGTGCGGAGATGGAACGGGTGCTGATCCTGCTGGGATGCCGCTCGCTCGAGGAACTCGGCCCGCACCTGATCCGTGCATGAATGCGATCTGCGACCTGCAGCGCCGTGACGTCGACGTCGTGCCGACTGCGACCGCGATGCGGCATTGACCCAGGCGGACCGGGGTGCGAGTCTCGACGCGACACGCACGCCACAGGAGACGCGATGAAAGCGCTGGTCTGCCACGCATTGACGGGAATCGAGGGGTTGCGCATCGAGACGGACTGGCCCGAGCCGGTCGCGGGGCCCGGTGAAGTGCTCGTGGACGTCAAGGCGGCTGCGCTCAATTTCCCGGACGTGCTGATGCTGCGCGGGCTCTACCAGGACAAGCCGCCGCTGCCGTTCATTCCCGGCATGGAGTTGTCGGGCGTCGTCGCTGCGCTGGGGACCGGCGTGACCGCGCTTCAAGCCGGGCGACCGGGTCGTGTCGATCGCGGGCCGCGCGCTCGCGGAACGCGCAGCACTGAAGCAGGACCTGGTGATCCCGATGCCTCGCACGCTCGAGTTCGAGGCCGCCAGCGGCATCGGCATCACGTACTTCACGAGCTACCACGCGCTGCGGCAGCGTGCGTCGCTCGCGGCCGGCGAAACCTTGCTGGTGCTCGGCGCGGGCGGCGGCGTCGGCACGACGGCCGTGGAACTCGGCAAGGTCATGGGCGCGACCGTGATCGCGGCGGCCAGCACCGACGCCAAGCTCGACCTGGCTCGCCGCCTGGGCGCGGACCATCTCGTCAACTATGCGACCGAAGACCTGCGCGAGCGGCTCAAGGCCATCACGGGCGGCAAGGGCGTGGACGTCGTGTACGACCCGGTCGGTGGCGCGTACACGGAGCCGGCGATGCGCAGCCTCGCCTGGAAGGGTCGCTACCTCGTGATCGGCTTCGCGGCGGGCGACATCCCGCGCATCCCGATCAACCTCGCGCTGTTGAAAGGCGCGGCGATCGTCGGCGTGTATTTCGGCGCGTTCGCGGCGCGCGAGCCACAGGTGCAGCGCCAGAACGTGAAGGAACTCTGGGAGCTGATCGAGTCGGGACGCCTGAAACCCGTGATCGGCGAGGTCCACGAGCTGGCCGACTACGCGCGCGCCTTCGCAGCGCTCGAGAACCGCACGGCACAGGGCAAGGTCGTCCTGCGCATCTAGCGCTCAAGCGTTGCCGATCAGCTCGAGTTCGCCCTGTATCGCGAGCCAGCGTTCCTCGGCGGCGTCGATCTGCGCCATCAGGTCGGCGCAGCGGCGGCTCGCGGCCTCCACGTCCGGGGCTGCCGTCGCCGCATAGAAACCGGGATCCGCGAGCCGCAGTTCGAGCGTCTTGCGCTCCCGGTCCAGCTCGGCGATGCGCGCTTCGAGCTGGTTCGCTTCCTTGACGAGCGGGCGTCGCCGCACCAGTCGCTGTTGTCGCTCGGCCGCCAGTGCTTCGCGCTGCGCCTTGCGGCCGTCGCGCTGCAACGACGCATCCATGGGTGCATTGGCCGCGGCCGCATCGACGCGACGATTCGTCAGCCAGGCCAGGTAATCCTCGAGGTCGCCGTCGAAGGGCAGCGCGCGACCGTCCGCGACCAGCAGGAAACCATCGCAGACCGTCCGGAGCAGCGACCGGTCGTGGGAGACCAGCACCAGGCTCCCTTCGTAACCTGCCAGCGCGCGCGTCAACGCATGGCGCATCTCGAGGTCCAGGTGATTGGTCGGCTCGTCGAGCAGCAGCAGGTTCGGGCGGCGTCGCACGAGCAATGCCAGCGCGAGCCGTGACTTCTCGCCGCCCGAGAACGGTTGCACGGGCGCGTCGGCCATGTCGCCGCGAAAATCGAAGCCGCCGAGATAGTTGCGCAGGTCCTGCTCGCGTGCTTGCGGCTCCTGGCGCAGCAGGTGCTGCAGCGGCCGACTCGTCGTCGCGCAGTTGCTCGACCTGGTGCTGCGCGAAATAACCGGTTTGAAGCCCGTAGCCCTCCACGCGCTGGCCGGACAGCGGCGCAAGCTCGCCGGCCAGGGCCTTGACCAGCGTGGACTTGCCCGCGCCGTTCGGCCCGAGCAATCCGAGGCGCGTGCCCGGCCGCAGCGTCAGTGCGACGCGCGACACGACGGGCCGGCCCGCGTAGCCGAGCACCGCCTGGTCGAGCGTCAGCAATGGGTCCGGCGCGCGCGCGGGGGCGGGAAACTCGAAATCGAACGGCGCATCGACGTGCGCAGCCGCGATGTGCTCGAGGCGGTCGAGCGCCTTCAGGCGACTCTGCGCCTGGCGCGCCTTCGAGGCCTTGGCACGGAAGCGCTCGACGAACTGCGTCATGTGCGCGATCTCGCGCTGCTGCTTGTCGAAGAACGCCTGCTGCGCCGCCAGCCGGGCCGCGCGCTGCACTTCGAAGGCGCTGTAGTTGCCCGTGTAGAGGGTCAGCCGCGCCTGGTCGAGGTGCGCCACGTGCGTCACGGTCGCGTCGAGGAAGTCACGGTCGTGAGAAACCAGGAGCAGCGTGCCGCGGTAGTTCGCAAGCCAGCGCTCGACCCACATCACGGCGTCGAGGTCGAGATGGTTGGTCGGTTCGTCGAGCAGCAGCAGGTCCGCACGGCTGACCAGCGCGCGCGCGAGGTTGAGGCGCATGCGCCAGCCGCCCGAGAAATCCGCGACCGGGCGGTCGAGGTCGGACACGGCGAAGCCGAGCCCGGCCATGAGACTCGCCGCGCGGGCGCGCGCACTGTAACCGTCGATGCCTTCGAGCCGGGCATGGAGGTCTGCAAGCGCGTGCCCGTCGTGCGCTGCGTCCGCCGCTGCAATGGCGCGCTCGACGCCGCGCAATTCCTCGTCGCCGTCCAGCACGAACTCGATTGCCGGCTCGGGCAGCGGCGGGGTGTCCTGCGCGACAGAGGCGATACGCCAGTCGCGCGGCACGTCGCAATCGCCCGCCTCGCTGTGTAGGTCGCCGCGCAGCAGCGCGAACAGGCTCGACTTCCCGCTGCCGTTGGCCCCGACGACGCCCACGTGCCAGCCCGGGTGTATCTGGAGCGAGGCGTCCTCGATGAGGCGACGCGCGCCGCGAGCCAGGGTGAGCTGTCGAAGCTGGATCAAGACGGGTAACCGAACGGGGACGGGGCGCGCATTCTAGCGGCACGCCCAGGCCCGCATCGCGGTGTCCGGTCATCGCGGCCGAGGGAGGCGGCAGGATCGGTCGGAATCCGGCACAATTCGCGGTTCGTAACCCTGCCGGCGCGACTGCCGGCGCCCGGAGTCGCCGTCCCGATGTCTGTTACCCGTACCGTTGTATCCGTGCCTGCCGAAAAGTCCCTCCTGAAGTGGCTGGCACTCGCTGCGCTCGGCCTGTCCGGCGCGCTTGCCGAGGCGCAGACGGCCCCGGCCGTGTCGACGGTCGTGGCCTTCAATCTTTCCAACCCGTCCGGCAACCTCGTCCGGGGCGGTGACGGCGCGCTCTACGGCGTCAACCAGGCGGCGACGTCGGTCACCGGCGGACTCGTCTATCGCACGACGATCGATGGCTCCAGTGTCCGGACGCTGTACCAGCTCAACATCGAAGACGGCGTGAGTCCACAGGCCGGCTTGCTGATCGCGAGCGACGGGCTCCTGTACGGCAGCACGAAGTTTGGCCGTGCCTCGGAGACCGTCGGGACGGGAGCACTCTATCGCCTGCGTGCCGACGGCACCGGCTTCACGGTCTTCCATCGTTTCGCCGGCTACACGGCCACGAACCAGGACCTGGCGCCGATCAACACCAACGGCGCGTATCCGGAAGCAGAATTGATCGAAGGCACGGACGGCTACCTGTACGGCGTCACGCGGGCGGGCGGGGCTGCGGGTACGGGCGTCATCTTCAAGGTCTTGCGCGATGGCGCCGATTTCCAGGTGCTACGGCAGTTGTCGGCCATCACCTCCGCCGCGGGCTCAGGCATCACCGCGAACGTGGACGGTGCCGTGCCGCTGGGACCACTCGTGCGGGGGGCCGACGGCTACTTCTACGGAACCGCATCGGCCGGCGGCGCCAACGGGCGTGGCACGGTGTTCCGCATTGCGTTCGACGGCACCGGGTTCCAGGTGCTGCACGAATTCAGCGCGACGACACCGGACGCGACTACGGCCCTGCTCGAGAACGCCGACGGCGCGACACCCCTGGCCGGGCTCACGGACGGTGGGGACGGCTTTTTCTATGGCGTGACGAGTTCCGGCGGCGAGACCGGGCAGGGCGTGATTTTTGCGATCTCGCCTGATGGCGGCACGTTCACGGTGCTGCATCACTTCAGCGGCAACGGCGGCACGCGTCCCGTCGGCGAACTGCTGCTCGGCACCGACGGCAAGCTCTACGGCACGACCTCGACCGGCGGCCAGTCGTCGAGCGGCGCGGCGACGTCGTTCGGCACGATCTTCTCGATCGCGCGCGCAGGCACGGACTTTGCGCTCCTGCACAGCTTCGACAGCACCCAGGGCTCGGCACCCGCGAGCCGGCTGGTGGAGCTTTCGAGCACGGTCTTCGTCGGCACGGCCAACAACGCAGGGCGTTGCGGCTACGGCACGATCTTCCGGTACAGCGGGACTGGCGACACCGTGACCGGCAACACGCGCTGCGGACAATCGAACAACAACAACAACGGCGGCGGGTCGCTCGGACCCGCGTTGCTCGTGCTGCTCGGCGGGATTGGCTGGATGCGTCGCCGTCGCCGGCACTGAGCATCGGTACAGGCCCAAGGAGAGCACAGCGATGGCGGAACCTCGGCTTCATCATCGTACCTGCCCGCTCTGCGAGGCCATGTGCGGCATCGTCGTCGAGCACCGCGACGGCCAGGTCCTCTCGATCAAGCCGAACCGCGACGACGTGCTGAGTCGTGGACACATCTGCCCGAAGGCGGTTGCGCTCAAGGACCTGCACGAGGATCCGGACCGGGTGCGCCGGCCGCTGCGCCGCACCGCGCAGGGTTGGGAGGAAATTTCCTGGCGGGCGGCCTTCGACGAGATCGAAACTCGCATTCGCGACGTCCGCGCACGGCACGGCAACGATGCGGTCGCGATCTACGCCGGCAACCCGACGGTGCACAACCTGGGCGCAATGCTCGGCATCGGCAACTTCATCCGCGCGGTGCGCACGAAGAATCTCTACTCCGCGACGAGCGTGGACCAGTTGCCGCACATGGTGGCGTCCTGGGCGATGTTCGGGCACCAGTACCTGATGCCGGTGCCGGACGTCGACCGCACGCGGTTGTTCGTGTGCATCGGCGGCAATCCCGTGGCCTCCGGCGGTTCGATCATGGGTGCGCCCGGGTTCGAGAAGCGCGTCGACGCGCTCCGCGCACGCGGCGGGCGCTTCATCGTGATCGATCCGCGCCGCACCGAGTCCGCGGAAATCGCGGATGAATACCTGCCGATCCGTCCGGGCAGCGACGTCTACCTGTTGCTCGCGTTGTTGCATCACGTGTTCGCGACGGGCCGTGCGAGCCTCGGGCGCCTCGAACCGCACGTCGAGGGCTTCGATACCCTGCGGGACGCGGTCTCCGGTTTCGACCAGGAGGCGCTCGCCGCGCGTACCGGGATATCGCTCGAACGCATCGCAGCACTGGCCAGCGACCTGCTCGCCGAGCCGCGCGCACTCGTCTACGGGCGGGTCGGCGCCTGCACGCAGGAGTTCGGGGGACTCGCGCTCTGGCTCATCTACTGCCTGAACGCGGTCACCGGGCACCTCGACGAGCCGGGCGGGATGATGTTCGCCGAGCCGGCGGTCGACCTGACCCGGGCGTACGGTTCGCGCGGTCACTACGGCAGGTTCCGGTCGCGCGTGCGGCAACTGCCCGAGTTTTCGAACGAGTTGCCGGTCGCCGCGCTCGCCGAGGAGATCGAGACGCCTGGCGCCGGGCAGGTGCGGGCACTGTTCACCGTTCGCGGGCAACCCGGTGCTCTCGACGCCCAATGGGCGCCGTCTCGACGCGGCCCTGGCCCAGCTCGAGTTCATCGTGTCGATCGACCTCTACGTCAACGAAACGACGCGCCACGCGCACCTGATCCTGCCGCCGACGAGCCCGCTCGAACACAGTCACTACGACGTGGCGCTCAGCGGCTTTGCCGTCCGCAACGTCGCGAAGTACTCGCCACCGCTGTTCCCGAAGCCCGACGGCTCCCTGCACGACCATGAAATCCTCGCCGAGCTGACGCGGCGCCTCGCGTCCCGCGGCGGATTGGCGAGCCGCACGCGCGCCGCGTTCGGGCGCTGGGTCGCGGGCCGGCTCGGCCCGGACGGCGCACTCGACTGGATGTTGAAGACGGGACGTTACGGGGCGCCCGATGCGGGTGTGCTCGGTCTGCTGTCACGCGTGCCGGGCTTCGGCACGCTGCGCCGGCAGCTCTCGGCACCGGATCGTCGCCCGCTCGGCTTGAGTGTCGCTCGGCTGCGCGGCGAGCCGAACGGCGTGGACCTCGGCCCGCTCGAGACTGCGCTGCCGCGGCGCCTGGCAACACGCGACCGGAAACTGCAACTGGCACCGGAACTGTTCGTCGGGGATCTCGCGCGTGCAGCGACGCAACTGGGCGAACCTGCGCCGGCACTGGTCCTCGTCGGTCGCAGGCACGTGCGCAGCAACAACTCGTGGCTGCACAACAGCCACCGGCTCGTGAAGGGCAAGCCGCGCTGCACCTTGTTCATGCATCCGGTCGATGCGGCCGCCCGCGGCGTCCGTGACGGCGCGCTCGTCAGCCTGCGATCGAGGGTCGGATCGGTCGAAGTCGCCGCGGAACTCACGCAGGACGTCATGCCGGGCGTCGTCAGCCTGCCGCACGGCTGGGGCCATGGACGGGCCGGGGTGCGCCTCGCGGTGGCGCGCGAGCACGCGGGCGTCAGCATCAACGACGTGATCGACGACCAGCGTATCGATGTGCTGACCGGCACGGCTGTGCTGAACGGGACACCGGTCGAAGTCGCGCCCGTCGAGTCCCAAATGCAGGTCGCTGCGGTCGAGGGGTTATCGCTGGCGGTTTGATCGCCACGCCGGCCCTGGCAGCCGCGGCCGGTCGGCGAGCCTGCAGGCTGCGCGGCACATGTGGGGAGGCACTTCGCGATTCAGGTGACGGGGTTTCGTCGTACGCGCGTTGCGGGCACGATCATGAGCAGCGCATGCTCGAATAGCAGTCGTGCCTCTGCGGCAGAGGTCGTGTACTTGCCATTCCTCGGCGTCAATGAAACGTATCGCTCCAATGCAAGTTCAGCGCGGAGTCTCTTGTACGATCGAAGGTACGGCGCGACCTGCGCAAGCACAGCCAGGGCCTGGCGGTTGGCTACGGAGTAAGTGAGTCCCGGCGAGTGCTTGTCCGAAACCCCGCGTTTGCGGGTGATCTTGCCTACCCCGGTCGCAGTGGCCGTCCAGTGCAGGAGGTCCGGTTCCGTGCTGCTGATCGAGACGACCAGATGCCGACGTTCGTTGGCATGTCTACGCGACAAGGTAATGGTTCCTTCGCCGTCGATGAGGCCGGCAAGGTATGCCGCGTCCTCGGGCGCGAGTTTTCTGACCACCCTGTATCGCATCGGTGCAGCGTAGCGATCGCCAGAAGCCCCCCGGCCTTGCGGCCGGGGGGTGGAGATGGTGGAGGCGGCGGGACAGTTGTTCTGTCTCTTCCGAGACAGGCTGGACTATGCCTTCACCCCGGCCGAACTGCCGGGGGCGGAGCGTGTTATCCGGGCCTTGAACCGAACACTGCTCACGTACGAGCAATTCTCAAGACACCGAATCCTAGTGCCGGCTCCACTGTTACCAGTGCAGCCGGTCTATGAGTCTCTACAGGGCAGGCATGAGGTTGGCCCTCTTCCTACCCCTCGGCGTTACCTCGTGCCGCCATCTACGGCACGTCAGGCTTCACCGATGTGAGCCCCGTTGTCACTTCACCCTTACGGGTGAAGGCGACCATCGATCGAACCCGCGTCCGCAAGCCCTACATTCCAGGACCTACATGCTTAGCCGTCTTTTTGTATCTCGTCGGTCACTACCCAAGCGGCAGGGAAGATGAACGACCAGCTCAGGAACGTTTTAGCGAGCCAGCCCTCAGCACACTGGACACGCGAGCTTGTGAGCGCGTCCCCCGGGTCTGGATGCACAAGCACACGCCAGTCGGGGGTTAGGCGGGATTAAGCCGCCAGAGCGTAGTTGTCGTCGTTGGCAACTAATAGTTTGCAAGTGGTTTAACGAGGTATCCTGCACCTCGGCATGCACATGGAGTTTCGCGACCCACGTCGAAACCGGTCGCCCCCAGGTCAAGTGCCTAGTGTAGGGGCAGTGGACGTGGAATCAAAGACTTTTTAGCGCGAGTGCTTCATGAGGCGCGATTTCTCGCGCTGCCAGTCACGATCCTTCTCCGTGTTGCGCTTGTCGTGCGACTGCTTGCCCTTCGCGAGCCCGATCTCGAGCTTGACGTTGCCTTTCTTCCAGTAGAGCGCGAGCGGCACCACCGTGTGGCCCTTGCGCTCGACCGCTCCGACCAGCTTGTCGAGCTCATTGCGGTTCAGCAGCAGCTTCCGCGTGCGCGTGGGATCGGCGACGATGTGCGTCGAGACGGTCTTGAGCGGCGAGAAATGCGCGCCGATCAGCCAGGCCTCGCCGTCCTTGATGAGCACGTAGCCTTCGGTGATCTGCGCCTTGCCTGCCCGCAGGCTCTTGACCTCCCACCCCTGCAGGACCAGCCCCGCCTCGTATTTCTCCTCGATGAAATACTCGTGGCGGGCGCGCTTGTTCAGCGCGATCGTCGATTCGGTCCTGCGTTCCTTGTCCGTGGCGGCCATGTCGTTCTGCGTGTGCGGGTCGCGCATTCTAGCCGCCCCGCTTACACTGCGCGCGTCCGGACTCTCCCACGCATGTCCATTCGCGAAATAAAGCGCACCGCCCTCGTCACGTTCACTCCCGAGCAGATGTTCGACCTCGTGGTCGACGTCGAGCGCTACCCGCAGTTTCTCCCGTGGGTGGTGGGTGCGGAGGTGCACGAGAAGACCGAACGTGACCTCCTGGCCAGCATGTCCATGGAGCGCGCCGGCGTGCGTGAGCGCTTCACGACGCGCAACGTGATGGAAAGGCCGCGCTGGATGTCGCTCGACCTCGTCGACGGGCCGTTCAAGATCCTGCAGGGATTGTGGACGTTCGAGCCGATCAGTTCGGCGGGCACGCGCATCGAACTGGTGATGAAGTTCGAGTTCTCGAACCCGGTCGTGTCGCTGCTGTTCGGGAAGGCATTCGAGCGGAGCGTGGGACACCTGATCGACGCGTTCGTGGCGCGCGCCCGCTCGACCCATGGCCCGGCGTGACGCCGGCGCGGGCGCAGGATTGCGCGCGGGGATTTCACGAAGCACGGTGGCGCACGTCGTCGAGGTCGTGTACGCGCTGCCGGAGGAGCAGTGCATTCGCGTGCTGCCGCTGCCCCCGGCAGGCATGACCGCCGTGGAAGCCGTCGTGGCGTCGGGTTTGCTGGAGAAATTTCCGGAGCTGGTGCGTCGCGAGCTGCCGCTGGGCATCTTCGGCACGCCTTGCGAGCCGTCGCGGCCGCTGCAGCCGGGCGACCGCGTCGAGATCTACCGTCAGTTGCCCAACGATCCGCGTGCGATGCGCCGCGAACGCGCGGCCAAGGCGCGATGCAAGGGTCACCGGCCCTGAGCCGGGGTCAGCCGCCGTTGCCGCCCGGCCGGGGCGCGTCGGGTTGCGGCTGCTTGATCGACGGCGGCGCCGGAGGTTCCCGTGTCGCGTCGGCTTCCGTCGTGGCGCCCCTGCCCGAGCCTTCCGCCACCTGCACCTCGGGCAGGGCGAGCTTGTCGACCGAGACGACCTTGTCGCCTTCGAAGCGCACGGTGAAGTGTGCGCGGTCGCTCCTCTTCTCGCGACCGCGCGTGAACATGTACACGTAGTCCCAGCGCTGCGGGTCGAACGGGTCTGAGATCATCGGCGTGCCGAGCAGGTAGCGCACCTGGCTGCGGGTCATGCCGGGGGTGACCTGGTCGACGTCCGTGATCTCGACCAGGTTGCCTTGCTGGATGTTCGGCCGGTACACGCAGCCGCCGGCGCCGATGGCGGCACACAGGAGGAGCAGGCACAGGGTGGCGCGTGGCCGCGCGGGTGGGTTCGATCGGTTCATGCTGTCTGGAGTTACCGGGCGTGGCCGGTGATAATGCGGCAGGATCATACCGCAACCGCGGCCGGGCGCGTGCCTTCGGCCACAGGATGAACACCGTGGAACCATCGCAACTGCGCCGTGCCGGCCTCAAGATCACCGCTGCCGCGCGTGAAGATCCTCGAAATCCTGGCCGGCGCGACCGTGCGTCACATGAGCGCGGAGGACGTCTATCGGCGGCTGCTCGAGCTCAACCAGGACATCGGACTCGCCACCGTCTACCGCGTGCTGACGCAGTTCGAATCCGCGGGACTCGTGACGCGCCACCACTTCGAGGGCGGCACGGCGGTCTTCGAGTTGAACGAGGGCATGCACCACGATCACATCGTGTGCGTGGACTGCGGACGGGTCGAGGAATTCTCGGATGCGGGCATCGAGGACCGCCAGCAGCAGATCGCCGCGCGGCTCGGCTTCGAGATCACCGACCACTCGCTGACCCTGCACGGCCACTGCGTGCGCGAGAGCTGCCCTTACCGGGTGAAGCGCGACTAGCGCCGCCGCCGGGCGCGGCGGCGTCCGCAGGGGTCTTCTCAACGACGGCTTCCAGCATCTCGCGCGCATGCTCGCGCGTGCGCGCCGTGATGGTCGTGCCGCCGAGCATCCTCGCGATTTCCTCGACGCGGCCCGCCGGGTCGAGCGGCTCGATACGGGTGTGCGTCGTGCCGGCGCCCGTATGCTTCGAGACTCTCAGCTGGTGATCGGACTGGGCCGCGACCTGGGGCAGGTGGGTGACGCACAGCACCTGGCCGCCGGCCGCGAGTTCCCGCAATTGCCGGCCCACCATCTCGGCGACCGCGCCGCCCACGCCGGCATCGACCTCGTCGAACACGAGACACGGCAGGTGCTCGGCTTCGACGGCCGCCACCTGCAACGCGAGGCTGATGCGCGAGAGTTCGCCGCCGGATGCGACGCGTGCCAGCGGCCGCGGCGGTTGCCCCGGGTTTGCGCTGACCAGGAACTCGACGTCGTCGTTGCCGGATGTCGACGAACTCCGGCGGCTCGTGCGTCTCGATGCGCGTGCTGAAGACGCCGCCCGGCATGCCGAGCTCCTGCATCAGGGCGGTCACCCGGGCGTCGAGCGCGCACGCCGCGGCCCGCCGCGCCGCACCCAGGCGCTCGGCCGCCGCCAGGTAACCCTCGCGCGCGAGGGCCAGTCGCCGGGTCAGTTCGGCCTGGCTCGCGGCCCCGGCCTCGAGCTCGTTCAATTCCGCCCGCAATCGCTCGCGTAGCGCCGGTAGCTCCCCGATCTCCTCGCGATGCTTGCGCGCCACGCCTTCGAGCGCTGCGAGGCGGGCCTCCACCCATTCCTGCCGTGCGGGGTCGGCGTCGATGGCGTCGACATAGCGCCGTAGCGTGCCGAGCGCCTCGCGCGCGGCGATCGAGGCCTCGTCGACCAACCGCTCGGTCGGTGCCAGGTGCGCGTCGAGCGTCACCAGTTGCCGGAGCACGGACTGCGCACGCGCGAGCGCGGTTGCGATGCCGCCCTCGTCAGCCGCGAGCAACGCTTCGACCTGGGCCGTGCCCTCGGCCAGCCTGCCGAGGCTGGCGATCCGGCGCCGCTCCTCGACGAGCGTTTCCGCTTCCTGGGCCTTCGGATCCAGCGCGTCGAGTTCCGCGACGTAGTGGCGCAGCAGGTCGAGCCGGTTGTCGCGATCGCGTGCGCGTTGCTCGAACGACGCACGCTCGCGGTCGGCCGCGTGCCAGCGCCGCGTGAGCCTCGCGCACCGCCACGACCAGGGCCCCGAGCTTGCCGCTGCCATCGAGCGTGGCACGCTGATAATCGCGGCGCGCCAGCGACTGGAATTCGAGCTGGCCGTGGATGTCGACGAGCAGTTCGCCGACGGTCCGCAGGGATTGCACGGGCACGACCTGGCCGTTGACGTAGGCGCGGCCGCGACCGTCCATCGACACTACGCGGCGCAGCTGGCACTCGCCGTCGTGCGCAATCGACTGCTCGTCGAGCCAGCCGAGCACCCGGCGATTGCCGCGCGAGCGCAAACGTGGCGCTCACCTCGGCACGTTCGGCGCCGTGGCGCACGGCGGCGCTGTCGGCGCGACCGCCGACGGCAAGCAGCAACGCATCCACGAGTATCGACTTGCCGGCGCCCGTTTCGCCGGTGAGCACGGTGAAGCCGCGCCCGAATTCGACCTCGACCGACTCGACGATCGCGAAATCGCGGATCTGCAGGTGGGTCAGCATGGTGCCGGGGCGCGGCGGGCTCAGGCGCCTGGCGGCTGGCCGTCGCGCGTGCCGCGGCCCCAGTGCAGCTTCGAGCGCAGGATGCGGTAGTAGTCGTGCCCCGGCGGGTGCAGCAGCGTGGCGCTGACCTTGGCGCGCTCGATCCGCAAGCGCATGCCGGGCTCGAGGTCCGCCAGCACGATGCCGTCGCAGACGACCTGGGCGCGCGACTCGAACCGGTCCGCGAGTTCGAGCTCGACCACGCTGCCCGCCGGCACGACGATCGGCCGGTCCGAGAGCGTGTGCGGGCAGATCGGTACGAGCACCACGGCGTCGAGGCTCGGGTGCATGATCGGCCCGCCGCACGAGAGCGCATAGGCCGTCGAACCCGTGGAAGTGGCGACGATGAAGCCGTCGCCCGTGTGCGTGTTGACGTAGTCGCCGTTGACCCAGGTGCGCAGGTCCACCATGCGGCCGGTCTCGCGCTTGGCGACGACCACGTCGTTGAGCGCGAGGGCGGACAGCGCCGCGCTGCCGCCCAGCAGCCGGGCGGCCAGCAGCATCCGGCGTTCGGCCAGGCAGCGGCCGCCCAGGGCGTCGGCGACGCTCTCGAACATGCGCTCGCGATTGACGTCGGCCAGGAAGCCCAGGCGGCCCCGGTTGATGCCGAGCACGGGCACGTCGACCATCGCTGCCATGCGCGCGGCGTGCAGCATCGTGCCGTCGCCGCCGACGGCCACGAGCAGGTCGGCGTCGAGCGCGAGCTCAGCCTCGACGACACGCGCAATGCCGGGGCCTGACAATTGCAGGTCATCGTCGGCGGCGACGCGCAGCGTGTGGCCGTTGGCGAGCAGGTATTCCGCCAGCATGCGCATGGCTTCGCCGACGCGCGGGTCACCCGCACGCCCGGCCAGGGCGACACACGTGCGGGCGGCTACGCTGGTGCTCATGAATGGGCTGCCTTTTAGCACGCGGCCGCGACGAACGGCCAGTGCGATTCCTCGTTGAGACGTTGCAGTATGCGTTGCTTGACCGGCCGGAAAAGTACACGCTAGGGTCTCGACGCGGGACCGCAAAACTCCCGCCGGCACGGCGGCTTGAACCGGACTATGGCAGAACTTCAAGACGATTCATTGAACGACCGCGCGCAGCACCTGCTGCAAGGTGCTGGTCGAGAGCTACATCCGCGACGGCCAGCCGGTCGGCTCGCGGACGCTGTCGCGCGATTCGGGGCTGAACCTGAGCGCGGCCACGGTCCGCAACGTCATGGCGGACCTCGAGGAGTACGGGTTCGTCACCTCGCCGCACACGTCGCGGGCCGCGTGCCCACCGACAAGGGCTATCGGTTCTTCGTCGACACGCTGCTGCGGCAGCGCCAGCCGGCCAGCCTCGGCGAGGTCATCGCCGAACTGAACCGGCGGCTCGAGCAGGAGGAGGACCGGGATCCGAAGGCGCTCGTGGCCGTCGCCTCGCAGGTGCTCTCGTCGCTCACCCACCTGGCCGGCGTCGTCACGATGCCGCGCCAGCCGCACCAGTCGCTGAGCCAGATCGAGTTCCTGCCGCTGTCCGACAACCGGGTGCTCGCGGTCATGGTCGTCAACGGCCGCGACGTGCAGAACCGCATCGTGCAGCTCGAGCGTTACTACTCGGCCGACGAGCTGCGGCGCGCCGCCAACTTCCTGAACCAGCAGTTCGCGGCAAGGAGCTGCGCCAGGTCCGCGTCCGACATCGTGAGCGAACTCACGCAGACCGGCGAGCACGCTGAACCAGCTGATGCTGGACGCCATCAAGGTCGCGCAGCAGATGGTCGGCGGACGGGCGACTGCCCGGAAGAGCCCGAGTACGTGATCGCCGGCGAGACCAACCTGATGGAGTTCGCCGAGCTGTCGAACGTCGACAAGCTGCGGCGGCTGTTCGAGGCATTCACGGCCAAGCGCGACATCCTGCACCTGCTCGACCAGAGCCTGCGCGCCGAGGGCGTGCAGATCTTCATCGGCCAGGAGTCGGGCTACCAGATCCTCGACGACTGCAGCCTCGTGACGGCCCCCTACACGCTCGACAACGAGACGGTCGGGGTGCTCGGCGTCATCGGCCCGACCCGGATGGCCTACGAGCGGGTGATCCCGATCGTCGACGTGACGGCGCGCCTGCTCGGCTCCGCCTTGAATTCCCGCCGCTAGCCCCGATACAGCCGTCAGGATTCGGACCGGTGTCCCCAGCGGGCACGCCGGGGTCCGCACGCAACCCATATTCAGGCAGGTGAGATGAGCAGCAACCCCGACTACGAGCCCGTCGCGCGCGCGAACGAGACGCCCGCAGACTCTGCAGGCGAATCCCCGCCGCCTGACGAGGTCACGCGCCTCGCCGCGGAGCTGGCGGCGGCCCAGGACCAGCTCAAGGACGCCCGGGACGCGCAGCTGCGCGCCGTCGCCGAGATCGACAACGTTCGCAAGCGCGCGCAGCGCGACGTCGAAGCGGCGCAGCCGCTTTCGCGGTCGAACGCTTCGCCGCCGACCTGCTCGACGTGCGCGACAGCCTGGAACTCGGGATCGCCGCAAGCGGCTCGGCCGCCGACGCCGGCTCGCTCGTGGAGGGCAGGCGGCGACGCCTGCGGCTCATCGACAGGCCTTCGAGAAGGCCGGCATCGAGCTCATCGACCCGCAGGGCCAGCCGTTCAACCCGGAACTCCACGAGGCGATGGTCACCCAGCCGACCGCGGACCAGCCCGCCGGGCACCGTGCTGGCCGTGGTCCAGAAGGGCTATCAGGCTGAACGGCCGGCTGCTGCGGCCGGCCCGGGTCATCGTCGCCCGGGCACCCGACCCGGCCCCGTGACCGCGAGCGCCGCGGATTGGCCTTGAATCGCCGCCACCCGGCCCCACGCTAGGCCGCATCGCATTACCACCGATTCCCCTGGAGCTTCAACCCATGGCAAGAGTCATCGGCATCGACCTCGGCACGACCAATTCCTGCGTCGCCGATCATGGAAGGCGGCAAGCCGCGCGTGATCGAGAACAGCGAGGGCGATCGCACGACGCCGTCGATCGTCGCCTTCACGAAGGACGACGAGGTGCTGGTCGGCCAGTCGGCCAAGCGCCAGGCCGTCACCAACCCGCACAACACGCTGTTCGCGGTCAAGCGCCTGATCGGCCGCAAGTTCGACGACGACGTCGTGCAGAAGGACGTCGGCATGGTGCCGTACAAGATCGTCAAGGCCGACAACGGCGACGCCTGGGTCGAGGTGCAGCGGCAAGAAGATGGCGCCGCCGGAGATCTCGGCGCGCGTGCTCATGAAGATGAAGAAGACGGCCGAGGACTACCTCGGCGAGACGGTCACCGAGGCCGTGATCACGGTGCCCGCCTACTTCAACGACTCGCAGCGCCAGGCGACCAAGGACGCCGGCCGCATCGCGGGCCTCGACGGTCAAGCGCATCATCAACGAGCCGACGGCGGCGGCGCTCGCCTACGGCCTCGACAAGAAGCGCGGCGACCGCAAGATCGCGGTGTACGACCTCGGCGGCGGCACGTTCGACATCTCGATCATCGAGATCGCCGAGGTCGACGGCGAGCGTCAGTTCGAGGTGCTCGCGACCAACGGCGACACGTTCCTCGGCGGCGAGGACTTCGACAAGCGCGATCATCGATTACCTGGCGGACGAGTTCCAGAAGGAGAGCGGCGTCGACATGCGCCGCGATCCGCTCGCGATGCAGCGCCTCAAGGAAGCGGCCGAGAAGGCCAAGATCGAGCTGTCGTCGAGCCAGCAGACCGAGGTCAACCTGCCGTACATCACGGCCGATGCCAGCGGGCCGAAGCACCTGAACATCAAGCTGACGCGCGCCAAGCTCGAGTCGCTGGTCGAGGACCTGGTCGCAGAAGACGATCGAGCCGTGCCGGATCGCGCTCAAGGATGCGGGCCTCGACGATGACCGACGTCGCCGACGTGATCCTCGTCGGCGGCCAGACGCGCATGCCGCTGGTGCAGAAGTCCGTGAAGGACTTCTTCGGCAAGGAGCCGCGCAAGGACGTGAACCCGGACGAGGCCGTCGCGGTCGGTGCGGCGATCCAGGCGCGGCGTGCTCGCCGGCGAGGTGAAGGACGTGCTGCTGCTCGACGTCACGCCGCTGTCGCTCGGCATCGAGACGCTCGGCGGCGTGATGACCAAGCTCATCGACAAGAACACGACGATCCCGACCAAGGCGACGCAGATGTTCTCGACGGCCGACGACAACCAGACGGCCGTGACGATCCACGTGCTGCAGGGCGAGCGCGACCGGGCGACGGACAACAAGTCGCTCGGCCGCTTCGATCTCGCGGACATTCCGCCGGCGCCGCGCGGCATGCCGCAGGTCGAGGTCACGTTCGACATCGACGCGAACGGCATCCTGAACGTGTCGGCGAAGGACAAGGCCACGGGCAAGGAGCAGAAGATCGTCATCAAGGCCTCGAGCGGCCTGACCGAGGACGAGATCAAGCGCATGGTCGGCGACGCCGAGGCGCACGCGGAGGAGGACAAGAAGTTCCGCGAGCTCGTCGAGACGCGCAACCAGGCCGACGCGCTCGTGCACGCGACCGAGAAGTCGCTGCAAGGACCTCGGCGACAAGGTTGCCGCGGCGCGAGCGCGGCCAAGATCGAATCCGCGGTCTCGGACCTGCGCAGCGACTCAAGGGCGACGACAAGGACATGATCGAGAAGAAGGCGAAGGCGCTCGCCGAGGCCTCGGCAGCGGTCGCGCAGCAGGCCTACGCGAGCCAGCAGGGAGGCGCCGCGGGCCGGCGGGCGCGGCCGGCGGCGGCCGCGCCGCCGGCGGCAAGGACGACGTGCGTCGATGCCGAGTTCGAGGAAGTGCAAGGACAAGGACCGCAAGAACTGATAACCGGGACCCACGCGCGATGACGCGAGTGGCTATCATGACGGCCTGATCCTCATCGCCGCGGGACTCGACTCCCGCGGCGTTTCTGCGTCCGAACCACTGCAACGAGCCGAAGCCGCATGGCGAAGCGTGACTACTACAAGGTGCTCGACGTGCTCGCGCACCGCGACCGAGGCCGACATCAAGAAGGCGTATCGCCGCCTGGCGATGAAGCTCCATCCGGACCGCAATCCGGACGACCACGAGGCCGAGGAGAAGTTCAAGGAGGCCAAGGAGGCCTACGAGGTCCTGTCCGACGCGCGAGAAGCGCGCGACCTACGACCAGTTCGGCCATGCGGGCGTCGAGGCCTCGGCGCGCAGGCGGCGGCGGCGGATCCGCGCGATGCGTTCGGCGACATCTTCGGCGACGTGTTCGGCGACATCTTCGGCGGCGGGCGGCGCGGCCGCGTCGCAGGTCTTCCGCGGCGCCGATCTGCGCTACGAGCTCGAGCTCGACCTCGAGCAGGCCGTCTTCGGCGACACGGTCGAATCTCGACTTCGCCACGCTCGGTCGAGTGCGAGGCGCTGCAACGGCACGGGCGCGGCGAAAGGCACGAAGCCGGCGACCTGCGAGACCTGCGACGGCGCCGGCCAGGTGCGCATGCAGCAGGGCTTCTTCACGATGCAGCAGACCTGCCCGCGCTGCCAGGGCCGCGGCCAGATCGTCAGCAACCCCTGCGGCAACTGCCGCGGCCAGGGCCGCGTGCGCAAGCACAAGACGCTTGTCGGTCAAGGTGCCGGCCGGCGTCGACAACGGCGATCGCATCCGGCTGGCGGGCGAAGGCGAGGCCGGGCGCAACGGCGGTCCGCCCGGCGATCTGTACGTCGAAGTGCGGGTCCGCGAGCACGCGATCTTCGAGCGCGACGGCGCGCACCTGTCCTGCGAGGTGCCGGTCAGCTTCGCGACGGCGGCGCTCGGCGGCGTCGGTCGAGGTGCCGACGCTCGACGGCGACGTCGCGCTCAAGATGCCGGCCGAGACGCAGTCCGGGCGCGTGTTCCGGCTGCGCGAGCAAGGGCGTCAAGCCGGTGCGCGGCGGCCAGACCGGCGATCTGTTCTGCCGCGTCGTCGTCGAGACGCCGGTGAACCTGACGCGCGAGCAGAAGGAACTGCTCGGGAGTTCGACGAGGCGCTGCGTTCGGACGATGAAGCGGCATCACCCGCGCGAGGAGTCCTGGCTCGACGGCGTGAAGCGCTTCTTCACGAGCCTGGGCGAGTGAGCGATACCGTGCGGCTCGCCGGATCGCGCGCGCTCAATATCGCCATGCTCGGCGCCTCCGGGCGCATGGGCCGCAGCATCATCCCGCTGATCGCCGGCGATGCCGGCGGGCTGCGCCTGAGCGGCGCACTTGCGGCGCCCGGCGACGCGGCGGTCGGCCAGGATGCCGGCGTACTGGCCGGCGTCGCACCGCTGGCGGTCGCGATCACCGATCGCCCGGCAGCGCGCCCTGGCCGACGCGCAGGTCGCCATCGACTTCACGCTGGCCGCTGCTTCCGTGACGCCACGCGCAGGCCTGCGTCGAGCGTGGCTGCGCGCTGGTGATCGGTACGACCGGCCTCGACGCCGGCGCAACGCGCCGAGCTCGAGCAGCCGGCGCGATCGCTGCCGATCGTGCTCGCTCCGCAACATGAGCCTCGGCGTGAACGCTGCTGTTCCGGCTCGGCGGAACTCGCGGCTCGAGCCCTCGGCGAGCAGTACGACGTCGAGATCTTCGAGGCGCATCACCGCAACAAGGTCGACGCGCCGTCGGGCACCGCGCTCGGCGCTCGGCCGGGCCGTCGCGCGGGCCGCAGCGCGGACCTCGAGCGGTCGGCCGATTACGCGCGGCACGGCGCGACCGGCGGTCCGCGGGCGGGGACGCATCGGCTTCAGCGTCGTCCGCGGCGGCGACATCGTCGGCGAGCACCGCGTGCGTGTTCGCCGGCGCCGGCGAGCAGCTGCGAGCTGACGCACCATGCCCAGGACCGGTCCGGCTTCGCGCGCGGCGCGCTGCGCGCGGCGCGCTGGGTCGCGGCCGCCCGCCGGCCTCTACTCGATGCAGGACGTGCTCGGCCTGTGACCCGCTGGTCCCGGCCTTGTGGCACCGCGCGGAGCGCTCGTCGTAGAATCGTCGACGTTAGCCCGTGAGACAACGAGCGTCGCCGGAGTGAGCACCGATGGCTCAACCGCACGGCGCGTCGTCCGCAAACGCCGCCCGATTCTGCAGCATGCGCTGCGCATGCCGGAGGTACCGCGTGACGACACCCGCTGTCTGGCTCTCGAGGACGGCACCGTGTTCCGCGGCATTTCGATCGGCGCCGCCGGCACGACGACCGGCGAGGTGGTTTTCAACACCGCGATGACCGGTTATCAGGAGATCCTGACCGACCCGTCCTACTGCCGCCAGATCGTCACGCTCACGTATCCGCACATCGGCAACACCGGCACCAATCCGGACGACCTCGAATCGAACCGATCTACGCGGCGGCCTCGTCATCCGCGATCTGCCGCTGCTCAGCTCGCAACTGGCGCGCCGACGGAGTCGCTGCCCGAGTTCCTGGACGGCGCGGCATCGTGGCGATCGCCGAGATCGACACGCGCAAGCTCACGCGCATCCTGCGCGACAAGGGCGCGCAGGCCGGGTGCATCGTGACCGGCGATGCGACATCCGACCCGACCTGGCCATCGAGGCCGCGCGCCAATTTCCCGGCCTGAAGGGCATGGATCTCGCGAAGGTCGTCACCACCAAGCGCGCGTACCAGTGGAACGAGGGCACGCATCTGGGCCTCGAGCAGGCGGCCGCGGCGGCGCGCAGGGCAGCGCCTGCACGTCGTCGCCTACGACTTCGGCATCAAGCGCAACATCCTGCGGCTGCTCGCCGATCACGACTGCCGCATGACCGTCGTGCCGGCACAGACACCGGCCGACGACGTGCTGGCGCTGCGGCCCGACGGCGTCTTCCTCTCGAACGGCCCGGGCGACCCGGAGCCGTGCGACGTACGCGATCGAGGCGATCCGCACGTTCCTCGACCAGCGGCGTGCCGATCTTCGGCATCTGCCTCGGTCACCAGTTGCTCGGCCTCGCGAGCGGCGCGGACGCACGGTCAAGATGAAGTTCGGCCACCACGGCGCGAATCACCCGGTGGTCGAGATCGACATCCGGCCGCGTCATGATCACGAGCCAGAACCACGGCTTCGCGGTGGACGAAGGCGACGCTGCCCGCCAACGTGCAAGCCGACGCACCGGTCGTTGTTCGACGGCTCGCTGCAGGGCATCGACCGCGTCGATCGTCCGGCGTTCAGCTTCCAGGGCCACCCGGAAGCGAGCCCCGGTCCGCACGACTTGACGCCGCTGTTCTCGCACTTCGTCGAATCCATGCTGCGCAAGAGTGCGGCCGCGCCCATGCGCAAGACGGTCTGACGCCGCCGCGTCGCCGTTCGCCGCCGCAGCAACAGGAGCCTGAGACTCAATGCCGAAGCGCACAGACCTCGACAGCATCCTGATCATCGGCGCCGGCCCGATCGTGATCGGGCAGGCCTGCGAGTTCGACTACTCGGGCGCGCAGGCCTGCAAGGCGCTGCGCGAGGAGGGGTACCGGGTCATCCTGGTGAACTCGAATCCCGCGACGATCATGACCGATCCGGAGATGGCCGACGCGATCTACATCGAGCCGATCAACTGGCGGACGGTCGCACGCATCATCGAGAAGGAGCGGCCGAGCGCGCTGCTGCCGACGATGGGCGGCCAGACGGCGCTCAACTGCGCGCTCGACCTCGTGCGCGAGGGCGTGCTCGAGAAGTTCAACGTCGAGCTGATCGCCGCCTCGCGCGAAGCCATCGACATGGCCGAGGACCGCGAGCTGTTCCGCAACGCGATGCGCGACATCGGGCTCGAGTGCCCCGCGCTCGCGCATCGCCCACAGCATGGAAGAGGCGCTCGCGATCCAGGCGGAGATCGGCTTTCCGACCGTCATCCGGCCGTCGTTCACGCTCGGCGGCAGCGGCGGCGGCATCGCCTACAACCGCGAGGAGTTCGAGCAGATCGTCGCGCGCGGCCTCGACGCCTCGCCCACCAGCGAAGTGCTGCTGGAAGGAGTCGGTGATCGGCTGGAAAGAATTCGAGATGGAGGTGGTCCGCGACCGCACGGACAACTGCATCATCATCTGCTCGATCGAGAACCTCGACCCGATGGGCGTGCACACGGGCGACTCGATCACGGTCGCGCCGGCGCAGACGCTGACCGACAAGGAATACCAGCGGATGCGCGACGCCTCGATCGCGGTGCTGCGCAAGATCGGCGTCGAGACCGGCGGCTCGAACGTGCAGTTCGCGATCAGCCCGACCGACGGGCGCCTGCTCGTGATCGAGATGAACCCGCGCGTGTCGCGCTCGTCGGCGCTCGCGTCGAAGGCGACGGGCTTTCCGATCGCCAAGGTCGCCGCGAAGCTCGCGATCGGCTACACGCTCGACGAGCTGCGCAACGAGATCACCGGCGGGGCGACGCCGGCGTCGTTCGAGCCGACGATCGACTACGTCGTCACGAAGATTCCGCGCTTCACGTTCGAGAAGTTCCCGGGCGCGAACACGCGCCTCACCACGCAGATGAAGTCCGTGGGCGAGGTCATGGCGATCGGCCGCACGTTCCAGGAATCGCTGCAGAAAGCCCTGCGCGGCCTCGAGACCGGCATCGACGGCCTCACGCCGGTCATTGCGCTGCCGCTGCCGGACGACGACGCGCGCAATGCGTTGCTCGAGGAATTGCGCATGCCGGGCCCGGACCGCCTGCGCTACGTCGCCGACGCCTTCCGCGCCGGCATGCTGCTCGCCGAAGTGCACCGCGCCTCGCGCATCGATCCCTGGTTCCTGGCGCAGATCGAGGACCTCGTGGCCGAGGAGCAGGCCGTGGCGCGCCACGGTGCGGATGGCCTGACGGGGCCGCGCATGCGGGCCCTGAAGCGCAAGGGTTTCGCCGACAGCCGGCTCGCGAAACTCGTCGGCGCGACCGAGGCCGCCGTGCGCGACCGGCGCCACGCGCTCGGCGTGCGGCCCGTCTACAAGCGCGTCGATACCTGCGCCGCAGAGTTCGCCACGTCGACCGCTTACCTGTACTCGACGTACGAGGAAGAGTGCGAGGCGGCGCCGACGCGCAACCGCAAGATCGTGATCCTGGGCGGCGGCCCGAATCGCATCGGCCAGGGCATCGAGTTCGACTACTGCTGCGTGCATGCAGCGCTCGCGCTGCGCGAGGACGGGTTCGAGACCATCATGATCAACTGCAACCCGGAGACGGTGTCGACCGACTACGACACCTCCGACCGGTTGTACTTCGAGCCGCTCACGTTCGAGGACGTCATGGAGATCATGCACGTCGAGAAGCCGTTCGGCGTGATCGTGCAGTACGGTGGCCAGACGCCGCTCAAGCTCGCGAAGGCACTCGGCGATGCCGGCGTGCCGATCATCGGCACCAGCCCCGATTCGATCGACGTGGCCGAGGACCGCGAGCGCTTCCAGCAACTGGTCGAGCGCCTGCAGCTGAAGCAGCCGCCGAATCGCACCGCACGCACCGAGGACGAGGCCTGCCGCCTGGCGGCAGAGGTGGGTTTCCCGCTCGTCGTCCGGCCGAGTTACGTGCTCGGCGGCCGTGCCATGGAAGTCGTGTTCACCGAGGACGACCTCCGCGCCTACATGACGCACGCGGTGCAGGTCTCCAACGACAGCCCGGTGCTGCTCGATCGCTTCCTCGACCTGGCGATCGAAGTGGACGTCGACGCGATCTGCGACGGCAAGGACGTCTACATCGGCGGCATCATGGAGCACATCGAGCAGGCAGGCGTGCACTCCGGCGACTCGGGCTGCTCGCTGCCGCCCAGCAGCCTGAGCCCGCAGCTGCAAGCCAGCATCAAGGAGCAGACCAAGCGCCTGGCGCTGGCGCTCAACGTGATCGGCCTCATGAATGTGCAGTTCGCGATCCAGAACGGGATCATCTACGTGCTCGAGGTGAATCCGCGCGCCTCGCGTACGGTGCCGTTCGTGTCGAAGGCGACGGGCGTAGCGATGGCGAAGGCGGGCGCGCGGGTCATGACGGGGCGCACGCTCAACGAACTCGACCTCAAGCGCGAGCGCGTGCCGAAGTACTTCTCCGTCAAGGAGGCGGTGTTCCCGTTCGGCAAGTTCCCGGACGCCGACCCGATCCTCGGCCCGGAAATGAAGTCGACCGGCGAGGTCATGGGCACCGGGCGCAGCTTCGGCGAAGCCTACGCGAAGGCCCAGGCGGCCTCGGGCGTGACGCTGCCGACGCGCGGGATCTGTCTCATCAGCGTGCGCGACCGCGACAAGCCTGGTGCGGTCGAGCTCGGCAAGCGATTGGTCACGCAGGGTTTCGAGATCGTTGCGACCCACGGCACGGCGGACGTCCTCGAAGCGGCGGGCGTCGCCTGTCGGCCGGGCAAACAAGGTGCGCGAGGGCCGCCCGCACATCGTGGACATGATCAAGAACGACGAAATCAGCCTGATCGTGAACACGACCGAGGGCAAGCAGGCCATTCGCGAGTCGCGCTCGATCCGGCGCGAGGCCGTGGCACGCAAGGTCACGTACTACACGACCATCTCCGGTGCACTGGCCACTTGCGAAGCCATCGATCACCTCCAGGAAGTCGAGGTGAACCGCCTGCAGGATCTTCACAAGGAAGTTTCGGTATGAACCGTAAGCCTTTGACTGCAAAGGGCGCAGAGCGGCTCAGGATCGAGCTGAAGCGGCTCAAGGGTGTCGAACGGCCGCGCATCATCCAGGCGATTGCCGAAGCCCGGGCCCATGGCGACCTGAGCGAGAACGCCGAGTATCACGCCGCGCGGGAGCAGCAGGCGTTCTGCGAGGGGCGAATCAACCTGCTCGAGCACGAGTTGTCGCACTGCCAGATCATCGACGTCTCGCACATGCCCCAGTCCGACAAGGTAGTCTTCGGCGCGACCGTCCATCTCGAAGACGAAGCCGGCGCTGAAGTCGTGTTCCAGATCGTGGGCGAGCAGGAGGCGGACGTGCGGCTCGGACTGATCTCGATCACGTCGCCCATTGCCCGCGCACTGGTCGGCAAGTCCGAGGGCGACGAGGTGGATGTCGCCGTGCCAGGAGGCCTCAGGACCTTCGAGATCGTGGCGGTGCGCTACGAGTGAGGCCGGCTCAGTCCGGCAGGAGAATGCCGGGCTTTTCCGGCTGCCGCCGGTAGTACAACGCCACGTGGCCGATGCGCTGCACGACTTCGGACCGGGTGGCGGTTGCCAGCTCGGCCAGCATTTCGTCACGCGCGTCGCGGTCGCCCACACGTGCCCGCACCTTGACCAGCTCGTGATCGTTCAGCGCGCGGTCCATCTCGGCGATCAGGTTCGGGCCGAGCCCCGCGTTGCCGATCAGCACGACCGGGTTGCGGTCGTGGCCGAGTCGGCGCAGATATTTGCGTTGGGCGTCGGTCAGGGGCATGAGTTCGGGCCGGTATTCGTCGCTGTGAGGATGAGCATGGCAGCGGCCCCGCGGTCCGGGCCGCATGAGCGGCGCCAAGTATCATCCGCATTCACGCGTTTCTCCATTTTTACCCTTTGCCGCGACCCATGGCCAAACGATCCAAGAGTTCCGCGCGCTGGCTGGCCGAACACGCGGCCGACCCTTATGTGAAACGCGCGCACGAGGAGGGCTGGCGTTCGCGCGCCGCGTTCAAGCTCGAGGAAATCCAGCGCGGCGACCGGTTGCTGCGCCCCGGGATGACCGTGCTCGACCTCGGTGCGGCGCCGGGCGGCTGGAGCCAGTTCGCCGCCCGCCTGCTCGAGGGCGCGGGCGGATCATCGCGATCGACATCCTCGAGATGCCGGCGATTCCGGGTGTGGAATTCCTGCAGGGGGACTTCAACGACGAGTCGGTCCTGGAGCAGCTGCAGGCGCCTGGTCGGCCCGGGCGAGGTCGATCTTGTAATGTCCGACATGGCCCCCAACATGATGGGCGTGGCGGATGTGGACCACGACCGCTCCATGCAACTCGTGGAACTCGCAGTGGACTTTGCCGGTCGGAGCTCTGCGACCGGGGGGCGATTTCCTCGTGAAGGTCTTTCAGGGACGCGGCTTCCAGCCCCTGATCAGGCAACTGCGCGGGAGTTTTGAATCCGTGAAGTTGCGCAAGCCGAAGGCCTCCCGGCCGCGCAGCGCGGAGGTCTACGTTCTGGCACGCGGGTATCGATTGGTGTAGTGTCATTTCAGCCGGCATCGCGCGTCATCACGTGGACGGCGACACCAGCTCCTTCGAGGTCAGGGCATTGAACGATTTGGCCAAGAATGTCGTCCTGTGGATCGTCATCGCCGTCGTGCTCGCGACGGTCGTCAGCAATTTCAGCTCGCGCGGCCAGACCGTGCAGGAAATGCCGTATTCGACGTTCCTGACGCACGTCAAGGACGGCAGCGTCGGGCAGGTCACGTTCTCCGGCGACAAGATCACCGGCGTGCGTTCCGGCGGCGAGCAGTTCGTCGTCTACAACCCCGAGACGGACAATTCGGCCCTGATCGGCACGTTGCAGCAGAGCGGCGTGACGTTCAGCGCGGCGCCTCCGGAGCGGCAGTCGTTCCTGATGCAGCTCTTCATTTCGTCGTTCCCGATCCTGCTGCTGATCGGCGTCTGGGTGTACTTCATGCGCCAGATGCAGGGCGGCGCCGGCGGGCGCGGCGCGATGTCGTTCGGCAAGAGCCGGGCGCGGCTGCTGAACGAGGACCAGGTCACCGTCACGTTCGCCGACGTCGCGGGCGTCGACGAAGCCAAGGAAGAGGTCGGCGAGATCGTCGACTTCCTCAAGGACCCGGCCAAGTTCCAGAAGCTCGGCGGCAAGATCCCGCGCGGCGTGCTGATGGTCGGCTCGCCCGGCACCGGCAAGACGCTGCTCGCGAAGGCGATCGCAGGCGAGGCCAAGGTTCCGTTCTTCACGATCTCCGGCTCCGATTTCGTCGAGATGTTCGTCGGCGTCGGCGCCTCGCGCGTGCGCGACATGTTCGACCAGGCGAAGAAGCACGCTCCCTGCATCATCTTCATCGACGAGATCGATGCGGTCGGCCGGCATCGCGGCGCGGGCCTCGGCGGCGGTCACGACGAGCGCGAGCAGACCTTGAACCAGCTGCTCGTCGAGATGGACGGCTTCGAAGGCAACGAGGGCGTGATCGTCATCGCCGCGACCAACCGGCCCGACGTGCTCGATCCCGCGCTGCTGCGGCCGGGCCGCTTCGACCGCCAGGTCGTCGTGCCGTTGCCCGACGTGCGCGGCCGCGAGCAGATCCTCAAGGTGCACATGCGCAAGCTGCCGCTCGACGGCAGGACGTGCAGTCCGTCGATCATCGCGCGCGGCACGCCCGGCTTCTCCGGCGCCGATCTCGCGAACCTCGTGAACGAGGCGGCGCTGCTTCGCGGCGCGCGCCAACCGGCGCACCGTCACGATGGACGAGTTCGATCGCGCCAAAGACAAGATCATGATGGGCGCCGAGCGCCGCTCGATGGTCATGGACGACAACGAGAAGAAGCTCACGGCCTACCACGAGGCCGGTCACGCGATCGTCGGGCTGAACGTCCCGGACCACGACCCGGTCTACAAGGTGACGATCATCCCGCGCGGCCGCGCGCTCGGCGTCACGATGTTCCTGCCGGAAGCCGACCGCTACAGCACGAGCAAGCGACGGCTCGAGAGCCGCATCGCGACGTTGTTCGGCGGGCGCGTTGCCGAGGAGATGATCTTCGGCCGCGATTACGTCACGACCGGCGCGTCGAACGACATCGAGCGCGCGACCGAGATCGCCCGCAACATGGTCACCAAGTGGGGCCTGTCGGATCGTCTCGGCCCGCTGACGTACACCGAGGAAGACGGCGAGGTGTTCCTCGGCCGCTCCGTCACGCAGCACAAGCAGGTGGGCGAGAAGACTCGCGACGCGATCGACGAGGAAGTGCGCCGCGTGATCGACGGCAACTACCAGCGCGCGCGCGAGATCCTCGAGCGCGACGTGGACAAGCTGCACAAGATGGCCGATGCGCTGATCAAGTACGAGACCATCGACGAGCACGCAGATCGCGCGACATCATGCAGGGTCGCGAACCGAAGCCGCCGGCGGACTGGGAAGATCGCGACGTCGGCCCGACCGGCGGCGCGAAGCCGCGCGAGCGTCGCGGCGGCGAAGGCGATGCGCCGTCGGGCGCGCCGGCGCCGCAGCACTGACCTGATGTGCCGTCGCCCATGACTACGAGCGCCCGGCCCCGGCCGGGCGTTTTGTCATGGGGCGAGTCGACGCTGCCGCCGAACGACATGAAACTTCGCTGCCGCAACAGGACTCTCGACCTCGCCGTACCGGCCGTGATGGGCGTGCTGAACGTCACACCCGACTCGTTTTCCGACGGCGGCCGGCATTTTGCCCGCGCAGCCGCCATTGATGCGGGCCTGCGCATGCGCGAGGAGGGGGCGTCCATCCTGGACGTGGGCGGCGAGTCCACCCGGCCCGGTGCGGCGGCGGTCGGCGTCGAGGAGGAACTGGACCGGGTCCTGCCGGTGATCCAGGCGCTGGTGGCGCGCTCCGACGCCATCGTCTCGGTGGATACCAGCAAGCCGGAGGTCATGCGTGCGGCACTCGACGCCGGCGCGCACCTGATCAACGACGTGCGCGCCCTCCAATTGCCCGGTGCGCTCGCAACGGCCGCCGCCGCAGGGGCCGCGGTGTGCCTGATGCACATGCAGGGCGAGCCCCGCTCGATGCAGGACTCTCCGCGGTATTCGGACGTAGTCGGCGAAGTCCGCGAATTTCTGCGCCCACCGGGTCGCCGCGTGCCTGGCGGCGGGCGTGGCGCCCGACGCGATCTGCGTCGATCCCGGCATTGGTTTCGGCAAGCGACCCGAGCACAACCTCGAATTGCTGCGGAACCTGCGCACCTTCACGACGCTCGGGGGAGCATTGCTCGTGGGCGTCTCGCGCAAGTCGCTCATAGGTATGATCACGGGCCGGCCCGCCGGTGAACGGCTCGCGGGCAGCGTGGCGCTCGCAGCCATGTGCGTGGAGCGGGGCGCCGCGATCATCCGCGCGCACGACGTGGCGGCAACCGTCGACGCAGTCAGGATCGCGCACGCGATCTGACGAATTCGGGCGCAGGCCCCATGGCCGGTCCTCGGAAGAACGAATCGGAGCAGACGACGATGCCCAGGAAATACTTCGGAACCGACGGCGTGCGCGGGCACGTCGGCGAGCACCCCATGACCGTCGAATTCGCCCTGCGCCTCGCGAGCGCCGCGGCACGCGTACTCGCGCCGGACGGGGGCAGCGCGCTCGTCGGCAAGGACACACGGCTTTCCGGCTACATGTTCGAGGCCGCCCTCGAGGCGGGCTTCGTGGCCGCCGGCGTCGACGTGAGCCTGATCGGGCCGCTGCCGACGCCTGGCATCGCGTACCTGACCCAGAACTTCGACTGCAGTTTCGGGGTCGT
>CAWBAG010000005.1:0-527213 GCA_963786705.1 uncultured Gammaproteobacteria bacterium
ATCAACTCGCGCAGGGTCACGTCGTCCGGCATGGGGACTGGAACCGTGCGCACCACGCCCTGGCACTGGGAGACCCGATCGACCGCTACGAAGCCGCACTGCTCATACAAGGCCGTACCCGCCTGGTCGCCGCCTGAGCCGCAGCGCGGCGATCACCAGCATCGCCGATGATCCGCGTCGATCAGTCGCTGGCCATGCTGCTGCTCGGCAGTCCGTAGCCGGTACTACCACGAAAACGGCCACCGCGACGCCTGCCGCAGGCTGACCGACATCGCCGGCTCAGGCTCTCTTCGTCGCATCGATGTCGCCCTGACCCGCCGAGCTGACGGTATCCGAAACGGCTTCAGCGGCGTGACCAGCCGCTGCGCGAGCGCAGCGCTTCGGCAAGCTCGGCGCGGCAGCCGGCGCAGGACCGGCGACGCGACACTGACCATGCCCTGTTCGACGTGGCGGTCGCAAGGGCGCCAACGTACTGGGGCTGGAAGATAAAGTGCTGAGGTCAGCAGCACCGCTCCGATCCAGATCCAGTAGATGTGTCCACTCCGCACCGGTCGCCATGGTTGGCGCCCACCAGCGTCGACCGCGAGGCTCTGGAGCACCAGCAGCACGTACAGGTGCAGCAGGTAGAAGAACATAGGCGCACTACCGAAGGTCGCCAGACCCGAGTCAGTGCGTTCGTCCGCGTATGTCGAAGGCGGCGCAGCAACAGCAAGGCAGTGCCCAGCGTCAGCAGCAGGAAATCGAGCGGACGGTGGGTATTTGGTGAAATTGAGGAACCAGTACATGACGGTGTGCATGGCCGTCCATGCCGCTGGACCCATGGCAGTGTCTCACCGTAGATGTTGAAGCCTCGCAGTAGCAGCAGCATCGCGAAACAGGCCAGCCGAGGCCGATTCAGCAGCGCGTGCGGCGCCACTCGCAATCGACGGCGCGGAGTACAGCGGGCCGGCCGCGTACCGAGCAGGATCACGCCGATCCAGGGCAGCACCGGATAGGTGATCTTGATTTCCAGCGCCCCATCGGCGACGAGGAACGCGCGATCGTGCAGGATGGTCCACATGCTGAACCAGTGGTTGCCGGGCTGGAACGCGATCGGGGTGAGCAGGCGTGGCCGACGATGACGAATCCCACCGCGGCCAGCCAGCCATCGCGGCAACCGGCGCCACCAGGCCAGCACGATCATGCTGAGGCCGATCGCCCAGATGACCTGCAGGTATAGCGTCTTGGCGGCATGTCGCCATTCCACGCGAAGTTGACCAGCGTGATCTCCAGCATCACAGCAGCAACCCGCGCTTCAGCAGGAAGCCGCGCGCCGACCGCGGTCGCGCCGCCGGTGGACTGGCGACAGCCATGCGCCCAGCCCGGTGAGGAACACGAAGGTCGGCGCGCACAGGTGCGCCGTCATGCGGGTGAAGAAAAGCGCCGGCGCGATAGCGGCGCGTCTACAGGGTCGCTGACCTGCATGTGCAGGTATATCGTTTCGCGCACGTGATCGACGAGCATGAGAACGATAACGAAGCCGCGCATGACGTCGATGACGCGATGCGCGAGCGCGGTGTTGCGGTCACGCGGGCCCTGGTGCTCGGCTTCGGCCGCGCCGTACGCTGCCGCAGGTGCTGTACTGCTGATGGCATGATCCCCCGGACTGATTCTCCCGACGCAAGGTTGCAGCGGCTCGCTGAACGAACAACGTGCCGTGTTGTGGTTGCGCGGTCGCGGCTGACGCGGATCCTCACCTCGAAACGGCACAGTTTGCCGTGCATGGCACGCTCGTGCCCGGTCTGAGGCCAACGGCCTCGCTGGTCTCCGCCGACCGGAGACGATGGCACTGACATTTGCTGCTGTTTGCCGGTCCCGTTGCGCAATAAATCCTGCTGCAGCAACTGCAAACGGCAACCACTCGCGATTGCGCCGATTATTCTGGGTTCGCGGTAAGCCGGCGTTCCAATACACGACCAGACCCTCCCGGAGACGACACATGCAGAACACGCCGTTTGGCATCGCCTTGTTCGGTGCGGCGCTGGCCAAGGCTGAACGTTGGGCGAGCATGCGAATACACCGACGCCTGGTAGCAGCAGACGATGTCCGGCTGCGCCAGGTGTGTGTTTTTATTGGCAGGTTTGGCACGTTCCTCGCGGCGGCGAGTGCGCGGGCGGCAGACTTCGGTCTCACCTGGACCGGCGATTCTCTCGCGGTCGCCCAGGGCGGGTTGCAGCAGGACACCCGTCATCTAGGCGCGCTCGACATATCTCTGGATTCATCGTTCAAGCTGTTCGGTCGCCACGACGCTCAGGTGCACGCCGTGCTGCAGAACACCTACGGCGGCGGCCTGTCCGAAGAGCTCATCGGGGATCTGCAGACGGCCAGCAATATCGACGCGGACCCTGGTATCCGCCTGCTGGAGCTCTGGGTGGACGTTGCAGCCGCCGATGGCTGGTCGCTGCGACTGGCAAGTACGACCTGAACAGCGAGTTCGATGCGATTGAACCTGCGGGACTGCTCCTGTCGAGTTCGCAGGGCCTGGGTGCCTGGAGCTTTCGCAGTCGGGTGCAGCGGGCCCGTCTATTTTCCCGCAAACGGCATTCGGCGTGCGTTTTGGCAACGCCCGGGTAATGCGGCGTCGTTGCGCGCCGCGATACTGGACGTCGAAGCGGAGCGGATGACTCCAGCACCGTGTTCGGAGGCGGCCCGATGCTGGCGCTCGAATACGAGCAGCCAATACGGACGGGCATTCTCGAAGGCCGGCGTGTGGGGTTACACCCGGGAGCGACCGCGCATCACTGGCCGCAAGATACCGAACGCGAATACGGTGCGTACCTTTCGATGCAGCATGCGCTGACCGAGTCGCTGGTGGCTTATGGACGTCTCGGCACGGCCAACCCGTCCGTCGACCGGATCGGTCTGTATGCTGGGGCGGCATCGTTCAAGCCGGGGGCGATCGCCCCGGTGCGACGACAAGCTGGGTTTCGCGATCGGCTATGCGCGCAATGGCAACCAGTGGCGCGACGCCGCTGCAGCGCAGTCCATGGCTACGGATGCAGCGGAGATCGCGCTCGAACTGACCTGGCAGATTGCACTTGGCGACCGCATCATGCTGCAACCAGACCTGCAGTACATTATCAATCCCGATACGAACCCGGCGCTCGACGATGCCATCGTAGCCGGTGTGCGCATCGAGGTGAGTTTCAGCTCTGCACGCGACGACTGACGCCGCCCGACCTCAAAATGCATGGCCCACGATGCGCGGTTCCGGCTCGAGCTGCACCGCGAGACTGTTCGGCGACGGAGCTGGCGATGCGTCGAGCCAGGGCCAGCACCTGCGCGCCGGTGGCACCGCCGTGATTGACGAGCACGAGCGCATGCTGCGCCGAGACGCCGGCTGCTCCTTCGCAATGGCCGCGCCAACCCGCGCGGCTCGATGAGCCACGCGGCGGACAGTTTGCGGGTTGACGCATCGGCGCTGGTAACGCTGGTGCTGCAGGGAATCGCCCAGCGGGGCAGCTTCGGGTGGAACCCGATACCGCACGCATGGCGCAGTTCGGCGTGTCGCTGACACAGATCGAAGAGGCCGTGCGCGACTTCTCGAGTAACGCAGGGGGGGGTTCATCGATCTCAATGGCCGCGAATATTTGATCCGGCATGTGGGTCTGGACGCGGCAGATCGAGGACCTGCAGGGACTTGCCGTCGCGTGGGCCGACGGCCGGCCGATCATGCTTACCCAGGTGGCCGCCGTGCGTTTCGCGCCGGCGCTCAAGCGCGGTGACGCGGGTTACCAGTCAGCACTCTCCCGTGCTGATGACGGCGCTGGTCGCGGCGTTCGCGCTTACGCCGCTGCTACTCGCCGGTGACCAGCCCGGCAAGGAAATCCTGCACCCCGTCGCGATCGTGATCTTCGGCGGCCTCGTCAGCTCCACGCTGCTCGACACCCTGTTGACGCCGGTGCTGTTCCGGCCTGGTAGGCGAGCGCCGACCCAACGACTGCGGCAGTCGGCGGCGGAGCCGAGCGGCTGTGGGTGCGCCGGCGCAGGCGTTCTGAGTAATGGTAGATGAACAGGCTCCCGCGGCGCCGCCTGTCCGAGTGCGTTGCTTGCATCGAGGGGATCAGATGTCCAGGACAATCACGCGATAGTGTTCATGCTTGCGTCTGCGCTCGCATTCGGGACGGCTCATGCGCATGGCGATGCACCGGCGAAGCACGGCGGCATCATCAAGGTCGCGAACGACATTACGTTCGAGCTGGTCGTGAAGCAGGACGTCGCCGAACTGTATCTCGACGATCATGGCGCGGCGTCGCTACTGCCGGCATGCGCGGCAAGGTGACGGTTCTGAATGGAACCGAGAAGACGGAGTTGACTGAGTCCGGCCGGCGGCAACCGTCTGGAAGCCAAGGGCGTGAAGATCGATCCCGGCGCCAAGGTGATCGCGGCTGTCTCCTCAGCCGATGGCCAATCGACGATGTCCGTGCGGTTCGCGATCGCCAGATCGGCGACACCCTGACCGTGGACTTTCGGGATCAGCCGGGAACCGCCGACGATCGGTGTCCGGTGCCCGACTCGACCGTCAGCGCGTCGCACGTGTCACCGGCGACGAGCTGCCCGGGCGTCAGGCCGAAGCGCCGCGTGAAGCGCCGGTACATGTGCGGCTGGTCGAAGAAACCAGCCTCGGCGGCGACCATGGCCGTCGGCATCCCCTTGCGCAGCAGTTCCATGGCGGCGTTGATCCGCAGCCGCGACAGGTACCGATACGGCGGCATTCCCACTTCGCGCCGGAATGCCGTGTTGAGCTGGAAGATCGTGAGTCCCGCGATGTCCGCGAGTTGCGAGAGCGTGACGGGTTCCGGGTAGGTGCTGCTCCATGAACAACACGGCCCGTTGGATCGCTGCGGTTCGCACAGCGTTCGATCGCCTGCGATCCGGCGCCACAATGTCCTGCGTGAAAGCATCGGCTGGCCTCGTGCCTGTGAGTGAGCCTACCGCTGCCCACGCCAATAAATGTTGCGAGTGGATTCGCTCTGGAGGGGATAGCTTTCGAATTACGTACACGTGCGGCAGCTTGTGCCAAAGAGTCGTCCGGAGGCCTCTCTGCCAGTTTCAGCCGCGGGTAGCCGGCGCTGTGTCGATGGCCATGAAGCGGTCCGGGGCGAGAGGGCGCCAGGTCGATGTTGGTCCAGCCGGCCTGGATCAATTCGGCCATCGTCTCGCCGGACACCGGGGCCGATCTGGAAGCCACTGCCCGAGAAGCCGAACGCGTAATAGAGGCCAGGCACGCGGCGGCTGTGACCGAGCACGGGTGTGTCATCAGGCGTATAGCCTTCCACTCCGCTCCAGACGCGAATGACGTTGACCCGCGCCAGCGCCGGCACCAGCCGCTGGATCTGCTGCAGCTGGCTGAGCGTATTCTGCGGCACGACCTGCGCGCGGCGCTGATCGGTGTAAGACCTGCCGCGCGTATTGCCGCCGATCACGATATTGCCGCGCAGAATCTGGCGGAAATAGACCGCCTCATCTTCAGGGGGGTCGACACGCCGATCGATAGCGGCATCGCATAAGGCACGCTCCGTCACCGACATCGTCGGCGCACGCGTCACGAGCGGCACGGCCTCACCGAACCGCGCCGCCAGACGATCGCTCCAGGCGCCGGCGCAGATCAGCAGCGCTGGCGCCTGGAATACAAGTCCGTCCGCCGTGTCGACCCGGAAGCCATCGCCACCCGCTTCGATGGCAATGACCTCTGTGTTCTCGAAGATGCCTGCGCCTTCGCGCGCGGCGGCACGCGCAAACGCGGGCGCGGCCAGGCGCGGATTGGCGTGCCCATCGTGCGCCGACAGTGATCCCGCGAGCAGCTCGCCCGTCAGGTACGGGAAACGCCGGCGCAGTTGATGGCTGGTCAGCACTTCCAGGTCCAGACCCAGCGGCGCGACATCCCGTGCGTATTGCTGGAAGCGATCCGCGATCTCCGGTCGCGTCCGGTAACAAACCCGCAGGTGCCCTGCCTGCAGGTACTCGACATCGGCACCGACGAGTTCAGGCATGCGCCGCCAGATCTCGCTGGCGCGATTCGCGAGCGGAATCTCGAACAGCGGACGGCCTTGCCGCCGCACGTTGCCGAAATTCGTGCCGCTGGCCTGCTGGCCAACCAGGCCGCGCTCGAGCAGCGCGACCGAGCATCCTCGGCGACGCAGGAAAAAGCGCTGGAGGCTCCGACGATGCCGCCTCCAATGACGAGAATGTCGCTGCGATGGGCGACCTGGGTCGCGCGACCGCTGTGGCACACGCTCACGAGGCGCTCTCGAGTGCAATCGGGATTGGCTTGACCGGCGCCTGACTGCGCAGGCGCCCGACCTGCTCCAGTTTGGTGTCGGTGGCGGCCGCGATGATCTCTGCGGCGGCATCACCACAGAAGCGGCCTTGGCAGCGACCCATGCCGATGCGGCTGAAAGCCTTGGCCCGGTTCACTTCACGGGCACCGGTTTCAGCGCAGATGCGTCGCAACTCTCCGGCAGTGATCGCTTCGCAACGGCAGACCACCGTATCGTCGGTGATGCGCGTGGCCAGCGACGCGGGCCACGGGAACGTTTGTGCCATCCCGGTGGCGAACCGCTGATCGCGGGCCAATTCCCGGCGCAGTCGTGCGACGCGGGCCTGCTCGACAGGCAGCCCGAGGTCCGCAAGCACGGCGTAGGCCGCGAGCTGTCCGCTGCGTTCGGCCGCATTGGCGCCGAGCACACGCCTGCCATCACCGGCGAGATACACACACGGCGTGGCGCTGCGTCCATCCACGTCTGCCTGCGGCAGCCACTGCCGTGTCGTCGCGTCGAACTCGAACTTGCAGTGCGCGAGGTCGGCGAGCTGCGTCTCGGGGCGCAGGTGGTACCCGAGTGCGACCGCATCGCACGCGATCCGATGTGGTTCACCCCGGGCGTCTCGATAGCAGAACGCGGCGACACCGCTGTCACCTGTGCCCTCTATTTCGAGCGGTTCGATCGCACTGCGAATCAGCACACCCGCACGTCGCAGCGCGACCAGCAGCGCCAGGCCCTTCAACAGCACCGGGATACCAGTGGCCAGGTGCGCGAGTGACCGGAGCCCCGCCTTGCGGGGCGCAGTATCCAGCACGGCGGCGACACCGGCACCCGCCTTCAGGTACTGCGCCGCAACGAGGTAGAGCAAAGGACCGGTGCCGACGAACACGACGCGCCGCCCGACGGCGCAGGCCTGCAATTTCAGTGCGGTCTGTGCACCACCGAGCGTGAAAGTGCCGGCCAGATTCCAGCCCTTCACGGGCAGTACGCGGTCCGTGGCACCGGAGCAGACGATCATCGCGTCGAACGGAAGGGTCAGCTGATGTGAGCCGTGCGCCGTGTAAACGGCGCCGTCCGCCACGTTCCAGACCAGCGTCTCGGGCAGGTAATCGACATCCTTGCGCAGCGTGTCGAAACAACGGTGCAGCGCCTCGGCGCGAGTTGCCTCGGTGCCGTACAAAGCAGCGTACGAACGCATGAATCCCAATGGCTGCCGCCGGTAGATCTGGCCGCCGTCGCGCTGGCATTCGTCGACGAGCGTCGGCCTGATGCCTGCTTGCACCAGGACCTCGGCCGCGCAGACCCCGGCGGGCCCGGCGCCTACGACGACGACGCGAGGTCTGGCCATGTCGAGTCAGGGCAGCGGGTCGACAGGCTGAGCCCGTCCGTCGCGTAAGTAGTGCAGCCACGCAGCCGCTGGCCGTCGGCGGTCCACACCCAGCAGTCCTGGCAGGCCCCCATGAGGCAGAACCCTGCACGCCGTCCGTCGCCGAACTCGGAATGCCGCAGGTGATCGCCCGACGCCAGCATCGCGACGAGGACCGTGTCGCCCTCGAGTGCAGGCACGGGCGCGCCGTCGACCAGGATCGTGAGCGATTTGCGACGGGTTTCCGCCAGTCTCTGCAAGCGTCCGCTCATGAGCTGCCGACTCCGTCGCGGGTCGTGCTGATCGCGCGCGCCACGACGCCCGCGGATGACACGGCGCCCGTAAATGACAAGTGGCACAGGACTTCCTTACCGGTCGCGAATGCCGTGCGCGGGGGCGGCAGTACGTCGCAGGTGCCGTCCATGCGCTGCGGGCACCGCGCGAGAAACGGGCACAGGGCGGCGGCTTCGCTCGACGAGTGCGGCGGGTCACCGACCGGTTCACCAGGAAGCGGCTCGGCAACCCGAGCTAGCTCGAGCCAGCCGGGTCGCATCTCGGGCACCGATGCGACCAGCAGCCCGGTGTACGGGTGGAACGGCGGTGCGCGCATCGCCTCGCGACTGCCGGATTCGACGACCTGTCCGCTGTAGAGCACGACGACCTCGTCACAGATTGCGCGCACCGTGGAGATATCGTGACTGATGAACAGGCAAGCGAGGCCGAGCTCACGGCGCACTTCCGCGATCAGCTCGAGGATCGCGGCCGCCACGACCGTGTCGAGCGCCGAAGTCACTTCGTCGCACAGGATCAGGTCGGGCTCGGCAGCCAGTGCTCGTGCGAGGTTGATGCGCTGCTTCTGCCCGCCCGACAGCTCGGACGGGTAACGCTCCTTAATGCTCGACGGCAGGTGCACCAGGTCGAGCAGCCGGGCGATGCGTGCCCGCGCGGCGTCGCCGCGAACGCCGTGGTACAACTCGAGCGGTCGACCGAGGATGCGCCCGATCGTGTGCGCAGGGTTCAGCGCCGTATCGGCGTCCTGGAATACGATCTGGATGCGACGGAACTGGTCCCGTGTCCTGCGCTCGAGTGTCGCCGGCAATACCGCGCCGTCGAACAGCAATGTGCCGCGTGCAGCCGGCACCAGCCCTGCGATCACGCGCGCAAGCGTGGACTTGCCCGAACCGGATTCGCCAATGACACCGAGTGTTGCGCCGCGCCTGACTTCCAGGTCGACCCCGGTCAGCACCACGCTGCGTGGCAAGCCCGCTGCGCCGACTCCGCCGTAACCTGCCACGAGACCGCGCACTGCCAGCAGCGGCTCGCGTGACTCGGTCGGGGGATCTGATGCGGCCACCACCGGGCGTGCGGCCGCCATCAATGTGCGCGTGTACGAATCGGCAGGATGATCGAGTACCTGCACGGTCGTGCCGGTCTCCCGGATCACGCCCTTACTGAGCACGACTATCCGGTCCGCCATCTGCGCGACCACTGCCAGGTCGTGCGACACGTAGACAGCCGTCACGTGACGCTCGCGCACGGCGGTCTTGAACGCGCGCAGGACCTCGATCTGTGTCGTGACGTCGAGCGCCGTGGTGGGCTCGTCGAATACGACGAGGACCGGGTCCGTGATCAGTGCCATCGCCGCCATGACGCGCTGCAGCTGCCCGCCGGACACCTGGTGCGGATAGCGATGGCCGATCTGCATGGGATCCGGCAAAGCCAGCGAACGGAACAGATCGATCGCCTTCGCTTCCAGTTCGACCCGCGAGCCGATCCCGTGGATCAGCCCGCTCTCGACGACCTGTTCCATGATCGTGTGCGCAGGATTGAATGCGGCCGCTGCGCTCTGGGCTACGTACGCCACCCTGGTGCCACGGATTGCGGCGAGGCCCTTCTCGTCGAGCGCGAGCACGTCGATGCCACCCACGCGGATCGTGCCTCCCGCGATGCGGCAGCCTTCGCGCGTATACCCGAGCAGCGACAATGCGATGGTGGTCTTGCCCGAGCCGGACTCGCCGATCAGCGCGACAATCTCGCCCTCGGCGACCGAGAAGTCGGCACCGCTCACGATCGGCACGCCCGCGCCCGGGCCGGCAACGATGGTCAGTCCACGTACTTCGACCAGGTCATTCATTCGCGGACCGTCCGGCACGCCGGCGCAGGCGCAGCGGGAGACCGTCGATGAACAGGTTCATGCCGATCGTCAGCGTCGCGATCGCCAGGGCCGGCACAATGACGGCCGGCGCGCCTTCGGCGAGGCCCGGCATGTTCTCGCGCACCAGCGAGCCCAGATCGGCATTCGGCGGCTGGACCCCCAGCCCGAGGAAACTCAATCCGCTGAGCAGCAGCACCACGTACACGAAGCGGACCCCGAAATCCGCGAGCATCGGATGGATCATGTTCGGCAGGATTTCGACGACCGCAATATAGAGCCTGCCCTCGCCGCGGGCCCGTGCCGCGTGCACGTATTCGAGCGCGTTCTGGTTCGTCGCCAGCGCACGCGCGATACGGTAGGCCCCTGGTGTGTAAGTGACCGCCGCGAGCACGAGCAGCAGCGGCACCGACGATCCGAACGCCGCCACCATCACCAGCGCAAAGACCTTGCTCGGTAGCGAGATCAAGGTGTCCATCAGCCGGCTCGCGACTTCGTCGATCCACTTGCCACTGACGGTCGCGAACAACGCCAAGGAGGTGCCCGTCGCGCTCGCGAGCAGTGCGGCGCAAAGCGCGAGTCCCACGGTGAACCGCGTGCCATGCAGGAGCCGGCTAGCATGTCGCGACCGAGGTAATCGCTGCCGAGCGGGAACGCTGCGCCGATCGGGTCGAAGACGTCGCGCGACACCATGGCGCCGGCCGCGTGCGGCGCGAGCCACGGCCCCAGCACGGCGACCAGCACCCAGAATGCGACCATCGCCAACCCGATGCGCCCGGAATGACTCATCGGTGACGCAGCCTCGGGTTGGAGAGGATCGCGAGCACGTCGGCGACGAGCACCATCGCAAGATAGATCGCACAGAAGATCATCGCGCAGGCCTGCAGCAGTGGCATGTCGCGGTTGCTGACCGCATCGACCATCAGGCTCGCGAGGCCGGGATAATTGAAAATCGTCTCGACGATGATCGCGCCGCCGAACAGGTACGACAGGCTCAGCGCGACGGCATTGGCGATCGGGCCGGCAGCGTTAGGCAGCGCGTGCCGCAGTACGATCCGGGCCCGGCCGACACCCTTCAGGCGCGCCATTTCGGCGTACGGCCGCCCGAGCTGGTCGATCAGCGCGGCACGCGTCATGCGCGCCATCTGGGCGACCACCACGAAGGCAAGCGCCAGGATGGGCAGCGCAAAAGCGCGCACGAACGCCATCGGCGAAGTCAGCTGCGCCACGTTCGTAAGCGCCGAGAGCCACTGCAGCTTCACGGCGAAAAACAGCACCCCGAGCGTCGCGACCAGGAACTCCGGCACGGCCACCATCGACAACGTCGCGACACTCAGGGCACGGTCGAGCCGCGAGCCGCGCAACAGCGCCGAGACGATGCCGATGGCCAGCGCCAGCGGTGTCGCGATGGCCGCAGTCAGCGCGGCCAGCAGCAGCGTATTTGGCAGGCGCTCGCGGACCAGTTCCGCGACCCGCAACCCGCTGGCCATGGATGTGCCCGGGTCGCCAGTCACGAGTCCCCACAACCACGTCGCATAGCGGATCGGCGCCGGTCGATCGAGCCCGAACTGCGCGCGCAGTGCGGCGACGGTCTCGGGCGTCGCGCCCTGGCCCAGGGCCTGCTCGGCAGCATCGCCGGGCAGCAGCGACGTAATCGCGAACACCACCGCAGAGACGAGCAGCAGCGTGAGTGCCGCCGCGCCCGCGCGACGTGCGATGAGTCCCGGCAGGCTGATTCCGCGCGCGTTACTCACGGCTCAGCCCTCGAACCACACGTGGTCGGCGAACTGGTAACCCATGAAGCCCCCGAGCGGCAGTGGCTGATAGCCCTTGATCCGGCTGTCGTAACCGTCGATGAAATCGATGAATGCGGGGATGCCGACGGCCCCTTGTTCATGCAGCATGACCTGCATGTCACCATACAGCTGCCGCCGTTTCGCCTCGTCGCCTTCGGACCTGGCTGCCACCAGCAACTGGTCGAATCGCTCATTTTTCCAGCCCGACTCGTTCCAGGGCGCGTCGCTCTTGAAAAACGTGCTGAACAACAGGTCCGCCGTCGGCCGGGGATTCGCGTTGCCGAACGTGAGTGGATGCTTCATCCAGTGATTCGACCAGTAGCCGTCCGCCGGCACGCGGTTCACGGCCAGGTTGATTCCGGCCTGTGCTGCGGACTGCTGCAGCATGGCCGCCATGTCGACCGAGGCTTCGGCGGCCGGCGATGCGTACATCGGCAAGCGGATACCCAGCAGGCCGGCCCGCTTCAGGTGGAAGCGCGCACGTTCAGGATCGTAGCCGCGCTGGGGCAGGCCGGGCAGGAAGTACGGGTGGTTGGGCTGGATGGGGTGATCGTTGGCAATGGTCGCATAGCCGCGGAAGAGCGCCCGCTGAATTGTGTCGCGATCGAAGAGATACTTCATCGCCAGCACGAAATCCGGGTGCCCGGTGGCCGGGTGTGCCTGCTGCATGATCAGGTGCGTGTAGAGGCTGGACTTCGTCACCTGCAACCGGTGACCCGGCGATGCACCGACCCGGCGTGTCGAGCGCGGATTGATCGCATTGATCATGTGCACGTCGCCGGACAGCAGCGCATTTACCCGCGAGAGCTCGTCGGCGATGCCGATCAGCTCGATTTCATCGAGATAGGGGCGTCCCTCACGCCAGTAGTTTTCGTTGCGAACGACGACTGTGCGTACGCCGGGTTTGAACTCGCGCAGCTTGATAGGGCCCGCAGCCGTTGCCCGCCGTGAATTCCTTCGTGCCATCCTTGATGATCAGGAAATGCGACGCGGCGAGGATCTCGGGAAGATCTGCGTTGGCACTGACGAGCGTGATCTGCAGGTCATGGGCACCGAGCACCTGTACCGAGGCGATCTGCTCTGCCACGGTCTTCATCTTGGACGCGGTCGCCGGCAGCTTGTGGCGCAGCAGCGAGTATGCGACGTCGTCGGCCGTGAGCGGGCTGCCATCGTGAAAGTGGACCCCGCTGTGCAGCCGGATCTGCCAGGTCAGCCGGTCGTCGGTGACGATCTCTTTGGCGAGCGCAGGCTGTGCGCGCAGATTCGAGTCGTAGCGGGTCAGGCCGCTGTAAAGCATGTAATGCCGGACATAGTCCGTGGACAGCGCACCTTTCGCGGGATCGAGCGTATCGGCGGTCGAACTGGACAGGCTGGCTACGCGGATCCTGCCGCCACGCCGCGGGTTACCGACGCGTTCCGCAACGCCCGCCTGAGCCAGCGCCTCCCCGGTGCCCGGCTCTCGTGGTCCGCCGCAGCCTGCACCGAGCAGGCTCGCCGCCGTAGCCAGTCCCAATCCACCCAGGACGTCGCGTCGCGTGAGGAGCCTGGCCATCAGCTGATCAGATCCAGCGTGCGGTAGTAGGCTCCCACCAGCGGCAGGAACCAGGGCTTGCCGACGTGTCCCGGCATCGCTGGCCAGTCGAGGACGGCCCAGGGATTGGCGGCCGGATTGCCGTTCATCACTGCGGCCATGACTTCGCCCATGTATACCGACATCTGCACACCGTGGCCGCTGTAGCCCATGGAATAGTAGAGGCCATCGTGCTCGCCGGCGCGCGGCAGGCGGTCGGCGGTGATGTCGACGAGCCCACCCCAGCAATAGTCGAGCCGCGCGCGCGCCAGCTCCGGAAAGAAGCGAGTCAGTGCGGTGCGCAGGATTGCGCCGCTCTTGAGATCGGAGCGCGCGTCCGACATGGCAAAGCGCGCCCGGCCGCCGAAGACGAGGCGGTTATCCGCAGTGGCGCGAAAATAGTTGCCTATGTGCCTGCTGGTCACATACGAGCGGCGTTGCGGAAGCAGCTGGTTCAGCAAACCCGCGTCCAGTGGCTCGGTCACGACGATGAAGCTGCCGACGGGCGCCAGCCGTCGCCGGTACCAGCCAAACGGGCCTGTGCCGCTGCAGCCGGTGGCAAGCAGCACCTGGCCGGCGTCGATCGTGCCGCGCGAGCAGGTCACGCGACGCGCTCCTCGCTCAGCGCGCTCGATGCCAGTGACCCTCGCGGATTCATAAATCCGGGCGCCGTGGCGCACGGCCGCTTCGGCGAGCCCGATGCCGAACTTGCCGACGTGCAGGTGCGCACCGGAGCCGTGCAGCAAGCCCCCATGAAACTCCGCCGAATTGACCTCGCCGCGAATATCGCTCGCTGCGATCATCCGCACGTCAGGGTCGAACGACCGGGCCAGCAGTTCGCAGACGCGCGCGAGCCTGGCGTAATGCTGCGGCTTCGCGGCGAGCTTCAGGCGCCCGTTGCGGACGAAATCACAGTCGATGCCCTCGACGCGCGCCACCTGCTCGACGGTGTCGACCGCCGCGCAGTACGCCTGGTGGAAGATGCGCACCTGGTCGACACCGAACTTCTGGATCAGCGCGCCGTAGTCGCGCGTCAGTCCGCCGTTACATTGGCCGCCATTGCGACCTGACGCGTCGCCGACAACGGTCGCAGCTTCCAGCACCACGACCGATGCACCGCGACGGGCCAGTGCTCGCGCTGCGGCGAGACCGGTGAGGCCGCCGCCCACCACGACCACGTCCGCGCGACCATCGACGACGCCCGCTGCGCCGGACCGGAAACGCGGCGCAGTATCGAGCCAGAACGGTTCTGGATTCATCACTCGAGCGGCATGCAGCATGGAGTGCGGTCCGTGGTCGTCAAAGCCCGACGAGAGCGGGCAGTCCCGAGATGTCCTTGATCTCCTCATAGCCGTAGTACGGCGTGGACGGCTCGTGGCCCCGGTTGACGAAAGCCTTCCGCTTGATGCCGAGGTCGTGCGCGGACATCAGGTCGTAGCGCAGGCTGGACGACACGTGCAGGACGTCCTCGGGGTTGCAGCAGAGATTGTCGAGCATGTATTCGAACGCCTGCAGCCGCGGCTTGTACGCCTGCGCCTGCTGTGCGGTGTACACCGCATAAAAAGGTGCGCCGAGCTTCGCCACGTTGTACCCGATCTGGTCGTTCATGGCATTCGAGAGGATCACGAGCGGGATGTGCTTTGCAATTCGCGCCAGCGGTTCGGGCACGTCGGGATGTGGGCCCCAGGTGGGTACTGCCTCGTAGACGCGCACGGCATCGGCATCGCGGTACTCGATCTTCCACTTGCGACAGGTTCGCCGAACCGCATTGCGAATCACGTCGAGGTACGGCTGCCAGGCGCCGAGAACTTCGTCGAGGCGATACGCAGCGAAGTCCTTGATCACGCGTTCCATGTTTTCCGCGGGGACCGATCCGGCGAAGATCTCGCGGCCCATTTCCGCCATCTGGAAGCGGGTCAGGGTGCCGTAACAGTCGAAGGTAATGAACCGGGGCCTGGGATTGCTCATTGTTTTCTGCGTCCGGGGCTGCGTTTGAAGACGTTGATCCACCTGCACGCTAGCTTTGCCATCCAGACGTTGGCACGTGTCGCGTAATCGGCCACCGCGAGCGTACAAACGACCGTATTTCACCGGCCGCGCAGCATAGTTTGCTGCGTCTCCTCGTGTTCGACCGGGCGTCGAGCACCGCCGGCGCCGCGCAGCAGGAAATGCCGGGTACGCTCCAGGATAAAAGCAATCTCGGTCACCGCATCGAGTCTTTTGGTGCGCCGTCGGCAACCTGAGTGCTTAACATGGCAGCTGGACCACACACTATTACAATGCGCCCGGCCGTCCCGGCGAAAGCACCTCATCACGCACCACATTCCCTGACCGCATTTATTAAAGGGCGCCACGTTGCCTGACGCACGGGTGGTCCCGACAGGTACCAATCCATCATGAATACCGCCGACCTGCTCACGCGGATTACGACCATGGCGCCCGAATTCTGCGCTGTCCGTCAGGATATTCACCTCCACCCCGAGATGGCATTCAACGAGCGACGAACCGCCGGCATCGTCGCCGGGTTGCTGCGCGGCTGGGGGATCGAGGTTCGCGAGGGACTCGCCAAAACCGGCGTGGTGGGTGTCATCAGGGCGGGAGACTCGGCGCGATCAATAGGTCTGCGCGCTGACATGGATGCGTTGCCGATTCGCGAAGCCTCCGGAGTCGTGTACGCCAGCGTGCATGATGGCGTCGCCCATTCCTGCGGGCATGACGGCCATACCGCAATGCTGCTGTGCGCGGCCCGCTACCTTGCCGAAACGCGCCGGTTCAACGGCACCGTCCATCTGATCTTTCAACCGGCCGAAGAGGGACAAGCCGGAGCTCGAGCGATGATCGAAGATGGGCTATTCAAGAAGCACCCCTGTGACGAGATCTACGCCCTGCACAACTGGCCTGGGTTGCCGGCAGGCACGATCGCGACCCGACCTGGTCCCATCATGGCTGCCGCCGATCGATTCGAAATCGTGGTGCGCGGTACGGGTGGCCACGCGGCGCAGCCTCATCTCGCCGCGGACACCGTGCTCTGCGCGGCTCAGATCGTAACGAGCGCGCACACGCTGATCTCCCGCCGCCTCGACCCGAGCAGCAATGTCGTCCTGTCGATCACGCGCATCCAGGGAGGCAGCTCGCACAACGTGCTGCCATCGGAAGTGAGGCTGACCGGCACCGTCCGCTCCTTCGATCCTGCCGCTCAGGATAAAATTGAAACGTCGCTGCGCGCGGTAGTCGAAGGCATCAGCAAAGCGGCTGGCTGTTCGACGGAGCTCGAATACATTCGCTACTACCCAGCGACGGTCAATGATGCTCGGTGCGCCGACCACGTACTCGAAATCGCTCGCGCCTTGTTCGGAACCGCGCTCTTGGCCGATTCGCCTGCGGCGACTTCGGAAGACTTCGCGTTCATGCTCCAGGAAGTGCCCGGAGCGTACGTCTGGTTGGGACAGGGTCACGCCGCGTCCAATCCCCAGCTGCACGATCCGGCATACGACTTCAACGACGAGGTGTTACCGCACGGAGCGGCGCTGCTGGCGGCGCTCGTCGAGTCGCGTCTTGCCGCGCGGCACGTTCTTCCGTAAAGCGCCACGCGTACCGCAGAAGATGCGATTTGACGGACGCATACGGAATCGGGCGCTGTGAGCTTCCGGCTCTAATACTCGCCACCATGCGCGGCCAGAAAACCTCGCCCGACACGCTCACCGCGCTCGAAACGCCCGCGCTGGTCCTCGACATCGTGAAGGCGGAGCGCAACGTCGCGCGCTTGACGAAGCATCTGACTCGGCTTGGCGTGACGTTGCGGCCTCACGTCAAGACTGCCAAGTCGATCGATGTCGTGCGGCGTCTCTTCGGGGATCAGCGCGGACCGGTCACGGTATCGACCATCAAGGAAGCCGAATACTTCGTGGCTGGCGGCTTCACCGACATAACCTATGCGGTTGGCCTCGCGCCCGACAAGATCGCGCGCGTCGTCACACTGTGCGAGGGCGGCGCCGACATCAAGGTCGTGCTCGACACAGCCGATCAAGCGCTCGCACTGGCGGCCGCCGCAAGCCGTGCCGGGAAAATGCCGGGACGTGCTGATCGAGATCGATTGTGACGGTCATCGCGGCGGCCTCGCGCCGGACGATCGGAATCTGCTGAAGATCGCGGACATTCTGCGCGACGCCGGGCTCGAACTGCGTGGCGTGCTGACCCACGCCGGCGAATCGTACGGTTGTCGCAATGGCGAGGGGTTGGCCGAGGCCGCGGAGGCCGAGCGCGCCGCCGCAGTCGCGGCAGCCGAGCTCCTGCGCGCACACGGCTACGCTTGTCCTGATGTCAGTGTCGGCTCGACGCCGACCGCACATTTCGCGCGCGATCTCAGTGGCGTCACCGAAGTGCGCGCCGGCGTCTTCATGTTCTTCGATCTCGTCATGCACGGCATCGGGGTGTGCGAGATCGACGATATCGCGTTGTCGGTGCTGGCAACGGTCATTGGGCACAAGCCAGAGAAGGGATGGATTCTCGTCGATGGCGGCTGGATGGCCCTGTCGCGCGATCGGGGCACAGCGCGCCACCCGGTCGATCAGGGATATGGCCTCGTGTGCGACGTCGAGCGGCACGCCGTATCCAGATCTCATCGTCAGCGACGCGAGCCAGGAGCATGGAATCATTTCCGTTCGCCCCGGCAGTGCGCAGGCGTTGCCGCGAGCTTTCGGTCGGCACACGAGTCCGCATTTTGCCGAATCACGCGTGCGCCACCGGCGCGCAGCACGACCAGTACCGCGTGATACGCGGCGAGTGGCGAGGTCGTGGCGAACTGGCCGCGCGTCCGCGGCTGGTGATCGACATGCGCGATCACGTTACCCTCATCAATGCGGACGAGCTGGCTCGTCCTGGCGGTCACTACAGCCACGCGGTCCGCTTTGGTGACTTCGTGTTCGTATCGGGCCAGCTCGGCATGCGACCCGACGGCTCGCACACTGCGCATCTTCCATTCGACGACCAGGTGCACCAGGCGCTCGAGAACGTGCTCACGGCGCTGCGCTCGGCAGGCGCCACAGCGGACGACGTGCTGAAGGTCACTGCGTACATCGTCGATGTCGAGCGCTGGCCCCGCTTCAACGCGCTTTATGCGGAGACGATGGGCAACGCGCGACCGGCACGAACGGTCGTGCCGGTCGCACAGCTGCACTACGGCTATCTCGTCGAGATCGATGCGATCGCGGTCTGCAGTCGGTGATTCCCGACATCAGGATGTCCTGCGATGATCGACGAGGACATTCGCCATAGTTTCTATATCGGCGGCCGGTGGCTGCGCTCGCCCGATGCGGACACGGTTCCCGTCATCAATCCCGCGACGGAGGAAAGGGTCGCGCAGATTGCGGCGGGCAGCGCCGCCGACGTCGATACTGCGGTAGCCGCAGCTCGTGGCGCGTTTCCCGCCTTTGCGGCCTTGTCAGTCGAGACGCGTGCCGCTTTCCTCGACCGGATACACACGCTGATCCTCGAGCGGGCCGAGTCGTTCGCGCAGGCGATCTCGCTCGAAATGGGCGCGGCCATAGGCTACGCCCGCAGCGCGCAGGTACCCTTCGCCGCCGCCCATGTCCGCGTCGCTCGCGATGTGCTCGGCAGCTACCCGTTCCTGAAGATGCAGGGGACGACGGCGATCGTGCGTGAGCCCATCGGCGTTTGCGGCCTCATCACTCCGTGGAACTGGCCGCTCTACCAGATCACCGCGAAGGTCGCGCCGGCACTCGCCGCCGGGTGCACGATCGTCCTCAAGCCGAGCGAGCTTTCGCCGCTGAGCGCGCTGCTGTTCGCGCAGGTGCTGCACGACGCGGGCCTGCCGCCGGGAGTGTTCAACCTGGTCAACGGAACCGGACAGGAAGTGGGCAAAGCGATGGCTGCCCATCCTGGCATCGATCTCATCTCGATCACGGGGTCGACGCGAGCGGGCGTGCTCGTCGCGCAGGAAGCGGCCCCGACGGTGAAGCGGGTCACGCAGGAGCTGGGCGGGAAATCTCCCAACATCCTGTTGCCCGATGCGGATTTCGCGCGGGTGGTACGCGCTGGGCGTCATGGCCGCATTCCGCAACGTCGGCCAATCGTGCAGCGCGCCCACTCGGATGCTCGTGCCGCAGGATCGTCTCACCGAGGTCGAACGGCTCGCCGCGGCGACGGCCGAGTCGATCGTGGTCGGCGATCCGGCATCGGAGACAGACCGTGCTCGGGCCGGTGGCGAATCGCGCCCAGTTCAATCGTGTGCAGGAGATGATCGATGCGGGGATCGCCGACGGCGCCAAGCTCGTCTGCGGCGGTCCCGGACGACCGGCGCCCACAGACCAAAGGCTTCTATGTGCGGCCGACGATTTTCTCGGAGGTGCACACCGGGATGCGCATCGCCCAGGAAGAGATCTTCGGCCCCGTCCTTTGCATCGTGCCCTACCAGACGGTGGATCAGGCCGTGGAGATCGCGAACGACACCGTCTACGGGCTCGGTGGACATGTCCAAAGTGCAAACCTCGCGACGGCTCGTGCGGTCGCCCTGCGCATTCGCACCGGGCAGGTCCACATCAACCATCCAGCGTGGGATCCGTCATGCGCCGTTCGGAGGCTACAAGCGCTCCGGCAATGGTCGCGAATACGGCGCGCACGGCCTCGACGAGTATCTGGAAGTGAAAGCAGTGCTCGGGTTCGAACCATCCGCGATTCGAGGCGCGTAGCCGGGGTGTCGCTTGGCTCAAGCATCTTTGACTCGAGGCGGCGTGACTACGTTGCGCGCCGACCATATTCCGCAGGGCGTGTCGCTTTCCGCAGCCCTGGGCTGGCCGTATCGCGAGGAGGACTGGCGATTCGCGTTTGAGCTCGGGCACGGCGTCGCCGTCGAGACCGACGGGAGGGCTCGCTGCGACGGCGCTGTGGTGGCCTTACGAGAACGACTTCGCTTCGTTCGGCATGATCATCGTGGCGCCGGCGTTGCAAGGCCGAGGGCATCGGGCGAATGCTGATGGACGAGTTGCTGCGCCAGGCGGACGCACGCGACCATCGTCCTGAATTCGACGCGCGAGGGTTATCGTCTCTACGAGCGACTTGGCTTCGTGACCTGTGGACAGGTCAACCAACATCAGGCGGTATTGACGGCCGCCCCGCCCGAGTCGCCAGCGAACGGCACCATTCGTCCGTTTCGTCCCGAGGACATCCGGTGCAATTCGCGATCTCGATTACCGCGCCAGCGGTATGGGGCGCGCCCGGCTACTCGACGCGCTTTTTGCGGTCGGCGAGGTCGCTGTGATCGAGCGCGAGGGACAGCGTGCAGGGCTATGCTTGCGTTCGCCGCTGCGGTCGTGGCGTCGTCGTCGGACCCGTCGCCGCACGTGATGCGATCGACGCGCAAGCGCTCGTCGCGACGCTCGCGGCAGAGCATCGCGGCGGTTTCGTACGGATCGATGTGCCTGCAACGAGCGGCCTTTCCCCATGGCTCGAGACGATCGGGTTGCCGCAGGTCGACCACGTCGTTGCGATGGTGCGGGGAAAGCCCCCGACACGCGCTGCCGACGCAACGCTGTTTGCTCTTGTCGAATCAATCCCTCGGCTGATGCACCGACTGAAGGGCCAGATGCACCGGGAATCGCGCAGCATGAAATTCAAATCCTACTGGCTCGATAGCGCGCCACGCTTTTCCTCGGGGGCAGAGGGCCCCCCGCACGGCGATGCCGACGTCGCGGTCGTCGGCGCCGGCTTCACCGGACTTTCGGCGGCGCTCGCACTCGCCAGGAAAGGCGCCAAGGTGGTGGTGCTCGAGGCTGACCGCGTCGGCAATGCCGCGTCGGGGCGCAACGGGGGCATGTGCAACAACGGCTTCGCGCAGGACTATTACGCTCTGTCGACCCAGCTCGGCCGGGAGCGGGCCAACATGCTGTATCGGGCATTCGATGCGGGCGTGGACAAGGTCGAGGCCATCATCGCCGAGGAAGGTATCGACTGCGACTTCAAGCGCGTCGGCAAGCTCAAGCTCGCCGCGAAACCGCAGCACTACGAGAAGCTCGCGCGCTCGCAGGCACTGCTGGCGCAGGAGGTCGATCCGGATACGCGCATGGTTCCGCGCGCGGACCTGCGTACCGAAATCGGATCCGATCGCTATTTCGGCGGTCTGCTGTTCGAGAAGAGCGCCGGCATGCATGTCGGCAAGTTCGGTCAGGGACTCGCCGAGGCCGCAACGCGGCGTGGCGCGCTCATCTACGAGAACAATCCCGTGATGGGCCTGCGCCGACTCGCCGGGCAGGCGCACGAAGTCCGCACGCCCAACGGCAGCGTCAGGGCACGTCAGGTGCTGCTCGCCACCGGCACCTCCGCGGTGGGTCCGCTCGGCTGGTTTCGCAGGCGCATCGTGCCGGTCGGCGCGTTCATCATCGCGACTGAGCCGCTGCCCGTCGATCTGCTCGATCGGCTGACGCCGCGCCGGCGGATGACGACCGACACCAAGAACTTCGTGAATTACTTTCGAGTCACGCCTGACAACCGGCTGCTGTTCGGCGGGCGCGCGCGATTCGCGGCAACCAATCCCACGTCCGATGCAAAAAGCGGCGCGATCCTGCGCAAGTCGCTGGGCGAGGTATTTCCCGAGCTCGCGGATGCCCGCATCGATTATTGCTGGGGCGGCATGGTCGACATGACGCGCGACCGCCTGCCGCGCGCCGGCGAGCGCAACGGCCTTTTCTACTCGATGGGCTACAGCGGGCACGGCACGCACATGTCCACCTACATGGGCGCGATCATGGTCGAAGTGCTCGATGGCAAGGCGCACCTCAATCCCTGGCGCGATTTCGACTGGCCGGCCATTCCTGGTTACTTCGGCAAGCCGTGGTTCCTGCCAATTCTCGGCGCGTATTACCGCTACCAGGATTTCATCCGATGATGATCGGCACGTCCCCATGCCCGCACCGCTGACTCTCGTCGAGACGAGCCCGGACCTGCCGCATGCCGCCGACGCCGTGATCATCGGCGGTGGCATCGTCGGGGCCTTCACCGCCTACTACCTCGCGCAGCGGGGCATGAACGTCGCGCTTCTCGAGAAGGGTCGCGTTGGCGCCGAGCAATCGAGCCGCAACTGGGGCTGGTGCCGTCAGCAGAACCGCGATGCCCGCGAGCTGCCGATGGCGACGAAGAGCCTCGACCTCTGGGAGCGCTTTGCGGTGGAGACCGGCGAGAACACCGGCTTCCGCCGCTGTGGATTGCTTTATCTCAGCGACAGCGAGGCAGAGCTGGCCACTTGGGCCCGATGGGGGGATTTCGCTCGCACCGCCGGCGTGACCACGCACATGCTGAGCGCTGCCGAGGCGAGCGAGCGTGGGCGAGTGACGCGCCGGACGTGGCGCGGTGGCGTCTTTTCGCCCGACCGACGGCATCGCCGATCCCACCAACGCCGCACCTGCCGTCGCGCGGGCACTGTTGAAGCGTGGTGCCACGGTACATCAGCACTGCGCTGCGCGCGGCATCGAGACCGCGGGTGGCAGAGTCTGCGGTGTCATCACCGAGAAGGGCACGATTCGAACGCCGATCGCGATCCTGACGGGAGGCGCCTGGGCTTCATCGTTCTGCCGTCAGCTCGGCGTGCGCTTCCCGCAGGCCTCGGTGCGCCAGACGATCCTTGCCGTCGCGAGCAACACGAAAGCGCTGCCGGATGTGCTCTACACGGCCGGCGTCGCGCTCACGCGGCGCGGCGATGTGGGCCATACCCTCGCCATTACCGGCCGCGGGCGTATCGATCCGACTCCGCAGTTACTGCGCTTCTCCACGCAGTTCCTGCCGATGTTCCTGCGGCGCTGGCGCAACCTCGCACCGGGCGGGATGGGAGGCGTCCGCTCGGGGCATGAAGGTCTGTCGCGCTGGCGACTCGATCGTCCGACGCCGATGGAGCGCATGCGCATTCTCGATCCCCTTGTCGACAAGAAGACGCTGCAGCCTGACCTATGAGCGCGCAGTGAAGCTCATCCCGGAGCTCAAAGGCTGCGCCGATCACTGCGGCGTGGTCGGGCTATGTCGACAGTACACCTGACGGCGTTCCGGGGATCGGCGAGATCCCGGGCATACCTGGCTTCGTCCTGGCCGCGGGCTTCAGCGGGCACGGCTTCGGTATAGGACCAGGGGCCGGCCACCTGGTCGCCGACATCGTCACCGGGGATGCACCGATCGTCGATCCGCGTCCGTATCACCCAAGCCGTTTCGCGGACTCGAGCTGGGGAAAGGTCGCGGACTTCTGATGTGCCGCGACAGTGGGTGACAGCGTGAGCACCACGGTCGACCGGCACTTGCCCGCGCGCAGCAGGAAATGCCAACTGCGCGCCAAAAAAAGCAAACTTGTCCCTCGTCACGGGGTGCTTTGGGTGCGCCTCAGCGCACCGAGCCCCTAGCATGGTTGCGCGCCTCACACGGCTGGACACCATGACAGACACTTCACTCGTCGCGCTGGATCGCGCTCATCTCATCCATCCCGTCTCCGACTTCCGGGCACACGAACGTACCGGCCCGATCGTGCTTGCCTCCGGACGTGGGGCATACCTGCGCGACAGCAAGGGGCGCGAATACCTCGACGCTTTCGCCGGCCTCTGGTGCGTCAACGTCGGCTATGGACAGGAATCGGTGGTGCAAGCCGCCGCCGGGCAGATGGCGCAGTTGCCATATGCCACCGCCTATTTCGATTTCGCGTCCGAGCCGGCGATACGCCTGGCCGCGCGACTCGTCGAACTTGCGCCGGCATCGCTTCGACACGTCTATTTCACGCTGGGTGGCTCCGATGCAGTCGACTCGGCGGTGCGTTTCATCACCCATTACTACAACTCGATCGGCCAGCCGCGGCGAAAGCAGTTCATAGCGCTCGAGCGCGGATACCATGGATCGTCCGCGCTCGGCTCCGGGCTGACTGCGCTCCGCGCGTTCCACGTCAATTTCGATGTGCCGCGACCGGAGCAACACCACATTCCGTCGCCATACCCATACCGGAACCCGGTTGGCCCGGACCCGCAAGCCATCATCGACTCATCGGTCGCGGCGCTGCGTGCGAAGGTGGCGGCACTTGGCGCGGACCGCGTGGCGGCATTCTTCTGCGAGCCGGTCCAGGGTTCCGGCGGCGTGATCGTCCCGCCGCGGGGCTGGCTGAAGGCCATGAGCGAGACCTGCCGGGACCTCGGCATCCTATTCGTGGTGGATGAGGTGATCACCGGCTTCGGCAGGACAGGACCAATGTTCGCCAGCGAGGCCGAGGGCGTCGAACCCGACCTGATGACGCTGGCGAAGGGCCTGACGTCCGGCTACGCGCCGATGGGCGCGGTGCTGATGTCCGATCGCGTGTACCGTGCGATCGCAGACGGTCAGCCGGCGAACACACCCGTCGGGCACGGTCACACGTATTCTGCGCATCCGGTGAGCGCGGCGGTGGCGCTCGAGGTACTGCGCCTGTACCAGGAGGGCGGTCTCCTTGCCAACGGGATCGCCCAGGCACCGCGCTTCGAGCGTGGCCTGCAGCGGTTGCGCCAACATCCACTGGTCGGCGATGCGAGGCAGCGCGGCCTCCTCGGCGCGCTGGAACTCGTCGCCTGCAAGCGTAGCCAGCGCGCGTTCGATCCGTCGCTGCGGTTGAGCGAGCGCATCACGCAGGCCGCGCACGCCAACGGCCTGATCTTCCGTGCCTTTGCCGACAATATTCTCGGCTTCGCACCCGCGCTGTGTTTCCGCGAGCCGGAGTTCGACCTGCTGTTCGAGCGCCTGGAGAAAACACTCGACGACGTGCTCGAACAACTCGAAGTCCGCAGGGCCGTTGGATGACGACGACGCCAACGTACCGGATCGCGGTGATCGCGGGCGACGGGATCGGCCGGGAGGTCATGCCCGAAGGTCTGCGCGTGCTCGACGCCGCCGCGAGGCGGTTTGGTATCGGGCTCGAGTATCGGCACATCGACTGGGCGAACTGCGACTACTACGTCCGCACCGGCAAGATGATGCCGGATGACTGGAAGCAGCAGCTCGCGGGTATGGATGCGATCTACTTCGGAGCGGTCGGCTGGCCTGCCACGGTGCCTGACCACGTCTCGCTGTGGGGCTCGATACTCAGGTTCCGCCGCGAATTCGACCAGTACATCAACCTGCGGCCAGCGCGGACCTTCGCGGGAGTCCCCTGTCCGCTTGCCGGCTGCGGTCCGGGCGACATCGACTTCATGATCGTCCGGGAGAATACCGAGGGCGAGTACTCGAATGTCGGTGGCACGATGTTCGAGGGGACCTCGCGCGAGGTCGTGATGCAGCAGTCGGTCTTCACGCGGCACGGTACCGATCGCGTGTTGCGATTCGCATTCGAGCTGGCGTCCCAACGGCCCAGACGGCAGATAACGGTCGCGACCAAGAGCAACGGTATCGCGATCAGCATGCCCTGGTGGGACGCCCGCGCGGCGGAGATGGCCGCCGGATATCCACAGGTTGCCTGGGACAAGCAGCACATCGACATCCTCTGCGCACGTTTCGTACTGCAGCCCCAGCGCTTCGATGTCGTCGTCGCCTCGAACCTGTTCGGCGACATCCTCTCGGACCTGGGGCCGGCCTGCACCGGGACGATCGGGCTCGCGCCCTCGGCAAATCTCAATCCGGAGCGCAGTTTCCCCTCGCTGTTCGAGCCCGTGCATGGCTCGGCGCCGGACATCTACGGCCGCAACATGGCCAACCCGGTGGCGATGATCTGGTCGGGCGCGATGATGCTCGACTTCCTCGGCCACGGCCGGGGCGCCGCGCACGACGCGCACGACGCGATCGTCGCAGCGATCGAAAGCGTGCTTGCCACCGGTCCGCGCACGCCGGACCTGAGCGGCACCGCGTCGACGACCGAGATGGGACTGGCCATTGCTGAAAGGGTAGCGCTGTCATGACGCAGGGACAAGAGACACTCGAGCCGGTGCAGGAGGATCTGCAATCCGGCCGCAACTACATCCGCGGCGAGTGGTGCGAGGCGCGCGGCGGCCGTCGGTACACCGTCGTCGACCCCGCGACCGACAATGTCTTCGCAACCGTGCCCGACAGCGGGCCGGACGAGGCCAGGGAAGCTGTCGATGCAGCTTCGGCAGCTTTCGCAACCTGGCGCACCTGTCCGGCGCGCGAGCGAGCCGTCCTGCTTGAAGCGCTGGCACGCGCTGATCCTTGCCAGCACCGAAAGCCTGGCGCAACTGATCTCGCGCGAGATGGGTAAGCCGCTGGCGGAATCGAGGGGTGAGGTCGCGTACGGCGCATCGTACGTAGAGTGGTTCGCCGAGGAAGCGGTGCGCACCTATGGCGACGTGATACCCGCGCCGGTCCAGGGCCGCAGGATGACAGTTGCGAAGGAGCCTGTCGGCGTCGTCGCCGCTGTCACGCCCTGGAATTTCCCGCTCGCGATGATCGCCCGCAAGATCGCGCCGGCAGTTGCCGCCGGATGCACCGTGGTCGCAAAGCCGGCGGAGGACGCGCCACTCACGGCACTGGCGCTCGCGAAGCTGGCCGACGAGGCCGGCTTCCCCGCCGGCGTCGTCAATGTGGTCACCGCTTCGCGCGAGCGTGGCGTGGACCTTGCCGCCGCGTGGATTGCCGACCCGAGGGTAAGAAAAATCACGTTCACCGGTTCCACACCGGTCGGCAAGCACCTCGCCCGTGGCTCGGCCGATACGCTGAAGCGCCTGTCGCTCGAACTGGGCGGCAACGCACCCTTCATCGTGTTCGACGATGCCGACGTGGATGCAGCAGTAGAGGGCCTCATGAAGGCCAAGTTTCGCAATGGTGGCCAGACCTGCGTCTCTCCCAATCGTGTGTACGTGCAGGACGCCGTCTACGACGCTTTCGCCGCGAAGATCACGGAGCGGGTCGCTGCCCTGCGGGTCGGCCCGGCCACGATCGCGACGTCGCAGATCGGCCCGATGATCAACGCGCGCGCCGTCGAGAAGATCGATCGGCACGTCACCGACGCACTCGCGAGGGGCGCAACGCTGCTGACGGGCGGTCGCCGGCTCCGCGACAGCCGTGGCCGACGGTCCGAACTACTACACGCCGACGGTGCTGGGAAATGCAGGCAGCGACATGGCAATGTTCAATGAAGAGACCTTCGGGCCGGTAGTAGCGCTGTGCCGGTTCGGGAGTGAGACCGAAGTGCTGCGCGCGGCCAACGCGACACCGTTCGGGCTTGCGGCTTATTTCTATTCACGCGATGTCGCGCGGATCAACCGCGTCGCGGAAGGGCTCGAGGCCGGCATCGTCGGAGTCAACGAAGGTGCCCTCGCCAGCGAAGCCGCACCCTTCGGCGGCATCAAGGAATCCGGCTATGGGCGCGAAGGCTCGCGCTACGGGCTGGATGACTACCTGCAGACCAAGTACATGTGCCAGGGCGGACTGTCGTGAGCACGGCATCGATGGCAACGCCCGACACTTCGAGTCGATGGCGTAGCCGTGCGCGCGCTCGGGCGATGATCGATCAGATCAACCAAGCACCGATTTAGCTGCCGCGATGAGAGCCAGCGGATACGTGCGCTTGCCGGATGACTCGCGCAAAACGATCCGGCTCGTGAATTTTTCGATCCCGATATCGTCCTGCAGCAGGCGCTCCATCAGCTCCTGAAAATGGGCCAACACTCGGCGCCACGATTTTCAACAGGTAGTCGTAGCCGCCACTGACGTTGTACCACTCGACGATTTCGCGGTGCTGGTCGGCAGCCTCTTCGAACTTGCGGAAGTCGTTCCGCCGGTGGCTGCTGATAGTGACCTCGGAAAAGACGAGTCACGTAGCGAGCCGAGCTTCTCCAGCGCGATGTCAGCGCCATAGCCGCGAATCACCCCGATTTCCTGCAGCCGTTTGGTGCGTACGAGGCACGGACTCTGGCTCAGGCCAACGGCGTCGGCCAACTCGACATTCGAACAGCGGCCCTCGCGCTCGAAGGTGCGCAAGGATCTTGAGGTCGATCCGGTCGAGGGTGCGGAAGGCTGGGCCGAGCCCATGCGTGCGGCTAGCTGTTCACGACCGACTCATGCGAACCGGCCTGGTGCTGCGCGAGGCTAGCCGCGCGGCGCCAGACGTCGCACGGGCCTCTGCGCTTCGCCAAGGGCTTCGTCGAGCGCCTTGATGACGAGACCGGCCTGGTCGGCCGACAGCACCAGCGGCGGTCGGATCTTGAGCACGTTGTGTCCCATTGCACAGGCGCTGATCAGCACACCCTTGTCGCGCATGCGGTTGACCACCTGGCTCGTGAGCGCTGCGATGCGGGGCCCGTGACGCCCGGTCGCGGACAAGTTCGACCCCGACGAAAAGGCCGGCGCCGCGCACGTCACCGATGGCCTCGTGCCGGCCGGCAAGGGCGGCGATGCCGTCGCGCAGGATACTCCCGACCTTGGCAGCATGCTGCAACAGTTGCTCTCGCTCGATCGTGTCCAGCACCGCCAGTGCCGCCGCGCACGAGACGGTGTTGCCGGCAAAGGTGCTGAAGTAACGCGAGTGCTTCCCGAATTCCGCCAGCGCGTCGGCGGTCGCCAACAGTCCCGCGATCGGTTGGCCATTGCCCATCGGCTTGCCCATGGTCACGATGTCGGGCATGACACCATGACGCTGAAATCCCCAGAGATGCTCGCCGGTCCGACCGAAGCCGGGCTGCACCTCGTCGGCAATGAACAAGCCGCCTGCCCGCTTGATCGCATCGACCGCACCCCGCAGGAAGCCCGCTGGTTCCGGGAGGATGCCGTCGCTGGTGAACAGCGAATCGACGATCAGCGCGGCCGGCTTGATGCCGTGACGCTGCAGATCGGCGATCGCCGCCTCGACGTCGCGGCGGAAGCGTTCGCCGAGAGTCGCGCACCTTCGGCGTGGTAGAGACGCGGCGCCGGAACCAGGCGGACATGCGCGCCCAGATCGACCGTCACGCCCAGCGAAGGCGAAAACTTCGGACACGGCGTGGGTGATACCGTGATACGCGGTGTCGGTCACGATCACGCCGGTGCCGCCGGTGCGGACCTTCGCGATGCGATAGGCGAGGTCGTTGGCCTCGCTGCCCGTGCAGGTCAACATCAGATGCGGCAAGTCCGGTCTCCGGCACGCTCGCGAGCAGGCGTTCGGCCAGCTCCAGAATCGTGTCGTGGAGATAACGCGTGTTGGTCGCCAGCGTCTGCACCTGCCGGCAGATCGCCTCGGTCACCGACGGATGGCAATGCCCGAGCGAGGTGACATTGTTGTAAGCGTCCAGGTAGCGGCGGCCTTCCGGGTCGATGAGCCAGGCGCCTTCTCCTCGCACGATGTGCAGCGGGCGTTCGTACATCAGTCGATAGGCCGGACCAAGCAATGCGTCGCGCCGCGCGATCATCGCCGCGGTGGCGGGGCCCACATCGGCGCGGCCCGGGATATAGGCGTTGACCATGTTGAGGTCCGTCGTTGTTTTCAAGGCCAGACTCCAGTTCGCACGCCGGCCAGCAGCCGGTCGCGTGCTGTATTGCGAGAAAGGTCAGCCATGTGGAACAGGGCCTCCCACGCTGCGGGGTTGTGCCGCATGATGTAGGCGCGGTTCTCGGGGTAGCGCGCGGCGCGCCATTCCGAGATCAGCACCGTGATGAGATGGCGCGTGGCCATGAGATCGGCAACGATCTCCTGTTCGACGCTCGGTGAGCGGCAGGGTCGCGTGATAGGCAGCCACGAACTGGGCTGGCCCCTCGAAGGGATCAGCATTTCCGGCCATGTGGAAAGCGGCTGCCGTCGCGACCTCACCGACTAGCGGGGCATGCAGCATGTCGCCGAAGTCGATGATCCCCACGATGCGCGCGTGATCGTCGGGTGCGACCAGCACGTTGTAGAGATGGTAGTCGTTGTGGATCACCTGCGCCCGCAGCGACGCGAGGCGGGGCAGCACGTCGCCGATGAAGCGCGCCATGAAACTTGCCGGCAAGCGCGCGGCGTCGTTCGATCGACGATCGCATCGAGCTTGGCTGCCAGCCGGTGCGCGGCGGAAACGTTCCAGAGCAGGTCGTGTGCCGCGCCCGGATGTGCGAAGCCGTGCAGTGCGCGGTTCAATTCGGCGAGCCCGGTGCCCATAGCCCGCCGCTGTGCGGCGGTGCGTGCGGTTTCGCGGATCTGGATGCCGTCCAGATGGGTCAGCATCCGCACGCGCGTGTGCACGCCGTCGGCCAGCGCGATCGTGTCGTGTGCGTGTCCTGTCCAGTGTCCGCACGACGCGCGGCACCGGCAGTTCCGGTGATACCAGGGCGATGTGGTCGAGCGCTGCGATCTGAAAATCAACGACCGAAGGCGGCTCGGATGGATTGCTGATCTTGACGACGTATCGGCTGCCGTCCGCTGTTTCCACCCGGCAGTTCTGGTCACGCTCGCCCGCGAGCGATTCGACGCTGCCGTCGATGCCGTAGAGCCGACGAACCAGCGCTGTCACCGCTTCGGACGAGAGATTGGGCGCGGTCGTGCTGAGCGCGCCTGTTGCGTTCATCACAGCCCGAGCAGACCAGGAAGTTGGCGAACGTCGGTCAACCTGCTCACTCCATAGTTGTCGGAGGTCGGTTCGTGACCGCGATCGATGAACGCCCTGGCCATGAAGCCCAGGTCGGAAGCCGTCATCAGGTCGTACCGAAAGCTCGACGAGACGTGCATCATCTGCCGGGGCGCGCACCCGAGCTGATCGAGCATGTATTCGAACGTCTGCATCCGGGGCTTGTACGCGCGCGCCTCCTCGGCGGTATAGACCGCGTGGAACTTTGCCTTGAGATGCGCGACGCTCGCCGGAATCAGGTCGACCATCGAGTTCGACAAGATCACCAGCGGGATATGCGGGGCAATCGCCTCGAGCACCTCGACCACGTTCGGGTGGGGTTGCCAATGCGGGATGGCGTCGTACAGCGCGATGGCATCCGAGGGCGTGCAGTCGATGCCGTGCGCCTTGCAGGCCCGCTGGATCGAGCTCTCCACGACATCGAAGAAGGGTTTCCATTCGCCCAGGACTTCGTCGAGGCGATAAGCCCGGAAGCTGTCGAGAAAGCCAGGCATCCGGTCGGCCGGAACGCGGTCCTTGAACAGGCGGTTTGCGGCCGGCCCCATCTCGAAGTTGATGAGCGTGCCGTAGCAGTCGAAGCTGATGAATTTCGGTTTGAAGGCCATGGCGAATCCACTTGTTGGGGTGGATATGAGTCTATGAATTCCCCGCTTCCGGAAATGCCGGATTCACATGCGGCTCGAGCGGAATCCGCTTCAATCTGAAGCCTTGGCAACATTTCTCTTGGCGCTGGTTATCGGCTACCACGTTGCGCCGAACACGCTGCGCAGTTCGGCGATCTGCGCCTCGTCAAGCGGTGTCGGCCGCGCCAGCAGCCAAAGCCGCGCGGTCTCCTCGAGTTCCTCGAGCACCGCCATCGCGGCGGCCGGAGTGTCGTGCCAGACATTCGGACCCAGGCGCGCCAGCATCACGGCACGGAGTTGCCGGCCGTCGGCAGCATGGCGCGCGATGGACTGCGCCACCGCATCGGCGGCCTCGTCCGCACCGGGGCGTCGGTAGGGAATGTGCGGAACGCGGCCGACCTTCATCACGAAGTACGGCGTGATCGGCGGCAGCAACTCCGCTTCTACATCCAGGCTCGCGTTCGCTTCGAATGCCTGCAACGAGCACGCGACCAGCGAGGTGCTGTGCGTGTGGATCACCGACCCGGCCGGACGGCCACTCGCCGCGGTGGCCGCATAGATGCGCCGGTGCAAGGTGATCGTCTTGCTGGCGCGGTCGCCGGCAAACTGGCGTCCGTCGGCGTCCAGTCGCGCCAGCCGGTCTGGGTCCAGGGAGCCGAGGCACGCGTCCGTCGGGGTGATCAGGAAGCCGTCGGCCAGTCGCGCGCTGATGTTGCCAGCCGTTGCGTGTGCGTAGCCCCGATCGAACAAGCTGCGGCCGACGCGGCATATCTCCGAACGCGCAGTAGCTTCGTCGAGCCAGATCGCGCTCATCGGGCAGCCTCCGCGCTGCACGCCGCCAGCGTCCGCAACGCCTTGCGGAAGAAGTCCGGGGTGCCGAAGTTGCCTGACTTGAGCGTGATGTGCAGGCCCTCCGGCGCGCGCGCTGACGCTGCGTGACACCATGGCACGCCGGGATCGATCTGCGGACCGATCAGCAGGCGCGAGATCCCCAGGGCCTGCACGCAGGCTCCCGATGTCTCGCCACCGGCTACGACGAGCTGGCGCACGCCATGTTCCACCAGGCCGCAGGCGATGCGGGCGATCGTGCGCTCGACCATGGCGCCGGCTTCTTCGACGCCCACGCGCGCCTGGATGGCCTGGACCGCTTCCGGCCGGGCGGTGGAGTACACCAGCACCGGCCCATCGGCCAGCCGCGGGCAGGCCCAGGCGAGCGCTTCGCCGGCGACGTCCTCACCCGCCGCAATACGCAAGGGCTCCAGAGCGAGTGCGCGGCCGCCGGAGGCAACGAACTCGGCCACCTGCGCGTTGGTCGCCGTCGAGCAGCTGCCCGAAACGATCGCCTGCAGCCCGCGCGCGAGCGGCAGCGTTGCGGACCGCGGCGATGGAGCGAGGCCGAAGTTGGCCGGCAGTGCGAGCGCCACGCCCGATCCCGCCGTGACCAGCGGCAGGTCTCGCAGCGCAGGGCCCAGGCGGAGCAGGTCGTCGTTGGACACGGCATCGACGATGGCGATGCCGACGCCTTTGGACTGCAACTCGGCGATGCGCGCGCGGATCGCGGCTTCGCCCGCGGCGAGGGTGCGATAATCGATCAGGCCAACGCGCTGGCGCGTCTGTGCCTGCAGCACGCGCACGAGGTTGGCGTCGGTCATCGGCGTGAGCGGGTGGTTGCGCATGCCGCTTTCGCTGAGCGGCACGTCACCGACGAACAGGTAGCCCTTGAAGACGGTGCGCTGGTTGTCCGGGAACGCCGGCGTGGCGATCGTGAACCGCGTGCCGATGGCGGCCATCAGCGCCTCCGTCACGGGCCCGATGTTGCCCTCGGGCGTGCTGTCGAAGGTGGAGCAGTACTTGAAGTAGATCTGCCGCGCCCCCTGCGCCTGCAGCCAGCGCAGCGCTTCCAGCGATTGCGCCACCGCCTCGGCCGACGCGATGGTGCGGGACTTGAGCGCCACCACCACCGCATCGACGTCGGCGGCCAGCGGCCCCGCGGGCACGCCGATGGTCTGCACCACGCGCATGCCGGCGCGCACCAGGTTGTTGGCGAGATCGGTGGCGCCCGTGAAGTCGTCGGCGATGCAGCCGAGCAGGATGGTCATGCTTTTCGTTGTCGCGAGCGATCAGGCCGAATCCCGGACCCGGGCGACCACCTCCTGCACCAACAGTTCCGGGCTCGCGAACACCGGCAGCCCCAGCTGGTCGGCGAGCGGTTCGCCCAGGTGGGCCAACGAGGCTTGCGCCAGGACGAGGCGATCGACGCGTGGCGCCAACTCTGCCGCAGCCTCGCAAACGAGGCGATCGTGCAGGTCACGCTGTCCACTGGCCAGGGCTTCGAATGCCGCCGCGCACAGGACACTCTCCGCCGGGATATCCCGGCCGGCGCTCTGCGCATGCGCAGTCAACAGTGCACGGCTTGGTGCCACGGTCGAGGAGGTCGTGCAGATCAGACCGACGCGACCCGGCGCGCTTGCAACGCGGGCGTAGAGGGGATCGTCAATCTTGAGGATCGGCACACGCACCGTCTGGCGCGCGGTATCGATGGCCGGCGAAGTCGACGAACAGGTGAAAACGATCAGGTCGGCCCCTGCATCGGCCGCCATTTGTGCGAGTGTGACGATTCGGCGCGTGATGCCGCTGGAAGGACCTTGCCGGATCAGATCCTGCAGCACACTTTCGTCCAGCATGTGAAAGCAGTTTGCGTCCGGCAGCTCCGACTGGAAGCGCGGACGGAAACGCTCGACCAGCCCCGCGACCGTATGGATGAAGGCAATGCGCCGGATCATGGCCAGTGCCGCGCGGATTCGCGGGTCTCAGAAATAGCTAAGCCATGCCTTGTTGCGCTTCTCGCGGTGCTTGTAGCGCGCGAATGCCCGGGTCGGAACATACAGCGCGGTGGCCAGCGCGATCGTACCGATCCAGAGCCACCACACGTGGTCGACGCCGAAGCGCTCGCCGTGGTTTGCGCCGAACACGGCGCGCAGGATGGCGTACACCGCGAGCACCACGTAGAGGTGAAGGATGTAGATGAACATGGGAACCGAGCCGTAGACCTCGAGCGCGTCGACGATCCGGTTCTGCAGGGACTCGAACCATGCCAGCAGCAGGAAGCCGACGCCGAGCGTGACCAGGACGAAATCGAGCGACGGCGGGTACTTCGTGTAGTTCAGGAATGACATCAGCGTGCGTACACCGGTTTCCTGTACCGTCCACGGCAGCGTTTCGCCGTAAATGTTGAAACCGCGCAGCACGAGCAGCAGCGCGAGGCAGCCCAGTCCGAGCGCAACCAGCGCCTTGCGCCGGGTCGACCTGTCCATCGACTGCCCGTACAGCGGACCGGCGAAGTAACCGAGCAGGATCACGCCGATCCACGGCAATACGGGGTACGACACCTTGATCGGCACGATGCCGTCCTCGACCAGGAAATTGCGGTCGTGAAGGATGGTCCACAACGTGTAACCGAGCTCGTCCGGAGCGAAGGTAATGGGGCTCAGCAGGTTGTGGCCAAACACGATCGCAAAGCCGAGCGCGCCGATCAGCCAGTAATTGAGCCTCGCGAGCACCGACAGCGCGATCATGCACAGGCCGATTGCCCAGATCACCTGCAGGTACAGCGTCGTGAACGTGCTGGCCCAGACCAGGTAGATCACGGTCACCTCGATGAACACCAGGAACAAGCCGCGCTTGAACAAAAAACCGGTCGGGGATCGGTAGCCGCCGTTGGCGGGATGGGAATAGAGCCAGCCTGACAGGCCGGTCAGGAAGATGAAGACCGGTGCGCAGAAGTGCGCCAGGTAGCGGGTGAAGTAAAGCGCGGGCGCGGTGGCGTCCACGTCCATCGGATCGGTGACCGGCACATGCAGGAAAAAGCGCTCGCGCACGTGATCCATCATCATGAGCACGATGACCAGGCCGCGCATGACATCGATCGACGCGATGCGCGAGCGCGTGTCGGCACGGACACGATCCGCTGCGAACGTGCCCGAGCCCAGGGTTTCGACGGATGTGCTCATGAATCGTTGCTCGGTGTGGAATCCGAGGTCTCAGGCTACGCGTCGGCCACGCCAATGTTTTGCCGGTTTGGCAGCGCCTCCCGGCAGAAAATGTCGTCTTGCGCGTCGCGGCCGCAGTCTCGCGCTTCGCTGACATTCGTACGCGGGAATGGCGCTGATCGGCAGGTCGTCCCGGCTCGACCGTCGTTTTCGCAACTTCCTGCCTGCGTCCACAGCCTATTCTTTCCTGCACACAACCCCACCCTCGTGCACCGGAGAGATGGCCCATGTCGCTGCTGAAAACGATCGATCTGAATCCGCAGGTCGCACCAAGTGAATCCCGCGTGGATCCCGAACGGCTTGTCGAAGGCAATCCACTGCTGAAATCGTGGCCCAGCGAACCGGCGCGTGACGGCAAGATCAAGACGGGCGTGTGGCAGGCGACGCCCGGCGTCAACAAGTCGATCAAGGGCGAGACCTTCGAGTTCTGCTATCTGCTGGAAGGCGTCGTCGAGCTGACGCCCGAGGACGGCGAGCCGGTGACCTACAAGGCGGGCGATTGCTTCGTCATGAAACCCGGTTACCGGGGTTTGTGGCGCACGATCGAAACGGTCAAGAAGATCTACGTGGTCGTCGAGGGGCCCTGATACGTTCGGCAATCGCTCGCCAGCCATAGCGCGTGCCACGTCGACAGGAAGAAGATCACCCCAACCAGAACAGCAGGTGGTCGTAGCCGGTTATTTGATCGCGACGGTGACCGACGACCGCGCCTGGGTCGCGTTATTGACCACCATGACGCCAACCTTCGAGCCGGCCGGGACCATCACGCCCTTGGCCTCGAACTTGTTGCCGCCGGCCGGCTTCATCTGCACATCGGATTTGGCGCCGGCAACGGTGGTGATGGTCAGTGTCGCCGTCATGTCGGCGCTTTCGACGTCCTCGTCCTCTTCCTTGACATAGAGGGCGACGCCCGCAGGGCCGTAGACCAGCTCAACCAGGGTCTCCCCGGTCATCTGCACGACACCGCCGTGCTGCGGCTTCGTGCTGCCGTGGGCCAGGCTCGCGGACGGTAGGCTCAGCGCCGCGACAGCCACCAGCGCCAGGAGTTGCTTGCGAGATTCGAACGTCATGGGTCAGTCCTTCCTGGCCGCGCCGCGGCTATTCGGGAGCGTGCTGCAGCACGAAGGTAAGGGTGGCCTCGTGCTCAGTCTTGGAGGCCTTCGCCGGCTCGTCGCTGGGGCCGTCGTAGATAGCGTTGACGACGTTCAGGCCCTGGTTGCGCACCCGGATCGTGGCGACGCCGTCGTCGCCCGTGACGATTTTTTGGGCGTCGGGATCGTTGACCATGTCGGCGATCACGCGGGCGCCTGCGATCGGCTTGCCTTTGTAGAGCACGCGAACTCTCAGCGGCTCGCCCATTTTCTCAGGGATTGCATCGAGCGGAACGATCTGGACCACCTGGTCCGGAAACGCCGGCATCGGCGCACTGAGCGGCCCGTTCAGATAGACGGCGTACTTGTAGTTCTTGGTGGTGATCGTGGCCTCGGGGGCCTCGTCCTTGCCCTTCTTGACCCACTCACCGTCCGGCATTTTCGCCCAGATGCCGTTGAACATCACGCCCGTGATCACGGTCGCGGGGCTGTCGCTGTCCACCATCACCATGGGGCCGGCCGCGCGCAGCCTGGTGGGCACCGCCTTGTACTGGGCGTCGTACCCCGCCACCTTCTCGACGAGCGGCAGGCGCTTGACCGAATCCAGATCGTCGGCGCCGACGCCGTAGATGAGGGCGAGTTGCTTCGAGCGCTGGGCGAACCAGATGGCGTGGGCGTCGGCCGGTGGCGTAGCGAGGCTGAAGACGGCTGCGGCCGTCGCCGCCGCGCCAAGGGTTCTGAGGGACGTAAGCATTCGGAGCTCCCGTTGCAATCCTTTTCAGGCTTTGAAGGATATTCGCGTTGCGCGACGTTACGTGCCGTTTGCCGTAACCATTCGCGCATCTTTTACCGAAACTACAGCTCAGACGGCAGCGAAGGCGCTGATCGGGCTCGGATCGGTTCGCCCCACGACTTCGGCCCTTCCAATGTCAGCGCAAAAAAATAACGTCACGAAAAAAAGCTGGCGAGCGCGCCGATCGAAACGACATCGGCGAAGGTATGTCCGAGCAATCCACTGGTGACAACGTATCACCGGTTTTCCCCAGAAACTATCGCTTTTCTTGGCTGGATGAGGTTTTGATAATTGATGCATGCGCACCACTCATCAACCCGGCATAGCGGTCCTCGCCGATGACCTGACTAGCGCGGCAGATGGCGCAGCGCCTTTCGTCGCGCGCGGCCTGACTGCGTCGATCGGGAGGGGCCAGCTTCCGGGTCATGCGGCAGCGGTAGTCTCAGTCGATAGTGGTTCGCGGTCCGCTACGTCGTCGCAGGCATTCGAACGGGTCGCTCAATTGACCGGCCGGCTCGCCAGCCGTGCCGTGCTCTACAAAACGGTGGACTCCACGCTACGCGGCCACATAGCGGAGGAGCTTGAAGCATGCTTTGCGGCGAGCGGCCGCAAATCCGTGGTGTTTGCACCGGCGTTCCCCCAGGCCGGGCGTACGACGGTAGGGGGCATTCAGCTCGTTGACGGAATCCCGGTCTCGGAGAGTGCGTATGGCCATGACCCCACGCATCCCGCGCGGCATTCCGCGCTGGTCGACCTGGTCCCGAACTGCATCAAGAATTTCACGCTGCTCGATGCGGTAACGCAGGAAGAACTCGACTCGAAGATTGCTTCCATCGAGGATCCAGAGTCGATTCTTTGGGTCGGCTCTCCCGGGATGGCTGGAGCCCTGTCGCGGCGTTTTGTGCCGGCCAAGACCCTACCGCCATGGTTTGATGGCATCAGCAGCGATGTCCTGGTCGTCATTGGGAGCGCGAATCTGCGCAGTCACCGACAGGCCGATCAACTCCAGGAGGTCAGGGGCGTCATGCTGCTGCGCACATCAAGGGCGCGCGAGCCGGACTCGGTCGCGGTGCTGCGCCGCATTTCAGAAGACGCAGCGCGACAGCTTCGAGGCCCACGCTTCGGTGCCTTGATTGCCACCGGCGGCGACACGATGGACGCGGTGCTGGACCTTCTCAACGTCCGTGAGTTCGAGATCCTGCAAGAAATCGATCCCGGATTTCCACTTGGTCACGCCAGACTTGGCGATGGACGTTCGCTCCTGCTCGCCATGAAGGCCGGTGGCTTTGGCGGCGATGACGCTCTGGAGCGCGCTGTCGCGCGGATACGTGGAGTCTGCCCAGCCGCGGGAAATAGATAGATCGCGAAATCGAGATCCAACGCTAACATCACCTATGAGCTCGGCCGTTTCCCTCGACCAGTTCGACCTCAAGATTCTTGCGCACCTCGAGCGCGAGGGGCGCTGTTCGAATGTCGAGTTGGCTGGCGCCATTGGCCTGAGCCAGAGCCCATGCCTCATACGGACCAAACGCCTGTAGCAGGTCGGCGTCATCCGCGGCTACCGCGCCGACATCGCGCTGGAGAAGCTGGGCCGCCACGTAGTTGTCTTTTCCGAGGTGACCATCAGCAGTCATAGGCCTCAGGATTTCCGCAAGTTTGAAGAAGTCGCCGGCCAGCATCACGAAATCGTAGAGTGGTACAACGTCAGCGGGCGCTGCGACTATCTGTTGAAGATCGTGGCACCGACCGTTGCATGTTTTCAGGATCTCATGGACCGCCTGCTGCAAGACGATATCGGGATCGAAAAGTTTATGAACCGCATCGTGTTGCGCCAGTCATCCGCCAAGCGCTCATATCCGCTCCACCTCATCGCGTCGCGGCGGAATCGGGCTTGATGATGTGACACGATCAGACCTGCAGGTGCATCGAAGAGCAAACCGGTCCAAAGCTGCCGTGTGCAGTGGTCGCAATAGTGCGCGGCCCATCCGTTTCGTGGCAGCTTGCCAGGCAACGTGACATCACGATTTGAGCCGCGGTGTGATCTCTTCAAGATTGGGGCTCAGGCGGCTGAACTGCGCTTGGAGCCACTCTGCGAGTTCGAACTCCACACCCTGCAGTTCACTCGACCCCAGCCATATCAACCCATATTGACTGCCGTCAGGGTCGAAGCCAGCAGGTGCTGCCAGGCTTCCTCGTCCTACATCGTCAACGGCGAGTACGAGCGGACTGAGGGCTACACCCAGGCCAGCAGACGCAGCTTCGACAATGAGCGCGTGATGGTCGAAGTAGCGGATCTCTGTGGGTCGACGCGCCGACGGATGGGTCTTCAGCCATTGCGCCCACGCCTCAGGTCGAGTCTTCGACCCGAGAGCGAGATAGTCGCCGTGTTCGAACTTCGGCACCAATTCCGGCCTCATGACAGGCCCTACCTTTTCCGGGAAAAGGGTCCGGACGTTCCACGTCTCGGGCACAGCGAAGTCCAGCCGTCGAATAGCGAGATCGACATGGTTCTTGCGAAAGTCCACAAGCCCTCCACCCACGGAGAGGTGGAGGGCGATGTCCGGATGCGCCACTTGAAAACCTCCCAGCCGCGGAATGAGCCAGCGCATCGCAACTGAAGGCTCGCAGGAGAGCACTAGCGCAGTCTTTCCAGCACCGGTATCACGAAGGCTTTCCACTGTGGCGGCCAACTCACCGAAGAACCTGCCTAGGGTGAGGTTGAGTGTCTCGCCGGCCGATGTAAGCCGCAGACCCCGCCCATTCTTTTCAAACAACCTGACCCCGATGTCATTGGAGAGTTTGGTGATGCGGCGACTGATGGCGCCGTGCGTGAGTGCAAGCGAGTCTGCTGCAAGCCGGACAGAGCCCAGCCGCGCCGTTGCTTCGAACGCCCGCAGGTCGTCGAGCGAAGGTATGTCCGAGCGATCCATCGGTGACAATGTATCACCGGTTTTCCCTAGAAACTATCGCTTTTCATGGCTTGATGAGATTTCGATAATTGATGCATGCGCACCAATCATCAACTCGACTCCCTCCCGCTTGCCCTCACGATGGGCGACGCATCCGGCATCGGGCCCGAGATCGTGGCGAAGGTACTTGCCAAGGGCGGCGAACGCGTCGTCGTGTTCGGCAGCCACGTCGTCATGCAGGACATCGTGCGCCGGCTCGGGTTGACATGGAGGTGCGACGCATCGATGCACCGGATGAGGCTCAGTTTCAGGACCGCGGGTAATTGAAGTCATCGACACCACGCGGATCGACTGAGCCTCCACCCTCGGGCCGATCAGCGCGATTTCCGGGCAGGCGGCCTTCGACACGATCGTCGCAGCGATCGCAGCCGCGAAGTGCCGGCGAGGTGAGCGGCATCGTCACCGCGCCGATCAATAAGGAAGCAATGGCCAGCGCGGGAATCCGCTACCCCGGCCATACGGAAATCCTGGCCGACTACGGCGGCGTCAAGCGCGTGGCGATGATGCTCGCGAACGACGACATCCGTACGGTGCTCGTCACGATCCACACGTCGCTGCACAAAGCGATCGAACAAGGCGACTTTCGATGCTCAGGTGATCCGCCATCCGGCTTGCCCACGAGGGCGGGAAGGCCCTCGGCTTCCCGACTCCGCGTGTCGCTGTAGCGGGTCTCAACCCGCACGCGGGTGAAGGTGGCCTCTTCGGAGACGAGGAGATCAGGATCATTCGACCCGCAATCGACGCGGCCCGAGCCGAGGGCATCGATGCCAGCGGCCCATATCCGGGCGATACGGTCTTCATGCAGGCACGCAAGGTCAGATTCGACGTTGTCGTGGCCCAGTATCACGATCAGGGGCTGATCCCCGTGAAGTATCTCGGGCTGGAAAAAGGCGTGAACATCACGCTCGGGCTGCCGTTCGTCCGCACCAGTCCAGATCACGGCACGGCGTTCGACATCGCGGGCCAGGGAATTGCAGACCACGCCAGCCTGGAAACGGCGCTTGCCTACGCAAAGCGCCTCGTCGCTGCGCAAACCAAGACGAACTAGAACTCGAAAGGAACCACCACCATGGGGCTACGTTTCATCTTCATGCTCACGCGCAACGACCGCACGGTTCCGGACGCGTCGCAGACAACTCCAGACCGCGCTCGCCTCGGCGTGCGCCATATCGGGTTCAAGGACATCGGCTTGCCGCTCGACCAGCTGAAGGCCCTCAATGCGGCCATCAAGGCGGGCGGTGCAACCTCCTATCTGGAAGTCGTTTCGCTCGACCGCGAAAGCGAAATCGTTTCGGCAAGGCAGCGGTCGAAATCGGCGTTGACGTTCTTCTGGGCGGCACGCGGGTCGATGACGTGCTGCCGATCATCGCCAGGGCACCGATATCGAATACTTCCCGTTTCCCGGGTCGGATCACCGGTCACCCGAGCGTGCTGGAAGGCACCATCGAGGAGATCGTCGAGAGCGCCAAGGCGATCGCAGCGCGCGATGGCGTGCATGGCCTTGACCTGTTGGCCTACCGGTCGGCGGAGAGACGTGCCCGAGTTGATGAAGGCGGTCTGCGCCGCGGTCTCCAAACCTGTCTACATCGCAGGCTCGATCGACACGCCCGAACGAATTGCAGTCGTGCAAAGAGGCCGGCGCAGCTGGCTTTACGATTGGAACTGCGGCTTTGGACGGCAAATACCCGGCCAACGGGGATGACGTGCCAAGCCAACTCGCCGCAATCATTCGCGACGTTGCTGCCCTGAACAAGCACCTTTCGCCGTTTCGCAAGAAGAACCTGTCCACTCGCGTTTGCCGGCACCAAAGTCGCGGGCAGGTCAACAACATGCAGAATCAAGGTCGCCATGTTCAAGGGCGAGCCTCCAGCTGGTCGTTTCGACAAGCACGACGATGAACTGTTCTTTGTGCACCAGGGACGTTTGCTCATGAAATTTCGTGACCGTGACGAGATCATCGAACCGGGAGAGTTCATCGTCGTACCGCATGGCGTCGAGCACTGTGCGGTGGCTTTGGGCGGGGAGGCGTGTGAAGTGTTGCTCGCAACTACAACCGCGCCAGCCTCCTGCCCAGCCGCGGAAAAATGAAGTGCCGGCGCGGCGCGCTGACCAAGCATCAGGGTGGAATTCCCTTCCAGCTGCAGCATAATGTGCCGAGCGTCCGTGACGCATCCCAAACCAGAAGCGAGCCATGCCCGAACCGATCAAGCTGGACCGCATCGACCTCAACATCCTCGCGGGCCTGCAGCGCGACGGCCGCGTCACCAACATCGAGCTCGCCGACTCCGTGAGCCTTTCGCCCAGCCCCTGCCTGATGCGCGTGAAGCGCCTGGAAAAGGCTGGCTACATCATCGGCTACAACGCGCACATCGACCTCTCGAAGCTGGGCGAGATCGTGACTGTCTTCACCGAGATCACGTTGGGTCGCCATCATCCGGAAGATTTCGCGCGTTTCGAGGCCGGGATCCGCTCGGTCGACGAGATGATCGAATGCCACCTGATCAGCGGCGGATACGACTACCTTCTCAAGTTCGTGACTGGCGGCATCGCCCATTACCAGAGCATCATCGAGAAGATTGCCGAGGGCAACATTGGCATCGCGAAGTATTTCAGCTACATCGCTATCAAGTCGCCGACAGTGAAGCTGTACTACCCGCTCGCTAAGCTCTTCGGTCCCTCTCGCACGCACGGCTGATGCCGCGCGCGTCCATGTGTCGCACGGCGTATCGGCGGGGCGAACGGCGGCCAATCAACCGAGGGACTGGCTGACCAGTGCGAACGTGCGTACGCCAGGATCCGTTGCCGGTGGAGTCCCGTTCAACAGCGTAACGAGCGACTCGATCCTTTTGAGTCCGAGGCCATCGAGCCAATCGCCGAGGCCAGTCGCCCGGTTCACATCGATACGCAGGAACTTGCCGCGATACATCGCCGCCCAGTAGCTGATGATGACCTTGGCGCGTTGAACATCGGGGGCGACGACCGGGCCGATCAAATCGCCGCGGCCGAATCGGCGACAGAATGCGAAGCCAATCGGCTCGCCGCCGCGAGCCAGCACGATGCCCTCCGCAGACTCGAGGAGCCGTTCGATCACCAGCGCGCGCGACATTCCCGCGGCACGGCTGGCCAGGGAAGCGAGCCGGGCTGCGTCGTCTGGATCCAGCGGGCGCAAGCGTTCGCCGCGCGCCAACGGCACGATCGGCACGTTGCGCGCCACGCCCTGGTGCCTCTCCTGATTGTGGATCACCTTGAATCCGAGCCGCTCGAACAAGGGTCGACCCGCGGGTGTCGCGTTGAGCAACACCGCCCGTCCCTCCATGTTCTCGAGCGCGTGAGAGATGAGCTTGCGCCCGATGCCCCGACCCTGCCGAGCGGGATCGACGATGAGCATGCCCAACCAGGCGTAGCGCCGGTCGTGCTTCCAGACGAGAATCGTACCGACGACCGTACCGCGGTCCTCGGCGACGTACCCCGACCCGCGGCGCTGGAGAATAAGCCAATCCTCCAAGCGATGCGGCCACCGAACACTGAGCGACAGTCGATGCGCAGCCTCCGTGTCCCTGGAGCGGAATTTGCGGTAAGTCACGGACATACGTAATGGTGGCAAAAGTGGTGCCGAAAACTATGCTGACTTTTGGGCGGAAACAGCTTTTTGTATGGCTGTCGGCGCGGGATTCAGGTAGATACGGTTCAGCGCAGTTCTTGTGGTTGTCGCTTTCGGGTGCTTGCGCACCAGTACCGGACTTGCCTTCACGCTACACGCCGCGCGTCACGCGCGGATGATCATCATGCCTTTTCCCGATTGGAAATCACGGTAGCGGATTAGGCTGAATCGAGCCGGTGCCGCACGAGATTAGTTCGTTTGCGGGCGCGGATACAGCGCAGTCTGCTGGCTGCGTCATGCGATCCTCAAATCAAGAATGACCTCACGCGGCGCATGAAGGAGCTGGCCACCGATGATGCCTCCGCTGAACCACATCAACACTTCCCCCACGCCGCCGGCCTCGGCCGACGTCGTCGTGATCGGCGGCGGCATCATCGGTGTCTTTACCGCCTATTACCTGGTCAAGCGCGGCGTTTCGGTTGCCCTGGTCGAAAAGGGAAGGATCGGCGCCGAGCAGTCGAGCCGCAACTGGGGCTGGTGCCGGCAGCAGAACCGCGACGCCCGCGAACTGCCGCTGGCGAGCAAGAGCCTCGATCTCTGGGAGCGTTTTGCCACCGAGAGCGGTCAAGACACGGGGTTTCATCGTTGCGGGCTGTTGTACCTGAGTAACGACGAGGCCGAGATTTCAGGTTGGGCCAGCTGGCGTGATTTTGCGAAGACCGCGGGCGTGACAACTGACATGCTCTCCAGCCGGCAAGCCACACAGCGGGGGGAAGCGACCGGCCGCGCCTGGAAAGGTGGTGTCTTCTCGCCCACCGATGGCACTGCCGATCCTGGCAAGGCTGCGCCTGCGGTGGCAGCCGCGCTGATCAAGCTCGGCGGCAGCGTCCACCAGAATTGCGCTGCCCGCGGCATCGAGATGGAACGCGGGCGGGTCAGCGGCGTCATCACGGAAGCCGGGGTCATCAAGACCAGGACGGCGGTGCTCGCCGGTGGCGCCTGGGCATCCTCGTTCTGCCGCCAGCTGGGCATCCGTTTTCCCCAAGCCTCGATCCGTCAGTCCATGCTGAGCGTGTCCTCTGTGGAACATCGCTTGCCGGATGCCATGGTTAGCGCGAACGTGTCCGCCACGCGCCGCAGCGACGGACGCTACGCCCTGGCCATCAGCGGCCGCGCGCGCGTGGACGTGACGCCGCAGTTCATGCGATTCGCCCCGCAATTCGTGCCTATGTTCGCCAGGCGCTGGCGCAGCCTCCTTCCGGGAGGCCTGGAGGGCATTCGTGGAGGCCACGAAACGCTGGCGCGGTGGCGGCTCGACGCGCCGACACCCATGGAGCGGGTGCGCATCCTCGATCCGAAGCCCTGTTTGCGCACTATCAGGGATACCCACCGCCGCGCGGTCGAACTGCTGCCCCAACTTCGCGACGCAAAGATCACGCACGCCTGGGCCGGCTTCGTCGACAGCACGCCGGACGGTGTTCCCGGCATCGGCGAGGTGCCGGGCGTGCCGGGATTCATTCTGGCGGCAGGCTGTTCCGGACACGGCTTTGGCATCGGCCCTGGCGCCGGCCACCTGGTCGCGGACCTTGCCAGCGGTGCCGAACCGATCGTTGATCCCATGCCCTACCGGCCGGAGCGATTCAGCGCCTCGGCATGGGGCAAGGTCGCTGATTTCTAAACCGCGCCCCCAACCCCGCCAACCCCGCAACCGCTACCCACGAGACAACCATGAAGGATCACAGCAGCGGACTGAAACGTATCCACATGAAGCGGGCGGACAACGTTGGCGATGCCTCCGTGGGCAATTTGACGCGGCGCGAAGCCATGTTTGCTGGGGCAGCCTTCTTTGCCCTGGGGTCCCTGGGTCTGACGGCGGGTGCCGACGCCGCCGCGCCGGCCACGAAGCCGACGGGCCAGGCGATCCTCGGCTTCTCGCAGGAAGTCACCGTCCTGCATCCGCTGATGACCGCCAACGAGGTGGACCAGGGTGTCTGGTGGAACCTTTTCAGTCCGCTGTGGATGCTCGACGCAAAGGGCAAATTCGTGCCCCTGCTGGCGAAGGCGGTCCCCACCGTGGAGAACGGCGGCATCTCGGCCGATGGCCTGACCTGGCGTGTCGAGTTGCGCCGCGACGTGAAGTGGCATGACGGCAAGCCGATGACGTCGGAGGATGTCAGGTATTCAATCAACCTGATGAAGAACCCGGCCTTCCGCGCCCGCAACCGTACCGCGTTCGAGCTCATCACGTCCGTAGGCGTCGAGGGTGACCACGTGATCACCTGGAAGCTGAAGGCAGCCGTTCGCGCCGCTGGCTTCCGTGCTGAAGCTGGACCTTCATTGTCCCCGCGCACATTCTTGCGCAGAACCCGGACCCGAACTCGCAGCAGTTCGCCGCCGCGCCCGTCGGCACGGGGCCGTTTCGCTTCGTCAGCCGAAGGACCGGCGACCATGTGATCCTCGAAGCCAACACCCACTATTTCGGCAAGACCCCGTCCCTGAACCGGCTCATCTTCAAGTACGTGCCGGACCTGAACGCGATGTACACGCAGTTCAAGACCGGGGAGATCGACTACATCGGCATACAGGGCATCCCCGCGAACTTCTACAAGGAAGCGACTGCGCTGCGTGGCCGCCGCGTCCACGTCGCGCCCCGCGCCGCGGTGGAGGCCCTGACGCTCAACCTCGCCCACCCGGCTCTCGCAGACAAGGCTGTGCGCAAGGCGCTGAACATCGCGATCGACCGGCAGTCGATCTGCAACCTCGTCTACTACGGCGTTCCCAAGCCGGCCAACAATTACCTGGTCCCTTCCCACTGGGCTTCCAACGCCAGCCTGCCGACACCCGAGTACGATTTGAAGAAGGCTGCCGCGATGCTGGACCAGGCAGGCTGGGTGCGCGGCCCCCACGGGATCCGTGTCAAGAAGGGCGTCCGGCTGTCCTTCACAAATTCCACCACGACCGGCAACCAGCTGCGCGCGCAGACGCAACAGCTCATTGCCGACGACTTCAAAAAGATCGGCGTCGAGATGCAGATCAAGAACATGGTGGCGGCGGTGCTGTGGGCCGATTTCTGGAGGAACTCGAAATTCGACAGCCTCATGAGCGCGACGACCTACACGATCGCCTCGGACCCGGACGTCACCCACCGCTTCGGCTCCGGGAGCATTCCGAAGGAGACCGGGTCGGGTTCGAACGTGAGCCAGTACAGGAACGGCAGGGTGGATACGCTGCTCGCCCGGGGCCGCGAGGAATACGACATTGCCAAGCGCAAGGAGATCTACGCCAGGGTCCAGGAGCTGATCAACGACGACGTGCCGTTCCTGCCGCTGTTCTATGAGGTGCATATCGAGGGGACGAAGGCCGGCCTGGACGGCTACGCGTCCAACGTGAACGTGCTGGCGAACAGCTGGAACGCGGCCACCTGGCGCTGGACGGCCTGACGCACCATGGCGCGCTACCTTCTCCACCGCTTGCTGCAGTCGCTGCTGTTGCTCGCGCTGGTCTCGATGATCGCCTTCGCGATCCTGCATCTCGCGCCGGGGGGTCCGCTGGCGCAATTCGTAGCCACGGGTGATCTGGGCCCGGAAGACGTCGACCGCCTGATGGAGCAGTACGGGCTGAACCGGCCCCTGCCGATCCAGTACCTCGACTGGGCGGGAAACCTCGTAGCGGGCGACTGGGGGAGCTCGTACCGGGACCAGCTTCCGGTGCTGAAGAAGATCGGCATGCACATCGGGCCGACGCTCGAACTCATGGTGAGCTCGACGCTGCTTGCGATGTTCATCGGCGGCATGATCGGCATCCTGGGTGCGGTGCGGCGCTATTCGTTCTTCGACCACCTGGCCACGGTCGGCGCGATGGTGGCGCTGTCGATCCCCACGTTCTGGTTCGGCCTGGCCGTCGATCTACGTGTTCTCGGTGAACCTCGGTTGGCTGCCGGCCGGCAACCGCGAAACGATCGGCGACGGCTCGTTCATGGACCGGCTGCAGCACCTGGTCGTGCCCTGCATCGTGCTGGCGCTGGTCTCCACTGCGGTCTGGAGCCGCTACATGCGCTCGTCGATGCTCGACGTCATCAACCAGGACTACATCCGTACCGCCAAGTCCAAGGGCGTGCCCGCCATGCAGATCCTGCTGCACCATGCGCTTCGCAACGCGCTGCTGCCCATGATCACGATCACCGGCCTGCACGTGTCCACGCTGCTGAGCGGCGCGCTGGTCACGGAGACCGTGTTCACCTGGCCGGGCATGGGCCGGCTGTTTCTCGACAGCGTCAGCAACCGCGACTACCCGGTGGTGATGGGAATGCTGATGTTCACGGCGTGCATGGTTCTGCTGGGCAGCCTGCTTGCCGACCTGCTCTACTCCGTCGCAGACCCGCGCATCAAAGAAGCGTCGCAATGAGCGCCGTCCAGACCGCATCTCTGTATCCGCCGCGCCAGTCGCTCGCCGAGCGCTATCCGGCCCTGAGGCGCTTCCTGCGCCACCGGGTGGCGCTCGTGGGCGTAGGCGTCGTGCTGTTCATGACGCTTTTCAGCTTCGTGGGCCCCTGGCTGATTCCGTTCAATGACACTGACACCGACATCCGCGCCCGGCTGACGGAGCCGTTCGCCGGCCCGCACGTGTTCGGAACGGATCCGCTGGGCCGCGACGTCCTGGCGCGCTTGATGTATGCCGGCCGCATTTCCATGGCAATCGGCTTCGCGGCCACCGCACTGTCGGTGGTGGTGGGCGTCCTGGTCGGTCTCGTGGCCGGCTTTTACCGCGGTGCGGTCGGCGCTGCGCTCATGCGATTCGTGGATGCCATGCTCTGCTTCCCGACCATCTTCCTGCTGCTGGCCGTCGCGGCCCTGATCGAGCCGTCGGTCACCTCCATCGTGGTGCTGATCGCCGTGGCGAGCTGGATGGAGGTGGCGCGCGTGGTCGAAGGGCAGATCCGGTCGCTGCGCGAGCGCGATTTCGCGCTCGCCGCGGAATCGCTCGGCGCCAGCGACAGCCGCATCATGTTCCGTGAGCTGTTGCCGAATGCCGTCGCGCCCATCGTGGTCGCCGCGACGCTGAATATCGCGCACGCGATCCTGGCCGAGTCGTACATCAGCTTCCTTGGCTTCGGCATCCAGCCGCCGACACCGAGCTGGGGCAACATGCTGGAGAACGCGCAGAGCTACCTGACCAACGCGCCCTGGCTCGCGATCGTGCCGGGGCTGGCCATCACGCTCACGGTCACGAGCTTCAACTTCATCGGTGACGGCCTGCGCGACGCGCTGGACGCGAAACTGGATCGTTGACGATGCTCGACATCAAACGTTTTGCACCGACCCCCGTCCGCGATGCGCAAGCCGGCGTTGAAGCGGAGAACATCCTGGACGTTCGCGATCTGAACGTCACATTCCGAACAGCGGCCGGAACCGTGCATGCCGTGCGCGACGTCAGCTTCTCGGTGCGCCGCGGCGAGACACTGGCGCTGGTGGGGGAAACCAGTTCCGGCAAGAGCGTGACCTGCCTGGGGCTGCTCGGCCTCACGCCGCCCGCGCCGTACTGCACTATCAGCGGGTCGGCGAGGCTTGCGGCGCGCAATGGCAAGACGTACGAGCTGGTCGGCACACCCGAGCGCGTGATGCGCCAGGTGCGAGGAGGCGCCGCCTCGGTGATCTTCCAGGAACCGATGACGTCGCTGAATCCGGTGCACACCGTCGGCGCGCAAATCTGCGAGAGCTTGCGAATCCACCTCGGGATGAGCGCGCGCGCTGCGACGGACCGCGCTGCCGAACTCTTGCACCAGGTCGGCATCTCGGATCCGAAGCGCCGGCTGAGGAACTACCCGCACGAGCTGTCCGGCGGCATGCGGCAGCGCGTGATGATTGCCATGGCGATCGCCTGCGAACCTTCGCTGCTGATCGCGGACGAGCCCACCACCGCCCTCGACGTCACCATCCAGGCGCAGATCCTCGAACTGTTGCAGAAGCTGCAGTCGCAGACCCGGATGGCCATGGTCTACATCACGCACAACCTCGGCACGGTGGCCGAGATTGCCGATCGCGTCATGGTGATGTATGCGGGCCGGATCGTCGAGCAGGCCGATGTCGTTGAGCTGTTCACGCAGCCGCGGCATCCCTATAGCCGCGGGCTGATCCACTCGGTTCCGCGCCTTCATTCTAATCGTGCCCGCAAAACCGCTCTGTTCGCGATTCCGGGCAACGTGCCCGATCCGGCCGCGCACCCGCCGGGCTGCACCTTCGGGCCGCGCTGCGCCCACTTCGAGCCGGGTCGCTGCGATGTCGCGGTGCCGGACCTGGAGAACGCCAGACCGGGCCATCAGGTGCGATGCGTCCGTTGGCCGGAACTTGAAGGAGCCGCGTGATGCAGCAACAACAACAATCTGCTCCCGTCTTGTTGCAAGTCGAGGGCTTGCACAAGTGGTACCCGATGGGTGGCGGCTGGTTTGGCAAACCGGCACAGAACGTCAAGGCCGTCAACGGCGTCAGTTTCGAGATTCGCCGCGGCGAGGTGCTGAGCCTGGTGGGCGAAAGCGGCTCGGGCAAAAGCACGATCGGCCGTGCCATCCTGAATCTGGACGCACCGACGGCAGGGCAGGTGCACTTCGACGGAAAACCGCTGGCGGGCCTCACGCGGCGCCAGATGCGGCCGCTGCGGCGTGCGATGCAGATGGTGTTCCAGGACCCGTACTCGTCTTTGAACCCAAAACACACGGTCGAACAACTGCTCTCGGCGCCGCTGGAAATCCACACTGCCCGAGCTGACAGTGCAGGAACGGCGGGACCGCATCGATGCCGTGCTGAAGACGGTCGGGCTCAACCCGGCGCACCGTTCGCGCTATCCGCACGAGTTCTCCGGCGGGCAGCGCCAGCGGATCGGCATCGCCCGTGCGCTCATGACCCAGCCGGAACTGCTGGTGGCCGACGAACCGGTGTCTTCCCTCGATGTGTCAGTGCAGGCCCAGGTGATCAACCTGCTGCTCGAGCTGCAGCAGAGGCTCGGCCTCACGATGCTGTTCATCAGCCACGACCTCGCGGTGGTGGGCCATATCTCGGACCGGATCGCCGTGATGTATCTGGGCCGCCTGGTGGAGATCGCCGACGCCGATTCGTTGTTGAACAACCCCCGGCATCCCTACACGCGTGCGCTGATGGCCGCCGTGCCGAACATCGATCCGCGGCAGCGGCGCCCGCGCGAACTGCTCAAGGGCGACATTCCCAGCCCGCTGTCTCCCCCGTCGGGCTGCGCGTTTCGCACGCGCTGCCCACACGCGCAGCCGGCGTGCGCGAACGGGGTGCCCGAACTCAGGCTCCTCGAGCGGAATCACGCATCGGCGTGCATTCGCGACGACATTTGACGCAAGCTCAGGTCTCCGTGATTCCTCGCACCCGCAGCGACGACAGGCTGCCCGAACGAGCCGACGCCGTGGTGATCGGCGGCGGCATTGTCGGCGTCTCCATCACCTATTTCCTGGCCAAGCGCGGCCGTCTCGGTCGCAATTCTCGAAAAGGGTTACATCGGCGGGGAGCAGTCCAGCCGCAACCGGGGCTACCGCCGGCGCTCTCGACGCCAGAGCGGACGATCACGGAACGGCTCGACGGCGGGTTCAGGGTTGCCCTCAGCGGCAAGGCGAAGCTGGAGTTCCAGCCAGGCGCAAACCATGCTGCCCCGCTGCACCACCCCGCGTACGATTTCAACGACGACGTCCTGGCAGCTGGCGTGAGTTCATCGCCGTTGCGCAAATGGCCCTGCGTTGAACGGATCCGCGTCAGGAAATAAAACCTACGATGCTTTACTTGTCCACCCGTGGCCATCCCGACCGCAAGAACTTCTGCGAAATCCTGCTGGAGGGCCTCGCGCCGGATGGCGGCTTGTATCTGCCGGAGCGATACCCGCAGGTCACGCCCGAGCAACTGTCCAAGTGGCGCGGGTTGCCGTACGCGGAACTCGCCTTCGAAGTCCTCTCGCTCTATATCGACGACATCCCGGCGGACGAGCTGCAGGCGATTTGCCGCAAGACGTACACCAAGCAAGTCTTTGGTACGGAGGCCATCGTTCCTTTGAAAGCCCTGGATTCCCGCCGGAGCGTGCCCTCCGCGAAGGCGGGGGGCGGGGATGACGGCGCTTCTCGTCATCCCTGCGAAGGCGGGGATCCAGGGCTCCCGCATGCGGACATTTATCTGCAAGCCTTGTCCAACGGCCCCACGCTCGCCTTCAAGGACATGGCCATGCAATTGCTGGGCAACCTGTTCGAGTATGAGCTAGGCCGACGCGGCGAGGAACTGAACATCCTGGGTGCGACTTCCGGCGACACCGGCAGCGCTGCCGAATATGCGATGAAAGGCAAGAAGGGCGTGCAGGTCTTCATGACCTCGCCGCATGGCCGCATGAGCCCGTTCCAACAGGCGCAGATGTTCAGTCTGCAGGACGCCAATATCCACAACCTCGCGATCGACGGTGTGTTCGACGACTGCCAGGACATCGTCAAGGCGGTGTCGAACGACCTCGAGTTCAAGCGGAAGTACAAGATCGGCACGGTGAACTCCATCAACTGGGCGAGGCTGATGGCGCAGGTGGTGTATTACTTTGCCGGGTATTTCCAAGCGACCGGTCCTCACCCTAACCCTCTCCCAGAGGGAGAGGGAATGAAGAAGGTGAGCTTCACCGTGCCGTCGGGCAACTTCGGCAACATCTGCGCCGGCCACGTGGCGCGCATGATGGGCCTGCCCATCGACAAGCTCGTGCTCGCCACCAACGAGAACGACGTGCTGGACGAGTTCTTCCGCACCGGCGTTTACCGCGTGCGTGGCAGTGCCGACACCTACGAGACCTCGAGCCCGTCGATGGACATTTCCAAGGCCAGCAACTTCGAGCGTTTTGTGTTCGACCTGCTGGGCCGCGATGCGGGCACGGTCAAGCGCCTGTTCGCCGAGGAGCTCCGGACGAACGGCCGCTTCGACCTGAGTGCCGATCCCATGTTCGCGCTGGCCCGCGCGCGCTACGGGTTCCTCAGCGGCAAGAGCACGCACGCCGACCGCCTGACGACGATCCGCGACACGTACCAGCGCTTCGGCGTGACGATCGATACCCACACGGCCGACGGCCTGAAGGTGGCGCGTCAATTCGCTCAGCCCGGTGTGCCGATGATCGTGCTGGAGACGGCGCTGCCGATCAAGTTCGCCGCGACCATCGTCGAAGCCCTGGGTCACGAGCCCGACCGGCCCGCGCAGTTCGAGGGCATCGAAGACCTGCCCAAGCGCGTGACGGTGCTGCCGGCCGACGCGGCGCAGGTCAAGGCATTCGTCGCCGCACACGTGTCCTGATCGCAGCATGGCTGTCTTCACCGAGGTTCCGTTGGAAGAAGCTGCCGCCTTCCTGCGGCGGTTGGGGCGTGGCGAGCTGCGGGCCATGGCGCCCTGCCATGGCGGCATCGAGAACACCAACTACTTCGCGCAGACGGATCGCGGCGCGTACGTGCTGACGCTGTTCGAGCGCCTGACCTCGGAACAATTGCCGTTCTACCTGCACTTGATGCAGCATCTGGCCAGTCGCGGCATTCCGGTGCCCGGGCCGGCGCCAGATGCCGATGGCCGCATCCTGCACAGTCTCAAGGGCAAGCCGGCCGCGGTGGTGGACAGGTTGCGCGGCAAGAATGAGCTGGCTCCCGATGCCCGACACTGCGGCGCAGTGGGCGAAATGCTGGCGCGAATGCACCTGGCCGGCAGGGACTACGCCCGCCACCAGCCCAACCTGCGCGGCCTGCCGTGGTGGAAGGGAACCGTGCCGATTCTGCTGCCCTACGTCGGCGAGGATCAGCGCACACTGCTGCTGGACGAGCTGGCCTTCCAGACACGGATTGCCGCATCGCCCGACTATGCAGCCCTCCCGCGCGGGCCGATACACGCCGACCTGTTTCGCGACAACGTGTTGTTCGAGGGCGGCCGCCTGAGCGGCTTCCTCGATTTTTACTTCGCGGGTTGTGACACCTTCCTGTTCGACATTGGGGTCTGTCTGAACGACTGGTGCGTGGATCCGGACAGCGGACGCGCCGAAGCCGTGCGAGGGGCAGCATTCCTGACAGCGTACGAGTCGGTGCGCCCGCTCGTACCTGAAGAACGTCGTCTGTTGCCGACCCTGGAGCGAGCTGCGGCCTTGCGCTTCTGGGTATCGCGGCTCTGGGACTGCTACATACCCCGCGAAGCCACCGTTCTGAAGGCTCACGATCCCAGCCACTTCGAACGCGTTCTGCGCCAGCGCGTGAGCGATGCCGCCGGTGCGACCATCTTTTAGGAAAACTTCGGGCCGACCTGGGCCCTGACGACCCACCATGAGAACCACCGAAGACTTCTACGTCTCGCTGAGAAGCGAACTCGAGGAAATACAGGCCGCCGGCCTGTTCAAGCTCGAACGCACGATCCAGTCCCCACAAGGAGGCCAGATCGCAACCGCCGATGGGCGGGAAGTGATCAATCTTTGCGCGAACAACTATCTGGGCCTGTCATCTCACCCCGATGTCATAGCGGCCGCACACGCCGCATTGGATGGCACGCGGATTCGGTTTGAGCTCCGTCCGCTTCATCTGCGGAACGCAGGACGTCCACAAGACGCTCGAAGCGCGGCTCTCGCAATTTCTCGGCACGGAGGACACCATCCTGTACGGGTCGGCATTCGATGCCAACGGCGGGCTGTTCGAGACGTTGCTCGGCGCCGACGATGCGGTGATCAGCGACGAGCTCAATCATGCGTCCATCATCGATGGCATTCGCTTGTGCAAGGCAAAGCGCTACCGCTACCGTCACAACGACATGATGGATCTGCGCGCGCAACTGAAGTCGGCGGATGAAGCAGGAGCCCGGTACAAGCTGGTGTTCACCGACGGGGTCTTCTCGATGGACGGGACCATCGCCCGCCTGGACGAAATCCGGAATGTCTGCGACGAGTTCGGGGCATTGCTGGGTGTTGACGACTCACACGCCACCGGTTTTCTCGGCAAGCGTGGACGCGGCACCCATGAACACCGGGGTGTCTTCGGCAAGGTCGACATCATCACGGGCACCCTCGGCAAGGCGCTCGGCGGTGCATCCGGCGGGTTCACGGGTGCCAGAGCGGAAGTCGTTCAGTTGCTGCGCCAGCGCTCGCGGCCCTATCTGTTCTCGAACAGCCTGGCACCGGTGATCGTCGGCGCGACCTTGAAGGTGCTCGACCTGCTGGAAGCCGACACGAACCTGCGCGATCGCCTGGAGGACAACACGCGGCATTTCCGCGCGGGACTCGCGGCGCGCGGTTTCGACCTGAAGCCAGGCGAACACCCGATCATTCCGGTGATGCTCCATGACGCGGAGCTTTCCCAGAGATTGGCCCGTCGGCTGCTGGAACTCGGGGTCTACGTCACCGGGTTCTTCTACCCGGTCGTGCCCAAGGGCCAGGCTCGCATCCGCGTGCAGATCAGTGCGCAGCACACCCGCGCCCAACTGGATGCAGCATTGACTGCCTTCGCACAGGCAGGCAAGGAAATGGGGGTGCTCGCATGAATGGGTCGCCTCGAATTCTGGTCATCGGCGCCAACGGGCAGTTGGGCACCGAACTCTCGGCGGCTCTGGCGGACCGCTATGGCGCGGACAACGTGGTGGGCAGCGACCGTGTGGAGGTGGGCCGACACGTCAATCTCCGTCACGAGATGCTGGATGCCACGGACGCCGGCCGCCTCGCCGTACTGGTTAAAAAACATCGGATCACCCAGATCTACCATCTTGCGGCCGCCTTGTCGGCGACGGGCGAGACTGCACCCGAGTGGGCTTGGCGACTCAACATGGGCAGTCTTTTGAGCGTCCTGGAGGTCGCCCGGCAGCAAAAGCTGGACAAGGTCTTCTGGCCGAGTTCCATCGCTGCATTTGGTCCGACGACACCTGCCGAGGCCACGCCTCAACGGACCGTCATGGAACCCAGAACCGTCTACGGCATCTCGAAGCTCGCCGGCGAGGGCTGGTGTCGCTGGTACTTCGAGAACCATGGTGTGGATACTCGCGGCCTGCGCTATCCGGGACTCATTTCCTACAAGGCGAGTCCCGGCGGTGGAACGACCGACTACGCAATCGACATCTTTCGCGCGGCTCTGAAAGGCGAACGCTACACCTGCTACCTCGCCGAGGATGAGCCTCTCCCCATGCTCTACATGGACGATGCGGTTTGCGGGACCTTGGAGCTGATGGAAGCGCCCATTTCGGCCATCACTGAACGCGGCAGCTACAACCTGGCCGGCGTGAGCTTCACGCCCCGCGAGATCGCGCATGAGATCCGCAAGCACCTGCCGGACTTCGAGATCGCGTACGAGCCCGATTTCCGTCAGGCGATCGCCAGCGGGTGGCCCGATTCGATCGATGACAGCTGCGCGCGGCGTGACTGGGGCTGGGCTCCGAGGTACGACCTTGCGGCGACTGTCCGCGACATGCTGAAGAACTTGTCCCCGAAGTTGAAGCCGCGCTCCACAGTGAGTGCGTGAAGTCGCCGCGCAAGCCGCGCCCTTCGGCGGCGTGAAGGAGTCGGGCTACGGCCGCGAAGGCTCGCACTGGGGCCTGGACGAGTGCCTGCAGACCAAGTACCTGTGCCAGTTCCTCGCATCCGCAGCGACGACAGGCTGCCCGAACGAGCCGACGCCGTGGTGATCGGCGGCGGCATTGTTGGCGTTTCCACGGCCTATTTCCTGGCCAAGCGCGGCCGTCTCGGTCGCAATTCTCGAAAAGGGTTACATCGGCGGGGAGCAGTCCAGCCGCAACTGGGGCTGGTGCCGCCAGCAGAACCGCGACGTGCGCGAGCTGCCCCTCTCGGCGGTGGCGCTTCGCCTCTTGGATGAGCTGACACGCGATATCGGGCGTGACCTCGGTTTCCGCCGTTGCGGCCTGCACTACGCAAGCGACAAAGCACAGCAAGTCGCCACTTGGGAAGAGTGGGGTAAGCAGTACGGACGGCCTTTCGGCGTCCGTACCAGCATGCTCAATGCCGCGGAGGCTGCGAGCGTCATGAAAGGCAGCGGCAGCCGCCGGTGGCTCGGTGGCGTGCACTCGATGGACGACGGCACGGCGGAGCCCGCACTCGCTGCCCCCGTGATCGCGGAAGGGGCGCGGGCTCTCGGCGCTACGATTTACCAGGACTGCGCAGCCCGGGGCCTCGACATCAGCAACGGCACGGTCAGCGGCGTGATCACCGAACGAGGCGTGATCAAACAGACGCCGTCGTGTGTTCCGGCGGTGCCTGGGCATCCGCGTTCTGCCGCCGGCACGGCATTTCCTTCCCACAGGCGAGCGTGCGCTCGTCCATCCTGCGCACCTAAGAAGCCGAAGGCGTAGTAGAGGCCTCTAACGCTGGCTGCGGTAATCCGCAGTTGCGGTCGGGGTCACCGTGGTTCGCTTCGGTCGCATCGAGGGAAGGTCCTCAATAGTTAATTGCAGCTTACAAAGGTGCTGAATACTGCTTTAGTCCAGCGGTGCTGAATACTGCCTTAGTCCAGCCGCTCATTGTCGCGATTATCTGATGTATCTATAAAGCAAGGCCGATTTTCGTCGGCGTTTTGCACGTTCGGCACCGGACCCGACGCGGCCTCGCAGCCACTGTCGCGGGGCGCAATTGCGGGTAACCGCAGACGGCCGTGGCCAGCCGCGGAATTGAAGCACTGCAATAAAACCATATATAAGGCGCACATCCAATAAGGCAAATTGATCAATCGGCGCATTTCATAAGCGCGCAGATTGTTTTGTAAATATAATCAGCACAGTGATTGGCGCAATCTCGAGGCGCTCGTCACGCAGTTGGCTGGCGCACGCGCGACGTTCCACCCGCACCAGAGAGGCCTTGGACGAATGTCGGCATACGCCATGCGCCGAGGCTCTCGCCTGGTCGCACGGAGGCACCATTCCGCGCCCTCCATGCGTTGCCGAAACACCGTCCGGCAGCACAAATTCGGCGGTGTCCACTGCGGGTAAACCGGATTTGAAGCACTGCAAAAACCTCCCTATACTGCCGCGCCTTTCCGGAGGCCGCGCCGGTCTCGTGCGCTGGCCCGGGTAACGGATTCAGACGCCACCCGTGGCCGGGACACGCCGGCGAGTAGTGGCTTTTTTTGTTGCCCGTCACCTGGTGAGGCATTGAGCAACCTCGACGTGCAGAGAGGCCGGCGCGAGGCGCTGGCTGTCGTGCTGAGTCAGGGTGCGGTTGGGGCGATCGTTGCGATCGCCTGCCTGGCCGGATGGGGTGCCCGCGCCGGCGCATCTGCGCTGCTCGGCACCGGGATCGGTGTGGCAGCCACGTCGCTGATGGCGTTAGCGCTGTTGCGGCATGGCGAGAATGCGACGGCAGCGCGCGTGGCCTGGAGTTTCTTCTCCGGGTGGCTGGTGAAGGTCGGCTTCACGGTCGCGTTGCTGGTGATGGCCTTCAGGTCGCAGAAGGTGGACGCGGTGCCGCTGCTCGCAGCGTACTTCGCCACTTTCCTCGGCTACTGGCTTGGGGCGGCCCGCGCGGGCGGGCGGCCGGACTCGAAACCTTAGTTGGTCGGAGTGGCAGATCGATCATGGCCGGTGAAGCTCCCGAAAGCAGCACGGAATACATCTCCCACCACCTGACTCACCTGAAGGTCGGCGAGGGGTTCTGGACCTGGCACGTCGACACGTTGTTCATGTCCATCCTGCTCGGCCTCGTCACGATCGCACTGTTCTATTCCGCGGCCCGCAAGGCCACTGCCGGCGTCCCGGGCAAATGGCAGGCCTTCGTCGAGATGGTCGTCGAAACCATCGACAACCTGGTCAAGGAAGTTTTCCACCTCGACCGCTCGTTTCTGGCACCGCTCGCCCTCACTATCTTCGTGTGGGTGTTCCTGATGAACGCGATGGACCTGCTGCCGCTCGACCTCCCTGGCAAGGTCGCAGGGCTCTTCGGCATCCATTACTGGCGCGTCGTGCCCACCGCCGACGTCAATACGACGTTCGCCATGTCGCTGACCGTGCTGCTCGTCGTGCTGTACTTCAGCTTCAAGGCGAAGGGCGCGGGCGGCTACCTGCACGAACTCTTCACCGCGCCGTTCGGCGCGAACCCGCTGCTCTGGATCCCGAACTTCTTCCTGAATCTCGTCGAGCTGCTCTCGAAGCCCGTTTCGCTCGCGATGCGACTGTTCGGCAACATGTACGCCGGCGAGCTCGTGTTCATGCTGATCGCGCTGCTCGGCGCGGGCTTCTTCACGTTCACGATCGGCAGCAGCGTCGGCATGGTCGGCCAGGTGCTCATGGGCGCCGCCTGGGCGATCTTCCACATCCTGATCATCACGCTGCAAGCGTTCATCTTCATGATGCTGACCATCGTCTACAGCGCGATGGCCACGGAGCATCACTGAGCGCACGACCAGCGATCGTCCCCGACGCCAGCAGCCGCACACCCGTTTTTCCCGCTACCGCAACCGCTTTTCCGCCAGGAGTCAACAAATGGAAAACCTCGCGTTAATCGCCCAGGTCCAGAGTTTCACCGCCATCGCCCTCGGCCTGATCATCGGCCTCGGCGCCATCGGCGCCTGCATCGGCATCGGCATCATGGGCTCGAAGTTCCTCGAGGCGGCCGCGCGCCAGCCGGAACTGATCCCGACGCTGCAGGGCCGCATGTTCCTGCTCGCCGGCCTGATCGACGCGGCGTTCCTGATCGGCGTCGCGCTCGCGATGTTCTTCGCGTTCGCGAACCCGCTGCTCGCCCGTTTCGGTTAACGCGCGCCGCGCGAGGACGTCGCCATGAGCATCAACGCGACCCTCCTGGGCCAGATCCTGGTGTTCATCATCCTGATCTGGTTCTCGGCCAGGTTCATCTGGCCGCCGCTGGTCAAGGCGGTCGAGGACCGGCAGAAGAAGATCGCCGAGGGCCTGTCGGCCGCCGAGCGCGGCCAGAACGAGCTGCAGAGCGCCCACGGCGAGGCACGGAAGATCGTCGACCAGGCGCGTGAACAGGCCAAGAAAATCGTCGACCAGGCGCACAAGCGCGAGGCCGAGATCGTGGACGAGGCGCGCGGCACCGCCGTGACGGAAGGCCAGCGCATCGTCGGCGACTCGCGCCAGGAAGCGGCGCTCGAGAAATCGCGTGCCCGCGACGAGTTGCGCATGGACGTCGGCCGGCTGGCCGTCGCCGGCGCGTCCCGCCTGCTCCAGCGCGAGATCGACCCGAAGGCGCATGCCGACCTGATCGAGCAGTTGGCACGCGAGATCGAAGGCGCCAGGGCGTGAGCCGCGGCATCGCCAGCAACGGGATCCGGGAGTAACGACGCATGGCCGAGAGAGCCACGGTAGCCAGACCCTACGCCAAGGCGGCCTTTGCCTACGCGCGGGAGCAGGGCAAGCTCGACCAATGGTCCGGCTGGCTCGGCACGGCCAGCACGGTCGTGGCTAGCGACGAGTACGGCGCCTTTGAAAGCAGCCCGAGCGTCGGCACGCGCCAGCTCGTCGAGCTGATCGCGGGCATCTGCGGCGACTCGCTCGACGCGAACGGCCGTGCCCTGCTCGACCTTCTCGCCGAGAACGGCCGCGTGGGCTACCTGCCCGAGATTGCCGCGCACTTCGAGGAGCTCAAGGCCGAGGACCAGAACGTCGCCGACGTCACGGTCGTCTCGGCGGTGGCGCTCGACGAGGCCCAGCGCGAGCGCCTGGCCGGAGCCCTGCGCGCCCGGCTGCGCCGCGACGTGCGGTTGCACTGCTCGGTCGACCCGGCGTTGATCGGCGGCGCCGTGGTGCGCTCCGGCGACATGCTCATCGACGGCTCGCTCGCGAACAAGCTCGAGCGGCTCGGCACCGAACTGACGACTGGCTGACGACCGGAAACGAATTCACCGGCCACCGCCGCAAGCGTGCGGCAGGCCTGCAGAGGATTGCCTACATGTCCATCAAGGCTTCTGAGATCAGCGAACTGATCAAGGCACGCATCCAGAATTTCACCGCGGCAACCGAGGCACGCAGTGTCGGCACGGTCGTGTCGGTCACGGACGGCATCTGCCGCATCCACGGCCTGCAGGACGCGGTGCAGGGTGAAATGCTCGAGTTCCCGAAGAACACCTACGGGCTCGCGCTCAACCTCGAGCGCGACTCGGTCGGCGCGGTGATCCTGGGCTCCTACGAGCACATCACGGAAGGCGACACCGTCAAGTGCACCGGCCGCATCCTCGAAGTGCCGGTGGGCCCGGCCCTGATCGGCCGCGTGGTGAACGCGCTCGGCCAGCCTATCGACGGCAAGGGCCCGGTCGACTCGAAGGAATTCGACATCATCGAGAAGGTCGCCCCGGGCGTCATCGCACGCAAGTCGGTGAGCCAGCCGGTGCAGACCGGGCTGAAGTCCATCGACGCGATGGTGCCGGTCGGCCGTGGCCAGCGCGAACTGATCATCGGCGACCGCCAGACCGGCAAGACTGCCGTCGCGGTCGACACGATCATCAACCAGAAGGGCAAGGACCTCACCTGCATCTACGTCGCGATCGGCCAGAAGGCCTCGACGATTGCGAACGTCGTGCGCAAGCTCGAGGAAACGGGCGCCATGGCGTACACGATCGTCGTTGCCGCCACCGCATCCGAATCCGCCGCGATGCAGTACATCGCCCCGTACTCGGGCTGCACGATGGGCGAGTACTTCCGCGATCGCGGCCAGGACGCGCTGATCATTTATGACGACTTGACCAAGCAGGCCTGGGCCTACCGCCAGGTCTCGCTGCTGCTGCGCCGCCCGCCGGGCCGCGAAGCGTATCCGGGCGACGTGTTCTACCTCCACTCGCGCCTGCTCGAGCGCGCCGCGCGCGTGAGCGAGGAGTACGTCGAAAAGTTCACCAAGGGCGCCGTCAAGGGCAGGACCGGCTCACTGACCGCGCTGCCGATCATCGAGACGCAGGCGGGCGACGTGTCCGCATTCGTCCCGACCAACGTGATTTCGATCACGGACGGCCAGATCTTCCTCGAGACCGACCTGTTCAACGCCGGCATCCGCCCCGCCATCAACGCGGGTATCTCGGTGTCGCGCGTCGGTGGCGCGGCTCAGACCAAGGTCATCAAGAAGCTGGGCGGCGGCGTGCGCCTCGCGCTCGCGCAGTACCGCGAGCTGGCGGCGTTCGCGCAGTTCGCGTCCGACCTCGACGACGCGACCCGCAGGCAGCTCGACCGCGGCCGGCTCGTCACGGAACTCATGAAGCAGCCGCAGTACTCGCCGATCTCGGTCGCCGAGCAGGCGGTCACGCTGTACGCGGTCAGCAAGGGCTATTTCGACCACGTCGAGGTGAATCGTGCGCTCGCGTTCGAGACGGCCATGCGCAGTCACGTGAAGGCCAAGTACAAGGAGCTCTTCGACCGCATCGAGAAGACGAAGGACCTCTCCGCCGACGACGAGAAACTGCTCGTCGCCGCGCTCGAGGACTTCAAGAAAGACGGCGCGTACTGAGCGGCACGGGAGACCAGCCATGGCCGGTACCAAGGAAATCCGCCTGAAGATCAAGAGCGTGCAGAACACGCGCAAGATCACCAAGGCGATGGAAATGGTCGCAGCTTCGAAGATGAAGAAAGCGCAGGAACGCATGCGTTCCGGGCGCCCGTACGCCCAGCGCATCCTCAACATCGCCATGCACGCGGCTCGCGCCAACACCGAGTACCGTCATCCGCTGCTGACGCGCCGCTCGGACGTGAAGCGTGTCGGCGTCGTCGTCATCACGACCGACAAGGGTCTCTGCGGCGGCCTGAACACGAACCTGCTGCGCCTGGTGCTGACCCAGCACAAGGAGTGGGCGGCGAAAGGCATCGAGGCCGAGTACTGCACGATCGGCAACAAGGGCTTCGGCTTCATCCAGCGCATGGGCGGCAAGGTCGTCTCGCAGGTCGTGAACTACGGCGACCATCCGGCACTGGAGCGCCTGATCGGACCCGTGAAGATGCTGATCGACGGCTACCTGGAAGGACGCCTCGACGAGGTGCACATCTTCTCGAACCGCTTCATCAACACGATGAAGCAGGACCCGATGCACGGCACGATGGTCCCGATTCCGCAGGAATGGGTGTTGCCGACCGGCGAAGTCATGAAGGACACGAGCGTCGGGTCCGGCAACTGGGACTACCTCTACGAGCCGGATCCCAAGACCGTGCTCGATGAGTTGCTCGTGCGTTACCTGGAGACCGTGGTCTACCAGGCGGCTTCGGACAACATCGCATCCGAGCAGTCGGCGCGCATGGTGGCCATGAAGGCCGCGTCCGACAACGCGCTCAGCATCATCGACGAGCTGCAGCTCATCTACAACAAGAGCCGGCAGGCCTCGATCACCAAGGAACTCTCGGAGATCGTGGGCGGCGCGGCGGCGGTGTAGCGGCCAGGCCCGCACCGCACCTCGGCATCACGCACGACACGCAAACGACTCATCCAGGACCAGACCATGTCACAAACCCACGGCACCATCGTCCAGACCATCGGCGCGGTCATCGACATCGAATTCCCGCGCGACGCGATGCCGAAGATCTACGACGCGCTCGTCCTCGAGGAGACCGGCAGCAAGCTGGTCGAGAAGGGACTCACGTTCGAGGTCGAGCAGCAGCTCGGTGACGGCGTGGTCCGCACGATCGCAATGGGCTCGGCGGACGGCCTGCAGCGCGGCATGAAGGTGCGCAACACCGGCGCCGGGATCTCGGTGCCGGTCGGCGCGGGCGTGCTCGGCCGCGTCATGGACGTGCTCGGGCGCCCGATCGACGAGCGCGGCCCGATCCAGTCGGATGAGCGGCGCCAGATCCACCAGTCCGCGCCGAAATTCGACGAGCTGTCGCCGTCGGTCGAACTGCTCGAGACCGGTATCAAGGTCATGGACCTGATCTGCCCGTTCGCGAAGGGCGGCAAGATCGGCCTGTTCGGCGGCGCCGGCGTCGGCAAGACCGTCAACATGCTCGAGCTGATCAACAACATCGCGATGCAGCACTCGGGCCTCTCGGTGTTCGCGGGCGTCGGCGAGCGCACGCGCGAGGGCAACGACTTCTACCACGAGATGTCGGACGCCAAGGTCATCGTGCAGGAAGACCTGAGCAAGTCGAAGGTGGCGATGGTGTTCGGCCAGATGAACGAGCCGCCGGGCAACCGCCTGCGCGTCGCGCTCACCGGCCTGACGATGGCCGAGCGCTTCCGCGACGAAGGCCGCGACATCCTGTTCTTCGTCGACAACATTTACCGCTTCACGCTCGCCGGCACCGAAGTGTCGGCGCTGCTCGGCCGCATGCCGTCCGCAGTCGGTTACCAGCCGACGCTCGCCGAGGAAATGGGCCGCCTGCAGGAGCGCATCACGTCGACGAAGGTCGGCTCGATCACCTCGATCCAGGCCGTCTACGTGCCCGCCGACGACCTGACCGACCCGTCGCCCGCGACGACGTTCGGCCACCTCGACGCGACCGTCGTGCTGTCGCGCGACATCGCCTCATTAGGCATTTACCCGGCCGTGGACCCGCTCGACTCGACGTCGCGCCAGGTCGACCCGAACGTGATCGGCGAGGAGCACTACAACGTGACGCGCGCGGTGCAGGCCGTGCTGCAGCGCTACAAGGAACTGCGCGACATCATCGCGATCCTCGGCATGGACGAGCTGTCACCCGAGGACAAGCTGGCCGTGTTTCGCGCCCGCAAGATCCAGCGCTTCCTGTCGCAGCCGTTCCACGTCGCCGAAGTGTTCACCGGCAGCCCGGGCAAGTTCGTGCCGCTCAAGGAGACCATCAAGGGTTTCAAGGCCATCGTGAACGGCGAGTACGACCACCTGCCGGAGCAGGCGTTCTACATGATCGGCCGCATCGAAGAGGCCGTCGAGAAGGCGAAGTCGCTGCAGTGATCGGCAGCCGGCCCGCCCTTCAACGCTCACCCAGGTACGCACATGGCCACGATACGAATTGACGTCGTCAGCGCCGAAGAGTCCATCTACTCGGGCGACGCCGAGTTCGTGGTGCTGCCGGGCATCGCGGGCGAACTCGGTATCTATCCGCGCCACGCGCCGCTGATCACGCAGATCAAGGCGGGCACGGTGCGCATCAAGCTGCCGGGCAAGACCGAGGAGGTGATGGTGTACGTGCAGGGCGGCTTCCTCGAGGTGCAGCCCGACCACATCAACGTGCTCTCCGACACCGCGATCCGCGCGGCGGATCTCGACGAGGCGAAGGTGCTCGAGGCCAAGCGCATGGCCGAGGAAGCGCTTCGCGCCCGCACCGAGAAGCAGGACATCGCCAGCGTTGAAGCCGAGCTGTCGGCACTGACCGCCCAGCTGCAGGCGATCCAGAAGCTGCGCAGGACGCGATCGTAGGTCCGCGGCAAGTACGAAAAGGAAGGGCCCTCGCGGGCCCTTCGTCGTTTCCGGCCAGGACCGCCCGCTATTTCAGGTCGAGCCGTCGTATTACCTGGCTGCCAACCATCGTGCGCATGCTGCCGCGCTCGATCATCTTGGCCGACTGCTGTTCCGGCGTGCCGACGAGGCGTTCCTGGATCGCGTCGGTGCGATCGTTGAGACCGTCCATCGCGGCGAGGTTCTTGTAGGTCACGATCAGGTAGACGTCCGGGTCGTGCGGGCCCTGCGGCCGTGCGCTGAACACCGCGTAGTCGACGATGATGCCGGCCTTCTTCTGCTCCTCCATCAGCTGCTTGTATGTGCCGGAGAGGTATTTCATGTAGTTGTCGAACATCCCCGGCATGGTTCGAAGGGAGGTCACGACCGACACGGTGCCTTCAGTGTATGCCCGATCGGCCCCGACTGCGGTGGTCGCTACCGCAAAGAACGACAACATGCCCGCGAGTGCGCCGAGCGCACGCATCTTGATGATCATCCTCGATCTCCCTTCCGTCTGGTTGTTGGCCCACGCGATTTTGTCCGCGCCGTGGATACGGAGTTCATGGCTCCGTGGGCGGGCAATCTACACAAGGTCCGGCAAGGGGTCATGCCGCGGTGCAATGCGGCGGTGTGAACGATGCCGCGGGGGCGCACTTCGCTCTCGGCGCTGTCGGCGCAGTTGCAGGCGATCCAGAAGCTGCGCAAGACGCGCCGCTGATCGCCGCTACGGCAAACGTCGCAAAAAGAAGGGCCCACGCGGGCCCTTCGTCGTTCACCGAGGCATGTGCCGCACTTACTTGATCACGAGTTCCCGCATCAGTTGATCGCCCAGCAGCTTGCGAATCTTTTCGCGGTCTATGGCCGCGGCGTTCGCCTTCTCCATCGAGCCGAACACCTTGTCCGAACTCGGATCCGTCTTTTCGTCCAGCCCATCGAGGGCGGCCATGTTCTTGTACGTGGTGATCAGGTAGAGGTCCGGATCGTTGGGGCCCTGCGGCACCACGCTGTAGACCGTCCAGCCCAGGATGATCCCGGCCTTCTTCTGCTCCTCCATCAACTGCTTGTAAGGCCCGGCGACATATTTCATGTACTCCTCGAACATGCCGGGCTGCGTCCGGATGGCCGACACGTTGATTACTGGACCTTCCGTGTAAGGCCGGTCGGCCGCCACGGCCGCATTCGCGAGCACACCAAACGCAATCATGCCGAGCAGCGCGCCGAGTGCGCGTGTCTTGATCTTCATCCTGAATCTCCCGTCCATACTTCTGTTCGGCGTATGTCGCCACACGCCGGTTTGCGAAGTCAGCGACTCCGTGCGGGCAATGTACGCCCGGTCCGGCGGACGGTCATGCCGCAGTGCAACGCGCCGGCCGGGTGGGCCGGGCCGGCGGCGCGTGCTGCGGCGTACCTTTGTTGAACACAAGCAAGGTGTTATACGGGTCAGACCGTGTCACGCGCGCTCTTGGCGGCGCGGCACTGCACGTACAGAGACACCAGGGGAACACGGATGAAAACTACACGTATCAGCGCGATGCTGATGGCGACGCTGTTGCTGTCGGGTCAGGCGATCGCGGGCGACGACCCGAAGGTGGCAGCGGAAGTCATGGCGCTGGCCCGCGCGCAATGGGCTGCGGAAGCCGCGGGCAAGAGCCCGGCCGAGCAGATGGTGGACACCGCCGACGATTACACGGAGTTCAACCAGGACTATCCCGTCCGCATCGAAGGTAAAGCGCTCAACCTTCGCTTGTGGGAGGCCCAGAGCTCCGACGGGTCGAAATCGCTGGTCGGGGAGATGATCAATCCGAAAGTGCAGGTCTACGGCGATACGGCCATCCTGACGTACAACTATGCGGGTGTTCAGCGCGAGAAGGACGGCAAGGTGACGCCCAACGCGGCGAAGTCGACAAGGGTGTACTCGAAGGTCGGTGGCAAGTGGATGCTCGTCCACGCCAATTTCGCACCGGCAGGCACTGAGTAGGCTTCGGCAGGATCGGCCCTCGGCCCCCAGCGCCCCTGCGAGCCATGCCCGCAGGGGCGCACTGCTTCCAGGTCGTCGAAACAGGGCGAACCAAGGCCCGCCCGGACCGTCCGGTACAATGCGCGGCAGCCACTTGGACCCGGACCGTTCAATGCCCATTTCCGTCGTGATCCTGGCCGCCGGCCAGGGCAAGCGCATGAGATCCGACCTGCCCAAGGTCCTGCAGCCGCTCGCCGGCCGGCCGCTGCTGCAGCACGTGATCGACTCCGCCCGCGCGCTCGACGCGGCGGACATCCACGTGGTCTACGGTCACGGCGGCGAACAGGTGCGTGATACGTTCGGCACGACGGACCTGCGCTGGGCGCTCCAGGCCGAGCAACTGGGCACGGGCCATGCGTTGCAGCAGGCGATGCCGGCGGTTCCCGACGATCACCTCGTGCTGGTGCTCTACGGCGACGTGCCCCTCGTGCAGGTCGAAACGCTGCAGCGGCTGGTCGAAGCCGCGGCCGGCGGCGAGGCGCTCGCGCTCCTGAGCGTGCGCATGCAGGATCCGACCGGTTACGGCCGCATCATCCGCGACCGCGCCGGCACTGTCGCCCGCATCGTCGAGCACAAGGACGCGAACGCGAAGGAGCGCGCCATCGACGAGGTCAACACCGGCCTCATGGCCGCATCGGCGCGTCGCCTGCGCGAGTGGCTCGGGCAGTTGCGCAACGACAACGCGCAGGGCGAGTACTACCTGACCGACATCGTCGTGATGGCCGCGCGCGCCGGGCTCAAGGTCAACGCGATCCTCGCCAGTCGCGAGGACGAAGTGCTTGGCGTCAACGACAAGGTGCAGCTCGCGGAGGTCGAAGGCGTTTACCGTCGCCGCCGCGCCACCGAACTGATGCTGCAGGGCGTGACCCTGGCCGATCCGTCGCGGTTCGACGCGCGCGGCCCTGTCGTCGTCGGCCGCGACGTGTGCATCGACGTCAACGTCGTGCTCGAGGGCACCGGTGCGGCTCGGCGATCGCGTGCGCATCGGGCCGAACGTCGTGATCCGCGACAGCGTGATCGGCGACGACACCGAGATCCTGTCGAACTGCGTGATCGATCGCGCGACGATCGGGGCCCGCTGCATCGTCGGCCCGTTTGCGCGGTTGCGCCCCGAGGCGCTGCTGCACGACGAGGTGCACATCGGCAACTTCGTCGAGGTGAAGAAGACCGAGCTGAAGCGCGGCGCGAAGGCCAACCACCTCACCTACCTCGGCGATGCCACGGTCGGCGAGAAGGTGAATGTCGGCGCCGGCACGGTCACCTGCAACTACGACGGCGTGAACAAGTGGCGCACGGAGATCGGCGACGGGGCGTTCATCGGCTCCGGCTCGATGCTCGTCGCGCCGGTAAAGGTCGGCGCGGGCGCGACGATCGGCGCGGGCTCGACGATCACCAGGGACACGCCGGAGGGAAAGCTGACGCTCGAACGCAGCAAGCAGGTGACCCTCGACGGCTGGAAGCGCCCGGTGCGGAAGCCGAAGGACTGACGCATGCTGGAGATCCGGCGCAGCACGAGTGCAGGCATGGAGCGACCTGCCGCGTCGTCCGCCGGCTGCTGGCTGCACGTGGTCGAGCCGACGCCGGCGGATCTCGCGGCGGTGCGCGAGTTCGGCGTGCCGGCAGACTTGCTGAATCATGTCTCGGACGTCGACGAGCGCCCGCGCGTGGAACACATGGGCGAGACAGTGCTGGTCGTCATGCACTACCCGCTGCGCCGGGCCGAGACAAACGGCCCGCCGTGGAAGACCTTGCCCCTCACCGTCCTGCTGATGCCGCAGGGTGTCGTCACCATAGCCCCGGGGCCGACGCCGTTTCTCGTGCCCCTGCTCGAGGGCCGGATCGCCGCCCTCTGGACCGTGAGCGGCCCGGAATTCGTCTTGCGGGTGTTCTGGCACCTCGCCGACGCGTGCCTGGCCGCGCTGCGCGAGATCAATGCCGGGGTCGAGAACCTCGAGGAAGTGCTGAAGCGGTCGCTGCGCAATGAAGAAGTCCTGGGCCTGCTGGACTTCCAGAAGAGCCTGACGTTCCTCGCAACTGGCATGAAATCGAACGAGCTGGTGCTCGAGCGCCTGCAGCGCGTGCCGGCCCTGGACTGGGGCGACCAGGACCAGGACCTGCTCGACGACGTGCGCGTTGAAGTGCGCCAAACCATTGAAATGGTGGAGATTTCCGACAATATCCTGAGCAATATGATGGATGCGTTCGCCTCGATCGTGGCCAACAACCTGAATTCGGTGATGAAGGTGCTGACCTCCGTCACCATCATCCTCGCGGTGCCTACGCTGATCGCGAGCATCTATGGCATGAACGTCGGGCTGCCGCTGGCGCGAAGTCCCCTGGCGTTCGTCGCGATCGTCGGTTTGAGCGTGCTGGCCTGCGGGACCCTGTTCGTGATCTTTCGCCGCCGCAACTGGTTGTAAGCAACCCCGGCACCCAAGTCCGGCGCGCTGCTGCGCGCTGGGTTTACAATTGCAGCTACCCTGAACGGTCGTGGCCAGCCCGGCCCTCGGGCGTGGTAGATAGTTGATTCAGAAGCCAATTCTGGTAGCCTCGCCGACCCGCGAGACAAGGAACGAGCATGTGCGGAATCGTCGGTGCCGTCGCCCAGCGTGATGTCGTTCCGGTCCTGATCGAGGGACTCCGGCGGCTCGAGTACCGCGGTTACGATTCCGCGGGCGTCGCCGTCCTGAACGGCAGCGGCACGATGAAGCGGCTGCGCACGGTCGGCAAGGTCCGCATGCTGCAGGACGCGATCGGGGTTGACCCGACGCACGGCCAGCTCGGCATCGCCCACACGCGATGGGCGACGCACGGTGTGCCGAGCGAGCGCAACGCCCACCCGCACATATCGCGGGACGGCGTCGCGATCGTGCACAACGGGATCATCGAGAACCACGACGAGCTGCGCGACGAGCTGAAGCGACTCGGCTACGAGTTCACGTCGGAGACCGACACCGAGGTCATCGCGCACCGCATCCACCACCACCTGAAGGCGACCGGGGACCTCTTCAAGGCCGTGCGCGCGACGGTGTCGGAACTCGAGGGCGCGTACGCGCTCGCGGTGATTTCGCAGGAAGAGCCGGATCGCATCGTGCTCGCCCGCGAGGGTTGCCCGGTCGTCGTCGGTCTCGGCGACGACGAGAATTTCGTCGCCTCCGACGTCGCTGCGTTGCTGCCCGTGACGCGGCGATTCATGTTCCTCGAGGAAGGCGACGTGGCCGAGATCCGTCGCACGAGCGTGCGTGTCGTCGATCACGACGGCACTGCAGTACAGCGCGCGGTGCGGCAGAGCGAACTGACGGCGGACGCGGCAGAGAAAGGCGAGTTCCCGCACTACATGCTCAAGGAGATCCACGAGCAGCCTCGCGCCGTGGCGCAGACACTGGAAGAGCGCGTCGCCGGCGGCAAGTTGCTCGAGGCCGCGTTCGGGCCGGCCGCGCAGGCGGTGTTTGCGAAGACCGAGGCGGTGCGCATCGTGGCGTGCGGCACGAGCTACCACGCGGCGGTCGTGGCCAAGTATTTCATCGAGCAGATCTGCCGGTTGCCGTGCTGGGTCGAGATCGCGAGCGAGTACCGCTATCGCAACCCGGTGGTGCCAAAGAACACGTTGTTCGTGAGCGTGTCGCAGTCGGGCGAGACCGCCGATACACTGGCCGCGCTGCGCACGGCGAAGCAGGGCGGCTATCTCTCGCAGCTCGCGATCTGCAACGTGCCTGAAAGCTCGCTCGTGCGCGAATCACAGCTGGTGATGCTCACCCGCGCGGGGCCCGAGATCGGCGTCGCGTCGACGAAGGCGTTCACGACGCAGCTGGCGGCGCTCGGCATGCTGGTCATCGCCCTCGCCAAGTTCCACGGTGCGGATGCCGAGCGCGAGCGCGGTCTCGTGCATCGGCTGCTCGGCGTCCCCTCGCTGATCGAGGCGACGCTCAAGCTCGACCCGGTGATCAAGGACCTGGCGAAGCGTTTCGCGGACAAGCAGCACGCGCTGTTCCTCGGACGCGGGCCCATGTACCCGATCGCGATGGAGGGCGCGCTGAAGCTTAAGGAGATCTCGTACATCCACGCCGAAGCCTACCCGGCCGGCGAACTGAAGCACGGGCCGCTCGCGCTCGTCGACGAGGACATGCCGGTCATCGCGATCGCGCCGAACAATGACCTGCTCGAGAAGCTGAAGAGCAATCTGCAGGAAGTCCGCGCGCGCGGCGGGGAGCTGATCGTATTCGCGGACCCGGAGGCGGGCATGAAACCGTCAGACGGCGTGACCGTGATCGAGATGCCGCGGCACGTGAGCTACTTCCAGGCGCCGGCCGTCTACACCGTGCCGCTGCAACTGCTCGCGTACCACTGCGCGATCCTGAAGGGCACGGACGTCGACCAGCCCAGGAACCTGGCGAAGAGCGTTACGGTCGAATAGCCGAGCCATGTGTGGCTTGACGACGAACCGGCCTTGCTCTATCCAGACCGACCATCGACCAACCGTTGCCGTTGAACGGTGCTTGCTTGAACCGGCGGCCCCCCCGTGGCTGAAAACGCGGCTGAACGGTGCTGTGCCAACCGGAGGAATGGCCTTAATGCCCGAGTTCGATGTTCTCCTCGAAATCCGGGATAACCTGGCGCTGGCCACCGTCGTCGTCGTCAATCTCCTTGCCGTCTATAAGCTGATCCGACCGCTGCGGAGCCCGTTCGAAATCCAGTACTACCGGATTCCCGAGCCGGTCGCACCTGCCGACGATCACGACGAGGCCCTCCACGACGGTATCCATGACTCGATCGGCATGAACGATCGCACCGATGCCTGGCTGCATTACCGCCGCAGCTGACGACCTCGATGACCGAATGACTTCGGCGGCTGGCCGAGGGTTGTTACAGTTCACGTCAGGCAGTGACGCGGACGAGAGGCCGTTGCGGGTTCCGACGACCGGTTCGTCGAATCGCGGCGCCGGGCCTCGCTCCGAGGAGGACTCCCCCGATGCCCAGGCTGCGCTTCAAGATCTCGATATCGCTCGACGGATTCGTCGCGGGACCAAACCAGAGCGTGCAGAACCCGCTCGGCGTCGGCGGCATGCGGCTGCACGAATGGGCGTTCCGGCTCGCCGTGTTCCGGTCGCTACACGGCATGCAAGGCGGCGAAGTCGATGCGAGCACCGGCGTCATGGAGGAATCCCTGGCCAACATCGGCGCCACGGTGATGGGACGCAACATGTTCGGCGGCCATCCCGGGCCATGGGATGCCGCGCGACCGTGGAACGGCTGGTGGGGAGACGACCCGCCATTTCACCACCCGGTGTTCGTGCTCACGCACCATGCCCGCCCACCGCTGGAGCTCGACCGCGGCACCACCTTCACCTTCGTCACGAGCGGCATCGAGGCCGCGCTGCAACTGGCAATGCGCGCCGCGGGCGGCAAGGACGTGTCGCTCGCGGGCGGCGCACGCGCCGCGCAGCAGTTCCTGGCGGCCGGCCTGGTCGACGAGATGGAGTTGAGCCTCGTCCCGACGCTGCTTGGCAGCGGCGAACGTTTATTCGAGAATGTAGGCGATGACTTGCGCGGGCTGGTTCACGTGCGGACGGTCCCGGCGCCTGGTGTCACCCACCTGAAATTCGCCAGGCACTGATTGTCTTCCGCCCATTCCCCGGTCAAGCGACGTAGGATATGTCTGTCTTTGTCCGACAGACAAATGCGCCGACCTGACCTTGCCGGGGACCTGCCTGCTGGGACCCACTGGCCGGCGCAGTGCATTCGGACGTCGCGTCGACGCGTGGTGCCCGAAGAAAGGGGTCGGATTTCCGATTACCAAGGCTCGCAAGGAAGCCCTATCGCAACGGTGACCAAAGACGTCAGGTTCCCGTCCCTGCCCACGGCCCGGGCGTCTCGCCGCGGCCGCAGCATTCCCGGCAGTATCCTGTTCGCGCTCGGCGTGCTCACGGGCGTTGTCCTGACCGCCTTGCTGGTCATGCAGTCGAATCGCACCGCATACATCACCACCGACACTTCCGCGGAGCGGGTCGCCCGCGCCAGGCCGGCAACGCCGGATTCGAAGGCGACGCCAGCGGCGGTCGTGCAGAAACCGCATGAATTGTTGCCGGAAGCGACGGATTCCCTGGACACCGTCGGAGGACCGCTGGTCGTGGTTCCTGGCGGGGGCGAGGACCGCCTGACGTTGAACGGCCATGCGCTCGGCCTGCCCGGGCCCCGTTTTTCCCTGTTGTCCGTCTCACGGCACACGGACCAGGACATCGTGCTCGTAGGGATGAAATGCGGTGGCGCCTCGTGCGTCTACCTCGACCTGGCGTTCGTGCGCGTATTCAAGAACAGTCCGCCGGTCGTCGAGATGCGGCCGGGATTCCGCATACCCATGGAACACGTCGCCCAGCTCAAGCAAGGCATCGACTTCCGGGCCGAGACGACGACGGTCGCACTCGGCCTCGACCGCGGCGCCAGCGTAAGCGCCAGGATCGGACCCGACCTGGCGTTCGACCTGACCCGCGAGGCGGTGGCGGCCAGGCCACTGAGCCGGCAGGACTGCCTGACCGTCATGGAGGCGATCGATGCCTGTGCCGCCTTCTCCAAGCCCTGTCGCAACGCGGACTTCCAGGATTTCCCGAAGAACTGCCCCTCGGCGCCCCGTTCGCTGTACCGGTCGACGATCTACCTGACCGACCACACGACCGGCCTCGACCTGCCGGCCTTTGCACACACGTGCGCGAGGGCCAGCCAGCTGCACATTGCGCCGAGCGACGAGTTCGTCGCCACGGAGATCTGCTCGGGCGCCAACGTCCGGCAGTGGCGCCAGCGCTGATCGTCGTCCGCGACCTGCCCGACGCAACGGACGTCGAATCTCGCGCTGCGAGCCTCTTGGCAGGACCGTAGACATCCGGCGGGGCCGCGGACTCTAATGCGTCTCCCATCACCAACGTCGTGGAGACGATACTCATGTGCAGCAAGTTGCTTGCCGCCATCGCAACCGGGGCGCTGATGTTCGCCACGGCGCCGGCCACGTTCGCGGCCGACGACAAGGATGCCGCCGAGGCGGCGGCGACGATCAAGACGGTCTGGGTCGACGGCAAGGGCCAGTCGGGGTTCGCGGAGAAGTTAAACAAGACCCACGCGGAGATGGCCGCCAAGGGCTGGAAGTTCGCAGCCCTCACCGTGTACGACGAAGACGGCGACATGCAGGGAGTGTTCGTCACCTATACACGCTGACGCGAGACGCCGCGCATACGCGCGCCGACGATGGACATTCGAGCGGGCGATTTGAACCATCCCGACGTGCGCCGGCTGCTGCAGGAACACCTGCGCAGCGCCGCACTGCATTCGCCTCCCGAAAGCGTGCACGCCCTCGACATCGAGGCGCTGCGCCGGCCGGACATCACGTTCTGGACCGCATGGCAGGACGCCGAGCTGCTGGGCTGCGGCGCGCTCAAGGAACTCGACGCGCATCATGTCGAGGTCAAGTCGATGCGCACCGTCACTCGACACCTGCGCAAGGGCGTCGCGGCGGGCATCCTGCGTCACTTGCTCGTGGAGGCGACCCGGCGCGGCTACCGGCGGGTCAGTCTCGAGACCGGCTCGATGGAAGCGTTCGCGCCTGCACGGAACCTCTACGCGCGATTCGGATTTCAGCCGTGCGGGCCGTTCGACGGTTACGTCGAGGATCCCTACAGCGTGTTCATGACCAGGGAGTTGTAAGCCAGCCAATGAGCGGTACGCGTGATGCCTCGACGCCGATGGCCGGCCGGCGCACGAAGCCCGTCGTGGCCGGATGCTGCGGGCCGGCCGGTGAGTGCTGCGCGCCGTGATTCGACGCTGCAGCCCGGCCGACGCCGCCTGGATCGCCGGGATCTACAACCACTACGTGAGGGAGACCGTGGTCACCTTCGAGGAACTGCCCGTTACCGATGCCGTCATGGCGCAACGGATCGGCGACGTCGCCGCACGCCACCCCTGGCTGGTCTGGGAACGCGATGGATCGATCCTGGGCTATGCGTATGCGTCCGCCTGGAAGGCCCGCTCCGCGTACCGTTTTGCGGTCGAGAGCACGGTGTATCTCGCGCCGGCGTGCACGCGACAGGGCATCGGATCGCGCCTGTACGAAGCGCTGATTGCAGAGCTGCGCCGCTGCGGCGCGCACTGCGTCGTGGGTGGCATTGCGCTGCCGAACCCGGCGAGCATCGCGCTGCACGAGAAGTTCGGCTTTCGGAAGATCGGCCAGTTCCACGAAGTCGGCTGGAAGTTCGGTGCGTGGGTGGACGTGGGTTACTGGGAGTTGCTGCTGTGATCGGCACGCGTGGGCATGGCGTGCTCGCGGGCGGCGGCATCGCGGCGACGCTCGACATCGTCTACGCCATCGTCCGCAACGGGCAGCATGGCAGGACGCCGCTCTGGGTACTGCAGTCGGTCGCGAGCGGCTGGCTCGGCGCAGACGCCTTTACGAGCGGCGTGCCTGGCGGACTGGTCGGGCTCGCATCGCACTACGGCATATTGTTCGCCGCCGCCGCCGTGTACCTGGCGGCCAGCCGCAGCGTGCCGATCCTGCGCACCCGCGCCGTGCTGAGTGGCGCCGTGTTCGGCGTGCTCGTCTATCTCTTCATGAATTTCGTGGTCCTGCCGCTCTCGGCATTCCCGTACACGCTGTCGTACGGTGTGCCGAGGCTGCTCGAGGGGTTCGTGTCGCACGCACTGCTGGTCGGCATCCCCATCGCGCTCGCCATACGCAGGTATTCGACGCCGGGCGCGCCGCCCGCCTGAGTCGTTCGACGCAGCCACACGTCGCCGGGCGCCTCGCGCCGGCCGTTGCTGTTCGTCGCCGGGCGCCTCGCGCCGACCGCTGCTGCTCGTCGTCGGGCGTAGCGACGGGACTCAATGACCGGACAAGCGCGCCTGCGCCCGCGCGAACGGGCCGAAGCCCGCGATCGCGAGTGCTGTCGCCATCACGACGATCGGCAGGCCGACGATTCCGTACGACGCGGCGAGCGACGCGTGCTCGAGCAGGGCCGAGTCCTTCGCCACGGCGACGAGGGTCGGACCGATGCCGAGGCCGAAGACGTTCGTGCAGATGCTCGCCACCGCAACGATACGTCCGCGCAGCTGGTTGGGGCAGATGTCCTGGATCGCGGTGTACAGCATCGTCGCGAAGCCGACGGCGCACATCATGACGACGAACATGCCCGCCAGCGCCACGGCCGGCTCCCTGGCCAGCGCGACCAGGATCACACCGAGCGCCATGACCGGTCCGGCGAACGCGAACAGCCGCATGCGCGGTGCCGCGACACCGCTGGCCACGTTGCGATCGCTGACGTACCCCATGATCAACGGCCCGATCGCGCCACCCGTCAGCAGGGCGACGCCCATGCTGAAGCCCGCGTCGGCCCTAGCCTGGCCAAGCTCGCGAATCAATATGGTCGGTCCCCACGCGATGAGTCCCGACGATGCAGCCATCATCAACGACGTCGCACCGAACAGGGACAGGATCGCCGCCCAGTTCTCGCGCAGGAAGCGCACGACCCCCGCGATCGGGACCGGCGCCGCGTCGTGAATGACTCCGAGGCGTCGCGGCTCGCGGACGGTGAACAGCAGCAGGACCACGGGCAGTCCGAGCAAGCCGACGATGATGAACACGAGTTGCCATTCGACCCGGGGCAGGAATGCGGGCAGCGCGGCGATCGTCGACTCGTCGAGCGCAGCAAGCAGGAGCCCGCTGACGAGCAACGACAACCCGTTGCCGAGCGCCATGCCTGTGCTCAGAACGCCCGCGGCGCGACCACGATGCCGGCCGTCGAACAGGTCGCCGAGCAGCGAATACGAGGCCGGGATCAGGCAGGCCTCGCCGACCGCCACGCCAATGCGCCCCGCCAGCAGCTCCCAATACGTGTCGGCCATGCCGCAGTAGGCCGTCATCAGGCTCCAGCCGAAGATGCCGGCTGCGACGATGTTGCGCCGGTTGCGGCGATCGATCAGCCCGCCGATCCAGAGTCCCGCGACGGCATAGAAGAACGAGAAGCCGATGCCCTGCAGCAGGCTGATCTGCGTGTCGCTGATGAGCAGGTCGCGGCGGATCGGGTCCACGAGCAGGTTCAGGATCTGCCGGTCGAGATACGACACGACGCTCGCGAGCGCGAGGATCACGATGAAGTACCACGCCGTGCAGGGCGACGGATAGCGCTCGTCGCCGGCGCTCGACCCGGCGTGCAGGTTGGATTCGGTCAAGCCTCGATCCCCCGGGCCCGGTCTTGGCGACGCAGCAGGCTCTGCGGCGACGCAGCGAGAAATCTCCACGGGCGGGGCGTGCCCGCTCTGGCCGTTCTACCAAATATGCGTACTATAATCACATCCATCGTCGAGCAGTCGCCGTGCAACGCAACCCCGGGGGACCCATGAGCACCGTCGCCGCCCGTATTCCCGATCACGTCCCGCCGGAACTCGTCCGCGACCTCAGCATCTTCACGGCGCCGGGCATGGAGCGCACGCCTGACGGCGATCCGCAGGCGGCACTCAGTTGCCTGCACCAGGGCCCGCCCGTCTACTACGCGCCGCACAGCACCTACAAGGGCGAGGGTGCATGGGTGATCGTGCGAGCCGAAGACCAGCGCAAGGTCCTGCAGGACGCCATCACGTTTTCGAGCAACCGCGGGCTCTTCACCGAAGCGATGGGCGAGGAATGGCCGATGGTGCCGCTCGAGATCGACCCGCCGGCGCACACGGCGTACCGCAGCCTGTTGAATCCACTGCTCTCCCCGCAGCGTGTCACGAAGATGGAGGGTGGTGCCCGCGCCCGCGCCGTGGAACTCATCGAGAGTTTCCGTGAGAAGGGCACCTGCGAGGTCATGGAGGAATTCGCGTTCCCCTTCGCGGTCAACATCTTCCTGCAGTTCCTCGGCCTGCCGGACTCGAGCCGGCCGCAGTTCCTCGCCTGGGCCGACAAGCTCCTGCACGGCACGCTCGAGGAGCGCTACGCGTCCATCCGCACGATCCGGTCGTTCCTGGAGGAACTCGCCGACAAGCGCCGGCGCGAGCCCGCCGACGACTTCATGACGTTCGTAGTACAGGCCAGGGTGAATGGCCAGCCGCTCACCGAGAAGGAAGTCACGGGCATGGGCACGCTGCTGTTCGTGGCGGGCCTCGATACGGTGGCGGCGGCGCTCGGATTCGACCTGAATTACCTGGCGCGCCACCCAGAAGAGCAGGCGCGCCTCCGTGCCGAGCCGGAACTGATCAAGCCCGCGGTCGAGGAACTCCTGCGCGCGTATCCGACGATCACGCCCATCCGCAGCGCCACGAAAGACCTCGTGTTCGGGGGCGTGTTCATCAAGAAGGGCGACGTCGTCGTGTGTCCGTCCATGGTCGCCAACCGCGACCCGGCCGAGTTTCCGGACCCGGATCGCATCGATCTCACGCGCGAACTGAACCGCCACGTCGCGTTCGCCTATGGTCCGCACCGTTGCCTCGGCTCGCACCTCGCGCGCCGCGAGCTCGTGATCGGGCTGGAGGAATGGCTGTCGCGGATCGGGCCGTTCCGCATCAAGGCCGGCACGGCCCCGATCACGTACGGCGGCTACGTGTTCGGCATCGAGAACCTGGTGCTCGACTGGACCTGACGCCGGCCCGGCACGAGTAACGGCCAGCACCTGGCTGTGACTTCCGGCTGGAGCGGGCATCCTTGGGACCGCAGGCCGGCCGTGCGATCATTCGCGGCCGAAGCCAGCCCAGGAGCAGCGATGACCGGCACGACCTATGAGCAAGCGCGCGCGACACCGGATCCGACGCTCGTCAGCTACACGCACTGGATGTACGCGCTGCATACGCTGAGCGCCCTGATCGGCATGTTCAGTGCGGCGTTCATCGCCACCGCGTTCGTGTTCGGGCTGCCGTCGATCATCGCGGTCGTCATGAACTACGTGCGACGCGGCGACGCACGCGGCACCTACCTCGAGTCGCACTTCAGCTGGCAACTGCGCACGTTCTGGTACGCCGCGCTGTGGATCGCGGTGGTCTTCCTGTTGTCGCTACCGCTCTTCTTCGTACTGGTCGGTTTCCTCACGTTCCCGGTCGGTGTCTTCATCGTCGGCATCTGGGTGATCTACCGCGTCGCCCGCGGCTGGCTGAAACTGCGGGACGGGCAGGCGATCTGAGGCCGCGGAGGCCACATTGCAGCCGGCCGTGACCGGCGGCGGGCGTCACGTCCCGAATTCCGTGCCTGGTTCCGGTTCCATCGTATTCACCCTGCCACGGAGTCCCACATGCTCGTTGCCCAGGACAAAGTCGTGTTGATCCATTACACCCTCACCAACGATGCCGGGTCCGTGCTGGACAGCTCGTCTGGCGGCGAGCCGCTCGCCTATATCCACGGCCAGGGCAACCTCATCTCCGGGCTGGAGAAAGCGCTCGAGGGCAAGCAGGCCGGCGACAAGCTCAACGTGCAGGTCGCTCCGGCCGACGGATACGGCGAGCGCGACCCGTCGCTGACCCAGCGCGTGCCGATGCGCGCGTTCGGCAATGCCTCGAACGTGAAACCGGGCATGCAGTTCCAGGCCCAGAGCTCGCAGGGCCAGGCGCAGGTCGTGACCGTCACGTCGATCCAGGGCGACATGGTGACCGTGGACGCCAATCACCCGCTGGCCGGCGAGAACCTCCATTTCGACGTCGAGATCACCGAAGTGCGCGAAGCGACCGAGGAAGAACTCGAGCACGGTCACGTGCACGGGCCGGGCGGGCACCACCACCACGGTTGAGACGCTCGTCGGCGGGCTGCCGCGACTCCTACGTAGGCACCTCGTGGACATCCCGGACGACGGAATCGCCTCGACGGCGCACGCTATTGTCCGTTGAGACTTTCCTCCTGCGTGAACATTGGCCGGCATCCTTCGGGAACGCCGGCCTCTCTTTATCGCGACCCGCGCGCCGGATCCAGGCCGGCAACGGCACAGGTCAGCGCGGCGGCAGCCGGAACTCCCCGTCGAGCGCGGCGAGCGTCACCTCGTCGCGGCCGTACACGTCGTTCCGGAACACGACCTGGCCGTCAGGCCGCGGTTCTGCCGTCCAGTACAGGATCAGCACCGGCACGGGCTTCTTCAGGTTGACCGTGCGCGTCTGCTTCGACGCAACGACCGCGGCGAATGCCTGCTGGTTCCATGCCGGGTCGTTCAGCACGAGTTCGGCGAGCTCGAAGGGCTTCTGCACGCGAATGCAGCCTGAACTGAACGTGCGCTCGTCCTTCTCGTACAGCGACTTCGCCGGCGAGTCGTGCAGGTACACGAGGTACGGATTCGGGAACATGATCTTGACGAGCCCGAGCGCATTGTCGGGTCCCGGATCCTGGCGGAACTGGTACGGCGGCAGTTTCGCGGCGCTGTAACGGCTCCAGTCGACCGAATACGGATTCACTTCGCGGCCGCTGCCGTCGAGCACGCGGATGTTCGAGCGCTGCAATGCGCCCGGGTCGCGGCGCAATGCGGGCAGCTTGTCCTTGACGAGAATCCCGGGGGGAATCGTCCAGGTCGGGTTGATCACGATGTAGGTGATGGTCGAGCGGAACACCGGGGTCTCGCGCTCGTCGCGTCCGACGACGACCCTCGAAGTCCAGACCGGCTCGTCGTTGCGAAAGTACGAAACCTGGAACCCCGCGACGTCCACCAGCACGAATTCGCCGCGCACCTCGTGCAGCGCCCAGCGACCGCGCTCGAGATTCACGCGAATCTGGTCGATGCGCGCCGAGACGGGCACGTTCAGGGCCGCACGCGTGCCGGGGCCGACGACGCCGTCGGGTGTCAGCCCGTGGCGCTCCTGGAAGTGCTTCAGGCCGGCGACCAGTTCGTCGTCGTAGAGCTCGGACGGTGGGTAGGGTTGCGACGGCAGCGGCACCAGGTCGCTGGTCACTTCGAGGCGATACCGCAACGCGGGCACGCGGGGATCGCTCATGCCGGGCTGCAGGACTGGGCCGTCCGAGATCGGCGACCAGCCGCCCGCCGCCGCGATGGCGCGGTAATCCCTGAGCCGTTCCCGGCCGCGCTGGTACCAGACGTGCTGCGGCCGCGCGCGTGCGAACGTCTCCCGGATCTGCCCGGAGTCGAGCGCCTCGGTCAGCTGCGCGAAACCGCTCTCGACCGTGATCGGCCGCGTCGAGAAATTCCACTGCGCACTGAGCTTCACCGGGTCCACCTTGCCCAGGTACAGGTGATAGAGCGCCAGCATCATCGAATCGGTCGCGAGCAGGTCCAGGTCGGCCTGCTCCGTCGTCGCCAGCGGCGTCGCAGCGCGCAGGTCCGTGCGGAAGGACTGCAGCGCGACGACGTGGTAGTCCGCCGGGTCGAGGCCGTCATCCCGCAGGTCCGCAAGCGCCGCGATCAGGAGATCGAGCCGCGCTGGATCGCGCCACCTCGCCTGGAACTGCTGCGACTCGTAGTACCGCGCCACGATGTCGCCCAGCACGATCCGTGCTCCGCGGACCTCGAGCTCGCGACGATCCCCCTGGTTCTCGTAGCGCAGGTAGTCGACGCGTTCGCGAATCGCTTCGACCACGGGATCCCGCATCGCGGGCCCGGGCGCGGACGTGACCGGGACCGGCGACGGGACCACTGCTGGTGTCGCCGGCTGGCCCGCGACCACCATCGAGACGAGCAGTGCAACCGCCGCCAAGCCGGCGCGCACGGGGCGAAAGTGCATCGAGTGTCGCTCCTTGAATCGGTGAGGCGCGGCGCGTGTCCCGCACTTTTTCTCAGTGCTTGCGGGAAACCTTCGCGGTGAGATCGTAGGCGTCGGCCGCAGTGATCTCGACGTCCGCCCAGTCCCCGGGCCGCAGCTTGCCGGGACGCGCGATGCGCACGACGCCGTCGATCTCCGGCGCATCGGCGCTCGAGCGTGCGACCGCGCCGTCGTCGTCCACCGTGTCGACCAGCACGCGCATCTTCCGGCCGACCTTGGCCGCCAGTTTCCGCGCACTGATCTTCGCGGAGAGTTCCATGAATCGTTGCCAGCGTTCGTCCTTGACCTCGTCCGGCACCGGATCCGGCAGCGTATTCGCGGCCGCGCCCTCGACCGGCGAGTACTTGAAGCAGCCGACTCGATCGAGCTGCGCTTCCTGCAGCCAGTCGAGCAGCAACTGGAAGTCCTGTTCCGTCTCGCCGGGGAAGCCGACGATGAACGTGCTGCGCAGCGTGATGTCCGGGCAGGATGCGGCGCCACTGGCGGATGCGCTCCAGCGTGTTCTCGGCGTGGGCAGGGCGCTTCATGAGCTTCAGCACGCGCGGGCTGCCGTGCTGGAATGGCACGTCGAGATACGGCAGCACCCTGCCGTCGGCCATGAGCTCGACGACGGCATCGACGTGGGGATACGGGTACACGTAGTGCAGACGTACCCAGGCGCCAAGCGTGCCGAGCGAACGCGCGAGATCCTCGAAGCGTGCCCGCACCGGCTTGCCGCCCCAGAAACCCGTCGCGTACTTGAGGTCGACGCCGTAAGCGCTCGTGTCCTGCGAAATCACGAGCAGTTCCTTCACGCCGGCCTTCACGAGGCGCTCGGCCTCGAGCATCACGTCGCCGATCGGACGGCTGGCGAGGTCGCCGCGCATCGAGGGAATGATGCAGAAGCTGCAGCGATGATTGCAGCCTTCGGAAATCTTCAGGTACGCATAGTGCCGCGGCGTCAGGCGAATGCCCTGCGGGGGCACGAGATCGACGAATGGATCGTGCAGCGGCGGCAGTTGCTCGTGCACCGCGTTCACGACGTCTTCGTACGCGTGCGGTCCCGTGACCTTGAGCACGCTGGGGTGACGGTCGGTGATCGTCTCGGGACGGGCGCCGAGGCAACCCGTGACGATCACCCTGCCGTTGCGTGCCAGCGCTTCGCCGATCGCGTCGAGCGATTCGTGGACGGCATCGTCGATGAAGCCGCAGGTGTTCACGACGACGAGGTTCGCGTCTTCGTAGCTGCCGACGACGTCGTAGCCCTCCGCACGCAGGCGCGTGAGGATGCGTTCGGAGTCGACGAGCGCCTTCGGGCAGCCGAGGCTGACGAAGCCGACCTTGGGAGGCGTGGACACTACGAGTCGAGGCCGCACATGCCGCCGCCGCAGGCGGGGGCAGCGCATGGACCGGTGTCACAGGGACGCTCCTGCCTGCTGCCGAGACCTCCGGTCAGCACGTTGCCGCCGGTGATCAGTCGCTCGACCTTGGACTTGCCGGGCGTGCCGGCGAGCGGAATACCGGCGCGCCGGCACAGGTCGCCCCAGGTCGTCACCTTGTCGGCCATCTTGTGGTCGACTTCGACGACGCGGCCGTTGGCAGGACAGAGATAATCGTAGGTGGGCATGGCAGCAAGGGCGTACGCGGCGGAAGGGGGCCGACATTTTAGCGGAAAGTCGCCCGCCGACCCGTCGGATGGTGCGGTTCCGGCTCATTTCGCGTTCAGGGCCGGTGAACCCGGGCGACGGCCTCGTCCGGCCGCGAGGCGGCGCGGTCATACGCGCTATCGGCCAGGATCGCCCGCTACTGCAGCGCGTAGAGATTGCCGTCGAGGCTGCCGACGTAGACGACACCCTGCGCAACCGCCGGCGACCCCATGATCGCGCCCACGGACACGAATCGGTAAAAATCGATGTACATGTCCTGGAAGTCGCCGAACACCGGCGTGAAGGCTTCCTGGTTCAGGCTCCCGTCCGGGTTCATGATCTTCATCGGGTCGTTTTTCGACGCGGGCGTCTGGAATTCCCAGGCGAGCGCGCCGGTCTTTGTATCGACCGCATGGAGCTTGCCGTTGTGGCTGCCGAAATAGGCGAGTCCGCCCGCCAGTGCCGCCGACGAGAACACATATGACTTCGCATCGAAGTTGAAGCGCAGGCGGCCGGTGCGCGCATCGAGCGCCATGAAGCGCGAGCTGTCGGAGGTGCCGACGTACACGACGCCGTCGCGCACGGCGGGCGTGCCGTTCACCCACGACTTGCTGGTGGGATAGTCCCATTTCTTGCGGCCCGTCGCCGCGTCGAGCGCGTACACGTGCGCGTCGCGGCAGCCGACATACACGGTGCCATCCACCACTGCCGCCGACGACTGGAACCCGACCTGGTTGTGAATCGCGGGGTCCTGCCCGCCCGCGAAGACCCACTTCTGCTGGCCCGTTTCCGCGTCGATCGCGTAGAAGTTGCCGTCCCAGCTGCCGATGAAGACCACGCCGTTCGCGACGGCGGGTGAAGCGTGGACGACGTCCCTGGTCGCGAACTTCCACTGCAGCACGCCGTTCTTCGCGTCGACTGCGTACACGTTGCCGTCGCCGCTGCCGAAATACACCTTGCCGTTCGCCACGGCGGGTGAGGACGTGAACACGTCCCAGGCATCGGGAATCGTCTGTGCGGCTGGCGGATACCCGTGCAGCCCCTTCGCCTCGAACTTGCGTTCGTACTCGATCGCGAACACCCACTTCGGTTGTCCGTCAGTCGCGTTGATCGCAGCCAGCGAGCCCGCCGAGGACACGAAATACACGGTTCCGTCGGCGACTGCAGGCGACGACGCGATCGGCATGCGCGACTTGAAGTTCCATTTTTCCTGCCCCGTTTGCGGGTCGATCGCGTACAGGTGCCCGCTCATGCTGCCGATGTAGACCACGCCGTCCGCGATCGCGGGCGACGTCACGATCGGTCCCGCCGCCTTGAATGCCCATTTCACGTCCGGGGTCCGTGCGGGACCCGCGTCCGCGTAGACGCCCGTGCGCGCGACGTCACCATGAAAGGTCCCCTGTGCCGATGCGGGGACGACATGGGCGAATGACAGGCACGCGAGCGCGGCGATGCGTGACATTGAAACTCCCCGTTTCTGGTTGTGCCGGCCCGGGCCGCGGGTCCCGACGCTGCATACGATAGACTTGCGGGCAGGCGATCGACCCGCGCGACGGCACGGTTCATCGCCCGGTTGCAACGCTTCGGCGCAGGCTCGACCGTTGCTGCGCGACGTCGCGCCGGGACGGCGCCGGTGTCCGCCAGGCACGACCGCGATCGCCAGCGCATCGCCCAGCCGCCCGAGATCGCCGGCCCCGTGACTGCGTCGGACCGCGTGACGAGGATCCGCTTGCCATGGAGCAGTTGCTGTGACACGGGACCATCCTGTGCGCCGTTCGAAGTTCGAGAACGATAGAACCGCCAGCCCGCCGCGCATGTGATATTCCGGTCGTGCCTCCGGATCGTACTGCGGGATAATGGCGATAGACACGGACGATCGGTTTCCTGAAGGAGGTTTCCGCATGTACCCAGCCATCGCACTTGCCGGCACACTGTCGCTCGTCGTCGCTCCTGCGTTCGCCGGAGAGTTGTCGGTGCCCATGAACCTGGTCGATGCGCAGGGCAAGGCGACGCCCATTGGCGCCGTGCGCGTCATCGAGACGACTTACGGCCTGGTATTCGCGCCGGAAATGACGCAGTTGCCTCCAGGCCTGCACGGATTTCACGTGCACGAAAACCCGTCGTGCGCGCCTGGGCTCAAGGACGGCGCCCCAGTCGCGGCGCTCGCGGCTGGCGGACATTACGATCCACAGGCCACGAAGCGGCACGCGGAACCGTGGGGCGACGGACACCTGGGGGACCTGCCCGCGCTCTATGTCGCGCAGGACGGCACGGCGAGCTACGCCGTGCTCGCGCCCCGGCTCAAGTCCCTGGCCGAGCTTCGCGGGCGCTCATTGATGGTTCATGCCGGCAGCGACAACCATGCCGACCATCCCGCGCCGCTCGGAGGAGGAGGAGCGCGCATGGCCTGCGGGGTCGTTCCGCCAGGCCCGTAAGCCGGCGCTTCCGCATGACACGACTCGCATGCGCTCGCGACTGATGCCGTCGGCGACCGAGTTCCTTCCGGTGATGGGAGACCAGGTCGTGCTGCGACGGCTTGCGTCCGCGGATCTCGCTGATTTCCAGCGCTACCGGCACGATCCTGAAGTCGGGCGCTACCAGGGCTGGAAACCGTGGCCGGATGCGGAGGCCTCGGCGTTCATCGAGGCGATGAGCCTGGCCGCGCCATTCCAGCGCGGGCAGTGGCTGCAGGTTGCGATTGCGGATCGTGACACCGGCCGCCTCGTCGGCGACATCGGGATCTGCCTCGCCGAGGACGGAACGCAGGCCGAAGTCGGCTTCTCGCTCGATCGCGAACGGCAGGGCCGCGGTCTCGCGACCGAGGCCGTACGGCTCACGGTCGCCCTGTTGTTCGCGCGAACCAGCGTCGTGCGCGTGATCGGGGTCACCGATGCACGCAATCTCGCGTCCATCCGCCTGCTCGAACGGGTCGGCATGCGCCGTTTGCAGTCGTTCGACTCGACGTTTCGGGGCGAACCGTGCGTCGAGCACCTGTACGGCGTCACTCGCCGCCTGCCCGCCGGGCCAGGTACAGCCTGTCATCGAAGCTCATGACCCACTGCGGACGGTACACGACGGCCATGCCGATGATCGTGCCGTTCGCGACCGCCTCGCCGAAACTCATGAGTGGCAGGATCGCGATGTACTCCGCGCCGACGCGCGTCGTCGCGAGCGTGCCGCTCGCGGCGATCAATGCAATGCGCACGAGGCCGGCGAGATTGAACGCAAGTGCGGCGCCCAGGAACGCAGTCACGAAGAAATAGACGAAGTAATTATGCGGCAGGCGTGCATGCACCTGTTCGTGCAGCCACGCGCCGAACAGCGCGGGTACCACGGCCATGCACAGCAGGTTCGGTCCGAAGCTGTACCAGGACGCGAGCCCCAGGTAACTCATGGCCGCCAGCACGAGCGCGCCGGCCACGACCGCGAGGTGCCAGCCATGCATGAGTGTCAGCGCAGTCACGAGCAGGAATCGCACCGACAGCCCGGGCGTGATGCCTGCTTTCATCGACCAGACCACGAGCAGCAGGCCCATCGATCCGAACCAGACCCACTGCCGCTCGCCGTCGGCGAGCCACGCGCGCCAGGGGGCCTTGCGGACGGCGCAGGCGAATGCCACGCCGGCCGCCGCGGACGCGACGATGTTCGTACCACTGCCGAGCAGTCCGGCCTCGATCAACATTGCATCGCTTCGAATCCCGCAGGAGCGGTCAGCGACCGGTGTCCCCTGCTGGCGCGGGCCCAACTGGTGGGGGACCTGCAGGCGCCGGCCCTGCCGACGCGGCCGCGGTCGCGGTCATTCGCGCCACGACCTTGTCCGACACGCTGCGCAGGTGCACGTCGTGCTGCGGGAACGGAATCTCGATGCCCGCAGCCCGCAAGGCCTCGTACACGCCTATCGTGAGCTGGCTGCGGATCGGGACCCAGTCGGAGAAATCGTTGGTCCATGCACGGATACCGAATTCGAGCGAGTTCGCGCCGAAGCGCAGGAACACCACCGCTGGCTCGGGCTTCGGTGAAATGCCCGGCGTCGCGGCGGCGACCTTGGTCAGCAGCTCCATGACCTGCCGCGGATCCGAGCCGTAGGCCACGCCGACGTCGACGTCGATGCGGCGGTTCATGTCTCTCAGTGTCCAGTTGATCAGCTTCTCCGACAGCAGCGTTCCGTTCGGCACGACGACGTCGGCGCCGTCAAACGTCGTCAGCGTCGTCGCACGCATGCCGATGTCGCGCACCGTGCCGGACGTGCCGGAGACTTCCACGACGTCTCCGGGCTGGATCGGCCGCTCGAACATCAGGATCAGGCCGGACACGAAGTTCTTGACCACGTCCTGCAGGCCGAAGCCGATGCCGACGCCCAGTGCGCCGAACACGATCGCAAACTGGCTCGTTTCAAAGCCGGACGCCGCGAGCGCAGTCAGCAGGCCGACGGTCACGAGTGCGTAATAGCTCAACGTCGAGATGCTGTTGCTCACACCGCGTGGCAGCGCCATCTTCGGCAGCACTTCGTCCTGCAGCACGACCCGAATGGAGCGCGCGAACCAGAAGGCGATCCAGACCGAGAAGCCGAACAGCAGGATGCTGCCCAACGTGATGGAGATGTGACCCGCTTCCAGCGGATACCTCAGGATGCTGCGCGCGGCCCCGATGACCGGGCGCAGTACCCTGAATGCGTCGAGCACGATAATCAGCCAGACGACGATCGCACTGAACCTGATGAGCCGGCCGAGAGCGTGCAGCAGCGGTCCCGTGTGCTGCGTGACGACGCGGAAACGCGTGACTGACTTGCGCGCCAGCACCAGCCGCAGCATCGACGTCAGCACGGAGGCGCCGGCGTAAAGCGCGAGGCCGACGTAAGCGCTCAGGACGACGGCGCTCGTGAGCACGTCGGCGAGCGAGACGTTGCCGACCACGTTCGCGATCACGGCCACGATCAGCGCTGCGCCGGCAATCACGCCGGCGAATCGCCACACGCCGCTCGCCGCGCGCGGCGTGAGCCTGATCGCTGGCGTCGAGGTACCGGGCCGGCGTCGCACCAGCAGCCAGGCCAGGGCGAGCAGCGTCAGCAGTGAGATTGCCAGCAGGTAGTACCGGTAATGCAGCGGATGCCCGAGCAGCATGACGCCGAGGCGCTGCAGCAGGTACAGGCCCGTGACGATGTAGGGCGTCGGGCCCAGCACCGCATAGACTTCGCGCGGCAGCAGGCGCAGCACGGGAATCAACGCGAGCAGCAGTGCCGCCTGGTGCACGCTGAGCGGCCCATCCGGGAAGACGAAAGGCACCGCCACGAGCGTCACGACGAGCCACGCCGAAAGCGGGCGCAGCAGCACGTGCGCCGACGCCTGCAATGCCGGGTCGTCCGAAATCAGGTGCCGGCTGCGCGCGCTGAGCAGGAGCAGCAGCGGCAGCAGGCCGAGACCGAGCGCTGCCGTGAAGATGATCCGGCCCCGATGGGCCGCGACATATTCCTCGAGAAACTGGCTTTCGATGGCGAGACCGGCACGGGACGTCGACGCGGCGGCGTTGTCGCCGTAGTCCGGATCCGACCAGACCTCCCAGAGCGGCGGTACATCCACGGTGTAAAGCCGCTGGTCGTGATGAGCGATGGCCGCAACGACCGCATTCCTGCCGGCGTCGATACGCGCGTGCAGTGCGTTGGCCTTGCGGCCGAGCTTCAGTTGTTCGTCCAGTGGCCCTGAGATCGCCCTTTCGGCCACGGCCACCTGTCCCGCGATCACCTTGGCCCGCGCTGCCAGCGCCGGTGCCAGCCCGTCTACTGCGCTCGTGGCCTGCCAGGTGGCACGGCGAGTCGAGAGTGCGGCCGCATCCTCGGAGTACACCAAGGTCACGCGCTGCAGGTCGCGCCTCCAGTCGTCGAGTTGCCTTGCGTAGAAAGTCCAGTGCCTGTCCAGGCTCTCGAGACGTATGACGGGCAGCGTGTTCATCTCGTCGCGATCGAAGATCGCCGCGAGGCTCCGCACGCCGGCCGTGAGTTGCTCGAGCGCCGGCACGAGCTGCGACGTCGGGCCCTTCTGCCGTGATCGTTGCACGATCTGCTGCACCAGGCGTTCGTCCGCGTCCGCGCGGCTCGGGATGTCAGTCGCTGAGATGATCTCCGGACCAGCCGGTGATGCGGCAGGGTCCGGGGCGGTCACTGGCCGAGTGGGCAGCAGGCTTGCCGCAGCGGCGACCGATACCGCGCAGGTGAAGCCGAGCGCTGCCATGACCGCGATGGCGCGAAACGTGGCGAATTGCAGGGGCGATGACGGCATCTTGTTCGATTCCTCGGGGGTCGAGCATTGTCGCATCCACGGCGTCCGCCTCCTATCGCTGGTCGTATCTCGTCGGCCCGGCCGGTCTGGCAGAATGCGCGCCTTGCGCGAGCGCAGGCAGAGTGCGTCGACGCTGCTCGCCCCGATTCCCGACCGATCGAGTGACAATCCCGCCATGCACGAGATGTTCGCTTCCCTGCTGAACTGGTACCTGGGTGCCCTCGACCAGGGCGGCTACCTGCTGATCGCGCTGCTCATGGCCATGGAGAGCTCGATCATTCCACTGCCGAGCGAGTTCGTGATCCCGCCAGCGGCCTACCTCGCGCACGCGAAGGGCACGTTTTCCATGACCGGTATCGTGATCGCCGGCACGATCGGGTCGTGGGTCGGCGCGAGCGTCATGTACTGGGCGTCGTATTTCCTCGGCCGGCCCCTGCTCATGCGCTACGGCCGCTACGTGCTGATCACGCCGCAGAAGATCGAACGGGCCGAAGCGTGGGCTGCCCACTACGGCCCGATGGGCGTCTTCATCTCGCGCCTGCTGCCGGTGATCCGCCACCTGATCGGCATTCCGGCCGGCGTGTGCCGCCTGCATTTCGGCTGGTACTCGCTGGCGACGATCGTCGGCTCGGCGATCTGGACCGCCGTGCTCTGCTGGGTCGGCGTGACGGCGGGTCAGGACACAGAGCTGATGCAGGGCAGCCTGCACCGCATCACGCTCTGGATCGGTGGGCTGACGCTGTTCCTCGGCGTGCTCTACTACGTCTTCGTCCACCGGCACATGCGCCGGTGACCTGAGCGATGAACGACGCTGCCACGCGCCCCGCCGCGACGTTCGCGCCGCCGGGTGCCCCGGGCAGCGCCGCCGCTGCGTCAGCGTTGCCTGCGCTCCGGCACGATCCTCTGACCGGCGCGCGCCGCGTCGATTACCGCGCGGTGTCCGCTCTGGCCCTGCCGTTGATGCTGAACAGCAGCCTGCAGGCCGTGATCAGCCTTACCGACACCTGGTTCGTGGGCCACATCTCGACGGCGGCCATGGCCGGCATGGCGTCCGTGTACTGGGCCGTCCTGTTGTTCCTGATGCTGGTCGGCGGCGTGGGGCTTGCCGTGCAGACGTTCGTCGCGCAGGCGGAAGGCAGCCGGCGGCGCCCGCGCGCAAGCCACGCTGCCTGGGTGGCGCTCTGGGCGAGCGTGCTGACGTTCCCGTTCTATGGCGGGCTCGCGTGGCTCGGCGGCTCGATGCTTGCGCCGTTCGGCCTGCCTGCCGACGTCGAGCAGCAGGCGCTCGCGTTCTGGCAGCCGCGCATGCTCGGCGCGCCGCTCGGCGTCGCGCTCTGGGCGATCCTCGGGTTCTTCAACGGCATCTCGCGACCGCGCGTGACCGTCATGACGACGGGCCTCGTCGCGATCGTGAACGGCGTGCTCAACTGGCTGTTCATTTTCGAGTTCGACGCCGGTATCGCGGGTTCTGCCTGGGCGACGAACATCAGCATGGGTTGCGGGGTCGTGTTTGCGTTCGGCGTGTTCCTGCGCGCCGACCTGCGGGCCAGGTACAAGTCCCACCTGACCTGGCGGCCGGACCTGCGCAGCCTGCTGCGCCAGTACCGCCTCGGGCTGCCGATGGGCGCGATGTACGCAGCGGACCTGTTCGGCCTCGCGCTGTTTCAGCTGATGCAGGTGCGACTGAGCCCGGTCGAAGGCGCGTCGACGCAGATCGTGATGATGCTGACGTCGATCGCGTACCTGCCGGGCATGGGCATTGCGCTGGCCGGCACGACGCTCGTGGGCCAGTCGATCGGCGCGGGCGACCGCGACTGGGCGCGCAAGATCGGCAACTCGGTCATCGGGCTGACGGTGAGCTTCATGGGGACGATCGGCGTGCTGCTGGCGCTCGCCGGCCCGTGGATTCTGCCCACCTTCGTGAACGCCGCCGACCCGGGAGCTGCGACGGTGATCGGCGTCGGCGCGGTGCTGTTGTGGATCGCCGCGGGCTACCAGTTGTTCGACGGCCTGAATCTCGGGGCCGGCTTCGCATTGCGGGGCGCCGGCGACGTGCGGGTGCCGGCGGTGCTGTTCCTGGTGTTGTCGTGGGGCGTATTCGTGCCGCTCGCGCACGCGCTTTCATTCCAGCCGGGCCAGGGCTGGTTCGACGTGCTGCCGCAATTCGGCTTCGGCGCGGTCGGCGGCTGGGCCGCACTGCTCGTCTACGTCGTGCTGCTCGGCAGCGCGCTGTATCTCCGCTGGCGCTCGGGCCGGTGGCGCCGGATCATGCTCTGACCACGGTGTGTCAGGCCGCCTTGACCGGCGCGGTCACCTCGATCGCGCTGTTCACGGCGTCCTCGACCCGGTCGAGCCACACGAACGCGAGGTCCTTGCGCACGCTCTCGGGGATGTCCTCGAGGTCGCGCTTGTTGCGCGCGGGCAGCATCACGGTCCGGATGCCCGCACGATGGGCCGCAATGGTCTTCTCCTTGATCCCGCCCACCGGCAGCACGAGTCCGCGCAGGCTGATCTCGCCCGTCATCGCGACGTCGTTGCGCACCGTGCGCCCGGTCATGAGCGAGACGAGCGCCGTGTAGAGCGCCACGCCCGCGCTCGGCCCGTCCTTCGGAATCGCACCCGCCGGCACGTGCACGTGCACGTCGCTGCGTTCGAAGAGCGCGGTATCGACACCGAGCGCATCGGCCTGCGACTTGAGCAGGCTGAGCGCGGCCTGGGCGCTTTCCTTCATCACGTCGCCGAGCTGGCCGGTGAGGATCAGCTTGCCGCTGCCGGGAATGCGCGTCGCCTCGATGAAGAGGATGTCGCCGCCGACCGGCGTCCACGCGAGGCCGGTCGCGACGCCGGGCACGCTGACCCGCATCGCGACTTCGTTCTCGAACCGCGGCGCGCCGAGGATCGCCTCGATGTCCGGCGCGTCGATGCCGACCGACGTGACCTGTCCTTCGGCAATGCGCACGGCCACGTTGCGCAGCACAGCGCCGATCTGCCGCTCGAGGTTGCGGCAACCGGCCTCGCGCGTGTAGTCACGCGCGATCTGGCGCAACGCCGCGTCCGTCAGCGTGGCCTGGTCGGCCTTCAAGCCGTTCGCCTCGAGCTGCCTGCGCACCAGGTAACGGCGCGCGATCTCGACCTTCTCCTCCTCCGTGTAGCCGGTCAGCTCGATGATCTCCATGCGGTCCCGCAGCGGGCCCGGGATCGTGTCGAGCATGTTGGCGGTGGCGATGAAGAGCACCTTCGAGAGGTCGAAGGGCACGCCCAGGTAGTTGTCGCGGAACGTCGAGTTCTGCTCCGGATCGAGCACCTCGAGCAGCGCCGACGCGGGATCGCCCTGGAAGCCGGCGCCGAGCTTGTCGATCTCGTCGAGCATCATGACCGGGTTGCGGGTGCCGGCCTTGCGGATCGCCTGGATCACGTTGCCGGGCAGCGCACCGATGTAGGTGCGGCGGTGGCCGCGGATCTCGGCCTCGTCGTGCACGCCGCCCAGGCTCGTGCGCTGGAACTTGAGTCCCAGCGCGCGGGCGATCGACTGGCCCAGCGACGTCTTGCCGACGCCGGGCGGGCCGACGAAGCAGAGGATCGGGCTGCGGCCTTCGGGGTTGAGCTTCCGCACCGCGAGGTACTCGAGGATGCGCTTCTTGATCTTCACGAGGCCGTAGTGATCCGCGTCGAGGATGCCCCGCGCGCGCTCGATGTCGATCGACTCCACGTCGAGCTTCGACCACGGCAGCGAGATCAGCGTGTCGAGGTAGGTGCGCGCGAGCGAATACTCGCCGCTCGCCTCGTTCATGCGCTCGAGTCGCTTCAGCTCCTTGCGCGTGTGCTCCTCCACGTCGGCCGGCATGCCGGCCCTGGCGATCGCCTCGGCCAGTTCCGTGATCTCCTCGTCACCGGTCTCGTCGCCGAGTTCCTTCTGGATCTGTTTCATCTGCTCGCGCAACACGAACTCGCGCTGCCGGTCGTCGATGGCCTCCTTGGTCTGCTGTTCGATCTGCCGCGAGAGCTTCAGCACCTCGACGCGGCGCGTCAGGTGCGCGGATACGCGCTCGAGCCGCGTGCGCACGTCGGTCGTCTCGAGGACTTCCTGCTTGTCCGCAGGCTTGATGTCGAGGAAGCTCGCAATGGTGTCGGCGAGCGTCGAGGGCGATTCCATCGCCTGGATCGAATTGGCGAGTTCGGCCGGCGCCTGCGGCAGCAGGGAGATCGCCTCCACCGCCTTCTGCTTCAGGTACAGCGCGCGGGCTTCGACCTCCGGGTGTGTCATGCCGGAGTCGTGCAGGAATTCGACCCGCGCCACGAGGTACGGGAAGCCGCCGACGGTGTCGAGCACGCGGAAGCGGCGCTCGCCCTGGCAGACGAGATGATGGGTGCCGTCCGGCGCGGTGATGTAACGCACGATGGAGGCGGCCGTGCCGATGCGCTGCAGGTCGGCGAGGCTCGGATCCTCGAGCTCCGGGTCGCGCTGCAGCAGGAAGCCGACCTTGCTCTCCGTGCGCACCGCTTCCTGGGCGCCGGCCACGGTCTTCTCGCGCTTGATCGCCACGGGCAGCATCACGCCCGGGAACAACACCAGGTTGCGCACCGGGAGGATGATCAACATGTCCTCAGGCAGGCTCGGGGCCGGGGCCTGGGCCTGGGCCGTCCCGGCCGCCGGTGGAGTCTTTGCCGTGTCGTCGTTGGTCGTCGTCATGCCATCACCTTCTGCAAAGCGTGCGTCTGTGTCAGCGCCGGGCCAGCAACAGCTGCAGGCAGCCGTGCGTCGCGTTGCGAGCGACGAGTTCCCAGTCGCCCGGGCCGAGCGCCAGCCGGCGCTCGAACCTCCCATATGGAATCTCCAGCCGCTGGATGGCCGTGCCCGCAGGCCGGTGGGGCAACTGGCGATCGCCACGGATCACGAGTTCGCCCGGGCCGAACACCAGCTCCATGCGTTCGATCGGTACGCCGGGCAGCGCGACTTCGATCAGCACCTGCTCATCGCTCGCGTAGACGTCCACCGGCGGCTCCCAGCGGGGCTGCTGCTGCGCATCGGTCGCGAGCCGGAAGAACTGCCGTTGCAGGCGATCGGCCTGGTCGAGCAGTTCCACCGCTTCGGTCCACATCCAGGACCGCGGATCACGTCGGGTCATCGTCGCCACTGCCTGGAAATCTGATTCACGTTGCACCCGAAGTGGGGGCGGTGCACGGGGATGCAATGCCTCTTCCCGCGGCACGCTGGCGACCGGCGGCGGCACGCCGGAACATGCGGTGCGATGGCGCGGCGTGGCCTGGCCAATTGTGAACCCGGCATAATTAACAGTAAGACAAATAATCAGGTGACAACACTTTAATCAATCACTGCCTATCAATTGGAGACGCGCGAACCCGACCGTCCCGGCTATGCCGGGCCAGGCACTGGCCGTATGCTGCGATGCGTGCCGCCCCGCGACCCCAGCCCTGACAGATTCAACGCCGCGTTCTACCGCCGGTTCTACGTGGACCCGCGGACACGGGTCGTGACCCGTGACGAAATGGCCCGCCGAGCCGACCTGGTGGCGGCGTTCGTGCGTCATGGCGAACTGCCGGTCACGTCGATCCTGGACGTCGGCTGCGGGCTCGGGCTCATGCGTCCGCAACTGCGCCGGCATTTTCCCAGCGCGCGGTACACGGGCCTGGAGGTCAGCCCGTACCTCTGCCGCAAGCACCACTGGATCGAAGCGTCGGCCGCGAGCTTCACGTCGCCGCGGCCTTTTGACCTGGTCATCTGCTACGACGTGATGCAGTACCTGGGCGCGCGCGACGCCGCGGCCGCACTGCGCAATCTCGCGCGACTCTGTGCCGGCGTGCTGCATTTCGGTGCACTGACCCGGGAAGACTGGGATCTCTATTGCGACAAGCGTCGCACGGACCGCGACGTGCAGATCCGGCCCGCCGGCTGGTACCGGCGCCGGCTTGCGCAGTCCTTCATCAACGCCGGTTCCGGGATGTTCGTCCGGCGTGGCGCCCCGGTCCACCTGTGGGAACTCGACCAGGTCGAAGTGCTGCGGTCGCGTCGCTGAGCGCCGGCTCCGCGCAGGCTGCATCCGCACGGCGCGACGTTGCGCGGGACGCTACAATGCCGCCCTTCGTCTACCCGACCTGGTCCCGGATGCGCCTGATCTCGCCGCCTTCCTTGCTACTGCCGGGCCTCTGCCTGGCCCTGCTGTCAGGTTGCGGCACGACCCGGCAGTGCTCGGACAACACCGATTACCTGCAGGCCCGCGACCGCCCCAGGCTGCAGATGCCCGAAGGCGTGATGGGCAGCGAGCGCATCGGTGGCCTCACCATCCCGCCTGTCGACCCAAACCCGGCCAGGCTCGACCCAGTTCCCCGTTGCCTGGACGAGCCGCCGTCGTTCTTCGGCCGCAAGGGCGTGGCCGCCGGCGTAGCCGCCGATTCGGTCGAGGACGCCGTGATCCTCTGGGCGACGGCCTGGGCGGACCGCAACCCGGATGCAGTGGCCGCGATGTACTCATCGCAGTTCGAGGCGCAGGGCGAAGGCGGCGCCGCGGCCTTCATCGAGCAACGGCGCGAGCAGGTGCAGTCCGGCAAGGCGCCGGACGCGCGCCTGGACAATCTCGAGGTCACGACCGTCGGTGCCGACCGGCGCGTCGTGAGCTTCGTCCAGCGCTTCGGGGGCGCAGCGGTGCGCAAGGAACTCACGCTCGTGCGCGAGCCCCAGGGATGGCGAATCGTTTCGGAGCTCACGCGCGAAGTGCTCTGATCGTCCGACAGACCTGTGCGCGGCCGCGACGATGGCGGGCCGCTGGAGCCCGACCGTGAGAAGCACCGCATTGTTGAGTGGAGTCGTGTTGCAGCCCGGCACGGTACGTGCCGTGTTGCTCGACCGGCTGACACGTTCGCTCGGCAAGAATCCCGAGACAGCAACCCAGCGCGACATGTACGACGCGCTCTCGATGGCGGTGCGCGAGGAACTCGCCGCCCGCTGGCTCGCGACGCAACGACGGGTGTCGCAGGCGGGCGTGAAGCGCGTCTGCTACCTGTCGGTCGAGTTCCTGCTCGGGCGCGCGCTCGTGAACGGCCTTGCGAGCCTGGACGGCGACCTGGTGCAGGAGGCACGCGAGGCGCTCGCTGAACTCGGTTACGACCTCGACCGGGTCGCGCAGGAGGAAATCGACCCGGGCCTCGGCAACGGCGGCCTCGGCCGTCTCGCCGCGTGCTTCCTCGATTCGCTCGCGACGCTGCAGTACCCGGCAGTCGGATACGGCATCCGCTACGACTACGGCATCTTCACGCAGGTCATCGACGAGGATGGGCGGCAACGCGAGATCGCGAGCAGCTGGCTGCGGCAACGCAATCCCTGGGAGATCCCCCGCGACGACGCCCGTTACGTGGTCCGCTTCGGCGGCCGTTGCGTCGCGTCGCAGGACGCGCAGGGCCGGCCGCACTATCGCTGGGTGGAAACGCAGAACATCTGGGCGGCGGCGTTCGACCAGCTGATCCCCGGCAACCGCAGCCCCACGGTCAACCACCTGCGGCTGTGGTCCGGGCGGGCCATCGCGCCGTTCAACGTCGAGCTCTTCAATGCCGGGCGTCATGCCGAGGCGTCCGCCGAGCAGGTCGACGCGAAGAACGTCTCGCGCATCCTCTATCCGGACGACACGACGCCGCAGGGCAAGGAACTGCGGTTCAAGCAGCAGTATTTCTTCGTCAGCGCGAGCCTGCAGGACATCCTTGCGCAGCATCTCGCGGAAGGCCGCTCCTTCGAAGCGCTGCCGGACGCGGTCGCAATCCAACTGAACGACACGCATCCGGCGCTCGCGATCACCGAATTGATGCGCCTGCTCGTGGACGAGCACGAAGTCGAGTGGGAACGTGCGTGGGGCATCGTGCGCCAGGTCTTCTCGTACACCAACCACACGCTGCTGCCCGAGGCACTGGAGGTCTGGCCGATCGGCTTCTTCGAGCGCCTGCTGCCGCGGCACCTGCAGATCATCTACCTCGTCAACCGGGCCCTGCTCGACGAAATCTCGGCACGCTATCCCAACGACCACGAAAGGCGCCGCCGCCTGTCGCTGATCGACGAGGGCCACGGGCGCACCGTGCGCATGGCGCACCTGGCCGTGGTCGCGAGCCACAAGGTCAACGGTGTCGCGAAGCTGCACTCGGAGCTCATGACCGGGACGATCTTCGCGGAGTTCGCCGACCTGTATCCCGGCCGCTTCACCAACGTCACGAACGGCATTGCCGTGCGCCGGTGGCTGAAGCAATCGAACCCAGGCCTGTCGCGGCTGCTGACGCGGCACCTGGGACACGCCTGGGAGAACGACCTCGAGGAGCTGGAGCGCCTGTGCTGGGCCGCGGACGACGCCGAGTTCCGCCGCGAGTTCCGCGAGATCAAGCTCGAGAACAAGCGGCGTCTCGCCGTCGAGGTGCAACGCCGGGTCGGCATCGACATCGAGCTGAATTCGCTCTTCGACGTGCAGGTCAAGCGCATTCACGAGTACAAGCGCCAGCTGCTCAACCTGCTCTACGTCGTAACCCGCTACCACCAGCTGCGCGCGAACCCGTCCGCGCACGCGGTACCGCGCACCGTCCTGTTCGCGGGCAAGGCCGCGCCGGGCTATGTGATGGCGAAGGGCATCATCAAGCTCATCAACAACGTCGCGAGCGTCGTCAATGCGGACCGCGCCATCCAGGGCAAGCTGCGCGTGGTGTTCCTGCCCGACTACGACGTGTCGCTGGCCCAGCGCATCATGCCGGCCGCCGACCTGTCCGAGCAGATCTCGACGGCGGGCATGGAGGCCTCGGGCACGGGCAACATGAAGCTCGCCCTGAACGGCGCGCTCACGATCGGCACGCTCGACGGCGCCAACATCGAGATCCGCGAGCAGGTCGGCGCCGAGAACATCTTCATCTTCGGCCTGCAGGCGCCCGAAGTCGCCGAACACCGTGCGCGCGGCTATTCACCCGGCAACTACGTCCGCGCGAACCCCGATCTCGCGAAGACGCTGGAGATGATCGATTCCGGTCATTTCACGCCCGCGAACATCGCGGACGGCAAGCCGATCGTCGAGCGTCTCCTGAGCGAGAGCGAGCCGTTCTTCGTGCTGGCGGATTTCGCGGCCTACGCGCAGGCACAGGCGGCGGTCGACGAGCTCTACCTGAAACCGGACGACTGGAGCCGCATGGCGGTGCTGAACTCGCTCAACATGGGCACGTTCTCGAGCGACCGCAGCATCCGCGAATACGCGGAGCGCATCTGGCGCATCAAGCCGGTGCTCTAGCGTGCCTCCCGCGCGGCCGCATTAGCGGTAGACTGCCGCCGTGGCCGCGACAACAAAACTGAACGCAGCCGACGCCGACGCGCTGGTGCACGCCCGTCATCCCGAGCCACGCTCGCTGCTGGGTTATCACGAGTATCCCCGGGCCGACGAAGCGCCGGTCTGCGTCGTGCGCGTGCTCGAGCCCGACGCCGAAACCGTGGCCGTGCACTGGGAAGACGCGGCGGGCGAGGATTTCGCGCTGGAGCGCGTGCATCCGGCCGGCCTGTTCGAGGGGCGCGTGCCGTACCGGCGCCCGCTGCAACCCTACCGGCTGCGCATCGGCTACCGAAACGGAGTCGCCGCAATCAAGCACGACGCGTACTATTTCGCGCCGCAGCTTTCCGACTTCGACCTCTACCTGTTCGGCGAGGGCAATCACCACTCGCTTTACTACAAGCTGGGCGCGCATCCTGTGACCGTGGACGGACTGCCCGGGACGCGGTTCGCGGTGTGGGCACCGAACGCGGAGCGCGTGAGCGTCGTCGGCCCGTTCAATTTCTGGGACGGCCGCAAGCACGCGATGCAGGCGCGGGGCGCCTCCGGCATCTGGGAACTGTTCGTCCCGGATGTGGGCCCGGGCACGGCATACAAGTACGAGATACGCACGCGGCACGCGACCACGCTGCTGAAATCCGATCCGTTCGGCTTCGCGATGGAGCTGCGCCCGGGCACGTGTTCGATCGTCGCCTCGCTCGAGGGCCACGCGTGGCGCGACGCCGCATGGATGAAGTCGCGCGAGTCGGCGCGCCCACACCTGCAACCGGTCAACATCTACGAGGTGCATCCTGGCAGCTGGCGTCGCGACTACGGGCGCACACCGCAGTTCCTGAACTGGCGCGAGCTGGCCGACGAACTCGTGCCGTACGCGAGCAGGCAGGGTTACACGCACATCGAGCTCATGGGCGTCGCCGAGCATCCGTTGGACGGCTCGTGGGGCTACCAGGTCGTCGGCTACTACGCACCCAGCTCGCGCTTCGGCTCGCCGCAGGACTTCATGCACTTCGTGGACCGCTGCCACCAGGCGAACCTCGGCGTGATCATCGACTGGGTGCCGGCGCATTTCCCGCGTGACGAGCACGGGCTCGCGCGCTTCGACGGCTCGAGCCTCTACGAGCACGACGATCCGCGGCTCGGCGAGCACGCGGACTGGGGCACCAAGATCTTCAATTACGGCCGCCACGAAGTCCGCAACTTCCTGGTCGCGAACGCGCTCTACTGGCTCGACCTGTACCACGTGGACGGGCTGCGCGTGGACGCAGTCGCGTCGATGCTCTACCTCGACTACAGCCGCAAGGCCGGCGAGTGGGTCCCCAACCGCTACGGCGGCCGGGAGAATCTCGACGCGATCGACTTCCTGCGCCAGCTCAACACGGCGATCGGCCGCTACTATCCGGGCGCCATGACATTCGCGGAGGAGTCGACGGCCTTTCCGGGCGTGACGCAACCCGCGCACCTGGGCGGTCTCGGCTTCCACTTCAAGTGGAACATGGGCTGGATGAACGACTCGTTGCGCTACGCGTCGCTCGATCCCGTGCACCGGCGTTTCCATCATTCGCTCATCACGTTCTCGTTCGTGTACGCGTGGTCCGAGAAGTTCGTGCTGCCGATCTCGCACGACGAGGTCGTGCACGGCAAGGGCGCGCTGCTCGCCAAGATGCCCGGCGACGAGTGGCAGCAACGCGCCAACTTCCGCTGGTTCCGCGCGTACATGACCGCGCATCCCGGCAAGAAGCTGACGTTCATGGGCACGGAATTCGGCCAGTGGCACGAGTGGCGCCAGGAGCACTCGATCGACTGGCACCTGCTGCAGTTGCCGGCACACCGCGCACTGCACGACCTCGATCGCGAACTGAACCGGTTGTACGCGTCGCGCCCGGCGCTGCACGCGGGGGACACCGATTACGCGGGCTTCGCCTGGATCGACCTGCACAGCGCGGACCAGAGCGTGTTCGCGTTCGCGCGGCGCGACCCGCTCGAGCCGGGCCGGGCGCCGATCGTGTGCGTGTTCAACTGCACGCCCGTGCCGCGGGATGGCTACCGTCTCGGCGTCGCGGACGCGGGCGCCTACCGCAAGATCCTCGACACCGACGCCGCGCGCTTCGGCGGCTCCGGCTACAACGAGCAGGAACTGGTCGAGGCGGAGCACGAGCCGAGCCACGGCTATCCATACTGCGTGCCGGTCGACCTGCCGCCGCTCGGCGCGATATTCCTCGAACTCGAGCACGCGAACTGAGCGCATGGACGTGCGACCCTTCGGACACGGCGGACTGCGCGTCCCGGTGCTCGGCTTCGGCGCGATGCAGGTGGGCGATCCCGCCGTGACAGAGGCGGACGCAGCGCGCCTGTTGAACCACGTGCTCGACGCGGGCCTGGCGCTGATCGACACGGCGCGTTCCTATGGCCTGTCGGAGGAGCGGATCGGGCGACACCTCGCGCGGCGCCGGGACGAGTTCGTGCTGTCGACGAAAGTGGGTTACGACATGCCCGGGGTTCCGGACTGGACGTACGAGTGCGTGCTCGCAGGCGTCGATGCGGCGCGGGCGCGCCTGCGCACGGACGTCATCGACATCGTGCACCTGCATTCCTGCAGCCTCGACGTCCTGCGGGCAGGCGGGGTCACGCGCGCGCTGGCGGAATGCCGCGCCGCCGGCAGGATCCGCGTGGCCGCGTATTCGGGCGACGATGCGCCGCTGCGGTACGCGCTCGACGCCGGCGGCTTCGACGGCGCGCAGGCTTCGGTCAACCTCTGCGACCAGCAGGCGTTGCCTGCGCTGGAGGCGGCGCAGCGCCGTGGCATCGGCACGATCGCGAAACGGTCGCTGGCCGGTCGCCCGTGGGCCGGCGCGCATGCCGGGGACGCAGCGCACGCCGAGTACCGGCGTCGATACCAGGTCCTGGCGGCGGCGCTGCCCGTGGCGCCCGGGCAGCTGGACGAGTTCGCGCTGCGTTTCGCGGCGTTCGCGCCCGGCGTGGACTGCGTGATCGTCGGCGGCGTGGACGCCACCAATGTGGATCGGAACGTGCTGGCGGTCCGCCGCGGGCCGCTCGCGGCGGAGCAAACTGTCCTCGTCCGGAATCTGTACGCGGCTCACGGCAGGGATTGGCGGGGCCAGGTCTGATGTTGCCACCCGATCCCGAGTCCGCACCGATGACGTTCGACAATGCCGCCGGCATACCACGCCTGGATGCAGGCACGCCGCAACCGCTAGGCGCGAACTGGACGGGCCGTGGCATCAATTTCGCCGTCTGCTCGCGGTACGCGGAGCGCATCGAGCTCTGCCTGTTCGACGCAACGGGGAAGGTCGAGGTGGCGCGCCTCGACCTGCCCGCGCGCACCGGCGACACCTGGCACGGCTTGCTGCCGGCGCGCTTCGGCGGCCCTGGGTTGCTGTACGGTTATCGCGTCCACGGCCCCTACGATCCGGCGCGCGGCCACCGCTGCAACCCCGCCAAGCTGCTGCTCGACCCATGCGCCCTGGCGCTGCAGGGCGAGTTCATTTGGCACCCGGCGCTGCAGGGAGCCGAGCAAGGACACGACGGGCGGCCTTCGCCCGACGACAGCGCGCCGTATGTGCCGCGCGCCGTGGTCATCGACGGCACATTCGACTGGGGCAAGGGTCGCGCGCCGAACGTACCGTGGCGCGACACCATCGCCTACGAGGCGCACGTCAAGGGGTTCACCCAGCTCCACCCGGAGGTGCCACCGCACCTGCGCGGCAAGTACCTCGGGCTCGCACACCCGTCGGTCACCGATTACCTGAAGCGTCTCGGCGTCACGACGATCGAGTTGATGCCGGTGCAGGCCTCGATCAGCGAGCAGTTCCTCGTGGAGCGCGGCCTCGGCAACTACTGGGGCTACAACTCGCTCGCCTGGTTCGCGCCCGAGCCGCGTTACGCGGTGAAGGACGCCGTGCTCGAGTTCAAGACGATGGTGCGGGCGTTGCACGAAGCCGGGCTCGAGGTCGTCCTCGACGTCGTGTTCAACCACACCGCCGAGGGCAACGAGAACGGACCCACGCTGAACCTGCGCGGGTTCGACAACGAGCTGTATTACCGGCTGCCGTCGCAGAACCAGGCGCACTACGTCAATTTTTCGGGTTGCGGCAACACGGTCAACTTCGAGCACCCCGCAGTGCGCACGATGGTGCTCGACTGCCTGCGCTACTGGGCGACGGAAATGCGCGTCGACGGATTCCGTTTCGACCTCGCGCCGATCCTCGGCCGCGACGCGAGCGGCTACAGCAGGAGCGCGCAATTCTTCGCGGCGCTGCGCTCGGATCCGCACCTCGCCTACGTCAAGTTGATCGCGGAACCCTGGGACGTCGGTCCCGGCGGTTACCAGCTCGGGCATTTTCCGCCAGGCTGGTCCGAATGGAACGACCGGTACCGCGACACGGTGCGCGCGTTCTGGCGCGGCGACAGGCCGCTGGTCGGCACGTTCGCCGAGCGCTTCGCGGGATCGAGCGACCTGTTCCGCCATGACGGGCGCAAGCCGACCGCGAGCGTCAATTACATCGCCGCGCACGACGGCTTCACGCTGCACGACACGGTGTCCTACAACCTCAAGCACAACGAGGCCAACCTCGAGAGCAACCGCGACGGGCACTCACACAACCTGAGCTGGAACTGCGGCGTCGAGGGCGAGACCAGCGATCCGCACGTGCTGCGCCTGCGCGAGCGCCAGGCGCGCAACATGCTCGCGACGATGCTGCTCTCGCAGGGCGTGCCGATGCTGCTCGCCGGTGACGAGTTCGGCCGCACGCAGCACGGCAACAACAACGCCTACTGCCAGGACAACGAGATCAACTGGGTTGACTGGTCGTTGCCCGAGAGCAATGCGGGCCTGGTCACGTTCGTGCGCCAGCTGATCGACCTGCGCAAGTCGCGCCTCTGGCTGCGTCGGGATACGTTCCTGAAGGGCACGCGCCGCGGCTCCTCGGCGAAGGACGTTACCTGGCTGCATCCGGACGGGCGCGAGTTGAGCGACGCTGACTGGAACGATTCGAACCTGCGCTGCATCGCCGTCCTCATGAATGGTGCCGCCGCGCGCGCGACAGGCGAGGGCGACCTGCTCGTGGTCTTCAATGCCGACGATATGGCCGTGGACCTGCCGCTGCCGGCACCGCCGCAGGGCGCCGCGTGGCAGGTGCTCTTCGACACGGGCGGCAGCACACCCGGCCCGGAATCGACGCGGTACACGCACGACCAGGCGTTGCGAGTCGAGCCGCAGAGCACCGTGCTGCTGGAGTCGAGAGCGCCGTAGCGGGCCGCGTGACCCTTGCGGCGGCCCGTGCGGTCAGGCATCGTCCCGACCGCCTCGGTCGGACGACATCAATGCACGACTCCCTGCTCGACCAGCTCGCGCGACAGCGCGGGATCGGTGACGCCTACTACAACTATCGCGGCGACCTGATGCGGGTCAGCCGGGCGACCAAGCAGGCGATCCTGGCCGCCATGGGGTGCCCGACCGAGGACGCCGCCGCGATCGAACGCATCGTGCGCGAGTTCGACGCCGAGCGCTGGCGCTCGCTGCTGGCGCCCGTCGCCGTGGTGCACCCCGGCCGCCCGGACGTGACGATCGCGATCGCTGCCGACGATCTCGAGCGCCGGCTCGACTGGCGCGTGCAGTGCGAAGACGGCGCCGAACTGCAGGGGCAGGCGCGTGCCGGCGACCTGCCCGAACTTGAGCGGAGCGAGGTCGGCGGCCGGTGGCAGACGCGGCGCGCGCTGCCCTTGCCCGAGGGCATCGCGCACGGCTATCACGTGCTGCGGGTCCGCGCCGAGGGCGGCGCGAGCGAAAGCTGCGCGTTGATCTCGGCGCCGCGCAGTTGTTTCGAGCCACGGGTCCTGCATGACGGCGGCCGGCTCTGGGGCGTCGCCGTGCAGCTCTACACGCTGCGCTCGCAGCACAACTGGGGCATTGGCGACTTCGCCGATCTCGAGGCGGTCGTGCGCGGCTGCGCCGCCGCCGGCGCGTCGTTCGTGGGCTTGAATCCGCTGCACGCGCTGTTTCCGGGAAATCCCTGGCACTTCAGCCCATACAGCCCGTCGTCCAGGCATTTCCTCAACGTGCTCTACATCGCAGTGGAGCGCGTGCCGGAGTTCGCGGAATGCGACGCAGCCCGGCGCATGGTGGCGACGGCGGAGTTCCAGGCCGAGCTGCAACGGTTGCGCGATACCGAGAGCGTCGATTACCCCGGCGTCGCGCGCGCCAAGTTGACCGTGCTGCGGGCGCTCTTCGAGCACTTCCAGCGCCGCCGGCAAGCCGGCGCGTCCCCGCACGCCGCCCGGTTCGCGGCCTACCTCGCCGAGCGGGGCGAGTCGTTGCGACTGCACGCGGTGCACGACGCGATCGACGAGCAACTGCGCGCGCAGGACCGTGATCGATACTGGGGCTGGCCCGTCTGGCCGGAGGGCCTGCGCGATCCGGCGCACGCCGGAGTGCGCGAGTTCGCGGCCGCGCAGGCCGCGCTGGTCGAGTACTACGCGTGGCTGCAATGGATCGCCGATGAACAACTCGGCGCGGCGCAGCAGGTCGGTCGCGGCCTCGGCATGGCAATCGGCCTGTACGGCGATTACGCGGTCGGGGTGAATCCGAGCGGTTCCGAAACCTGGGCCGCGCAGACTGCGTACCGCATGGGCGCGGGTGTCGGCGCGCCTCCGGACGCGCTGGCGCTGAAGGGGCAGGACTGGGGCATTCCGCCGCAGGATCCGAACGTGCTGGTGACCGAGGAATACCGGCTGTTCCGCAGCCTGCTCGCCGCGAACATGCGGCACTTCGGCGCCCTGCGGCTGGATCACGTGATGGCCCTGTTCCGCCAGTGGTGGGTTCCGGTCGGTCTCGGCGCGACGGACGGCGGCTACGTGCACTACCCGCTCGACGACCTGATGTCGGTGCTCGCGCTCGAGAGCGAGCGCAATGACTGCCTGGTCGTCGGCGAGGATCTCGGCACCGTGCCGCCGGAGATGTCCCACGCGATGGACGAGCGCACCGTCTACTCCTATCGCGTGCTCCTGTTCGAAAAGCACGACGACGGCCGCTTCTACCAGCCAGACGAGTATCCGCGCCGCGCGATCGCGACCGTCACGACGCACGACCTGCCGACGCTCAAGGGCTACTGGTCGGGCAACGACGTCGACCTGCGCCAGCGCCTCGCGCTGTATCCCGACGAGACTATTCGCCTGCAGGTCGTGAACGACCGGGTCCGCGACCGCCTCGCACTTCTCGCGGCGCTCGAGCAGGCCGGGCTGAAGCCGCCGGATTGCGACGGCTCCGCGGGCTCGTACAGCGAAGCCCTGGCCCATGCGGTCCACGCCTTCCTGGCGCGCAGCGCCGCGGCGCTCGTCGTGCTGCAGGCCGAGGACATGGCCGGCATGCCCGACCCCGTCAACGTGCCGGGAACCAGCGACGAGCACGCCAACTGGCAGCGCAAGATGAGCAGCAGCCTCGACGAGGTTTTCAGCCGCGAGTCCGTTCGCCGCCTGCTGCGCGACGTGCAGGCCGCCAGGGCCTCCTAGTCAGCAACCCCTTTGGGCCGCACTTCGTTGCTTTTCAGCAACGAAAAACGCGATGACGGCATTGTCGCGCAATGTATACGTTTGCAATGGGTTGCATGTAGTTGGCCACCTTGTCACGATCCAGCGTTGGAGATTGACTACACTTTTTTGACCAGGGGGCTACCAGTGGCCAAGCATTCCAAGAGCGTTACCGGCCGGACCGGTGAACGTCTGCCTTCGTTCCTGCACCTGAACCGTCGCAGCGCGTTGTCGCTCGCGATCGCCACGGCACTGGCCTTGCCAGGGTTGAGCCTGGCGCAGGACGCGCCGCCCGCCAGCGGTGAGCTGGAGGAGGTCGTCGTCACCGGTATTCGCGCGAGCATCGAGAGCGCGATCGCGACCAAGCAGGAATCGATGAGCATCGTCGAGTCGATCTCGGCCGAAGACATCGGCAAGCTGCCGGACACCAGCATTGCGGAATCGATTTCGCGCCTGCCGGGCCTGACCTCGCAGCGCGCCGAAGGCCGCGCCTCGGCGATCAGCCTTCGCGGCACGGACCCGGGCTTCACCACCGCGCTGTTGAACGGCCGCGAGCAGGCCACCACGGGCGACAATCGCAACGTCGAATTCGACCAGTACCCGTCGGAACTGATCAGCCAGGTCGTCGTCTACAAGACTCCCGACGCGCAACTCGTCGGTCAGGGCTTGGCCGGCACGATCGATCTTCGCACCGTACGTCCGCTCGATTACGGCCGGCAGGCCGTCGTGCTGAACCTGCGCGGTGAACAGAACTCGAACGACGACCTCGGTGCCGATTCGGACACCGACGGCTACCGTGCGAGCTTCTCGTACATCGACCAGTTCATGGGCGGCCAGCTCGGCTTTGCGTTCGGCTATGCGCACCTCGACAGCCCGCTGGCGACGCGCGGCTTCGGCACGTACGAGCCCTGGAATCCGGCGGGCGGCAGTGGCGGCGCGGCCAGCTGCGGCGGCGGATCACCGGCCGATTGCACGAACAACCCGGGCGTCACGGCCGGCGACTTCGTGACCAACGGCATGAAGGTCCGCGCGGACATGGGTTCCACGGAACGCGATGGCGTGATGGCGTCGCTGCAGTTCGAGCCGAACGACGTCTACACCGGCGTGGTCGACCTGTACTACTCGACGATGGACCAGACCAACAACGCGCGCAGCCTCGAGGTCAATCTCGGTGGCTATCCCGCGCCCTGTTGCGACGGCACGTTCCCGGCTGGCACGGTGTTCGGCTATTCCGGCACCACCGTCAAGGGCGGCACGATCGTCGCAGGCACGTTGAACAACGTGATGCCGCTCGTGCGCAATTTCCTGTTCACGACGGAGGACGAGATCTTCGCGACCGGCTGGCGCAACGAGTTCCAGTTGAACGACGAGTGGTCGTTCGTTGGCGACATCGCCTATTCGAAGGCCACGCGCGACCAGCTGCAGCCGGAAATCAACTCGCAGTACGCGCTGCTTCCGGCGAGCGGTACCGCACCGCGCAACCAGTACGACACGGGCACGTTCCAGCTGCGCGGCAACGACGACATGCCGTCGCTGTCGTTCCTGCGCGACTACACCGATCCGGCGCAGGTCCTGGTCGGCCCCACGATCTACGGCTCGGGCTACACCAAGAAGCCGCGTACCGAAGACGAGCTGACCTCGTTCCGGCTCGACGCGACGCGCACCGCCGACCTGTGGTGGTTCCAGGGCATCGCGTTCGGCGCGAACTACACCGACCGCTCGAAGGATAAGGAGTCGCCGGAATCGGCACTCAACACGATCGGTGGCACGGCCTACCAGATCGACCCGCAGTTCCTGCTGCCCGACATGAACCTGAACTACGCGGATGCGGGCAAGGCGCTGGCGCTCAACGTGAACGGCGTGCTGAGCAACTACTTCGTGCCGGTCGTCTGGGGCTCGCCGGACCAGCCGGGCTTCGCTTACCTGGCCGGCAAGTTCTGGACGGTCGAGGAAAAGGTCACCACCGCGTACCTGCGCGGCGACCTGAACCACGATCTGTCCGACTCTGTCACGCTGAGGGGCAACCTGGGCCTGCAGGTGATCTACACGGACCAGAGTTCCGACTCGTTCCGCGTGGACACGGGGGCGGGCAACGCGGTCTACGGTGTCTCGGACGGCAAGGACTACACCCACGTCCTGCCGCAGATCAACCTGGCGTTCATCCTGCCGGATTCGCAGGCGATCCGCGTCGGCTTCGCGCAGGAACTGGCGCGTGCCCGCATGGACCAGCTGAAGGCGACTGAGGAGAGCGGTTTCAACTTCGCCACCGGCGAGCCAGGCGGCAGCGGCGGCAACGCGCGGCTTGACCCGTGGGAGGCCTGGGCGTTCGACTTGTCGTACGAGAAGTACTTCAACGAGAACACGGGCTACGTGTCGGCCGCCGCGTTCTACAAGGACCTCGATACCTACATCTACAACCAGACGACCGACGGGCACGACTTCTCGGCCCTCTGTGCGACGACGCCGGACGCGGCGTTCCCGCCGGGCGTCGTCAAGCAGTGCACGGGCCGCTTCACCCAGCCGGTGAACGGCCAGGGCGGCTACCTGTGGGGTCTCGAGTTCGCGGCGTCGATCTCGTTCGACATGTTCGCCGAGGCGCTCGACGGTTTCGGCGCGATCCTGAGTTATTCGTATACGGACAGCGATATCGAGATCCAGGGTTCGATCAGCTCGGTCGCGACCGAGAACATCCCGCTGCCGGGCCTGTCCGAGGACGTGTGGAATGCCACGCTGTACTATGAAAAGTACGGGTTCGGTGCCCGCATCGCGACGCGCTACCGCTCGGAGTACATCGGTGAAGTCGCCAACTTTGCCAACGAACGCGCGCTGCGTTTCGTCGACGCGGACATGATCACCGATGCGCAGCTGAGCTACCTGTTCAGCGGCAACATGCTCGACGGGTTGCAGATCCTGCTGCAGGTCAACAACCTGACCAACGAGCCGTACATCGCGTACTCGGAGAACAAGCAGCGGCTGCTCGACTTCCAGGAGTACGGCACGCAGTACCTGTTGGGCCTGAACTACCGGTTCTGACCGGACCGGACGACCGATCCCGCCCCGGCCACAATGCCGGGGCGAGGACTGCTGGTCATTGCGAGCCCCCGTCGACGCGAATCGGCGGGGGCTTATTCATGCCAGCGCCAGCACCTCGTGGCCTGGGTGGAGCCCACGGTGCAACCCGCGCACGAGGCGTGTGGCGCTACCGCAGCAGTGTTACCCCTGCCCAGGGATCGGCAGGCACTCCATGATCTCGACCGCTTCGCCGGGGAAGATCGTGAAGTGGGGATGGCCCTCGAACATCTTCGCCGCCGCCTCGTGCGACTCGGCCTGGATCACCACGTAACCCGTCATCGCGTTCTTCGTGTCCGACACGCCCTGCACGCCGACACGCTTGGTCTTGCCGAGCGGCCCGCCCGTCTCGACGATTGCAGACTGATGAACAGTCATCCAGTCGTGCCATGCCTTGATGCCGGTCTCCTCGCGTTGCTTGCGCTTTGCGAGGTCCAGCTGGTCCCAGCCGGACTTTTCACGCGTCGCCGGGGTGCCCAGGTAAACGGCGAGAAATTTTTTCATGGGATGGCTCCAGGAATGTGTCGTGATAAACGCCGCGGTCCGATTCGGAAATCGATCGTCCCGCGGCGGCTTACTGGTTAGTCGGTTGAGCGCGCCTGAATTCGACAGGCCCGGCCCCGGATTATTTCCGGATCCAGTGCGAGCGTGGCCGACTCGCGACGTGCAGATCAGTGTGCGGCTTTGGCCGCCACGGCGACCGTGGGCTCGCCCGCGATCTCGGCCACGCTGCGCCACGCCAGCGCCGACAGCGCCATGCTGACTGCTCCGATCAGGAATATGACGCCCTTGTCGGCGGCCTGACCGACGATCGTGCCAACTCCGAGGCTGACCACGAGTTGCGGCAGCACGATCGACAGATTGAACACGCCCATGTAGAGGCCGATACGCGATGGGTCGACGCGTTGCGACATGATCGAGAACGGCAGGCTGACGATCGCCGCCCAGCCGATGCCCATGAACGCCATCAACGCATAGAGTGCCGTCGTCGTGTGCGCAAACGCGTAGACAGCGGCGAAGCCGGCGGCCATGGTCGCGAGGGCGACAGCGTGCACGCGGACGACGCCGTACCTGTTCGCGAGCGGCAACAGCACCAGCGCGGGCAACAATGCCGCCACGGCATTCAGCGCGAGGAAACTTGTCGAGAGCAGCTTGCCGGTGGCGTCGTCGTCGAGCGTGGGAAAGCGCTGCTGCGCGAACGCGATCATGTAGACGAACATCGTCTGCATGCCGATCCAGCTCAACGAGTTGGCCGCGAGCACCTTGCGATAATCGACCAGTGTTTCGTGCGCATACAACGCGTCGCGGTCTTTCGCCGCCAGCGTCATCCAGATCAGCACGGCGGCGAGAATGCCGCAGCCGAGTTCCAGCCACGTGCCTGGCGGCTTCGTGCCGGCGAGCTTGAACGCCATCGCGACGAGGTCGTACAGCAGGAACGCCCAGAGCGGCTGGATCAGCCGCAGCACACCGCCAACCGTGATCCCCTGGCGGCGGTCGACGCGGCCGACCGGTGCGCCGAACGCGGCAGTGACCGCGGCTCCGTGATCACGAATACGGGCAGGATCGAGAACGCAAGCACGAGCGCCGCACCCACGTAGATCAGCGCGACGTTGCCGAACACGGCGCCGATCGCGTAGGCAAGCACGCCGAACGATCCGGAAACCGTCTGCATCCACGTGTAGCCGCGCGTACGGGCCGCGCCCTCCGGCGTGAGGTCGGTGATCAGCGATCGCGCCGGATTGAAGCTGACGTTGATCGACAGGTCGAGCGCGATCGCGACGGCGATCGCCACGCCCAGCACGCCGTCGAAGCCTAGGCGGCTCGAGATCACGCCGATCGACGGCAATGCGAGCAGCATCAGGGCGGCGAGCGTGCCGCCGACGATCAGGAAGGGGCGGCGTCGTCCGCCCCAGAACCACATATCGTCGCTCATGATGCCGATCAGCACCTGCCCCACGATGCCGGCGAGCGGGCCGGCTGCCCAGACCAGGCCGATGTCGTGGATCTCCAGCCCGTATTTCGTCGCGAGAATCCAGCTCAACGCCGAGATCTGCACGCAGAGCGCGAACCCCATGGCTGTCGCCGGCAGCGTGAGCAGGACCAGGAAGGGCCTGGAGAGGCGTTGCTGGATCGCGAGCATGTACGGTCTCCGGATTGCGCGTCGTCAGCGGCCGAGCAGGAAGCGCAGCGGCACGTCGACCCGCAGGCGCCAGGCCTTCTCCGAGTGTTCGGCGCCGGGGTACTTACGTGTGATCCAGTTGTTGCCGTCGACGTACCCGGCCTGGCGCAGGATCGAGTCGGCGCGCAACTGGTAGGGCTCGTATTCGGCGTCCAGCGTCTCCGTGCCGTAGTCGAAGTAATACCTGTGCGTTGCAGGGTCCGGCAGGTGCGCGGCGAAGTCGTCGATCGCAATGCCGTCGCCCGCGGGCCAATGGGTCGAGACGCAGCCGGCGCCGCCGAACACCTCCGGGTGCACGCTCATCGCGTACTCGGAAACGAGGGCGCCCATGCTGGAGCCCATCACGAACGTGTCCGCCCGACCGGGCAGCGTCCGGTACCTGCCGTCGATGAACGGCTTCAACTCGTCGACCAGGAAGGCGACGTAGCGGTCGGAACGAAGGTCGCTCGCCTTGAGGTCCAGAATGCGCAGCACGCCGATGTCGAGGTCGCCCTGCGCCGCACGCTGCGGCATGTACTCCTCGAAGCGACGTTTCGTGTTCCAGATGCCGACCACGATGGCAGGGCGCACTTCACCGGCCGCGATGAGGCGCGTCATCACTTCGTCGACAGCCCAGTCCACCTTGGCGTACGACGTAGCAGGATCGAAGAGGTTCTGCCCGTCGTGCATGTAGATGACCGGATAGCGGCGGGACGGTTCGTCGTCGTAGCCCGGCGGCAGCCAGACATCCACGTTGCGCGGATCGACGTGCTGCGAAGGCATGGCAGGGTAGCGTACGACGGTGCCCGTGACGCCGGGCCCGGTCACGCGCACGGCCGCCGGCGCCGCCGCTTGGAGCGGCAGGTGGCCGGCCATCAGCAGCAGGCCCGACAGCGCGAACGCCTTTCGACCGCTCACGACCATCGCTTCACCTCAGTTCAGCTCGAGGACGACTGCCGAATTCGCCGCAACGGGTACACCCTGGCCCAGGGGATGCTGTGCGCGCGTCAGCACGTCGGTCGCCGTCTGCGCGTCGCCGATCATTTCGTGGAAGCGCTGCGTGGCGACGGTGCGCGCGCCGTCCGACTTGTTGAGGATCACCATGACCTTCTGCGCGTCGATGTGCCGGAAATAGACGTAGACACCGTCCTGCGGCACGTACTGGGTCAATCTGCCCTTGTGCAGGGCCGGCGCCGTGCGCCGCCACAGGAGCAGCCGGCGCAGGTAGTCCTGTGCGTCGCGTTCCGCGGCGGTCAGGCCCTGGCCTGTGAACGCGTTCTTCGTGTCGCCGGCCCAGCCGCCCGGGAAGTCGCCGCGGATCAGGCCGTCGTCCTTCGGCCCCGGTGGGTTGTGCATGAGAATTTCAGTGCCGTAGAAGACCTGGGGTATGCCACGGGTCGTCATGAAGAACGTGACCGCCATCCGCTGCAGGTCGACGCGCCCGTCGAGTTGCGTCAGGATCCTCGGTGTGTCGTGGTTGTCGGGAAACACGACGAGGTTGTAGGGGTCGGCGTACACGCCGTCGCTCGCGAGCGTGCGATAGATCCGCACGAGTCCCGACGACGAACTCTCCTTCTCCTGCAGCGCCTGGATCACCGCTTCCTCGAGCGGAAAGTCGAACAGGCTCGGCAGGTACGATTCATAGCCGTCCGCGTGCCTGCGCCCGCGTTGCCAGTAGGAAACGGTGACCGGGTTGCCGTTCCACTCCTCGCCGACCACGTTCAGATGCGGATACTCCTCCATTACGCGACGCGACCAGTCGGCGAGAAACGCACGGTCCGAGTATGGATAGGTGTCGATCCGCAGGCCCGACAGGCCTGCGTACTCGATCCACCAGAGCGTGTTCTGGATCAGGTATGTGGCCAGGTACGGATTGCGCTGGTTCAAGTCCGGCATCGTGGCGACGAACCAGCCGTCGGCAAACGCGCGCCGGTCCTCCTCGGTGCCGTACGGATCCTGCACGGTCTCGTGGGCGTGGCTCGTGCCGACGAACTTGCCGCCGTGGTTGAACCAGTCGCGGGCCGGCGGGTCACGCATCCACCAGTGTTCGGAGCCGCAATGGTTCAGCACGACGTCCTTGATCAGGCCCAAGCCGCGCTTGCGCGCCTCGGCCGCCAGCCGGCGGTAGTCCTCGTTGCTGCCGAACCGCGCGTCGACGCGATAGAAGTCCGTGATCGCGTAACCGTGATAGGTCGTGGCGGGCTGGTCGTTCGCGAGCACTGGATTCAGCCAGAGCTGCGTGAAGCCCATCCCGGCGATGTAATCGAGGTGGTTCACGATGCCGCGCAGGTCACCTCCGTGACGCCCGAGCGGACTGGCGCGGTCAAGCCCGTCGGCCATGCCGCGCACGGTGTCGTTGGACGCATCGCCGTTGGCGAAGCGATCAGGCGTGACCAGGTACATCGCGTCGGCCGGGCCGAAGCCGGCCCGTTCGGCGGAACCGGGCTCGCGCGCCATCAATTCGTACGTGCGGCTGGCGAGCGTCGAACGGCCGCGCCGGAAGTCGATGCGGAACGCACCGGGCTGCGTCTCCGGCGCGATCCGCAGGTTGACGAACAGGTAATTGGGATTCTCGACGCGTTCCGTGCCCACGATCACGACGCCCGGGTACTGCAGCGCCGGCTCGAGCTCCGCGACGCCTGCGCCGTGCACGAGCAACTGCAGGCGGTCCTGCTTCATGCCGACCCACCACGACAGCGGCTCGATCCGGTCGATGCGCTCCGCCGCCGCGGCGGCTTGCGTGATGCAGCCAGCGAGCACGAGCATTGCCAGCCATGTTCTCGACATCGGGAGGGCCTCCTGCGACCGCGTGGCAGTGAACCACCCGGACCCGGTCGCGACAAGGCCTGAATACGTTTGCAACGCACCCGGTTGCCGGCATAGCCGGGGCCGGTTCATTGCTAGACTTGCATCCCGGGGGGGAACCGTCCATGAAACTCGCAACGCATCACGTTCGAAGCCTGGTTGCCCTGGTGTGCCTGCTGGCGACGTCCGTCGCCCACGCCGTCGACGTGCAGTCTCCGGACGGACGCATCCGGATCAAGTTGGACGTGGACGAGCGCGGCGCCCCGCAATATGCCGTCGAGTACCAGGGCGTCGAAATCATGCCGCCGGGCAAGCTCGGTCTGCGCTTCCAGTCCCAGCCGGCTTTCGACGATCGCTTGCGCGTGGCCGGGAGCTCGACGGCGACCAGCGACACGACCTGGGAACAGCCCTGGGGCGAACGGCGATACGTCCGCGACCACCACAACGAGCTGCTCGTGAACTACGAGTCGGCCGCAGGCGCGCCGCGGAAGTTCAGCGTGCGCGTGCGCGCGTTCAATGACGGCTTCGGCTTCCGTTACGAGGTCCCGGAGCAACCGGGCTACGCGGACATCGCGATCACCGACGAGTTGACCGAGTTCCGGCTCGAGGACGACCCGAAGACCACGGCCTGGTGGATTCCGGGCCGGCGCTACAACCGCTACGAGTACCTCTACAACACGACTGGGCTCGACGCGATCCAGATGGCGCACACGCCGATGACCGTGCGCCTGCCGAGCGGCGTGCACCTGAGCTTCCACGAAGCCGCGCTCGTCGATTACGCGGCCTATGTACTCGACCAGCGTCGCGACGGCGTCTTCAAGACCAACCTGACGCCGTGGTCCGACGGCATCCGGGTGAAGACGCGCGCTCCGTTCAGGACGCCGTGGCGCACGGTCCAGGTGGCGCCGTCCGCCGCGACACTCCTCAATTCGAGCCTGATCCTGAACCTCAACGAGCCGAACGCGCTCGGCGACGTGTCGTGGGTCAAGCCCGGCAAGTACGTCGGCATCTGGTGGGCGATGCACATCAAGCAGGCCACCTGGGGCTCGGGACCCGAGCACGGCGCCACGACGGCGGCGACGAAGCGCTACATCGATTTCGCGGCCAGCAACGGCTTCGACGGCGTGCTCGTCGAGGGCTGGAACGTCGGTTGGGACGGCGACTGGTTTCACAACGGCAAGCAGTTCCGCTTCACCGAGCCTTATCCGGACTTCGACCTGAAGGGCGTCACCGATTACGCGCGCCGCAAGGGCGTGCGGCTCGTCGGCCACCACGAAACCGCCGCCGACCTCGGCAACTACGAGCCACAGATGGGCGCCGCGTTCGACCTGTACGAGTCGGTCGGCGTGCGGCAGATCAAGACAGGTTACGTGGCCGACGCCGGCGATATCCGTCGCATCGACGAGAACGGCGTCGAGCAGCACGAGTGGCACGACGGACAGTTCACGGTCGGCCACCACATCCGGCTCTTGCGCGAGGCGGCCAGGCACAAGATCAGCATCATCGCCCACGAGCCCGTGAAGGACACCGGACTGCGTCGCACGTATCCGAACTGGCTCTCGCGCGAAGGCGCGCGCGGCCAGGAATACAACGCCTGGGGCGACCCGGTGAACCCGCCGGAGCACACGGCAATCCTGCCGTTCACGCGCATGCTGTCGGGCCCGATGGATTACACGCCGGGCGTGCTCGACCTCACGTTCGACGGCCCCCAGGCCGAGCACCGCGTCAAGCACACGCTCGCGAAGGAGCTATCCCTCTACGTCGTGCTTTACAGCCCGGTGCAGATGGCCGCAGACCTGCCCGAGAATTACGCGAAGCACGCGGAGGCTTTCCAGTTCATCAAGGACGTGCCGACCGACTGGGACGAAAGCATCGCACTGGCCGGCGAGGTGGGCGATTACGTGGCGATTGCGCGCAAGCAACGCGGATCGCCCGACTGGTACCTGGGCGCGCTGACGGACGAGCACGTGCGTTCGCTCACGATCCGACTCGATTTCCTCGATCGCGACGCGCGTTACATCGCCGAGATCTACCGGGACGGCCCGCTGGCCGACTGGCAGGCGCGGCCGTACGACCTGGTCGTCGAACAGCGTCGCGTCCGGGCCAGGGATTCGTTCGACCTGAAACTCGCCGCCGGCGGCGGCGCGGCCATCCGGTTCCACAAGGTTCCTTGAACGGAGCAGCCGATGCAACCAGCCTCGTGGCTCACCGTGGTCGCGGCGATGGCCGCCTGCTGCGCGCACGCTGAGCAGCGAACCACGCCCATGGACGACGAACTGCAACGCTACCGTCCGGTGCCTTACGTGCGCCTGCAGCATCCCGAGTGGGCGAAGGATGCGGTGCTCTACGAGGTCAACCTGCGCCAGTTCACGCCCGAGGGCACGCTCGCCAGTGCCGCGAAGCAACTGCCGCGGATCAAGGCGCTCGGCGCCGACATCGTCTGGCTGATGCCGATCCACCCGATTGGCGTGAAGAACCGCAAGGGCAGTCTCGGCAGCCCGTATGCCGTGCGCGATTTTCTCGGTGTGAACCCGGAATTCGGCAGCCTCGACGACCTCAAGCGCTTCGTGCAGCGCGCGCACGAACTCGGCATGCGCGTGATCCTCGACTGGGTCGCGAACCATTCGGCCTGGGACAATCCGCTCGTGACCGAGCATCCCGAATGGTATGCACGCAACTGGAAGGGCGAGTTCCACCCGACGTCCTGGAACGACTGGTCCGACATCATCGAGTTCGACTACCGCCAGCCGGGCCTGCGCCGCTACATGACGGAAGCGATGAAGTACTGGGTGCGCGAGGCCGGAATCGACGGCTATCGCTGCGACGTCGCCGGCTTCGTCCCGCTCGACTTCTGGAACAACCTGCGCCGGGAACTCGATGCGATCCGGCCGGTGTTCATGCTCGCCGAATGGGAGGCGACGGACCTGCACGCCGAGGCCTTCGACGCGACCTACGCTTGGGGCTGGTACACCGCTGCGCACGCGGCGACGGTCGGCGGCCAGGGCGTCGGCCCGCTGCGCAGCTACTACTCGACGCAAGACAATTCGTTCCCGCGCGAGGCGATGCGCATGACGTTCGTCAGCAACCACGACAAGAACGCCTGGGACGGCACGGAATTCGAGCAGTTCGGCGCCGGCCTCGAGGCGGCGATCGTGCTGTCGGTGGTGGGCGAGGGCGTGCCGCTCATCTACAGCGGCCAGGAGGCGGGCAACGACCGGCGTCTCGCCTTCTTCGAGCGTGATTCGATCGCGTGGAAGGAACACCCGAACGGCGAACTGTACCGGCGGTTGTTCGCGCTGAAGCACGCGAACAGCGCGCTCTGGAACGCGCAGTGGGGCGCGCGGATGATCGACGTGCCGAACACCGTGCCCGACAAGGTGCTGAGCTTCGTGCGCGCCAACGATCGCGACAAGGTCTTCGCGGTGTTCAATTTTTCCGGTTCGCCCGTGCGCGTCGGCTTTGCGGACGCGCTGTTCACGGGCCGTTACGACGAGTTCGCAACCGGCCGGGCGACGGCGCTCGCCGAGGGCGCCAGGCTTGAGCTGCCGGCGTGGGGCTACCGGGTCTTCGTGCAGTAACGTGCCGCAATTTCGGCAGGGAGTTCCACGGTGAAGACGCGCATCCTGCTGGTGATCGTGTCGCTGGTCGCCAGCGTGCTGATCGGGCTCGGCGCTCGCCGCGCGCGGCGGCCGCGTCACTGCGGCCAGCGACGACGGCGTCACGATCGGCCTGTCGCTCGACACGCTGAAGGAAGCGCGCTGGCAGGCGGACCGCGACATGTTCGTGAAGCGCGCCGGCGAGCTCGGCGCGCGCGTGCTCGTGCTCGCGGCCAACAGCGACGACACGGTGCAGATCGGCGACGTCGAAAAGCTGATCACCAACCGCGTGGACGTGCTGGTCATCGTGCCGCACGACGGCACGGCCATGGCGAAGGCCGTGCGCATGGCGCACGAGGCCGGCATCCCGGTGATCGCCTACGACCGCATCATCCGCGACAGCGACCTGGACCTGTACGTGAGCTTCGACAACGTGCACGTCGGCGAGCTGCAGGCGCGTTACCTGGTCGATCACCTGCCCACGCCGGGCAAGGGCCGCATCGTGCGCATCTACGGCGCCAAGACCGACAACAACGCCGCGCAGTTCAAGCGAGGGCCAGGACCGCGTGCTCGAGCCGCTGATCGAGCGCGGCGACATCGAGGTCGCTGCACGAGGACTGGGCCGAGGACTGGAAGCCCGAGAACGCCAAGCGCATCGTGAACGCCGCCATCACGGCGCAGCGGCGCGCGACATCGACGCGGTGCTCGCGAGCAACGACGGCACCGCCGGCGGCGCGATCCAGGCGCTGAGCGAGGAGGGCCTCGCCGGCAAGGTGCTGGTCACCGGGCAGGATGCCGAGATCGTGGCCCTGCAGCGCATCGCCGCCGGCACGCAGGCGATGACGATCTACAAGCCGCTGCAGCACGCTGGCGCGCGGCGCGGCGGAGCTCGCCGTGCGCATGGCGCAGCGGCAGGTCGTCGTCGCGCAGCCAGACGGTGCAACAACGGCCAGGTCGAGGTGCCGGCCGTGCTCTTCGACGTGGTCACCGTCACGCGCGACAACATCCTCGACACCGTCGTCCGCGACGGCCAGGCGACCTACGACGAGGTCTACCGCGGCATTCCGGAAGCCGCGCGGCCGCCGCGGCCATGAGCGACCGCGTCGTCCTCGCGGCCCGCGGCATCGTCAAGCGCTTCGGCGGCGTGACGGCGCTCGACGGCGTGAGCTTCGACCTGCGCGCGGGCGAGGTGCACGCGCTGTGCGGCGAGAACGGCGCCGGCAAGTCCACGCTGATCAAGCTGCTGGCCGGCGTGCACGCCGCACGGCAGCTACGAGGGCGAGATCCTGATCGACGGCGCGCCGGCGGCGTTCCGCTCGACGCGCGATGCGGAGCGCGCCGGCATCGCGATCATCCACCAGGAGCTGGCGCTGTTCCCGGAGATGTCGGTCGGCGAGAACCTGTTCCTCGGCGCGTTGCCGCGCCGCCACGGGCGCATCGACTGGGACCAGGTGTATGCGCGCGCGGCGCGCGACGCTCGCGGAATGCGGCATCGACCTCGACCCGGCAACCCGCGTCGGCGACCTCGGCGTCGGCCAGCAGCAGCTGGTCGAGATCGCGCGCGCGATCGCGCGCAAGCCGCGGGTGCTGGTGCTCGACGAGCCGACCGCGGCGCTCGCGCAGCACGAGATCGATACGCTGCTGCGGCCTGGTGCGCGAGCTGCGCGAGCGCGGCGTCGCCTGCGTGTTACATCTCGCACAAGCTCGACGAGGTCTTCGCGCATCGCCGACCGCATCACGGTGCTGCGCGACGGCGCCGCGCAGGGCACGCTGCGAGCGCCGCGACACGACGCCGACGAGGTCATCCGGCGATGGTCGGCCGGCGGATCGAGGACTATCTACCCGCGCCGCCAGGCCGCGCCGGGCGCGGACGCTGCTCGCGGTGCGCGGCCTCGACGTGGCCGCGTCGATGGACGGCGCCGCCGCTGCTGCGCGACATCGAGCTTCGAGGTGCGGGCCGGCGAGGTGCTGGGCATCGGCGGCCTGATGGGTGCCGGCCGCACCGAGCTGCTGCTGCACCTGATCGGCCTGCTGGGGCACGCGCACGCGCCGGCACGGTCGAACTGGACGGGCAGCCGCTCGCCGCGCACGGGCCGCGCGACGCGCTCGCGCGGCGGACTGGCACTCGTGACGGAGGATCGCAAGCGCTTCGGCCTGGTGCTGCCGCAGGGCGTCGCCTTCAACGTCTCGCTGTCCTCGCTCGCGCAGATTGCGGCGCGGGCCCTTCATCGACGGCGACGGCGAGGTCCGGCGGACGCAGGCCGACCGTCGACGGATCTGCGCATCAAGGCGCACACGCTCGAGCAGCCGGTCGGCACGCTGTCCGGCGGCAACCAGCAGAAGGTCGTGCTCGGCAAGGTGCTGCTGACGACGCCCAAGGTGCTGCTGCTCGACGAGCCGACGCGCGGCATCGACGTCGGCGCGAAGCTCGAGGTCTACGAACTCATCAACCGTCTCACGGCGCGGCGGCAAGGCCATCGTGCTGGTGTCGAGCGAACTCGGCGAGCTGATGGGCATGAGCGACCGCATCGTGATGCTGTGCGAGGGCCGCATCGGCGGCGTGTTCACGCGCGCCGAGGCGACGCAGGAGCAGCTGCTGGCCGCCGCGATGGGCCGCGGCATCGGCGCAGGGCCGGCCATGAATCGAGACATCGCGACCCGCGAGCTGTCGATGCTGATCGCGCTGGTGGCGATCTGGGCGTTCTTCGCGTGGCAGGAACCGGTGTTCCTGTCGCGCGCGCAACCTGTCGCTGCTGTCGGTCGAGCTCGCCGTCACCGCCATGCTCGCGCTCGGCATGCTGGTGGTGCTGCTGCCCGGCCAGATCGACCTGTCGGCCGGCAGCGGCGTGGGCCTCGCCGGGGCGGTCGCCGCGGTGCTCGTGTTCTGGCACGACGTGCCTGCGCCGCTCGCGCTGCTGATCGCGGCGCTCGGCGCCGTGCTGGTCTGGTCGGCGATGGGCGCGCTGATCGCGATCGAGCGGATTCCGGCCTTCATCATGACGCTGGGCGGCCTGCTGGTCTTCCGCGGCCTGCACTGGCTCGTGATCCAGCAACCAGACCGTGCCGGTGGTCGAGGGCGGCAGCCAGAACGTGTACTCGCTGCTGACCACGTATTACCTGCCGCCGGTCGCCGGCTACGTGCTGGCGGCGCTGATCGTCGTGCTGCCATCGTCGCCTCGGCGCTGCGCGCCGCGCGACGCGCCGCAAGTCGCTACGGCTTCGCGGTCGACGACGGCGAGCTGACGTTCCTGAAGCTGTTCGTGCTCGCGCAGCTCGTGTTCCTGGTCGTGATCGTGACCAACGGCTATCGCGGCGTGCCGCTCGCGCTGGTCATCCTCGGCGCTGGTCGCGATGCTGGTGCACCAGCTGGTCGACGCAACACGCCCTTCGGCCGCTACCTGTACGCGATCGGCGGCAACGAGGAGGCGGCGACGGTTTCCGGCGTGCCGGTGCGCGCAACCATCATCGGCGCCTACGCGCTCATGGGCGGCATCGTCGCGCTGACGGGATTCATGCAGACGGCCTATTCCGGCGCGTCGACGTCCACGGTCGGCTCGCTGATGGAGCTCGACGCGGTCGCCGCCTGCGTGATCGGCGGCACCAGCCTGCGCGGCGGGCGCGGCACGGTGCTCGGCGTGCTGTTCGGCGCGCTGATCATGGCGAGCCTGCTGAACGGCATGACGCTGATGGCGGTGTCGCCGGAGGCCAAGTACATCGCGCGCGGCACCGTGCTGGCGCTCGCGGTGTGGCTGGATCTGCGGCTCGGCCAGAACAGGTAAACGGCGCCGGACGCCGGACGACCACGACGACACGGACACATCCACGCGGCGCGCGGGCGCTCGCACCAGGACGACCGGGATGCGCAAGAAGAAGCCGAGCTTGAGTTTCTGGCAGATCTGGAACATGTGCTTCGGGTTCCTCGGAATCCAGTTCGGTTTCGCGCTGCAGAACGCGAACGTGAGCCGCATCTTCCAGTCGCTCGGCGCGTCGATCGACGAGTTGCCGATCCTCTGGCTGGCCGCGCCGGTCACCGGGCTGATCGTGCAGCCGATCATCGGCTACATGAGCGACCGCACCTGGGGCCGGCTCGGTCGCCGCCGCCCGTATTTCCTGGTCGGCGCACTGCTCGCGACCGCGGCGCTCGTCGTCATGCCGAACAGCCCGTACCTGTGGATCGCCGCCGGCATGCTCTGGATCCTCGACGCGTCGATCAACATCTCGATGGAGCCGTTTCGCGCGCTCGTCGGCGACATGCTGCCCGGACCGGCAGCGCTGCCTCGGCTACTCGATGCAGAGCTGGTTCATCGGCGTCGGCGCGGTGGTGGCCTCTGCGTTGCCGTGGATCCTCGCCAACGTGTTCGACGTCAGCAACGTCGCGGAACCCGGCCAGCTGCCGGCAGTCGGTGAAGCTCGCGTTCTACCTCGGCGCCGTCGCGTTCCTCGGCGCCGTGCTGTGGACGGTGCTGTCCACGCGGGAGTATCCGCCGGAGCGAACTCGCCGAATTCGTCGGCCACGGCACGGTCGCAGGCCGCAGGCGGCGAGGAGTTCGCACGCACGCCGGAGTGGTATCGCGAGGTCGGCCGTGCCTGGATCGTCGTCGGCTCCGCGTTCGCGGCAGCCGTGGCGATGTTCGGCTGGGACAAGCAGCTCTACGTGCTCGGTTGCGGTGCTCGCCGCGTTCGGCCTGCTGCAGGTCGTCGCGGCGTCGCGCGCAGCAGCGCGGCACGTACCGAAGGCATGCTGCACAACGTGATCAACGACCTGTACCTGATGCCGAAGGTGATGCAGCAGCTGGCCGTCGTGCAGTTCCTGTCGTGGTTCGCGCTGTTCGCGATGTGGATCTACACGACCGCGGCGCGTCACCGAGCATCACTACGGCACCACCGACACGGCCTCCGCCGTCTACAACGACGGCGCCAACTGGGTGGGCGTGCTGTTCGCCGCGTACAACGGGTTCGCGGCGCTCGCCGCGCTCTGCATTCCGAAGCTGCGCCGAGAGTGCTGGGCCGCCGCAGGGCGCACCTGGTCGGACTCTGGTGCGGCGCGCTCGGGCTCGCCTCGATCCGCTTCATCGACGACCCGCGGCTGCTGCTCGTGTCGATGATCGGCGTCGGCATCGCGTGGGCGTCGATCCTCTCGCTGCCGTACGCGATGCTCTCGCAGGCGGTGCCGCCGCGGAAGATGGGCATCTACATGGGCATCTTCAACTTCTTCATCGTGATCCCGCAGATCCTCGCGGCCAGCGTGCTCGGCATCCTGGTGCGCGTCCTGTTCGACGGGAACAGCATCGACGCGCTGGCGCTCGGCGGCGCGCTGCTGTTCCTGGCGGGACTGGCGACGCTGCGCGTCGACGACCAGGAGGAGGCTGAGCGTCCCGCAGTCCTGCCGGCCTGCGGGCCGGGCTCGACCGGATCATGCTCGCGACGCGTTACTGGTTTGCGCGAGCGCCGGCATGCCGATCGTGCCGCGCGCCCGCGGCGTCCGGTCGCAGCTGCCGCAGGAATCGCGCACGACGAGCCTGGGTTCGATCAGCGCCGATTCCACGGCCTCGCCGGCGATGAGGCGCATCAGGTTGTCGACCAGCATTTCCCCGGCGCGCTGCGTGTCCTGCTGCACGGTCGTGAGTGGCGGGTTGAAATGCGCGGCGGCGGCGATGTCGTCGAAACCGACGACGGAAACGTCCGCCGGCACCGCGATGCCACGGTCGTGCAGCGCGCCGATGATGCCGATCGCGATCAGGTCGCTCGCCGCGAACACCGCGTCGAACTGCACCCCGGCATCGAGCAGTTCCAGCGCGGCCTCGTAGCCCGCGTCCTCGCTCGACAGGGCTTCGACCTGCAGGCGCGAGTCGGGCTCGATCCCGGCGTCGCGCAGCGCCCGCACGTAACCCGCGTGCCGCAGCTGGAATTCCGGGCAGTGTTCCGAGGCGCCGCCGGCGAAAGCGATTCGCCGCCGGCCGAGTTGCAGCAGGTGACGTGTCGCTTCCCCGGCCCCGGCGGCGTTGTCGCTGCAGACGTAACGGCCCGGCATGCCGTCGACGATCGGGCCCCAGATCACGAAGTTGGCGCCGTGCTCCGACAGGTGTCGCAGGCGGGGCATGGACGTCAGGTAGTCGCCGTAACCGAGCAGGATGATCCCGTCCGCCCGATTGCTGAGCTGGTAGTCGATGAGCCAGTCGTCGCTCAACTGCTGGAACGAGACGAGCAGGTCGAGGCTGCGGCGCGCCGTCGCACGCGTGATGTGCCCCAGCATCGAGAGGAAGAACGGATTGATCGGCGCGTCGTCCGGGGATTCCTCGAACAGCAGCAGCGCCAGCGTGTGGCTGCATCGCGTGCGCAGCCCCGCGGCGCTGCGATCCGCGCGGTAATGCAGCTGCTCCGCAACCGACTTGATGCGCGCGCGGGTCTCCGGCTTGACCAGCGGGCTGTCGCGCAGCGCCCGCGATACCGTGGCCTGCGAAACCTCCGCGAGGCGCGCGATGTCGTGCGAGGTGGGCCTGGCTTCCTTCATCGTGTACCCCGAAACCGGGGCGCACGCTAGCACGCGCCGTGTGCGGCCGGCAATCGCGCGCCTGCGGGGCAGAAGGAGCCTGGTCGTCGCGCTAGCGGCGAACGACCTGCAGGTTCCGCGCGGGGGTCCAGACTCCGGATGCGTCGGGGCAGGCCATCGTCCGGCCTTCGCTCAACCCGAACTTGCCGTGCGCAATGAGCCTGAAACTGCGGCAGCCGTCCGGGCGCGGCGCCTCGTCCACGGGCGTCAGCTGGTACGTCACGCGCGTGTTCGGATTCGTCCACTTGACGCTCTGTCCGGCGCCCGCGAGCTCCAGTGAATGGCCAGCGCAGGAGCGATCGGTCTTGTCCATGCGGCGCCCGATTTCGGCTCCGATCGCGGCGCCGATCACCGTGCCCACGACAATCGCAACGTTGCGCTCCGCCGTGCCCTTGCCGACTTCGGCACCGACGACGCCGCCGGCGATGCCGCCGAGCACGGCGCCGACGTTGTCGCGATTGCAGGACCCGGAGCGCACCCCGTAGTCGTCGTCCCAGGAACGACCGCTGTAGCCGGCGTACGTGGCGTTCTTCTTGCGCCAGCCATGCGCCGGCGCCCAGTCGGGCGGTGCGGCGATCGCCACGCATGGCAATGCCACGAGCAAGGCCACGCTGCAACGACGCGCGAGCGATTTCGAGAGTTTCATGCGCTCCTCCTCGGCCTGGCGGCCGATCGTGCGTTCGCATCGGACACCCGCGACGCTATCCTTCCCCCGCGTTCATCACCTGCCTGCAGGCCGGATGGGTGACATTCGTCACGGCGTGGGGTCGAATTCAGTTAAGCAACGGAGGTGCCTCATGGCCCAGATGGACCTGACCCCGCCCGCCACGATCCGGATCGGTCGCGACCTGTGCGTGCCGCGGCTCGGCCTCGGCGCGATGCGGATCACCGGGGATGGAATCTGGGGCGCGCCGCGTGATCCGGCCGCGGCGGTCCGCGTGCTGCAGCGCGCGATCGAACTCGGCGTGCGCTTCATCGACACCGCGGATTCGTACGGACCGGAGACCAGCGAACTGCTGATCGCGGAGGCGTTGCATCCGTACCCGGCGGACCTCGTCATCGCCACCAAGGGCGGCATCGTGCGACCCGACAAGCCGACATGGGCGCGCGACGCGCGTCCGGCGCACCTGCGTGCCGCCTGCGAGTCCAGTCTTCGCCGGCTGCGCCTCGAGCGCATCGATCTCTACCAGTTGCACGCGGTCGATCCGCTGGTTCCGCTCGAGGAATCACTGGGCGAGCTCGCGCGACTGCAGCGCGAGGGCAAGGTCCGTTACGTCGGCGTGTCGAATTTCGGCGTCGACGAACTGGCACGGGCGCGCCGCGTCGTCGACGTCGTCTCGGTACAGAATCGCTACAACGTCGCGGATCGCTCGTCCGGCGCGGTGCTTGCGGCCTGCGAACGCGACGGGCTCGCATTCATCCCGTGGTCACCGCTCGTGCAGGGTGCGCAGGACGCGGATGCACCGCAGCGCGCCGCCCTGCAACGATGGGCGGGCCCTCGCGGCCTGTCCCTGCAGCAGGCCGCCGTCGCATGGCTGCTGGCGCGTTCGCCCGCGATGCTGCCGATTCCCGGCACATCGCAGGTACGGCACCTCGAAAGCAACGTGGCCGCCGCGTCCGCCAAGGCCGTGGACGACGAGCTCCGGTCACTTTGACGGCCAGACCCGCCTTGCACGATTGATTTCGGCGATCGCCGCCGTCTAACCCCCCGATCATTGCGCCCGCCCGTGATTCCACGGGCGTGTCGCGCTTTTTCCTGCGGGGGTTCAGGATGACAGTGCAACGTTCCAGGGCGCTCGGCAGGTTTGCGCCGGTCATGGTGCTGGGGGCGATTTACCTGCTGCTCGGGCTGCTGGGCCGGCTCGTGCTGTGGGCAAGGTTTGGCCTGTCGTCCGACGTGGGGCCCGCCCAGCTGCCTTACATCGTCCTCGCGGGTCTCGTGAACGACTTGGTCGAGGCGCTGTACCTCGCAGCACCGTTCGTGCTCTACATCTGCCTGGTCCCGGATCGCTGGTATCGCAGCCGCGCGAACCGGTTCGTGATCCTCACGCTGAGTGCCGCGACGATCGCCGGGCTGCTCTACCTGGCGGTCGCGGAGTATTTCTTCTTCGAGGAGTTCGACGCGCGCTTCAACATCGTCGCGTTCGACTACCTCGCATACCCCACCGAGGTGTTCACCGACATCTGGCAGGCCTATCCGGTCATGACCGCGCTCGGCGTGACGGTATTCGTCGCGGCGCTGGCCACCTGGTTGGTCCGCGGGCGGCTCGACGCCAGCAGGCGGCACCACGTGCCGCTGCGCCAGCGCTTGACGGTATTCCTGCCCTACGCGACGGCGTTGTCGCTCGCCGTGGCGTTCTATCCGACCGGGGCATTGTCGCTGACCGGCAATCGCGTCGCGGACGAGCTGGTGCAGAACGGGCACAGCAGCTTTTTCCGCGCGGCGCGCACCAGCGAGATCGATTACCACTCTTATTACCTGAGTCGCGATCCCGGCCAGAACCTGGAGTTGCTCGCAGCACAGCTCGGCCCGGATGGCCAGGGATTCACGCGGCTCGCGGAAGGCAGGCTGGACCGCCATCACGCGGCGCAGGCGCAAGGCCTGGGCCGCATGAACGTCGTCGTGATCGCCAGCGAGTCGTTCGGTGCGGAGTTCAGCAGGCTGCACGGATCGGACCGCGATTACACGCCCAATTTCGACTCGTTCGCGCGCCAGGGAATCTGGTTCGGCAATGCGTACGCGTCCGGCACGCGCACCGTGCGCGGCCTCGAGGCGATCACATCGTCGTTCCCGCCGATCCCGACGGTCTCCATCCTGCGCCGGCCGAACAACCAGGGCATCGCGACCTGGGGCCGCGTGATGAACGGGCTCGGCTACCACTCGAGCTTCCTGTACGGCGGCTACGGCTACTTCGACGACATGAACGCGTTCTACGAGGGCAACGGGTTCCAGGTGCTGGATCGCAAGGACATCACGGGGGCCCGGTTCGAGAACGTGTGGGGCGTCAGCGACGAGGACCTCTTCGATCGCGCTATCGAGCACTTCACCGCGCAGCACGAGCGCGGCCAGCCGTTCTTCTCGATCGTGATGACGACGTCCAACCACAAGCCGTTCACGTTCCGGCCCGGCCTCGAGTCGCTGGGCATACCGCCGTCGGGAGGCGGGCGCGCGGCCGGTGTCAGGTACGCGGACTATGCGCTCGGCCGCTTCCTGCGGGCCGCGCAGCACGAGCCGTGGTTCGACGACACGCTGTTCGTGGTAGTGGCCGACCATGGTGCGCGTGTGTACGGCAAGGCCGAGATCCCGCTGCACACGTACGAGATTCCCCTGATGTTCTACGCCCCCAGGCACCTCGCGCCGCGCGTGGTGAATACGCTCACGACCCAGATCGACATCGCTCCCACCGTGCTCGGGCTGCTCGGCTTGCCCTACGACGCACCGTTCTTCGGCAGCGACGTGCTGCACGACCCGCCGCAGGGACGCGTCGCGCTGTTCAGCCACAACCACGACGTGGCGATCTATCGCGACGACGAACTCGTCGTGTTCGGGCTCGGCAAGACCGCTGCGACCTACCACTACGACAGGACGCGTGATACGTTCACGCCCGCGATCGATCGTACGGGCCTGCAGGCGCTGGGCATCGCGTATTTCCAGACGGCCGCGGAGCTCTTCCAGGCGCACCACTACGAGTGATCGCACAGCCGTCCCGGATCAAACCCATGGAGCGAACGCGATGAGCAAGGGCATGGACCGAAAGAAAGAAACCAAGAAGAAGCCGGCGAAGACGAAGGAAGAGAAGAAGGCCGCCAAGCGGGAAAAGAGCAACCGCTGATCCCGGCGATCGCGAGCCGACACGCGTCGCGGGCACATCGCACGGCAGCGACGCGCGTCCGGTGGCGCGAACAGGCAGGTCCGGCCGGCCGGCGCGTCGCAATCACCTCGGCGCTTTCGGCGTACGCGGCAGCCCCGTGTGCTGGGTCCTGAACGGGGACCGATTCGGACGCGGTGCCGTCGCCGGGCGGCGCTTGCCCTCGTGGGCGAGACCGGTGCCGATCGGTTGATAGGTCGGTATCAGCTGCTGGCGGCCGTTCCCGATCAGGTCGGGACGCCCCATGCGGCGCAACGCTTCCCGCAGCAGCGGCCAGTTGTTCGGGTCGTGATAGCGCAGGAACGCCTTGTGCAGCCGCCGCACGCGTATGCCCTTCGGGATGTGCACCTCCTCCGACACCCGCGAAAGCCTGCGCAGCGGATTGCGGCCGGAGTGATACATCGCGGTGGCCGTGGCCATCGGCGACGGCAGGAAAGCCTGCACCTGGTCGGCGCGAAACCCGTTGCGCTTCAACCATAGCGCGAGTTCCAGCATGTCCTCGTCCCGGGTGCCCGGATGCGCGGCGATGAAGTAAGGGATCAGGTACTGCTTCTTGCCCGCTTCCTTCGAGTACCGGTCGAAGAGTTCCTTGAAGCGGTCGTACGCGCCGACGCCCGGCTTCATCATCTTCGACAGCGGCCCGTCCGAGATCGCCTCCGGCGCGATCTTCAGGTAGCCGCCGACGTGGTGCTGCGCGAGTTCCTTGACGTAGTCGGGCGACTCGATCGCGAGGTCGTAGCGAACGCCCGAGGCAATGAGGACTTTCTTGATTCCCGGCAACTCGCGCGCGCGTCGGTACAGCTTGATGAGCGGCGCGTGGTCCGTATTCAGGTTCGGGCAGATGCCCGGAAACACGCACGAGGGCCGCCGGCAGGCCGATTCGATCTCGCGCGACTTGCAGGCCAGGCGATACATGTTCGCGGTGGGGCCGCCGAGGTCCGAGACGACGCCGGTGAAACCGGGCACCGTGTCGCGGATCGTCTCGATCTCGCGGATGATCGAATCCTCCGAGCGGTTCTGGATGATGCGGCCTTCGTGTTCCGTGATCGAGCAGAACGTGCAGCCGCCGAAGCACCCGCGCTGGATCGCGATCGAGAACCTGATCATTTCATAGGCCGGGATCTTCGCTGTGCCGTATGACGGATGCGGGACGCGTTGGTACGGTAGCTCGTAGATCGCGTCCATCTCCTGCATCGCGAGCGGAATCGGCGGGGGATTCAGCCAGACGTCGGTGTCGCCGTGCCGCTGCACGAGTGCGCGCGCGTTACCCGGATTGGATTCCTGGTGCAGGATGCGCGACGCGTGCGCGTAGAGCACGGGATCGGCCGCGACGTCGTCGTACGACGGCATGCGTATGACGCTGCGTTCGCGGTCCGCGTTTCTTGGTACGCGCCGGTGGAAGTGGAGCAAGGACTCGGAGACTTTGTTCGGGACGTCGCCCCGGCCTTCCGGAGTGGTCCGTGAGGACGCCGTGAACCCATCCATGGGGGCTCCGGCCGCGGCGTCCATGCCGCGGACGGCCTCCCGGACCACTCCGGAAGGCCGGTGTCGCCGTTGCGCCAGCGGACGCTCGTGGCGTTGCGCCGCTCGATGCAGCCGGCTCCATCGCGTACGGATCGACGGGCGGCGCGAGCGGCCCAGGGATATCGAGCGTGGTGGAGTCGATTTCCACCCAGTCTTCGGGCACGGCCTTGCGCACGAACGCCGTGCCGCGGAGATCGTCGATTTCCCCGATCCCGTGTCCCGCGGCGAGCCGGTGCGCGATCTCGCAGACCTGCCGCTCGGCGTTGCCGTAGACCAGCAGGTCGGCCTTGGCGTCGAGCAGCACCGACCGGCGCACCTTCTCGGACCAGTAGTCGAAGTGCGCGATTCGACGCAGCGACGCCTCGATGCCCCCGATCACGATGGGCACGTCCCGGTACGCCTCGCGGGCGCGTTGCGAGTACACGATCACGCAGCGATCGGGCCGCGCGCCGGCGACGCCGTGCGGCGTGTACGCGTCGTCGCTGCGCGTGCGGCGGTCCGACGTATAGCGGTTCACCATCGAATCCATGTTGCCGCCGGTCACGCCGAAGAACAGGTTCGGACGGCCAAGCCGCAGGAAGTCCCGCGTCGAGTGCCAGTCGGGCTGCGCGATGATGCCGACGCGGAAACCCTGTGCCTCGAGCACGCGTCCGACGATGGCCATGCCGAAGCTCGGGTGATCGACGTAGGCGTCGCCGGTGACGATCACGACGTCGCAGGAGTCCCAGCCGAGCGCGTCCATCTCGGCGCGCGTCGTCGGCAGGAACGGCGCCGGACCGAAGCGGTGAGCCCAGTATTTACGGTGGGAGAACAGGTCGCGGGCGGCTTGCATGTCGAATGGACCGTTGGGTCGGATGTTCAGTGCTGGCGCGGCGTGGCAGCCTTCCCGACGATTTCCATCGGCACGACGTAATCGGACGCGAAGCGGCGGCCATCCGGCGCCACGGCTTGAAACGACAGGCGATTGTCGCCGTTCGAGCAGTACTGCACGATCGACCAGCCATCGAACGCAAAGGACTTCGCCGTGGCGGCCACGACCGCGATTGGCACCGGCACCGGCGTACCGTCGACGGCTACCAGCCGGACCGCTTTCAGTATGGCACCGGATTCCGCCACCGGCGCGGGAGGCGTGGCGGGGAACCATATCGGCTTGAGCGTTGCGTTGCGTTCGATGTGCAACCGGTATGGTTCCGTCCAGGAGTTCGCGAAATCGCCTTCGATGACGGACAGTGGCAGCGGGTACGCCGCCGACGGGTCCGCCGCCGCCAGAGGCTCGACCCGCTCCGGGTCGATCGAAATGCTGTGCACGACCGTTGCGTCGATCGTCGCAGCTCGCTCGAGGTAAGTGATCACCCCCGGGGCGACTGGTCCCTGCCGCGCGAGGTCCGCTGCGACGGGGACGATCACGCCGTCGATGCCCGGGACGGAGCGCACCTCCAGGCTCATCGTTTCGGGTCGGCCGCTCGCACCATGGCTCCCCGCGTCGAGCATCGTGCCGGTCACGAGCGTGCCGGCACGAATCAGTACGTGACCATCCACGGCCACGTCCCTGGCGACGCGGAAATAGACTGGCGTGCCCGCCGGCGTGCGCGACTCGGTCACGTGGTGTTGCAGTGTGAGCGGAACGGTTGTGCCCGCAGGCAGCGTCACCGGGGCGGCTGCGATGCAGCCAGCATGGCCGACCAGGACAGCGACGACTGCCGGCGCGAGAGCGCGCAGATTGGCCCGTATTCCTGGCATGGCTTCGTCTCCCCGGTTGTCGTGATCCGTGTTGCCCAGCACACCAGGCCCTGTGCCCAAGCCGCTCGCGCCGGCTTCAGGCGAGCGTGTGGTACACCTTCTGCACGTCCTCGTCCTGCTCGAGCTTGTCGATCAGTTCGAGCACTTCGGTCGCCTGCGCTTCCGGCAATTCGGTCGGGGTCGAGCAGATGTACTCGTGCTCGGCCGAGATTGGCACGATACCGCGGTCCTCGAGCGCTTTCTGCAGCGTGCCGAAATCCTCGAAAGCGCAGCGCGCAACGAGTTGCGGCTCGCCTTTCTCGCCCACGCTTTCGCCCATCTCGTCGAGGCCGTGGTCGATCAGGTAGAGCTCGAGATCGTCCTGGTCGATGCCTTCCGGGTGCAGCCGGAACACGCCCATGCGGCGGAACTGGAACGCGACGCTGCCCGTCGTTGCGAGGTTGCCGCCATTCTTGTTGAACGCGTTGCGCACCGAGGCCACGGTGCGCGTCGGATTGTCGGTGGCGCACTCGACCAGCACGGCGACGCCGTGCGGCGCGTATCCCTCGTACATGACCTCTTCGAAGTTCGCGGCATCGCGGCCGGACGCGCGCTTGATCGCCGACTCCACCTTGTCCTTCGGCATGTTCACCGCGCGGGCGTTCTGGACCGCGCGACGCAGGGCCGGGTTCGAGTCCGGATCGGGACCACCCTTCTTGACCGCGATGGTGATGTCCTTGCCGATGCGGCTGAACTGCTTCGCCATGCGGTTCCACCGCGCGAACATGGCGTGCTTCCTGACTTCGAATATGCGTCCCATGGGTGTCCGGCTCGGCTGGGCCCGGCGTCGATGCGGGCACGGAAAGGAAGGGCGCGCAATCTACCGCAGCCGGGCCTGATTGGCACGTCGCCGCAGGCCCGCAGGCTGGCGCCACATTGTAAAGACACTCGATGCAACACCACGCTGCAATGCAGACCGTCATTGCGCTTTCGTCCAGGCAGGCTTGAGAATCCGGCATCGATCAATTTGGGCTCCCACCACGTGGGCTTCTACCATCACTGCGTCTTTCCGTACCTGCTCGACAAGGCCATGACCAATCGCGTGCTGCACGCGCCGCGGCGGCGCACGCTGGCCGGCGCGTCGGGACGCATCCTCGAGGTGGGTTTCGGCACTGGCGCAAACCTCGCGCACTACCCGCCCGGCGTCGAACGCATCGAGGCTATCGACCCCGATGTCGACCTCGATCGCTACTCGGGCCCGCGCATCGCCGCCTCGCGCATCGACGTCGATTTCCACAACCTGGACGCGGAGCACCTGCCCTTCGCCAGCGATAGTTTCGACACCGTCGTGTGCACGCTGACGCTCTGCTCCATTGCGGACGCCGGGCAAGCGCTCGGCGAGATCCGGCGCGTGCTGCGGCCTGGCGGTCATTTCCTGTTTCTCGAGCACGGGCTGGCTCCCGACGCAGGCGTTGCCCGCTGGCAGCACCGGCTCGATCCGCTGCAGCAAAGGCTGGGCGGGGGGTGCCACCTGACTCGCGAGACCCTGGCGCTGGTGCGCGATGCCGGCCTGCTGCTGCGCGAGCCGAAGCAGTACTACCTGCCGGGCGTGCCGCGCCTGCTCGGCTACGTCAGCGAGGGCAGTGCCGACAAGCCCTGAGACGCTGCAGGCACGGGGACCGAGGCGCAGCTGATCCACCGCGGCGACGGCACTGCGCATGGCACAGCGCGAGGTGCGACCGAGGCGCACGACCGTGCGCTCGCGATCAAGCCAGTGTTGCGTAGATGCGACATGAAAACCTCAATGTTTTCAAAATGGAGTCGTTATTGCGCTGCAAGGTGACGCGCGACAAAAAACCCCGTACAAACGTCGTCAGCCGCAAGCTGGGGGGCATCGGGCGGCAGCAGATAAATAAAAACAGACATGGATGGCCCGAGGGGGGACATCGCGGGCCGTCACGGAAGACACCATTTTCGCAAGAGCCGCGCTCCGCTCGACGGACCGCGGCTTTTCTTTGCGCGTTGCCTTTGCGACCGGGCTTGCGACCAACCGTGCCGTCGAGCGGTTACGGTGGGTCCCTGCCTTACACTAGACTTGCCTCGATGGCCGCCAACGCCGGTCTGCCCGCAACCGGACGGGCCACTGGACTCGAGGAGATCCGCGATGAAATCGGTCATTGAGGCCATGGGGCTGCTCGCCCTCTGCGCCGCCCTCGCGGGCTGCAACGTCCGGTACGACGGCGAAGACTCCGTCACGCACCAGTTCGGCTCGGACTACTTCGGCGCGGGCGGCATGCTGCAGCTGACCGATACGGTGGAGGGCGACGCTTTCCTGGCCGGCGGGCGCGTCAATACCGCGGCCGAAGTCAAAGGCGACCTCGTCGCGGCCGGCGGTGAGGTCGCGATCGGCGGCAGCGTCGGCGACGACCTGTACGTCGCGGGTGGCGACGTCAAGGTCGACGCGATCGTGACCGGCAATGCCCGGATCGCCGGCGGCGACGTGGCACTGGGTCCCGCGACGGTGATCGCCGGTGCGCTGTCGCTCACGGGTGGACGCATCGAGTTCGACGGTGATTCGCACGGCTACCTCCAGGCATCGGGCGGCCAGGTGCGCATCAACGGCACGGTGCATGGCGATGCCGAGGTGCGCACCGAAGACCTCACGATCGGGCCGGAGACGCGCATCGGCGGCAAGCTGATCGTGCACGGCCCCGAAGAGCCGACCTTGCCGGAAGGCGCGGAGGTCGTCGGCGGCATCGAGTTTCACGAAATGGATGCGGGCGCGTACTTCAGGGACGGCGAGGTCCGCGAGGACATGCGCACCGTGGCGCACGGCGTGGGCTCGTTCCTGTGGATCGTCGGCGTCTGCCTGGTCGGCATGTTGTTCACGCTGGTCTTTCCGGGCTATTCCGGGCGCGCGGCGGATTTCATCGGCCGCGAGCCGCTGAAGAGCCTGGGTCTCGGTTTCGTCGTGCTCGTGTGCATGCCGGTGCTGGTCGTGTTGCTGCTCGTCACGATCGTCGGCATCCCGCTCGCACTGATCCTCATGCCGTTGTACCTGCTGCTGCTGTTGCTCGGGTGGGTGACCGCCGCGTCGTTCATCGGTCGCAAGGGCCTCGCCGTCCTGCGCAATACGCAACCTGCGACGACGGGCGTCCGTGTACTGGCCTTCCTGCTTGCCGTGCTGGCACTGTGGCTCGTCGGCCGGTTGCCGTACGTCGGCCATTGGGTGACCTTCATCGCGCTGCTGGTCGGCATCGGCGCACTCGTGTGGCAGGCCGGGCAAAGGCGCGAACGTGCGACCACGCCGGGGGTGACCTGAACAGCGAGCCGCCGCCGCGGGACCCGTCCGGCGGGACGGCGGGTTTCGCCGCGGGGCGCGGTGCAGGCTGGCCGCCGCTCAGCGGCCCCGTCGCGTTCTGCGCCGTCGTCTTCCTGCTCTGGATCCTGCTGCGCGCCTCGACGGGTGATCACTGGGTGCCGATCCTCGACCACGCCAACCTCGCCTTCCACGAGGCCGGCCACGTCATCGTGGGCCTGTTCTCCGATCGCCTGGCGGTTTACGGCGGCACGCTGGCACAGCTGTTATTGCCGCTGGCCGCGGCGTGGCAGTTCCTGCGACGCAGGCACACGCTCGGCTTCGCGCTCGCCGCAGGCTGGGCCTGTGAGAGCCTGCTGAACGTCGCGACCTACATGGCCGACGCACGCGCGATGCGTCTGCCCCTGATCGGCGACCTGGACCCGGCCGCCCACCACGACTGGCGGGAGATCTTCGCGCGCTGGGGCATGCTGCACGTCGACACGGCCTGGGCGGCACTCAACCGCGTACTCGCGTGGCTCGGCGGGGTGGCGCTCTGCTTCTGGCTCATGCGACGCTGGCTCGAGGGCCGGTCCGGTTGAGCGATTCGGCCGGCACGCTGCCACGACGAATACACGGGAGACCACGTCCATGATCGGCGCTTACTGGCCACACCTGCTCGCCATCGCCGTCGGTGCCGGATTGACCGTGCAGGTGGGCATGAACGCCACCGTCAATCGCACGGTGGGTTCCCCGCTCTGGGCTTCGGTCGTCAACTTCTGCGTCGGGCTCGCGGCGCTGCTGGCCTGCGCGGTCCTGTCGGGCGCGCGCATGACGCCGGGTTCGGTGACGCAGGTGCCGCGCGTGGGCCTGGCTTGGCGGCCTGCTCGGCGCGGCCTACGTGGCGTCAGTGACGGTGCTCGGTCCGCGGCTCGGTGCGGTCGCGCTGCTGGCGCTGGTGCTGGGCGGGCAGCTGGCCGCGGCACTGCTGGTCGATCACTACGGCGCCCTCGGCTTTCCGCGCGCCGGGATCACGTCGACGAGACTGCTGGGCGTGGTCCTGGTCGTTGCCGGGACGGTGCTCGTCTTGCGTCGTTGACCGCCTGGCGTGCAGTCGTCCGGTTCAGGGCCCGGTACCGCGTGCCGGAAACTGGCGCGCAATCTCGCGAGCCACCTCGGTGAGCTCGCGGATGCTCTGCTCGTTCGAGCCCACGCGCGTCTCCGCGCTAACGATGCCGCGCCAGATGAGCTTGCCGGTGGCCGGGTCGTCGGCGAACACGACCAGCGAGCCTTCGCGAACGGTCATTTCGCGGCCAACGGCCGAGGCCGGGGGCGGCTGCATTTCGCTCGGGCTCAGCACCGTGTTCGGCGACGGCGCGCCGATGCGCTCCTCGTCTCTTTCTACGACGCGGCGCGTGCCGGCGACCTGGTAACTCATCACGAATTGCGGATTAGCAGTCGCGGCCACCTGCACATAGCCCTTGCGCGCCAGCTCTTCCGTCACGACGGCGCGAATCTGCGTGCCGACTGCCGCCACCACTTCGGGATCGAGCGCGGTCGGAGTGCCGATGTCGCCCGCCTTCCACGCGAACGTGCTGCGCGCAGCGAGATTGGCGTCCGGCGCCTCGTAACGGTCGACTTCCCACTGCGTCGCGCAGGCCGCCACCAGCGTGAACATCGTCGCCCATACGGGCCAGTTGCGCCGCGTCATGCCCGGTCTCCCGCGTCCTGATGCTCGATCGTCCGCCGGCGGCACGCCCGCCGCCAGCCCGAAACGACGCGGCTTTCCCGCCTTGCGCCGTCTCGGCGAGGGGAGCATGGTGAATTCGATGCCACGCCGCAAGGAGGCCGTCATGGGCATGCTACGCATCGTCGTCGCCGACCAGGCCGAAGCCATTTTCTACGAGGCTGCTTCGCTGCGCGCCGCGCCCCACGAGATCGGTCGCATCTCGAATCCTGCCGGTCACCAGTTCGAGCGCGAGCTGGGCACGGATCGCCCGGGACGCGGTCACAGCCGTTTCGGCGACGAACGCTACAGCATGACCGACGGTGCGAAAGCCCGCCGCGAGTACGCGATGCGCTTCGCGCGCCGGATCGCGCGCCGGCTCGACCGGGCGCGCCGCGGCGCCGAGTTCACCGACCTGATCGTCGTGGCCGGCCCGCCATTCCTGGGATTGATGCGCGAAATCCTCTCGGGCCCCACCCGCGCCTGCGTCGTGCACGAGGTTCGCAAGGACCTCGTGCGCAGCCCGGTGCAGGCGCTGCGTTCGCACCTGCCGACCCGGCGGACCGAGTTGAGCGGGGGCCCGCCCTGACCATTCTGTGACGCACATCCACGGCTGGCCGCCCCGTCGTAGTGCGGCGAGGTGGGCCGGGCGCATACTCCTGTGCACTTTGGACGTGTGCACGGAGTCGAGAATGATTGGCACGGGTGGCTGGTCGGGCCACGCACCAGGCGGTGCGCGACCATGAAAACGGTACTGCTGGCTTACGAGCGCGAGCAGGATCTCGCGGCCGTCGAGACGATGCTGCAGTCGCGAGGCCACCGCATCGTCAAGACGCGCAACGGCATCGAGGCGCTCGAAGCCATTCGTGCCGAGACCCCGGACGTGTTGGTCAGCGACGTGCTGCTGCCCAGGCTCGACGGCTTCGCGCTGTGCCGCCGGCTGCGCGAGGACCCGGACCTCATGCATCTGCCCGTCGTCCTGCACTCGTTCCGCGTGGCGGGTCCGAAGTACGAAGCCTTCGCAGCCGAAGTCGGCGCGCAACGCTTCCTGCCCCGCGGCTCGTCGCTGGACGAACTGGCGATGGCGCTTGCGGATTCCTCGCCCGGATCCGGCACGGTCCGCATCCCGGCCCTCGTGCCGGAACTGCTCGACCGCCGCGAACAGGACCGCATGCGCCTGATCGACGTCGAGCGCCAGGTGCGGGATCTCGAAGCGACCAACCAGCAGCTCGCCGCCGGGGAGCGCGTCGCCCGGGAACGCGCCGAATACGAAGCGCGGGCCCGAGCCGAGTTCGCTGCCGCCGAATCCGTGCGCATTCGCGAGCTCCAGGTCCGCATCCGGGATCTCGAGACCGCGCAGCGCGCCGCCGCCGAAGCCGAATCCCGGGCCCGCGGCGCCGTCGCGGAAACCCGCGCCGAATCCGCAAAGCTCGCGACGCTCGAGTCGCAGCTGGCCGAAGTGCAGGAGGCGCGCGCGCGCGCGCAGGCGGCAGCGGGCGACGTGGAGCGCGTTTTCGTGGCGCAACCCGTGCCGACCTGGGTTTGCGACATGGATTCGCTGCAGCTGCACCTCGCGAGCGACTCGGCCGCGGCGCTGTTCGGCGTCGAACCAGGCGCGCTCCGCGGGAAGTCCGTCGACGCCGTGCTGCCCGGCCTGGCATTCGCGGACGGCGCCGCCCGCGAAACAGTCCTGTCGCGACGGCGCGAAGACGGTTCCGAGTCCGTGCTCGAGGTGCGCCGCCAGGCGGTCTCGTACGGGGGTTGTGCCTGCTGGCTCATGACCGCCGCCGACGTCACCGCGAACCGCAGCGCGCGTGCGAGCGTGGCCCAGCTGTCGGTCGTGTCGCAGGCCTTCGACTTTGCGCCGGAGCCCAGCGTCCTGGCAGATGCCGAGGGGCGCCTGCGCCATGGCAATCGCGCGTTCCTCGAGCTGCTCGGCATCGATGCGGAGCGCCTCGAGACGCTGACGCTGCAGCAACTGGAGGGCGAGGCGGGCGACGATGCCACCATACGCAGCCTCGCGCTCGGCCGGAACGGACGCGCGCGGCTCGAAACGCGCTGGCGCCGGCCGAATGGCAGCGTCATCGACGTCGAGATCGCAGCAGTGCCTTGCGAAGCCATGCCGGACACGCGCGTGCTCAGCGTGCGCGACATCTCCCCGCAGCGGCGCACGGCCGAGCGCAACGAGCGCGAGCAGCTCCGGGTCGGCCGGCTGCTCGACCTCACGCATCGTGCCCACGGCCTCACCGAGACCGAAATCCTCGAGCAGTCCCTGCAGATCGTGCAGGACCTCACCGGCAGCCCGCTCGCCTGCGTGTTCCTCGCGCTCACGGAACCGACCCAGCTCGAACTCGCGGTGCGGCGCGGCACCGGCGAGAGCGCCGACGCCGCGACGCTGCTGACGCGCTGGCGCGGCGTCCCGCCGCTCAACACCGCGTTGTACGAATCGCTCAGCTCGCAGCGCACCGTCGTGCGCGACGCGGTCGAGGGCACCGGCATACTGCACACGGCCGGGTTGCCCGCGTCGTTGCGGCGACAGGTCGCGACGCCGATCCTGGACGGCGGCCGACTGGGCGGCGTGCTCCTGATCGCGGAGAAAGCCGGGCCGTACGACGACGACGATCGCCGTCACGCCGCATTCGTGGCCGAGGCGGTTTCGAAGCTGCTGCGCCGGCGCCGCTCGGACGCCGAGATCGTGAGCGCGATGGATCACATGGAGCGCGTCATGTTCGGCGCGATCGAGGCGCTTGCCCAGCTGGCCGACGCACAGGACGCATGCAAGACGGGGCGCGCGCGGCGCGTGGCCGAGTACGCCGCCGGCATCGGCACGAGCCTGGGCCTGCCCGGGCACACGGTCCGCGGCCTGCGGGTGATGGGCCAGATGATCGACGTCGGCATGCTGCAGATTCCGCGGGAGATCCTGTGGCGGCCGGGCACGCTGTCGTCCTCGGAGTTCGAACTCGTCAAGACGCACGCCGAGCGCGGTTACGAGATCCTGCGCCGCGTCGAGTTCCCGTGGGCCGTCGCGGAAACGGTGCGGCAGCACCACGAACGCCTCGACGGGTCCGGCTACCCGCGCGGCTTGAGGGGCGACGAGATCCTGCTCGAGGCACGCATCGTCGCCGTCGCCGACGCGGTCGAGGCCATGCTGGCGCAGCGTCCGCACCGGCCCGCGCTCAGCCTGGCGGCGTGCATCGAGGAACTTCAGTCGCAGGCCGGACGCCGCTACGATGCGCGGGTCGTCAAGGCCTGTGTCAAGCTGCTGCGCGACGGTCAGGCCTCCGCGCCCGACACCACTGTCCAGGAAGGCGAGGCACCCGCAGGGATGCAAATCGCCTGAGGCGATTTGCATGGAGCTGCAGTTCTACGGCGCGGCGGGCGAAGTCACCGGTTCCTGCCACATCCTGACCGTGCGGGGCCGCACGCTGCTGCTCGACTGCGGCATGATCCAGGGCGGCGACCGTCCGGACGACCGCAATCGCGAGCCGTTTCCGTTCGCACCAGCCGACATCGACGCGGTCGTACTGAGCCACGCGCACATCGATCACTGCGGCCGCCTGCCACTGCTGCACAAGCGCGGCTACCGCGGGCCCGTCTTCGCCACGGCCGCGTGTCGCGACCTCGCGCGCGTGCTGCTGGCCGACGGCGCGCTGATGTCCCAGCGCGACGCCGACCGCGCCGGCCGCAAGCGCGACGACCGCAACGGACGCCATGCGCCGTCACGCCGCGTCGAACCGCTGTACGACATGGAGGACGCCACGGCCACGCTGCGGAGCTTCCGCAGCGTGAGGTACGAATCCCCGACCGAGATCCTCCCGGGCGTCACGCTCACGTTCCGCGACGCGGGACACATCCTCGGCTCGGCCAGCGTATGGCTCGAACTGCAGGAGGACACCGTCATGCGCCGTGTCGTCTTCAGCGGCGACATCGGCCAGTACGATTCGCCGATCCTGCGCGATCCCGCGGCCGGCGGCCGCGCCGACGTCGTGCTCATGGAGAGCACCTACGGCAACCGGCGCCATCGCGAGCGGAGTGCGACCCTGCGGGAACTCGGCGAGATCGTGCGTCGCGCGCGCAACGACGGCGGCAACGTGCTCATCCCCGCCTTCGCGGTCGGCCGCAGCCAGGAAATGCTCTACGAACTCGGCACGCATTTCGACGCGTGGGACCTGGGGGCCTGGCAGGTCTTCCTCGACAGCCCGATGGCGATCGATGCGTCGCAGATCTACTGGCGCCACGCGGAACTCTTCGACGCGGAGGCGCGCGACCTGCACGACCGGGCCGGCGCGCTGCCGCCGCTCCCCAACCTCACGCTGTGCCGCACGCCGGAGGAGTCGATGGCCATCAACCGGTTGCGCGGCGGCGCCATCGTGATCGCGGGCAGCGGCATGTGCACGGGCGGCCGCATCGTGCACCACCTCAAGCTCAACCTGCCGCGCCCCGAGTGCCACGTCGTGTTCACCGGTTTCCAGGCGGCCGGCACGCCGGGCCGCGCGCTGGTCGATCGCCGCGAGTCCGTGCGCATCCACGGCGTGCCCGTGCCGGTGCGGGCGCAGGTGCACACGCTCGGCGGTTTTTCCGCGCACGGCGACCAGGACGACCTGCTGCGCTGGCACGCCTCGCTCGAGGGCCGCCCGCAGACCTGGCTCGTGCACGGGGAGCCGGACGGCGCCAACGGGTTGCGTGATGCGCTGCGCGAGCGCGGTGCCGACGCCGGCGTCGCGCGGCCCGGGCAGCGCCTCGACCTGGCCGGCGCCGCTTGACCGTGCGCCACAGGCTGGCCGGCGCGATCAACGCCGAGCCGCACGAACTGCCGGTGCTGCTCGCCGCGTTCGCGACGGTTTTCGCGATGTTCTCGAGCTACTCGATCCTGCGCCCGATCCGCGAGACGATGGGATTGACGTCCGGTGTCGAGACGCTGCCGGCGCTCTTCTGGGGCACGTTCATCGCGATGCTCGCGGTGCAGCCGGTCTACGGCTGGCTGACCTCGCGTTTCCGCCGCACGACGTTCCTGCCGTGGGTGTACCTGTTCTTCATCCTGAACATCCTCGGCTTCTACGCGTGGTTCAACGCCCAGGCCGACCACACCTGGATCGCGCGCGTGTATTTCATCTGGGTCAGCGTGTTCAACCTGTTCGTCGTCGCCGTGTTCTGGAGCCTCATGGCCGACGTCTTCACACGCGAGCAGGCGGGCCGCCTGTTCGGCTTCATCGCGGCGGGGCTGAGCGTCGGCGGGCTTTTCGGCCCGTTCCTCGGCAAGCAACTCGTGCAGCCGCTCGGCACCATCAACCTGCTGCTGGTCTCGGCTGCGCTGCTCGCGGCCGGGCTTGCCGGCATGCTGCTCGTGCTGCGGTGGCACCGCGTGCACGGCCCCGGGGACGCGGCGGGCGGCGAGGATCGCGACGCGCGCCTGGGCGGCAGTTCGTTCGCGGCGTTCCGGCAGGTCGTGCAGTCGCCCTATCTCGCACTGATCGCGCTCTTCGTGCTGCTGCTCACCTGGGTCTCGACGTTCCTGTACCTCGAGCAGCAGGCGCTGGTCGCGCAGGTGTTCACGGACCAGGATTCGCGCACCGAGTTCTTCAACACGATCGATTTCTGGGTGCAGGCCGCGTCGCTCATGGTGCAGATGTTCCTGTTCGGGAGGGTCTTCCGCTGGCTCGGGCTGCGCCCGCTGCTCGTGCTGGTGCCGCTCCTGATGACGCTCGGCTACGCGATGCTCGCGCTGAACCCGACGTTCGCCGTGCTCGTGGGCGTGATGGTCGTGCGCCGCGTCGGCGAGTACTCGATTGCGCGTCCCGCGCGCGACACGCTCTACACCGTCGTCACGCGCGAGGAGAAGTACAAGGCCAAGAGCCTCATCGACACGTTCGTGTACCGCGGCGGCGACGCGACTTCGGCATCGCTGCACGCGCTGCTGAAATCGACGTTCGGGCTGGGGCTCAGCGGCATCGCCTGGGTGGGCGTCGGCATCGCCGCCGCGTGGGCCGCCGTGGCGTACAGCCTCGGCACGCTGCACGTCAGCCGTCGACGTCGAAGCGCATCTTGACGACCGAGCGCTGCGCGACGGCCTGGCCGTTCACGTAGCGGGGCCGGAATCTCCATGCGGCCAGCGCCTCGGCGGCCGCGCGTTCGAAGACGCCGTCCGGCTGCGCAGCGACGACCTGGATGTCCCGGACCGTGCCGGTCGCAGTGATCGTGAATTCGAGCTCCACCCAGCCGTGCGTCCGCTCCCGCAGCGCTCGCGCCGGATACACCGGGTCGCGCGCCACGACGCGTTCGAGTTCATCCGCGGCAACGACGGGTAACGCGGCATCTGGTGCCGGCGTCGCGACCGCGATTCCAGGCACGCCCGGCGCCGCGGACGCCGGCGGCGTATTCCGTTCGATGCCGGCGATGTCCGGTTGCGGAAACGTCGTGGTGTCGGTGGCTCGAGCCGCGCGCCGGGTGCCGACACTTGCGACGCGGGCCCCGGTGCGCGGCTTCGCGTTGGTATAACGCGGCGTGAGCGGATCCGGCATGACACGTACGACGGTCGGCGGCGAGGTCGCTCGAGTGCTGCCGGGTGTCGCCGGCGAGTTCGCTCGAGTGCTGCTGGCAGTCGCCGGCGAGGTTGCTCGACTGCTGCGGGCAGTGGCCGGCAAGGGCTCGGCCCGTGGTGCGGGGACTGGCGCCGCGGCCGCCGCGACCACGGCGTCGAACTCGGGCGTCGCCGGTCGGGGCGCGTCCGCTGCCGCCAGGTGCAGCGCCTCGGCCGCCTGCTCGTCGACCAGCTGGCGCGACGGCGTCACCGGCGGGTTCAACTGCTCCGCGAGCAAGCGCGCATCCTCCAGCTCCGGCTGGACCGCAAGCACTCGCTGGACGAGGCGCGTGGCTTCGGCCCGGTTGCCGGCCGCGTCTTCCGAGCGCGCCTGCGCGAGGACGTGTTCCAGCGTCGTGGCGAGTCCGGCACGCGCCTCCGCATGGTCCGGCTCCGCCAGCAGCACCGACTGGTACAGGTCGAGGGCATTGCGCCCGATCGGTGCTTCGTACCGGCCGGCGGCCAGCGCGGCCCGTGCGCGTGAGAGGACCGGGTTGGCGCGCGGCCCCGACGCGATCCGGGTGGCCGTGACCGGCGCCTGCGCCGCAGGGGCCGGGAGGTCCGCAGTCGTCGGCCCGGGTGCGGGACCCGAGGCCAGGTAACCGACGACGATGCCGAGCGCCAGCACCGCAGTCGTGCCCACGAGCCACTTGAACGCTGCCGTAGGTTGCCCGAGCCGGCGCATGAACGGCGGCAGGGAGTCCGCGGCGATCAAACCCTCGCAGCGCTCGACGTGCCTGCGAATTGCGGCCTGCAGGAACATGTCCGCACGCCTGGCGGCCACGGGCTTGTGGAGGAAGCGATATACGAGGCCTGCGCTGATCAGCGGCGCAAGCAGCGGCTCGTCGTCGCGCCTCCCGGCCACGCACACGACCACGTCCGCGAACTGCTCGACGATCTGCACGATGAACGAGTCGGCGTGCGTGGACACGGCGGCCATGTCGATCAGCAGCACGCCGCAGCGCCCCGTGATCAGCAGGTCGGCAGCCTCGTCCGCAGTGCGAGCGCGCCAGACGGGGTTGCGTTCGCCGACTGCCTCCCTGACCGATTCGAAGAGGGGCATGTCGCCCGAGAGGACGACGATGTTGACCAGCACGCCGGACGCAACGGCGGGGCCGTTCGCCGGCGCCTGGGAATCGGTGGGGGAGGCGCGCTGCACGATACCCGCATTGCGCGCCATCGCCCGGGCCAGGTCCATCTTGGCGTATCAAAAAATTGAAGCAATTCAAAGTTCAAGCGGCGGTGCCGTCGCGCATGGTGCAGCGTCGCAGCATGCCGCGGGCCGGCGCTTACTCGACATAACCTTCCTCCGCGAGCATGATCGGTTCATCCCTGCGTGACGGGCCGGCCTACGGCCAGGATTGGATCATGGGGCCCAGTGTCGCCTTCGCCTCGCGCGTGCCGCGCGAGAAGCGCCATGCGCTCGAGCAGCTGTTGTTTTTCAACGGCTGCCAGGAGCGGTTTGCGCGCCACATCGAGGACGTCATCGACAAGTTCGGTTCGCCCGAGATCTACGACGACGGCGAGGGCCTGCGCGTCAGGGTCGCCGCGCTGCCGGACGTGCAGTCGCTGTTCGCGATCGAGCCGGTCACCGGACGCCCGCTCGGGCTGGCCGTCTACATGCGCGCCGACCTCGAGCATGTGACGGTGCTGCACCTGGGTCTCGTCGAGGATTATTGCTCCGGCGGCCCGCAGGAAGGCCTGAAGCTGCTGCTGCAGCTGATGCGCGAGGTGCGTCGCACGTCGCGGCGCATCAAGGGCGTGCGGCGCCTCGAGGTGCTGTACCGCACGCAACGCCTGCGCGCTTCCGCCTGCTGATCGCGGTCCCGCCGGTTTCGCGACGGCTACGGGCCCGGTCGTTCTCCGAGCAGGTCCCCGACCATGCGCCGGACGGCCGCAACCTGCGGGCCGGCCTTCGTTGCGTACCACTGTCCTTCGTAGCCCCACCAGTCCCAGCAGCCATTCGGATTGAGCGGCTGAAAACTCGGCTGCACCTGCGGGAACAGCATCACGATGCGGCCGGCATCGGCCGCGGCAAGGTAGCCCGACCGGCGCACGAACTCGTCCTGCACGAACGATGCACCCTGCTTGCAGCCGTGGAAGACGACGTGCAGGCGGCACGAGGCATCGCCCTGCCGGGCCTTGCAGGCGGCGGGCACGTACAGCCAACCCTCCGCCGCCAGCCCTGACGAACCCGCTTCACGTGCGTAGCCGCTTTGATCGAAGGTGCGCAGTTCGCCCGCCTGGCGTGTCGTGGCTCCGGGCGCGAATGCGCCGTAGAGGTGCTCGAGCAGGGTGCGCGCGCCGTCCACGCCGCAGTTGCCGACGAACGGCGACTCGGTCGAGCCACACGCCGCCGCAGCGGGGTCCCGCGTCGGAAACGTGTGGCCCGCGGCGGGGTATTCGACGCGCGCGATGTGCCCCGGGTCGACGAGGCCGGCGTAATACGCCTGCAGCGCATCGACGACCGGCCTGGCGACCAGGGCGTCTGCCGCGCCGTGAAAGATCCAGACGCGGTCGTCCGCAAGCCCTGCGATCGGATCGATGTTGCCGTCCAGGGCAGACTGGCTCGTGACGCCGAGCAGTTCGTCCACGGGGATGTCCGAATCGCCCTTCATGCAGCGGCCGAGCGCGTGACGCATCGAGTTCTCGGCGCAGTAGTAGGGGCCTGCCGCGACTACGCCTGCGCCCTGCACGAGCGCGGAGTTGGCGACGTGAAACTGCACCGCCATGTAACCACCGGCCGAGATGCCGGAGACCGTCACCGTGCCCGCGGCGATGGGCAGCGCCGCAAGCCGCGTGTAGGCCGTCGCGCCAGGCGGCTCGCCGCCGCCGCACGCCGACGCCAGCGTCGCGCCGAGCACGGCGCCGAGGGCGGCGCGACGTGCCAGGCGCGCACGGCCGATCCGGATGCTCGCTGTCATGCCTGGCTCCTCGGGTACGGGATTCACTGGGCGGTCCAGCCGCCGTCGATGGGGATCGAGTGGCCGGTGATGTTGCGCGCTGCATCGCCGGCGAGATACTCCACAAGCGCCCCGACTTCCTCGATGGCGACGCACGCGTGCGTCGGCATGGGCTTCAGCATGACGGCCGCCATCACCTGCTGCTCCGTGTGGTGCCGTGCGCCCGCGCCTGCGCGGGGCGACCTGCGCTTCCACCAGTGGTGTGCGCACGTAGTCCGGGCAGCGCCGCGCGCCTGAACATCGGCGTGCCGGTTACGAGCACGCGCAGCAGGCGTGCCGGTGCCGTCACCGGCGGACCCGCGGCCGCCGGGCCTGCGCAGCCTGCGACCGCGTGCGCTGCGGCCGGCACAGCGCGCGGAAGCCCGCGGCGCAGTACGGCACCAGGCGCTCGTGCACGCTGTCGAGATCGCTCGAGCGGCACGCGCCGCCGGAGAGCTTGTCGATGCGGCCGGTCTCGGCGAACGTGAGCGTGAGCGCGCCCGAGAGGAAGTGGTAGGCCCAGTACACGTCGCGGTCCGTGCTGCCCGGCAACGCGAGACGGATCGCCTCGATGAACCGCTGCACGACGGGGTCGAAGTAGCGCGTCATCAGCACGCCGCCGAACTCCGGCGAGTTGTTGACCTCGGCGATCAGCGCGAAATAGCTTTTCCAGCCGGGGCTGCCCCGCGTCGAGCGGTCGAGCAGCGGGTGGGTGAAGGCGTCGATGATGTCCTCGAGCTTCGGCGGCCGCTTACGCTGCGCCGCGAGGATCGTGTCGAGGCGCGCGATCCGCTCGCCGTTCAGGTCCTCGGCGCGGCGCATGAACACCGCCTCGAGCAGCTGCTCCTTGCTGCCGAAGTGGTAGTTGGCGAGCGCCACGTCCACGCCGGCGTCGCCCGTGATGTCGCGGATCGAGCAGCCGTGAAAGCCGCGCTCGGCGAAGAGCCGCTCCGCCGCGTCGAGGATGCGGTCGCGCGTCGCCTGCGAGCGCGGGTTCGTGCGCACGGGCGGCCTGCGCGCCGCGCGCGCGCGCGGCGTCGCGCTCCTGGTCGTTTTCTTTTGCACTGCAGCATCACCTGGCGCTGGGCGCGCGTCCGACGGCGGATTCTGCTGAAGCCGCGCAGATCGCGCAACGACTGTTGAAATTCAACGAACGTTCAACTAAATTCCAACGCTCGTTGAATGATCACGCGCCGGGTCGGCGCCACAGCAGGGGGTCTCATGAAGAAGCTCGCCGTCCATTCGGTGCACGCGGTCGCCGCCGCCGCCGCGTCGATGTTTGCCGTGCCAGCGGTGCTCGCACAGGACGCACCCGCCGCGAAATCGGCACTCTCCGGCCTCGAGGAAGTCATCGTCACCGCGCGGCGCCGCGAGGAAAACCTGCAGGACGTGCCGATCGCCGTCACCGCGTTCTCCGCGGAGTTCATCGAGAACGTCGGCGCGCCGGACATCACCTGGCTGCAGCAGTCGACGCCCAACCTCACGCTGCAGGTCGCGCGCGGCTCCAACTCGACGCTGATCGCGTTCATCCGCGGCATCGGCCAGCAGGACCCGCTCTGGGGCTTCGAGCCGGGCGTCGGTCTCTACGTGGACGACGTCTACATCGCGCGCCCGCAGGGCGCGGTGCTCGACATCTACGACATCGAGCGCCTGGAAGTCCTGCGCGGCCCGCAGGGCACGTTGTACGGCCGCAACACGATCGGCGGCGCCATCAAGTACGTGACGAAGCCGCTCGGCGACAGCGCGCGTCTCGACACCAAGCTCACGCTCGGCAACTACGACCAGCACGACTTCATCGCGTCGGGCGTGCTGCCGATCGGCGACACGTTCGCAGTCGGCGCGAGCGCGGCGATATATCGCCGCGACGGCTACGGCGAAAACCAGTACACCGCGAAAAGCGACCATTACGCGAAGGACGTCGATGCGTTCCGCGTGAACGCCGAATGGAACCCGACGGACACCTTGAGCGTGCGTCTGGCCGGCGACTACGTCCAGGACGATTCTCCGGCGAAGCACGGCCACCGCGAGGTGCCCGGCCTCGGTCTCGCCGCGGGTGAAGTCGTGTTGCCGGACGTCTACGACACGCGTGCCGGCATCGGCAGCGACAACGAGGTCGTCACGGAGGGCGTGTCGATGACCGTCGCGTGGGATGTAAACGAAGCGATCACGCTCAAGTCGATCACGGCCTATCGTGAGGGCTGGACCGACACGCTGATCGACTTCGACGACAGCCCGGCACCCGCGCTCGACGTGCCGGGTCATTACGACGATGACCAGTTCACGCAGGAATTCCAGGTGCTGTTCGAAGGCGAACGCTGGCAAGGTGTCGCCGGCCTGTATTACCTGGATGCATCCGCGTCGGGCAAGTTCGACACTATCCTCGGCATCGCGAACCTGACCATCGCCACCTCGGGCCAGGTCAACACCAAGAGCTATGCCGCTTTCGCCGACGTGAGCTACGACTTCACCGATCGCTTTCGCGCCTCTCTCGGCGGCCGCTACACCTCCGACGAGCGCGAAGGCACGGTCTACCGCCAGAACTTCACGGGCCTGTACTCGCCGCTCTTCGGCAACAACGCGGCGATACCCGGCCTGCTGCGCACCGACTACACGAACGAGCGCACCTTCGACAAGTTCACGCCGCGCGCGAGCCTGAGCTTCGACCTGATGGACACGCTGACCACGTACGTCTCGTACTCCGAGGGCTTCAAGTCGGGCGGCTTCGACATGCGCGGCGACGCGGTGTTCACGCCCGACACGGTCAACGGGTACGACCCGGAAGAGGTCGCCGCCTACGAGATCGGCCTGAAGGGCAGTGCGTGGGACGGCCGCACCACGTTCAACTTCGCGCTCTTCCGGTCGGATTACACCGACCAGCAGATCACGCGCCAGGAGCCGACGGCCACCGGCGTCGCGAGCTTCGTCGACAATGCAGGCAGTTCGACGATCCAGGGCGCGGAGCTCGAGGGCACGTTCGGGTTCACCGACAACTTCTCGATGAGCTACGGCATCGGCTGGACCGACGCGGAGTTCGACACCTACAAGACCTACACCCTGGTGCCGAACCCGGCACCGCCGCCGACGACGATATCGGTGCCGGTCGATCTCTCCGACAGGGCGGTCTTCCAGAACACGCCGGAGTGGAACGGCAACGTGTCGCTCAACTACGCGCAGCCGCTCGCCGCGGGTTGGGGCTCGCTGCTCGGCACGTTCACGGCGTCCTACCGCGACTCGTACCACATGTTCGAGTTCGAGAACCCGCTGCTCGACCAGACCGAGGACTACACGCTGCTCGACGCGAGCCTCGCGTGGACCTCGGCCAACGACAAGCTGCGCTTCGCTCTCGTCGGCCGCAACCTCACGGACGAGGAATACAAGATCGGCGGCTACCAGTTCCTCGGCGCGACGTTCGGCAACATCGTCAACAGCTTCTACGGACCGCCGCGGACTTACAGCCTGAGCGCAAGCTACCGGTTCGATTGATCACGGCGGTCGCAGTCCCGTCATGGGCTGGTACGACGTACCGCGGACGGTCGTCCCGGACCTGATCGCGCAGCACGGCCGCAACCAGGCCGGCAAGCCGGCGCTCCTGGAAGGGGAGCGCCGGCTCAACTGGGCTGAGTTCGACGCGGCGACCAATCGCGTGGCGAACGGCCTGCTGCGGGCAGGCCTTGTGCCGGGCGCACGGCTCGCCGTGCTGATGTCGAACAGCATCGAGATGACCCTCGTGCTGTTCGGCGCCGGCAAGGCCGGCGTGTCCGTCGTGCCGATCAACACGTCGGTCACTGATGCGGCGGTGGCCGGCATGATCGACGACAGCGGCGCGGCCGGGGTAGTCGCCTCGGGAGAACACTGCGCACGCATCGACGCGCTGGTGGCCGTGCGGGCGATCGCGGCGCCGCTCGTCCGGCTCGGTGTCGAGCCGCCGCCGGACCGCGGCTGGACGGAAGTCGCGGACTGGCTGTCGAGGCAATCGCCGGCGCCCTGCGAGGCGGTCGTCACGCCGGACACCGAGTGCAACATCATCTACAGCTCGGGCACGACAGGCCTGCCGAAGGGCATCGTGCACACGCACGGCTGCCGCATGCACTGGGCCGAGGATCTCGCGATCGCGCTGCGCTACCACAGCGGCGCGGTCGCCGTGTGTTCGCTCGGGCTCTATTCCAACATCAGCTGGACCACGATGCTGTGCACGACCCTCGTGGGCGGCACGCTGGTCGTCATGCCGTCGTTCAGCGCGGCGTCGCTCGTCGCGACGATCGCGCGGCACCGGGTCACGCACGGCGGGTTCGTACCCGTGCAGTTCCAGCGGCTCCTGGAACTGCCGGACTTGCCCGCGTCCGGACTGGCTTCCCTGCAGTCGATCATGTGTTGCGGCTCGCCGCTGCCCGGTCCCCTGAAGCGGGCCGCCCGCGACGCGCTGCATTGCAACTTGATCGAGCTGTACGGCCTCACCGAAGGCATCATCACGACGCTCGCGCCGGAGGACTTCGATCGCAAGCTCGAATCCGTCGGCAAGCCGATACCGGGCCAGCAGTTGAAGCTCGTCGGCGGCGACGATCGCGAAGCGGCCCCGGGCGAACTGGGCGAAATCGTCGGCTTCGGGCGCCTCGTCATGGAGGGCTACCACAACCGCCCCGACGCGACCGCCGAGTCCACCTGGGTCGACCCGCAGGGCCGGCGCTGGCTGCGGACGGGCGACATCGGCCGCCTGGACGACGACGGCTTCCTGTATGTCGTCGATCGCAAGAAGGACATGATCCTGTCCGGCAGCCAGAACATCTACCCGGCCGACATCGAGGCCGTCATGCGCGGGCATCCGGCCGTGCGCGAGGTCGCGGTGATCGGCATCCCGAGCGAGCGCTGGGGCGAGACACCGCTGGCAGTGGTCGTGGCTGGCCAGGCGTCGCCCGCGACCGGCGCGGCCGAACTCGTCGCGTGGACCAATGCACGCGTCGGCCGGCAACAGCGCATCAGCGGGGCGGTGTTCGTGGACGTCCTGCCCCGCAATCCGAACGGTAAGATCCTGAAACGGGAGCTGCGTGCGCAATATGCGCGACGCGCAGAGGGGAGCGAAGCGTGATGTCGAACGTCGGCGCGGCCGAGCGCTATTTCAGTTCCGCGGACGCATTGCGGCTCTATTACCGCGATTACGCGGCGCCGGCCGGTTCGACGCGGCTGCCCGTCCTGTGCCTGCCGGGGCTGACGCGAAACTCGCGCGACTTCGAGCTCGTGGCGCCACGCCTGCAACGCGAGCGCCGCGTGCTCGCCGCGGACCTGCGCGGCCGCGGCCGCTCGCAGCACGACCCGAACTGGGTGAACTACCACCCGGGCACCTACGTCGCGGACATCAACCTGTTGCTGCGAGCCGCGGACGTGCAGCGCTTCGTGCTGCTCGGCACGTCCCTCGGCGGCATTCTCTCGATGCTGCTCGCGGCCACGCAGCCGCAGAACGTGGCCGGCGTGATCCTGAACGACGTCGGACCCGAAGTCGCACCGGAGGGCCTTGCGCGGATCGCGGCTTATGTCGGCCGCCACGCACCGGTGACCAACTGGGACGAGGCCGTGGCGACCGTGCGCGCGACCTACGGCCTGGCCCTGCCCGGCCTCTCCGACACGGAGTGGCTCGCGCTCACACGGCGCAGTTACACCGAAGTGGACGGCGTGCCGCGGCTCGACCTGGACCCGATGATTGGCGAAGCGGTTCGCAGTGCGCCGGCCGCCGCGGCGCCGGACCTCTGGTCGCTGTACGCTGCGCTGCGTTCCGTGCCGACACTCGCGATACGAGGGGCTACGTCGGACATCCTGTCGGTGGCGACCTTCGAGCGCATGCAGCAGGAAAAACCCGACCTCGAGCGCGTGACGGTGGCTGACCGCGGTCACACGCCGCTGCTCGACGAACCCGAGTGCGTCGCCGCGATCGACGCGTTCCTGTCCCGCGTGCCCTGACCCGCCCGTCCGGCAGGCGAGTACCGCGTGGCACTCGGATGGATCGACCTGCCCGGCAGCCTGGCACTGCCGCTTCGACCGTACGGTGCGCCGCGTTTGCAGGAGGCCCGCCAGCCCCTTGGGCGATAATGGCGGGATGCCACGCCTGTCCCGGGTCGTCGAGCACTGCCTGGTCCTGGGACTGGCCGGGCTTGCGCTCGCGACGGTCGCCACCTGGCTCGCGCGCTTCGGCTGGCCGTTCGAACTGTTTGCACATTTCGCGCCGCAGCTCACGATTGCCGCCGCCCTGATCGCGCTCGCCAGCCTCTTCACGGGCCGTGTCCGCTGGGCCGGCTTCGCGGTGTTGTTGCTCGTGGCGAACGCGCTGCCGTGGTGGCGCAGCGTGCACGACGAACCGGCTGCCGCCGCGTGCGGCACGCCCGACATCCGCCTCGTCACGGCCAACCTTGCCTACCGTAACCGGGACCACGACGCGTTCCTGGCCTGGCTCGAAGCAAACCCGGCGGACGTCGTGGTCGTGCAGGAACTGACGCCCGCCTGGGCCGATGCACTGGAGCGCACGCGCGCCGGCTATCCGTACCGGCACCTGCTGGCGCGGGACGACGCCTACGGCGTCGCGGTGCTGAGTCGCTGGCCGCTCGAATCGGTTGCAACACTGGACCTGGCGCAGGACGGCCTGCCTTCGCTCGGCTTCGTCGTCCGCGCCGGCACGACGCGACTGCGCGTGCTCGGCATGCACACCCACTGGCCGCTCACGCCCGCGTTGCAGCGGATGCGCGATCGCTCGCTGGAACTCGCGGCCCGCCAGGTGCGCGAGCAGGCACTGCCCACCGTGCTGGCCGGGGACCTCAACCTGACGCCCTACGCACCGGCCTTCGGCCGCTTGCTGCGGGCTTCGGGATTGCGCGATGCGTTCGCGACACGCGCCTGGCGTGCGACCTGGACGGCAGGTTTCTGGCCCCTGGCACTGCCGATCGACCACGTACTGTTGCCGGCCGGCGCCTGCGTGCGCGCGACCACGATCGGCCCGGACATCGGTTCGGACCACCGGCCCGTGCACGTGACGTTCGGCTGGCCCGATGGGCGAACCGCCGGACCTCACTCGGCCGCGAGGGTTTCCCCGGTCGGCGGCGCGAATTCGCGGCAGCAGTCCACCAGCCAGGCGCGGAAGCGCACCACTTTCGGCAGCGAGAAATTCGCCGGCGGCGCCACGAGAAACCACGCGCTGCGCTGCTGCACGCTCGGCAGCATCGGCCGCACCAGGCGGCCCGCCGCGATGTCGGCCGCGACGAGCGACCAGCGCGCGAGCGCAACGCCCTTGCCCTGCTCAACGGCGGCCAGGGTCGCAGTGGCATCCTCGGTGAGCGGCGCGATGTCGGTCCGCGTCGTGTCGCCGCCCACGCGGCGCAGCCAGTCGGGCCAGGGTTCCGACCGGCTGTGCAGCAACGGATAGCGCGCGAAGTCGTTGAGCGTCTCGATCAGCCCCAGCCACGCGAGCAGCGCGGGGCTGCAGACCGGAAATACCCACTCGTCCAGCAGCCGCTCGGACTTGAGTCCCGGCCAGCTGCCCGACCCGTAGAGGATCGCGGCGTGGAAATCGTCGCGGCCGAAATCGAGCTCTGCGCGCGATGGTCCGAACCGTACCTCGATTTCCGGGTGCTGCCGGTTAAACTCGCCGAGCCGCGGCAGCAGCCAGCGCTGCAGGAATTCGTTCGGCACGCTCAGGTTGAGCATGCCGCCGACCCGTTCGCGCCGGATGCGTTCGACCGCGCGCCGCAGTTCGTCGAGACCGCGCCGCACGCCGGGCAGCAGTTCGGAGCCTTCCTGGGTCAGTGCGACTGCACGGGTATGCCGCCGGAACAGCGGCACGCCGATGTCGGCCTCGAGCGACTTGATCTGGGCGCTGACGGCTGCGGTCGTGACGCCGAGTTCGCGTGCCGCCGCAGTGAAGCTCAGGTGGGTCGCAACGGCGTCGAAGACGCGCAGGGCGTTGAGTGGGACGCGCTCGGTGGACGCCGGCATGGCCTGGCCCTGAGTGAAACGATGGTTAACAATACGGACGCAAGCCATTGCAATCAAGGGATTCGTCCGACCGCTGTAGAGGGAATCTGAAGAAAGTGAGCCCGCCATGAAGACCCCTGCCACGGCCTTGCGCATCGCCCCGGCCCGTCCCGAGGACGTCGAACTGATCGTGAGCCTGGTGCGGGAACTCGCGGAATTCGAGCGCCTTGTGCACGAGGTGCGAATCGTCCCGGATGACCTGCGCCGCGACTTGTTCGGCGCGCGTCCGTACGCCGAGGCGGCCATCGCGTGGGTCGATGATGTGGCGGTCGGCTTCGCACTCTGGTTCCACAACTATTCGACGTTCGCCGGCCGGCCCGGACTCTATCTCGAAGACCTCTACATCCGCCCGGCGCATCGCGGCCACGGTTACGGGGAGACCCTGCTCGGGTACCTCGCCGGCCTCGCCGTCGCGCGCGGCTGTGCGCGCTTCGAGTGGTCCGTGCTCGACTGGAACGAGAAGGCCATCGGTTTCTACCGCAAGCTCGGTGCCGTGCCGATGGACGAATGGACGGTCTACCGGGTCGCCGGGCCGAGCCTGGAGCGCCTGGCACGCGACGCCCGCACACTCGAATGACAGGAGCAGCCAGCATGCACCAGCGCCAGAACATCTCGACCGGCACCGCGTGGGAACCGATCGTGGGATATTCGCGGGCCGTGCGCGTCGGGCCGTTCGTCTGGGTGTCCGGCACCACCGCGACGGGGCCGGACGGCAAGCTGACGGGTGTGGGCGACGGCGGCGCGCAGACGAGGCAGGCGCTCGCCAACATCCGCGCGGCGCTCGAACGCGCGGGCGCACGTCTCGAGGACGTCGTCCGCACGCGCATCTACGTCCGCGACATCGCGGCCTGGGAAGCCGTCGGCCGGGCGCACGGCGAGGTGTTCGGCAATATCCGGCCGGCCACGGCCATGGTCGAGGTCAGCCGGCTGATCGACCCTGACATGCTCGTGGAGATCGAAGCCGACGCATACGTCGCGGGTGCGGCCTGACGTCGGAGCATCGGTACGTGACCGCACGCGTCGACGCCCACTGCACCGAGACCACGTCGTGTGCAGGAGCAGGAGTACGATGTGTCCAGGCTGCGCGCGTTTCCGCAGCGTTGGTGAGGTCGACCCATGTGGCATGAATTCAGACGCGCGGGACTCGCGTTGCTGGCAATGCTGGTCGCGGCCTCGGCCCTGGCGGGCGATCCCGCGTCGGTTGCGTACGTCAGCCAGGACACGCTCCTGGCGCGCCAGGCGCAGCACGACCCGGAACTCGTGGTACTCGACGTGCGCACGCCCGAGGAATTCGCCGCGGGACACGTCCCCGGCGCCATCAACGTGCCGCACGACCAGCTCGCGGCGAATCTCGGCAAGGTGCCGCGCGACAAGGATGTCGTGGTGTACTGCCGGTCCGGACGCCGGTCCGACATCGCGACGGGCATCCTCATCGAGAACGGGTACCGGCGAGTCGCACACCTCGACGGCGACATGAACGCGTGGATCGAGAACGCGCGGCCGCTCGAGAAACCCTGACCCACGGTCGCGTCGAGCTCAGCCCTCCAGGGCCTGGTCGAGATCCGCGATCAGGTCGTCGATGTGTTCGAGGCCGAGCGACAGGCGCAACAGGCCAGGCGGCGTCAGGCTGAGCGGCCCCTCCATCGACGCGCGATGCTCGATCAGGCTTTCGACCCCGCCGAGACTCGTCGCCCTTGTAAAGAGTTTCGCCCGCGCCGCGACGGTCATCGCGCGGTCCTTGCCGCCATCCATCTCGAACGAGAGCACGCCGCCGAATCCGCCGCGCATCTGGCGCAGTGCCACCTCGTGACCCGGATGATCGGGCAGGCCCGCGTAGTGCACGCGCTGCACACGCCGGTCCGCATGCAGGAAGCGCGCAACCGCCAGCGCGTTGGCCGACTGCGCGCGCACCCGTAACGGCAGCGTCGGCAGGCTCCGCAACACGAGCCAGCAATCGAACGGGGCCGGCACGCCGCCCGCCGCGGCCTGGTAGTTGCGCAGCGCCGCCAGCCGGTCGCCGCTCTCGCGAGCCACGACGATCCCGCCGAGCACGTCGCTGTGTCCGCCCAGGTACTTGGTCGTGCTGTGCATCACGAGGTCGGCGCCGAGCAGGAGCGGCTGCTGCAGCACGGGACTCGCGAAGGTGTTGTCGCAGCCGACGAACGTGCCGCGCTCGTGGGCCAGGTCGGCGAGGGCGGCAATATCCGAGATCCGCACGAGCGGATTCGACGGCGTCTCGAACCAGAGCAGCGTCGTCTCCCGGTCGAGCGCCTGCGAGACCGCGGTGAGGTCCGTCGTGTCCACGAACTCGACGCCCACGCCCCAGCCCGGCACGATCTCGCGCAGCTGCTTCGCGGTGCCGTGATAGCAATCCGCGCCGCAGACGATGCGCCCGCCGGGCGCCGCGAGCGCGAACACCGCAAGCGTTGCGGCCGAGCCCGAGGCGAAGGCCACCGCGTCATGGCCGTGTTCCAGCGCGGTCACGGCGCGCTCGAGCGAGGTGCGATTGGGGTTGCCGCTGCGGGAATAGTAGTACCCGTGCGGATAGCTGCCGTCCTCGCCGCGCTCGAACGTCGTCGCGAGGTGGATGGGTTCGCGAACCGCGCCCGTCGCCGCGTCGGGCGAGCGTCCGGCGTGAACGACCAGGGTCTCCAGTTTCATGGCACGGGCGCCTCGTATTCCTGCAATCCGACGACTAGCATGCCGGGGCCGCCGTGCGCACCGAGCGCGCTGCCGAGCGGCACCAGCCGGGCATAGCCGACATTGCCAGATTGCAGCGCGTCCAGCAGCCAGCGGCCATCGGATTCGCAGTTTGCGTGCCCTACCAGCAGCCGGTAGGTGCAATCGTCGCGCATGCGGCGGCGGACCCAGCGCGCGAACCTGCGCTTCAGGTCGTCGCGGCCGAACAGCACGCCTCCGGCGGTCACCCGGCCGTGCCGGTCGTTGTGCAGGATCGGCATGACCTGCAGCGCATCGGCCACGCGCTTTACCCAGCGCGGCACGCGGCCGCCGCGCACGGCGTATTCGAGCGAACCCACGATGCCGTAGGTACGGGTACGGGGCAGGATCGCGCGCGTCGCGGCGATCACTCGCGGCCCGTCGTACCCGGCCGCCGCGCACTCGGCGGCGTACATCGCCGCAAGGCCCTGCCCGAGCGAGGCGTTGCCGCTGTCGATCACGGTGACGTTGCCGTGCGTCGCGCTGCGTGCCGCGGCCGTTTCGGCCGCAGCACAGGTCCCGCTGACCTGCCGTGTCAGGTTGATCGAGACGACGGAGTCGAAATGCGAGCCGAGGAACTCGAACAGGCGGCGAAAGTCGCCGGGCGGCGGCTGCGACGTCTTCGGCGGCTGCGGGTTGCGCTCGAGCTCGGCGTAGAACTCGGCGGACGTGATGCCGACCTTGTCGAGGTAACTGTGCTCGCCGAATTGCACCCGGACCGGCACCACGTGGATGCCGAGGCGGTCGAGCTCGTCGTCGGGAATGTCCGCGGCCGAGTCGGTCACGACGGCGACGCTGCGGCCCGACGCGTGCGCGGCGTGCTGTTGCCGCTCCATGTCGTCCGCCTTCTCGGCCGACACGTCGCCAAATCGAGCCGCAATCCGGAATACCTCGGCGGGGTCATTGACATGTATGTGCACGCGGACCTTGTGCTGCAGTCCCGCGATGACGAGGCTGCCGCCGAGCGCGGCGAGTTGCTCGCGCAGGTGGCGCCGGTCCACGCGTTCGCCGGTCACCACGCATTCCGTGCAGTAGCGGTGTGCCAGGTCCTGTTCCTGTCCCGCGGTGGCCTCGCTCGAAGCGTCGAGGACGACGATGTGCGGGGCGGCGGGCTGCCGGGATGAGCCGCTCGCGATGTAGTCGGAGACGCCGCCGACCAGTTCCACGAAACCGAGCGCCCCCGCATCCACGACGTTCGCCTTACGGAGTGCCTCGAGCTGGAACGTCGTGCGCTCGAGCGATGCCTGTGCCGCGACGACGCCGAGGCGCAGCATCGCAAGGAAATCAGCGGCGCCTTCCCGGCGTCCCCGCTGGATCTCGCGCGCGAAATCGGCCAGCACGGTGAGTATCGTGCCCTCGCGAGGTTCACTCAGGCTTTCGCGTGCGTACGCCGCGCCGGCCAGCACGCCGTCGGCAAACTCGTCCGGACCCAGTTGTCCCAGGTCACCGAGCCGGTCGCCGAGCCCGAGGAAGAACTGCGCGAGGATCGCGCCGGAGTTCCCGCGCGCGCCGTCGAGGGCCGCATCCGCGACGCGCGTGAGCGTCTTGCCGGCGTGGCGGTCCGGCCATTGCCGCAACGAGCCGAGCACGGCACCGACGGTCAGGGCGAGGTTCGTGCCGGTGTCGCCGTCCGGAACGGGAAACACGTTGATCTTGTTCAGGTGCTCCTGCCGCGCCAGCACGCGCTGGATGCCAGCCTGCAATGCGAAATTGAGCCGCAGCCCGTCCATGCTGTCGGCTGCCACCGTGACGGCATTCACTCGCGACCGGCCCCCTCGTTCAGTCGTGCGACAGCGTGAACCGGCTGCCGCGGAAATCCAGCACGGCTCCGTCGCGTGTGATCTCCTCGACGACGGGGCCCTCCTGCAACGTCTCGCCTTGCTTGTATTTGTGGGAGTTCACGAAGATGAAACGCTCCGCCGAGACCGTCGAGTAGACGTGCAGGTCGAGGTGCAGGGGCGGTACGCCGCCTCGCGCCACGATCTCGTCCGCCGTCGGCAACGCTGCACCCGCTGGCTCCGGCCCCTGACCGGTCGCGGAGGACGCATAGGTCGAGTCGGCGGCGTCCGGCAGCGGCGCATAGACGACGGAGCCCCGCCGTGCTGCCGGCACGGCCGTCACGGCAGGGGGGCCGTCCGGCACCGACGACGCACGCGCCGCGAACGACGCATCGATTCCAGGTGGCGCACCCGAGACTTCGGCCGCGAGTGGATTGCCGGACCCGCCCGGCGGCGGTGCGGCGGCCAACGCCGGCTCCGGCAGCACGCTGCCTGGCGGCGGCTGCGTCATTGGCACCGAGGGATCGACCGCGACCGCCGGCCTCGGCGCGCCCGGCGCAGTCGCTGCGACGCCTGCAGTACGCGGCGTGGCTCCGGCTGCGGCGGGAATGGACGCCGCCGCTCCTGCCACTGCCGGTGGCGCAGGGTCCCGCTGCGCCCGGCGCAACAGGAGCACGCCGACGACGAGCAGGTTCACGACCAGCAGCGCGACGGCGGCGGTGGCCCACACGTTGGTCTTCGGCCGCACGGCAACGATCGGCACTTCCGCCAGCGCGGGCCCGGTCTGGCGCTGGCGCGCGTGCTCGGACTTCCGCAGCGCGTCGAGGATGAACGACATCGGTCAGCCTTCCGCCTGCACGGCGGCCCCCGCGAGCGTCGGCGAGCCGGTCGCATTCAGGACCGTGTCGAGCACGATCTGCGTGTGCACGCCCGCGACGCCGTCGACGATCAGGCGATGCTGACGCTGGAAGTCCTGCACCAGGTGCGTCAGGTCTTCGTCGTAAGCGTCGCTCGCCGCGGCGGATTGCGGCAGCCCCTGTGCCGCGCGCAGGCTCTCACGCAGCCAGCGCACGTCGGCGCCGCGCATGCCGGGCCCGAGCGACTTCGGCACTGCCGTTGGCGGGCGCCATAGCAACAGGAAGTCGCCGAACCAGTAGCGCGACATCGCAGTGATCGGGATGTCGCGGGAATCGCCACCGAGGTCGATCGTGGCCGTCTCGTCGGTGAGGCCCGTCAGCACCACCTGGTGCGTGCGGCCCACGTCGTCCGTGAGCGTCAACACCGCCGGCCGGTTCAGCGTGCGCAACTGCGCCCACGACCCTTTCTGGAACAGGCACTCGAGTCCCTGCGCGGACGCCTGGTCGCAGCCGCGACCGCGACCGGGGTCGTAGACGATGCTCCAGAGCGCGAACAGCCGGCCGAGCGCGGCCTCGGTCGTGGTCTCGTTGCCGTGCCGCACGAGCAGCTCGTCGAGGCGGGGCGGCGGCGAGGTCGCGACGACCGGCATCGCACCCGGCACGGCCGTCGCGGCAGCCGCATCAGCCGCCGGCGCCGCAGGCATGGACGCCGGGTTCGACGCGACCGCGGCGGCCGCTTCGTGGGCGGCATTGCGCTGCACCAGCAGTGACCACGCGCCGAATCCGATCAGCGCCAGGGCCGCCGCGAGGGCGCCGACCGTGGCCCAGCGCAACCAGGGCGCGGGAACTGGCCGGCCGTAGACTTCGGCGGCGGCCTGGCGGATGAACGCGGCACCTACGCGGTGCTCCTCGCGCGTGAACGCCCCGAGCAGGGCGCGATCCGAGATCACGTTGATCACGCGCGGTATGCCGCCGCTCAACCGATAGATTTCACGCAGCGCCCCGGGCGTGAACGACTCCGCCGTCGCGCCCGCGACCCGCATGCGGTGCTTGACGTAGCCGGCGGTCTCGTCGATCGACAGCGGACTCAGGTGATAGCGGCCGGTGATGCGCTGTGCGAGCTGGCGCAGCTCGGGCTGGTCGAGCAGCACGCGCAGTTCCGGCTGGCCGATCAGGATGATCTGCAGCAGCTTGGTCGTGGCAGTCTCGAGATTCGTCAGCAGCCGCACCTGCTCGAGCGTCTGCGGGCTCAGGTTCTGGGCTTCGTCCACGATCAGCACGACGCGGTGTCCGCGCGCGTGCGTCGCGAGCAGGTAGTGGCCGAGCAGGTCCATCAGCGTCTTGGTGCTGCCATGGCCGCCCTCCGGCACCCGCAGGTGCAGTTCCTCGCAGATCGTCAGCAGGAACTCCGCCGGCGTGACCCGCGGATTCAGGATCAGCGCGACTTCCGCGTGGGTCGGCAGCTGCTCGAGCAGGCTGCGGATGATCGTCGTCTTGCCGGTGCCCACTTCACCGGTGAGCTGGATGAAACCGCCGGCCTCGTTGATGCCGTAGAGCAGGTGCGCCAGCGCCTCCGCATGCCGCTCGCTGAGGTACAGGTAGCGGGGGTCGGGCGTGATCGCGAACGGTTTTTCCTGGAGACCGAAAAAGCTCGTATACATGCGGGGTCAGGTGGGGCCACCGCGCGTGGGCGGTGGTCAATGATGCCTGCTTGCCTGGGAGGAGGCCAGCGACAGGCGACCGCCCGGTGGCGGCTGATCGTGCGGACGTGCTGCGAACGGATCAGTGCCTGCCGCGGATGGCCCTTCAGCGGCGCCAGCCCTTCGCCTTGCGGCCGCCAACCAGGCCTGCCCGCACGCGCTGCTTGAGCAGGGGTCGCGGCCGGAAGCGCTCGCCGTACGCCTCCTGCATGATTTCCTGTGCCTGCACGCAGAGGCTCGAGGTCGTCGCGTCCATGAGCTCGAAGGGTCCGATCGGATGGCCGAGGCCGAGCTTGCAGGCCGTGTCGATGTCCTCCGGCGTGGCGACGCCCTCCTCCACCAGCCGTACTGCCTCGATCAGGAAGACGTGCAGCACGCGATTCACGGCGAAGCCCGCGACATCCTTGACGCGTATCGGGGTCTTGCCCGCCGCGCGACACAGCTGGCACGCGAACTCGAACGTCGCCTCGCTCGTGTCGAAAGCCGGGATGACCTCGACCAGTTTCATGCGTGAGGCCGGCGAGAAGTAGTGCGTCCCGATGAAGCGTGCGCGGCGCTCGGCCGAAACCTGGGCCGCCAGCGTGGAAATCGGAATGGTCGACGTATTGGTCGCGATGACACAGTCGGGACGGCACACCCCGTCCAGCCGCGAGAGCACCGCGCTCTTGACGCCGAGATCCTCGAACACGGCCTCCGTGACGGCATCGCGATCGGCGAACTGGTCCAGCTCGGCGGTGGTCCGGATGCGACCGAGTGCGGCGTCGGCGGCGTCCTGCGCGTAGAAACCCCGCTCGATGCCCTTGCGCAGGACGGTCCGGAGCCGCTCGATGGCCGCGCCAACCTCCGCCTCGGACCGGTCGGCGAGCAGTACGTCGTGGCCCGCGAGCGCGAACACGAGCGCGATTTCGGAGCCCATGAGGCCCGCGCCGACGACGCCGATCTTCTGCATGTCTGCCACGCCTCAGAGAACTTCGAACAAGCCGGCCGCTCCCATGCCGCCGCCCACGCACATCGTGACCACCACGCGCTTCGCGCCGCGACGGCGACCTTCGAGCAGCGCGTGACCGACCAGGCGCGCGCCGGTCATGCCGTAGGGATGGCCGATCGAGATGCCGCCGCCGTTCACGTTCAGCTTCGCCGGATCGATGCCGAGGAAGTCGCGGCAGTAGACGACCTGCACCGCGAATGCCTCGTTCAGTTCCCAGAGGCCGATGTCGTCGATCGCGAGGCCGTGGTTCCGCAGCAGCTTCGGGATCGCATAGATCGGTCCGACGCCCATCTCCTCGGGCGCGCAACCCGCGACGGCCATGCCGAGGTAGCGGCCGAGCGGCGCCAGGCCGCGTTTCGCGGCGAGTTTTTCATGCATCAACACGCTCGCGGAGGACCCGTCCGAGAGTTGGCTCGCGTTGCCCGCGGTGACGACGCCACCGTCGATGACCGGCTTGAGCGCCTGCAGGCCCGCAAGCGTAGTGTCCGGGCGGTTGCCCTCGTCCTTCGCGAGCGTGACCGTCTCGTGGCTGAGCGCGCCGGTCACCTTGTCCTTTACCGCCATCGTCGCGGTGATCGGCACGATCTCCGCGTCGAAGCGGCCTTCGCGCTGGCCCTGCGCGGTGCGACGCTGCGATTCCAGCGAGTACTCGTCCTGCACCTCGCGCGAGATCGAGTACTTCCTTGCGACGAACTCCGCGGTCTGCAGCATCGGCATGTATGCGGCCGGGGCGGCCGCGAGCACGTTCTCGTCCTTCTCGCGCGCGGCCCACTCCATGTACGGCGCCTGCAGCGCACTGATGTTGTCCTGTCCGCCGGCGACGACGACCTGCATGCCATCGATCGCGATCTGCTTGGCGGCGGTGGCGATGGCCATCAATCCCGAGGAGCACTGCCGGTCCAGCGTCTGTCCCGACACGGTCACGGGCAGCCCGGCGGCGAGCAATGCATTGCGCGCCAGGTTCATGCCGGCGGAACCTCCGGCGAGCACGGTGCCGATCACCACGTCATCGACTTCCGCAGGGTCGATGCCGGCGCGGGCCACGGCGTGGCGAATCGAATGCGCCATCAGCGTGGGCGAGCGGATGTCGTTCAATGCGCCGCGGTAGGCGCGCCCGATCGGCGAGCGCGCGGTGGCAACGATTACGGCCTGGGTCATGGGCGGGTCTCCGGGTTGGTCCAGTGCTCAGCGCCCGAGCCAGCGTGGCGCGCGCTTCTCGATGAAGGCGAGCGGTCCCTCGTGGAAATCCTCGGTCAGCATCACGCGCGCCTGGCCTTCGTCCGAAAGCCGGGTCAGCGTGTCCTCGTCGAGATCATAGGCGCGTCGCGCGATCGCCAGGCTCTCGCGCACCGCGACCGGTGCATTGCCCGCGATGCCGGCAGCGAGCGCAATCGCCTCCGGCACCGTGCGAGCCTTGGGAACGACGCGGTTCACGAGGCCCAGGGCGAGGGCGTTCGCCGCCGGCAGCCGCCCGCCGGTCGCGATCAGTTCCAGGGCGAGCGCACGCGGCAGGGCGCGCGGGAGGCGAAAGAGGCCGCCCGCCGCGGCGATCAGACCGCGCGTGACCTCGGGCAGGCCGAATGCGGCGTCGTCGGACGCGATGATCATGTCGCACGCGAGCGCGATCTCGCACCCGCCCGCGAGGGCGAGCCCGTCGACCGCGGCAATCCATGGCTTCGTCCGGCGCGCCCGCACGAACCCGGCGAAGCCGCCGCCAGGCGTCGAGAGGCCGTGCATTTCACCGCGCGAAACCTCCTTGAGGTCGGCGCCCGCGCAGAAAGCCTGGCCGCCGGCTCCGGCGAGGAGCCGACCGCGCGAACCGCGTCGTCGGCCTCGGTCGCCCGGACGATCCGATCGAGCTCGCTGGCGATTGCCGCGTTGATGGCGTTGCGTGCCTCGGGCCGGCGCAACGTGACCAGCGCGACGTGCGCAGCCGGCGACTCGAGGGTGACCGGCATGGCGGCTTGCCCGCTCATTGGCGGGCGGTCGTGCCGCCATCGATCACGAGCACGGTCCCGTTGCAGTACGACGCTTCCTCCGACGCGAGGTAGAGGCAACCGTAGGCCATCTCGAGCGGCGTGCCGGGGCGGCGCATCGGCGTGAGGCGGTCGGCCATGGCCGGATCGTCGAAGACGCTCAGCACGGACGCCACCATCGGCGTGTCGATGAAACCGGGCGCGATGCAATTGGCGCGGATGTTGTCCGCCGCGTACCCGACGCACAGCGCGCGCGTCAGGTTGATCATGCCGCCCTTCGCCGCGCAGTAACGGTGCGCAGCGGGCAGCCCCTGGACGCCGAGATGCTGGCCACCGCGACGATGGCGCCGCCGCCCTGCGGCTTCATGTGCGGGATGACCGCGCGGCTCGCGAGGAAATAGCCGTCGAGATTGATGCGGATGACTTCGCGCCACTTGTCGGGCGTCGTCTCCGTCACGGCGTTCATCGAACCGGGGCTCTGCTCCATCCAGCTGTAGCCCACGCCTGCGGCATGGACGAGGATGTCGATCCGGCCATATGCGTCGAGCGTGGCGGCCGCCGCCTCGTCCGCGCCGGAGTCCGTGGCGAGATCGCGCGCGACGATCCGGCCTTCGCCGCCGGCCGCGCGCACTGCGGCGATCACGCGGTCGAGGTTCGATTGCGTGCGACTGACGCCGACGACCCTGGCCCCCTCCGCGGCGAACAGCTTCATGCAGGCGGCCCCGACGCCCGTGCCGGCGCCCGTGATCAACGCGACCTTGCCGCTCACTCTGCCCATGGCTGTTCCCCTCGTTCGCCGGCGCGCCGGCGGGCGCGCCAGTGGGCGTGCCGCTGCCGGCGTGTCGTCAGAAAAGTGTCCCAACAATTTAGTCGGATAAACAAGGCGCCGGCTGCACCGCGGATCACTCGAGCAGGTGATCGCGCAGCGCGGCAAGTGCCGCCGCGTCGAGACCGAGTTCGGCGTCGAGGTAGCTCTCGATGCTGGGATGGCGGGTGAAGACCGCGTCGAACAGGGCCTCGAGGTAGGCGGGATCGGAGTCGATCAGCGGCAGCCAGGCGCTCGACGGGTCCTGGTGCGCTGCCGCATGACGCGGATTCAGCAGGAAGTCACGGCACAACGCGTCGAATTCGAGATTCGACAGGAGGTAGTCCTGGAGCGCCGTCTCCCGCGGCACGCCAAGCGCGAGCAGCAGCAGGGCTGCCGTGCCACCGCTGCGGTCCTTGCCGGCCAGCAGTGGAACAGCAGCGGCGACTCCCCGCGCGCGAGCCTGTTGAACACCGCGGCCAGTGCCGCCGTCTGGACGAAAGGCATGTGGCGGTAGGCCTCGGTCATGACGCCTCGAGTCTGCGCGGCGCTCGCCAGGCACGCCTTGAGAAGCTTGTGCGAGTCACCGACCTCCTCGGTTGCCGGCTGGCCCCAGCAGCGATGCCGGCCGCCTCGACCCAGCCGTCCGGAGCCGCGACGCGTTCCGGGCCGGAGCGCAGGTCGCAGACGACGCGCAGGCCGCGCTTGCGCAGTGCGGCCACGTCGCGCGCGGTCGCCTCGCCGAGCGCTCCCGATCGGTAGACGCGCCCCCAGCGCACGGTGCGCCCATCCCGGGTGCGGTAACCGCCGAGGTCGCGCGCATTGCGCACGCCCTCGAGGGACAGGTGGCGTCGTGGATCGTCGGGCTCTGCTGCAGGCAAGGCGAATCTCCCGGTGCGTGGTGCGCGGGCGCCCCGGGGGCGACCCTGCCGGGCACTGTAGTGCACGATGCGGTGCAGCACCATATTGTCAGACGATTTTGCCCTAACGCGGTTGACAGTGGACCGTGGGCGGGGCACGCTCTGCGCTCGCGTGAAGGGGCTGCCGCCGTCGCGGGTCTCGTGCGCAGGAACCGGGGGAATCCATGGCCAGGCTTTACGTGGACGAGGATCGCTACGGCGCTTCGCCCAACAGCGTGCTGGTCGAAGCGGTGCGCAATGCGTGCCTCGACCTCGTCCGCAGCAAGCTCGCCGAGAGCGGGGACGACTGGGCCTCGTTCGTCTTCGGCTCGAGCGAGCGGTTGATCACCGCGGTGGATTTCGAGGCGGTCGAGCGCCGCATCCTCGATTCCGGGTACCGCTTCGACTGGTCGGCCGTCATTTCACAGCGCGAGCGACCCGACGCGTACAAGGCTCCCGAGGGCATGGGCGCCGACGTCTCCGGCTTCAGCTTCGAGCATCCGGAGGCCATCGTCGGCGAGCCGGACGGCCAGGGCCGCGAGCAGCGCGGCATCGGCGACAACGTCGTCAAAGTCGCAACAACGTGGCGGGAATCGCCTGTTACGTCCGCTCGAGCGAGTCAGGTGATCGAATTCATGCGGCGGGCGTCCCCGCCGGAACGATCGCGATCATCGACGACAGCGGCGGCACGCTGACCGCGCCGATTCTCGAGCAGTTCAAGGGAGTGATCTGCGCCGGCGGCACGGTCCGCTCGCACCTCGGCATCCTCACGCGCGAGTACGGCATTCCGTGCCTGATGAACGCCAGGATCAGCGGCATCAAGGAGGGCGACCGCGTCGAGATCGAGGCGACCGCCGCGGCGAAGACGGCCGAGGCCTATCAGCGGCCAGGCCACGCCGGCTCGCGTCTGGCAGCTCGCGCGTTGAGCCCCGGGCACGCAGGAAAGCGACGATGAGCAACACCCGTCACCTACGCGCAGCTGCTCGAGACCAACAATCTGATGCAGAACAGCGCCGACGAGACGTATTGGCTCTGCGTGACGCGCACCGTGCAGGAATCGAAGCTGTTTCCGGTCCCGGCCTATATGATGCTGTCGTATATGAACGCGTTCTATCGCTATCCGTCGCTGCTGCGCAAGATCGAGTCGCGCATGTCGGCCGAGGAGATCGGCGACCGCGCGCGCAACATGGGCATCAAGATCACCAATCCCGTCGATGGGCTGGGCGCTGCCGGGTTTCTACCTGCTCGGCCGCGAATGGCTGATCACGCTCGGCCTCCTGCGGCCACAGGACGCGCTCGAGGACCTCGTCTATGTGATGGACTTCTGGAAGCGCTACCAGCTGTCCTGGCACCGCAACGACGGGCACATCACCAACCGGGAATTCGGCCACCGCGCGCCAGGTCCTGCCGGACCGCCGCCTCCAGGTGTTCCACGCCGACCTGTACCGCATGCGAGCCCGGCGATGAACTGCACGAGGCGGCGCAGGCTTTCATGGCGACGACCTCGCAGTACGGCTTCCTCATCTCGTGCGAGAGCCGGATCAGCCTGCACAATTCCGGCCCCTACAGGATCGACGACGAGCGCGAGATGATCGTGCGCGACTTCATGGATCTGGCCGAGAGTGCTTCCCCTGGCTCGATGGCGTGCGCAGCGACGTGCCCTACAACAATCTGACCGTCACGATGGCGGTGAAGGACTGCCACTTCTACCTGGTCGACGACTGGGGCAGCTTCGAATCGAAGCCGGAGTTCACCGCCGACAAGCTGGTGGGCGTCGGTCTCTACACCTCGGATACGCTGTCCGACGGCTATGTGCCGGTCGGCATGGGCTCGCGGGAGGAGCTGACCGCCACCTTCAAGTCGCTGACGGGAAGGTGAAGGACGCCAACAACAAGCTGTGGCGGCGCATCGCCGGCTGGACGCGCGACCAGATGATGGACGCCGGCGCGCTCACCTATTTCTCGATCATCAAGGATCTCGCCCATGTCGCCGGCGTCTACGACGTCAACGACTGGATGATGATCGACGAGCGCGCCGAACGCTTCCGTCCGCTGTTCAACGACGAATACAGCCGCGACGCGCTGGTCGCGCGTCTGGTCATCGGCCCGCCGCGTCAATCGCCAGCGAAGTACACGATGATGCAGCACTCGAACGGGCCGCCGCGGTGTTTTCGCTGATCCCGTATTCCGTGCTGCAGGGCGACGATTACACGCCGACGAGCGGACCGGTCTATCCCGGCTCGAGCCATCTGCCGATCCCAAGGTCGACCGCTACAACACGACGGCGCGGCGTGCTGGCGCTCGAGGAATACAACAGGCGCGCGCGCGAATTCCGCCCGACGGCGTGCCAGGACGAAGTACCGTCATCTGTGCGAGACCTGGGTCAAGTATAACGCCGGCAGCATTGCTGGCGGACGAGCTCTACAAGATCGAGCAGGCCATCCCGCGGTGCTGAAGGGCAAGGGCTCGGACGCTCAAGCGCGGCGATCGTCGAAGCTCCGCAAGGCTACCCGATACACCGGAGACCGGGACGGCTCACATGCAGATCGGTTCCTAATTCGGCGCGCCGCGCTCCACTTCGGCGAGGCGCCCTGCCTCGTCGAAGGCGAGCGCGTGTGTCAGCTTCCGCGAATTCGACTCGCTCACCGACCGGCTCGGCAACGCGTTGCTGGCGAGCGGGCTTGCGCCCGGCGATCGCGTCGGCGTGCTGCTGCCGAACGGCATCGACTGCCTCGTCGCCTATTACGCGCTCGCCAAGGCCGGCCTCGTGCGCGTGTCGCTGAACACGCGCGAGACCGATGGACAACCACGCGTACAAGCTCGCCGACAGCGGCAGCCGCGCCGTCATCCATGGCGGCGGTCGATGGCGACGGCTCGGCGTGGAGATCGCCATCGATCCGGCGCGTTGAGTCGCGGCGCATCGCGCACGGCGGCACGGGACGCCCTGCGCGGTCGATCGCGCGCTCGATGCGCCCTATCCGCCTCGGCTACACCGGCGGCACGACCGGGCCGCTCGAAGGCGGTGACGCTGACGACGCGCGGCGAGCTCGCCGAACTGTCCGCGTTCCTCGTCGACCTCGTGCCCGACCTCACGGGTCGAGACGTTCCTGCACGCTGCGCCGATCGCGCACGCGTCGGGCGCCTTCTTCCTGCCTGTCGCTGGTGCGCGGCGTGCGGTCGCTGGTCATGACGAAATTCGATGCGGCGAGTTCGTCGCGCTGGCCGAGCGCGAGCAGGCGAACGTCACGTTCCTCGTGCCGACCATGCTCGCGATGATCCTGGAGGAGCCGGCGCTGGCGACCGCGCGGTTCTCGCTGCGGCGCATCCGCTACGGCGCCTCGCCGATCGCGCCCGAACCTGCTGCAGCCGCGCCGAGGCGCGCTTCGGCCGCGTCTTCGCCCAGACCTACGGCCAGGCCGAGAGCCCGATGGTCATCACCTGCCTGAAGCCCGGAGGATCACGATCGCGTCGGCTCCTGCGGCCGGCCGTTCACCTTCGTCGAGGTCGGCGATGTTCGACGACGAGGACCGCTGCCTGCCCCGGCGAGCGCGGCGAAATCGTCTGCCGCGGGCCCGCAGACCATGGCCTACTACTGGAACCGGCCCGAGGCCACCGCGCGAGGCGTTTCGCAACGGCTGGCTGCACACCGGCGACGTCGGCCGCATGGATGAGGACGGCTTCTTCTATATCGTCGATCGCAAGAACGACATGCTGATCTCGGGCGGCTACAACGTCTATCCGCGCGAGGTGGAGGACGTGCTGCTGGCCTGCGAGGGCGTCGTCGAGGCCGCCGTCGTCGGGCTGCCCGACGAGAAATGGGGCGACCGCGTCCACGCCGTTGTCGCGGGCCGGCCGGGGCTCGAGCCGAGCGCGATCCTCGCGCACGCGCGCGAGCATCTCGCGAGCTTCAAGCGGCCCGAAGGCGATCGAGGTCTGGCCCGAATCTGCCCAAGAGCGCCGCCAACAAGATCCTGCGCCGCGAAGTCCGCGACCGGATCCTCGCGCGCGGCGCAGGCCGGCGGCGGCGGCAGGCGACATCCGATGAACGACATGCACCTCGTCCTGCATGGCCTGGCGGTCAAGAAGCACGCCGACGCGGAGGACGGTCGCCGAGTTCATCGGGCTCGAGGCCGCCGTGGGCGAGGCGCTGTGGCGAAGCTGCGTCGCGGAGCGGACGCCTGTCGAAGCTCAGGGCGGTACATGCTCGACGCCGCCGCGCGGTGGCGCTCGACGCCGAATATGCCGCGCAGTCTACGCCGAGCGCGCCAATCCCGCTTTCATGCCGGCTATGACGGGTTCGAGCGCCTGAACGTCCGATCTGAAGCAACTGATCACGGACTGGCAGACCATTCCCGTTGGCGGCGAGCGCGTCCCAACGATCACTCCGACATGGGATTACGACACTCGGATCATCGACAGGCTCGGCGAGCTGCACGAGCGCGCCGAGGCGATCTCGGCCCGCTCGCGCGCGGTGCCGCGCTTCGGCGATCTACGCGCGGAAGCTGCTCGCGGCGCTCGAAAGGGCCGAAGGCGGCGCGATCGCCTGGGTCAGCGACGCCACGATCGCCAGCTACCACACGGTCTGGTTCGAGTTGCACGAAGACCTCCTGCGCCTGCTCGGTCGCGAGCGCGAGGAGTAGACGGGAGGTGCCATGGCACTCGCACTCGGTCGGTACGCTCGCGCTCGACGGCAGGAGCCGCCCGTCGCGCGAGCTGATCGGCGGCAAGGCCTGGTCCGTCGCGCGCATGCAGGCGCTCGGCTTGACGGTGCCGCCGGCCTTCGTCGTGACCACCGTGGCCTGCCGCGGCTTTCTCGACTGCGGCGACGCTGCCGCGGACTGGACGCCGAACTCGCCGCCGGCGTGGCTGGCTGGAGGAAGCGCACCGGCCGGAGCTTCGGCGACGGGCCGCGTGCCGCTGCTCGTGTCGGTGCGCTCGGGCGCCGCCGATCTCGATGCCGGGCATGATGGACACGGTGCTGAACCTCGGCATCAACGAGCGTCGACCGAGAGCGGCGCTGGCGACGGAAGTGCGGCGATGCCGACGTTCGCGCGCGACACGCATCGGCGCTTCCTCGAGCTCTATGCCAACATCGTGCTGAAGGCCGACGTTGCCGGAACTCGGCGCAGCGCACGACATCGCCGAGCTGGCGCGCCGCGATCGACGGCGGCGGGCGGGCGGTGCCGCAGACGCCGCGCGAGCAGTTCGAGGCGCGGTGCTCGCCGTCTTCGAGTCCTGGAATTCGCGGCGCGCGCGCCGCTACCGCCAGCATCACGGCATCGCCGACAGCCTCGGCACGGCGGTGACGGTGCAGGCCATGGTCTTCGGCAATCTCGACCGACGTCCGGCACCGGCGTGCTGTTCAGCCGCAATCCGCTGACCGGCGAGCCGGCCGCCCTACGGCGAGTACCTGCCGCGCGCGCAGGGCGAGGACGTGGTCTCCGGCAAGTTCACGCCCGAGCCGCTTGTCCGTGCTCGCGAGCCCGCCCGACGTACACGACGAGCTCTGCGCGCCGCGGCGCGCGCTCGAAACGCGAGCACGGCGACGTGCAGGACATCGAGTTCACCGTCGAGCGGGGCAGCTTTACCTGCTGCAGTCGCGTGCGGCCAAGCGCGCGCCGCAGGCCGCCGTGCGTTTCGCCGTCGCATGGTGCAGGGAAGGCCTATCGACCGGACGACCGCGCTGGGCAAGGTCACGCCGAGCAGGTCCGCATCCTGCTCGAGCCCGCGCCTGCGCGAAGGAGCCGCCGGCGCGCGACGGTCCTCGCGCGCGGCGAGGCGGCCTCGCCGGGCGTCGGCGGCGGCATGGTCGTGACCGATTCCGACGAGGCCGAGACGCGGCGCGCAGGCGGCGAGGCGCGTCGTCCTGGCCCGCGCGACGACGAGCCCCGAGGATCTGCACGGCATGATCGCGGCCGACGCGGTCATCACCGAGCAGGGCGGCGCGACCTCGCATGCGGCGGTCGTCGGTCGCGCGCTCGGCCTGCCCTGCGTCGTCGGCTGCGGCGCCGGCTCGCTGGCCGCACTGGCCGGCCGCGTCGTCACGGTCGATGGCCAACGCGGCGGCGTGCTCTAAGGCCGGGTACCCGTCGTGGTGCCCGACGAGACGCCAATGACGACTGGTCGCGCTGACCGCCTGGGCCGCGCAAGGTCGCCGCTGCCGTGGTCGTCGGCCGTGGCCGACGATGCGCTCGTCTCGACCTCGACGGCATCGATGAAGCGAGGACCCGGACCGGATGCGGGCTGTCCTGCGCATCGTCGATCCCGCGCGCGCCGTCAGGGGCGCGTGCTCGCCAGTCGGATCCGCCGTGGCCGCCTGCGTCGCCGCGGGCATCGCGTTCATCGTCGCGACTCCCCGGTTGCCGGTCCTGCTGGCGGCGGCGCAGTCTGTCGCCGGGCGGCGCACCACATCTCGCCGAGGAACCGAGGTCTTGAACAGAATCCCCCAGCAGGATCTCGAGTCCCTGGTCGAGCTGTTCGACCGCACCGACTGGCGCGAGATGCGCGTGCAGGGGCCGGGTATCGAGCTCTTTCCGTCCAAGGATCCGAACGCGCGCATGGGCGATCCGGCGCCTGCCATCCCGCGCGACGCAGCGCAGTCGGCGCCGCGGTCGCGCCCGCGGTCGTGCCCGCAGGCCCGATGACCGAGCCGGTCGACATTCCCGGCTCCGCCGGCACGCTGCACGTGACGGCGTCGCAGTCCTCGCCGGTACAGGCGCATGGGTGCCGGTCCGCGCGCCGTGCCTCGGCACGTTCTACCGCGCCCCGAAGCCGGTTCGCCGCCGTTCGTGGCAGTCGGCCAGCGCGTCTCGGCCGACACCGAGGTCTGCATCGTCGAAGTCATGAAGCTCTTCACGACGGTGCGTGCCGGCGTGGCGGGCACGGTGCGCGACGTGCTCGTCAAGGACTCGGACCTGGTCGAGTTCGACCAGCCGCTGATCCTGATCGAGCCCGATGCCTGAGCAGAAGCAGACCGAGCGGGTCTTCATCGCCAACCGCGGCGAACTCGCGCTGCGCGTGGTGCGGGCTGCGCGCGCGCTCGGCATGGAGACCGTGGTCGGCGCGTCCGCGGCGGACCGCGGCGAGCCTCGCCGCGACCGAAGCCGATCGCGTCGTGGTGCTCGGTGCCGCGCAGGCGCGCGAGTCCTACCTGAATGCGCCACGCATCGTGCATGCCGCCGTCGCCACCGGCTGCACGGCGCTGCATCCGGGTTACGGATTCCTCTCGGAGCGTGCCGACCTCGTCGAGCTGTGCGCGGAGAACGGCATCGCCTTCGTCGGCCCGACGCCGCGGCCATGCGAGCAGGTGGGCGACAAGCTGTCGGCGCGCGCGCTGGCACGCAGCGCCAACGTGCCGATGACGCAGCGGCAGCGAGAAGATCGCGAACGTCGAACAGGCGCTCGAAATCGCGCGCCGGCATCGGCTATCCCGTCATCACGAAGGCCTCGGCGGGCGGCGGTGGTCGCGGCATGGTCGTGGCGCGCGACGCCGCCGACCTGACGACGTCGTTCGACACGGCCTCGACGGCCGCGTTCGAGGCCTTCGGCGACGGCACGCTGTACCTCGAGCGCTTCGTCGAAAGGGCCCGGCACGTCGAAGTCCAGGTGATGGGCGACGGCGAGGGCAACGTCACCCATTTCGGCGAGCGCGACTGCTCGGCGCAACGGCGTTACCAGAAGATGATCGAGGAGGCGCCGGCCGCGATCCTGCCGGACGAGGTGCGCGCGCGCCTGCACGGGCGGCCGTGCAACTGCTCGGCGGCATCCGCTATCGCAACGCCGGCACCGTCGAGTTCCTCTACGACGAGGCGCGGCAGGACTTCTACTTCATGGAGGTCAATGCGCGGCTGCAGGTCGAGCACCCGGTCTCCGAGGAGATCACCGGCACGGACCTGGTGCGCCAGCAGCTGCTGCTCGCGACCGGTCGCGCGCCGCTGCCGCGCCAGCAGGACGTCGAGATTCGGCGGCCATGCCATCGAAGTGCGCATCCTCGCGGAGGATCCGGACCGCGACTTCATGCCCGCGCCCAGGCCGCATCACGCGCTGGCAGCCGCCCGTCGGCGAGGGCGTGCGCGTCGACTCGGCGGTCGTGGACGGCACGGTGGTGCCGCCTTACTACGACAGCATGATCGCGCAAGCTGATCGTGCGCGGACGCACGCGCGACGAGCGCGGTCGACCGCCTCGCCGGCGCGCTCGAACGCTTCGTCGTCGAAGGCATCACCACCAACATTCCCCTGTTGCGCTTCATCGTCGCGCATCCCGATTTCCGCGCGAACCGCATCGACACGCGCTGGCTCGAGCAGGCGCTGCTGCCGGCCTTCCGCGCGAAGCAGGAGTGACGAACTCGTGGCCCACATCGAATTCCTCGACGAGACCATGCGCGACGGCCAGCAGAGCCTCTGGGGCATGCGCATGCAGGCCGGCATGGCCCTGCCGGTGGCGCCGCTGCTCGACCGCACCGGCTTTCGCGTCGTCGACCTCGACGGGCTCCTCGCATCTTCGAGGTGCTGATTCGGCATTGCCGCGAGAACCCGTGGGAGGGGCTCGACCTCCTGGTGCAGGCGATGCCGCGCACCGATCCTGCGCGCGGCATGCGTTCGAACGCCTCGCGTCACGTTCGGCGTGACGCCGGATTCGCTGATGGACGCCTGGATGCGCCAGCTCAACCGGCACGGCTGTCGCAGCTTCTGGATCTACGACGTGCTGTTCAACATCGACAAGATGCATGCGCCTGGCGCAAGCGTCGCGAAGGAGTTCGGCTCGGAAGTGGCCGGCGCGATCATGTTCACGCTCTCGCCGGTGCACACCGACGCGTACTACGCGGAGAAGGCCGACCAGCTGTCGGCGTCGCCGGACATCGACACGATCCTGCTCTACGACACCGCGGGCGTGCTCGACAAGGAACGCCTGCGCACGCTGCTGCCGGCGATCAAGGCCAAGGCGCACGGCAAGCCGATCGAGTTCCATTCGAACAACCTGCTGGGCCAGTCGGCCAAGGCGTACGTGGACGCCGTGGACCTCGGCGTGTCCATCCTGCACACCGCGAGCCGTCCGATGGCGAACGGACCATCGGTGCCATCGACCGAAAACATGGTCGCGAACATGGAGCTGCTCGGCCACACGCACTCCATCGACAAGTCGCTGCTGCCACCCGTGGCCGAGCATTTCGAACGGGTCGGGCGGGCGGCCGGGTTCCCGGTGAACCAGCACGCCGAGTACAACGTGCTGTCGATGCAGCACCAGATCCCGGGCGGCATGATGGGCACGCTCAAGGCTCAGCTCGCCCAGCACAGCATGAGCGACCGCCTCGACGAAGTGCTGCAGGAGACGGCGCTGGTGCGCCGGGAACTCGGGTATCCCGGGATGGCGACGCCGTTCAGCCAGCTGGTCGGCATCCAGTCGGTGCTGAACATCGTCACCGGCGAGCGCTACAAGATCGTTCCCGACGAAGTCATCCAGTACGCGGCCGGGCATTACGGCGCGCCGGTGGCGCCGATCGACGCCAACGTGCTGGACCGCATCCTCGGGTCGCCGCGCGCGCAGGACATCGTCGAAAATCCACCCGAGCAGCCGTCCATCGAGGAATTGCGCGCGCCGCTACGACACCGACGACGACGACGAGCTGCTGCTGAAGGCGCTGGTCCCCGAGGCGGACCTGGCCGGATGCGCGAGGCCGGTCCCGTCAAGCGCTCCTTCCCGCTGCTGTCGTCGCCGGAACTCGACCAGGTGGCCCGGCTGATGCGCATCGTGAAGTCGCCGGTCGTGCAGATCCGCTCCGCGGAACTGTCCGTCGATCTCATCCGCTGAGTTGCCTTGCGCCGCGCTGTCGTCATCGACGTCGTTCGCTCGCCCTTCGGTCGCGGCAAGCCGGGCGGCGTGCTGGATCGGCATCCACCCGGTCTCGCTGTATGCGGCAGTGCTGCGTGCGCTAGTCGAGCGCACGGGCATCGACCCCGGGCGCGTGGAGGACGTGATCACGGGCTGCGTGCTGCAGGTCGGCGAGCAGTCGGGGAACGTCGGGCGGCAGGCCGTGCTCGCCGCCGGTTTCCCGTTCACGGTGCCGGCGGTGACGCTCGATCGCAAGTGCGGATCGGCCCAGCAGGCCATCGACTTCGCGGCGCAGGGAATCATCGCCGGCGCGTACGACGTCGTGATCGCCGGCGGCGTGGAAATGATGAGCCTCGTGCCGATGCGTTCCAACCGCGCCGGGAAGGACAGTGAAGGCCCGCTCTTCCGCAGGCGCTTTCCGGATGGCCTGGTGCACCAGGGCATCTCGGCCGAACTCATCGCGTCACGATGGGGCCTCACGCGCGAGGCGCTCGACGCGTACGCGCTGCGCTCGCACCAGCTCGCCGCCGCCGCGGAAGACGCCGGCATCACTGCGCGCAGCATCGTCCCGGTGACCATCGAGGGTGTGCACGGCACCCGCACCGTCACGCACGATGAGGGACTGCGGCGCGAGACCTCGCTGGAGAAGCTGGCGGCCCTGAAGCCGGCCTTCTTCGACGAGAAAATTGCGGCCCGCTGGCCGGAGATCGCGCTGGCGCGTGACGGCCGGCAACTCGAGCCAGGTGACCGACGGGGCCGGCGCGGTGCTGCTCGCCGAGGAAAGCGTTGCAGCGAGTCTGGGCCTGCGACCGCGCGCGGCCGTCACTCGATTCGCGCTAATGGGCGACGATCCGATCCTGATGCTCACGGCCGTCATTCCGGCCACGCGTCGCCTGCTCGCACGGGCGTCGCTCCGGACGGCCGACATCGACGCCTGGGAAGTGAACGAGGCCTTCGCTGCGGTCGTCCTGGCCTGGGCGCAGGAGCTCGACGTGGATCTCGCGAAGGTCAATCGCCATGGCGGCGCCATCGCGCTGGGTCATCCGGTCGGCGCCTCCGGCATTCGGCTCTTCGCGAACCTGCTCGCGGGACTGGAGCATTCGGGCGGCCGTTACGGTGTGCAGACGATGTGCGAATCGGGCGGCATGGCGAATGCCACGCTGTTCGAGCGACTCTGACGCCCGCCTCAGGCGATCTTCAGGATCAGCTTGCCCTGGTGCGCGCCGCTGAACAGCCGCAGGAACGCGGGCAAGGCATTCTCGATGCCTGTTTCCAGCTGCTCGTCGACGACCAGGCGACCCTGCTCCAGCCACGCGACCATTGCATCCTGTGCTTCGCCGAAGCGGTCCAGGAAGTCGCCGGTGAAGAGTCCTTCGATGCGCGCACGCTTGACGATGAGCTGCCAGAGGTTGCGCGCGCCGACTGGGCCGCTGGTCGAGTTGTACTCGGAAATGAGCCCGCACAGCGCGACGCGCGCATGCAGCTTGAGGTTCATGAGCGCCGCATCGAGCACGGTGCCGCCGACATTCTCGAACACGATGTCGAAGCCTTCCGGCGCCACCCGGGCCATGTCCGCGACCAGCTGCGCCTCCGACCTGCCCTTGTAGTCGATCGCCGCGTCGAAGCCGTACCGCTCCTCGAGCCGGCGGCATTTCTCCGTGCCGCCGGCCACGCCCACGACCCGGCAGCCGGACAGCTTCGCGATCTGGCCGACCAGGGATCCGACCGCGCCCGCCGCTCCGGTGACGAGCATGGTCTCGCCGGGGCGCGGCCGGCAGACGTGCGTCACGCCGCAGTAGGCCGTCAGGCCAACGGCGCCGAGCGCGGAAAGGTACCGCGTCACGGGCTGCACTCGCGCCGGGTCTATGCGGCGCAGGAAACCGTCCGGCTGCGCCAGGGAATAATCCTCGATCGCGGTCATGCCGAACACCCAGTCGCCCGCCTCGAAATCGGGATGGCGGCTCGAGGCGACGCGGCCGATCGCGATCGAGCGCAGTGCGGCGTTGAGCGCGATCGGCTCGATGTATGACGGAGCATCCTCGAGCCAGCCGCGCATCGCGGGGTCGAGCGAGCAGTACTCGTTGCGCACCAGGATCGCGCCGGCTTCCGGAGCCGGGATGGGCTCGCGCACGAGTTCGAAATCCGCGGCGACCGGCAGGCCGACCGGGCGGCGTCGCACGAGCAGGCGGCGGTTGTACTCAGGCACTGGCGGTGCCCGTTTCCGGCATTTCCGCGAGCCGGAACGCCCCATCCGGCAACGACGCGTAGCGTGCGCGCGTGCGCCGGATGTGCTTGCGCATCGCGCGTTCGGCGCGCGCTTCGTCGCCGGCCAGTACCGCGCTCGTCGTCTCGGCGTAACCCCGCATCTGTGCGCGCCGCGCCGCCGCGTTCAGGTACGGCTGGATCTGCAGGCGGAGCAGGTGGATCTGGATCGTCGGCATGATGCGGTTGAGCTGGCGATTGCCGCCGATGAGGGCCAGCGTGTCGTAGAAATGGCGGCGCTTGGCCAGTTCGTCCGGGACGGGCTGTCCGTGCCGGTAAGCGCTCAACCAGCCCGTTGCCTCGCGCAGCCGGTCCGCATTGTCGCGCTGGTTGACCGCCTCCGCCGCGGCGCGCGCCATGAGCCCGCAAAGCACCTCGAGCACGACGAGCGTCTCGTCGGCCTCGTCGCGAGTGAGCGCGCGGATGTAGGCGCCGCGGTGCCGCGTGAGCGTGATCACGCCCTCTGCCGACAGGCGCTTCAGCGCCTCGCGCACCGGGCCGCGGCTTACCTTGAGGTCATGCGTGAGGTCCGCCTCGATGAGCTTCTGCCCGGGGACGTAGCGACCCGAGCGGATTCCGCCCATGATCGCCTCGACGACGCGGTCGGGCGAACTGACGCTGCTCGATCGCGCCTTGCCCGCAGCGCGGCCCGGGCCCGGTGCGCGACGGCCGCTCGCCCGCGAGTGGTCTGCCACGATGATGCTTTCCTTGTGACCGGCACTCATTCTGTCACGGAAAATTCTCGGAAGCTTTGCCGGCGATGTCAAACGGGCCGCGCACGGCAGCGATGCCGCATCGCACAAAAATGCTTGAGGTTCTTGTAGGACAATGTTGTCCGACTGGCATTGACGCGCCGGATTGGCCGGTGCTAGTCTCGACCGCGCACTGGCGCCACTCGCTCAGGCCGATGCCAGTTGAACGAGATCGCATCGCATCAATCCGGTCAGGGGGACTTTCGAATGAAGGCACATTCACTCATTGGCGCCGGTGTCGCGGCGGCGCTGCTTGGCGCTGCGGCACATGCCGACGATCAAGCGATCATCGCCGAAGAGGCCGCCTCGTCGGGACTCGAGGAGATCATCGTCACCGCCAACCGTCGCGAGCAGAACCTGCAGGAGGTTGGCTTGTCGATCGCGGCCTTCACGGGCGACCAGCTGCAGAGCCTCCAGGTCGTGACGGCAGCGGACATCACGGCGATCACGCCGAATGTGGACCTCATCCGCTCGTATGCGGGCCCTGGCTTCAATACCCAGATAACCATCCGGGGCGTGGGCCAGCCGGACTTCTCGGACACGACGGAGGCGACGGCCACCACGTACGTGGACGAGTTCTACATGATCGGCGCCGGGCAGGCGGACTTCCTCCTGTTCGACCTCGAGCGCGTGGAAGTCGCGCGTGGTCCCCAGGGCACGGTGCAGGGCCGCAACTCGACCGCCGGCTCGATCAACTACTATTCGGCGAAGCCGATCATCGACGAATTCGCCGGCCAGGCCTCGCTGACGCTCGGCGAGAACCGTCTCATGCGCTCGAACGCGTTCGTCAACGTCCCGCTTGGAGACACGTTTGCGTTCCGGGCTGCCGTGGCGACCGACTACAGCCAGGGCTATGTCGAGAACATCAACCCCGAGCGCCTGTTCGACACGGGCGGCACGAGCGACTTCATGGCCGGCCGGGTGCAGCTGCTGTTCCAGCCCTCGGACTCCTTCAGCCTGAACATCAAGGGCGAATACGGCGAGAGCGGCCCGGTGGTGAGCAACGAGGAGAGCCTGCAGACGGGCACGATACCGGGCAAGGTCGGCACGTTCCGGGTGCCGCTCGACGCATTCGGCCAGAGCGAACAGAACATTGGCGCAGGCGAGAAGGGCGTGGTCAATACGCTGGGTGCCAACGAGCAGAACGCCGACATGTACCACTGGCTCGCGCGGGCCGACTGGTCGGCGAGCGACAGCTGGAATTTCGTCGGGCTCGCCGGCTACCTCAAGTCCCACAAGAACGAGGTCGAGACCTGCGACCACACGCCGAAACCGATCTGCCTCTTCTCGAACAAGGCAGAGTCCGAGCACACGATGCTCGAGGTGCGGGGCAACTACGACTCGGGCGGCGGATTCCGCCTGACGACGGGCGCCAACTACCTCGACCAGACGATCGACTCGCGTTCCGCGACGCCGTTGTTCTTCTCGCAGGAGTTGACGTTCGCCGTATTCGGCCCCGGCGCGACGGGCATGTACACCCAGACCTTCCACGACCAGCAGGACCTGACCAGCTGGGCGGTGTTCGGCCAGGCCGAGTTCGACTTCGCGGACAACTGGACGTTCATCGCAGGCGTGCGCTACACGCAGGACGACAAGCAGATCGATGCGTTCGATGCCGTGTCGCTCTCGATCCCGCTCGATACGCCCCTGCCGCGCAACCTCCAGCAGTTCCTGAGCCTCGGCGCGCTGGCGGCGGCAGATCCAAATGCGGGCATCACCACCCTCAACCGCCAGGACAATGGCGACCTTGCGGTGTTCGACAAGGGACTCGTCAACGCGGTCCTGCAGCTGAACTACAAGCCGTCGGACGACCTGCTGCTCTATGGCTCGATCCGGCGCGGCCAGAAAGGCGGCGGCTTCATTTCCGGCAACGCGGCGGGCACCCCGCCCGACCTCCGCGATTACCAGGAAGAGACGAACATGGCCTACGAGTTCGGCTTCAAGTCGACGCTGCTCGAGGGCACGACGCGCTTCAACGGCGCCATCTTCTACTACGACTACGCCGACATGCAGAACCTCACGCTCATCAACATCACGAACGTCATCGGCAACAACGACACGACGGTGTACGGCGGCGAACTCGAAGTCACCAGCCGCCCCGTGGACAACTTCGACGTGTCCGGAGGCATCGGCTATCTCGACACGAAGGTGCAGGACATCTTCAACCCCGTGGGCGCGGTGGCCGCCACCTTCGACGCGGAGCTGCCCCTCGCGCCGCAGATCAGCGCCAACATCCAGGCACGTTACACCTGGCCACTCGCGCAGAACCAGTTCTGGTTGCAGGGCGCGGGCCGGTACCGTGACGAGATCTGGCGTGACTCGCTGAACAACCAGTCGACGCGCATCGAGGCCAGCTCGCAGTTCGACGCACGGGCCGGCTACGGTCCGGCCGACGACCACTGGTCCGTCGAAGTGTGGTGCAACAACATCTTCGATACCCGCGACGAGTTGAACGCGTTCGACTTGAGCGGCGTCGGCGGTACCGGTGAAATCGTGTACCAGGCGCCGCGCTGGTTCGGCGCGACTTTCACGGCGAGGTTCTGATCGGGCAACGCCCGGCGCCGGTGACGGCGCCGGGTGTCCGTTTGCGGGAGCAAGTCCATGCGTGCTGCAGTATTCAGCGACGGCCGGTTTCAGTCGAGAACGTCCCGGGCCCCTGCGCCGGGTCCGGGCCAGATCCTGGTGCGGCCCCTGGTCTGCGGCATCTGCGGCAGCGACCTGCACACGCGCCACCACGCCCATCACCTCGCCGACCTGTTGCAACGCGCCGGGTTCAAGGGATTCATGAGTCCCGACAAGCCGGTCGTGCTCGGTCATGAATTCTGCTGCGAAATCCTCGATTACGGCCCCGACTGCAAGCGCGAGCTGCCGAAGGGGCACCGCGTGGTCGGCCTGCCGTTCATGGCCGGGCCGGATGGCCTGGTCCTGCTCGGATACTCGAACAGCTACAACGGCGGGTTCGCCGAGGAGATGATCCTGCAGGAGGACGCCTCGTTCCCGGTTCCGGATCACGTGTCGACGGATATCGCGGCGCTCGCCGAACCGCTTTCGGTGGCCGTGCACGCGGTCGCCGCGGCCAACGCCGCGCCGGACGCGGCCTACGTCGTGTATGGCTGCGGACCCGTCGGTCTTGCCGTCATCGCGCGGCTGCGTTTCCTCGGGCTCGGCCCGGTCCTCGCGATCGATCCGGACCCGGCGCGGCGCAAGTTCGCGGAGACGATGGGCGCAGACTTCGTGATGGCGCCGGCTGCCGACGCGGTCGGCCGCTGGTGGGAAGAGCAGGGTGCCCCCATCGGCGTGTCGGATGCCGCGGCGGCCAAGGCCGCCGGCCTCGCCGGCCGCCGGCCGGTGATCTTCGAGTGCGTCGGCAAGCCGGGCATCCTGAAATCGATCGCGTACGAGGCGCCCGCCGGCGCTTCGATCATCGTCGTCGGCGTGTGCATGAACCCCGACACCATCGAGCCCGGGTACATGATCCAGAAGGAACTCTCGATGCGCTTCGTCTTTGCGTACAGCGCGCCGGAGTTCGTCGAAGCAACGCGGATGCTGGCGAAGGATCCGGATGCATTTCAGCCGCTCATCACCGGGCACGGCACGCTCGAAGGGATCACCGACGCATTCGACGCGCTCGAAAAGGGCGGATCGCAAGCCGAAAGTCCTGATCCGTCCTTCCTGATCTTTCGGCCGCCAGGCGCCGAAACGTTGAAAGCCCAGGTCCTGGAGGAATTCGGGGACGTCGCCGGGTTCGTGCTCCGGGACCTGCCGCTGCCGGAACTGCTGCCAGGCCACATCCTCGTCCGCGTCGCGGCAACGAGCGTGAATCCGGCCGATTGCAAAGTGCGCCGGCACGGTGGCGGGCGCTCCCCCCAGGCTCCCTGCCGTGCTCGGCGCCGATTTTTCCGGGCGCGTCGAGGCGATTGCTGCGGACGTCCGGCGATTCGTCGCCGGCGAGGCTGTATACGGGTGCGGCGGCGGCATGCGCGGGCTGCCCGGCGGGGCGCTTGCGGAATACCTGGTCGTCGATGCGCGCCTCGCTGCCCGCAAGCCGCGAAGACTCGGCCATCGCGAAGCGGCGGCACTGCCGCTCGTTGCGATCACGGCCCTGGAAGGCCTCGATCGCGCGCAGGTCAGTCGTCGCGATCACGTGCTCGTGCGCGGCGGGACCGGGGGGGTCGGACACATCGTCGTCCAGCTGGCCAGGCGCGGGGTGCCCGCGTCACCGCCACCGCGTCGACGCCGGAACGCGCGCCGTTCGCGACGAGCCTGGGCGCGGACAGTGTCGTCGGACCACACCGGGAGTCCGCCGGCCGAGATGGCGGCGCGGCGTCACGGGCGGACGCGGCTTCGACGTGGTCTTCGACGCGTCCGGAGGCGCCGACCTGCTCAGCTCCGTCGTCGCGTCGCGCCGCAACGGACAGGTCGTCGTCATCGCGGGCAAGGGCCCCATGACGTCGGGCCGCTCTATACGCGTGGCCAGTCGCTGCACTGCGTGATGGCATTGATACCCATGCTGTACGACGAAGGACGTGAGGCGCATGGCGCGCTGCTCGAACGCATCGCGCCGCCGTGGACTCGGGCGAGCTTCGACCGCTGCTCGACGCCGGCGCTTCTCGCTCGCCGAAGCCCTGCCGCCCACCCGGTGTGTCAGGACCCGGCGACGCACTCGGCAAGGTCGTGGTCACCGTCGCCGATCTCTAACTCGCAGGAGCCACGAAATGGAATTCGCCTATACCCCGAAGGTCCTGCACTACCGAACGCCTCGAGGCGTTCATGGCCGAGCACATCTATCCGAACGAGGTCCGTTACTACCAGGAGGCGGAACGGCTCGGTCCCTGGCGGTTTTCCCGTCGTCGAGGAGCTGAAGGCGCACGCTCGCGCGGCGGGCTTGTGGAACCTGTTCCTGCCCGACTCGAAGCATGGCGCCGGGCTGACGAACCTCGAATACGCACCGCTTTGCGAGATCATGGGCCGCTCTCATCTCGCGCCGCGAGGTCTTCAACTGCTCCGCGCCCGACACCGGCAACATGGAAGTGCTGCGCCCGCTACGGCACCGACGCAGCAGCAGGACGAGTGGCTCGGCCGTTGCTGGCGGGCGAGATCCGCTCGTCCTTCGGCATGACCGAGCCGCTGGTGGCGTCGTCGATGCGACCAACATCGAAGCTCCATCCGGCGCGACGGCGACGACTACGTCATCAACGGGCGCAAGTGGTACACGACCAACGCCACCACCCGCACTGCCAGTTGATCATCTTCATGGGCAAGTCCGATCCGGGCAACGCCGACCGGTACAGGCAGCAGTCGATGATCCTCGTGCCGAAGGACGCCGCCGGCGTGCGCGTGCTGCGCCCGCTGCCGGTGATGGGTTTCTACGGCGTGCCCGACCGCGCCGCCGAAGTGCTGTTCGAGAACGTGCGCGTGCCGCTGAGCAACATGCTGCTCGGCGAGGGCCGCGGCTTCGAGATCGCGCAGGGCCGCCTCGGGCCCGGACGCATCCACCACTGCATGCGGCTCATCGGGCTCGCCGAGCGCGTGCTCGAGCGCATGTGCCGCCGCGCCGAGCAGCGCGTGGCGTTCGGCAAAGCCGTCAGCGAGCAGACCGTCACGCTGGAGCGCATCGCCAAGTCGCGCATCCTCATCGAGCAGTCGCGCCTGCTGACGCTGAAAGCCGCGTGGATGATGGACCACGTCGGCAACAAGGCGGCGAAGACCGAGATTGCAATGATCAAGGTGGCCGCGCCCGAGATGGCGTGCCAGGTCATCGACTGGGCGATCCAGGCGTTCGGCGGCGCCGGGACCAACGACGACGACTTTCCTCGCGGCGGCCTATGCGACCGCGCGCCTGCTGCGGCTGGCGGACGGGCCCGACGAAGTGCACCGCAACCAGATCGGGCGACTCGAACTCAGGGCCATCGTGCCACCGACCCGAAGCGGACGGGCGGCGGCGCGGCCGTGCTCACGCTCGAGGAGATCGGGCAGACGCCGCCGGCCCGGCCGCTGGCAGCAGTCGTGAGCTGGGCCCGCGGGTAGCGCACGTCGGGCGAGGGGTCGCGCGTGACGCCGGCCGCCTGCACGGCGAGTCCGCCGTGATCACCGGCGGCTCCGGGACGCTGGGACGCGCGATGGCGAGCGTCGTTGTGGGTTGAAGGCGCGCGCGTGTCGTGCTCGTCGATCTCGACGAACGCGAGCGCTCGCACGCACGCCTGCCGGAACTCGGCGCCACCGCGACCTACGTCGTCGCCGACGTATCGCGACCGCCGACTCGGCCCGTTATGTGCCGGAGGCCGAGCAACGCTTACCGGCGGCGCTCGACGTGCGGTCTGCAATGCGGGCGTCGAGGGCGTCGTCAAGGACATCGCCGACTACCCGGCTCAGACGTATCAGCGGGTGACGTGCCGGTGAACGTCAACCGCGTCTTCCTCGGCTGAAATTCGGCATGCCGCGCGTGCCAGGCGCGCCGGCGGCATCGTGGTATGATGTCCTCGAATTTCGGCTCGCGGCGCGAACGGTGTTCAGCGTACGTCGCCAGCAAGCACGCGGTCATCGGTCTGATGCGGTCGCCACGCTCGAGGGTGCGCCGCAGCGATATCCGCGTGAACACGGTCGACCCGTCGCCGATCGAGGGTCGCATGATGCAGTCGCTCGAGGAGGGGTTCGCGCCGGGCGCTGGCGCACGAGGTCAAGCAGGCGATTCTCGCATCATCCCGGCCGGCCGTGACGGCACGCCGGAGGAAGTCGCCGATCTGGTGCTGTTCCTCGCGAGCGACGAGAGCAGCTACTGCTCGGGCGGCGTGTACGTCATCGACGGTGCACGGACCGCCAGGTGAGTCCGCCGTGTCATGGCGCGGCGGCAGGCCCGGAGGAATGACGCAACACGTCGATCACTTCGGCGAGGAGACGGCGCATGGGCAGCCTGACGGGGAAGGTCGCGTTGGTCACCGGCGCGGCGGCGGGCATCGGCCTCGCGGTAGCCGAGGCGTACGCACGGGAAGGCGCGGGCCTGGTGTTCGCCGACTCGAAGACCGGTGCCGGCGAGGCCGTCGCCCGCGTTGGCGAGGCCGGTACGGAGGCCGTGTTCGTCGCGGCCGACGTCACCGACCCGGAGCAGTGCCGCCGGATCGTCGTCGCGGCGTTGCCCGATTTCGCCGGCTCGACGTCGCCTGCAACGACGCCGGCATCGGCGGCGAAGGCAATCCGACGGCGGAGTACGGCATCGAAGGCTGGAAGAGGTGATCGCGACCAATCTGAGCGGCACGTTCTACTGCATGAAGCACCAGATCCCGGCGATGCTGCAAAGCGGCGAGGGCGGCGCCATCGTCAACATCGCGTCCGCCCTCGGGCAGGTCGGCTTCGCCACGGCGCCCGCGTACGTCGCGGCGCAAGCACGGCGTGATCTCGGCCTCACGCGTCTCGGCGTCGCTCGAATACGCGACGCAGGGCGTCCGCGTCAACGCAGTCGGGCCCGGATTCATGCTGACGGCGATGACCGAGAAGCACCGCGTCGATCCGGTCGAGGACGCGGCGCTGCGCGCCGGTCGCCCTGGGCGCATGGCCAGGCCGCAGGAAGTCGCAGACTGGTCCTGTGGCTCAGTTCGTCCGCGGCGTCTTTCGTCACCGGCTCGTTTCACGCGCGTGGACGGCGGCTACCTCGCGCGCTGAAACGGGCACGCGCGTCCGGCCGCGAGTTGCTTGACGTCGCTTCGCGGCGTGCGCTTATCGTCGGGCAAAATAGTTAGACAATTTGACCGGCGGATCCGCGTCGACGCGAACCGGCGCCGCCCGGCGACTGTCCGTCGAAGGCCGGCCGCGCGACCACGGTGGGTGGACGGCGCGGGCGTGATGCGGGTCGCGGCAACTGCCAGACGCACCAATGAAGCCGATCACGGAAACCGTCTGGCCGACTACCTCGCCGACCGGGTGCCCGAGTGGCGCGAGATCCGGATCCACGGGCTGCATCGCCTGCCGCTCGGCGCCTCGCGCGAGACCTACCGCTTCGACCTCTCGCACCGCGGCATCGGGCGGCCAGCGCGAGACGGTGCGCCTGATCCTGCGGCGTGACCCGCCGCGAGCAACGTCGACAGCGACCGACGCCACGAGTACGAGTGCTATCGCGCGATCTACGGCCACGGGATCCCGGTGCCCAGGATGATCCTGCTCGAGGAAGACCCGGCGCATTTCGACGGCGCGATCTCGCTCGCCGAGGACCTGCGCGGCTTCCACAACAGCGAGTACCAGATCCAGAACCCCGAGTGGCGGCCGCGATTGCCCCGCCTCGCGGAACAGCTGTGGGGCTACATGGGCAAGCTCGCGGCGATCGACGTCGGCAAGCTGAGCATCGGCCACTCGTGCCCCCGGCGACGGTCGATTCGACGGCGCGCCAGGAGCTCGAGTTCCTGGGTGGCGAAGCTCGACGAGAACGACGTCGGCGCCGAGCCGATCACTCGCGCGGCCATCCGTTTCCTGCGCCGCAACCATCCGGTCGCGCAGAAGCTCAGCGTCGGTGCACGGCGACTTCCGCGCCGGCAACGTCCTGTACGACGACGAAGGCAACGTCCGCGCCGTGCTCGACTGGGAGATGGGGCACCTCGGCGATCCGCTCGAGGACCTCGCGTGGAGCATCACGCGCACGTTCTCGTTCGGGAAGGACGACCGCCGCAGCGGCGTCGCCCCGAAGGAAGTGGCCGTGTCGACCTGGGAGAAGGCGAGCGGCCTGCGCGCCGAGCCGCAGGCGCTGCTCTGGTGGGAGTTGTTCGCCTGCGTCAAGGCGCAGGCGATCTGGGCGACGATGGCGCACGTGTGGGAGTCGGGCGCCAACCAGGACGTCATCATGCCCTACGCCGCGTGGTGGCTGCGCAACTCCCAGGACCGTGCCGTTCTCGAACTGATGGGCAAGCTATGAAACCACCCGTCGCACCCGTGGCCGCGTTTCTCGCCACGCGAATGAGGCCAGGAAATTGCGCCGAAGCTCGAGGGCTTCAGCGCGGGCAATGCCGGGATGATCGGCGCGATGCTGCAGATGATGTCCGAGGAATGGGACCGCGCCGCGAGTCGCCTGGTCGAGGAGAACGCCGCGATCCGCGTCATCCTGCGCCGCGCCGCTGCCGTCCTCGGCGACGAGTCCCTGGATGCCGCGGCTGCGGGCGACGATGCCGACCTGCGCATCAGCAGGCTCGACGCGGCCAACGACGCGCTGCGCCGCAGCCTCACCGACGCCCATGCACGGGTCGAAGAGTGCGCGGGGGCGGACGCCCGGGCGCTGGAGGCGGCGATCTGGGGCGAGTTGCGCGCGTCCGTCGCGCGACGCCGGTTCTCGTCCGCGAACTTCTGAACTCGCGATCCGACGTCCCACGCAACGGAGGCATCGATGCTGACCCAGGGCGACGACTACCCGCTCCACCAGACGCCCGATCCGATCGCCTACTCCGGCACGGACCGCAACTTCTACGAGCGCTACTGGTTCAACGGCTTCGAGCCCGACGGCTCGCTGTTCTGGGCGATCGGCATGGGTTGCTACCCGCACCTGAACATCCTCGACACGGCGCTCACCGTGCTGGTCGACGGCAAGCAGCACTGCCTCCGCGGCTCGCGTGTCCTGAACATGGAGCGCATGGACACGTCCGTCGGGCCGCTGCGGCTCGAGGTCGTCAAGCCGCTGTGGAAGCTGCGGTACGTCGTCGCGGAGCACGAAGGCATCGCCGCCGACCTCACGATCGAGGGCCGCGTGTTCCCGATCGAGGAGCCGCGCTTCACGCGCCGCGTCGGCACGCGCGCCTTCCTCGACATCACCCGGCTGACGCAGAACGGGCGCTGGAGCGGCTGGATCAAGGTCGACGGCAAGCGGCACGACCTGAGTCCGCGTGCGATCGGCACTCGCGATCGTTCCTGGGGTGTCCGGCCGATCGGCATCTCCGATCCGCAACCCGTGCGTGCCGCCGGGACCGCAGGGCTATTTCTGGCAGTGGACGCCGCTCAACTTCGCCACGAAGAGCCTGTTCTTCCACGTCGCCGCGGATCCCGACGGCTTCGCGTGGAACAAGAAGTCCGTGCTCTGCCTGGACGGCGTCGGCCCGGAGAAGTTCCGCGAGACCAGCGATGCGCACATGGAGACGCGGTTGCAGAAGGGCACGCTCTGGCCCGAGTGGGGCCGGCTGACGGTCAACTACGGCAAGGACACCTACAAGGTGACGCTCGAGCCGTTCATGCGGTTCCAGATGAAGGGCATCGGCTACTTCCATCCGGAGTGGTTCCACGGCCGTTACCACGGACAAGCCCCTGCACGTCGCGCGCGAGGACTTCACCGTCGCGGACCTCGATCCGCAGTCGCTCGAGAACTTCCACGTGCAGATGCTCTCGAAGCTGACGCTGGAGAATCCGGACGGTACGCAGGAGACGTCGGTCGGCGTCTTCGAGCAGGCGATCCTCGGCGACTACGAGCCGCTCGGCATCAAGAGCAAGCTCGAGATCTCGCGCTGGGACAAGCACTCCGAACGGCTCCGACAAGTGAATCACCGGAGAACGGCATGAACGGACGCCTGCAGGACAAGGCTTGCATCGTGACCGGTGGCTCGGCGGGCATCGGCGAGGCCATCGTCCGTCGCTTCGTCGACGAAGGCGCGAAGGTGCTGTTCTGCGGGACGAACGCGCGAGTCGGGCGCAGCGGCGCGAGCGCCGCTTCGCGAGCCCGAACGCGCACTTCATGCGCGCCGACGTGGGCGAGGAAGCGGACGTGGAGGCGCTCGTCGCGGAGGCGCGCAAGCGCTTCGGCCGGATCGACGTGCTGGTGAACAACGCGGCGAAGGCCGCGGTGGGCCCGATCTCGGAGCACAGCACCGCGGAGTGGCGGCGCAGCACCGCCGTCAACCTGGACTCCGTGTTCTTCGCCAGCCGCGCGGCAATTCCGCACATGCGCAGGCAGGGCGGCGGAGTCATCGTCAACATCGCGTCGATCTCGGGGCTTGCGGGCGACGGCGCCTATCCGTCTTACTGCGCGCAGAAGGGCGCCGTCATCAACCTCACGCGGGCGATGGCCGTGTTTCACGCGCGCGAGAACATCCGCATCAACGCACTGTGCCCGGGGCTCATCGATACGCCGGCGACGGAGATCTTCAAGACGCTGCCGGAGGATTCCTGGAGAAGTGGTGCAAGGACCATTCCGGCGCAGCGCGTCGGCCGGCCGGATGAGATGGCGGCGATCGTCGCGTTCCTCGCGTCCGACGAAGCGAGTTACTGTCACGGCACGATCATGGTCGCGGACGGCGGCGTGACGGCGGCCACCGGCCAGCCGACCCAGGTGCCGCTCGGCTGATCGCGCATCGAACAGCACTTCCAGGCAGCGCAGGGGCGCCCTGATCGACACCTGACCGAGGCGACAGACATCATGCTCGACTACCCACGACTGCTCGAAGCCAACAACGCGATCCAGACGATCGGCGACGACACGTACTGGCTGTGCGTGACGCGCACGGTGCAGGAATCGAAGCTGTTCCCCGTGCCGTCCTACATGCTGCTGTCGTACCTGTGCTGCTTCTATCGCTACCCGGCGCTGCTGCGCAAAGTCGAGTCGCGGCTGAAGGCCGAGGAGATCGGCGATCGCGCCCGCGCGATGGGCGGCAAGTTCGGCAACCTGCCCGGCTGGGCCCTGCCGACGTTCTACCTGATCGGCCGCGAGATGCTGATCAACTTCGGCATGCTGCGTCCCGAGGACGCCGCCGAGGACGTCGCGTACGTCATGGACTTCTGGCGCCGCTTCAAGCTGTCGCAGCAGCGCGAGGACGGCCACCTGAACGCGCGCGAATTCGGCCAGCGCGTGCAGCTGCTGCCGGAACGCCGCGTGCAGCGTTTCCACGCCGACCTGCACCCCTGCGCCGCCGGCGACCGCCTGCACCGCGCCGCGCAGTCGTTCCTCGCGACCGTCTCGCAGTTCGGGTTCCTGGTGTCCTGCGAAAGTCGCTGCACCCTCAACAACTCCGGGCCGTACCGGCTGGCGGACAATCGCGAACTGATCATCCGCGACTTCTCGGACCTAGCCAGGGCGACTTCCCGTGGCTCGACGGCGTCGCCGACGACATTCCGTACAACAACCTCACGGTGACCATGGAGGTCGACGGACTGCCACTTCTACCTGATGGACGACTGGGGCAGCTTCGAGTCGCGCCCCGAGTTCGTCGCCGAGAAGCTCGACCGGCATCGGCCTCTACACCTCCGACGTGCTGTCCGAAGGCCACGTCCCGGTCGGCATGGGCTCGGCCGACGAACTTGCGGCGACGTTCGAGTCGCTGACCGAGAAGTTCCGCGTGGCGACCGTCGCGCTCTGGAAGCGCATGGCGGGCTGGTCGCGCGACCAGATGATGGACGCCGGCGCGCTCGTGTACTTCTCGCTGATCAAGGACTTCGCCCACGTCGCCGGGCGTCTATGACGTCGACGACTGGATGATGATCGACGAGCGCGCCGCCCGCTTCCGCCCGCTGCTCAACGACGATTTCGGCGCGATTTCCTCGGCGAGATGGTCGGCCTCGTCAGCCTGCCGACCCAGCAGCTGCACGAGTACGCGATGATGCAGCACAACAATCGGCCGGTGCGCTACCTCTCGCACATCCCGTATGCAGTGCTGACGGAAGGCGGCGGCGAGGGGCCCGGTCCGATCGCAGGCGGCGTCAGCACCTCGGCGACAAGATCGATCGCTACGTCACGACGGCCGGCGCATGACGCTGGCGGACTACAACGCGCGCGCCCGCGAGTTTCGTGCCGGCGCAGATGGCCGAGCCGTATCGGTTCCTCTGCGACACCAGCGTCAGCGGACGTCGCGAGTCGCCGCAGGTCGATGCGCTCTACAAGCTCGAGCAGGAATCGTCGCGCGCTGCGCGGCGCCGGCGCCGGCCTGACGCGGGCCGACGTCGAAATGCGCCGGGCAGCATCGAGATGACCCACCCGAAGCGACTCGACGAGGTGGAGGCCCTGATCGCCGAGTTCGGGGCCTCCGGGATGCGCGAACTGCACGTGCGCTGCGACGAGTTCGAGATCTATCTGTCGACCGATCCGGACGCGAAGGGCCTCGTTCCGGCGACGCGGCGGTGACCGAGATCGTGCGCGCCCAGTCGCCCCGCGAGCAAGGTGGCATCTGCGGGCGCGCGCCGGTTGCGCAACGCGTCGACCAGGCGCCCGACGGCGTCATCGTGGTGCGCGCGCCGTACATGGGCACGTTCTATCGCGCGCCGAAGCCGGGCGCCCCGGTCTACGTCGAGGTCGGGTCGCAGGTCACGACGGATACCGAATTGTGCCTCGTCGAGGTCATGAAGCTGTTCACCGCGTTCGCGCGCCGATGGTCGGTCGCATCCACGCGGTGCTGGCCGTGGACGGCCAGATGGTCGAAGCGGATCAGCCGCTGTTCGAATTGATCCCGGACTGAGCGCCGGTCGTACGGCCCCGGGCCGACGTTTCCAGCTGGAGGCCTCATGGCTCACATTCGATTTCTCGACGAGACGATGCGCGATGGCCAGCAAAGCCTCTGGGGCATGCGCATGCAGGCCGGCATGGCCCTGCCCGTCGCGCCCATCATCGACCGGACCGGCTACACGACCATCAGCCTCGCCGGATCGTCGCTGTTCGAAGTGCTCGATCCGCCAGTGCCGCGAGGACCCGTGGGCCGGCCTCGACCTGCTCGTCGGCGCGATGCGCAATACGCCGCTCGCGGGCGGCATCCGCTCCGAACGGCTCGGTGACGTTCGGCTTCACGCCGGACTCGCTGATGGACCTGTGGATGACGCGACTGTGCGTGCACGGCATCCGCAGCTGGTGGATCTACGACGTGCTGTTCAACGTCGAGAAGATGCACCGGCTCGCGAAGCTGGCGAAGACGTTCGACTGCAAGGTCGCCGGCACGATGCTGTTCACGCTGTCGCCGGTCCACGACGACGCCTACTACGCCGACAAGGCCGACAAGCTTCGGCACTGCCCGAGGTCGACAGCCTGCTGCTGTACGACACCGGCGGCGTGCTCGACCGCCAGCGCATCTCGACACTGCTGCCCGCGATCGTCGCCAAGGCGCACGGCAAGCCGATCGAGATGCACGCCAACAACATGCTGGGCCAGTCCGCCAAGACCTACATGGACGCGATCGATTTCGGCGTGACCGTGCTGCACACGGCGGTGCGCCCGATGGCCAACGGGCCGTCCGTGCCCTCGATCGAGATCATGACGCGCAACATCGAGATCATGGGGCACACCCACGACATCGACACGTCGCTGCTGTTCGTTGCCGATCATTTCGAACGCGTCGGCAAGGCGGCCGGTTACCTGGTCAACCAGCACTTCGAATACGACGTCACCGCGCCGCGCCACCAGATCCCGGCGGCATGATGGGCACGCTGCGCACGCAGCTGGTGCAGCAGAACATGCTCGGACCGGATGCCCGACGTGCTCGCCGAAGTGGCGACGGTGCGCCGCGAACTGGCTATCCCGGCATGGCGACACCGTTCGCGCAGCTGGTCGGAACGCTGGCCGTGCTCAACATCGTGACGGGCAAGCGATCTCCGTCGTGCCCGACGAAGTCATCCAGTACGCCGCCGGCTTCTACGGCGATACCGGTCGCGCCGATCGACGCCAACGTGCTCGACCGGATCATGTCGATGCCGCGGACGAAGGAAATCCTGGCGAATCCGCCGGAGCAGCCCGACATCGCGGAGCTGCGCCGCCGGCATGGCACCAGCGAAGACGACGATGAGCTGATCCTGAAGGCGCTGGTGCCGGCCGCGGACCTGGAGAAGATGCGCGCGCCGGGCCGGTGCCGTCGCGACTACCCGATGCTGTCGTCGCCGCAGTTCGAGCGCGTGCAGCGCTGATGAAGATGGCCACGTCGCCGCTGGTGCAATTGCGCTCCAGCGAGCTCGACCTGACCTTGCGGCGCTGATCCGATGCGGATGATCGACTACTTCGATCGGGGCCGCGCATCGCGCACGACCGGCCCTGCATGATTGCCGACGGGGCCGAGCTGACTTATGACGCGGCGTCGGCGCGCAGCCACGCCGTCGCGCACCTGCTGATCCGCGGACGGTTCGGTCGGGTGCGCATGCCGGCGTGCTGAGCGGCAACGCGCTGATCGCGTTCGAGGCCATCCTCGGCATCCTGCGCGCGGACGGCGTGTGGGTGATGGCGAACAATCGTTCCGGGGTCGCCGAGAACGCCTACCTGTTCGACCTGCTCGACCTCGACACGGTGTTCGTCCATTCCGAGTCCGCCGACGCATCCCGCGTTGCGACGCGAGTGCCCGCGCATCCGCCGCTACGTCGCGCTCGATCGGCCTTTCCCGAGGCCGACTTCTATCTGGAGGATGGATCGCCGCAGGACCGGGCATGCGCCGCAGCGCCGGGCCGGCGCGAGCGACGAGCTGGCCATTCCTTGCGAACACGGGCGGCACGACGGGCCGCTCCAAGGGCGTCATGCTGACGCACGGCAACTGGCAGGCCCTGGTGTCGAGTCTCGTGGCGTCGATGCCGATGAAGACGCCGCCCGTCGAACCTCGTCGCCGCGCCGATGACCCACGCGGCCGGGCCGCTCGCGCTCGCGAGCATGGCGCTCGGCGGCACCGTGGTCGATCCTGCCGAAGTTCGAGCCGCCCGCGGTGATCGACGCGATCGAGCGTCCACCGCGTGACATACCTGTTCCTGCCGCCGACCGCCGTGTACATGCTGCTCGCGGAGCCGCGCGCGCGCACCGCCGACCTCTCGTCGCTCGAGTACCTCTCCTACGCCGGCGCGCCGATGTCCCTCGACCGGCTCAACGAAGCGATGAGGTGCTCGGGCCGGTGATGAACGCGAGCTTCGGCCAGACAGAGGCGCCCATGTGCGTCACGGCGATGCCGCCGCACGAGCATCTTGCGCCCGACGGCCGCCTTGCGCACCCGGCAGTTGCGGCCGGCCCAACCTGCTGTCGATCGTCGAGATCATGGACGACGACGGCAACGTCCTGCCGCCCGGGCGAGCGCGGCGAGATCGTGGTGCGCGGTCCGCTGGTGATGGCCGGCTACTACAAGGATCCCGAGGCGACCGCGCAGGTGTCGCGCTTCGGCTGGCACCATACCGGCGATGTCGGCGTGCGCGACGCGGACGGCTGGTTCTACGTCGTCGATCGCAAGAAGGACATGATCATCTCGGGCGGCTTCAACGTGTACCCGGCCGAGGTCGAGAAGGCGCTTGCTCGCGCATCCCGGACGTGCAGGACTGCGGCGTGATCGGCGTGCCCGACGAGAAATGGGGCGAAGCGGTGGTGGCGTTCGTCGAGCGCGCCCCGGCGGCCGATGCACGCCCGAGTCGCTGGTGACGTACGCGCGCGACCTGCTCGGGCCCGGTCGAAGGCACCGAAGCGCGTCGAGTTCGTGCACGAGCCTGCCGCGCACCAATGCCGGCAAGGTCTCGCGCGCGGAGTTGCGCAAGCCGTTCTGGACCGGCGCGGGACGGGCGATCTGATGCGCGGCGCCGCATCCTCGGTGTCGGGATGACGCTGTTCGGCCGTCACACCGAGCGGACCCACACGAACTTGCGCGCGCGAGCCGTCACGGCGGCCCTGGCCGACTCCGGGCCTGCAGGCCGCCGACCTCGGCATGGCGATCTACGCCAACGTCATCCAGGGCTTCTTCTCGCAGGAGATGTCGATCCCGGGCGAGTACGCGCTGCGCCCGCTCGGCATCGAGGGCGTCCGCGTGATGCACGTCGAGGCGGCGTGCGCCAGCTCGACGATCGGCCTGCACGTCGCGGTCGACTACGTGCGGGCCGGTCTCGCGGACGTGGTGCTGGTCGTCGGCGTCGAGAAGCTCTACAGCGCGGACCGCGCGAAACGGTTCGCCGTCTTCCAGCAGCCGCGCGACGCGGAGGAGGCCCGGGCCTATCTCGATCGCACCCGCGGCATGCTGGCGCCGGCGACCGCACGGCGCGGAGGGGCCGGGCCCAACATCATGATGGACGCCTACGCCGCGCAGGCCCGCCTGCACATGGCGACCTACGGCACGACGCCGCGGCAGATCGCCGCCGTCGCGGCGAAGAACCACGCGCACTCGGTGCACAACCCGCTCGCGCAGTATCGCGACGTCATGAGCATCGAGGAGGTGCTGGCGGCGCCGCTCGTCGCGTGGCCGCTGACCGTGCCGATGTGCGCGCCGATCAGCGACGGCGCCGCCGCGGCGATCGTCTGCGCGGACGAGATTCACGGACCGCCACCCGCAGGCGCGGCCGGTGCGCGTACTGGCCGCCGAGTCGCAGAGCGGCCGCGACCGTGCGCCCGGACGACTATGCCCATCACGTCACGCCGGCTGACGTCGCCCGTGCCTACGAAAAGGCCGGCGTCGGGCCGGACGACGTCGACGTCGCGGAAGTGCACGACGCCAGTTCGTCGGGCGAGATCGTGCAGGTGCGAAGCGCTCGGCCTGTGCGCCCCGGCCACGGCGGCTGGTGCGCCGAGCGCGGCGAGACGTCGCTCGGCGGGCGGGTCCCGGTCAACGTCTCGGGCGGGCTGGTGTCGAAAGGGCATCCGCTCGGCGCCACCGGGCTCGGGCAGATCCACGAGCTGGTGCCTGCAGCTGCGCGGCGACGCCGGGCCGCGGCAGGTCGAGGGCGCGCGGATCGCGCTGGCCGAGAACTCGGGCGGGTTCTACGGCGTCGAGGACGGGCTCTCCGCCATCACCATCCTGCGCCGCGACTAGCCGGCTCGCCGGAACAAGGTTCCAACTCGGGCACCAGCGCATGCGCGGTCATTCCACCTGCAGCGGCGTGATCGACACCTCGTCGTCGAGCACGGCCTGCAGGTCGTTGCCGGCTCGTGACCCCCGTCGGGAAACGCGGCCTTGATCCAGTAGTACGGCACGTGGCGTTCGTCGACCCGGCGCACCGGCAGGAACGCGCCGGTCGGCCGCATGCCCTGCCGCGTGACGCGGACGCCCTTCACGGCGTCGGGCGGGCAGTTCGGGAAGTTGACGTTGATGAACGGTGCCCGGCCGCCAGCGCATGCCGAGCAGTTTGCGAATCACGATCGGCGCGTAGGCTACGCGACGTGTCCCAGTGGATTTCGCTCTGGTAGCGGATGATCTGGCTCAGCGCCACGGACGCGATGCCGAGCATGACGCCCTCGATGGCGGCGGAGGCGGTGCCGGAATAGGTGATGTCCTCGGCGAGGTTCGGACCCGGTTGATGCCGCTGAGCAGCAGGTCCGCCCGGCGGTTCGTGGTCAGCTCGTCGATGCTGAGCATCGCCAGTCGGGTCGACGTGCCCTTGGCGCGATAGACGCGTCACCGGCCCCGCAGGCGGTTCGGGTCCGACATGGACACGAGTGACAGGCGCCCAATCGTTCTTCGTCGGTGCGACGACCGATAGTCGTCCGTGACGCCGGACGATTTCTCCAGCAGGACGACGCCGGGGGCGTCGATGCCGTTGTCGTTGACGATCAGCACCGGGTCGGCGTGTTTCGGTCACGTTCTGTCCACCGGCAGGTCGCCGTACGGTGCCACTTGCTCAGCCGCGCCGCCCGTTAGTCAATGATATTGTCGGACACATCTTGCCCTCGCGCTTGACAACCACACCTGTTCGGGCACTAGTAAGGTCAACGGGCAGGTGGAGGCGATGCAGGCGAATGCACCCATCGATCCGGTCGTCACCGGGACCGCGCCGGCCACACCATCGTCGAGGCGATGCGATCCTCATGCAGGATCGGTCGCACGCGAAATTGCGCCAATCGGGGCTGTCGTGGCCGACTTCCGCTTCTGGTGGCTCCGACCGCCTGATCGGCACTGGAACCCTCGGCACGTCGAGCGGCGCATCCTCGACGCGGTTACCGGCTTCGCTCGTCGGCCGTCATCTCGGTGGACGAGCGGCCCAGGCGCTGACGTCCCGCGCCGCGGTGACGGGCGGCCAACGACGGTTTCGCGCACCCGGACGCGCCGCAGGGCGAGGTCGAGCCCGACGGCCGCGCCGTGCCAGGGTCCAGGACAACGTGGTGCGCCACGAGAAGGATGTCGTCGCATCGCCGCTCCATCCACTTCCAACGGGCGCGTCGCTCGTCCTACCTCGCGGAAGGTGTCCCGCGGCACGATCGCCGTGATCGACGACTCGGCGGCACGCTCACCGCGCCGATCATCGAGCAGTTCGCCGGCGTCATCTGCGCGGCGGCACCGTGCGCTCGCACCTCGGCATCCTGACGCGCGAGTACAACATTCCCTGCGTCATGAATGCGAAGGTCGCGGGCATCAAGGACGGCGATCGGCTGATGGTCGAGAGCAGCGCGGCGGCGAAGACGACGGAGGACTACCAGCGTGGCGTCGAACGCGTCGCGCGGATCTGGCTGCTCGGCGCTGCGGGGGAGCGATGCATGAACGACAGGGACATCGTGTCCACGGTCTCGCCGTCAAGCGTCACGCTGCCGCACCGGTGATCGCCGCGCTCGTGGGCGTCGACGAGCCGAAGGTTCGAGCCGTGCTGGCGGAAGCGGTCGCGAGTGGCCGCGCCATCGAGGCCAAGGGCGGGTACGCGCTCACACCGCTCGCGCGCCTCGCGCTCGAGGGCCGCTACAGCCTGCACTTTGCGCCGCTGCGGGCAAACGCCCGGTTCGTCGCCGCCTACGAGACCTTCGAGCGCATCAACCGCACGCTGAAGCAGGTCATCACGGACTGGCAGACGGTCGAAGTGGCCGGCGAGCGGGTTGCGAACGACCACACCGACGCGGCCCACGACGACGCCATCGTGGACCGGCTGGCCAACGTCCACGAGCAGGTCGAATCGGTCCTGCAGGCGCTCGCCGGTCCGCTGCCGCGCATGCGCATTTACGCGCAGAAACTGCTGGCTGCCCTGGAGGCCGCGGAAGACGGTGACCGGGAGTGGGTCAGCGACGTCCGGCGCGAGAGCTATCACACCGTGTGGTTCGAGCTGCACGAGGACCTGCTCAGGATCATGGGTCGCGCCCGGGAGGAATGACGCCGATGATGGACGTGCGCTCCGTCGTCAACGACGCGCGGGTGTTGCTCGGCCTGCTGCAGCGATCGCAATGGGGCGACCTCCACGTCCGCACGCCGAACGGCGAGATCTTCATCGCCCGGCACGGCGGCGGGCCGAATCCCATATTTCTGCGTGACGTCGCGACCCAGGCCAACGCGGCGCCTGGCGCCGAACCCGAGGCCGGTGCGATCACGGGCCGCATGATTCGCGCGCCGCACGTCGCCTCGGTCATCGAGATCCTGGCTGCGCAGAGCGAGGTCGAGGTCGGCACGGTGATCTGCCGACTCGGGGTGCTGGGCGAGATCGTCGAGGTCGTGAGCCCGCATTCCGGTGTCGTCGGCGAATTGCTCGCCGCGCATGGAACGCTGGTCGAGTACGATACGCCCCTGGTTACGATCATCAGCTCGCAATGACCACAGGCACGACCAAAGTCCGGAAAAAGGCCGTTCGCCAGCCAGCCCGCAACTCAAAGGCGTCCGCGACGGCGGTGGACACGGACAGCGTCACCGACCGCGTGGCGGCAGCCATTACGAGCGGCATCCGATCCGGCGTGTTCGTGCCCGACCAGCACCTGCCCGAATCGACCCTGACCCTGCGCCTGGGCATCAGCAGGGGATCGCTGCGCGAGGCGCTGCGACACCTCTCGGCCGCCGGCATCGTGACGCTGCATCGCTTCAGGGGCGCGTACATCAGCACGCTCGACGTTCGTGCCACGCTCGACCTCCTCGAGACGCTCGAACCGCTTGCGCGACTCGCCGCCCGGCTCGCTGCCGGGAAATGCGACTCGAACGAGCAGCGTCGACGCATCAAGGCGGCCGCCGCCAGCATCGAAAGCGCAAGCCGTAACCACAGTCGTGCGCAGTACATGGAGCAACGACGCCACTTCTACGACACCCTGCTCGACATCGGCGGGAATATGGAACTCGCCCGGGTCATGCCCTTGTCGAGGACCGACCTGTTCCGCGCCCAGATCGAGAGGATCCAGAGCGAGCGCCAGCGGGCGCGCCATGCTGCGGGTTACGCCCGGATCGCCGACGCGGTCGCGAGCCAGGACGTCGCCGCCGCCGACCGCGCCGTGCAACGGCATTTTGCCGGTACACGGCAGACCATCAGGGAACTGCCACCAGAGGCATTTCCCACGAATCGGCGCCCGTGAACGTCGGCGTCGGGCGGATGGTGCCGGTCCAATCCGGCCGCGCGCGAATGGCGATTACTGCCGCGGCTTCCTGATCGTGCTCGCCGGTCGCACTGCCACGGCGCCGTAGCGGCTGCGAATCTCATCCACCGCCGCGTCGAGTTGCTGGTTGCGCGTGGATTCCGGCGCGGCGAACAGATCCGCCTGGACGTCCTCCAGGAGATCCGACACGCCGACGCCGAGCAGGCGCAGCGCCGCACCGGGCTGCACGCGCAGCCAGCCGTCGAGCAGTTCCGCCGCGACGCGCGACACGACGCGCGTCTCGCACGTGGGCGGTTCGACCTGCCGCTGCCGCGTGTAGGTCGTGAAATCGCCGCGGCGGATCTTCACGATCACGCACCCCGCAACGAGTTTGCCGGCACGCAGGCGCCCGCAGGCCTTGTCCGCCAGGCGCGCGATCTCGGATTGCAACCGGCCACGGTCGGCGATGTCCGTCGCGAACGTTTCCTCTGCGCTGATCTGTTTCTCGTCGACGTCTGCGATCACCGGGCGGTCGTCGATGCCGGCCGCGCGCTGCTGCACGCGCTCGGTGTAGCGGCCGAACACCGGGCGCAGACGCGACGCGGAGGCCAACCGCAGCTCGCCGAGCGTGCGGATGCCGAGGGCCTCGACTTTCGGCACGGTCTTCGGCCCCAGCCCGAAGAGCTTGCGCACGGGCAATGGGTCGAGCAGGTCGCGGATCGCGTCCTGCGGCACGATCACCAGCCCGTCGGGCTTGCGGAGGTCGGACGCGATCTTGGCAACGAGCTTGTTGGGCGCGACGCCGACGCTCGCGGTGAGTTCCGTGCGCGCGCGGATCAGGCGCTTGATCTCGCGCGCGATGTGCTCCGCGCTGCCGAGCGCGCCGGTGCTCGCCGTGACGTCGAGGAACGCCTCGTCCAGCGACAGCCCCTCGACGAGCGGCGTGAACTCGTGGAACACCGCGAAGATCTGCTTCGACACCGCGGCGTAGTGCCCGATGCGCGGCGGCACGCAGATCGCCTCCGGGCAGCGCCGCATGGCCTCGCGCGTCGGCATCGCGGAATGCACGCCGAACCGGCGCACTTCGTAGCTCGCCGCGGCCACGACGCCGCGTGCGCCGCCGCCGCCCACGATGACCGGCTTGCCGCGCAGTTCCGGGCGATCCCGTTGTTCGACCGACGCATAGAAGGCGTCCATGTCGACATGCAGGATGCGTCGTTCGGCCGTCACGTCGGTCACTGCCTGGCGGAAGGCTACAGCGTCAGCGCCGTATAGAAGACCAGGCCCAGGACCGTGAGCGTCAGGAAGAACAGGTAACCGACGCCGAGCAGCGTGAACTTGATCAGCGTGACCACGCGCCCCTGGCCGTAGACCCGTCGCATCGCGCGGTAGAGGTAATAGGGCACGTAGAACGCGAACACCGTCGTGAGCACGCTCTCGGCGCTGCGCAGCCAGGAGGCGGCTGCGAAGTCGCCAAAGGCAGCCGCGAGCCGGTCCAGGACGATGATCGCCAGCCCGCCCAGGAAGAAGAACGCGTGGTAATGCACGAAGAAGAGCAGGTGCTCGACGTAATAGCGTCCAGAGCCCAGATACAGCACGAACATCAGCCCCGCCATCAGCGGCAGGAAGAAGAACATCATCTTCGGGATGTTGTCGTACACGGCGCGCCCGAACGACTTCGAGTCCGCCACGATCTTGCGGCAGGCCTCGCGCAGCCGCGGCTCGTACTTCTCGCCGGTCGGGCCGATGTCTACCTTCAAGCTGTCTTCGCTGCAGGGATCCGCGATGAGGCGTTTCACCGGCGCGAGTTCCGCGGGTGACATCTGCCGGAATTCCGCCTCCATTTCCCGGCGCGCATTCGCCTGCTCGTCCTTCGGCAGGCGCTTCACGACCTGGTTGATGACCTTTTCAACATCCGCGTCGATGGGGGGTGCCGCCGTTGTGCCGGGCGGTGTGGCGCTCGCCGCAGGCGTCGTGGTGTCGTCCGGTGGACGGCGCGGACGTCTCGGGCGGTCGCGTCGCGAGGAGCCTTGCCGTCGGCCGGCGGCGAGCCCGCCGCCTCGCCGGCCGCGGGCGCGTCGGCTGAGTCGCCGTCGATCTGCAGGCTCGCGCCACCTTTGCCGTCGAAACCGAACTTGAGGTCGCCGCCCGGATCGGCGTTGAACGATGCGGCGAGGAAGAACGCCACGCTCAGCACGAGGTACATGCGGAATGGCGGCGTGTAGAACGTACGCCTTCCGCGCAGGAACTCGACGGTCAGGATGCCGGGCTTGAATGCGAGCGGCCGCAGCGTGCGCCAGATCCGCGAATCGAACTCGGTCAGGTCGCCGAGCAGGTCGCGCAGCAGCCCCGTGAGCGAGAGCACGCGCACCCTGGCACGCTGCCCGCAGTGCGAGCAGTGCTGGCCCGTGAGCACTTCACCGCAATTGAGGCAGTTCTCGGTCGAGACCGCGCCTCGGATGAACTCCTCGCGATGTGCGAGCACGCGACGCTCGGTCGTGAACTTGTCGCCGAAGCGCGTGACACCCTGCGCCCGCATCTTCGGCGCGTGGTCGCGCAGGTACGTGTCGAGGGCGGCCTGGTTGCGCAGGCGGTACTGGACAATGCGGCGGATGCGTCCGGACAGAGCCGCGGGGTCGTCGAGGATCTCAGCCGACAGGAAGCCGCCGAACTGCAGCATGTCCGCGATGTGATCGCGCAGCCAGGTGTCGAACGGGCCGGCGATGTCGGCGTCCGCGTCGAGATTGACTTCGTAGAGGACGGATTCGTTGTCGTCGTTGGGCTCCACGTGCGCAAGAGTAGCGCAAAAGCCGCTATGCTCGGCACATGCCGCAAGTCGAACTGCCAGGTGTTCGCCTGCACTATCGCTGCGACGGGCCCGCGGGTGCGCCGCACGTCGTGTTCGCCAATTCGCTGGGCGCGGCACTCGACATGTGGGAGCCGCAGGTCGAGCCGTTCGCGCGGCAATTCCGCGTGCTGCGCTACGACATGCGGGGCCACGGTGATTCGTCGGTACCGCCCGGTTCCTATCGGCTGGCCGATCTTGCCGGGGACGTGCTGCACCTGCTCGATGCGTTGCAGGTCGAGCGGGTGCATTTCTGCGGGCTGTCGCTCGGCGGCACGGTGGGCCAGTGGCTCGGCGCACACGCGGCGGACCGGGTCGATCGGCTGGTGCTCTGCAACACGGCACCGTATTTCGGTCCGTCGGGATTCATCCAGGCTCGCATCGAGACCGTGCAGCGCGACGGCATGGCGGCCGTCGCCGACGGCGTCCTCGAGCGCTGGTTCACGCCGGAGTTTCGAGTTGCGGATCCCGCGACCGTCGCACGCATACACGCGCAGGTGCGGGCAACACCGATCGAGGGTTATCTCGGTTGCCTGGCGGCGCTGCGCGACATGGACCAGCGGCCGCACCTTGCGCGCATCACGGCGCCCACGCTCGTGATCGGTGGCACGTTCGACCCCGCACCGACACCAGAGGCGGCGCGGGGCCTCGCGAGCGAAATCCGCGGCGCGGAGTTCGCGGAACTCCCGACCGCGCATCTTTCGAATCTCGGCGCGGCGGGGCAATTCAATGACTGCGTCCTGGAGTTCCTGCTCCGCGTCGCCCCGGCGTGACGTGAACACCCGCTTGCCAAGGTGAGCGGCCCGCGAACAGCGCGTCTCCCGCAAACGCGGGAGAGGCGACCCGAGTCAGGCGATCTGCCGCAGGCTCGACGTTCCGGCGGGCACTTCCTGCACGCCAGCCATCAGTTCCTCGGGCGTGAAGTCGTCGACGTTGATGATCTCCATGACCTTGCGGTCGTACTCGCGCAGCGTCTGCGCCTCGGCCGCGGTGATCAGGCCGATCGCGAGCGACTGCTCGATCTGGCCAGGCAGATCGAGCGCGGTGACGCGGCCCGTCTTGACGCCCTCGACCCGGATGCGTTTTTCGAGCGGCTCGGCCGTCATCGCGGCGACGAGCGCCTGCTGCAGCAGGCCGACCGGATTGCCGGGGTCCGGCGTCCTGTAGATGCCGGCCGCGAGCCGTTCGCGCGATTCGCTCGGCACCATCAACGGTTCGACGATCGCACGCCCGAGCCGGTCGCTCGGCGCGGAGTACGTGCGCCCACGCGGGAAGATCACGAGCCGCATGGCGCGCGCCACCCATCGGTTCGGGAAGTTGCGCAGGAATCCGTGCAGCTGCTCCTGCGCCTTGTAGAGCAGCGAGCGCAGGCTCCACTCGACGAGCGGCAGGTCGGCTTCGGGACGGCCCTGGTTCTCGTAGTGCTTCAGCACCATCGACGCCATGTAGAGCGACGACAGCACGTCGCCCAGGCGTGCCGACAGGTGTTCCTTCTGCTTCAGGTAACCGCCGAGCGTCAGCATCGCCATGTCGGTCGCGAACGCGAACTGCGCGCTGAACTTGTTGACGTGCTGGTAGTAGCGCTGCGTCGTGCCTGCCGGCGCCCGCGAGAAGCGCGCGAGCGTCAGCGCCATCACGAACGAGCGCGCCGCGTTCGAGAGCGTGTAGCCGATGTGACCGAACAGCGCGCGATCGAAGTCGACGAGGCTCTTGCGCTTGTCCTTCTCCTTCGCGGCGTTCATCTCCTGCAGCACGTAGGGGTGGCAGCGGATCGCGCCCTGCCCGAGGATCATCAGGCTGCGCGTCAGGATGTTCGCGCCTTCGACCGTGATCGCGACCGGCACGATCTGGTACCCGCGGCCGAGGTAGTTCTTCGGCCCGAGGCAGATGCCCTTGCCGCCGTGCACGTCCATCGCGTCGTTCGCGACCTGGCGGCCGAGTTCCGTGCAGTGGTACTTGAGCATCGCGGAAGGCACGGACGGCTTCTCGCCGCCGTCGATCGCACCAGCGGTCACCGAGCGCGCGGCATCCATGATGTAGGTCGCGCCCGCCATGCGGGTGAGTGCCGCCTCGACCCCTTCGAACTTGCCGACCGGCTGGTTGAACTGCTTGCGGATGCGCGCGTAGGCGGCCGTCGCGTAGATACCCGCCTTCGAGCCGCCCGTCGCGCTCGAGGGCAGCGAGATGCAGCGGCCGACGGAGAGCTGCTCGACCAGCATGCGCCAGCCCTGGCCCGCGAGCTTCGGGCCGCCGATGATGAAGTCGACGGGCACGAACACGTCCTTGCCCACGAGCGGCCCGTTCTGGAACGGGACGTTGAGCGGGAAGTGGCGCCGGCCGATCGTGAGCCCCGGCGTGTCGCGCGGAATCAGCGCGCACGTGATCCCGTAATCCGTCTTCTCGCCGCCGAGCAGCCGTTCCGGGTCGTAGAGCTTGAACGCCAGCCCGACCACGGTCGCGACCGGCGCGAGCGTGATGTAGCGCTTCGAGAAATTGAGGCGCACGCCCAGCACCTCGCGGCCCTCGTAGAGTCCCTTGCACACGACGCCCGTGTCAGGAATCGAGGCGGCATCCGAGCCCGCGCGCGGCGCCGTGAGCGCGAAGCAGGGGATGTCGTCGCCGCGTGCAAGCCGCGGCAGGTAATGGTTCTTCTGTTCCTCGGTGCCGTAATGCAGCAGCAGTTCGGCGGGGCCGAGCGAGTTCGGCACGGCGACCGTCGAGGAAACGGTGGCGCTGCGGCTCGAGAGCTTCACGAGCACGCACGAGTGCGCGTAGGCGGAGAACTCGAGGCCGCCATACCTCTTCGGGATGATCATCGCGAAGAAGCCTTTCTTCTTCAGGAACTCCCAGATGTGCGGCGGCAGGTCGGCGCGCCGGTGCGTGATGTCCCAGTCGTCGACCATCCGGCACAGCTCTTCGCACGGCCCGTCGAGGAACGCCTGCTCCTCGGTGGAGAGGCGCGGCGCTTTCGCGGCCAGCAGCTTCTGCCAGTCCGGGCGGCCGGTGAAGAGTTCGCCGTCCCACCAGACGGTGCCGGCTTCGAGTGCTTCGCGCTCGGTGTCGGACATCGACGGCAACAGGCGCCGGTAAGTCCTGAGGAATGGCTTCGTCAACCAGCGCAGCCGCAGGCCATCGACGTTGAGCAACGCGAGTGCCGCGAATGCGAGCCAGGGCAGCACGAGCCAGGGCGTCGACGCTCCGCCGAACAGCGTGTACGCGATGAGTGCTGCGCCGAAGGCAAGCGTCGCCATGCGCAATGAAACGCGTTCGTAGGCGAGGTAGAGCGCTCCGCCGGCGAACAGCAGGAACCAGGCGATTGAAACCACTGCTGCAACTCCTTGCAGGGACGAGGCGGCGCCTCGCAATGTGCCGACTATGCCCCCGGTTGCTGCACTGCCGCAATAACCAATTTTGCCAATGATGACAAAGACTTGGTTCGCAAGGCGACGGTTCGGGATGCGCGCATTCCCAGCCGGCACATTTTGCGCCGCAGTAAGCGAGCAGATTCAAAGAGATACAATCGCGCCGACACGCGAGTGTCGCACCAGGCTCGGACGTCGCGCCCGGGGGCGCCCGTTTACGCGGGTTGCAACGTCCTGGCTTTGTCGACCGCTCCGCCGAGCGTGACCGGCAGGATCACGAGTTCGATGCCATGCGCATTCAACAGGCGCTGCATTGCCAGCGGCGTCTGGCTGTGCAGCCAGCGGTTCCACCAGTGCTCGTTCTCGAAGACCAGCCGGCTCGCGAAGAACACGCTGTTCGGAAAGGTTTCACGGACCTCGAGCGCCAGGCGTTCGAGTTCCAGCTCGCGATCGCTGCCGTAGGCGTCGTACCAGCGCGAACCCTTGCCCTCTGCGTGCGCGTAGTTCACGAGCGTGTCGAGCGTGGCGCGGGTTTCGTACTGCAGCGTGCGCAGCGACTGCTCGCTGCCATAGGACTCGCTGTCCACCGTGCCGACGTTTACGAACACGAGGTTGCGGAAATGGCCCGGGAACAGCTTTTCGACGCGTTGCACCGTGTGCAATCCGAGCCCCCGATTCGCGCTCGCGAGAAACACGGCCGTGTGCTCCGCGGGTTCGAGCGCCGGCGGCTCGCCAGGCATGTCGCGATACTGCCAGTGGTGCTCCTTGCCGAGTTGCCGCGTGAGTTCGCGCACCCAGGTGTAATGCCGCCGGATCAGCAATCCGGTCACGACCACGGCCGAGGTGATGACCAGCGTGACGATGCCGCCCTGCAGGAAGCGCTCGACGACGATCACCGCGAGGATGGCGACGGTGATCAGCAGCGCGAAGCCGGACAAGGCCAGCCGGTGCCGCGCGCGCTCGTCGTCACGCCGCTGCTGCCACCAGAAAATCGTCAGGCCGAGCAGCGACAGCGTGAACGTGATGAATACGTTGACCGTGTACAGGATGACGAGCAGGGCGACCTGTCCGCCGGTCCAGGCCAGCACGGCGAGCGCCGAGGCACCCATGAGCAGCACGCCGTTGCGCGTGACGAGCCGCGAGGACAGTGCGCTGAACTGGTTCGGCGCCCAGCGGTCCACGGCCATGTTCGCAAGCACCGCCGGCCCGCCGAGGAACCCGGTGTTGGCCGCGACGAAAAGCAGCGCGCCCTCGAGCACGAGGACCACGGTCAACAACGCCTGGCTCGTGCGTGGCCGTGTAGCCCAGGCTCGCGATGATGTCGCCGAACACGATGGCATTCAGCGTTTCGCCGGAGCGCGACGGCGCCACGTCCCACAACAGGTACAGGAGGATGATGCCGCCCGCGGTCAGGCTGAGCGAGGCGGCCATCATGAACATCGTGAGCTTGCCGGTGCGGACGCGCGGCTCCTTCAGGATGTTGACGTTGTTCGAGACGGCCTCGATACCCGTGTAGGTGCCGCCGCCGAGTGAATAAGCCTTCAGGAAAAGAGCCAGCACGAAGAACCACCCGGCCTCGGCGCCCAGCGTCCGGGTCTCCTGCCACGTGGCACGGATCTCCGGCGTGAGGTTCGAGCCGTGGCTCGCGATGCCGTAGGCGATCAGCGCGAAGTGGGTGATCACGAAGCCGATGAAGATCGGCGCGAGGACGCGGATCGATTCGCGCACTCCGCGCAGGTTCAGGTAGATCAGCACCACGACGACCGCAAGCTGCACTTCCAGCTTGACCACCTGGTGCACGGCCGGGACGAGGCTGAAGAGCGCATCCACGCCGCTCGCCGCGGAGATCGCGATCGTGAGCACGTAGTCGACGATCAGGGCGGACCCGGCCACGAGGCCCGCGTGCGGGCCCACCAGCTTGGAGGCCACCTTGTAGCCGCCGCCGCCGTTCGGAAAGAGTTCGATGACCTGGTTGTAGGCCAGCGAAATGACGAACACGGTGAAGGCGGTGGCGACCGCGAGATACAGCGCGAGCTGGCTGTGCTCACCGAGCGCGATGAACGCCTCGGCCGGGCCGTACGCGGAGGACGACAGGCCGTCGGCGCCGATGCCGATCCACGCGAGAAATGCGGCGAGCGCGATGTGCTTGCGCGTCTCGGGTGCCAGCGGATCGCGGGGCGGTCCGAGCAGGCTGTCCCACAGGCGGCGTTTGTGTGCGGCGATCATCCCTGGTGAACCGTGCGGCGGCGGGCGTCACGCGCGCCGCCGCACCGAGGCGCGTGCGTGCGCGCAAGCCGCCTAGAGCAGGTCCTTGACCCCGTCGCGCTCTTCGAGCAGTTCCTGGTGCGTGGCCGTCATGCGCGCACGGCTGAAGTCGTTGACCGCGAGTCCCTGCACGATTTCGTACTTGCCGCTGCTGCAGGTCACGGGGAAGCCGTAGATCACTCCCGCCGGTATGCCGTAGCTGCCGTCCGAGGGAATGCCCATCGATGACCCAGTCTCCGGCGGGAGTGCCGAGCGCCCAGTCGCGGATGTGATCGATGGCCGAGGACGCTGCCGACGCCGCCGACGACGCACCGCGCGCCTTGATGATGGCCGCGCCGCGCTGCTGCACGACCGGGATGAACTGTCTCCTTGTACCAGGCGTCGTCGATCAGCGAGAGCGCCGGCTTGCCCGCCACGGTTGCGTGGTGCAGGTCGGGGTACTGCGTCGCCGAGTGGTTGCCCCAGATGATGACCTTCCTCAGGTCGGTGACGTGCTTGCCGGTCTTCTCCGCGAGCTGCGACAGCGCGCGGTTGTGATCGAGCCGCACCATCGCGGTGAAGTTCTTCGGGTCCAGGCTCGGCGCGTTCTTCATCGCGATCAGTGAATTGGTGTTGGCCGGGTTGCCGACCACGAGCACGCGTACGCTGCGATCAGCGACCGCGTCCAGCGCCTTGCCCTGTGCCGAGAAGATCTGCGCGTTGGCGAGCAGCAGGTCCTTGCGCTCCATGCCCGGGCCGCGCGGTCGCGCGCCCACGAGCAACGCGACGTGGCAATCCTTGAACGCCACCCTGGCGTCGTCGGTCGCGACGATCCGGTTCAACGTCGGGAACGCGCAGTCGTTCAGTTCCATGACCACGCCCTGCAGCGCGCCGAGCGCCGGCGTGATTTCGAGCAGGTGCAGGTTCACCGGCTGGTCCGGACCGAGCATCTGGCCCGACGCGACACGGAAGGCCAGTGCGTAGCCGATCTGGCCCGCCGCGCCGGTGATGGCGACGTTCACAGGGGTCTTCATGGAAGGAATGTCTCCGGTGATGCAGGGGTCCGGGGCCGCCCGCACGGTTCGCCGGCGGCTCGGGGGCCGGGCATTTTAGCGCGAGGCCGTGCACCCGGTCGCAGGCGATTCCGGCCCGCTACCACGGTCGCCAGGGGGGGCTTGCAATTGTGCTGGTGTTGTAGTTAACTATAACACTACAGAATGCTTGTCATTCAAGGATGAGGATACCGCCATGCGGCTTTCGAGCAGGTATTTGGCCACCGGCCTCGCCGTCGTCGTCTGGTTGTTTGCAGGGTATGCGGTCGCATCGAGGTCCCTGGCGCAGAAGGCCATCACGCCCGCGGCTTTCGATGCCACCGCTGCCGTCCAGTCGAACCCCGGTTTGCGCTGACCAGGGGCCGAGTGGTGTTCTGCTAGAGTACAGCAGCGCACCACTCAATCCCGCCAGGTCATTCGCCAAGCAGCATGGATTCCCAATGGAACGACAATCAGCCGATTTATCGGCAATTGCGCGACAAGGTCGTGGCGATGATCCTGGAGGGCACGCTCGCCGAGGGTGACGCCCTGCCGTCGGTGCGCAGCGTCGCGGCCGAGCACACCTTGAACCCGCTGACCGTGCTGAAGGGTTACCAGCAGCTGGTCGACGAAGGCCTCGTCGAGAAGCGCCGCGGACGAGGCATGTTCGTCACGATCGGTGCGCGCACCCATCTCATGCGCGGGGAGCGCGCGCGCTTCCTCGAACAGGAGTGGCCGCGGGTGCTCGACCTCATCCAGCGCCTCGGGCTCGATGCGGCGGAACTGGTCCGGAAGTCCCGCGGCCCCTAGGGCGAACCCGCCGCCTCGCCCGCCCGCGTCGGGGTTACTTCAAGCGCCGGCTGGAGCCAATGGTTCGCCGACCGGACGCCCGTTGGTCACTGCGATTCGCGGCGGCAGCATCTTGTACATCACGGGCGTCACGAGCCGGCCGAGCAGTGTCGACGAGATCAGGCCGCCGATGATCACGATCGCGAGCGGCGAGTAGAGCCCGGAGCCCTGCACCGCGAGCGGCAGCAGGCCGCCGACAGCCGTGGCCGAGGTCAGCAGGATCGGCAGGAAGCGGATCTCGCCAGCCTGCGTGATCGCGTCGTCGAGCGCGACGCCCTGCGCGCGCAGCTGGTTCGTGAAATCGACGAGCAGGATCGAGTTCTTGATCTCGATGCCGATCAATGCGACGAAGCCGATCGTCGCGGTGAACGACAGGTCGTACCCGGTCAGCAGCAGCGCGACGAAGCCGCCTGCCATGCCGAGCGGGATCACGCCGGCGACGATCAGCATCGACCGGAAGCTGCCGAACTCCAGCACCAGCACCGCGAGGATGCCGAAGACGGCGACGAGCACCGCCGTGCCGATACCACCGAATGTCTCCTGCTGGGCCTCCAGTTCGCCCCCCACGCGGATCGTATATCCCGGCGGCAGCTCCAGACGGGCGAGCCCGCGCAGCACGTCCTGGGTCACCTGCTGCGTGTTGGCGGTTGCCATCGTGCGCGCGGTGACGATGACCTCGCGCAGGCGGTCGTTGCGCTTGATCGAACTCGGCGCCGTCGAGAACTCGGGCGACGCCAGTTGCCGCAACGGCACCGACTGGCCCGTCGCCGACGCGATCTCGATGTAGTCGAGGGCCTCGAGTTTCTGCCGTCCCGCCATCGGCAGGCGCAGCGTGATGTCGAACTCGTCGCCGTCCGCCTCCCGGTACCGGCCGACATCCAGGCCCGCGACGGCCGCGCGCACGGTGCGGTCGACCTCGATGGAAGCGATGCCGAGCAGCGCGGCCTTGTCGGTGTCGATGCGCAGGTCGAGATCGGTGCGCCGGCGCCGCGTCGGGTTGTCGACGTCGCGCGTGCCGGGCGTGGCCGCGACGATGGCTTCGGCACCGTTCGCGAGCAGCTGCAGCTGCTCGAGGTCGGGCCCCTTGATGGCGAGCTCGATCGGGGCCGTGATCGGCGGACCGTTGCGGTAGCTTTCCACGAGTATGCGCGCGCCCGGGTAACCGGCGAACGTGGCGCGCAGTTGCTCCAGCAGGGCCGGGCTGCGGTGCGAGTCGTAGCGATGCAGTTCGGCGAACACTTCGCCCACGTTCGCATTCGTCTCCTCGGCGAAGATGTTGTAGTACACGCGCGGATTGCCGTGTCCGAGGTTCGCGAAGTAGTGCTTGATCTCGTCGTGCCGCGCGAGCTCGGCCTCGACGAAGCGCAGCGCGCGATCCGTGTCCGCCAGGCTCGCGCCGGTCGGCGTCTCGACCGTGATGCGGAACTGCGGGATGTCGGCGTTCGGGAACACGCTGAACCCGAGCGCCCCGATCAGGGCGAAGCAGGCCACGACGAATGCGAGTGCGGCGAGCAGCGTGCGGCGCGGGTTGCCGAGCGCCATCCGCAATGCGGGCGCATAGACACGGTGGATCACCCGCATGAGCGCCTGCAGCGCACGGTTGCCCTCGTGCGCCTGCCCGTGCGACTGCAGCAGCCGGCTCGCGAGGAACGGGATCACCGTGAGCGCCACGAACAGCGACGCGGCCACCGTGTAGAGCACGGCCGCCGGCAGCGAGCGGATGAACAACCCGGCGCCTTCGGGCAGGAACAGCAGCGGCAGGAACGCGAACAGCAGCGTCGCGGTGCAGCCGAGCACCGCGAGCGCGATCTGGTCGGTGGCGGCAATCGCGGCGTCGACGCGCGAGTATCCGGCGCGCAGGTGGCGCGCGATGTTCTCGACGACGACGATGGAATCGTCCACGAGCAACCCGAGCGCGAGCACGAAACCGGCGATCGAGAGCTGGTTGAGGGAGAAACCCGTGAAGTAGAGCGCCGCGAGCCCGATCGAGAGCGACAGCGGCATGGAGATCATGACGACGAGGCCCGCCCGCAGGCCCAGCGGGACGAGGGTCAGCGCAACCAGCGCGATCGCGATCGCGAAGTCGATGCCGAGCCGCGTCAGGCGGTGGCTTACGTTGCGCGTCTGGTCGAAGCCGCGTTCGAGCCGCACGTTCTCCGGCAGCTGCCGCTCGAAATCGTCGAGGCGGGCGTAGATGCCGTCACGAACGGCGAAGACGTCCACCCGGTCCTTGGCGCTCGCCGTGACGAAGATGGCGCGCTCGCCGTTGAAGCGCCCGAGGTAGAGCTCTTCGGCGGCCGCCCAGCTCACGTCCGCGACGTCGCGCACGCGCACCACGCGGCCATTGCGGCTCGACACGACGGTGCCGGCGACCTCGTCGAGGGAGTCGTAACTGCCCGACGTCTTGAGGTTGAACTTGCGCAGGCCCACGTCGACCGAGCCGCCGGGCACCGTGGCGTTCTCACCGCGCACGGCCGCTTCGAGCTGGCCGAGCGAGACACCGGCGCGGCCCATGCGCTCCAGGTCGACCGCGATGCGGACCTCGGGTTCGGGGAACGCCCAGATCTGGCTCCTGCGCACGCCGGGCACCGTCTCGATGCCGTCGCGCAGCGATTCGCCGAGCTCCTTCAACTCGCGATAGGTCGCGTCCTTGCTCACGAGCGCCAGCTGCACGATGTTCACGAGCCCGGAGCCGGCCTTGCGCACCTCGAGGCCCGCGATGTCCGCCGGCAGGTCGGGCCGGATGCGATTCACCTCGCGCACGACCTCGTCGTATTTCTCCTCGGCGTCCGAGTCCCATTCGAACTCGATCTGGATGATGCCGACGCCGTCGAGCGACCGGCTGTCCATGCGCTTGATGTCGTCGAGCTCGTTGATCGCGTCCTCGATCGGGTCGACGATCAGCCGCTCGATGTCGATGGGATCGGCGCCGGGATACGCGACGATCACGGTCGGCACCGGCGCATGGAACTCCGGGTCTTCCGAGCGCGGGATGTTCTGCAGCGTGTTGACGCCGACCGCGATCAGCAACGCGAAGAGCAGCAGCGTGAACTGCCAGCGCCGTACCGCGAATGCCCAGAGGCGCATCGGTTTCAGCCCCGGTCTTCGCCGGCGACGACGCGCACGGCGCGGCCATCGGTCAGCCACGCGGCGCCGTCAGTGATCACCTGCTCGCCGACCGCGAGTCCCGCGGTCACGACGACCTGTTCGCCGAGCATGGGGCCGAGCGTGACCTGCTTGCGCCGCGCAACCTTGCGTTCCGCGTCGAGCACGTACACCGTCGCCTGCGGTCCGTTCGCTTCCACGATCGCGGTGACCGGCACGACCGCCGCGGCGCCCGCCGCCGCGGCATCGGCGGCCGCGAGTTCGAGCGACACCTTGCCGACCAGCCCCCGCGCGAAGCGGGCGCCGTCGGGATGCACCTCGACCTCGACCTCGAACGTGCCGGTCATGCGATCGGCCGATGCACCTACGCGCGTGACCTTGCCCGCGAATTCGCGGCCGGGAAACGCGTCGAAGACCACGGTCGCCGCGCTGCCGACGTCGACGCGCACGGCGTCGCGGTCCGCGAGGCCGGTGCGCACGACCCAGCCGGAGTCGGTCGCGCCGAGCACGATCACCGGCTGGCCCGGTTGCACGAGTTCGCCGCCTTCGGCGAGGCGCTCGAACACGACGCCGTCGGCCGGCGCCTCGATGCGTGCAAAGCGCGCGTTGAAGCGCGCGGTCTCGAGGCCGGCGCGCGCCACGTTGTACGCGGTGCCGAGATCCTGCACCTGCTCGTCCGTCGCCACCTCGTCGGCGCGGAGCCGGCGCGCACGCTCGAGGTCGCGCTGCGCCTTGGTCACGGCTTCCTCCGCCTGCGCGACCGTGGCGGCCACCTCGGCCCGGTTCAGTTCCGCGAGGACCTGCCCGCGCTTCACCAGGTCGCCTGAATCGACGTACACGCGCTCGACGACGCCGCCGACCTTGAACGCGAGTTGCAGCTCGTTGCGGGGCCCGAGCACGCCGACGGCGCGGGTCTCACGCGCCGACGCCATGCTCTCTGCCGGCGCGGCGCGAACGGCTGCCGGTGGCGCCGCAGCGGGTTCCGGCGCTGGCGACGAGTTGCATGCGCCGAGCGCGAGCGCCGCGAGCACTGGAAGGAAACGGACCGGCTTCATCGCACGCGCTCCTGGTCGAGCCGGCGGGGAGAGGCGCCGACGGCAAATTCGAGTTCGGCGAGGCGCCCGAGGAACTCGGCGCGCACCCGCGTGAGATTGAGTTCGGCATCGGTGTACGCGCGCCGCGCGTCGATGAATTCCGCCTGGTTGATCTGCCCGAGGTCGCGCTTGCGGCTCGTGATTCGAAACGCGCCCGCGGCCGCCTCGACGCGCTTGGCCGCGGTCTCGAGCGACGCGTCGGCGACCTCGAGGTTCTCGAGCGCCTGCTGCACCTCGAGCCGCACCTGCTGCGCCGCGAGGTCGCGCGTTGCCCGGAGCTCGGCAGTGAACGCCCGCGCTTCGCGCAAGGCGGCGCGGTCGGCGCCGCCGCGAAAGGCATTCCAGCGCAGCACCAGCGATGCGAGCACGTAGCGCTCGTCGTCGCCGAAACCGTAATCGGTGCCCTGTATGCCGGCTTCGGCCCCGAACGCGAGCCGCGGCTTGAAGGCCGCGCGGGCGAGGTCCTGCTGCGCCTCGCCGGCGACGATCGCGGCATCGAGTCCCTGCAGCTCCTGCCTGCGCTCGGTGGCGAGCGCCTGCAGCTTCGCCGCGTCGAGCTGCCTGCCCGCGAGGGCCGCGAGGAGTCGCGCCCGGAAGCGCTGCACGGTGGCGTCGTCCACGTCCGCCCCGGCGAGCTGGCTCGCGAGCGGCGCGTTGCGCAGCAGGTTTACGTAACTGCGGGCGATGCGCACGCGGCTCTCCGCGGCGAGCCGCGACTGCTCGATCTCGAGCACGTCCGCCTCGGCGCGATAGACGAGGTCGCGGGTCACGCGGCCGTTGCGGTAGAGGCTCTCGTTGGCGGCGAGGTTGGCGCGTGACGCGGCAAGCGTCGCGTCGAGCACGACGACGGCCTGGCGCGACGCGAGCCACGTGTAGTAGGCCTGCTTGACGTCGCGCGTGATGCGCGAGCGCAACGCCGCGAGGTCGGCCTCGGCGCGAATGAGCTGCGCGCGTCCGGCATCGACGGACGGACCGAGCCGCGGCTCGTAGAGCGGCTGCTCGAGCACGAACTTCGTCTCCTGCTCCTCGTCGCGCAGCAGCGAGATCGATTCGTTCGCCACGCGCGGAAAGCGCGGCGGCTGGCCGTTCGCCTGCAGCATGTCGTCGAGCGTCTCGTAGACGGGATTCAGCAGGTCACCGACGGGGAAGTCGATGGTTCGCCCGCCGTCGGCCATGCTGTAGCGCGCGGCGAAATCGAGTACCGGCAGGTACCGTGCGCGCGCCTGGTCGAGCGCGGCCAGACGTTGCGCGACAGTAGCGCCGCCCGCCTGCAGTTCGAGGTTAGCCGCGAGCGCCTCGTCGAGCAACGGCTGCAGGCCTTCCTCGACCGTGATGACGGTCGTGGCAGCGGGCGCGGCGGACACGCTCGCCTGTGCCGAGGCGCGCGTCGCCGTGCAGGGCGATGCGGCGACGAGCAGGAGCAGGAAGATGCCGGCGCGCGAATTCATGCGGCACCCGTCAGGGCCTGAGCGCACGCAGCGCGAGACCAAGCGCGTGATCGATGAAAGCCTGCACGGGCGTGCCCTCGTGCTCGATCTGCCCGCCCTTGGTCGAGGCGATCTGGATCACGCCGTGGCTGAACGCCCACAGCGACAACGCCGTCACGTACGGATTGCCGAGGTCGCCGCGGACCGAGCCATCCGCGACGCCGCGGTTCAGGGACTCGACGATGACCTCGTGCACGCGATGCCCCGCCGCCATGCAGGCCAGCTCGTTCGCCTGCGGTCCCGTACCTTCCGTCTGGTGCGCCTGGAAGCGGGCGCAGGCGTCGAAGTAGTGCGGCTTGTCGCGCGCGAAGGCAAGGTAGGCGCGGCCGATCGCGTCGATCTCGTCGATGCCCCGCGCGTGGCCCTGGCGCGCGGCGACGAACCGCTCGCGCAGGGCCTCGAGGGAGCGTTCGACGAGCGCGAAATGCAGGTCGGCCTTGTCGCGGAAATAGACGTAGAGCAGCGCGCGGCTCAACCGGGCGCGCCGCGCGACCTGGTCCATCGTGATCGCGTCCCAGCCGGCCTCCGCGTACAGGGCCTCTGCGGCATCGACGATCTCGGTCCGGCGGCGGTCCTTCTCTTCCTGGCGGCGTTCGCTGATGTATGACATCGCTCGATCGTGCGTGACGATTGACACGATGTCAATAACTGAATAGCTGTAAATTATTACATCAAAGTATAAATGGGCGCGCTGGCAAGCCCTCGATACGGTGCCAGCGGGGCTTGTTCCGGTGCGGGCTAGGCGAGTTCGACGCCAGCGAGCAACACACGTGTTGCGGCACGGGCTTTCTCGCGCGCGGCCTCGAGCGTATCCGCCCGTGCCAGCGTGACGCCCATGCGCCGCTTCCCGCGCACTTCGGGCTTGCCGAACAGTCGCAGCTGGGTGTCGGGTGCGACGAGTGCGCGCCCCACGTCGCGGAAGCGGACGTCGCGCGAGTTGCCCTCGACCAGCAGCGCGCACGAGGCGGCCGGCCCGAACTGGCGGATCGGGGAACCGGAAGGCCGAGAATCGCACGCGCGTGCAGCGCGAATTCGGAAAGATCCTGCGACACGAGCGTCACGAGTCCCGTGTCGTGCGGCCGCGGCGACACCTCGCTGAACCAGACGTCGTCGCCACGCACGAAGAGTTCGACGCCGAAGATGCCCTGGCCGCCGAGGTCGCCGGTCACCGCGCGGGCGATGCGTTCTGCCTCCGCGAGCGCCGCCTCGCTCATCGGCTGCGGTTGCCAGGACTCACGGTAGTCGCCGTCGACCTGCAGGTGGCCGATCGGCGCGCAGAAGCTCGTGCCCCCGGCGTGCCGGACCGTGAGCAGCGTGATCTCGTACTCGAAGTCGACGAACCCCTCGACGATCACGCGCCCGGCGCCGGCCCGACCACCCTCCTGCGCGTAGTGCCACGCCGCGTCCACGTCGCTCGCGTCCCGCACGACGCTCTGGCCTTTGCCCGAGGAACTCATGACCGGCTTCACGACGCACGGCCGGCCGATCGCTGCCACGGCTTCACGATATTCCGCCAGCGTGCCGGCGAACCGGTACGGCGAGGTCGCGAGCCCGAGCTGCTCCGCCGCGAGCCGCCGGATGCCTTCGCGGTCCATCGTCAGGCGCGCGGCACGCGCGGTCGGGATCACGCGCCAGCCCTCGGTCTCGAGCGCCAGCAACTCGGTTGTCGCGATCGCTTCGATCTCGGGCACGATCAGCGCGGGCCGTTCCGCGAGCACCAGCGCCCTGAGCGCCTGCGGATCGAGCATGTCGAGCACGTGCGACCGGTGCGCGACCTGCATGGCCGGCGCGTTCGCGTACCGATCCACCGCGACGACCTCGACGCCGAGCCGCTGCAGCTCGATCGCGACCTCCTTGCCGAGTTCACCAGCGCCGAGCAACAGCACGCGCGTGGCGGACGCCGAGAGTGGAGTTCCGATGGTGGGCATGGCGGGGTCTCCAGGTCAGCCGGCGAGCAGACGGCCTTCCGCCTGCTCGATGTCCTCGGGCGGCCCCCACAGCACGAGCACGTCGCCCACGCGCAGGCGCGTCGCCGGATCGGGATCGCGACCGATGATGCCCTCGCGGCGAATCGCGCTCACGACGACCGGCCCCCGCACGAGGCCGAGTTCCTCGAGGCTGCGGTTCACGGCGTTCGCGCCCGGCGGCAGGACGACCGTGTAGAGCCGGTGGCGGTGGCTGGCGGTGTCGCCGATCGCCCGGGAATCGCGGCGCCGGAAGACGCTGCGCAGGATCGCGTAGCGCTCGTGGCGGATCTGCTCGGTCGTCTCCAGGACCTCCGCGGCCGGCACGCGCAGGAACAGCAGCACGTGCGACACGAGCGACAGGCTGGTCTCGAAGATCTCGGGCACGATCTCGGTGGCACCGGCCGCCTGCAGGGATTCGAGCCGGCTGTCGTCCTCGGTGCGCACCAGCACCGGCACGTCGGCGCGCAGCCTGCGCACGGTGCGCACCACGCGGATCGCCGGGTCCGGCTCGTCGAACGACACGACGACGACGCTCGCCTGCTCGAGGCCGAGCGCGCGCAGCACCTCCGGATGCGACGCGTCGCCGTAGATCACGGGTTCGCCGGCCTGGCGCGCGTCGCGGACGCGGAACGGGTCGAGGTCGAGCGCGATGTACTCGAGGCCGCGCCGCTCGAGCACCCGCGCGAGGTTCTGGCCGACGCGGCCGAAGCCGCAGATGATCACGTGCTCGCGCCGCGCGATGTCGCGCGTTGCGGCGGTCTCGAGCGCGATGCCGGACGCGGGCGTCGGCTCGCGCCGCAGGATGCGGTCGGCGATGCGCACGTTGTAGCGCACGAGCAGCGGCGCGACCAGCATGCTGAGCACGACAGTGGTCAGCAGGGCCTGCACGATCCGCGGTTCCACGGTGTCGCCTTTCAACAGCAGCGTCAGCAGCGCGAAGCCGAACTCACCACCCATGCTGACCGCGATCGCCGTGCGCAGCGACTTGCGCAGGTTGGGCACGAACTGCCGCACGATGGCCGTGACGATCACGACCTTGATCAGGATCAGCACGACGAGCAGCAGCAGCACGAGCGGCAACTGCCCGAGCAGCAGCCGCAGGTCGAGCAACATGCCGACGGACACGAAGAAGAGCCCGAGCAGGATGTCCTGGAACGGCTTGATGACCGCCTCGGTCTGGTGCTTGAACTCCGTCTCGGCGAGCAACATGCCCGCGAGGAAGGCGCCGAGCGCCATGGACAGGCCGAGCGCGTGCGTGGCCCACGCGCCCGCGAGCGACACGAACAGCACGGTGAGCGTGAAGGTTTCGCTGCTGCGATGGCGCGAGATCTCGCGGAACAGCGGTCGCAGGAACCACCGCCCGAGCACCAGCACGACCAGCAGCGCGACGACCGCTCGCCCGACCATGCCGAGCAACCAGAACGGTCCGGGTACGTCGCCGGCCGCCATCGAGCGCAGTTGCGAGCGCCAGCAGCGGCGCGAACGCGAGGTCCTGGAAGAGCAGGATGCCGACCGCGAGGCGCGCGTGCGTGCGGGAGAGCTCGAGCTGGTCGCCGAGCTGCCGCAGCACGATGGCGGTCGACGACATGGCCAGCGCGCCGCCGATGACGATCGCCGCGCCGGGCTGCACGCCGACGCCGAGGGCGATGGCCGCGAACGCGGCCCCGCACACGAGCATCTGCAGACCGCCGATGCCGAGCACCTCGGACTTCATCGCGACCATGCGCGCCAGCGAGAACTCGAGACCGAGCGTGAAGACGAGGAACACGATGCCGATCTCGGCCAGGAGCCGCACCGTCGCGTCGTTCGGCACGAGCGCGAACGCATTCGGTCCGAGCAGCATCCCGACGACGAGGTAACCGAGGATCGGCGGCAGCCGGAAGCGCCGCACCAGGCTCAGCACCAGCAGCGAGCCGGCGAGCAGGATCAGGATCTGGGATAGGAAGTCGCCCGCCATCGTGCCTCACGTGTCCACGAGGCCGATGCTAGCATTCGGGCAGGGCAATCCATGCCCGGGGACGCGATTCCATGATCGACGCCGTGACCGCCGCGAACGCGCCGCAGCCCGTGCACGTCGCCGCGGGAAAGTCGTAGATCGGCGCTGCAAGTCCGCCTCTGGATCGCACGATGTCGCAGCTGCCCTTCGTCACGGAACTGGACGCAGCCGGCGGGCGGCTGCGGCTCGCGGGCGACTGCCGCATGCTGGATGCGGCGCAGCTCGCTGCCGCGCTCGCCGAGTGGCGGGACTCCGGGCCACGCCAGCTCGACCTGGGCGCGGCAGGGCGCTTCGACATCGGCCCGGCCTGGCTGCTGCATCGTTCGCTCGCCGCCGCCGCCGCGGCGGGCGGCGCACGCGTCGAAGTCATCGGCGAACGTCCGGGTCACTTCGCCTATCTCGACGAACTGCAGGACTCGGGCGGCGTCGGCGAGCGCATGCCGGACGGCGACGACCGGGACACCTGGCTGGTTGGCTTCGGCAAGGCCATCGAGGCGCGTGGCAAAACCTGGTACGAGGCGCTCGTGTACGGCGGCCAGCTGCTCACCACGGCGTCGGTCGCGTGGAAATCACTGCAACGCCTGCGCGTGACCTCGATCGTACGTCACGCGTACGAGACCGGTGTCCAGGCGGTGCCGGTCGTTGCGGTCATCGCGCTGCTGATCAGCGTCATCTCGGCCTACATCGGCGCACAGCAGCTGCGGCCGTTCGGCGCCGAGATCTACACGGTCGACCTGGTCGCCATCGGCGTGCTGCGCGAACTCGGCGTGCTGCTGACCGCGATCATGGTCGCGGGCCGCACGGGCAGCGCGTATGCCGCCGAGCTCGGCGTCATGAAGTTGAACGACGAAATCGACGCGCTCGAGTCGATGGGAATCAATCCCTACGAGGTGCTGGTCCTGCCGCGCGTGCTCGGCCTCGTGATCGTCCTGCCCCTGCTGACGATCGTGGCGGACTTCATGGGACTCGCTGGCGGCGGCCTGCTGTCGCGCTACCTGCTCGACCTGCCGTGGCCGCAGTTCTTCGCGCGCCTGGACGGGGCCATCGCGCCGACCACGTTCTGGGCCGGCCTCATCAAGGCGCCTGTGTTCGGGCTGCTGATCGCGCTGACCGGCACGCTGCGCGGACTGCAGGTGCGCGAGTCGTCGCGGGAACTCGGCCGCCTGACCACGGTCGCGGTCGTGCAGTCCATCTTCCTGGTGATCTTCGCCGACGCGCTCTTCGCGATACTCTTCCTCGAGATCGACTTCTGAGCGGCAGATGAACGAGCCGCAGACGAACGAGCCGCAGATGAACGAGCCGCAGATGAACGAGCCGCAGATGCACGAGCCGCAGGTGATGATCTCGGTCCGCCGCATCGTGAGCCGCTTCGGCACGCAGCTGGTGCACGACGGCGTGTCCTTCGACGTGTACGCCGGCGAGATCTTCGGCATCGTCGGTGGCTCGGGCAGCGGCAAGTCGGTGCTGCTGAAGACGATGCTCGGCCTGCTGCAGCCGGAGGCAGGTGTCGTCAAGGTCGAAGGCAACCCCATCACGAACATGTCGGACGTCGAGATGCGGGACGTGAAACGGCGCTACGGCGTCACGTTCCAGCACGGCGCGCTGTTCACGTCGCTCACCGTCGCCGACAACGTCCTGCTGCCGGTCGCCGAGGCAGTGGATCTCGACGACGCTACACTCACGCAGCTCGTGGAGCTGCGGCTCCGCATGGTCGGCCTGCCGCTCGAGGCGGCATCGAAATATCCGGCGCAGCTGTCCGGCGGCATGGTCAAGCGCGTGGCGCTGGCGCGGGCGCTGGCGCTCGACCCGGTGCTGCTGTTCCTCGACGAACCCACGGCCGGGCTCGATCCGATCGCAGCGGCGGAATTCGACGAGCTGGTGCTCTACCTGCGCAAGACGCTGAACCTGACGGTGGTCATGGTGACCCACGATCTGGACACTCTTGCACGGACATGCGACCGTGTGGCCGTGCTCGTAGAGCAGAAAGTCATCGTGGATACCCTGGCCGGCATCGTCGCGAACGATCACCCCTGGATCCGTGAATACTTCCATGGCGCACGCGGCCGCCTGATCGACCGCACCAGGAAACCGTCACTTGGAACGTGAGGCGAAATACGCCAGCGTCGCGCTCTTCGCGCTCGCGTGCCTCGCGGCCGCAGTCGCGTTCGTCTGGTGGTATTCGGGCCGCGGCGACCAACGCGATTACACACGGTACGAAATCTATTTCGAGGGCTCGGTGAGCGGGCTCGCGAAGGGCAGCCCGGTGCGTTACCTCGGCGTCGACGTCGGCCGGGTCGACACACTCTCGGTGGACAAGGCCAACCCCGGGCGCGTCAAGGTGATTGCCGAGGTCGATTCGACCGCGCCGATCTCGGGCGCCACGCTCGCCAAGCTCGGCCTGCTCGGACTGACGGGCCTGCTCTACATCGACCTGCAACTGGACTCCGCGCCGGACGCTGCCAGGCGCGAGCTGGCGAAAGGGGAGCGTTACCGGGTCATCGCCGCGCGCAAGGGCACCATCGAGGCTTCGCTCGAGCGCCTGCCGGACCTCCTGAACCGGACCGCGGCCTTGATGCAGCGCGCCGAAGCACTGCTCGACGAGCGGAATGTCCGCGCGGTCAGTGCCACGCTCGAGAACCTGCAACGGACCACCAACGACCTCCCTGCCGTCGTTGCCGACGCGCGCGCGCTCATGAACGACCTGAGCCAGGTTTCCAGCTCGACGCTGAAGCTCACGGCGACCGCGCAGGGTACGTTCGAGCACGTCGAGCCGGACGTGGCCAGCCTGCTGGCCAATGCGCGTGTGGCGTCCGAGAAGCTCGCCCGGACGGCGGAGGGACTCGAGCAGCTCGTCAATGCCAATGACGGCGCATTCGGGCGCTCGGCCGGATCGAGCCTGGCGGAACTGCAGCAGCTCGTCATCGACGCCCGGGTCGCGAGCAACGAGGTGCGCGACCTCGCGCGCACGCTCCGCGAACAGCCGTCGAGCCTGCTGCGCGAACCGAAAGAATCCGGCGTGGAGATTCCCCGATGAAACTGCCGGTGGCCCACGACGAGGGATTCATGCAGCGCGCGCGGTGGCCCGCGGTGGTACTGGCGGGGCTGCTCAGCGGCTGCGCCGGCAACGTGCTCGAGTCGAATGTCGAGCCCGCGCAGGTCTACCGGCTGCGGGCGCCGGGCGCGGACGACGCCCCTGCACCGGCCTCGCCGGCCGCCGTCGCGCGGCCCGGATCCCTCGCCGTCGTGGTCGCACGGCCGCGCGCGGCCGCCGCGCTCGATACGGATCGCGTGGCCGTCCTGCCGGGCGGCCCACGGTTCGACTATTACACCGGCGTGCGCTGGGCGGAGCCCGCACCGCAAATGCTGCAACAGGCGCTGGTCGATGCACTGGCGCGGGACGGCGGGTTTGCGGCGGTGCTCGCCGCGCCTGCGCGAGTCCCGGCTGAATTGCTGCTCGACGTCGAACTGCGCCGTTTCGAAGCGGTGGCCGGGTCGTCCGGCGGCCCCACCGTGCACGTGCAGCTGCAGGCGAGCCTCGTCGATACGCGCCGCTCGGTGCGCGTCGCGAGTTTCCCGTGCGTCGCGAGTGCGGCGGCCGCCGAGAATCGCGTGGACGCGGTGATCGACGCGTTCGCGCGGGCGAGCGCGACCGCGGTCGAGGAGGTCGCGCGGCGCGTGGGCGAGGCCGCGGCCACGATCCCGACGGCAGCGCCGTAGCGGGCGCCGGCCGCCACGCCGCACGCTGGCGCAGCGAGCCTCGATCAGCTCGCCAGCAACTCGAGACGCTGTGCCAGTTCGTGCTGCCCGTTGATTACCGCGCAGCGTGCAGGCAGCGCGCCGTGCTCGAGGGCTTGCGTACCCGAGCCGCCGAGCCACACGAGCGTCCCGGCGGGCAGCCCCTCGGCGAGAGTGCCGATCTCCAGTGGCAGGCGTTCGAGCCCGTCCAGCAGCACGACGCTGAGCGCCACCACCGCGGCATCGATCGAGCGCGCGTAGCGCGCGATTTCCTCGGCGGGGAGGTCGGGACCGAGGTAGTGCACCTTGAAGCCGTGGCTGCCGCAGATCATCGCCGACATGAGCAGGCCGAGTTCGTGCCGTTCCCCGGGCAAGGTCGCAAAGACGATCGGACGCCGTCGTGCGGCCCGATCGTAGGCCTCGACCATGAGCCCGACGTGCTTGCGCACCGCCGTGGATACCATGCGCTCCTGCGCGATCGAGAATTCGCCGCTGTGCCAGCGCTCGCCGACCTCCTGCAGCAACGGACCGAGCACGTCGTCGATGAGCCGCGCGGGCGGCAGCATCGCAATGGCAAGCGTGAGGGCCTGTTCGCATTCGGTGGCATGGAAGCGTTGCGCCGCGTCGAGGATGCGCGCGCCGAAGGCACTCGCGGCGGCGGACTCCGCCTGGGCGCGAGCGGCCGCGGACTCGTCGAGCAGGGTGCCGAGCGCGCGCTCGTCCAGGTGCGCCAGCCGCCCGATCGGGTGGCCGCGCTCGGTGGCTTCGCGCAGGCGCCGCAGGTGCAGCACGTCCCGGGGCTCATAGACGCGGCGACCCATGTCGTCCCGGCGTGGCACCACGACGCCGTACCGGCGCTCCCACGCCCGCAAGGTCTCGACCGACAGCCCGGTGGCCTGGGACACGGCCTTGATGGAATACATGCTCGTGATGATACGTTGCGTGAGCAGACTTGTTGCAGGTCTGTACAGGCTACCCGATACGAATAGCGGACCGCAGGGAGCCAATCGGGAGCCGCCCCGCGACAGCGCCCCGCCAATGCCGCCGGTCGCGCACGTCGAAAAACATGAACGCGACCTGCTGCAGGTACGTTCTCGCGTGCCCCCGGATCGGATTCAGGAAATCGGCGTCAGGCGGGCTGCCGCAGCACGGGATATTCGCCCGTGGCCTGCCGCAGCAGCAGGTCGAGGAAGTCGGCCGAACTCGTCGGGTGCCCGAACAGGCGCCCCTGTCCCAGTTCGCAACCACTGTGCAGCAGGAAATAGCGCTGCTCCTCGGTCTCGATCCCCTCGGCCAGCACCTGCAGCCCCAGGCTGCGGCCCATCTCGATGATCGTGCGGACGATCGTCGCGTCGTCCGGGTCCGTCGCGGCATTCGTGACGAACGAACGGTCGATCTTGAGCGTGCTGATCGGGAACTGCTGCAACGCGCTCAGGCTGGAGTAACCCGTGCCGAAGTCGTCGATCGACAGGTGCACGCCCATGGCCCGCAATTCGTCGAGCAGGGGCAGCGTGCGTTCGGCGTCGAGCATCAGGGTGGTTTCCGTGATTTCGAGCTCGACACAGGACGGGGGCACGTGGTGGCGCTCGAACACCGAGCGGCACCGCGGGATGAAGCTCGCCTGGCTCAGTTCCTTCAACGAGAGGTTGATGGCGATGCGTCCCGGATCGGTCACCCGCAGTTGCCACGTGGCGTAATCGGTGCACACCTGGTTCAGCACCCACGCGCCGATGTCGAGGATCAGGCGCGACTCCTCGGCGAGCGGGATGAACTGCGACGGCGCGATCTCGCCGTGGCCAGGCAGCCGCCAGCGGAGCAGGGCCTCGGCGCCGACCACCTCGCCGCTCGCGAGGTCCACCTTCGGCTGGTAGCGCACCAGGAACTCGTTGCGCTCGAGCGCACGGCGCAGCTTGCTCTTCAGCAGCAGGCGCTCGACCGCCGCCGCATTCATCTCCGGCGCGTAGAACACGTGGCAGTTCCGGCCCGCCCGCTTCGCGTGGTACATCGCGGCGTCGGCATTGCGGATCAGGTCGATCACGTTGTCGCCGTGCTCAGGCACCAGCGCGATGCCGACGCTCGCCGTCACGTCGATCTCGGGGTCGCCCATGTGCATCGGCTTCGCGATCACGGTGAGCACCATCCGCGCGAGGTCCGCCGCCTGGTCGTGCAGCGCGCTCGCGTCGCCCACGCTCTCGGCGAAGATCGCGAACTCGTCGCCGGCCAGGCGGCCCACGACGGCGTCCTTCGGCAGCACGCGCGCGAGCCGCTCGCTCACCGTCTCGAGAACCCGGTCGCCGGTCTCGTGCCCGAAGGTGTCGTTTACCTCCTTGAAGTTGTCCACGTCCACGTACAGCAGCGCGAGTCCCGTCGCGCGGCGCAGGTTGCGCGTGATCGCCTGGTGCAGCAGGTGCTGGAACTGCATGCGGTTCGGCATCTTCGTCAGCGTGTCGAAGTGCGCGAGGTAGCGGATGCGCCGCTCGGCGCGCTTGCGGTCGGTGATGTCGCGCAGCACGAGGATCGTGCCGCGGTTCGCCGTATCCGGGCTTTCGAGCGGCGAGACGCTGAGCGCGACCGGGATCGTCTGTCCGCGCTGCGTGCGCACGACGGTTTCGCCGAGACCGGCGTTGAGGCCACGCTCCTCGAACGCCTGCCGGTGCTCGGGCGCGACCAGCGACGCGAACTCGACGCCCGGCAGGGCGGCTTGCGCGATCCCGAGCAGCGTCGACGCCGCGGCATTCGCCGTGCGGATCCGCCCGTCGGGCGAGGTGACGAGCACGGCGTCGCTCATGCTGTTCAGCACGTCGTCGAGGTAATTGCGGGAGATGGTCGTGCTCGCCAGCGCCTGGCGCATCGCCTCCAGTGATTGCTCGATCGCAGCCACCTCGGGCACGCCGCTCACGGCCACCGGCGTCGAGTGCTCGCCGTGCCCGATCTGCTTCGCATTCTCCATCAGCATCGCGAGCCCGCCGTCGATGCGCGATATGAGCTTGCCGGTGATCCAGCTGCCGAGCAGCGCGAGGCCCAGGCCGACGCCGAGGATCAGCAGCAGGCGGTCGCGCAAAGAATGCTGCAGCAGGACCATCAGCTCGTCGCGCAGTGGTTCGAGCTGCTGCGAGGACGCGCTGCCGCCGAGTGCGGCGACCTGCTCCATCGCGGCGCGCACGTGCACCGCCTCGTGCCGCTCGAAGACCACGACGGTGCCGGCAACCGCGATCGTCAGCACCACGCCGACCGCGAGTACGCTCAGCACGTAACGTCTTTTCAGTCTCGACTCGACCACAGCAGCACGTGTTCCCGGGAATTTTCCCGAGCCTGGCCATGTTTTTTTGTGCGCGCCCGGACCGTGCGCGGCATCATATCGTCACGGGTCCGTAACGCGCATGGTAGATCGGTCCCGGCTTCGATCCCTGCAAAATTTTTCGACACCTGCCCCCGGGGCACATCGGCATGAACGACCTGGAACTCACCGGCCGCGCGCGCAGCCACATCATCGAGATCGAAGCGCCGCGCTGTGCGCTGCACTACGAGGTGGTTACCTCGTTTTTCGCAATGCGGACGGCCGCGGCCGCGGACGGCATCGACCTGCAGGCCGTGTCCAGTTTCCGGGACTTCGACCGACAGGTCGCGATCTGGAACCGCAAATGGGCAGGCGAGCGACCCCTGTTCGACCGCTCGGGCACGCCCCTGGACCGCGCGGCGCTCGCCGAGTCCGACCTGGTCGACGCGATCCTGTGCTGGTCGGCGATTCCGGGCGGCAGCCGGCACCATTGGGGGACGGACATCGACGTGATCGACACCACGGCCATGCCTGCCGGTTACCAGGTGCAGTTGCTCCCCGCGGAATACGCGCCGGGAGGCGTGTTCGGGAGTCTCACGAGGTGGCTCGACCACCACATGGCACGATTCGGCTTCTTCCGCCCGTACCGGATGGATCATGGCGGGGCGGGCGTCGAGCCGTGGCACCTGAGCTATGCGCCCGTGGCCATGGAGGCCATGGCCGCGTTGACGATCCCGGTGCTGCGCGCCGCGATCGCCGGCAGCACGATGGAGGGCCGGGCCGCGGTGCTCGAGCGCCTGCCCGAGATCTACACCCGGTTCATCCTGGGGGTCGACTCGCCCTGCGCAACTGAATCTCGAGGAAAGCCTGCACTCGCCTGAGGAACCAGCGCGGGAACCATCGCTTCAGGCGCCAGGCGATGCGGTATTCCGGCGGCCAGATCACGTAGACCTCCCGCGCCGCCGCCGCGCCGAGCAGGGCCGCCGCGGCCTCGTCCGCGTCGTGGCCCGATCCGTCCATGAGCTGGTGCGCCAGAGCTCTTTCGTCGGCAGGGGCGCGCAGGGTGTCGAGCAGGTGCGTCCGGAAGAACCCGGGCATCGCGCACGAAACCTGGATGCCGGTTCCCGCAAACTCCGCCGCCAACGTCTCGCTCAGCGCGATCACGCCCGCCTTCGTGACGTTGTAGGCCGCCATCTGCGGCACTGCGGCAAAGCCGGCCGAACTGGCGATGTTCAGGATCAGCCCCGACCCGCTGCGGCGGAAGATCGGCAGCGCGGCGCGACAGCCCCAGACGACCCCGAGCAGGTTGACGCCCACGATCCAGTGCCAGTCGGTCACCGGCGTGACGTCCGTCGCGCCCCCCACGGCGACGCCGGCGTTGTTGACGATCACGTCCAGGCCGTCGTGCGCGGCCGCGAAGCTCGACACGGCGTCGGCCACGAGCGTGTCGGAAGCCACGTCGCCGGCATAGGCTGACACCTCGGCACCGGTTGAGCGCAGTTCCGAGGTGGCGCGCTCGAGTGCGGCGGCCGAAACGTCCAGCAAGCCGAGCGTCCAGCCGTCCTGGCCCAGTGCACGGGCCAATGCGAGCCCGAGACCGCTCGCGGCACCGGTGATGAATGCGCGCTTTGCGGGAAAGCGGCGGGACAGTAAGGTAGCGGGGGCTGTTCTGGTCATGCGGCCATCCTAGCGGCCGTGGCGAGCCCGCGGAACGGGCCGCACGACGCGCGGACACGTTGCGGCCGCAGGGCGCGGAGGGCGAGAGTTGCGCAAGGTTCACACCGCCGACTCGATCCTCGAGATTGCGCACCTGCGCAACGTGCTCGAATCCGAAGGCATTGCCTGTGAGATCCGCAACGATCGCCTCGGGGGTGCCATCGGTGAGATTCCCTTCGTCGAGTGCTGGCCGGAACTCTGGATCGTGGAGAATGGCTATGCGATCAAGGCGCGCGACCTCATAGCCGCAGTCCGCGGCGCCGGCGCCATGCGCGGCGACGACTGGCAGTGCGAACGCTGCGGCGAACGCATCGAGGCACAGTTCGAGGAGTGCTGGCATTGCGCGGCACCGGCGACGGAGAACACCTGAGAGTGGCGACGCGATGACGCAGGCAAGTGCGAGGACGGTGACGATCGGGCGGCGATTCAACGGTCCGCCCGATTCCGGCAACGGCGGCTACGTCTGCGGTGCGATCGCGGTCGCGGCGGGCGCCGACGTGCGCGTACGCCTGCTCGCGCCGCCGCCGCTCGACACGGTCCTGGCGCTCGAGCCTGGCGAGCACGTCGACAGCTGGCAGCTGCGGGCCGGCGACCAGGCGATCGCCGTCGCGGTGCCGGCCAGGCTCGAGCTCGACGTTCCCGGCGCGCCCCGGTACGTGCAGGCGGTCTGGGCATCACAGCATTTCACGGGTTTCCAGGCGCACCCCTTCCCGACCTGCTTCGTCTGCGGTCCGCACCGCCGTCGCGGCGACGGCCTGCGAATCTTTCCTGGTCTCCTCGACTCGGGGATGGTTGCTGCGCCCTGGTTGCCTGCCGACGACCTCGATGCGGGCGACGGCAAGGTGGCCGTCGAGTTCCACTGGGCGGCGCTCGACTGTCCCGGCTATTTCGCAGTCGCGGACGGCTCCCTCCCGATGCTGCTGGGCGAGATGCAGGCCCACGTCGACCGCCGCGTCCATGCAGGCGAATCGTGCACGGTGATCGGCTGGAAGATCGGCGTCGAGGGCCGCAAGCACTACGCGGGCACCGCGATCTTCGACGAGGACGGGGAACTGTGCGCACGCGCCCGCGCGACCTGGATCGGAGCCCCGCCGCTCCCGCCGGACGGCTAACGCCGCGCCAGCACGATCGTCAGCAGGCCCGCGCCGGTCAGCGCGATGCCCGGGAGCCATCCGGCCGGCAGCGCGAGCCAGACGAGCCCGGCGAGCAGGACAGCGGCGCCGACGATGGTCTGGTCCCGGCGCCGCGCGCTCGCCTGGATCTCGCGACGCAGGTCCTCGAACGGCGACTGGTCCATGCGGATGCGGAGCGTGCCTTCGGACGCCTTCTGCACGAACTGCTGCAGCACCTGCGGCAGCATGCGCACCGCTTCGGAGACGTCGGGCAGCTGGCGACGCAGCTGCAGGGCGAAGCTGCGCCCGCTCAGGCGCTCCGCCGCCCATTCCTTGAGGATCGGCTGCGCCGTCTTCCAGAGGTCGAGCTGCGGGTAGAGCTGGCGGCCGAGCCCCTCGATCTGCAGCAGCGTCTTCTGCAGCAGGATCAGTTGCGGCTGCACGTTCATGTCGAAGCGGCGCGCCGTTTCGAACAGTCGCATGAGCACCTGCGCGAACGAGATCTCCGCGAGCGGCTTGTTGAAGATCGGCTCGCAGACCGTACGCACCGCCGCTTCGAGCTCGTCCACGCGCGTCTCCTGCGGCACCCAGCCGGAATCGACGTGGAGGCGCGCGACGCGGTTGTAGTCGCCGTCGAAGAACGCGATGAAGTTCTCCGCGAGGTAGTGCTGGTCGCGCGAGTCGAGCGAACCGACGATACCGAAATCCACGGCTGCGTACTTCGGGCGCTCGGGATCCTCGGTCTGCACGAAGATGTTGCCGGGATGCATGTCGGCGTGGAAGAAGTTGTGCCGGAACACCTGCGTGAAGAAGATCTCGACGCCGTTCTCGGCGAGCGCCCGGATGTTCGTGCCACGACGCCGCAGTTCGTCCATGTCGCTGACGAGCACGCCGTGGATGCGCTCCATCACCATCACGTCGGCGCGGCAGTAGTCCCAGTGGATGGCCGGCACGTAGAGCAGGTCCGATCCCGCGAAGTTGCGCCGCAGCTGCGCCGCGTTCGCCGCCTCGCGCATGAGGTCGAGCTCGTCGAGGATGGTCTTCTCGTACTCGGCCACGACTTCCGTCGGCCGCAGGCGGTGACCCTCGCGCGAATAGTCGCGCGCGAGCCGCGCCAGCGCGTGCATGACCTCGAGGTCGCGCTCGATCTTTTCCCGGACGCCAGGCCGGACGACCTTGATGACGACTTCCTCGCCGCTGCGCAGTCGCGCGGTGTGCACCTGCGCGATCGACGCCGCGGCGAGCGGCTCCTCGTCGAACCGCTCGAACACCTCCGTGACCGGCCGGCCGTAGGCCTGCTCGATGATCGTGCGGGCTTCGGCGCCTGGAAACGGCGGCACGCGATCCTGGAGCTTGGCCAGTTCGTCCGCCAGGTCGGGCGGCAACAGGTCGCGTCGCGTGGACAACGCCTGGCCGAACTTCACGAAGATGGGGCCGAGCTCTTCCAGCGCGAGCCGGATGCGCTCGCCGCGCGGTCCGCCCTTGCGCCGCTCGAACCAGGTCGCCGGCGACAGGTAGAACACATAGCGCAGCGGCCGGAACAGGTGCATCGCGAGGATGATCTCGTCGAGCCCGTGCCGCACCAGCACGCGCTGGATGTGCAGCAGCCGTGTCGTGACGCGCAGGCGGATCATGGTCGCGCCGCGCAGCGAACGGTCGCGACCGGCAGGGAACCGTCAGGCGTCACGGCGGCGGGCTTCGAGGCGGGCGACGCGAGCCTCGAGGCGATCGGCCGCCTCGCGGAGATGGTCGACGGACTCGAGGAACTCCTCGAGTTCCACGCGAGCCGGCACGTCGCGGCCCTCTTCCTGCAGGTATTCGGCGACGTTCGTCGACAGCGAGTCGGCCGCCTTGCGGCCCCAGTCGAGCAGGCCGCGCGCGAGATTCGCCACCTGGTGCGCGGCGATGTCGCCGAACACGCGCGCGAGTTCTTCCTCGAAGTCGGGCTGCGCCTGCCGCAGCAGCTCGCGGAATCGCTGCGCCACCTCCGCGTCGCCCGAGATGCGGACCGCGGTGCCGCGCAGGCGGTCCTCCGCGCCGGGACCGGCCAGCGACAGCAATGCGAGCGGTGTCCCGGCGAGGCTCGCGTCGGCCTCGCCTGCGGGCCCGGTGTCGATCGCGACGCGCCCTTCATGCACGCGGAAGCGGAACGACAGCGACGTGCCGTCGAGCGTGAGGGCCAGCGACCTGCCCTCGAGTTGCGCGGTGAGCGCGGTCGCCCGGCCCGACTGGGCGACGTTGCGATTCAGCACGCCGGCGAGTCGCGCGAGCAACGCGTGCAGCGGATTCGCGCTCAATAGCGAAACCCCTTGTGCAGTGCGACGATCCCGCCGGTCAGGTTGTGATAGCGGCAGTCCTCGAAGCCGGCCTCCCGCATCATGCCGAGCAGCGTGTCCTGGTCGGGAAAGCGCCGGATCGATTCGGCCAGGTAGCGGTAGCTATCCGGGTCCCTGGCGATGCGCGCGCCAAGCCACGGCAGCACGTTGAACGAGTACATGTCGTAGACGGGCTTCAGGCCCGGCGCGACGGGGCTCGAGAATTCGAGCACCAGCAGCCGCCCGCCCGGCTTGAGCACGCGCCGCATCGAGGCCAGGGCCGCGGGCTTGTCGGTGACGTTGCGCAGGCCGAATCCGATCGTGACGCAATCGAAGGACTCGTCCGCGAAGGGCAGGCACTCGGCGTCGGCCAGCGCAAACCGCACGTTCCGCAGCAGGCCCCGGTCGAGCAGGCGGTCGCGGCCCACTTCGAGCATGGCCGCATTGATGTCCGAGAGCACCACGAGGCCGGCTTCATCGACCTGCCGCGCCATGCCGGCGGCAAGGTCACCGGTGCCGCCCGCGACGTCGAGGGCGCGCTGCCCGGGACGGAGCCCCGTCTGCCCGAGCGCGAAGCGCTTCCAGAGCCGGTGCACGCCCGCCGACATCAGGTCGTTCATGATGTCGTACTTGTCGGCGACCGAATCGAATACCGCGCGCACGCGCTGCGCCTTCTCGGCGCGCGGGACCTCGGCGTAGCCGAAATCGACCGAGGCGGGCGCCGCGGCCGGCGGGGGCGATTTCGGGGGGGCGGACTCGCTCATGGGAACCGCCATTCTACCCGGCCGGGACGTCCGGGCACGCCCTTCAGCGCTTCCTGCCCGGGACCAGCGTCGGGTAGGCGATGCCGAGCTCCGCGAGCCGGTCGAGGTAGCGCTGCCATTTCTCCGCGCGGGTCGTGCCGAGTTCGTACAGGTAGCCCCACGTGTAGAGGCCGGAGTCGTGGCCGTCGTCGAACACCAGTCGCACCGCGTAGTTGCCGACGGGATCCACCGCGCGGATGCCCACCTCGTGCTTGCCGAGCTGCAGTGTCTCCTGGCCGGGACCGTGCCCGCGCACTTCGGCGGAAGGCGAGTAGACCCGCAGGTACTCGAACGGCAGTTCGAAGCGCGAGCCGTCGGCGAAGCTCACCTCGAGCACGCGCGACTGCTTGCGCAGCTTGATCTCGGTCGGCTGCGGCTCGCCGGAGCCCGCTCGGTGCGGCGTCACAGGATGTACCGGGCGAGGTCCTCGTCGCGCGCGAGCTCGCCGATGCTCGCGTCCACGTAGGACTGGTCGATGACGAGCCGCGTGCCGGAGCGATCGGACGCCTCGAAGCTGATGGTCTCGAGCAGGCGCTCCATGACCGTGTGCAGGCGCCGCGCGCCGATGTTCTCGGTGCGCTGGTTCACGTCGAAGGCCACCTCGGCGATGCGGCGCACGCCGCTCGCGTCGAAGCCGAGTTCGACGCCCTCCGTGCCGACGAGCGCGGCGTACTGCGTGCAGAGCGAGGCGTCGGGCTCGGTCAGGATGCGCACGAAATCCTCCACCTTGAGCGCGTCGAGCTCGACGCGGATCGGCAACCGGCCCTGCAGCTCGGGGATCAGGTCGGACGGCTTCGACATGTGGAACGCGCCCGACGCGATGAAGAGGATGTGGTCCGTCTTCACCATGCCGTATTTCGTGTTGACGGTGCTGCCTTCCACGAGCGGCAGCAGGTCGCGCTGCACGCCCTCGCGCGAGACGTCCGCGCCCGCGACGTCCTGGCGGCGCGCGATCTTGTCGATCTCGTCGAGGAACACGATCCCGTTCTGCTCGGCATTGCGCAGCGCCTGGACCTTGAGTTCCTCCTCGTTGACGAGTTTCGCGGCTTCCTCCTCCGTGAGCAGCTTGAACGCCTCGCGCACCTTCATGCGGCGCGAACGCGTGCGACCGCCGCCCAGGCTCGAGAACATGCCCTGCAACTGCTGCGACAGCTCCTCCATGCCCGCGGGCACCATGATGTCCACTCCGGCAGGCATGGCGCGCACCTCGATCTCGACCTCGCGTTCGTCGAGCTGGCCCTCGCGCAGCATCTTGCGGAAGCGCTGGCGGGTGTCGGTATCGCGTGGCGTCGGCGCGGGCGGCTCTTCCGCGGGCACCCCGAAGCCGATGTTGCCCGCGCCGGACGCCCGCGGGCGCGGCAGCAGCTCGTCGAGCAGCCGCTCCTCGGCGGCATCCATCGCCCGGTGCCTGACCTTCTCGGTTTCCTGTTCGCGCGTCATCTTGACCGCGATGTCGACGAGGTCCTTGATGATCGAATCGACCTCGCGGCCGACGTAGCCGACCTCGGTGAACTTCGTCGCCTCGACCTTGATGAAGGGCGCGTTCGCGAGCCGCGCGAGCCGGCGCGCGATCTCGGTCTTGCCGACGCCGGTCGGGCCGATCATGAGTATGTTCTTCGGCGTGATCTCGGACCGCAGCGGCTCGTCGACCTGCATGCGCCGCCAGCGGTTTCTCAAGGCGATCGCGACCGCGCGCTTCGCGGCAGCCTGCCCGACGATGTGCTTGTCGAGTTCCTGGACGATCTCGCGGGGCGTCATCGAGGACATGTCAGGAACCCTCGCGGGGCGCCACGGCGCCCAGCGTCTCGATGGTCAGGTTGCGATTGGTGTAGATGCAGATGTCTGCCGCAATGCCGAGCGCTCGTTCGACGACGGACCGGGCATCGAGCGACGTGTTCTGCAGCAACGCGAGCGCAGCGGCCTGCGCGAACGGGCCGCCCGACCCGACGGCCATCAACTCGTGCTCGGGTTCGATCACGTCGCCGTTGCCTGAGATCACGAACGAGTGCGCCGCATCGGCGACGCAGAGCAGCGCCTCGAGCCGGCGCAGGCTGCGATCGCTGCGCCAGTCCTTGGCGAGCTCGATCGCGGCCCGCGTCAGGTTGCCGTACTGCTGCAGCTTGGCCTCGAAGCGCTCGAACAGCGTGAAGGCGTCGGCCGTGCCGCCCGCGAAACCCGCGATTACCTCGCCTTCGTGCAGGCGCCGCACCTTGCGGGCATTGCCCTTCATGACCGTGTTGCCGATCGTGACCTGGCCGTCGCCGCCCATGGCCACGAGGCCGTCGCGGCGCACGCACAGGATCGTCGTGCCGTGCGGGTCGAATGGAGCGGACGTCATGCGGGAACTCCGGGGCAGCGTCGGGATCGTGGTGGCGCGACGCGGATCAGGCGCGCCTGCGCCGCGCCCGTGGGTGCGCTGCGTCGTAGACGCGGGCCAGGTGCTGGAAATCGAGGTGCGTGTACACCTGCGTGGTGCTGATGTTGGCGTGCCCGAGCAACTCCTGCACGGCGCGCAGGTCCTGCGAGGACTCGAGCAGGTGCGACGCGAACGAATGCCGGAACATGTGCGGGTGCACGTGCTCGGGCAGGCCCTGCAGCCGCGCCCAGCGCGCGATGCGCCGCTGGACGATGCGCGGCCCGAGCCGGGCGCCGTTGACACCGACGAAAAAAGCCTGCTCGCCGACCTGTGCCAGTGTCGCGCGCTCGCGCAGCCAGGCCTGCATCGCCGCGACGGCCTGGCGCCCGACCGGCACGCTGCGTTCCTTGCGGCCCTTGCCCACGACGCGGACCGTGCGGTCGCGCAGGTCCACGCTCGACAGGTTGAGCCCGATCAGCTCGGCCAGCCGCAGGCCGGACGAATAGAAGAGTTCCATGATCGCCTTGTCGCGCACCCCGAGGCGGTCGTCGCCGCGGAACTCGAGCAGCCGCGCCATCGTGTCCGCGTCGAGCGTGGTGGGCAGGCGCTTGCGCGTCTTCGGCGCCTGGACGTCGGCACCCGGGTCATGGCGCAATTCTCCCTCGCGCACCAGGAAGCGGAACAGGCCGCGACAGGCGGACAGCCGTCGTTGGATGCTGCGTGGAGCGAGGCCCTGGCGATGTTCGCGGGCCGCGAACATGCGCACGTGCTGCGCGTCGACGCGGCTCCAGTCCTCGATGCCCTGGGTGCCGCAATAGTCCACGAGCGCCGCGAGGTCGCTGGCATAGGCGCTCGTCGTGTGCGGCGACAACCGGCGCTCGATCCGCAGGCACTGCAGGTAGCGGTCGACGCCGCTCTGCAGCGGCACTGCGGTCATGCCTGCCGCGCCGACACCGCCTCGGTCACGATTTCACCGATGCGGACGAGGAAGTCCGTGCTCATCGTCGGCAGGAAGCGCTCCGTGTCGTGGCTCGCGATCGCGAGCAACCCGAGCGCGGCGCGCTCGCCGAGCGGCACCAGCACCGTCGAACCGACCTGGCTGCCCTCGCCGCCGAACAGGTAATCGCGCTGGGTGTCACGGATCTGGCCGCTCCTGGGCCGCCCGGACTCGAAGAACGTCTCGAAGATCCGCAGTTCCGGGCTGCCGCGCGGCACGACTCGCACGTGCGCGTTGTTCAGTTCGGCGAGCCGCGCGAGCGCCGGGTCGGTGGCGAGCAGCACCCAGCGCGACGCGCCGAAGTCCTCGCGCAGCGACGTCTCGATCGCGGCCACGACGCCGGCGGTGTCGCGCGCGCGGAGCAGCCGCCGCGTCAGGCGGTGCACGCGATCGACGATAGCGTCGTTGGCGCGGCCGTACTCGATCAGCTCGTGCAGCTTCTTCTCGAGCGAACCGTGCTTTTCGCGCAGCACCAGCACCTGCCGCTCGACGAGCGACACCGCTGCGCTGCCGCGCTGGTGCGGCAACCTCAGGCGCGCGAGCACGCTCGCGTGCCGTTCGAAGAACTCGGGGTGCGCCACGAGGAATTCCGCCACCTGCTCTTCGGCTGGCAGGCCGCCCTCGACGCCGCGTATCGGTTTGTTCATGTTGCTGACTCCGGCGACCCTGCGCCGTCAATGTCTACATGGCCTTCGAAGGCCGTTTCCGCTGGACCCGTGAGCCAGATCTGCTCACCCGGTCCCGCCCATCGGACGATCATCCGGCCGCCCGGCACGTCCACGTTCACCTCCTCCGCGAGCGGCCCGTGCCGGCGCCCGACGGCCACCGCCGCACACGCGCCGGTGCCGCAAGCCAGCGTCTCGCCGGCACCGCGCTCGAAAACACGCAACCGCACGTGATCCGGCCCCAGGATCTCGAGGAAGCCGACGTTCACGCGCCGCGGGAAGTCGGGGTGATTCTCCATCGCGGGTCCCACGGTGTCCACGGGAGCGTCCACGACGTTGCGCACGCGGATGACCGCGTGCGGGTTGCCGATCGACACCGCGCCGAACTCCACCGGCCCGGCCGCGGTGTCGAGGTGGTAGGAGGGTGCCACTGCGGGCGCCATGAACGGCAACGCCGCCGGGTCGAAGTCCGGCACGCCCATCCCGACCGCGACGAGCCCGTCGGGCCGCAGGAGCGCATCGACGAGACCGCCCGGGCTGTCCATGACGAGCGGGCGTCCCCGGTCCGCCTTGCGCCGGCTCGCGACCAGACGCGCGATGCAACGCGCGCCATTGCCGCACTGCTCGACTTCCGATCCGTCGGCGTTGAAGACCCGGTAATAGACGTCGGTGCCCGCGCGTCGCGGCGGCTCGAGCAACAGGGCCTGGTCGAAGCCGATGCCCGTGCGGCGATTGCTCAGTCGGCGCAACTCGCCCGCCCCGGGCACGGCGCCCCGGCCGGCCGCCTCGAAGACGATGAAGTCGTTGCCGAGGCCGTGCATCTTGGTGAACTCGAGTCGCATCCGCGCAGGATACCCGAGTCGCGCGTCATGCCGGCAGCGCCGCGCGATCGACGTAGATGCAGCGATCCATGACCACCGTCATGCCGGCCGCGACTGCGCGCCCGGCCGCCGGCTCGTCGATCACGCCGAGCTGCAGCCACAGCACCGGAAGGCCGAGCCGCAGGCAGTCGTCCACGACCCTGGCCACCTGCGCAGGCCGGCGAAACACGTTCACGATGTCGATGCGCACTCCGGGCTCGAGCGACCGCACGGCCGCGGCAAGGTCCGGATAGGCCGGCAGGCCTTCCCAGGTCGTGAGCGACGGGTTGACCGGCAGGATCCGGTAGCCGAACTCACGCATCGACCGCGTGACGCCGAAACTCGGCCGCGCGGGATTCGCCGACAGGCCCACCACCGCCAGCGTCCTCGCGTCCAGCAGCAGGCGCCGGATCGCATCCTGCGGCGGGTTCCGAAAACGGGTCATGCCGTCGATTCCTCCATGCGCATCTCTGCGAGGCTCGCACGGATGCCCGCCTGCACGGTCGGGTACAGGAGCTGCACGCCGAGCTCCGTGAGCATGCGGGTGTTGGTCACGCGTCGCGATTCGACCAGGTAGGCGAGCATGCCGGGCGAAACCAGTGCTCGGGCTTCGGCCATCGTCACGAGGCGCGGCGCCGGCAGCCCTGCGGCCGCAGCGGTCTCCAGCAGGTACGTCGTCGTGCTGGCATGGTCGCCGTCGGTGACGTTGTAGGGACCCTGCGCCGTGCGCCGGTCGATTGCCGCGACGATGCAGGCCACGAGGTCGTCCACGTGGATCCGGTTGCCTGGTCCCGCCTCCTGCAGGCGCACCGCCGGTTCCGACTTGCGCAGTCTTTCGAGCGGCAACCGGTGCGGCCCGTAGATTCCCGGCACGCGCAGGATCACGCTCCGCACGCCGCGCGCAGCGCACCACGCGGTTACCGCGCTTTCGGCGGCGACCCGGCGACGCGCACGATCATTGCCCGGGGCGAGTGCCGCGGTCTCGTCCACCGTGGCGCCGGAGGTGTCGCCGTAGACTCCGGTGGTGCTGATGTAAACGAACACGGTCGGCTCGGCCGGCCCCAGGCGAACGAGAAAACGCTCGAGTCGCAAGTCGGTGCTGCTGCCGCCGTGCTCCGCAGGTGGTACGAGATACACGAGCGCCGAGCCCTGCGCCGCCGCGGCGATCGACGCCCACGGGGCCGGCGCGCTGTTCGCCGGATCGACCGGTGCGGGATCACTTGCCTGGTCGAAATCGACGCGCATGGTCGGGATGCCCGCGTGCTGCAACGCCGCCTCGCTCGGCCCCGAACGCACGACGGCACGCAGCGGCCGCCGCGCGGCCTGTTGTCGCGCGAGCCGCGAACCGACATACCCGCAGCCCACGATCAGGCATGATGCGGCTGTATCCATTCCGAAAGCATACGCGAATGGAATGGCTGCACCGCGCAGCGCAGCGAACGGAGCCCGACCATGCCGGAGATCACTCTCGTACCGACGGGGCAGCGTTTCGCGGCTGATCCGTTGGAACCGGTGCTGAATGCCGCCTTGCGGGCCGGGCTCAACCTGCCGCACAGCTGCAAGGGCGGACATTGCGCGTCGTGCCGGGCTCGCGTCGTGAGCGGCACGTTCGCATACCCGGAAGTGGATCTGCCGGCGGGCCTCACCGTCGACGAGGCCAACCAGGGCTACGCGTTGCTGTGCCAGGCGCATGCGCTCAGCGACATGACCGTCGAGACGCGCGAGGTTCGCCCACCCGCCGAAGTCGACGTGAAGAGCCTGCCGTGCCGCATCGATCGCATGGAGCGGCTCGCCGACGACGTGATGGCGGTGTTCCTGCGCCTGCCCGCCGTCGAAGACCTGCCGTTCGAAGCGGGCCAGTACCTCGATTTCATGCTGTCGGAAGGCCGTCGCCGCAGCTTTTCGATTGCAAGCGCGCCGGCGGACGGCAAGCTGCTCGAACTGCACGTGCGGCGGGCCTCGTCGAGCGGGTTCACGGGACAGCTCTTCGACAGCATGCGGGCCGGCACGCTGCTGCGCATCGAGGGCCCGCTCGGGCAGTTCTGGTTCCGCCGTGAATCACCGCGTCCCGCGCTGCTCGTCGGCGGCGGCACGGGGTACGCGCCGCTGCGCGCGATCGTGCGCCAGCTGCTGTCGCAAGGCGACCCGCGCCCGGTCACGCTCTACTGGGGCGCCCGCACGCAGCCCGACCTCTACGAGCACAACTGGCTCATGAACGTGGCGGCGATCCGGCCGAACTTCGTCTACCACCCGGTATTGTCCGAACCTGAAGCGTCGAACCAGCCGTGGGCGGGACACACGGGCCTCGTGCACGAAGCGGTGCTGCGCGATCACGCGTCGCTCGCGCCCTACGACGTGTATGCGAGCGGGCCGCCGGCGATGGTGGAGGCGATCCGGCACCAGTTCGTCACGCGCGGGCTGCCGCGCGAGCAACTCTACTTCGACTCGTTCGATTACGCGCCGGACACGATCGCGCGGATGAAGCAGGCGCGGTAGCGATCGGCGTTGCGATCGCGCGCGTGACGCGCCTTGCATGCTCGCCGCGGAGGATGCACGATCGGTGTCCTGCGATCGCAGCGTACCCTTCGGTCCGCAGCCGCAACGGATCCGGGAGACACGCCGTGAATGCATCCCTGCAGGCTCGCACGCGGCGTCCCTGCCGCGTGACGGTCTCCCGGATCCGATTCCGGCTGCAGACCGCCGTGCGTTGGTGGCAGTCATGCGTTGCAGGGGATCGGGCAGTGTCGCTGCGAGAATGAGCGTGACGTCTCTCGCGACAACGTGGGGACGTGACGATTTGACGCTGCGACGAATGCATGTGCGACCGTGCGCTGGCCCGCGCTGGCCGGCGGCGAGGAGGCGCGCGCGATCTCAGTGCCGGCGCAGGCGCACGCGCGGCAACGCGGGCCGTCGTCCGACGGAGCGGGTCACGCTGTCGCGCAACACCTGCAGTGCCCGATTGCTCTCGCCGAGCTGCTCCAGCAACTCGGCGTAGAGCAGGCTGTTCTCGGGGCTCGCCTTGCGCGCGATGCTCGCTTCGAGATAGCTGCGCGCCTTGCCGATCAGCTCCGCGCGCAACGCGAGCTTCGCGCACGCGGCGAGCAGGTCGGGGTCCTCGGGCGACTTGCGCAACCAGCCTTCCGCGCGCTCGAGCGGCAGCAACGGATCGGGCAGCACGAGGTCTCCGTACAGCTTGATCAGTACCGGATCGGCGCGTTCGTCGATCGCCTCGCGCAGGACCTTTTCCGCCACGGCATGCGCATCGGCGGCGAACAACGCGCGCACGTAGACCGCGAGCGCGAGGGGCAGCCGCCGCATCGAGCGGGACACGTCGGACCACGCATCGGAAACGCCCGTCGCGTTGCGACGTTCACCCGCGGCGCGCACCTCCTCGAGCTGCACCTGCGCCAGCAGCTCGTTGACCTGCGCTTCCGGCAGCTCCTTCGCGCTGCGCAGGCGCGGCGCCAGTGCGCGCAATTGCTCACCCCGGCCGAGCTTCTGGTAGAGCCGCGCCATCAGTTCCAGCGCGCGCGAATTGACGTCGCCCGACGCGTCGAGCTGTTCGAGCGTCTGCAAGGCGGCGGCGTCCTGCCCGCGCCGCATCTGCATTTCCGCAAGGGTGACGAGCGTGGCGGCGCGCTCGTCCGGCGCGCTCTCCTGCGCGCGACGCAGCCATTCGTCGCGGCGGTCGACGGCGTCCTGGAGGTCGGCCGCGCGTGCGGCCACGACGTAATTCGCCGCGGCGGATTCCGCTTCCGGCGCCGACCGCGTGAGGAGATTCTCGGCGCTGTGCCAGCGGCCCGCGGCGAGGTCGAGAAGACCACGCTGCGTATCGTGGCGGGCACGCCGGCGCCTGCGTTCGGCGCGCAATTCGGCGAGCCTGCGGCGTGCGCTGAGCGAACCGACCAGGACCCGCGTCAGCAGGTACAGGCCGCCGAGCAGCAGCACGAAGACGGGCACTGTCGTCTCGAACAGCGAGCGGCCCACGTTGATGCCGACGTAACCGGGATTGTCCAGCACGAGGTGCGCGAGCAGGCCACCCCCGACGAGAGCCGTGGCGACGAGGACGCTGCCTCTCATGACTGGGGCGAGCCGGCGCGAATGACCCGCTGCAGGAGCTGCGCGGCCGCGCCGACCTCTGGTCGCGCAGGATCGATGTCGAGTGCGCGCAGCGCGCCGATCTCGGCCCGCGCCGCCGCGACCTCGGGCTCGCTGCCGTCGAAGAACTGCTCGAGCCACGCATCTGCGGCCTGCAGCGATTGCTGGTACGCGGCTTCGTCCTCCTGCATCGCCGCGATCCGCGCCGCGAACAGCAGCAGTTCGAGATGCTGGCGCCGCAGGGACTCTTCCTCTGTCGTCAGCAGGCGGGTCGTGGCGGGATCGACGCGACGGTAGGAGAAAAGGTCGCGCCACGCCTGCGCGATGCGCTGACCCACGCGGTCGAGCATGCCGGCGGGCTCGTCGGCCGGACGCTCGGCACGGCGCGCACTCGCGATCGGCACGCCGAGCACGGGTAGTCGCGCGGTGCGCACTTCGAGCGCGGTCAGGCGCGCCAGTACGCCCGGCAGGTCGGGGACGTTGACGGCGCGGAGCGAGGCCAGTTCACGCGCGAGCTGTGCGCGAACCTCCGCCACCGCAGGATCGGCCACGGTCGCGAGACGCGCGTCCGCGGACTCCATCGCGGCGATCGCGGTCGGCACGTCGTGCTCGAGGCGCAGCCGGCGGGCGCCGAGTTCGAGCAGGTACAGCGCTTCGGCGCGGACCCAGGCCCGCTGCGGCGTCTCGGTGCGCGCCCGCAGCTCGGCCAGGTTCTGGCCGAGTTCGTTCATCTGCACGGGCACTTCCCGCAGCGACCGGACCTGCGCCTGGAGCTGCGTGTTCGACTGGTCGAGGCGCGCTCCGAGCGCGCCAATCTGCGACGCGAGCCTCTCCTGTTCGGCGCGCAGCGCGCCCACCTGCGTGCGCACCCGGTCGATGCGCTCGTCGAATTGCCCGAAGCGCCAGTGCGCGTACACGGCGAGCAGGAGCGCGAGGCCGGCGAATGCGACCAGCATGGGACTGACGCCGCTGCCGGTGCGGCGTGTCGACAGGTCGGTGGTCAGGGATTCGATTTCGGTCGACATCGGGGAAGGCCGTTCATGCTCGCGCAGGAAATGCTAACACGCGCCCGGTGGCGGACCTTCTGCAAGCCCGTCCAGGGCCGCGAGCATGTCCTGGTCTTCGGCGCTCGCAGCCCGCAGGATCCGGCCACGCCAGCCTGCGCGTTGCGCGGCCGCGGCCACGCGCTCGCCCGGCACGACGACGGGCACGTCGAGCAGGCGTTCCGCATCGATCGCGGGCGCGACGCGCAGCAGGCCGTCGAGAGACTCGCCGCTGGTGACGGCGACGACGAGTGGCCCCGCGGGCGCCGCGAGCGCGTGGTGCAGCCGCGCGAGGAGCGCGGGATCCGCCGCAGCTACCTTGCGCCGGTACAGCTCCACCGTACGCACATGGGCGCCGCGCGCCGCGAGTTCCGTCGGCAGCAGGTCGCGTCCACCCTGGCCCTTGACGATCAGGATGTGCAGTCCGCGCACGTCGCGGAACGTCGGCAAAGCCAGCAAGCCCTCGGAATCCGCGCGCCCTTGCGGCGTCGCGTCGACGCGCCTGCCGAAGCCCCCGAGCGCACGCGCGGTGGCACCCCCCACGGCGGCCGTGCGCTCGGCCACGGCGATGAGTCCCTGCGCGCTCGCGGCCGCCGCCGCATTGGCGCTTGTGTAGATCGCCCAGTCCCAATGCTGGTCCAGGATCGACTCGCGGACAGCCGCGTCCACCGCGATGGCCTCGATCTCGAGGGCCGGCAGCGCAAGACAGCTCGCACCCGCGGCCTCGGCAAGCGCGATGAACCTGCCGGCCTGCGCCGCAGGCCGCGTGACGACGATCGTGAGCCCGCGCGGCAGCCGGCCGGTCACGACGCGACGGCGGCTTCCTGCCGCAGGCGTTCGAGCAGGCGTCCTGCGCCCGCCGCCTGCATGCGTGCCGCGAGATCGCGCCCGAGCGCGATCGCGTCGCGCGCGCTGCCGGTCGCCTGGTCCCGGTAGGTTTCGGTGCCGTCGGGCGCGCCGATGAAGCCGCGCAGCGTCAGCACGTCGCCCGCAAGGGACGCGTGCGCGGCGATCGGCGAATGGCAACTGCCGCCGAGTTGCGCGGCGAACGCGCGCTCCGCCTGCAGCCGCGTGAACGACTCCGCGTGGTGCAGCGCGCCGAGGACCTCGCGGCTGCGCGCGTCGTCCTCGCGGCACTCGATGCCGATGACGCCCTGGCCGACTGCCGGCAGCGACAGGTCCAGATCGAGCGGGTGCGTGACGTGGTGCGCGATGCCGAGCCGCTCGAGGCCCGCGCAGGCCAGCAGGATCGCGTCGAGCCCGCCCTCGTCGAGGCGTCGCAACCGGGTCTCGACGTTGCCGCGGAGCAGTTCGAGCCGCAGGTCGGGCCGCGCGTGCCGCAACTGCGCCTGGCGCCGCGGGCTCGACGTGCCGACGCGCGCGCCCTTCGGCAGGTCTGCGAAACGCGCGAACCGCCGCGAGATGAAGGCATCCAGCGGGTTCGCGCGCGGCAGCACGGCGCTGATGCAGAACCCCGGCGGCAATTCGCTCGGCACGTCCTTCATCGAATGCACCGCGATGTCGGCGCGGCCGTCCTGCATGGCGACCTCGAGCTCCTTGACGAAGAGACCCTTGCCTCCCACCTCCGCGAGGGCGCGGTCGAGGACGCGGTCACCCTGCGTGCTCATCGGCACGAGTTCGACGGCCAGCTGCGGATGGGCGCTGCGCAACAGGGCCGCGACGTGCTCGGCCTGCCACATTGCCAGCTTGCTGCGACGCGTCGCGATGCGTAGGGGCGTATTCGACAAAGGCAACTCCTAGCGTCGGCCGCTGCTGCGGCGCTCAGGGCGTCGGGGCTTCGGCCGTGAGTTCCTCGGCCGTGAATCGGAACAGGGCGACCAGCAACCCCAGCACGATCGGGCCGACGAACAGGCCGATGAAGCCGAAGGCGGACAAGCCGCCCATGACGCCGATGAAAACGGCAAGGGTAGGGACTTCGGCGCGTCCGGAAATCAGGAGTGGCCGCAGGAAGTTGTCGACGGCACTCACCACCACCAGGCCCCAGGCCGCCAGGAAGATGGCGTGGCCGGTCTCGCCCTGCGACAGGAGCCAGAGTGATCCCGGCACCCACAGGATCGTCGTGCCGATGAACGGCACCAGCGCGAACAGCATGCCCAGCACCCCAAAGACCAGCGGCGACGCGAGCCCCGCGATCCAGAAGCCGATGCCGAGCAGCGCTCCCTGCACGACGGCCGTGAGGCCGATGCCCACGAAGACCGCCCGGGTCACGTCGATCAGGTGCTGCCACAGGCGCGTACGCAGGCGCGTCTCGACCGGCAGCATGCGCACGGCCTTGCCCGCGAACGCCGGGCCGTCGCGCAGGACGAAGAACAGCACGAACAACATGAGCACGAAGCTCACGACGGTGCTCAGCGCGCCGAGCATCACGCTGCCGCCGGAGGAGACCATTGCCTCGAGCAGTCGCTTGGTTCCGGTGACCACCCAGCCCTGCACCTGTACGAGGGTGATTCCAGTCGTGGCTTCGATCCAGTCGAGCGGGCGCTCCAGGATCGGGTAATTGCCCAGGTCGAAATCCGAGCCCATCTGCAGTGCGGACTGCGCGTCGAGGCGGCTGAGCAGTTGCGCGGCCTGGGCCGCGACCGCGCCGGCGATGCCCAGCACCGGCAGCAGCAGGAGCACCACGACCGCGAGCATCGTGAGTGAGCTTGCGAGCTGGCGCCGCTGTCCGAGTCGCGTCGCCAGCCTGGTATTGAGCGGCGCCAGCAAGGCGCCGAGCAGCGCTGCCCAGAGCAGCGGTTGCCACAGCGGCAGGATGATGCGTCCGACGAGGTAGAGCATCGTCGCCATGAGCAGCAGCAGGCCGACGCGCGCCAGGAACACTTGCGGCGGGACGGGCGTGCCGCCGGACAGCGTGACCGTCGATTCGCCGATGTCGTCGGTCTCGCGATGCATTTTTCAGTGTCCCGTGCGTATCTGGCGCAGAGCCTCTGCCTGGTGCCTGCGGCTCACCGGCAGCGCATCGTCGCAGTCCCTGAATCGAACGACGTAATGCCCGTCCGGCGCGCGCTCGACCAGCGCGCACGTGCCGGCGCGCGACGAGCGAATTGCGATGGATCCGCACGAAATCCGGTGCGAACTCCGCCTCGAGCGCGCGCAACGACTCGTCGATGAGCTCGCTGCCGTCGCGGTGGCGCACCGTCACGTACTTCTGGTCGGCGGCAAAATACAGGATGTCGGTCACCGGCACGAGCTTCAATTGATCGCCGAGGCGCGCGCAGACCTGCGCGCGGCGCCGGCCGAGCTGCGACTGTTCGGCGAGGCGAGCCAGCTGCGGCGCGGCCACGCGCGCCGCGTGACGCAGGGCGCGCGCGAGCTTCTCGCGCCGGACCGGCTTCAGCAGGTAGCCGACCGCCTGCGTTTCGAATGCCTGCAGCGCGTACTCGTCGTAGGCAGTCGTGAAGATGACGGCGGGCGGCTCGTCCAGCGCGCCGAGATGACGCGCCGCTTCGATGCCGTCCATGCCCGGCATGCGCACGTCGAGCAGCACGACGTCGGGTGACAGCGCCGCGCAGTGCTCGAGTGCTTCGGCGCCCGTCGCCGCCTCGCCGACGACCGCGACCTCGCCGAGTTCCTCGAGCAGGTCGCGCAGTCGTGCGCGCGCGGGCGCCTCGTCATCGACGATCAGTGCGCGCAACCTGTCCTGGGCGTGTGGGCGGAAACTTTCCTTCATGCGACGCGGCCGATTGTCCGACGGCCGGGCGCCGCTGTCACGACAGGAGTTCGCGGCCGGGCGTCGCCACCGCGCGGTCGGGGCGCTCGCCGCGGTGCGGGAAGCGCAGCCGGACCAGGTAGGCATCACCCCGGTCCTCGACGTGGACCGATGCCTGGCCCGGGAAGGCGAGCTCGAGCCGCTCGCGGATGTTCCCGAGCGCCATCCGTTGGCCCGGACGCGACGCGCGCCGGTCCGGCAGCGGCACCGCCGGGTTCGCCACCTCGATCACGACCATGTCGCCCTCGGTCCGGCCCCGGACCGTCACGGTGCCCCCGCCGGGGAGCGGCTCGATGCCGTGGCCGATCGCGTTCTCGAGCAGCGGCTGGAGCAGCAGGCTCGGCACGACACAGTCCACGGGGACCGTGCCGACGTCCCAGTCCACTCGCAGGCGCGGGCCCAGCCGCAACTGCTCGATGCGCTCGTAGAGGCGCGCGATCTCGAGTTCCTCGCGCAGGGTGATCTGCGTGCGGGCCTCGTTCAGGCTGGCACGGAACAGGTCCGCCAGGTCTTCGATCGCGGCCTCGGCCCGCGCCGGGTCGGAGCGTGTCAGCGCGGCGATCGTGTTCATGCTGTTGAAGAGGAAGTGCGGGTGGATCCGGGCCTGCAGCGCGCGGATGCGTGCCTGCGCCGCGAGTTCGACGCTGCGGCGCCACTGGCTGGCGACGTAGAAGTAGCGCAGCGCAAGTGCGCCGACGATCACGGCGATACAGAGCTTCGGCCAGAGGAACGACCAGTGATCGGTCGGGAAGAGACCGCTGCTCACGCCGGCCCGGCCCTCCCAGTAGCGACCGAACCAGTAGACCGCTTCGGCGACCAGCACGACCGTGCCGACGATCAGGCAGAGCGCCAGGGCGGAGGCCTGGGCCAGTCGCATCCGCGCCAGGTGCGGCCGGGCCTTGCAGAGCGCGGCCGCGCAGAGCAGCCCCATCCACAGCAGGAACAGGGCCGACGTGCGGGCGAGGTCGATCCAGAAGGCATGCCCGGCGGCTTGCCGGGAAAGCGCCAGCAGGCAGCCGACGAGCGTCGCGATCACGACCATGGCGAGCACGGCCGGTGCGGCGCAGAAATCGGGCAGGTAGAACTCGCGCTCGTCGTCCGCGGCGGCGGGTGCCGGCGGTGGGGCGTTCATCGCCCGCGCGCGGGAGGGGTCGCGGAACCTGCCGGCGCGAACAGCGCGTCCTTGAGCCGGAACAGCGTCGAGATGTCCTCGTCGCCGAGACCCAGTTCGATGAGGCGCCGGTACTGCCGCAGCGTCGTCTCGACGACGGGCAACTGGACGCCGTGGCGTGCCGCCATGTCGTGGCAGATCTTCAGGTCCTTCTCGTGCAGCCGCACGCGGAATCCGGCCGGATACGCACCGCGCACGATGTTCGGGGCGCGGTTCACGAAGTACCAGCTGGAGCCGGCGCCCTTGCCGAGCGTGTCGACGAGCTTGTCGAGCGGCAGGCCCTCGGCCTTCGCGAACGCCATCGCCTCGGCGACGGCCTGGATGATGCCGGCGCACATGATCTGGTTGGTGGCCTTGGCTGCCTGCCCTGCGCCCGTCGGACCGAAATGCGTGACTGCGCGGCCCATGGCGCCAAGCACTGGCGTCGCTCGCGCGACCGTTTCCGGGGAGCCGCCGACCATGATGGCAAGCGTGCCGTCGCGGGCGCCTTCGACGCCGCCGCTGACCGGTGCGTCGAGGAACTCGGCGCTACGGCCCGCAAGGATCTGCGCCGCCGTGCGCGCAGTGTCGGCGCTGACGGTCGAGCAATCGATCACGATCGCGCCGGGCCGCAGTCCGGGCAGCAGCTGCCCGACCACGTCGAGCACGTCGGCGTCCGCCGAGACGCACAGCACGACCGCGTCGCAACCGGACGCGAGGTCGGCAGGAGTCGCGGGCGCCGCGACGCCAAGCTCCGCGGCGAGCTCCTCGGCGCGGGAGCGGGTCCGGTTCCAGAGCCCGTGCAGCAGTCCCGCCTTGTGCAGGTTGCGCGCCATTCCCCGGCCCATGGCGCCGAGGCCCACGAAGCCGGCGCGCAGCGTCACGCCGCTACTCCTCGGCGCAAGCCGCGTCCATGCTCTTCTTCGCGAATTCCCGGGCCGCGTCGAGTTCGGCGTCCGAGAGGTAACGACGCTCGCCTTCGGTCGCTCCCGGCTCGTACAGGCGCTGCGCGCTGATGTAGCTCTCGTACCGCGTGCGCGCGTCCTGGCAACGCTTGGAGACGTCCTCGTCGCTCGGTTCCGCCGCCTTGGCGGCGTCGGCCTTGGCCTTCGTCGCGGCGTCGGCCTGGTCGTCTTCCGAGTAGCGCTTCATCTCTTCGTCGTAACGCTGCTTGACCTGGACCACGTCGGTCTGCTGCGTCTTGACGTTGAGTTTCTCGGCGGGCAACGCCTCGGGGCGATCCGTGTAGACCGTGTTGCCCTTCGCGTCCTTTTCCTTGTAGACATCGCTGGCCTGTGCCTGGCCGACGACCAGCAGGGCCGCCACGAACGTCAGCATCCGATTCATTCCGGTGGCCTCCATGGGGGTTGGGCCAGTCTAGCAGGACAGCCCTATCCTGCTCCCCAGCGGCGCTCGAAAAGCGGGTGGCAGTTCAAAGAATGCGGCGCCAAAAAAAGCGGGCGCCGAAGCGCCCGCAAGCGGGGAGAAGGCGACCGGACCAGGAACCGGCCGCCTCCCACAGACACCGTCAGCTGTAAGCGCGCTCGCCGTGCGACACGGTATCGAGCCCTTCGCGTTCCTGTTCCTCGGTGACGCGCAGGCCGACCACGAGGTCCACGATCTTGAAACAGACCGCTGCGACGACGCCGGACCACACGAGCGCGACGCCGACGCCCCAGAGCTGGGCCTTGAACTGCCCGGCCATCGAGTACTCGGCGACGGCGTTCGCGACGTAGTCGTAGACGCCCGTGCCACCGAGCGCCGGATCGCAGAACACGGCCGTGAGCAACGCGCCGACGATGCCGCCGATGCAGTGCACGCCGAAGACGTCGAGCGAGTCGTCGTACCCGAGCTTGTTCTTGAGTCCCGCGACCGCGAACAGGCAGAGCAGGCCGGCGGTGATGCCGATCACGATTGCGCCCATCGGTCCCACCCAGCCGCAAGCGGGGGTGATGGCGACGAGGCCGGCGACCGCGCCCGAGGCGGCACCCAGCATCGTTGGCGTGCCGCGGTGGATCCACTCGGCGAACGACCAGGCAAGCGCCGCGGCCGCCGTCGCGAGGATCGTGTTGGCGAACACCATGGCCGTAAAGCCATTCGCCTCGAGGCCGGAACCCACGTTGAAGCCGAACCAGCCCACCCACAGCAGCGAGGCGCCGATCATGACCATCGGCACGTTGTGGGGAGGCATGGCAGCGACGCGGTAGCCGATGCGCTTGCCGATCATCAATGCGCCGACGAGGCCCGCGATACCCGCGTTGATGTGCACGACCGTGCCGCCGGCGAAGTCGAGCGCGCCCTTCTGGAACAGGAAGCCCGCCGTCGCGCCTGCCGCCGCCCCCGCTTCAGCGTCGGTGTAGGCATCGGGACCTGCCCACCACCAGACCATGTGCGCCATCGGCAGGTAGGAGAGCGTGAACCAGAGCACCATGAACAGCAGCACGGCGCTGAATTTCATGCGCTCGGCGAAGGCGCCGACGATGAGGCAGGGCGTGATGCACGCGAAGGTGAGCTGGAAGATGAACCAGGCGTACTCGGGGATGTAGACGCCCTTGCTGAAGGTCGCCGCCACGGAACTCGTGGTCATGCCCTGCAGGAAGAGCCGGTCCAGCCCGCCGATGAAGTCGTTGCCGTTGGTGAACGCGAGGCTGTAGCCATAGATGGCCCACAGCAGCGCGATCAGGCAGAACGTCATGAAGACCTGCATCAGCAGCGACAGCACGTTCTTGGAACGCGACATGCCGCCGTAGAAGAGGGCGAGCCCGGGGATCGTCATCATGATCACCAGCACCGTCGAGGTCATCATCCACGCGGTGTCGCCCTTGTCAGGAACGGGGGCGTCCTGTGCGAATCCGAGGGCGGGCGCCAGCACGGCGCATAGTGCGAGCGCGGCAGCCCACGGGCGGCCTGGCGCGGCGGTCAGCATCTTCACTGGATGTTCTCCTGTCGGTGGTCTGTGTGTCGTGAGGTGGAATGCGTTCGAAGCGGCGGCTCCGGTCAGATGGCCTCGGCGCCGACTTCGCCCGTGCGTATGCGCACGGCCTGGTCGAGTTGCATGACGAAGATCTTGCCGTCGCCGATCTTCCCGGTGCGCGCGACGTTGGTGATGGCCTCGATCACCTGCTCGACGATGGTGTCGTCGACGGCGATCTCGATCTTGGTCTTCGGCAGGAAATCGACGCGATACTCCGCGCCGCGGTACAGCTCCGTGTGGCCGCGCTGGCGGCCGAAGCCCTGCACTTCCGTGACGGTCACGCCCTGTACACCGATGTCGGCTATGGCCTGGCGCACTTCATCGAGCTTGAACGGCTTGATGACGGCAGTGATCAGCTTCATCGCGGGTCTCCGGGGTCGCATTTCGCATGGAACGGTCCGCAACCCGCAATGCAGGAAGCGTGCCACGGGGTGTAGCACGGCGGACGGGCGGGAACGCCGCGGCTGCGCCAATGCGGTGCACCATCGTGGAGCGTTGCTGCGGCGACGCTGCACCGATACCTACCGCCGGGCGCCCTGGCGCAACTGTACCGGTACACTTGGCACCTCATTTCACCGCCCCGATGGCTGCCATGGCATTCGACCCACGCCTGATCGACGACCTCGCCCGGCGCCTCGCCGGCGCCGTGCCCGAGAGCGTCGCCGCGCTGCGGCGCGACATGGAACAGAACTTCAAGGGTGTGCTGCAGTCGCAGCTCGCCAGGCTCGACCTCGTCACGCGCGAGGAGTTCGACGTGCAGAGCGCGGTGCTGCGGCGCACGCGGGAGAAGCTCGCGGTGCTCGAGAAGCGCCTGGCCGCGCTCGAGGAACCGGCCGGCACCTCATCCGCCGGCTAGGACTGGTCGACCCGCTGGCGCTGGGCAGCGGGGGAAGGTAAGCCAGGTCGCAAAGCCCTCGTGCTGCTGGTGTCGGCCGTAACGCACGTTGCTGCGATACGACGCCGCGGCCCGAATCCGGGGCTCTCCTGAACGCCGACATTCGGTAAGGCATGCCAGGCGCGCCAAGGCCGCGGCCGGTTGCACGGACCCTGCGCGCGGGCGCATTCTTTTCGCTTCAATCCCCGGGGAGACGCGCATGGCCACGAAGAAACTGGACACGCTGCATCGCTCCTGCGGCACGATGGCCGCGCACATGATGCTGCTGGAACGCTACCCGTCGTTCCGCGCCCGGCAATTCAGGCTCGAACAGGACAGCGCACGCGCACGCGCGCGCGGCTTCGACGTCGCAGCCATGAAACTCGCGACGATCAACGTGGTCGTCAACGTCGTCTACAGGACCACGACGGAAAATGTCTCGGACTCGCAGATTGCGAGCCAGATTGCCGTGTTGAATCGCGATTTCGCGGCGACGAATCCCGACCGCACGAAGGTGCCCGCCGTGTGGAAAGGCCTCGTCACGGATTCGCGACTGCGCTTCAAGCTCTACAGGACGATCCGCACCCGGACGACGAAGGCGAGCTTCGGCTTCGGCGACGACGTCAAGCGCGCCTCGGGCGGCGGCATCGCACCGACCAACACTGCGAAGTACCTGAACCTGTGGGTCTGCAACCTCGGCGGCGGCCTGCTCGGCTACGCGCAGTTCCCCGGCGGCCCGGCGGCGACGGACGGCGTCGTCATCAACTTCCGCGCCTTCGGCACCCAGGGCACGGCGAGCGCGCCGTTCCACAAGGGGCGCACGGCAACGCACGAAGTCGGGCATTTCTTCAACCTGCGGCACATCTGGGGCGACACGGAGGACTGCAGCGGCTCGGACTTCGTCGCCGATACGCCGAACTGCGCCGGCCCGAACTTCCAGTCGCCGTCGTTTCCGAAGGTCAGCTGCAGCAACGGCCCGAATGGCGACATGTTCATGAACTACATGGACTATGTCGACGACGCCGCGATGTTCATGTTCACCTCGCAGCAGGTTCTGCGCATGCGCACGGCGCTGATCGGTGCGCGCAAGACGCTGATCGCCTAGTCGCGGCGCCGCCCATGCAACGCAGCCTGCTCGGCCGACGCTGGGTGCACCATTTCGAGGAGGACACGGCCACGGGTGCCGTTTACCGGCCCGACGATGACTCGACACCACTGTCGCGACGGCCGCGCGAGGTGCTCGAGTTCGACGCCGACGGCACGGCGCGGTTCATCGGGTCGGATGCGGCCGATCGCCCCGCTGCGCAGCAGGCCCGCTGGTACGAGGAGCGCGGTGCGGTCGTCGTCGACGTGCCGGGCAGCAAAGGCCGCGCGGCGCAGCGCCTGACCATCCACGTGTTGAGCAAGGACCGGATCGTGGTCGATCGCTGAGCGGTGCCGCAACGGAACAGGGGAACGTGCCGATGCCGAGCAAACGCGCCGCGAAGAAATCGCAGCGGCCCGACGCCGACCAGCAGCACGTGGACACGCTGTACGAGGTGAGTGAGCGCGTCTGGCGCCAGGCCGTCGCGCCACCGCGGCTGCAGCCGCGCGCGCCCCTGGTGCGGCCGCTGCGCATCTACACGCTCGACCCGTCGGTGCCGCACCGCTTCGGCGGCATCGCTACCGTGCAGGTGCCATACGAGCGGCTGACGCCAGGCCCGGTCGGCGCCCTGTTCGCGCTCGACTGCAAGGGGGCGCCTGCGCCGCTCGATGCGACCGAGGTGCTCGATCTCGACACGCCCGACATCCTGCTGTCCAGCGGGCTCTCGCCGAGCCCGGCGAGCACGCGATTTCACGCGCAGATGGTGTATGCGGTCTGCAGCCTGACCTACGCCGCGTTCCGTCGCGCACTCGGACGGCGCATCACGTGGTCCATCACGTCGGACGACGAGCAGAAGGATCCGACACCGCGACTGCAGGTGCGGCCGTTCGCGTTCGAGGACGAGAACGCGTACTTCGACCGCGAAGGCAAGTGCCTCGCTTTCGGCTACTTCCGGGCCGGGCCCCGCCCCGCGGGCCACACCGTGCCGAAGGGCTGGATATTCACGGGGCTCTCGCACGATGTCGTCGCGCACGAGACGACGCACGCGCTGCTCGATGCGCTGCGCTCCGAGTTCTACTTCCCGTCGAACGCCGACGTGCTCGGCTTCCACGAGGGCTTCGCCGACCTGATCGCGCTCTTCCTGCACTTCAGCTACGCGGATGTCGTCGAGGCGGCGCTGCAGGAATCGCGCGGACGGCTCACGCACGCGACGCTGTTGTCGTCGCTGGCGCAGGAGTTCGGGCTCGCGACCTCGACACCGGACGCTCCCTCGGCGCTGCGCACCGCGATCGACGTCGCCGGCCTGGACGAGTACGACGCCGACAAGCCGGCCGGCAAGCGCAACGCGCCGCGCACATACCGGCCGAACATGGAGGAGCACGAACTCGGCTCGGTGCTGGTCTCGGCCGTGTTCGAGGCCTTCACGACGATCTTCCGCCGCAAGATCGAGCGTTACCTGCGCATCGCCGGCATCGCGCCGTCCGAACTCGGCAATCGCGAACTGCCGTCGGAACTCGTCAGGATGCTCGCCAGCGAAGCGAGCGAAATCGCCGGGCAGTTCATGAACATCTGCATCCGCGCGATCGACTACTGCCCGCCGGTCGACATGGATCTCTGCGAGTACCTGCGTGCGCTGATCACGGCCGATGCGGAGCTCGAGCGCACCGACAAGTGGGGCTATCGCGAGGCCCTGATGCGTTCGTTCCGGCGTCGCGAACTCTTCCCGGACCATGTCGAGTTCATGACCGAGGACTCGATTAAGTGGGACCCACCGCAGACGCCGATCAACGTGCCGGGGCTTGCGTTCCGCGACCTGCGCTTCGAGGGCGATCCGGCCTGGCCGTCGAGCGTGACGGAATTGAAGCGCCAGGCGAAGGCGCTCGGGCGCTTCGTGACGAGCGATAAGGGTGCCGCGGCCTGCCACCTGCTGGCGCCTGGCTGCGAGCTGCCGAAGGGCGTCGAATACGCCGCGCCGCCGCGCGTCGAGTCGGTGCGCACGGCGCGTCGTGTCGCACCCGACGGACGGATCCTGTTCGACCTTGTGGCCGAGGTCATCCAGCGCGGCACCGTGCGCGTGCAGGGCGAGCTGATGGATTTCGTCGGCGGCTGCACGATCGTCATCGACCCGCAGGGCGACATCCGCTACGCGATCCACAAGCGGCTCGGCAGCCAGGACCGCCATGCGCGACAACTCGCGGCGGTGCAAGGGCCGCTGAAGGACCTGTGGCAGAAAGGGCGCGGCGAGACGGGCAAGGGCACGCTGCGCTTCAGTGCGAGGGCGGGTGTGCCGCGGCTGCTGCATCAGCGGCGACGCAAGGGCCGCAAGGGCAAGGACTGAGTCGCCTCGCGGCGGACGCCGCCGCGCGTCAGACGTCGAAGTCCGGGTCGATGCCGATGTCGGGTATCCGCAGGATCGGCCCGGCGTCCGCGGGATCCGGCGGCTCCGCGAAGCCGAAGGTCGCCAGGCCGACCTGCTTGCGCAAGGCCTGCAGCCGGTTGTTCCAGCCCTTGCGGAACACGGCGAGCTTCGGGTTTTTCTCGATCAGCCGGCGGTAGTAGTCAGCACGCGCGTCGCAGTATTTCGCGAGCGTCGCGCGCGGGTCGCAATCCGCGACGGCGCGCGCGGTGCCGTCGCCGAACGCGCCGTCGACACCACAGCCGACCGAGGCCTGCAGGAAACGAACGGCGCGGCCGACGCCCATGTTGACGGCCGTGTCGAACTGCACGACATCGAGATTCACGGGCAGCAGCTCGCAGCGCGGCGGCAGCCAGTAGTCGGCCTCGTAGATCGCGTGCACCTCCGCGTCGGTGATCTGCCGCACGTGCTGCACAGGCAGGCCGCGCCGCGTGCGCCAGCCGTCGTAGGATTTCTGCGTGACACCCTTGTTGGTGCGCCCGCCCGGATCGGCAGGGTGATCGACGTAGCCGCCTTCCCAGCTCAGCACGAACGGCAGCGCGGCAGCAAACGCAGGTGTGGGCACGGCGAACCTCGTGCGTGGCGGGAGCTCGAGCGTAGTTTCCGCCTGGGACGGCGCGGCGGGCAATACGATTCGATGGGGCAGGGCGCAAGCCATTGGCGGGATGATGGAGAATCACACAGCACGTGCCGAAGAATCGCGCCCGTGTTACTGGGGGCTCGGGCGCACGCTCGACGCTCGCGCACTCGTTGAGGACGACGGACGATGTCGTGCCCGTTCACTGGCACAGACCGTTTCCACATGTCCGCAGCCGAAACGCCGTGTCAAGTTGAACCAGCCGAATTCCAGTCCTGCTCGATCTCCGCCGCGACTATGCGCAGGACGCGAGGCGCGAATCCCATGCCGAGGTGCGTCTCGCTGACTTCAATGTGGCGAACGTTCGGCGACCATCGATCGATGCAGGCTTGCCACGCCACGACGCCGTCGCGCCTGGAATAGATCGCGGCAACGGGTACCCGTAACGGCGTCGCGTAGCGGTTCGCAACGGCCCTTTCGATCTCGTCGAAGTCGTGACCCTGGGACTGATACCACCTGGCCGTAGCCGTGTAACGGGGGCCACCGATCACCGGGCTGCCGAGCGTAATGACCTTGCGCACTTTTTCCGGTCGCTCGCGCGCGTACTCACGGGCGACATAGCCGCCCAGGCTCCAGCCCACGAGTACGACGGGTTCGCCATGGGTGGCAATCGACTCCTCGACGACGTGCTGCAGCCCCGCCCGCAGCTTCCTGGCGTCCCCGGTGTTCCGGCCGAGTCCCCAGTCGCGTACGCGGTGACCGCGACGACGCAGGAACGACTCCATGACGCGCATGGAGCGAGGTCCTGCTCCGAAACCAGGCAGCAGGATGGCCGTTCGCGGCGGTGTGGCGCGTCGAGACATCGTGGCAAGCCACGACGGCGCCCATCGCAGCATGTCGATGGGCAGCCGCAATTCCTGCAGGGTGTCGAGGGTATCCGGCGGTTTGATCGGCTCGTAGTCGATGGTCATCTGGCGGCATCCCTGGTACGAGGATCGTGGTGTCTGCGTGGACGTGACACGGAAGTCCCTGTGCGCAGTATGCCTGCGCGACAAACTGACGGCTTCGGTTCGAACGGTTCCAATCCAACCTCCTGTCCGGCCGGCGATTGCCGTCTGGCAGGGAGTGGATATGGCGACTGCGCCGGTCGGATCAAGCCACGCGAACAGTAAGGTTCCCGCCGGCCAGGTTGCATCAGGTCCGTGGCATTCTCGCTGCTCCATGTGCGTGGGTCGTGAGCAATGATCAGCGGTGGCCCGATTACATAGAGCAATTTGACGTTTCAGGGGAAACGTCAATGCAAACTATGCAATTCGCTGGCCACTCGCTGCCAGCACGCGGCACCACACTCATCGCATCAATCGGCACGCAAGGAGCAAACATGCAGATCACGACGACCCCGAGCATCGAAGGCAAGAGGATCACTCGTTACTGCGGCGTCGTGGCCGGCGAGGCCATCCTGGGCGCCAACCTGTTCAAGGACCTGTTTGCCGGCATCCGCGATCTCGTCGGCGGGCGCTCGGCGACCTACGAACGCGAACTGCAGCGGGCTCGGGACCTTGCCCTGACCGAACTGCAGCAGCGCGCGCAGGAGCTGGGGGCGAATGCGGTCGTCGGGATCGACCTCGACTACGAGGTGCTCGGGCAAGGCAACGGCATGCTGATGGTCTCGGCCAGCGGGACCGCCGTGGTCGTGGAGTAGAGTGGGCGAGCATCGCGCACCACACCGCAACGGAGTGCGACTCGCCGAGGTTCACGCATGATCGCTGCGACCCGCCCTGGCCCCGGCGACACCATCACGATCGTCGGCAGCTACGTCTCGCCGTACGTGCGCAAGGTGCTCGTGTGCCTCGAGTTGAAGTGCCTCGGCTACCTGATCGACCCGATCGTGCCATTCTTCGGCGACGACCGGTTCGCCGAGTTGAGCCCATTGCGGCGCATCCCCGTGCTGATCGACGACCGGGTCACGCTCGCCGACTCCACCGTGATTGCACAGTATCTCGAAGACCGCTACCCGGACCGCTATGCGCTGTACCCGGCCGACGTGGCCGACCGCGCACGCGCACGCTGGCTCGAGGAGTATGCGGATACGCGCATGGGCGACGTGCTGATCTGGGGCCTGTTCAACAAGGCGGTGCTCGAGCCCGGCATCTGGGGTCAGCCCCGCGACCTCGCCGGTATCGAGCGCGTGCTGCGCGACGACGTGCCGCCCGTGCTCGACTATCTCGAGCAGCAGGCGCCTGCGGCCGGGTTCCTGTTCGACGCGGAGCGCATCGGCATCGCCGACATCGCGCTCGCGACGATGTTCCGCAATGTCGGTTTCGCGCGCCAGCGCATCGATGCGGAGCGCTGGCCGCGCGCGGCCGCGTTCGTCGATCGCGTGCTGGCGCAGCCGGCGTTCGTCCGCCTGCAACGGTTCGAGGAAGCGCAGGTGCGCACGCCGATCGCGAAGCAGCGCGCCGGACTCGAGGCGCTCGGCGCGCCGTTGACGACGGTCACGGTCGGCGGCGATGCGCCGCGACGCGGCGTACCGCGCGGTTAGCGCAGGCGGATCGCGACGTCCGCGACGATTCCGGTGCCGATCACGGCAAGCACGGCCCCGAAGATCCGGCGCAGCGTCGCCTGGGGCAACTTGCGCCCGAGCCGATGTCCCGCGAAGCTCGCGGCAATACCGACGCCGGCCACGAGCGCGAGCGCGGTCAACACACGCTGGGCCGGCCCGTGGTCCGCTTGCGGCCTGCGCTACGCCGGGACCCGGTCGACGTGCCGGCTGCCGGCGCGCCACAGTAGATCTCCTGCATCAGCGCGATCACGCGCGTGACCGGGCCGGGCGGCAGCGAGTAGTAGATCGACTGGGACTCGCGGCGCGTCTCGACCATCCCGGCGTCGCGCAACAGCGCGAGGTGCTGCGACAGGGCGGACTGGCTCAATTCGACCCGCTCGTTCAGCTCGCCGACGGCGAGCGGCCGGTCGAGCAGGTTGCACAGGATCAGGAGCCGCTGCTCGTTGCCGAGCGCCTTCAACAGCTGCGCCGCTTCCGCGGCGTGCTCGTGCATCTCCTCGAGCCGGTCGAGATCCGGCAGCAGGGCGGGCGTGCTCGGGCGGGCAGGTCGTTTGCGTCGGTCAGGCAAGGGCGTGCGCCGGTCTTGATGGATGGCGCATTCTAACAGCGTTGACTAAATTAGCAATCCCTAATATAGTTCCGATATCATCAGGAGGCCAGCACGCCGTGCGACCGCAAGTCACCTCGTTCCTGCACGTGCCGACCAGCACGTGGGTTCACGTCGTCTCCGATCCGGCGACGCACGCGGCCGCGATCATCGACCCCGTGCTCGACTACGACTGGCGCGCCGCCCGCGTGGCGACGGCCGGCGCCGACCGCATCGTCGAGCACTGCCGCGCCGAGGGTCTCGACGTGCGCTGGATCCTCGAGACGCATGCGCACGCCGATCACCTGTCGGCCGCGCAGCACCTGCGGCGGCAGCTCGGCGGCACGGTCGCGATCGGCCGCGGCATCCTGGCCGTGCAGCGCACGTTCAAGAGCCTGTTCAATCTCGGCGACGAATTCGCGACCGACGGCAGCCAGTTCGACCGGCTGCTCGACGACGACGAACCGCTGCCGCTCGGCGAGCTCGAGATCCGGGTCATCGCCACGCCGGGCCACACGAGCGACAGCGTGAGCTATGTCGTGGGCGACGCGATTTTCGTCGGCGACACGCTCTTCATGCCGGATTGCGGCTCGGCGCGCTGCGACTTCCCGGGCGGCGACGCCGTCGAGCTCTATCGCTCCGTGCGCTGGATGTACACGCTCCCGCCGGCAACGCGCATGTTCCTCTGCCACGACTATCCACCCGTCGGGCGCGAGCCGGTCGGCGTGACCACGATTGCGGCGCAGCGGGCGGGCAACATACACATACGCGACGGCGTCACCGAGCAGGCCTTCGTGCAACTGCGGACGCGGCGCGACGCGACGCTCGATGTGCCGAACCTCCTGATCCCGGCGGTGCAGGTCAACATCCGCGCCGGCTGCCTGCCGCCGTCCGAAACGAACGGCGTCAGCTACCTGCGCGTGCCCGTCGACGTCTTCGGGCGCGCGAAGTGACGCCGCCACGATTCCAGCCAACCAGTCCCAGGAGCCGACCAGCATGAATGCAATCACCCAGGCCATGCCTGCCGAAGTCCGCACGGGCCTCGCGAGCGGCTCGATCCTGCTCGTGGACGTGCGCGAACCGCACGAGTACGCCGTCGAGCGCATCCACGGCGCGTTGTTGTTCCCGCTGTCCACGTTCGACGCGCAGGCGGTGCCCGCCACCGGCCGGCCGCTCGTCGTGCACTGCGCCGGGGGCCGCCGCTCGATGCTGGCCGCGCAACAACTCGTGGCCGCCGGTCACGCGACCGTGGCCAACCTCGATGGCGGACTCGCCGCCTGGAAGGCCGCGGGGTTGCCGCTCATCCGGATCGACCCGGCGACGGGACAGATCGTCGATAACGGCCGGGGCTGAAGCCGCGTCACACTTGAAGCCAGCAACAAGGAGCAACCGACATGAACATCGATCGCGCCGTCATGGCATTCGCCGGAACCGTCGTCCTGGTGAGCCTGCTGCTGGGTCTCTACGTGCACGCGTACTGGTACTGGCTCACCGCGTTCGTCGGGGCCAACCTGCTGCAGTCGTCCTTCACGGGCTTCTGTCCGCTCGCCGTCATCCTGCGCAAGGCGGGCCTCAAGTCCGGTGCGGCTTTCTGACGTGAACCCCGGCCAACGCACGGAGCCGCAACATGCCCCGGACTGAGTCTTTCATCGCGGCGCTGGCCGCCGTGGCCGCACTGGCCCTGGCCGGTTGCGGCGACCAGGACCACCCCGCGACGTCGTCGGCGGCCGGAGCGGCCCTTGCGACCGTCGAGGTGGGGCCGGCGACCGCGCCGGTGGAGCGACTGCTCGACGGCACGGTCGAGGCGGTGCAGCAGGCGACGCTCTCGGCCCAGACGACCGGGCGCGTCGCCGAGGTCCTCGTCGACGTCAACGACCGGGTGGCTGCGGGTGCCATCGTGATGCGCCTGCGCAGCACGGAGCAGGTGGCGGGGCTCGGCCAGGCGCAGGCCGCGCTCAAGGCAGCGATCGCTCGGGACACGCAGGCCCAGGCGCAGTTCGAGCGTATCCGCGACATGTACGAGCGCAAGGTCGTGACCCGCAGCGCGTACGACGAAGCGCTTGCCGCGCGCGATGCCGCTGCGGCCCAGCTCGCCGCGGCCAGGTCGGGCGTCGAGTCCGCGCGCGAAGGCGTGTCGTACACCGAACTGCGCTCGCCCTATGCAGGCGTCGTGACGGACCGGGGCGTGGAACCCGGCGAAGCAGTCGCACCCGGCACGCCGTTGCTCACGATCGCGTCGCTCGACCGCATGCGCGTGGTGGCCGAGGTGCCGCAGAGCATTGCGCGGGACGTGCGCGCCATGCGCCAGGCGACGATCTATACGGGTGACGAGCGGATCGCGTCCGACCAGGTCACGCTCTTCCCGTCGGCCGAGCCGCAATCGAGCACGTTCCGCGCCCGCATCGAGCTGGCCGGCGCGATCCCGGCACTGGCGCCGGGCACGTTCGTGAAGGTCGGCTTCGTCACGGGCGAGTCGCGCGTGCTGCTCGTGCCACGGCAGGCCGTCGTCGAGCGCAGCGAGCTGCGCGCCGTCTACGTCGTCGCGGCGGACGGCCGCGTCGCGTTGCGCCAGGTGCGGCTCGGCCGCGTGTCCGGCGACTTCGTCGAAGTGCTCGCCGGCCTCGCGCCGGGCGAGCGCGTCGCGACCGACCCGGCGGCGGCAGGGCTCGTCGCACGCCGGCCCGACGCGCAGTCATGAGTGATCGCCTCGGGTTCAGCGGCAGGCTGGCGCAGCTCTTCCTGCACAGCCGGCTCACGCCGCTGCTGGGGCTGACCGCGCTGCTGCTCGGTGCATTCGCGGTGCTCGTGACCCCGCGCGAGGAAGAACCGCAGATCAACGTGACGATGGCCAACGTGATCGTGCCGTTCCCGGGCGCAAGCGCGCAGCAGGTGGAGAGCCTCGTCGCGACGCCGATGGAGAAGGTGCTCGCCGAAATTTCGGGCGTGAAGCACATCTACTCGGTGTCACGGCCCGGCGCCGCGGTGCTGACCGTGCAGTTCGAGGTCGGCGAGGAACGCACGAGCGCGATCGTCCGGCTCTGGAACGCGATCTATTCGAACCAGGACTGGCGTCCGCCAGGCGTCGGCATCCTGCAGCCGCTCGTGAAGCCGAAGGGCATCGACGATGTCCCGATCCTCGGCCTGACGCTCTGGACCCGCGACGAGCAGCGCGGCGCGTACGAGTTGAAGCAGGTCGCGCACGCGATCGAATCCGAGCTGAAGCGCGTGCCCGGCACGCGCAACGTGTACACGATCGGGGGGCCGGACCAGGTCGTGCACGTCGCACTCGACCCGCAGAAGCTGGCGGGTCACGGGCTGACCGTCGGCGAGCTGGCGGCGTCGCTGCAGGCGGCCAACGTGGTCCGTCACGCCGGTTCGATCGTGTCCGCCGAAGGCAACCTGCCCGTGCAGGCCGGCACGTTCCTCGCGGACCGCGAGGACGTCGCCCAGCTGATCGTCGCGGTACGCGACGGCCGCCCCGTATACCTGCAGGACGTCGCGACCGTCACGTTCGGCGCCGACCAGCCGGAGCAATACGTAACGTTCGGCACGGGGCCTGCGGCCGCGCTGAAGGGCATCGAACTGCACGGCACCTCGCCAGCCGTCACGATCGCGGTGTCGAAGAAGCCCGGCGAAAATGCGATCGACGTGACCGACGCGGTGCTTGCGCGCGTCGCGCAACTGCGGGGCACGCACGTGCCGAGCGGCGTTGAGATCACGGTCACGCGCAACTACGGCGAGACCGCCAACGACAAGGCCGTGAAGCTGATCCAGAAGCTGATGCTCGCGACCGCGTCCGTCGTCCTGCTGGTCTGGCTGACGGTCGGCTGGCGCGAGGCCGTGGTCGTCGGCGCGGCGGTCGTCATCACGCTCGCCGCAACCCTGTTCGCCTCCTGGGCGTGGGGATTCACGATCAACCGGGTCTCGCTGTTCGCGCTGATCTTCTCGATCGGCATCCTCGTGGACGATGCGATCGTCGTCGTCGAGAACATCCATCGCCACAAGGCACTGGGCGGTGGCGCGCTCGGCGGCCTGATTCCGCACGCGGTGGACGAAGTCGGCGGCCCGACGATCCTCGCGACGTTCACCGTGATCGCGGCCCTGTTGCCGATGGCATTCGTGAGCGGGCTGATGGGCCCCTACATGAGCCCGATCCCGATCAATGCGAGCATGGGCATGCTGATCTCGCTCGCGATCGCGTTGACGTTCACGCCCTGGCTGTCGATGCGCCTGATGGCGCGTGCGCCCGTGCACGCCGGCGCCGCGCACGACGACTCGCGCCTGCACCGGTTCTTCGAGCGGCTCATGTCGCCGCTGCTGCGCGGCGATGCGGCGCGCAGCCACCGCCACAAGCTCTACCTCGGCACGCTCGCCGCGATCCTGGTCGCGGTGTTGCTCGTGGTCGTGCAGTGGGTGGTCATGAAGATGCTGCCCTTCGACAACAAGTCGGAGTTCCAGGTCGTCCTCGACATGCCCGAGGGCACGGCGGTCGAGGAGACCGCACGCGTGCTCGACGAACTCGCGGCCGAGATCTCGCGGCGACCCGAGGTCACCGATTACCAGGTGTACGCGGGCACCTCGGCACCGATCAATTTCAACGGGCTGGTGCGGCAGTACTACCTGCGCAGCGGCCACGACGTGGGCGACATCCAGGTGAACCTGGTCGACAAGCATCACCGCGACAAGCAGAGCCACGAGATCGCGCTCGAGATGCGGCCGGCGCTCGCGGCAATCGGGCGCCGTCACCAGGCTTCCGTGAAAGTCGTCGAGGTGCCGCCCGGTCCGCCCGTGCAGGCCCCGCTCGTGGCGGAGGTGTATGGCCCGTTCCAGGGCGCGCAACAGGACCTGGCCCGCGAGATCCGCAAGGTGTTCGACGCGACCCCGGGCATCGTCGACGTCGACGACAGTCTCGAGGCGCCGAGCCCGCGGCTCGTCGCGAACGTGGACCGGCAGAAGGCCGCAATGCTCGGCGTGAGCCAGGGCGAGGTGGCGCAGGTGCTCGCCGCCGGTCTCGACGGCCTCGATGCGACCTACCTGCTGGCGGGGCGCGAAACCTACCCGATTCCCGTGCGGCTCGAACTCGACGTGCCCGACAAGGCGGACCTCGCCAGCGTGCTGTCGCTGCAGGTTCGCGCGGCGACCGGAGCCGGGGTGGCGCTGTCCGAGATCACCCGGGTCGAACGCAGGCCGTGGGACAACGCGATCCACCACAAGGACCTGCTGCCGCTCGCGTGGGTGACCGCCGATGCCGTCGGCGCGACGGACAGCCCGCTCTACGGCATGTTCGCGCTGGTCGGCGCACTCGATGACAAGTTGCCGCCCGGCACGAACCTGCAGCAGTCGTTCTTCAGCCAGCCCGCCGACCCGTACCGGCCGAGCGTGAAGTGGGACGGCGAGTGGCAGATCACCTTCGAGACCTTCCGCGACATGGGCCTCGCGTATTCGGTCGGGCTCGTGCTGATCTACCTGCTGGTCGTCGCGCAGTTCGGCTCATACGCGATACCGCTCGTGATCATGGCGCCGATCCCGCTCACGATCATCGGCGTGATGCCGGGCCACGCGCTGCTCGGCGCGCAATTCACGGCGACGTCGATGATCGGCATGATCGCGCTGGCGGGCATCATCGTGCGCAACTCGATCCTGCTCGTGGACTTCATCAACCTCGAGATCGCGCAGGGCCGCGAGCTCGCCGACGCGGTGATCCGCGCGGCGTCGGTACGGGCGCGACCCATCGCGCTGACGGCGCTCGCGGCGATGACGGGTGCGTTCTTCATCCTCGACGACCCCATTTTCAATGGGCTCGCGGTTTCGCTGATCTTCGGCATCCTGGTGTCCACCGTGCTCACGCTGGTGCTGATCCCGGTGCTGTATTTCAGTTACAGGCACCGCAGCGACCGTGCTGCGGCCCAACGCTGACGACAGGGGGAGCGACGAAATGGCACACATCGCAATCATGGGCGCGGGCCTCGGCGGCGTCGCCTGCGCGTACGAGATGAAGAAGAAGGTCGGCAAGGCGCACCGCGTCACGCTGATCGGGAGCAGCCCGTACTTCGAGTTCACGCCTTCCAATCCCTGGATCGCCGTGGGCTGGCGCAAGCCGGACCAGACGCGCGTCGACCTCGCGGGCCCGCTTGCCGACAAGAACGTGGAATGGATCGACAGGATGGTGCAGGCGATCGACGCGCCGGGTTCGCGCCTCACGCTGGCCGACGGCTCGACGCTCGACTACGACTTCCTCGTCGTCACTACCGGCCCGAAGCTGGCCTTCGACGAGGTGCCAGGACTCGGCCCCAAGGGCCACACGACGTCCGTGTGCACCCAGGGCCACTCGATGGAGTCGTGGGAGCAGTACCAGAAGTTCGTCGCGGACCCGGGCCCGATCGTCGTCGGCGCGGCGGCCGGCGCGAGCTGCTACGGCCCCGCGTACGAGATGGCGATGATCTTCGACACGGACCTGCGCCGGCGGAAGATCCGCGACCGCGTGCCGATGACCTTCGTCACCGCGGAGCCCTACATCGGCCACATGGGCCTCGGCGGCGTGGGCGACAGCAAGGGCCTGATGGAATCCATCCTGCGCCAGCGCCACATCAACTGGATCACCAACGCGAAGATCACCTCGGTCGAGGCGGGCGTGGTGCACGTCGCCGAGATGAACCCCGACGGGACGCTCCTGAAGGAGCACAAGCTGCCCTTCAGGCACTCGATGATCCTGCCGGCCTTCAAGGGGGTCGATGCGGTCGCGGCGGTGCCGGATCTCTGCAACCCACGCGGCTTCGTCCTCATCGACGAGAACCAGCGCAGCAGGAAGTACCGCAATATCTTCTCCGCAGGCGTGTGCGTCGCGATTCCCCCGGTCGAGGCGACGCCGGTGCCGACGGGTGCGCCGAAAACCGGTTACATGATCGAATCGATGGTCACGGCGATCTGCGAAAACGTCGCCGCGGAGTTGAAAGGCCAGCCGGCCGTTGCGCGAGGGACCTGGAACGCCATCTGCCTGGCCGACTTCGGCGACACCGGGGCCGCGTTCGTCGCACTGCCGCAGATCCCGCCCCGCAACGTCACCTGGGCCAGGGAGGGCAAGTGGGTGCACCTGGCTAAGGTAGCTTTCGAAAAGTACTTCCTGCGCAAGGTGAGGACCGGTTCGGTGGCTCCCCTGTACGAGAAATACGTGCTGAGCGCGCTCGGGATCGAGGCCCTCAAGCAATGACCGCACGCAGCTGGCACGTCGCGTGGGTCCTGGCCCTGGCCACGGCAAGCGGCGGCGCGAGCCACGCGGAGACGCTCGACGAAGCGTGGACTCGCGCGCTGCAGCAGGACCGCGGCCTCGCTGCGGTGCGAAGCCAGGCCGAGGCCGCGCAACTCGAATCGGAGGCGGCACACGCAGAGCGCTGGCCGACGGTGGCCGTCGGCGGATCGTACACGCAGCTGGACGATTCGCCGGCGTTCGACTTCGCGTTCACAGGACTGCCCGTCACGGCGCCGGCACTGTTCGACGACGACAACTACGCGATGGGATCGGCGGCGGTGACGGTGCCGTTGTTCACGAGCGGCCGCATCTCGTCGAACATCGCCGCCGCCGAGGCCCGGGGCCGGGGCGCCGATGCCAGGGCGCTGGCCGCCGAGTCCGACCTGAAGCTCGCCGTGGCGGACGCTTACGTCGGTATCCTGCGGGCCCGCAAGTCGCTCGCCGTCGTGCGCAGCAACGTCGCGAGTCTCGACGCGCTGGCGGCCGACGTATCCGCGATGTTCGAACGCGAACTCGCACCGAAGAACGACCTGCTCGCGGTGCAGGTGGCGCTGGCGGATGCGCGCCAGGACGAGTTGCGCGCGGCCAATGCCCTGGACGTGGCGCTCGCCGTCTACAACCGCCGCCTCGGCGAGCCGCTCGACCGGCCCGTCGACATCGTCGAGACCCTGCCCGAGCCGATGGACGTCCCTGGGGATCTTGCCGCGCTCGTGGCGCACGCCCTGGCGCAACGTGCGGAACTCACGGCCCTCGACTCGCAGACCGAGGCGTTCGCGCAGCTCGCGCGCACCGAACGCGCGCGCGCGTTGCCGCAACTGGCCCTGACCGGCGGCTACTACTATCTCGAGAACCAGTTTCTCGATGACGAGACCGTCGGCGCGGCTGGCATCGGCGTGCAGTGGGCGCTGTTCGACGGCGGCCAGGCGCGCAAGCGCGCCGCAGCGATGGAGCGCTCGAGCAGGGCGTCGGCGGAGCAGCGCGCGGAGGTCGCGAGCCTGATCGAACTCCAGGTACGGCAGGCCTGGCTCGACGTCGCCGAGGCACGGCAGCGCATCGGTGTGACCGCGCACGCAGCGGAGCAGGCGGACGAAAACCTGCGCATCGCGCGCGAGCGCTACGGCGCCGGGCTCGGCACGCAGACGCAGTTGCTCGAAGCAGAGTCCCTGCGCGTGCAGGCGCTGACCAATCGGGTCAACGCCGTCACCGACGCGGGGCTCGCGCGGTTGCGGCTTGCGCGCGCGATCGGGGCCATCTGACGCCGCCGGTCCCGGCGTCGCCCGCGATCCGGCCAGCCAGCGCCCGGCAGCGATTACGCCAGCACGCGTCCGGGGTTCAGGATCCCCTTCGGGTCGAGCGCCTGCTTGAGCGTGCGCATCAACGCGAGTTCCGGCGGCGTGCGGCACAGTTCCAGCCAGGGTTGCTTCTCGAGGCCGATGCCGTGCTCGGCCGACACCGATCCGCCGCGTGCCGCGAGCGGCTCGTAGACGCAGCGCTCGATGCCGTGGCGGGCTTCGGCACTGGGCGGCCCCGCTGCGATGATGTGCAGGTTGCCGTCGCCGAGGTGACCGAAGACGAAGCGCCGATAGGCGGGCCATTCGGCGCCCAGCCGCGCGACGACCTCGTTGACGTAGCCCTCCATGTCGCCGATCGGCAGGCTCACGTCGAACGTGACTGGCATGCCCATGCGGAAGATCTGCTCGACGTCGTCGCGCAGCGCCCAGAGCGCCTCGCGTTGCGCCTTCGACGTCGCGACGACGGCGTCGGCCGCGAAGCCGGCCTCGAGTGCCGCGCCGACCGCTTCTTCGAACTGGGCCTGGTCGCGTGACTCGTCGCCGCCCGTCGACTCGACCAGGACGTAATGCGAATAGGCCTGCTCGAGCGGCGGAGTGCCCTTGGCGGGCGGCGTCGTGACCATCCGGTAGAACTCGTTCCACATCACCTCGAACGCGCTCATGGCGCCGCCGAGCGCGCCGTCCATGTGCTTCAGCAGGCGCGTCACGTCCTCGAAGCGCGCGCACGCGACCAGGGCCGTCTGCGTGCTGCGCGGCGCTTCGCGCAGCCGCAGCACCAGTCGCGTGACCACCCCGAGGGTGCCTTCCGTGCCGATGAAGAGCTGCTTCAGGTCGTAGGCCGCATTGTTCTTGATCATGCGGTTCATGGCGGGGATCACCGTGCCGTCCGCCAGCACGGCTTCCAGTCCGAGCACCGAGTCGCGCGTCATGCCGTAGCGAATCACGCCGTTGCCGCCGGCGTTCGTCGCGGCCGTGCCGCCGATGTGGGCCGATCCGCGCGCACCGAAATCGACTGGATACAGCAGCCCGTGCTTTTCGGCCTCGTCCTGCACCCGCTGCAATGGCACGCCTGCCTGCACGGTCATCGTCCGTCCGACTGGATCGATCGCCTCGATCGCGTGCATCCGCTCGAGCGACAGGCCGATCTCGCCGGGCCCCGCCACGCAGCCGCGCACGAGCCCGGTCAGGCCGCCCAGCGTCACGACCGGCTGGCCAGCGGCGTGACACGTCGCGAGCACGGCGGCGACCTGCTCGGTCGAGGCGGGACGTGCAATGGCGAGCGCGCGACAGGGGCTGTGATCCGCCCAGCTCACGGGCCGCGCAGCCACGTCGGCGCCGGTCAGCAGGCCTTCGCGGCCGACGATGGCGGCCAGTCGTTCGATCAGCATGTCTCGATCCCCCGGCACGCGGCGCGCGTGGCATTGCTGGCTGCCGCATGATACGTAACCCGGACCGTCATGCATCACCCGGCGAGGCTCGACACGACCTCGTCGAACCCGGCAAGCAGCGCGGACACCTGCGCGGGCGACGTCGCCGGGCAGACCAGCATCATGTTGTGGAAGGGCGCGACCAGGCACCCGCGATTCAGCAACGAGAGGTGCACGGCTCGTTCGAGCGCGGGGAAGTGCGCGGCTTCCGCCTCCGTGCCGTTCAGCAGCGGCCCGGGTGCGCAGATGAACTCGACACGCGCACCGACCCTTGCGACGTGCCATGGCACGCCGTGCCGCGCGATGATCTCCTGCAGCCCGGATGCCAGGGTCCCGGCCAGCCGCTCCATGTACGCGTATGCCGCGACGGTCATCACTTCGCGCAGCGTTGCGTGCATCGCGGCCAGCGCGAGCGCGTTCGCGGACAATGTGGTGCCCATGCCCGAATGCCCGGGCGGGGTTCGCGCACGCACTTCGTCGAGTCGATCGGCCACTGCCTGCGTGAAGCCCCAGACGCTTGCCGGCACGCCGCCCGCGACCGGCTTGCCGAGCACGAAGAGGTCGGGCTCGAGCCCGTGAGCGCGGGTGTAGCCGCCGGGCCCGGTCGAAATCGTGTGCGTTTCGTCGATCAGCAGCAGCGTGCCGGCCTCGCGCGTCGCACGCCGCAGGGCCGCGTGAAATCCGGGCGCCGGGAGCACCATGCAGGAGTTCGTCAGCACCGGTTCCGTGATCACGCACGCCACGTCGCCGTGAGCGAGCGCGGCACGCAAGGCATCGACGTCGTTGAACTCGACGACGCGGGTGTGCTCGGTGAGGTCTGCCGCCTGGCCCAGCAGGCCGGGCCGATGGACCGCCCGGCCGCCCTGCAACCGCACGAACGTTTCGTCCACGGTGCCGTGATAGCAGCCGTTGAACACGAGGATCCGGGGACGGCCCGTCACGGCGCGCGCGACGCGCAACGCGAAACGGTTGGCATCGGTGGCCGTCGTCGCCACCTGCCAGTACGGCAGGCCGAAGCGTTCGACGAGTGCGCGGCCCACCGCGATCGCATCCTCGGTCGGCAGCATGTACGCCAGGCCCCGGCCGGATTGCCGGGCGATCGCCGCGGCGACCGCGGGTGGCGAATGTCCGAACATCGAGCCCGTGTCGCCCAGGCAGAAGTCCGCGTATTCGTTGCCGTCGACGTCACGCAGCGTCGCGCCCTGCGCGGAGTCAACGAGCAGCGGGAAGGGCATGGACCAGTCGCGCATCCAGTGCATCGGCACGCCGTCGTAGTAACCGGTGATGCCGGCGCCGATGCGCTCGCGCGAGCGCGGGTGAGCCGCAATGTAGGCCTGCCGTTCCGCCGCGAAGATGGCAGCAATGCGTGTGTCGGAAATGGCGGCGTGCGTGGCCGAGGTCAAGAAAGGTGCGCCCGTCGAATCCTGGAGAAGGCGTCATTCTAGCCGTCGTCCGGCAAGGTCGTGCGCAGCGTGAATTGCCGCGGGCGCGGCGGGTCAGTGCGTCGTCTTCACCGGCGCGCAGGCCACGCAGTTGCGGCCGGCAGCCTTGGCGGCGTAGAGCCCGGCATCGGCCGCCGCGATGAGATCGTCCGCCTCGAGGCTGCCGCTGCTCGTCGCGAGCACTGCGCCGACGCTCACCGTCAGTCGCAGCGAAGCGTCATGCCAGGACACCTCGCACGCGGCGACCGCAGCGCGAATGCGCTCCGCCGCGGCGTGCAGCTGGTCCTCGCGCTGCACGCTGACGATCGCCAGGAACTCCTCGCCGCCAAACCGTCCGACGCACTCGTCGCCGCGCACGCAGGACGCAAGCACGGAGCCTGCAGCCCGCAGCACGGCGTCGCCGGCCTGGTGACCGTGCGCGTCGTTGACCTGCTTGAAATGATCGAGGTCGAGCATCAGCACGCCGAAGTTACGGCGCGTGCGCCGGGCCCGCGCGGTCTCGCGATCCAGCGCTGCGAGCACGGCGCGCCGGTTGGGCAGGCCCGTCAGTGGATCGTGCAGCGCGAGATGCTCGAGCTTGTGCTGGGTCTCCAGGAGTTCCGCATTCAGCTGGTGCACGTGCTCGTAGAGCAGGCTCTTCTCGACGACGATGGAGAGCTGGTCGGCGACCTGCTGCAGCGTGTCCGCGTGCTGTGCCGAGTAGGCGCCCGCCTGCCGGCTGCTGAAGAACACGAAGCCGATGGGCACGCCGCGCGAAACCAGCGGGCAGGTCAGGCTCGCACGCATGCCTTCCTCGACGATCATGCGCGTCGACTCGGACGACGGATGCTCGGCCAGGTACTGCGGCAGGTCGTTCAGGATGCGTGGACGGCCGGTCCGGACGATCTGCTCGAGACTGCTGCCGGCGAGCGGCTGCGCATAGCCATCGACGTTGCAGACCTGCGGCGCTTCGGCACGCGCCCAGCGCGTGCGCACGTGCATGTCCGGGCGATCGATGATTGCGCAACCGATCCGGTCGTATGGAATGACGCCCCTGAACGAGTCGTAGACATGCTCCAGGATCTCCTCGAGGAAGATGCCTGCGTTGATATCCGCGGAGATGCGCTGCAGCCTGCCCAGGGCGTCGAACTGCTGCTCCAGCCCCGTCGCGAGCGCGGTTATCTCGTTGCCGAGCGCCTGGAGTACCGCATCCCGGGCCGCTGGTACGTCGACGGCGAACCGGCCGCGCCTGATCTGGCGCAGCGCGTTCTCATACGCGTTGAGGACATCCTGCGGGCTGGCCGGGGCCTCGGTGGCCCGCCGCGCACGGACGGTTCCGGTCGGTCTCTTGCCTGGACGCTGGGCGCGGCGGGCGATTTTCGTGCGCAACGGCTCTCCATGCTGCAGCGTTCGCCGCGGGGCAGTTTCGACCGGGTCGTGCGTCCAGCTGCCCAATGCGGCTCGAACACCCCGCCCGGCCCAGTTCGACCGGGATGGGTATGCCTCGGCCGACCGTATCATGGGAAAATGCCATTTCAAGCGGCGAACAGCCTTATTGCTGGTTCCGGTTCGCCTACTTGCCGCGACCTTGCGCGCCGCAGGGTGACGACCGCGGGCCCCGCTGGTCGCACCGGCCGAGACGGGTTGTCGTGAGCGCGGTTGACGCGTTCGGCATGCGTATGGATACTGCGCTGCGAGATGAACGCAACCGCGGAAAACAATCCGAATCGCCGTTGGTGGTGGCGCCGCTCATAAGGAGTGGGGCCGGACGCGCCAGTCTCGTTCGCAGGAATCCAGGACCCATCTCCGCGAGCCGCCGTGGGATGGGTTTCTTGTTGTCCGTCCCCGGGGCCTCGCGTCAGAGGAGCCGTGAGTGACGACGACCTTGTTCGACATCGCTGCCGATCTCGACACGCCGGTGTCGGCGTACCTGAAACTGAAGCCGTTCCGTCCCCGCTTCCTGCTGGAAAGCGTCGAGGGCGGTGAACGGCTGGCGCGCTATTCGTTCATCGGCTTCGGCGACTGTCTCGAGTACCGGCTCGATACGGCCGGGCTCGTGGTCAACGGCGAACGACGCTCACGGCCGGCAGACCAGGTCGAGTTGCTCGCGTCGCTGCGGGACGCGCTCGCGCGCGCGCCGCGACCTGACGTCGCGCAGAACGGCTTTCCGCTGCACGGCGGCCTCGTTGGCGTTTCCAGCTACGACCTGGTGCGCTACTTCGAACGCCTGCCGTCCAGGGCGCGCGCGGACGACGACGCGCCCGATGCGCATTACGTGGCTCCACGATCGCTCCTGGTGTTCGATCACCTCACCCGGCGCGCGGCGCTGCTGCACGCTGGAACCGAACAGGAGCGCTTCGCGCTGCGCCGGGAAATCATTCGCGCCTTGCGCGGCGGGTTGCCGGGACCGGCCTGGCAGCCGAAATTCAGCCCGCCCGAGGCAAGCCTGTCGGAGGAGGCGTTCCTGCACAACGTCGCGCGCACCAAGGAGTACATTGCCTCGGGCGACGTCTACCAGCTCGTGCTGTCCGTGCGGTTCGCCGGCCGCTGCGATCTCGATCCGTTCGAGGCCTATCGGGCGCTCCGCCTGCTGAACCCTTCGCCGTACATGTACTACTGCGAGCTCGGCGAGCGCGTGGTCGTCGGCTCCTCGCCCGAGGCGCTCGTCAAGCTGAACGGCGGCATGGCGCAGATGCGGCCGATCGCCGGCACGCGGCCGCGAGGCGTGAACGCCGCGCAGGACGTCGCGCTCGAAGCCGAACTGCTGGCGGATCCAAAGGAGAACGCGGAACACGTGATGCTCGTCGACCTCGCGCGCAACGATCTCGGGCGCGTCGCGCTGGCGGGCAGCGTGCACGTCGATCCGTATCGCTGCATCGAGCGCTACAGTCACGTGATGCACATCGTGAGCGGCGTCAACGGCCAGCTCGCGCCGGGCAAGGATGCGTTCGACCTGTTCGCCGCCGCATTTCCGGCAGGCACGCTGGTCGGCGCGCCGAAGGTGCGCGCGATGGAGATCATCGACGAGCTCGAACCCGTGCGGCGCGGGTTCTACGGCGGCACGGTCGGCTACTTCGGCCACGGTGGCGACATGGACCAGGCGATCGCGATCCGCACGATGGTGTTCCACGGCGACCGCTACAGTTTCCAGGCCGGTGCCGGCATCGTCGCCGACAGCGTGCCGGCGAGCGAGTACCAGGAGGTGTTCGCGAAGAGCGCGGTGCTGCGCCGCGCGCTCGAGCTGGCACGGGAGGGACTCTGATGGCCGCTACGCCCGTGCGACTGCTGCTGATCGACAACTACGACAGCTTCACCTACAACCTCGTGCAGGCGTTCCTGGTGCTCGGCGCCGAGGTGATCGTGCATCGCAACGACGCGATCTCGGTCGACGCCGCGCGCGGGCTGCGGCCCACGCACCTGTGCATCTCGCCGGGACCCGGCACGCCGCGCAACGCGGGTGTTTCAATGGACATGATTCGCGCGTTCGCGGGGTCGATTCCGGTGCTCGGCGTCTGCCTCGGCCACCAGTCGATCGTGGAAGCGTTCGGCGGCGAGGTCGTGCGCGCAGGACGCCTCATGCACGGCAAGGTCTCGCCCGTCGGTCACGACAACCGCGGCGTCTTCGCAGGCGCGCCACAACCGATGCAGGTCGGGCGCTACCACTCGCTGATCGCGAACCCCGAGCGTTTGCCGGCGGTGCTCGAGGTCACGGCGCGCACGCCCGAAGGCGAGATCATGGGCGTGCGGCACCGCGAGCTCGTGGTCGAGGGCGTCCAGTTCCATCCCGAGAGCGTGCTGACGCCGGAAGGTCCCCTGCTGATGGGCAACTTCCTGGAATTCCGCGGCGCCCGGCGCGGGGCCTGAAGGACACGACGTGACCGACCTGCGCGACATGCTCGAACGGCTGCTGGGACACGGCAATCTCACCGAGGCCGAAGCGGGCGAGTTGCTGGTCGCGCTGACGGATACCGCCGTGGCGCCCGCGATGGCCGGCGCGTTGCTGGCCGCGTTGCGTTCGAAGGGCGTCACGCCGGACGAAGTGCGCGGTTTCGCCGGCGCGATGCGCCGCCTCGCGCGTCATCCCGAGTTGCCGCCCGGCCCGCCGGCGGTGGACATCGTCGGCACGGGCGGCGATGCGTCCGGAAGCTTCAATCTTTCGACCGGCGCAGCACTGCTCGTGGCGGCGATGGGCGTGCGCGTCGTCAAGCACGGCAACCGGTCGGTCTCGAGCCGCTCCGGCAGCGCCGATCTGCTCGAAGTGCTCGGCCTGCCGCTGCCGCTCGACGAGCGGGCCGCGGGGGAGTGTCTCGCGGCCACGGGATTCACGTTCCTGTTCGCGCCGCACTATCACCCGGCGATGAGGGAGATCGCGCCGGTGCGCCGCGCGCTCGGCGTGCGCACGGTGTTCAACCTGCTCGGCCCGCTCACGAATCCCGCCGCGCCGCCGTACGGCCTGATCGGCGCCTACAGCCGCGACGCCGCGCGCCTCATGGCGGAAACGCTGGCCGGCATGCCGATCGCGCGCGTCTTCGTCGTGCACGGCGAGCCCGGCTGGGACGAACCGACGCCCTGCGGCCCGTTCGAAATCTACGACGTGACGCCAGGCAACGTGGAGCGCACGGAGCGCGATCCGCACGACCTCGGCCTGCGGCGGTGCAGGCCGGACGAGCTGGCGGGCAGCGACGCTGCGCACAATGCCGAGGGCCTGCGCGCGGTGTTCGCGGGGCTCGATCGCGGGGCACACCGTGACGCGATCGTGTTGAATGCCGCCCTCGCGCTCGAACTGTCGGGTCACGTCCGCGATCCCGCGGCGGGCATTCGCGCCGCGGCCGACGCGCTCGATCGCGGCGACGGTGCCCGGCTGCTCGGCCGGCTCGCCGAGTTCGGCGCCGCGCTGCGCGCCAGGTCCTGAAGGACGACGCGTGGGTCTGCTCACCGACATGCAGCGCAGCAGCCAGCGACGCCTCGCGGAGGCGCGGGCACGCGTGCCCGAGACCGCGCTGCACGCGTCCATCGTGGCCAGCGCCGCACCGCCGCACCTGGAACTCTCGCACGCGGGGTTCGACGTGATCGCGGAGCTGAAGCTGCGTTCGCCTTCGTCGGGCGATCTCTCGGCCACCACCGCCGATCCGGTGCGGCGACTCGAGGCATACGCGGCAGGCGGCGCCGCCGCCTGCTCGGTCCTCACGGAGCCGACGCGTTTCGACGGCGATCTCGCGCACCTGCGGCTCGCCGCGGACACCCTGCGTCCACACGGCGTTCCGGCGCTGCGCAAGGACTTCCTGGTCGATCGCTACCAGGTGCTGGAAGCACGCGTTCACGGCGCGTCGGGTGTGCTGCTGATCGTGCGCATGGTGCCGCGCGCGCATCTCGTCGAGATGCTCGACTGCGCCGCGGATCTCGGCCTCTTCGTGCTGCTCGAGGCCTTCGACGCGGCGGACCTCGCGGCGGCGGCTGAACTGGCGCGCAGCCGCGAAGGCCGGCACGAGCAGGTCCTGATGGGACTGAATTGCCGCGATCTCGAGACCCTGCAGATCGACTTCGAGCGCTTCGAGCGGCTGCGGGGACAGCTGCCGGACCAGTGGCCGTGCGTCGCGGAGAGCGGCGTGCTGACCCCGGACGATGCGGCAACCGTGGCCGGGCTCGGCTATCGGCTTGCGCTCGTCGGCACGAGTCTCATGCAGCAGCCCGATCCGGCTGCTGCGCTCCGCGACCTGCTCAGTGCCGGGCCGCGCGGGTGCGCCATGAGCGCGACCGCGATGCCGTCGCTCTGGATCAAGGTGTGCGGGCTCCGTGACGCCGCGGGCATAGACGCCGCCGCGTCCGCGGGCGTGCAGGCGGTCGGGTTTCGTGTTCCACGAGCCTTCGCCGCGCAACCTTTCGATCGCGGACGCGGCTGTCCTGCAAGCCGCGGTGCCGCCGGGGATCGAGCGTATCGCCGTGTTCCTGCACCCGCCGCAGGCGCTGCTCGATGCGGTCATTGCGCACGTGCGGCCCAACTGCGTGCAGATCGACGCGTCGGACCTGCCGTTGTGCCGGATCCCGTCGCCAGTGCGCGTGCTGCCGGTCGTGCGCAGTGGCATGACGCCCGCGTCGGCGACCGGCTTGCCGGCGCGGTTCCTGTTCGAGAGCGCACTGAGCGGCGCCGGCGAGCAGGCCGACTGGTCCGAGGCGGCGCGACTCGCCGGCCGCGCCCAGGTCGTGCTGGCCGGCGGTCTCGATGCCGGCAACGTGGCAGAGGCGATCCGCGCGGTGCGTCCCTACGGCGTGGACGTGAGTTCGGGTGTCGAGAGCAGCCGCGGCGTGAAGAGCCCGGCACTGATTCGCGATTTCGTCATGGCGGCCCGGGCAGCACAGGCCCGGCTCGCGGGTTGAGCGTTCGAGCCAGCGCTCGAGGAGTGGAGGCAATGAAGACCGAGGCGTTGAAGATCGACCGCGAGGAGCTGCTCGCGCGCACGCTGCAAGGCGCGTTCCCGGACTCGCGCGGCCGCTTCGGACCGTTCGGCGGACGCTACGTGCCCGAGACGCTGGTGCCGGCGCTCGAGCGGCTCGAGCAGGGCGTGCGCGACATCCTGCCGGATCCGCGACTTCAGCGCGGAGCTCGAGATGCGAGCTTCGCACCTGGGTGGGCCGGCCGACGCCGCTCACGTACGCCGCGGAGTTGTCGCGGCGCTGGGGCGCCGAGGTCTGGCTCAAGCGCGAGGACCTCGCGCACACCGGCGCGCACAAGATCAACAACGCGATCGGGCAGGCGCTGCTCGCGAAGCGGCTCGGCGCGAGGCGCGTCGTCGCCGAGACCGGCGCCGGACAGCACGGCGTCGCGTCCGCCGCCGCGTGCGCGCGGCTCGGCCTGCCGTGCACGGTGTACATGGGCGCGATCGACATGGAGCGGCAGGCGCCGAACGTCGGCCGCATGAAGCTGCTCGGCGCCGAGGTGGTGCCCGTGACCGGCGGCGACAAGACGTTGCGCGCGGCCATCGACGAGGCGCTGCGCGACTGGGTGTCGGATCCGGACGGCACCTATTACCTGCTCGGCTCGGCGGTCGGCCCGCACCCGTATCCGTATCTCGTGCGCGAGCTCCAGCGCGTGATCGGCCGCGAGGCGCGCGCGCAGATGCTGGCGCAGGCGGGCGCGTTGCCCGACGTGGTCGTCGCGTGCGTCGGCGGCGGCTCGAACGCGATCGGCCTGTTCCACCCCTTCGTGGCCGACGCCGGTGTACGGTTGCTCGGCATCGAGGCCGGCGGCACGGGACCCGGCCTCGGCCAGAACGCGGCGTCGCTCGCGTACGGCACGCCCGGCGTGCTGCACGGCTGCTTATTCGCTGCTGCTCCAGGACGAGCACGGCCAGGTCCAGGAGACGCACTCGGTGTCGGCCGGGCTCGACTACCCGGGCGTCGGCCCGGAGCACGCGCTGCTCGCGAGCATCGGCCGCGCTCGACTACGACGGCCGCGGACGACGACGAGGCGCTCGACGGCACTCGCGGAGTGCTGCCAGTCGGAGGGCATCCTGCCGGCGATCGAGACGGCTCACGCGCTCGCGGGCGCGCGCGCGGTATGCGCGACAGCATCCCGGCAGCCGCTTGCTGATCGGCCTGTCCGGCCGCGGCGACAAGGACATGCCGACGCTGCAGCGCACGCTGCTCAAGGGGAAGACCTGATGAGCCGGGCCAGACCCCGCGCGATTCGATCAGCGCGGCGATCAATGCGTCGGTGGCGCCGGGGCGGCCAGCGATCGTCGCGTTCATGACCGCGGGCTTTCCGGATCGTGCCGGCTTTCGCGCCAACCTCGCCGCGGTCGCGGCGGCCGCGGACGTCGTCGAGATCGGCGTGCCGTTCAGCGATCCGATGGCGGACGGGGTCACGATCCAGCGCTCGAGCCGCGCGGCGCTGCAGGACGGCGTCACGCTGCCCTGGCTGCTCGAGGAACTCGACGCGATCCGGCCGCGTCCGCGCGCGCCGGTCCTGCTCATGAGCTACCTGAATCCGCTGCTCGCCTACGGCCTCGCGCGACTGCCGCGAATCCGCCGCGGCGCGCGGGCGTCGCGGGATTCATCGTCCCGGACCTGCCGTACGAGGAAAGCGCGGACATGCGCGCGGCGCTCGACCGGGCGGGCCTGGCACTGGTGCAGATGGTGACGCCCGTGACGCCGCACGGCACGCCTCGAGATGCTGTGCCCGGCGAGCCAGGGCTTCGTGTACGCGGTGACGATGACGGGCACGACCGGCAAGTCCGCCGCCGTGCCGGACGATGTGCTCGGATACATGGACCGGGTGCGCGCAGTCTCCCCGGTGCCGGTGTGCGCCGGGTTCGGCATACGCACCGCAGCGCAGGTCGCGCGCATGCAGGGCCACGTCGACGGCGTGGTCGTCGGTTCGGCACTCGTGGAAGTGCTCGAGCGCGGCGAGGATCCCGCAGCCTTCCTGCGGTCGCTGCATGCCTGAGTTGCCGCTCGTGTCGCCGCGCGGCGCGCGGACGTGCGCGTCGTCGCTTCGGCGGCGGCTCGAGCCGGCGGCATGAGTCTCTCGATCTGCGTCTTCTGCGCATCCGCGCCGGGGCTGCGGCCCGCATACGCCGCCGCCGCGCGGCGCGCCGGCGCGGCCATCGGCCGCCGCGGCTGGACGCTCGTCTACGGCGGCGGTCGCGTCGGGCTCATGGGAGTCCTGGCCGATGCGGCGCTCGCCGCGGGCGGCCGGGTCACGGGCGTCATACCGCAGTTCCTGTACGAACGCGAAGTCGCGCACCGCGGTCTCGCGTCGCTCGAGATCGTGCAGAGCTTCGCCGAGCGCAAGCAGCGCATGGGTGAGCTGTCCGATGCCTTCCTGTCGCTGCCCGGCGGCGTGGGCACGCTCGACGAGATGTTCGAGGCCTGGAGCTGGACCCAGGCTCGCCTGCAGCGCAAGCGCAGTGGCTTGCTGAACGTGGACGGGTACTACGACGAGTTGCTCGCATTCCTGCAGACGTCCGTCCGCGAGGGCTTCCTGCATCCGCAGTCGCTGGCCATCCTGCACGCCGGCACGGACGTCGAGGAGTTGCTCGAGACGCTCGCCATGCCTTGGAATTCGTGACGACCGGCCGCGGGGAAGGTGGCCGCCGGGCCGGCCGCGCCCCGTGGCATCAGGTGGTCTCGACCGCCGTGCGTATGCTGTCGATCACGAGCGCCCGCATGTTCTGCAGCGGATTGCGCTCCCAGGTGAAGCACGGGGGCGTCCGGCGCAGCAGCGACCACCGGCCAGTCCGCAACACCTGGTCGAGGTATTCGAGGTTGCGCTCGATCGCTTCGATGTAGGGGTTGCGGCCGCCGAACAGCGCCTCGACGTACCGGTAGGCGCCGCCGAACTCGCCGTCGAGCCGCGTGCGCATCGTGTCCTCGAAGAACTCGGGCGTCTGCCGGAGGATGTCGAGACCCGAGCCGTACCGGACCGTGAGGTCGCCGTCGTCGGAGCGCGACATGGCGACGCCGCCGAGCACGAACTCGGGATAGAGGCGGTCGCGGCACTTCTCGAGATAGCAGCGATCGGACATCTGGGCGAGCAAGTCGGCCGTCCCGAGCAGGTGGCCGACGCGCCGGTCGCGCGGCTCGTCCAGCCGGATCTGTTCGAAGGGCACCTCGTAGCCCGAGAAGTGCACGATCTGCGTCGCCACGGTGACCCAGTTGGCGAGGCCGATCGTAGGCATGTAGAGCGTCAGGAACTGCGCGCTGCGGCTCACGTGCGTGCGCGTGAACTCCGCACCGTTGCGATTCGTCTCGTCGACGCGGCGGATGTACCCGGAGTCGTGGAACAGCGCGACGACGATGCCGAGCAACGCCCGGTCGCCCCCGAGACGCTGCTCCGCGGCATGCGTGCGTTCGTAGCCGACGAGCAGGCGCGCCATCGCCAGCGTGTCGTCGAGCGAATGCTGCATGTCGTGGTAGACGGTGTCGCAGCCGTAGTAGCCGGGAAACTGGCCCGAGAAGAGCCGCTCGAAATCCGCGAAGACCTGGCCGAGCCGTTCGACGCCGATTCCGGGCCACGTCTGCTTGAAGAGACCCTCGACCGCCTGCCGTACCGACGCGACCGAACTCACCTGCACGGTGTTCGTCACGTCGTAATCGCTGCGGCGGGACTGCATGGGTCGGGGGGTGCGGGGCGCGTGGCGAACCGTGGGTTGAGGCCGAGTCTAGTACATGCCGGCGGAAACGCCAGAGCCGGGTGCCCAGCCGAGACCTGATCCGCACTTATATGTCAAACACGGCCACCACCGGCGCGTGATCGGACGGTCGTTCCAGCTTGCGGGGGGCTTTGTCGATGTGACACGAACCGCACCTCCGCGCGATCGCCGGCGAGGCGAGGATCAGGTCGATCCGCAGACCTGCGTTGCGCCGGAAGGCCATCATCCGGTAGTCCCACCAGGAGTACGATTTCTCGGGCTGCTCGAACAGCCGGAAGCAGTCCTCGAGGCCCGTCGCGGTGAGCGCGGCGAGCGCCGCCCGCTCCGGCGGGCTCACGTGCACCGAGCCTTCCCAGGCTTTCGGGTCGTGCACGTCGCGGTCCTCCGGGGCGACGTTGAAGTCCCCGAGCAGGACCAGTTGCTCGTGGCGCGCGAGTTCCGCGGCAACGTAGTCGCGCAGGGCCACGAGCCAGCGCAGCTTGTACGCGAACTTTTCGGAGCCGACGGTCTGGCCGTTCGGGACGTAGACGTCGATCACGCGCACGCCCTGTACGGTCGCCGCCAGCACGCGCCGCTGCTCGTCGTCGAAGCCGGGAATGCCGGCGGCCACGTCGGCCGGCGTCTCGCGCGCGAGGATCGCGACACCGTTGTAGGTCCGCTGTCCGCTGAACGCCGCGTGCCAGCCGTGCGCCGCCAGTTCGACCGTCGGAAAATCGGCGTCCGGCAGCTTCGTCTCCTGCAGCGCCAGTGCGTCGATCGGGTTCTCCGCGAGCCAGGCGAGCAGGTGCGGCAGGCGCACGCGCAGCGAGTTCACGTTCCACGTGCCGACCCGCAGCGTCATGCCGCGAGTCCAAGTTGCCGCAGCAACGGTTGCAGTTCCGGCTTGCGGCCACGGAACTCGACGAACGCCTCCATCGCGTCGCGGCTGCCGCCGCGCTCGAGGATCGCGTGGAGGAATCGGTGGGCGGTGCCCAGGTCAAAGATGCCACTTTCCTCGAATGCGCCGAACGCGTCGGCCGACAACACCTCCGCCCATTTGTAGCTGTAATAACCCGCGGCATAGCCGCCGGAGAAGACGTGCTGGAAGCTGTGCGCGAAGCGGTTGCACGCGGGCGGCCGCACGACTGCCACCTCGTCCCGCACCTCCGCGAGGATCGACGCGATGCGCGCCCCGCGCCCGGGTGCGTATTCGGCGTGGATGCGGAAGTCGAACAGGGCGAACTCGATCTGGCGCACGGTCTGCATGCCGGCCTGGAAGCTGCGTGTCGCCTGCAGACGTTGCAGTGTCGCGGCGGGCAGCGGCTCGCCGGTCTCGACGTGCCCCGAAATCAGGGGCAGGACCTCTTCGCGCCACGCGAAGTTCTCCATGAACTGGCTGGGCAGTTCGACTGCGTCCCACGGCACGCCGTTGATGCCCGCGACGCTCGGGAAGTCGACACGCGTCAGCATGTGATGCAGGCCGTGCCCGAATTCGTGGAAGAGCGTCAGCACCTCGTGGTGCGTGAGCAGCGAGGGCCGTGCGGGCGACGCCGGCGGCGTGAAATTGCAGACGAGATAGGCGACCGGCAGCGCATCTGCGCCGTGCAGCCGGATCCGCCCTACACATTCGTCCATCCACGCGCCGCCGCGCTTCCTGGGACGCGCGTAGAGGTCGAGGAAGAACCCGCCGCGCGGCGAGCCGTCCTGCTCCAGGATGTCGTAGAAGCGCACGTCGGGGTGATACACCTCGACGGCCGGTCGCGGCCGGATCTGCACGCCGTACAGCCTTGCGGCCACCGCGAACAGCCCGTCCAGCACGCGCGGCAGCGGGAAGTAGGGCCGGAGTTCCTCCTCCGACACCTCGAGCTGCGCAAGCTTCAGCCGTTCCGAATGAAACGCGACGTCCCAGGCCTCGAGCCGCATGCCGGCAAATGCCTCCAGGTCGGCGAACTCGCGCTCGGCGGCAGGCCGGCAGAGCCGCGCGAGTCGCCGCAGGAATTCCAGCACTTCCGCCGGGTCGTGCGCCATCTTGGTCGCGAGGGAATACTCGGCGAAGGTCGCGAAACCCACGAGCTGTGCCGCCTCGTGGCGCAGGGCGAGTATCTCCTCCATCAGCGCGCCGTTGTCCCACCGGGCATCCCCCTGGTCGGACGCACGCGTCACCCAGGCTTCGTAGAACTCGCGTCGCAGTGCCCGGTTCTCCGCGTGCGTCAGCACGGCCTGGTAGTTGGGCGCATCGAGCGTAAAGAGCCACCCGTCGCGGTTGGCGGCCCCGGCGGCCCCGCGTGCACGGTCCACGACCGCGACCGGCAGCCCCGCCAGGTCCGCCGCGTCGGCGACGTGGCGCGACCACGCATTGGTCGCGTCGAGCACGTTCTCGTCGAATCGGGCCTGCACCGTCGCCAGGCGTTCCATGACTTCGCGGAACCGCTGCTTGCGGGTCGCGTCGAGCGCGACGCCGGCGAGGCGGAAATCGCGCAGGGCGTTGTCGAGCAGCTTGCGCTGCGCGGGTTGCAGCGTCGCGTACCCGGCGTCGGCCACGTGACGGTAGGCGTCGAACAGACGCGCGTCCTGCGCGAGCTCCGTGTGATACGCGGTGAGCAGCGGCAGGCAGGTGTTATAGGCGGCGCGCAGCGCATCGCCGTTCCGCACCGCGTTCAGGTGGCCAACCGGCGACCAGGCGCGCGCGAGTCGATGCTGCATGCGTTCGATCGGCGCGACGACGCCGTTCCAGCCCGCGGCGCCGCCATCGAGCAGACTGGCGAGCAGGCGCCGGTTGTCTTCGAGCACCGCGCGCACGGCCGGCTCGACGTGTTCGGGCCCGATCGATTCGAAGCGGGGGAGTTGCGTGTCGGCGAGCAGTGGATTGTCCATGCCGGGCATTTTAGCCACGCCCGCGCCACCGGATTCAGCCGAACGCGCCCTGCAGCAACCATCCGAGCGCAATGACGGCGCCAAGGAACCCTGCGAAGGCCAGTCCCGCCTTGCGCCGGTAGTGGCGCGCGAGGTCCCCGGGAGGTAGCGCGGCGATCAGGAACAGCTGGCCGCCGTCCGGCTGTCCGAGCACGTGCAGCGCCGGGGGCAGGGGTCGTCCAGCCCGGTCCTCCAGCACGGCCCGCCGTGCTGCCTCGCGCGCACGCTCCCATTCCTCGAGGCCGATCCGGCCGTCGGCGTCGGTATCGAAGCGTGCGATCAACGCCGGTTGGTCCTGCTTCCATTGCGCGAGCAGGCTGGCCGCCGCGGCCTGGTCGCCGGTCACGGCTGGCGCGGCACTCGAACGGAAGCCACCGAGGACGTACAGGCGCTCGTGCTCGTAGATGCGTTGCTCGAAGTAGCGATAGGGCCGCTCGCGAAACTGCATCAGGCCGCCGGCCGGGCCGCCCGTGGGCCAGGGCGTGTCGCCGTACCAGGTCGTCGATTCACCCGCGACGACCTCCGCGCCGTCCGGCTGCACGATGCATTGCCCGGTCGCGTCATCGAGCAGGAACGGCAATGCGGAGGTGCCCGACGCGACCGTTTTCCAGGCCTTGCGCCGGCCGCTGCCGCTGCCGTGTTCGGTCTTCTTCGAGATGCGGTAGCGCCACCACACGCACGGCCGCTGCGTGAGCGGGGCTGGATTCTTCGTGCCGTCGAGCGGCAATCCGCGTCCCGCCAGCTCGACGTACCCCTGCGCTGCCGAGCGCACGCGCGAGGTGGGCGTGTCCTCGATGAGGCGCGCGACCCGGAGCCAGCGCAGTGCCGCGGCACCGCCGCCGATCACGGCGACGGCGAGCGTCAACAGCCAGAACCAGAATTCGTCGTCAGCCAAACAGCTTGCCCAGGTCCACGTCGCGCTTCTGCTCCGCCGCGAACTCGAGCAGTTGCGCCGGCTTGAACTCGAACACGCGGGCCACGACCAGGTCCGGGAAGGTCTGCTGGCGGATGTTGTTGAGGTTGACCGCCTCGTTGTACAGCTCGCGGCGATCGGCGATCGCTTCCTCGAGCGCGGTGATGCGCGTCTGCAGGTGGCGGAAGCTCTCGTCCGCCTTCAGGGCGGGGTAGTTTTCGGCGAGCGCGAACAGGCGCCCGAGACCCTGTCGCAACTGCTCCTCCGCGGCGCCGAGCGCGGCGACGTCGCCACGGCCTTGTGCGGTGAAGACCGCCGCGCGGGCCTGCATGACGCGCTCCAGCGTACCCTGCTCAAACGCCATGTAGCGCTTGCAGGTCTCGACGAGCTTCGGCAACTCGTCGTGGCGCTGCGTCAGCAGCACGTCGATGTTCGCCCAGGCCTTGCGCACGTTCTCCCGGAGCGTAACGAGCCCGTTGTAGATGCGCACGAAATAGACCGCCGCCACGACGAGCAGCGCCAGAAACAGCAGGAACGAGATCACCATCGCAGCGGCTCCCAGGTATTGCGGCGCGGGGACCCGCTCCGCCGCCGCGAAGATTGCCGGTCCGCAGGGCGCAGCGTCTAGACTGCAGGTCGCGATTTCGCGGGATTTCCGGCAGCGCCATGAACATCAAGCCGTACCGGGGCATCGAACCTGCGCTCGGCGCGGGCGTCTACGTCGACCCGACCGCGCTCGTGATCGGCGACGTGACGCTGGGCGACGACGTCTCGATCTGGCCGCTGGCGGTGCTGCGCGGTGACGTGAACCGGATCGTGATCGGGTCGCGCAGCAACGTGCAGGACGGCAGCGTGCTGCACGTGTCGCGGCCGTTTCCTGGCAATGACCGGGGCTGGCCGATCGTCGTCGGCGAGGACGTGGTCGTCGGGCACAAGGTGGTCCTGCATGGTTGCCGCATCGGCAACCGGGTGCTCGTCGGTATCGGCGCGATCGTGCTCGACGGCGTCGAGGTGGCCGACGACGTGATCATCGGCGCCGGCAGCGTCGTCACGCCCGGCAAGACGCTCGAGTCAGGATTTCTCTACGTCGGCAGTCCGGCCCGCCGCAGCCGTGCACTGACGCCGGCCGAGGTGAGCCGGATTCCCGCCACGGCGCGGAACTACGTGGCCCTCAAGCAGGAGTATCGCGGGCAATGAGGCCGGCGCGGTCGCGCAGGAGTTCGATCACCGGCGGCGTTTCGGGACGGACGCCGCGCCAGAGGTAGAACGACTCGGCTGCCTGCTCGACCAGCATGCCCCAGCCCTGCGCCGCCATGCCTGCACCGTGCTCGCGTGCCCAGTGCGTGAAGGCCGTGTCGCCGACGCCGTACGCCATGTCGTAGCACGTCGTGTGCGGTCCGACGGTGTCGCCCGGGATGGCCGGCACGTCGCCTTTCAGGCTCGCCGACGTCGCATTGACGATCAGGTCGTACGGGCGGCTCGTGTCGATCGCCGCGAACTTGCTCGTGCTGATAGGGCCGAGTCGTGCGAATTCCGCGGCGAGATCGCGTGCCCGCTCCTCGGAGCGGTTGCCGATCACGAGCAATTCGGGCTGCAATCCGAGCAGTGGCCCGAGCGCGCCGCGCGCCGCGCCGCCCGCGCCGAGCAGCAGGATCCGCGGTGCGTGGAACTTCAGGTGCATGTTGCCGACCAGGTCCCGCTGCAGTCCCACGCCGTCGGTGTTGTCGCCAACCAGGCGGCCATCGCGGCGGTGGATGGTGTTGACCGCGTCGGCCAGCTCGGCGCGTGGAGTGAGTTCGTTGACCAGGTCGGCCGCGGCACGCTTGTGCGGCAGCGTGACGTTGATTCCCTGGCCGCCTTCGGCGAAGAACTCAAGTACGTCGTGCCGGAAGAGCTCCGGCGGCGATTCGTGCAGCCGGTACACCATGTCCTGCGCCGTCTGTCGCGCAAAGAGACCGTGAATGAACGGTGACCAGCTGTGGTGCACTGGGTAGCCGAACAGACCGTAGGTGGCAGGGGCAGTCACGACGTCGTTGCCGGGGGCGAGCGAGGGTGCCTGCAGCTAGTCTAGCCGCTTGGGCGCCGCGTGCCTCATCCTTCGCGCAGCCAGCCGGCCGCGCGTTTCGCGAAATAGGTCAGGATGCCGTCCGCGCCCGCCCGCTTGATCGAGGTCAGGGCCTCGAGGACGACCGCGCGTTCGTCGAGCCAGCCGTTCTGCGCCGCGGCCATCAGCATCGCGTATTCGCCGCTCACCTGGTAGACGAACGTCGGTGCGCCGAAGCGGTCTTTCACGCGGCGCACGATGTCGAGGTACGGCAGGCCCGGCTTGATCATGACCATGTCGGCGCCTTCGGCGAGGTCGAGTTCCACTTCGCGGAGCGCCTCGTCGCCGTTGCCGGGATCCATCTGGTAGTTGTACTTGTTCCCCTTGCCGAGGTTGCCGGCCGAACCGACGGCATCGCGGAACGGGCCGTAGAAGCTCGACGCGTATTTCGCCGAATAGGCGAGTATCCGGGTGTGGATGTGGCCCGCGCCTTCCAGCGCGTCGCGCAGCGCGCCGATGCGCCCGTCCATCATGTCCGAGGGCGCCACGACGTCCGCCCCGGCTTCGGCGTGGGACAGGCCCTGCCGGACCAGCGCGGCGACGGTCTCGTCGTTCAGCACGTAGCCGGTCGCGTCGACGATCCCGTCCTGACCGTGGGTCGTGAACGGGTCGAGCGCGACGTCGGTGACGACACCGAGATCGGGAACGGCCTGCTTGATCGCGCGTACCGCTCGCTGGGCGAGCCCATCGGGGTTCCAGGCTTCGCGGCCATCGAGACTCTTGGCCTCGGGCGCCGTGACCGGGAACAAGGCCATCGCCGGCACGCCGAGCCGCGCTATCTCGGTGGCCTCGCGCACGAGTTCGTCCACCGTGAGGCGCACGACCCCGGGCATCGAGGGCACGGGCACCCGCTGCCGGGTGCCTTCCATGACGAATACCGGATAGATGAAGTCGTTGGCCGTCAGCGTCGTTTCGCGCATCATGCGTCGCGAAAAATCGTCGCGGCGCATGCGGCGCATGCGCACGCGCGGATACTGGCCAGGCGTGTGGTGGTGCGTCATGGATGAGAAACTCCCGTGTCGCGGGCTTTATACCCGACGCGCCGGACCCCCGGAAGAACGCACAAGCCACGGCGGCGCCGGCCGTTCGGGTGTGGTGGCGACGCAGCGACGAGCCGCAACCTGGAGTGGAGCCGTCAGATGACGAACAAGCGAGCCAGGCCGTCTCCCCCGGAAGCTCCGGACACCCGCCCGCGCTGCGGCTGGTCGTACTCCGGGATGAGTCCGGACTACATCCGGTATCACGACACGGAATGGGGCGTGCCGGTCCACGACGACCGGCTCCAGTTCGAGTTCCTCATGCTCGAGGGCGCGCAAGCCGGCCTCAGCTGGTCGACGATACTGAACAAGCGCGCGGGTTATCGCGATCGTTCGCGGACTTCGATGCCGGCAAGGTCGCGCGTTTCGACCGGCGCAAGGTCGAGCGGCTCCTGCAGTACCCGGGCATCGTCCGCAACCGGCTCAAGATCGAGTCGGCGATCGTGAACGCGCGCCGGTTCCTCGAGGTACAGGAGGAGTTCGGCAGCTTCGACGAACTACATCTGGCCGTTCGTCGGCGGCAAGCCGATCGTGAACCGCTGGCGCGAGCCGGGCGACGTGCCCGCCACGTCGCCGGAGTCCGACGCGTTGAGCAAGGACCTGAAGCGACGCGGCTTCAAGTTCGTCGGCTCGACGATCGTCTACGCGCACATGCAGGCGACCGGCCTCGTCAACGACCATCTCGTGACCTGTTTCCGGTACCGGGAACTCGCCGGCAAGCGCGGCTGATCCGGCCGCGCGAGCTACTCCGCGGTCCACCAGTCGAGCGTGGTGCCGCCCGCACCGTGCGGCACGAGCAGGCGGTGCAGGTCCGGCAACAGCTCCGCGAGCCGCTCGTCGAGCAGCCAGGGCGGATTCACGATCACGAGGCCCGCCCCCCGCATGCCGATCGCGGCGTCGTCGGGGAGCACGCTCAATGTGACGTCGAGCACCTTGCGGATGCCGGAGCCCTCGAGGTTGCGGCGAAAGCGCTGCGGGGCGGCACGCTCCGTGAGCGGATACCAGATGCAGTACATGCCCGTCGGCCAACGTTCGTACGCGACCTCGAGCGCCGCGAGTATGCGATCGAACTCCTGGTCCGATTCGTATGGCGGATCGATCAGCACCAGTCCCCGGTGCTCGCGCGGCGGCAACTGCGCCTTCAACGTTGCGTAACCATCGGATTCCAGGACCGACACGAGCCGGCCGCGCCCGAGTACGCCGCGCAGGGCCTGGGCCTCTTTTGCGTGCGTCTCGGCGAGCACCATGCGATCGGTCGGGCGGCGCAGCCGGGCCACGAGCAACGGCGACCCGGGATACGCCGTGATCGCACTGTGACCCGCCCCGGCGCACTCGCGCACTAGCCGCACATAGGCCGCGATTTCCGGGGACAGCGCGGCCTCGGGAATCTCGAGCAACCGGCCGATGCCGCCCTTGTATTCGCCGCTGCGCTGCGACTCCGCTTCGCTCAGGTCGTAGCGGCCGCGGCCCGCGTGGGTGTCGACGTACACGAACGGTGCGGGCTTCTTCTTCAGGTGCTCGACGAGCATCATGAGCACGACGTGCTTCAGCACGTCACCGAAATTGCCGGCGTGGAACGCGTGGCGATAATTCATCTGGGATCTCCCGCCCGAGGTGGGGCGGTCGTCGGGAGCCTGCAAGCGTACTGAAATAACGCAGGCGGCACAGCGCCCGGGCGCGCTCCTTTGCCCGGCCGCCGCCGCGGAGACCACGCTGGCCGCGAGGCGCGGCGGGGTGTTGCGATGACTGGATCTCGATCGAAACCGGCCTTGCCGCTCGCGTGCGGAATGTTGCTCTGCAGTTGTGCCGCTCCGCAATCGAATGTGGAGTCGACCATGGACCGGGACTGACGGCTGGAGGTCGGGCAGGAGTCGACGAAGCCGCTGCCGGCGCGGGTATCACGGTCGCAACCGCCGGTGACAGGACTCGAGTTTCAGGACTTCCGGGCCGCCATGTTCGTGAATGCGGATCGCGGGCGGCATGTTGGTACTACCCACGTGACACGCCACCGGCCGTTGCCGAGCCACACTGTGAGTTCGCCCGCGGGAAACGGCGGGACCACGTGAATCCCTTGGTCCGCTTCTCAATAACAGCACCGGCCGAGCCCCGCCACACTGAGGTGACGGGTGCTCGGCCGGGGCGTGTCCCGATTAGAACTTCGCTGTAAGCAGCCTGGCTTCCTGCGCGCCGTTCTTGTTGTCCTGGGCAACGATCATCACGCCCAATGCAGGAGTCATTCCGAATTCCGCCGGGTCGATCGAGATCGGTACAGACACCGTCGCATTGGGCGCAACCAGCTCGTAGGCGCCATTGCTGATTGCAGGCGTGAACGCGTTGAACTTCGCGCTTGTGGCAAACGTGTCCGCTGCGTCGGACTGTAGATCGAATGCCACCACGTTGTATGAAAAACGCGGATTGCCCGACGTGAGGCCGATCGTGCTTGCGAACACCGGCAGCAACATGGTGGAGCTGTCAGTGGGCGCGAAGACAAAGGCGTCCACGGAGAGATCTCCCGTATGCAGGTCAAAAATGGCCGCGACATGTTGGCCATTGCGCACGCCAGTCAAAAGCAGGCCGAAGTCGATATTGAAGATGACGAAGTCATCCTCGGCGTCTCCGTTCACATCTACGAAGATGTCGAACTCGACCGTGAACCCCGATGACCATGCCTTGTGGGTGTTCACGGCGAAAACGACGAGCGGCTCGCCGGCTCCGACGTCTATCGACTGCACGCCGGCCGCCCGCAGGTCGGCCTTCCCCAGCCCGGCGCTGGGGCTCTCGAGCCCCCAGGCATAGAAGTCGGTCTGGGCCGCGATGGCGCTGTTGACGTTCTTGACCTTCGCGGTCGACGCTTGCGGGAATCCCTTGAACCGGGGCAGGTTACCGGTGATATTCGCCGAGACCCGTGGCACGAGGTAATAGGGAACCGTGAGCGCGATGCCGTTGTTGGCGGTATTCGATGTCGGCGTGAAGGTCACGACGCCGGCCACGTCGCGGAAGGCGTCCGAATTGCCTGCCGTAGCGGCCGGCACCGTCAGCGTCAGGTTGACCGTGGACTGGCCTTTGGGGGGGACCGTTATCTGAGACGCTCCCAACGTGGCCGTATGCGGCGAACCCTGCTGCGCGACGCTAATATTGAAGGTGACGGCCGTCGAGGCGGTGTTTTTCAACTTGATCGGCTTGGTCCGCTGCAGGCTCGATGAGAACTCCGCGAGTCCGAAGCTGACGCTGGTGCGCTCTGGCTCACCGAACGCGTACGACGACGTGCCGGTGGCCGAGGCGGCGTTGACCAGACCGCCGCCATTGCGCCGGGTCAGATAGCCGGCGATTGCGTCGGGCTCGCCGCTGTTGATGATCGCCGATTTGACGGCGGCGGGCCTCCAATCTGGATGGGCCTGCCGCGTGAGAGCGGCGACGCCGGCGACGTGCGGTGAAGCCATCGACGTACCGGAAAGAGTCGCCGGACCGTTGCCGGTGCCGACCCCCGCCGAGACGATCGCTTCGCCCGGCGCCGAGATGTCGGGCTTGAGGAACGAATCGCCGGTGCGCGGGCCGTTCGAGCTGAACGACGAGGTGCCCGTCGGAATCTGGGCGCCTTCGCTGATGGTGACGTTCGTGAGGTCGCGCGCGACCAGCAGGTTGTCGTCGTTCGAGGTCGTGCCCCTGATGCCGAAGAACGGGATGGTGACGGTGAATGGCGTGCCGTCGTCCGGATTCGCGGTGATGGGACCCTCGAATGGCGGAAGCGTGCTGGCATTGTTGATCATGACGACCGCCGCGGCGCCTGCCTGCTCGGCGAAGATCGCCTTGGCCACGCGGGCGCAGGTGCCCCGCAGCACGACGACCATCTTGCCCGCGACATCCTTGCCGGCGTAATCGTCCGGACCAAAGGGCGGCTTGCAGCCAAGACTCACGCCGCCCGTGGAATTGCGCAGCACGTGCAGCGGGAGCGTTTGCGGGCTCGACCACTCGGCCCCGTTCGCGTTGATGCCGTTGACGACGGGGGTGGTGTCGAAGTCGACGGTGCGAAGGGAACCGACGGAGGGCGTGGAGGCGGTTGAGATCGCCCGCGAGGCCGTGCCCGGGGAGCCGGTAACGTAATCGATTGCGCCGCTGTTACCGGCCGAGGTAACGACCGAGATGCCGGCGCTTACCGCGTTGTTAGTCGCCGCGGCGCTGGCATCATCGGCGGTTCCGAATGACGAACCGAGCGACATGTTGACGACATCCATCTCATTGTCGACGGCCCATTCGAGCGCTTCGGGGACGACGCTGGTGCTGCCCTCACATCCGAAGACTCGGATGGCGTAAAGGTCGGCGCGCGGCGCGACGCCCGGACCGACGTTGAAAGTGTTGTCATGCGTGGTCTGGTCGTAAGGCCCGGCGTATGTAGTTCCGTCGGCGAGCACGCCGAAGCCGGCGGCAGTCCCTGCCACGTGCGTGCCGTGGCCGTTGCAGTCGAGCGGATTGGGATCCGGGACCGGAACGGAAGCAGGGTTGTCAGCGTCGTAAGCGTCGCCCACGAGGTCGATGCCACCCTTGACCTTGGGTGCAGCCGGGCCGAACTGCGCCGGATCCGCCGGCGCGGTTGAAGTCGCGAATGCAGCCTCGTACGCCTCGGGCGTACCGGGGCCGCCAAAGGTGGCATGGGTGTAATCGATGCCCGTGTCGATGATGGCGACCTTGATGTTCTCGCCACGGACGCCGCGCGAGCCGGACCAGGCGAACGGCGCTTGCACGCGCTGCACACCGAGGAAATTCTCGCGCGTAAAGATATTGACCCGTTTCACGTCGACTACGCCGGGGATCTTGCGCAGTTCCGAAATGCGGTTCTGCGGGATGCGTACCTTGATGCCGTTCAGCGCGCTCTGGAAGCTGCCGACGACGCGACCGCCCGCGGCCTCGATAGCGACCTGCGGTGCGGCTTGCTCGGCGCGACGCTGCGCCTTGACGACATTCCTCTCCGAGAGCGAAAGTTCGCGTCCTGTGCGCAGCTGCACATCCGCTACGGATTCGCCGGCGAGAAAGGCGACGACCAGCACCGGTGTCGTGTCCAGCGATCGCGGCACGACTCGGGCCGTGATTTCGCCCTGCGTTGCTACTGGTGTGAAGCGCTCGCGTTCGGCCCCTTGAGCGGCCGCAGCTATTGCTGTCGCCGCCAGCACCGCCGCGGCGGCTGCAAGAGTGAAACCTATCGATTGCCTGCGCAATGTAGACGGCATTGAATTATCCCCTTTCTTTATTTGTGGCTCTGGTCCGACCCGCTCCGGCTGGCGGCGACGCCGAGTATTGCGCTCGTCAGGGCACATTGCAATCCAGAGTCTTTTCCAATATGGGTCCTGATTACCAATGAGCCTCAGCCAACGTTTCGAGCCGGCAGGGCATGGGCGGTGTTTGCGCGGCAGCGGTGGCACTGGAACAGCCGCCGGCCCTGCAGCGTGCAGTACCCCGTGTGCCCGCACTCGGGGCAGACGAAGCCCCGTGGCCAGCGCCAGCCGAACAGCGCCTGCTCGCATTGCTCCCGTGTTCCATATCGGTCCACGAGTTCGCGCAAACTCATGCCTTGATGGAATTGAACCTGATTCTTCGGCATCGCCTTTCTCCCAGTGAAATCAAGCGATACCAGTATCCCCACCCCGCTGGCTCAGCAGCTGAGCCCCATTGGTAATCAGGATTAACTTAATGTCGCCGCGGCTGATTCTGCTGTGATTTTTTTGCATCGCGGCAACGCGTCAGTTACGCGATGACTGAGGTCAGCCGGACTGTTTCAACTCCGCGAGCCAGTCCCGGGGCCGCAGGAACTCCGGTACGAGCCGTTCTTCCGGCGTGCCGGCCTCGGGCCTGTAGTCGTACTCCCAGCGCACCAGCGGCGGCAGCGACATCAGGATGGACTCGATGCGTCCGCCGGTCTGCAGGCCGAAGATCGTGCCGCGGTCGTAGACCAGGTTGAACTCGACGTAGCGCCCGCGCCGATAGAGCTGGAAGTTGCGCTCGCGCTCGCCGTACGGAGTGTCCTTGCGCCGCTCGACGATCGGCAGGTAGGCCGATGCGTAGTGATCGCCGATGCTGCGCATGAACGCGAACGACTTCTCGAAGCCCCATTCGTTCAGGTCGTCGAAGAACAGCCCGCCGACGCCCCGCGTCTCGTTGCGATGCTTGAGGAAGAAGTACCGGTCGCACCAGTCCTTGTACTTCGCGTAGACGCCGTCGCCGAACGGCGCGCACGCGGCCTGCGCGGTGCGATGCCAGTGCAGCACGTCCTCGTCGAACGGGTAGTACGGCGTCAGGTCGAAGCCGCCGCCGAACCACCAGGCTGCCGGCTGGCCGTCCTTCACCGCGACGAAGTACCGCACGTTCGCGTGCGAGGTCGGCACGTAGGGATTGCGCGGGTGGATCACGAGCGAAACGCCGGTGGCCTCGAAGCTTGCGCCGGCGAGCTCGGGACGCTGCGCGGTCGCGGAAGCGGGCAACTGGCCGCCGAGTACGTGCGAGAAGTTGATGCCCGCCTGTTCGAACACCGCGCCTTCACGCAGCACGCGCGATTCGCCGCCGCCGCCCTCCGGCCGCTGCCAGGTGTCCCGCCGGAACGTGCCCGCGCCGTCCGCCGCCTCGAGCGCGGTCGTGATGCGATCGTGCAGTTCGCGCAGGTACGCGATGACCGCTGGCGTGGACGGCGCAGTGTCGGTGGCTGCAGTCACGGCAAATCCCTCGAGCCCGGGTCCTGATCCTGCGGGCGAAGGCGCAGCGTCCCTCGCGTCGCCATTGTGCCGGCTTCGACGACTGCGGGCGGACGCGCGCGTCAGGCCTGCTTCTTGACGGTCCGCTTCTTCTTCGCCGGCGCTTGCTTCTTCGCGGCCTTTTTCGACTTGGCCGCAGGCTCCGCTGCAGTCGCCGGGCTGGCCTCCATCGTCGGTCCGGCCTTCGCCGCCGCTTTCCGCGGCGCGCTCGCCGCCGGTTTCCGCGGCGCCGCCTTGGCCGTTGCGCCCGCCTTGCGGCCCCAGCGGTTACCGGTGCGCTCCGGCGCGGCCGCGAGCAATGCCTGGCACTCGGCCAGCGTGAGCGACTTCGGGTCGCGGTCCTTCGGTATCTTTCCGTTCTTCCTGCCGTCCGTGATGTACGGCCCGTAGCGGCCGTTCAGCACCTGGATGCCGGCTTCCGGAAATTCCTGGACGATGCGGTTCGCCTCGATCTCGCGCTTCTCGGCGATGACCTGCCGGGCGCGATCGAGCGTCACGGTGTACGGATCGTCATCCTTCTTGAGCGAGGCGTACTTCTTCGGGCCGTACTGCACGTACGGACCGAAGCGGCCGATCGCGACCTTGATCGGGTGGCCGTCTTCCCACGTGCCGAGGGTACGCGGCAGCTGGAACAGGTCGAGCGCGTCGGGTAACGTCAGGTCGTCCATGCGCTGGTGCGGGCGCAGGCTCGCGAACTTCGGCTTCTCCTCGTCGTCGCGCGTGCCGATCTGGGCGAACGCGCCGAAGCGCCCGAAGCGGACGCTGACCGGCCGTCCCGAGACCGGATCGATGCCGAGCGGGCGCTCCATCGCGACGTCCGAGCGGGAAACGTTCTCCGATACGTCGTCGACCTGCTTCTTGAGCTCGTCCCAGAAGCGAGCCGAGCATCGGCAGCCAGTCTTCTTCGCCGCGCGAGATGTTGTCGAGTTCGTCCTCCATCGCGGCGGTGAAGCCGTAGTCGACGTAGCGCTCGAAATTGCCCGGTGAGGAAACGACTCGACGATCTTGCCGAGGTCGGTCGGCACGAAGCGGCGATTGATCAGCTCGCAGTACTTCTTGTACAGCAGGGTCTGGATGATGCTCGCGTAGGTCGATGGACGACCGATGCCGTGTTCCTCGAGCGCCTTGACGAGGCTCGCCTCCGAGTATCGCGGCGGCGGCTCGGTGAAATGCTGCGCGGTGTCGATCGCGAGCAGCCGCAGGCGATCGCCCGTTGCGAGCGCGGGCAGCATTCGATTCTCGTCGTCGTCCTGGTTGAGCGTCGACGTCGTCGGTGCTCTCGCGGTACGCGGCAAGGAACCCCGCGAACAGGAGCGTCGACCCATTGGCGCGGAACGTGTTGCCCGCGCCCGCCGCCAGGTCGACGGCCACGGTGTCGAATACCGCGGCTTCCATCTGGCTCGCGACTGCACGGCGCCAGATCAGCGTATAGAGCTTGTGCTCGTCGGCATCGAGCTTGCCGGCCAGTTGCTCGGGCGTGCGCGACGAGGACGTGGGGCGCACCGCCTCGTGCGCCTCCTGCGCGTTCTTCGACTTGGTGCGATAGACGCGAGGCGCATCCGGCAGGGACGACTCGCCGTAGACCCTGGCGATCACGCCGCGGATCTCACGCACGGCTTCGACGCCGAGGTTGACCGAGTCCGTGCGCATGTAGGAGATCAGGCCCACCGGGCCCTCGCCGAAGTCGACGCCCTCGTACAGGCGCTGCGCGATGCGCATCGTGCGCTGTGCGCCGAAACCGAGCTTGCGCGCGGCCTCCTGCTGCAGCGTCGACGTCGTGAAGGGCGGCGCGGGATTGCGCTTGCGCTGCTTCCTGTCGACGTTCGTGACGACCAGCGAGCCCGCCGCGGCCTGTTCGAGCGTGCGCCGCGCCGCTTCCGCGCCGGCGGCGTCCGTGATCGTGAACTGCTCGACCTTGCGACCCTGCAGTTCCGTCAGCTTTGCCGTGAACGGCGTTGCGTCCTTCTCGGCCTGCGCGTCGATCGTCCAGTATTCGCGCGGCTTGAACTCGAGGATCTCTTCCTCGCGCTCGCAGATCATGCGCAGCGCCGGGCTCTGCACGCGGCCGGCCGACGCGCCGGAGAGCCCCGCCTTCTTCCAGAGCAGCGGCGACAGGTTGAAGCCGACGAGATAGTCGAGCGCGCGACGGGCGAGGTACGCCTTCACGAGTTCGTCCGCGATCTCACGCGGGTTGTCGATGGCTTCCTGCACCGCGTTCTTCGTGATCTCGTAGAACACGCTGCGGTGCACGCTCTTGCCGTCGAGTGCGCCGGCGTCCTTCAGCAACTGGTAGAGATGCCACGAAATGGCCTCTCCCTCGCGATCGGGGTCGGTCGACAGGTACAGCGCGTCGGCCTTCTTCATCGCGCGGGAAATCGCGTCGACGTGCTTCCTGTTCTTGTCGATGAGTTCCCAGCGCATGGCGAAATTGCGCGTCCGGATCGACCGCGCCTTCCTTGGGCACGAGATCGCGCACGTGGCCGTAGGACGCCATGACCTCGAAGTCCTTGCCGAGGTACTTCTTGATGGTCCTGGCCTTGGCCGGCGACTCGACGATGACGAGATTCTTGGTCATGTCCCTAAAAAAACATGCCGCGGCAGTCCGCGGCATCGGTCGGTGGGCGCCGCCTCGCGGGCACGCGCCTCAGTGAATGGCCCCGCTGCGGTCCTCGAACACGAGGTCCTCCATGCGGGAAAAAGCGGTCTCCTGTCCTGGCTGGCTGAACAGCACCATCAGCACGACCCACTTGAGCTTCTCGATGTCGATCTCGTCGCCGTCGAGCGCCATGAGGCGGTCGATCACGAGTTCGCGCTGCGTCGGCGAGAGGATGCCGACCTGTTCCAGGTGGACCAGGTAGCCGCGGCAATCCGTATCGAGCCGGGCCTGCTCTAGCGCCGCGAACACGCGGATCGCGCGCGAGGTGGGTGTCGGGTGGAGCCGCGCGGGATCCGAGGCGAGTTCCTCGAGCCAGCTGAGCGCGCGCTCGACTTCGGCAGCGGGAAAACCCGCGTGCTCGAGTTCCTGCTGCAGCGTTTCGCGATCGGGCTCGAAGCCTTCGTCCGTTTCGGCGTCGAAATAGTTCTCGAACAGGTAGATCAGGATGTCGAGGACGCCTTCCTTCATTACACCTTCCCCGGCAGCGCGCGGCAGTAGCGCCCGCCCGGCTGCTGTTGTATTCGCCCGTCGAGCTCGAGGATGAGCAGCATCGAGGCGATCGCACCGGCTTGCATGCCCGTCCGCGCCACGATCGAGTCGAGGCCGGCCGGTTCGAAGCCGAGCGCATCTAACAGGATTTCGTAGTCCTTGTCCAACGAGGGTCGGTCCGGATTGGTTGGACTGCGCGGAGATTGCCGCACGTATTGCACCAATTCGCCGAGGATGGGCTCCAGCTCATTGAAGATGTCGGCGACGTCCTCGACCAGGATCGCGCCTTGGCGGAGCAGGCGGTGGCAGCCGCGCGACAATGGACTGTGGATCGAGCCGGGAATGGCGAAGACCTCGCGGCCTTGCTCGCCGGCGAGACGCGCCGTGATCAGGGAGCCGCTTTGCAGGGCCGCCTCGACGACGAGGGTCCCTACCGCGAGCCCGCTCAGCACCCGGTTGCGCCGCGGGAAATTCTGCTTGAGCGGCGGGGTGCCGATGGGCAGGTCGGTGACCAGCGCGCCGCCCCCGTCGACGATCTCGGCCGCCAGGCCCGAATTCTCGCGTGGATAGATCGCGTCCAGGCCCCGGCCCAGCACTGCGATCGTCCGGCCGTCGCCTTCAAGCGCGCCCCGATGACTGGCGGCATCGATGCCGAGCGCCAGCCCGCTCGTGATCGCCAGGCCAGCGCGCGCCAGGTGGGCGGCGAACCGGGTGGCGGTCTCGCGTCCCAGGGACGTCGGGCTGCGGCTGCCGACTATCGCCAGTTGCGGCAAGGCCAGCGTCGCCGGGTTGCCTTCGACGAACAGCGCCACGGGCGGATCCGGGATCAACGTCAGCAGGTGCGGATAGTCCGCCGCACCCCACGGCACGAGGTGGCGGTTGCCGGCGCCCTGCAGCCATGCGAGATTGCCGTGAAGTTCGGCCGCGCAGGGGTGCTGCATCGCGTGCACGGCGGCTGCACTGAGCCCGAGCCGCGCGAGCGCTGTGGCGGGCTCGCGCACGAGGTCGGCCGCCGATCCCGTGGCGGACAGGTATTCACGCACGGTGCCTGCATGCAGGCCGGGTGCCAGCGCGAGCGTGAGCCACGGCGTCGGATCGTCCATAACGCAAGAGAGCCTACCGGGGCGTGACCCGGCAGGCTCCCTGCAAATCTGCCCGATTCGTCCGCTAGCGGTGGCGGGCTCGGCGTCAGCGGGCGTAGAACGACGCCGTGCCGGCGTCGCGATGTCCGATCGACGGGTGCTTGACGAAATCGCCGACGCGCATCACGTGCGTGCTCTCGACGATCAGGCCGTAGCTCATGCGGTCGTGGACCCGGAACAGCAGGACCGTGCCGCTGCGTTCCTTCGGCAGCCGCACCTTCTCGTAATTGGTGGAGAGCTCGCGCCAGCCGAGCGTGCCCACGTCCGCGCGGTCGCGCACGTCCTCGCCACGCTCGAAGATCGCGACCGCGTTGCCCGGCACGAGGCCGTGCTTTTTGCCACGGTTGATGGCGACGACCTGGAACTTGCCCGCGACCCAGACGCCGTCCACGACGGCGACCACCTGGCCGTTCAGCTTCTCGTCGGCCGGCGCGCTCGGCACGAAATCGGGGCCGACGTCCACCTTGGCTGGCAGCAGCTTGTCGCCCTGCAGGATCTCGCGGCCGGTTTCCACGATCGACAGGTGCGTCAGGGCCTCATCGTCTTGCTGCTGGCCCGTATTGTCGATGACCACCGACGTGCCGGCGTAGTGCCCCATGTAGCCGAGCAGGTCGCCGTCGTCCGGGTCGATCAGCTTCTCGCCCACGTGCACGACCGTGTAGCGCGAGCCGAGCGCCGGCTCTTCGAGGCCGCGCGCATACACCTCGTTCATGTCGGAACCGATGATGTGCCGGTCGCGGATGCCGACGACGTACGGACGGTCGCGCACCTCGTCCTTGTCGAGCAACTGCGGACGGTTCACGAACCGCATGAGCAGATCGTAGGGAATCGCGCGGATCGCCCCTTCGAGCGGCTGCGAACGCACGTCGGGCGACAGCCGCGTCGCGCTGGCACGCTCGAGCGTCACGCGCGGCTTGCCGTCAACGTAGCTGAAGTACAGCACGTCGCCGGGGTAGATCAGGTGCGGGTTGGCAATGCCGGGATTGACGTACCAGATCTCCGGCCAGTACCAGGGATCCTTCAGGTACATCGCCGAGATGTCCCAGAGGGTGTCGCCTTTCTGGACCGTATAGCGCTCGGGCGCGTCGGCGGCGATCGGCACCGACATGGATCGGTCGGCCTCGGCCTGGGCCACGGCGGTAGCCGGGGCGACGAGCCCCGCGGCAAGCCCCGTTCCCACAACCGAGGCTGCGAGAACCAGGCCCTGCAGCCAATGGCGCGGGCTCGACGAAATGAACGACGCTGGGCGCAGGTTACGATCCATCCCTCTCTCCATCGGGTATCGAGGTCGTGACCGTCGCCTTATAATCCGGCTCGATCGGCGGCCGCTGCCGACCACGTCTCAGTCGCGCCATGCCGCTGGACGGCGACGGGTGTCCAGGGGACCGTTTTTCAGGCGGTAAATTCAAGCGTGGCTTAACTTTAGCAGCATTTTCAAACGAATGGCGAAGCTCACCATCCTCGAGTATCCGGACCCGCGACTGCGCACGCGCGCCGTGCCCGTGACCGCCGTGGACGCGACCGTCCGTCAACTCATCGACGACATGTTCGAGACGATGTACGCAGCGAAAGGCATTGGGCTTGCTGCCACGCAGGTCAACGTGCACCAGCGCGTGCTGGTCACCGACACCTCTGCCGATCGCAGCAGACCGCTCGCCTTCGTGAACCCGCAGATCATCGAGCGCGAGGGCACGACCGAGGCGGAGGAAGGCTGCCTGTCCGTGCCCGGCATCTTCGACGTGCTCAGGACCCGCGCCGAGCGTGTCGTCGTGCGCGCGCTCGGCCGCGACGGCCAGCCGTTCGAGATGGAACTCGACGGGCTCCTCGCCGTCTGCCTGCAGCACGAGGTGGATCATCTGGAAGGCAAGTTGTTCGTCGATTACCTCTCGGAATTGAAGCGGAACCGCATCCGCAAGCGCCTCGAAAAGGAACGCCGCGAGAAGCCCGCAACCCGGGACCGGGTCGGGGTTCCCGCGATTTGACGGTCCCCTTGCGCATCGTCTTCGCCGGCACGCCGGCGTTTTCGGTGCCGGCGCTCGAAGCGCTGCAGGATGCGGGACACTCGGTCGTCGCGGCCTATACACAGCCGGACCGGCCCGCGGGTCGCGGACGCGCGCTCGCCGCGGGCCCGGTCAAGCGTCGTGCGCTGGCACTCGGCTGCGCGGTCGAGCAACCTGCGTCCCTCAGGGACGCCAAGGCGCAGGCCCGCCTGGCCGCCTATGCACCTGATCTCATGGTCGTCGTGGCCTATGGTCTGTTGTTGCCGCAGGCGGTACTCGACACCCCGCGTCTTGGCTGCCTCAACATCCACGCGTCGCTGCTGCCACGCTGGCGGGGCGCTGCCCCGATCCAGCGCGCCATCCTGGCCGGCGACACGGTCACCGGCGTCACGATCATGCAGATGGACGCGGGACTCGATACGGGACCCCAGCTGCTGCAGGTCGAGTGCCGGATCGGGCCACGCGACACGGGCGGTCAATTGCACGACCGGCTGGCGATCCTCGGTGCCCGAGCGATCGTCGAGGCCGTCGCCGGCTGGTCGGAAGGCATTTTGCCTGCGGTGCCACAGCCGACGGCCGGCGTCACATATGCCGCCAAGCTGAGCAAGCACGAGGCTCGCATCGACTGGAGCCTGCCGGCCACCGAGATCGACCGGCAGGTGCGTGCCTTCAATCCTTGGCCGGTCGCCGAGACCCGGCTCGCTGGCGACCAGGTTCGCATCTGGGAAGCAGAGCCCGTCGCTCCGGCGCAGCTGCCGGCCGTTGATTCCGCGAGCGCGCCCGGGACGGTCCTGCCGTCTGCGCACGGACAGCTGCTGGTCGCGACCGGCAGCGATGTGCTGGCGGTGCTCAGGCTGCAATTGCCAGGCCGCAAACCGCTGTCCGCAAGGGAATTCCTGAACGCCCGCAGCCTCGACGGCGCGCGCTTTGGAGAGCTGTCGTGACCCGCCCGGGACCCGCTGAAATCCGTGCCGCCGCTGCGCGAATCGTCGCCGAAGTGATCGATCGCGGCCGTTCGCTCGACGACGCCCTCGCCGGCGAGGACGACACTGAGGGCTCCGCGCGCGGACTCAAGCGCTCGCTCTGCTACGGGACGCTGCGCTGGCACTTCCGCCTGCTGGCGACGCTGAAGGCGCTGACCGACCGGCCGCCGGAACAGCTCGACCCGCGATTGCGCGCCCTGCTCGAGATCGGTCTGTTGCAGCTCATCGCCGCCGAGACGCCACCGCACGCGGCCGTGTCCGAGACCGTCAGCGCGGCGCGCGTGCTCGGATTCGAGAAGGCGGCGGGTTTCGTCAATGCGATCCTGCGCCGTTTCCAGCGCGAGCAGGCCGACATACTCCACGCCGTGGACCGCGATCTCGCACTGCGCACGGCGCACCCGCGCTGGCTCGTGGAAGCCCTGCGGCGCGACCGCGGTGGCAATGCCGCGTACTCGGCGCTCGACGCGAACAACGCGCATCCGCCGCTCTGGCTGCGCGTCAATCGCATGCGCGGCGACGTGGAACGCAGCATCGCGGAACTCGCCGCTGCGGGATTCAGCGCCGAGCGGCACTCTTGCGCTCCGGACGCACTGGTCGTCACGCCGCCGGCCGACGTTCGCGCGTTGCCTGGATTCGTGGAAGGGCGCCTTTCGGTGCAGGACGCGGCGGCCCAGCTGGTCGTCGAGTTGCTGGATCCGCAACTAGGGGAGCGGATCCTCGATGCCTGCGCGGCTCCCGGCGGCAAGACCTGCCACGTGCTGGAGCGGACTGGTGCGCGTGCCGAAGTGACCGCGCTCGACGTCGCGGCAGGCCGCCTCGTGCGCATCCAGGAGAACCTCGACCGGCTCGGCCTGCAAGCGAACCTGCGGGCGGGCGACCTGGCGCAGCCGGCTGCGTGGTGGGACCAGCGCCCGTTCGACCGCGTGTTGCTCGACGTGCCGTGCTCGGCTACCGGCGTGATTCGCCGGCACCCGGACATCAAGGTGTTGCGGCGTGCCCGCGACGTGCCGGCGCTCGCGAAACGGCAGCTGGAACTGCTGACCGCCGGCTGGTCGGTGCTGAAACCCGGCGGACGCCTCCTGTACACCAGTTGCTCGGTCCTGGCCGCGGAGAACGAGGCGGTCGTGGGCAAATTCCTCGAGCGGACGCCGGCCGCCCGTGACCGCACCCCGGAACTGACCCGGAACTGGCCCGCGCGTCCCGACGGCCATGGTCCGGGCTATCAGGTGCTGCCTGGGGAGGCCGGCATGGACGGGTTCTATTATGCTTGCCTGGACAAGGCGCTATGATCGTTGGAAATGAGCCACACGTCGTCACCCACCGCCCCGAAACAGCCGTGTTTGGCGAGGTTTGCCACGTGGTTCGCGTTGTGCTTTCTCGCAACGCTAGGTGCCGTAGCAGGCCCGGCTGAAGCCGCCGGGCTGGTAGTGCGCGACGTGCAGGTCGCGCTGGACGACGGCGTCTACGAACTCGACGCGAAGCTCGACCTGCCGCTGCCCGACGACGCGCGCAAGGCGATCGATGCCGGGCTGACGATGCGCCTGAGCTACGAGATCGTCGTCAGCCGGGTGCGCCGCTACATGCTCGATGCCGAAGTCGCAACGCTGGAGCAGCGCTACGAACTGTCTTATCACGCATTGAGCCAGCGCTACCTCGTGCGTAACCTCAACGCGGGCGAGCAGCAGGATTTCGGCTCGCTGGCCGCGGCCATCGAGCGCGTGAGCGAACTGCGCGGCCTGCCGATCCTCGACTCTGCGCTCGCCGCGCCCGGGCCGCAGTACGTGGGGCGCATCCGCGCCGTGCTCAACCTCTCGACGGCACCCGACGCATTCGGCTGGTTGTTGTTCTGGACGGATGACTGGAACGCCGTGAGCGAGTGGAAGACATGGAAGCTCCGTCCCTGAAACGCGCCGCCTCGGCGGTCACCATGGGCATCGGCGGCCTGCTCTGGCTGGCCGCGATCCTCGCGATGGCGCAGACGGCGCAGAACTCCGAGCAGTTCTCCCGCCTGCATCCCTGGATCCTCATGATCAACATCGCCGGACTGGCGGTGCTGGTCGGCCTGCTCGCCACCAAGCTCACCCAGCTGATCCGCGACTGGCGCGGGCACGTGATCGGCTCGCGGCTCAAGGCGCGCATGGTCTGGATCTTCGGCGTGCTCGCGACCCTGCCCATCCTGCTCGTGTACTTCTTCGCCGTGCAGTTCCTGAGCCGCGGCATCGACAGCTGGTTCAACGTCGAGATCCGGCAGAGCCTCGACGATGCACTCGTGCTCTCGCGATCGGCGCTCGAGGTGCGCATGCGCGAGCACCTGGCGGATTCCGTGCTCGTGGCGGAGCAGATCGCGGCGACAGGCGGCGCGCTGCCGGGAATGCTCGAGTCCCTGCGGCGACAGGTCGGCGCGCTCGAGATCACCGTCGCGACGAGCTCCGGGGCGATCATCTCGGTCAGCAAGGGCCTCTCTGCGGACATCGTGCCCGACGACGTGCCCGGCGAAGTGCTGCTGCAGGTGCGGCAGGGCCAGCCCTTCGTGAGCCTCGAGCCGCAGCAGGAAGGCGGCTACGTCATCCGCACCGCCGTCCCCATGAACACGAACGTGCCAGGCGAGGACCGCCTGGTGCTGCAGGTCCTGTATCCGGTCGCGGAACGGCTGGGCGCGCTCGCGGACACGGTGCAGGCGGCCTATCAGCAGTTCGGCGAGAAGGACTACCTGCGCAAGCCGCTGAAGGCCAGCTTCATCCTGACGCTGACGGTCGTGCTGCTGCTCTCGCTGCTGGCGGCGTGGTACGGCGCGATCTTCACGGCCCAGCGACTCGTGCAGCCGATCCAGGACCTCGTGCAGGGCACGCGCGCAGTTGCGCAGGGCGATCTCGATACCAAGCTGCCGCTTACCTCGCACGACGAGATGGGATTCCTCGTGCATTCGTTCAACGACATGACGCGCCGCCTGCGCCGGGCGCGCGAGGACCAGCGTCGCGCGCAGCAGGCCGCGGAGACCGAGCGCGCGAACCTCGCCGTGATCCTCGCCCGGCTCTCGACCGGCGTCATCTCGCTGGAGGCGGACTGGCGCGTGCGCACGGCCAACCGCGCGGCGAGCATGATCCTCGGCGAGGACATCGAATCGCGCGTCGGCGCGCCGCTCGACGCGGTCGGCCGCGAAGCCGCGAGCCTTGCGCGTCAGTTCGCGGACGCCTGCAGGCTCCGCATCACCAGCGGCGACACCGAGTGGCGCGAGCAGTTCACGTTCGAGGCCCCGACCGGCCGCCGGATACTGATGTGCGCCTGCACGCCGCTGCCCGCCGAAGGCGACGCGTTCGGCGGCTACGTGCTCGTGTTCGACGACATCACCGTGATGCTGCGGGCGCAGCGCGAGGCGGCGTGGGGCGAGGTTGCGCGCCGGCTTGCGCACGAGATCAAGAACCCGCTGACGCCGATCCGCCTGTCCGCCGAACGCCTGCGGCACAAGCTGCTGCCGGCGATGACCGACCCCAAGGACGTGCAGGTGCTCGAACGCTCGACCGAGACGATCGTGCAGCAGGTCGAGGCGATGAAGGAGATGGTCAACGCCTTCAGCGAGTACGCCCGCGCGCCGCGCCTCGAGATGGCGGCGGTGGACCTCAACCGCGTCGCGAGCGAGGTCGTCGACCTGTATCGGGCGCAAGGCGCGATCCGGCGGCTGCGGCTGCGCGTCGATCTCGATCCCGCGCTCGAGATGGTGGTGGCCGACCCCGGCCGCCTGCGGCAATTGCTGCACAACCTGCTGACGAACGCGATCGAGGCGCTCGAAGGCCACGCCGACGGCGAGATCATCGTGACCACGCGCCGCGCCACCCGCGACGGCGACGACGTCGCCGAGATCACCGTCGAGGACAACGGGCCGGGCTTCCAGCGCGAACTGGTCGGGCAGGTGTTCGACCCCTACGTGACCACGAAGGCGAAAGGCACCGGGCTTGGGCTCGCAATCGTACGTAAGATCATCGAAGAGCACGGCGGCCACATCGACGCCGACAATCGCGCCGCGGGCGGCGCGCGGATCCGGATCGACCTCCCACTGAACGAAACGAAGGCCGACGGCGCGCGCGGGCGCGGCAAGTTCGAGCCCAGGAGAGAGCGTGCATGAGCACTGCCCGAATCCTCGTCGTCGACGACGAGAACGACATTCGCGAACTCGTCCGGGAGATTCTCTCGGAGGAGGGCTATGCGGTCGACACCGCAGCCAACGCCGCCGAAGCCCGTGCCGCCTGCGCCCGCCAGGCGCCGGACCTCGTGCTGCTGGACATCTGGATGCCGGACACGGACGGCATCAGCCTGCTGCGGGAGTGGCAGCAGACGCAGGCCCTGACTGCCCCGGTCGTGATGATGTCTGGGCACGGCACGGTCGAAACCGCCGTCGAGGCCACGCGCCTAGGCGCCGTGGATTACGTCGAGAAACCGCTGTCGCTGGCCAAGCTGCTGCGCACCGTGCAGCGCGCCCTCGACGACGGCAAGCGCCGGCGTCGCGCGACGCGCACGCTCGTGCCGCCGCTGATCGCGCCGGTCGGCCGCAGCCGGCTGATGCGCGACCTGCGCGAGCAGGTGAAGCAGATCGCCCCGCACGAGGCGCCCGTGTTGTTGCTCGGCGAGACCGGCACCGGACGCGAGGCCTTTGCTCGTTACATTCACGCAGTCGGTCGGCGCTCGTCGGGTCCGTTCGTCGCGGTCGTTGCAGGCTCGATCACCGAGGGAAACGCCGAGGAGGTCCTGTTCGGGGCGGAACCTGACGGCGAGCCGGGCGTGCTCGAGCGAGCCACCGGCGGCGTCCTGTACCTGAGCGGGCTCGAGGACCTGCCGGCGGCGGCGCAGCGCCTGCTGCTGGCGGCGCTCGAGACGGGGACCTACGTGCGCAAGGGCGGGCGCGTGCCCACGCGGTTCGACACGCGCATCGTGTCGTCCGCGCAGCCGGGGTTCGAATCGCTCGGGACGCCGCCGTTCCGCTTCGACCTGCTGTCGAACCTCAACGTGCTCACGCTGCGCATCCCGCCGCTGCGTGACTACGCCGAGGACGTGCCGGAACTCCTGCGCTATTACGTCGATCGCCTGGTCGACGACGAGCGGCTCGCGTTCCGGCGCTTCGGCGTAGCGGCGCAGAATCGCCTCCGGAACTACCCGTGGCCCGGCAACATCCGCGAGTTGAAGAACCTCGTGCACCGCCTGCTGATCCAGGGCGGGACCGAGGAGATCGCGCTGCAGGAGATCGAGCGCGAAATCGCGGCGCAGACACCCGCGGACGAGCCCCTCGTCAAGCAGGACCTGCTCGCACTGCCGCTGCGCGAGGCCCGCGAGCACTTCGAGCGCGCCTACCTCACCCAGCAGCTGCAGCTGTGCAATGGCAAGGTCGGCCAGCTCGCGAAGCGCGTGGGCATGGAGCGCACGCACCTGTACCGCAAGTTGCGGTCGCTGGGGGTCGACTTCCGCCAGTCCGAGGACTGAGCGGCACGCAACCGGCGTCGCGGCGCGTGCCGCAGCCTGCGCAGGCGAGCCGGCTCAGGGCGCGGAGGTGCTGCGGGCCGGGAAGTCCTGCATGGCCGCCGCGACGGCCTTGGCGATCGCGGCTGGCTCGAGGCTGCCCTCGGTCATGCGACCGGACACGCGGCCCTGCCAGACTTCCGCATTGCGCGCACTGTCGACCGCGTGCACGACCAGCGTGCCTTCCTTGAAATTGCGCACGCTCGGGCTGCCGACGTTGACCGAGCCGCCGGCGTTGCCGCCCCAGCTGCCGATGCCGATGCCGACGCGGACCGGGTTGTTCTCGATCTTGTCCGCGCTCGCGGTTTCGTACGCGATGCGCAAATCAGGCGTGGCACCAGCCGCAGCCTCGGCGTAGCCGCGACGGGTCATCTCCGCCGTGACCGCGGAACGGATGTTGCCGTCGAGCAGCCGCAACGGCTGGTCGCCTGCGTCGACGCCGCTGCCGGACGTCCAGCCGAAAGTCCTGTATGCAGAAAAATCAGCCTTCGGGTCGCGCATCGATTCGGGTTGTGCGGGTGGACTCGCGCAACCTGGCAGCACGGCAGCAGCCAGCGCGAGACCGGCCGTCGCGACGAGCGCTCCCAGCCGGGCCCCGCCGTTGCGGCGTCGCGATGATCCTGATGCGAGCCTGTCCTTCATGGCGTGTGTCCTCGGCCGCAATTCGCGGCGCGTCCGGCTTACTTCGAGCCGGCGATCATGTAGTCGACGGCGTTGATCACGGACTGGTCCGTGACGTCGGTGCGTCCACCCTTCGGCGGCATGTAGCCCGCCTTGCCCTGGAAGCCCTCGATCGCGTGCTTGTGCAGCAGGTCGGGGCCCTGCGTGATGCGCGGCGCCCACGCGACCGTGTCGCCGAACTTGGGTGCGCCTGCGATGCCGGCGCCGTGGCAGGCCGCGCAGACCTGCGCGTAGACCTGGTCACCGGCCATGTCCACGGCGGCGGCCGCGGGCGCTGCGGCCGGCGCGGTCAAGGCTGTGTTGTCCTGACCGGCGACCGCCACGCGCGCCACCGGTTCGATGCGCTCCAGGGTCTCCCGCTGGTTCAGCGGGTCTTCCGCGTGGAACTTGACCGCGGTGTTGCTCGAGATGATGCCCGACAGGACCATGAGGCCAATGGTCACGGCCGCGAGAATGCCGAGGACCAGCATGAAAGTGTCGAAGAACTTTCGGTCATGCGAAGCGCTCACGGGCGGGCTCCTGGGCGGCAGGGAACGGGGCCGCGGAGTATACCGTGCCGGCCCCGCCGCCGCGCCAGCCGACGTGGACGGAGCGAGCGGTCAGGGCTATGATTTCCAGCCCCTTTTTCAGGGGTCCAGCACACGCGCCCGTAGCTCAGTTGGATAGAGTACTGCCCTCCGAAGGCAGGGGTCACAGGTTCGAATCCTGTCGGGCGCGCCATTCGCGACGCGGCGCGGCGGCCCGGTCCGCGTGCACGCCGGCGCGCGGCCGCGGCGCACGAACGATTTGCTCGATGCCGCCGTTCAGGCGGCGGCGACCGGGACCTGCTGCGCGAACCCGACCATCATGCGCCTGTCTTCGTCCCACAGCTTGAGCCGGGCGCACCGCAGGCTGCCCCAGAACGTCAGCCGCGGCACGGCCTGCAGGGCGGGCGACGATTCGTAGCACTCGCGCAGGCGGTAGTTCGGCACGCGGCTCGAGAGGTGGTGAATGTGGTGGTAACCGATGTAGCCGGTGAACCAGTGCAGGATCCGCGGCAGGTCGTAGAACGAGCTGCCCATCATCGCCGCCGACTCCGCGTTCCATTCGCCCTGGCGCGCCCAGTACGCCCGCTCGAACTGATGCTGCACGTAGAACAGCCACACGCCGGTCGCGCCCGCGATCAGCAACAGCGGCACCTGCACCGCCAGGACTGCACGCCACCCGACCAGCCAGCACAGCAACCCGACCGCGCACGCGAGCGCGACGTTGTTCCAGAGCGCGCTCGCCCATTCCTTGCGCCAGCTGAGCGGCAGGTCGAATGGCACCCGGTGCTTGACGAGGATCTGGTATGAAGGGCCGATGCCGAGCAGGACCGGCATGCTGCGATAGAGTCGGTACGCGAGGCGCCCCATGACGCCACGGGCCTGGTACTCGCGCACCGTGAGAGTCTCGATGTCGCCGAGCCCGCGCCGGTCGAGGTTGCCCGACGTGTTGTGATGGATCGCGTGCGTCTTCTTCCAGTACGCGAACGGAAAGAATGTCAGCAGTCCGAGCACGGCGCCCACGCGCTCGTTCAACCTCGCGCTTGCGAAGAACGAACCGTGGCCGCAATCGTGCTGGATGATGAACAGGCGCACGTAGAATCCGGCCGCCGGGAGGACGAGCAGCAGCGACCAGCCGCTGCTCGGTTGGACGGTGAGCGCGATGCATGTCCAGAGCGCGACGAACGGCACCAGCGTATTCGCGAGTTGCCAGAGTGCCTTGCGCAGGTCGGGTCGGGCGTACGGGACGACGGCCTGTCGCAGCGCCGCCTTCGAGGCAGGTGGGTTGACGGCAGCCACGGGAGTCTCCGACCCGGAAAATCAGACGCGCATCATAGCGCGCCGGCCGCTCTGCCGGTCCGAACCTTCACCGGATTGGTGTCACCCGGCGAGTTCGCGGGCCGGCCCTGCGACCGGCAGCGGTGCTGCAATGCGGCGCTTGGCGCCGAAGCCGTTCAGCCCGCGACCGGCTTGACGACGTACCCGCCGGATTTCTCGTCCTTTTCGAGCTCGATCAACTTGCGCTCGCGCGCCTCCTCGAGCAACTGGTTGAAGCTCCGGAACCCGTGATAGCTCTCGTTGAATCCCGGGCGCTGGCGTTTCAGCGCCTGCTTGATCATCGAGCCCCAGACCTTTTCGCCCGTGTCGCGCTCGTCGGCGAGCGCCTCGATCGTCGCCAGCACGAGGTCGAAGGCCTCCTGCTTCTTCTCGTCGTCGGTCTTGCCGCGCGCGTGCGCCTTGCGTGCGGGCGCAGCGGGCTGGTCATCTGCCGCGGCGGGCGTCGCGGCCGGCGGTGGCGCCGTGTCGCCGCCGGTCGCTGGCGCCGCCTGTGCCGGCGACCTGCCGCCGGCTGATTGCCGGCCCGAAGCCGCTGCAGCGGGCTTGCGCCCTCCGCGCCGCTGCTCTTCCTTGCGCACGAGGTCGTCGTAGTAGATGAACTCGTCGCAGTTCGCGATCAGCAGGTCGGAGGTCGAGCTCTTGACGCCGACGCCGATCACGATCTTGTTGTTCTCCCGCAGCTTGCTCACGAGCGGCGAGAAATCCGAGTCGCCGCTCACGATCACGAACGTGTCCACGTGCGACTTCGTGTAGCAGAGGTCGAGCGCGTCCACGACCATGCGGATGTCGGCCGAGTTCTTGCCGGACATGCGCACGTGCGGGATCTCGATCAACTCGAACGACGCCTCGTGCATCGGCGCCTTGAACTCCTTGTAGCGCTCCCAGTCGCAATACGCCTTCTTGACGACGATGCTGCCTTTCAGCAGCAGTCGCTCGAGTACCTTGTCGATGTCGAAGCGCGAGTAGCGGGCGTCGCGGACGCCGAGCGCGACGTTCTCGAAATCGCAGAACATCGCCATGTTGGTGATCGTGGGTTTTGCCATGAAGTCATCCTACACCCGGGCCGCCACCAGCGCGGCCGCCACCAGCATCAGCGTTCCCGCCGCGCGGTGAATCACGACCTGGGCGCGCTCGTTCGCGAACAAATGCCGTGCCCGCGCCGCTGCGAACGCGTATGCCGCGTTCACGCCGCCGATGACGACGACGAGCATCAGTGCAACCAGCACGAAGTCGCTCGCCGTCAGCACGGAGAAATCGACGAATCCCGGCAGCAGCGCCGCATAGAACAGGATCGCCTGCACGTGCCCGAGCATCAGCAGCAGTCCCGCGCCGTAATTGCGCCAGAACTGGGTGTCGTGCGCGGCCGCCTGCGGCAACACCGGTCGCGGCCGGGCGCGCCAGAGCCGAATGCCCGCCCACAGGAGATAGCCCGCGCCCGCAAGCCTCAGGACGGTGAACAACTGGTCGTGGGAACGCGCGACCGCCGCCATGCCGGCCGCGGCGAGGACGAACAAAATGACGTCGCCCGTGACGACGCCCGCATTGATCGCCTGGGCCGGGCGCAACCCATCCGCAAGCGCGCGCGCCACGATAGCTGTGATGGCCGGGCCCGGAGTCAGTGCGGCGACCAGCACCGTCGCAGTGAGTGCGAGGAACGCGGCAGGTGCCAACGCGCGGCCCCGGCTAGAGCCAGCCCTTGCGCCGGAAGTAGAGGTACGGGATCACGGCCGAGGCCACCATCGCCACCAGCGCCATGGGGTAGCCCCATGTCTTCGCAAGCTCGGGCATGTGCCTGAAGTTCATGCCGTAGACGCTGGCGACGAGCGTCGGCGGCAGGAACATCACCGCGGCGACGGAGAAGATCTTGATGATGTTGTTCTGCTGCAGGTTGATGAGCCCGAGCACCGCGTCCAGCAGGAACTGGATCTTGGTGCCGAGAAAGCTCGCGTGGTCGGTCAGCGATTGCACGTCGTTCAGCGTCGACCGGAAGCGCCCGCGCTGCTCCTGCGACAGCGTCAGGTTGCTGCTCTGCGGCAGGTACATGAGCAGCCGGTGGAAACTCACGAGGCTCTCGCGCGCCTTCGATACGAGGTCGCCGTCCGACCCGATCTGGCGGATCAGCGCATGCAGGTTGTCGCTGGTCGGCGACGACTGGCCGGCACGGGGAAAGATGGCGAACGACACGGTGTCGAGTTCGGTCTGCACGCGCTCGAGCAGGTCCGCGATGCGCTCGATGAAGGCTTCGACCAGGCCGGCGAGCAGCGTCGGCGCGGACGTGCAGGCGACCGGCGAACGCTCCACGAACTGCATGAAGCGCCGCACCGGCGTGGGATCCACGTAACGGTTCGTGATCATGCGGCCATTGGCCAGGATGAACGTGATGGCGCTGCTCTCCGGCCGGTCGCTGTCGAGCTTGTTGCCGACCGTCGCGGTCATGTAGATCGCGCCGCCTTCCTCGTACAGGCGGCTCGACGTCTCGATTTCCTTCATCTCGTCGCGCGTGGGCACGTCGACGGTCAGAAGGGCTTCGACCGCGCGTTCCTCGTCCGTCGTGGGCTCGTAGAGGTCGGCCCAGAGAAACTCGTCCGGAAAAGGCGCGGGTGGCGAATGCTCGACCCAGGTATACCCGGTGCCGGTCGGTATCAGTAAGCGAAGCATGATTTGCCGGGCACTGCCGTCCTGGGGATTGCGCGTCCTTTTAGCACAGCGTCGAGGGAAAAGCCCCGCTCGGGCTGGTGCCCGGGGCAAGCGACTCGCGAGGCGCGCGCATCGCGGCGCCGCGCGTCAGCCTTTCGGCTTTTCCTTGGCGACCAGGGCGTTGATGACTTCGAACAGCGCATCCTCGCCGCCCGCCATGCCGGCGTCGGTGACGTACCTGCCGTTCACTATCATCGTAGGCGTGCTGGTGATCCTGTAGCGGCGGTTCAGGTCCTCGGCCTTCAGGATCTTGGAATCGATGGCGAAGCCGGAAAAAGCCTTCCGGAATTCTTCCTTGCTGACGCCGTTCGACACGAAGAACGCCTCGATCACCGGCTGGGTGTCGAGACGGTTCTTCTTGACGTTGATCTCGCGGAACACCTCGGCGTGCAGGTTCGGCTTGCCGAGCAGTTCGATCGTGTAGAACACGCGCGCGTGGACCTTGAGCAGGTCATTCCAGGTGGCGGGAAGCCGCACGAGTTCCGCGTTGGCGGGACGCCCGTTGCGGTTCCACGCCTCGAGCTTGCCCTCGAGCAGGTAGCAATGGCCGCAGGCGTACCAGAACGCTTCCACGACCTCGACCTTGCCCGGCGCGACGTTCGTCGGCTGCGCGGGCTGCAGGAGCTTGTAGTGCACGCCTTGCTGCGGCGTCACCGCGGCCATGGCCGACGACGCGGCGAGCGACCAGACACCGGCCAGGACGGCCGCCCCCAACCGCGCGAATCCGGAGTAGATGTTCATATGGTGGCTTGAGACTCGCCGGTCGTGCCGAGGTTCAACGCAGGCCCTGCACATAAGACGCGACCGCGTCGATCTCGTCGTCGGACAACCTGGCCGCGACGTTGCGCATCATCTGGTTCGGGTCGGTGGCACGAGCGCCGCTCTTGTATGCCCGCAGCTGCAACGCCACGTAGGTCGCGTGCTGGCCGCCGATCGCGGCATAGCCGGCCCCCGGGTTGCCCGTGCCGGTCGGGCCGTGGCAACTTGCGCATGCAGCGACGCCGCCGCCATCGAGCGAGCCAGCGCGAAATACGCGTTGTCCGGGTTTCAGCTTCGATGGCTCCGTCTCGCCGGTCGGGCGCCGCGTCTGCGACGCGAAATACGCGGCGAGATCCTCCATGTCCTGGTCGGACAGGATGGCGGCCATGGGCGCCATCAACGCGTTCTGGCGCTCGCCCGCCTTGAAATGCTGCAACTGCTTGACGATGTAGGAGGAGTGCTGCCCCGCGAGGCTCGGCCACTCGGGATTCGCGCTGTTGCCGTCGACCCCGTGGCACGCCACGCAGACGGTCGATTTTGCCTGGCCGGCTTCCTTCGAGCCCGCAGCGAGCGCCGAGCCGCTCCACCCGACGACAGTTACCAGTGCGAGGGCAGCGACGAACTTCGCGGTCATGTCTGACACCACTCCGAAATAGAGGCCACGCTCGGGACGCACGCAAAAAATCGCCCCTTGACCTGCCGTTCGCGAACCAGCGACGTAGCTGCATTGCGGCCTGCCGGGCGAGCCGCAAATTGTACACTAAGGCACTTTGCGCGCATGTCTGCGCACTCCGCCGAGCCCGCATGTCTGCCTACCCGAACGTCCACTTCGTCACGAGCGCGAACAAGGCCAGCCAGCTGCCTGCGGACACGGGCGTCGAGGTCGCGATCGCGGGCCGTTCGAATGCAGGCAAGTCGAGCGCGATCAACGCGATCACGCAGCGCAAGGGGCTTGCGCGCACGAGTAAGACGCCGGGCGCGACGCGCCTGCTCAACTTCTTCGAGCTCGAGGCGGGGCGGCGTCTCGTCGACCTGCCGGGATACGGTTATGCGGCAGTCCCGGGCAGCATGCGCGCGCACTGGGGCAGCCTGCTCGAGGCTTACTTCGCTGGCCGCGAGTCGTTGCAGGGCACGATCATCGTGATGGACGTCCGGCACCCGTTGACGGACCACGACCATGACATGCTCGCGCTCGCCACGGGCCGCGGCCGGCCGGCGCATATCCTGCTGACCAAGGCCGACAAGCTCGGCCGCGGTGCTGCCGGCAATTCACTCCAGGCGGTGCGCCGCCAGTTGCCGCCGGCGGGCGTGACCGTGCAGCTCTTCTCGGCATTCAGCGGCGACGGCGTGCACGAGGCACGCGGCGTCATCGAGCGGTTGCTCGATGGCAAATCGCGGGCAAAAGAAACCCCGGCGGGACCAGCGGATCCGGCCGGGGTAAACAAACCCGGTATTGGGGGATGACCGGGCGACGTCGAGCCCAGGGAGGTAGGTCGACGCCGAGCGTCATAGACGCTCGAAAAGTATAGACGCAACCTCCTGTAGAAAGTTCCGCGCGCGTCGCACACACGGCTCGTATCAGAAATACACTTTCAGATCAAAGAGTTGCGGGCCGCAGTGGATCCGGCCGGGCCCGGCTTCGCCTACAGGAAAGTCCAGGTCACGCCGAGCGAGATCATGTCGACCGTGTCGGCGTCGCTGATGTCGAACCGCTCGTACTCCGCCCGCAGGCTCAGGCTCCAGACGCGGAACTGCGCGCCGACGCCGTACGTGAGATCGGTGCCGTCGTCGCTGACGCTGACGTCCAGGGCGGGTACGTCGACGTCCGCGTTCCAGTTGATCGCACCGACGCGGGCGAACAGGTCGACGGGGCCGATGGGCAGGAACCCGACCGCCGACAGTGAGACCCCGTTGACGTCCGTCTCGATCTTCTGGCCGGCCACGTTGTCGTCGCCCGACCCGAGATCCACATAGTTCGCCTCGACCGCGAGCCAGTCGAGGAAGCGCCAGCCCGCGATCGCCTTGAAGCCCGTGCTGTCGGCATCGAAGCTGAAGTCCTCGCCCGCGAAGGTGTCGTCGAAGCTCACGCCGCTCTGGCCGACGCCGGCACCGAGGTAGATACCGTTGTCCGCAGACATTGCCGCGGTCGAGAACAGGCCGAATGCCAGTACGGTGCTCGCAATGATCGTTTTACGCATGCTCGATGCCCTCCAGGGGCTGCTGTCAATCAAACCATGTTAGCGAAACCGGCTCGCGCTCCGAGCCGCGTAGGTGCGCGGGTGACGAAGTGCACGGTTCCGGACGATTGGGAGGCCCGGCTGCGACTTCCTAGCCGAGCATGAACTGGAACGGTTGAGCCGGAGGTCCATGGCGAGATGCTACGCCGCTATGCTGCATTGCCGCATCAGGGCTATCGCCTACGCAAAGTCTCTTTGAAACAACAAGTTAGACTGCACCCGGCATACGGATTCAACGCCAGTCGGCCGCGCTGGCGACCGGGACACCCACCGCGGTGGGTGAGAATCCCCGTGCCCGGGATAGTTCAGTGCGCCTCGTCCCAGTTGCGTCCGACGCCGACTTCGACGTTGAGCGGCACTCGCAAGGTGGCAGCCGACGTCATGTGTCCACGCAGTTCCGCAAGTACGCCGTCCGCGATGTCCTCCGCGACTTCCAGGATCAGTTCGTCGTGGACCTGCATGAGCAGCCGCGCACGCGTGTGACCGTGCAACCAGCGGTGCACGGCGATCATCGCGCGCTTGATGATGTCCGCCGCGGTGCCCTGCATGGGCGCATTGATGGCGCTGCGCTCCGCGTACTGCCGCAACTGGGCGTTGCGCGAGCCGGATTTCCGGCAGGTACAACCGGCGTCCGAACACCGTCTCGACGAACCCCTGCTCGCGCGCCATCGCGCGCGTTTCGTCCATGTAGCGCTTGACCCCGGGGTAGCGCTGGAAATAGAGGTCGACGTACCGCTGCGCCGAACCCCGGTCGATACCGAGCTGGCGCGCCAGGCCGAACGCCGACATGCCGTAGATCAGGCCGAAATTGATCGCCTTGGCCGAACGGCGCTGGTCGCTGGTGACCTGGCCGCGGTTCCAGCGCGAAGACCTCGGCGGCGGTCGCCTGATGAATGTCGCGATTCTCGGCAAATGCCTGCAGCAAGCCAGGATCACCGGACAGATGCGCCATGATCCGCAGTTCGATCTGCGAATAGTCCGCGGCGATCAGCACCTGGCCGGGAGGAGCGACGAATGCCTGCCGGATCCGTCGGCCCTCGGGCGTGCGTATCGGGATGTTCTGCAGGTTCGGGTCGGTGGACGACAGGCGCCCGGTGGCAGCCACCGCCTGGTGATAGGACGTGTGCACGCGGCCGGTGCGGGCATTCGACCTGCTCAGGCAGCTTGTCGGTGTAGGTCGAGCGCAACTTCGCGAGCCCGCGGTACTCCATGATGATGCGCGGCAGCTCGAACTCCTCCGCGAGCTCCTCGAGGACGTCCTCGGCCGTGGATGGCTGGCCGGTCGCCGTCTTGCGCTTCACGGGCAACCCGAGCTTGCCGAACAGGACTTCCTGCAACTGCTTCGGCGACTCGACGTTGAAAGGCTGGCCCGCGGCCGCATGGGCCCGGCGCTCCAGTTCCACCAGGCCGCGCGACAACTCGACGCTTTGCTGGCGCAACATGCTGGCGTCGATCAGGACGCCGCAATGCTCCATGTCGAGCAGCACGGGCACGAGCGGGCGCTCGATTTCCGTATAGAGCCGCGCCAGGCTCGGTTGCGCCTCGAGCCGCGGCCAGAGCGTTCGGTGCAGGCGCAATGCGACGTCGGAGTCCTCGGCCGAGTATTCCGCCGCCGACTCGATCGGCACGTCGTTGAAGGACAACTGCTTGGCGCCCCGGCCCGCGACGTCCTCGTAGTGGATCGTCTCGACGCCGAGGTAGAGCCGTGCGGTCGAGTCGAGGTCGTGCCGCGTGGCGGTGCTGTTCAACACGTACGACTCGAGCATCGAGTCGAACCGCATGCCGCGCAGCTCGATGCCGTGGTTGCGCAGCACGTGCGCGTCGTACTTGAGGTGGTGACCGAGCTTGCCGCGCGCGTCGTCCTCGAGCAGGGGCTGCAGCTGTCGCAGCACGTCTTCGCGGTCCAGCTGCTGCGGCGCGCCGGGATACGTGTGCTTGAGCGGCACGTAGGCGGCATGGCCCGGCTCGATCGCAAACGAGACGCCGACGATCTCGGCTTTCATGTAGTCGAGCGAGGTCGTCTCCGTGTCGAACGCGAAGAGGTCCGCGCGCCGCAGTGCATCGAGCCAGCGGTCGAAGTGCTCGGCCGTCAGCACGAGTTCGTAGTGACGGCCCCCGGGCCACCCGGCCACGGGCGCCGTTACGCCATCCGGTGCGGCGGCCGCACCGGCGACTGCGCCACCCGAGGTGCTGCCAGCCGGCAACGCTGCCGAGCCCGGTTCCGCCGGTGCAGGTGACGGTTGCGGCGCCGTCGCGTCCACCTCTCCCGAGCCCAGCTGCTTCAGCAGGGACCGCAGCTCGAGCCTCGTGTAGAGCTCGCGCAGTTTCTCCCTGTCGGGCGCCTGGCGCCGCAGGTCTTCGGGGCCGAGTGGCAGCTCGACGTCGCAGCGGATCGTGGCGAGCTCGCGCGACAGCGCGAGGTCCGCCTGCGACGCGCGCAGGCTCTCGCCGACCTTGCCCTCGATGCGCTCCTGGTGCGCGAGCAGGTTGTCGAGCGTGCGGTATTCGTTGAGCCACTTCGCCGCGGTCTTGGGGCCGACCTTCTGCACGCCGGGAATGTTGTCGGAGGCGTCGCCGACCAGCGCGAGGTAATCGATGATCTGCTCGGGGTAGACGTCGAACTTGATCTTGACGCCCGCCCGGTCCAGCGACGAGTTCGTCATCGTGTTGATCAGCGTGATGTGGTCGTTGACGAGTTGCGCCATGTCCTTGTCGCCTGTCGACACGACGACCTTCATGCCGGCCGCGACGGCGCGTTGCGCGAGCGTCCCGATGACGTCGTCGGCTTCCACGCCGGGAATTCGCAGCAGCGGCAGCCCGAGCGACTGCACCGCTGCGACGAGCGGTTCGACCTGGCTGCGCAGGTCGTCCGGCATCGGCGCGCGGTGGGCCTTGTACTCGGCGAACAGGTCGTCGCGGAATGTGCGTCCCGGTGCGTCGAAGACCACCGCCACGAGCGCGGGGTCCTGCTCGCGCATCATGCGCAGCAGCATGTTGAGCACGCCGAGCACCGCGCCTGTCGGCTCGCCGCGGGAATTGGTGAGCGGCGGCAGCGCGTGGAAGGCCCGGTACAGGTACGACGAGCCGTCGACGAGGACCAGCGTGCGAGGGTCAACCACCGCGGATCGCGCCTGGATTACCGCCTGGCAGGGGCGGCGGCGGCGGCGGGGGTTCCTCCGCCGTCGAGGACTTCGGTGCCGAGTCCGTGGCGGGTGCGGGCAGCGCCTCGCCGGCCGGCGCCGGCGGGGCCGGAGCAGGTGTCCCGGCCTGCGGTCCGCGGATGATCACGCGCTCGGCCTTCTCGGGCAGTGCGAGCGGTCCCTTCAACCCGCACCCGCCCAGCAGCAACAGCGTCGCCGTGGCGACCAGCGCGGTGCGGCGGGGCGGACAGGTCATGTCGACTGCAGGACCGGAAACATCGGTGCGCCGCCTGGCGGCGCGTCGAGCACCGACATCGTGAGGCGTGAAATGCAGACGAGCCGCCCCGCCTCGTCCTCGATGCGGATGTCCCAGACCTGGGACCGGCCGCCCAGGTGGATGGGTCGCGCGGTGCCGGTCACCCGGCCGCTGCGCGCCGAACGCACATGATTGGCGTTGATTTCCTGCCCGACACAATAGAAACGCGACGAATCCACGCAGAAATTCGAGGCCACGCTGCCGAGCGTCTCGGCCAGCGCCACGCTTGCACCGCCGTGCAGCAGCCCGAATGGCTGACGGGTGCGCTCGTCGACCGGCATCGTGCCGCGCAGGAAATCCGGGCCGACCTCGGTCAGTTGCACGTCGAGGTGCATGGCCATGTCCCGGACCGCGGCGAATGTCCGCTGGATCTGCTCCAGCGTGAATGGCCTGTACCAGATGCTCATCCGTAACCTCGTGGGTGATCGCGGATTGTACCCGGCCCCGGCGCCGTAACTTCCGGATTGGCGCAGCAGTCGTCTGCAGGGCAGAATGGATTGTTGCACAGCACAAACAAGCGCCGGAGCGGAGAACATGGCGGACTACCAGGCACCACTGCAGCAGATGCGGTTCACGATCGAACACCTCGCCGAATTCGCGGACGTCGTGGCGTTGCCCGCGTATTCGGCCGTGGATCTCGACACGGCCGCAGCCGTGCTGGAGGAGGCCGGACGCTTCGCGACCGGCGTGCTCTCGCCCACGAACTGGATCGGCGACCGCAAGGGCGTGCGGGTCGTCGACCGGGCCGTGCAGGTGCCCGCCGAATTCGCCGACGCCTACGCGAAATTCCGCGAGGGCGGCTGGCCCGGCATCGCCGCGAATCCCGATTTCGGCGGCCAGGGGCTGCCCAAGACGGTCTCCATCGCCTGCGACGAGATGTGGGCCGCGGCGAACGTTGCATTCGCGTTGTGCCCGGAGCTGTCGCAGGGGGCCATTCTTGCGCTGGACCGGCATGGTTCGAATGACCTGAAGCAGGCCTACCTCGAAAAGCTCGTGTCGGGGGAATGGACTGGAACGATGTGCCTGACCGAGCCGCAGGCAGGGTCGGACCTGTCCGCGCTTACGACCCGCGCCGAGCCCCTGGGCGACAGCTACCTGGTCACCGGCCGCAAGATCTTTATCACGTGGGGCGATCACTCCATGACGGAGAACATCGCGCACCTCGTGCTGGCCCGGCTGCCCGGCGCGCCGCAGGGGACGAAAGGCATCTCGCTGTTCCTGGTGCCGAAGTTCAAGCTCGAATGCGGACGGTACGGCAGGCACACGCAACGATGTGTACGCGGTGTCCGTCGAGCACAAGCTCGGCATCCACGCGAGTCCCACGGCGGTGCTGGCGTTCGGCGACGACGGCGGCGCGGAAGGATTCCTGGTCGGCCAGCCGAACGAGGGACTGGCCGCCATGTTCACGATGATGAACTACATGCGCCTGGGCGTCGGCGTGCAGGGCGTCGGCCTCGCAGACCGCGCCTACCAGCAGGCGGTCGCCTATGCGCGCGACCGCGTGCAAGGTCGCGCGCCCGGTGAAAAAGGACGCGTTCCGATCATTCGCCACCCGGACGTCCGCCGCACGCTGCTCCTGATGCGATCGCTGACGCAGGCGTGCCGCGCGATCTGCTACTACACGGCGTCGTGTCTCGATCGCGCCAACCACGACGACGATGCCGAGGCATCTGCCGTCTGGCTGGCTCGCGGCGACCTCATGACGCCGATTGCAAAGGCCTTCGCGTCGGAGGTCGGGCAGGAAGTCACCTCGCTCGGCATGCAGTTGCACGGCGGCATGGGTTACGTCGAGGAAACCGGCGTCGCCCAGTACTACCGCGACGTGCGTATCGCATCGATCTACGAGGGTACCAATGCGATCCAGGCGATCGACCTCGTCGGTCGCAAGCTGCTGCGCGACGGCGGCGCCACCGTCTCCGGATTCGTGTCCGAGATGCGGAGCCAGGATGCGCCGCTCGCAAACGCAGGCGAGGAGTTCGCCGGCGTGCGCCTCTGGCTCGCGAAAGGACTCGACGAAGTCGTCCTATGCTCGACGCACCTGCTCACTGGCGAGCGCAAGGACCCGAATCTCGCGGGTTCGGCCGCATTCAATTACCTGATGCTGGTCGGGACCGTGATCGGCGGCTGGCAGCTCGCGCGCGGCGCGCTCGTTGCCTTGCGCCGGCTGGAATCGGATCCCGCCACGCCCGATGCCGCCTTCCTGCGCGCACAGGTCCTGCTGGCGCGGTTCTATGCCGAGCACGTGATGCCGCGCGCGCTCGCGTACGGTGCGTCCGTGCGCGCGGGCAGCGCGACGATCATGGCGCTCGCGCCGGAACAGTTCTAGTCGTCCCCGATCCAGGTCGCGCGGCTTGCGACGAGCAGGCCGTGCAGTCACTGCGCAACGCCCATAGCGACGTCATGCCCGATTCCCACTGGTGGCCGCTGGAACACGTTGCTCCGCAGGTGCCCGGCACGCTGGTCTCGTGGCTGACGGAACCGGGCCTGCTCACGGCGCGCGTGCGCGCGCTGTGTGGCGACGACCTCGGGTTCCGCCTGCTGGGGCCGTTGCGCGAGGCGCCGCTGCCGGCCTCGTTGCAGGCGCGCCTGGACGTAACGGACCATGGTTGCCTGTTGCGCGAGATCGAGTTCTGCTGCGGAACGCGGCGCGTGATATTCGCGCAGACGATCCTGCCCGCGACGACCGTGGCCGGATTTCCATGGCTGCGGGCCCTGGGCGACGCGCCGCTCGGCGAGGCGCTGCGCGAAGCTGGCCAGCCGCTCGACCGGGATCCGTTCGAGTATCGGGAGCTGCGGCACGACCATCCGCTCGCGGTTGCGGCACGGCAATCCACGGCGATCGCAGAGTCTGCTCGCGATACCACGGATGCCGCGAGGGCCGCCGGAGCGGAGCTCTGGGCGCGGCGAGCGGTGTATCGTCTGGCGGGGCACCCGATCCTCGTGCAGGAGGTGTTCCTGCCTGCGCTGTTGCAGATCGAGGCGGCAGCCTGACGGGTGCGCGCCGAGCCACGAGTGCTGGACCAGAGGATCCCCTGATGACCACCACGGCCGAAAAAATGTTGTTCCAGTTACCGCAGCCGAGCGTCGAGATCGCAGGCAGCGGTTCGAGATTCGCCGTGCACAGGATTTATTGCGTCGGCCGGAACTACGCGGCGCACGCCCGCGAGATGGGGATGGACCCGGAACGCGAGCCGCCGTGCTTTTTCTCCAAGCCTGCGGACGCCGTGGTGCCGAACGGCGCCGACGTGCGCTACCCGCCGCGCACCTCGAACCTGCACCACGAGATCGAACTCGTCGTCGCGATCGGCAAGGGCGGGCACGACATTCCCGTCGCGACCGCGCTCGAGCACGTGTTCGGGTATGCCGTGGGCAACGACCTGACGCGTCGCGACCTGCAGGCCGCGGCGAAGGCAGGTGGCATGCCCTGGGACGTTTCCAAGGGCTTCGACCAGGCGGCGCCGGTCACCGCCATTCGCACGGTGGCCGACGCAGGGCATCCAGCTGCGGGGCGAATCTGGCTCGAGGTCAACGGCCAGACACGCCAGGACGCCGACCTCTCGGAGATGACCTGGAACGTCGCCGAGATCGTCGCCGAGCTGTCGACGTACTTCGAACTGCAGCCGGGCGATCTCATATTCACGGGCACGCCGGCAGGCGTGGGGCCGCTGCAGCGCGGCGACCGCGTGGCGGGCGGCATCGACGGTCTCGACACGCTGCGCACGACGATCGTCTGATCGGGAGAGAGTGCGGTCATGGCATTGAAGCTCTACACCTACTGGCGCAGTTCGGCCGCCTATCGCGTGCGCATCGCGCTCAACTTCAAGTCGTTGCCGTACGAGTCCGTGCCGAAACACCTGCTGCGCGACGGCGGCGAGCAACGCAAGGCCGACTATCTCGCGATCAACCCGCTGGGGCTCGTGCCGGCACTAGTCCACGACGATTGCGTCATCCCGCAATCCCTTGCGATCTGCGAATACCTCGACGAGATCCAGCCACTCCCGCCGTTGCTGCCCGGGCCGGCCTGTGGCCGCGCCATCGTTCGCGGCATGGCGCTCGCGATCGCATGCGATACGCACCCGCTCAACAACCTGCCGATTACCGGGTACCTGCGCCGCGAGTTCGGCGCGGACGACGCGGCGGTGCAGCGCTGGATCGCGCACTGGATAGCGCGCGGCTTCGGCGGCCTGGAGCGCTGGATCGCCTCGCTCGAACCGACCGCCGCGCCCGCCGCGCGCAGGTCCTGCTTCGGTTCGCAGGTCACGCTGGCGGACATCTGCCTGGTGCCGCAGATGTACAACGCACGCCGGTTCGACGTGGATCTCGGCCCCTACCCGGGCCTCGTCGCGATCTGCCGCCACCTCGAGGCCCTGCCCGCGTTCGCCGCCGCGCGCCCGGACGCGCAGCCTGACGCCGAGTGAGCGGCGCTCGGCTATGATCGACGGCAACGCGTGGGCCGGCCGCCCGGCGCGCCGCATGCGCCCCGCGGCCGCGCGATCGAACCGACCGACCAGTTGCGAGAGGGACGACCCATGGTGACCGCCGTCGTGCTGATCAAGGCCGAGACCGACAAGGTGCCCGAACTGGCGCAACAGATGGCGGAACTCGAGGGCGTCAGCGAGGTGTTCTCGGTGGCCGGCCAGTTCGACCTCGTCGCACTGGTGCGGGTGCGCGAGAACGAGGACCTCGCGCGCGTGATCAGCGAGAAGATGCGGAAGCTGCCGGGCATCACGAGTTCGGAGACCCTGATCTCGTTCAAGGTCTACTCGAAACGCGACATCGAAACGGCGTTCTCGCTCGGCCTCGATTGAGCGCCGGCCGGGCCGCGAGACCGTCAGTCCGCGCTGCCGGCCCGGTCGCGCTGCGCCCCGCCGTCGCCCGGACCCGTGTCGATCGCTACAGCGTACCGCCGAGCCGGCGCAGCGCGTCCGGCTGGAATTCCGTGATGCGCGCTTTGGCATTGAACTGGATCGGCTCCTTGACCTCGTTGTCGAGCCCGCCGACCAGGTAGCTGCCGTTGTTGAGGTCGTGATAGATGCCGAAGCGGTACATCGGCACCACCGCGTCGTACGCCTGCAGCAACCCGTGCAGCGACGCGCGCCACAGCGTGCCGCGATTGTCGTACGCATCCTCGGCCAGCACGCTCCAGCTGTCCTCGTCCAGGTAGAAGGTCCGCTTGCCGTAGATGTGCCGCTGGCCCGGTTTCAGCGTGCCCTCGACGACCCAGACCCGGTGCAGTTCGTAACGGACATAGTCCGGGTTGATCGAATTCGGCTTGATGATGTCCTTGTACTTGAGCGTCTTGTCGGACAGCCGGTAGGTGTTGTACGGGACGAATACCTCGCGCTTGCCGAGCAGCTTCCATTCGTACCGGTCGGGCGCGCCGTTGTAGCCGTCGACCTGGTCGGTGACGAGCATGCCCTCTGAGCCGTCGTTGATGCCGTCGTAGGCCAGGTCCGGCGCACGCCTGACGCGGCGTGCCCCCGAATTGTAGATCCACGCGGAGCGCTGCTCCGCGACCTGGTCGAGCGGCTCGTGCACGAGGAATATCGTGCCGCGCAACGTCGCTGGTTCGGTGAAGTAGCCGAGCGCGTAGAAGAGCCGGTTCGGCTCGGCGCCCTCGACGTTCTGCGCGTAGACGCGCTGCGACCGGAACCCGATCTTGAAGTAGTCGCCATTCGAGCGCACCGGGAACGAGTGCCCCGCACGCGCGATGCCGCCACCCAGGTAGCGGACGAGGTGGTTCCAGATCGCCTCGAGGCCGTTCTGCGGTATCGGGAACGGCGTCGTGGAACCATTGACGTCCTTGAGCCCGAAGCCCTGCAGCGAAACCTTGCCGGCCTGCGCAGCCACGCGATCGGTCACCGCCGTCGGCAGCGCGGCAGTGCGTCGCGTCGGGTAGACGTTCATGCGGAAGGTCTGCGGATGCTTGCGCAGCAGGGCAGCCTCGCCCGCCGTCAGCTTCGATTCGTACTGCGCGACGTTCGATGCATCGATCGTGAACAGCGGCTTGTCGCTCGCGTAGGGGTCGATGTATCCCTGTTGCGGCGTCCAGCCGGCAGGCGCCTGGGTCAGGCCGCCTTCCCAGGCGGGGATCGTGCCGTCCGCATTGCCTGCCTTTTCCGCGCCGACCGGTGTGAGTGTCCTGCCGAGCTGCGAGTAGTCGGGGGCCGCGAGCGCGGCGTGCGTTACGGCCATTACGGCAGTGGCGATCCACCCGGCGGGCTTCGTCAAAGGCATGGCAAGGTCTCTCGTGAACGGATGCGGTGCTTGGTGTCAGGACTTCTTCACGAAGCCGAGTTCGTGCATCAACTTCTCGAAGCGCGGATCGCCGCGCAGCGGGTCGAGCATCGGATCGACGAACCCGGTTCCGACGAGGCCCGGGTCGTGCACGCGGCGTGCGTTTTCGAGCCAGCGCATGGCGGCGTCCTTGTCCCCCAGTTGCGCCTCGATCTCGGCGTACTGATAGGACGCATTGTCGCGGAACTCGGCCTGGAAGGCGGCCAGCTCGCGTCGTGCGTCGACCTTCCTGCCCGTCATGGCCAGGACCAGGGCGCGGCCGGTCAACCGTGCCCACACGACGGATTCCGCCTCGAACGCCGCGCGGGCCTCGTCGTTGCGTCCTTGCAGCAACAGGGCCCAGCCAAGCAAGGCCTGTGCCCCGCCACGGCCGGGAGCCAGCGCGAGCGCGCGCCGCGCCGACACTTCGGCCTCGGCGTAACGCCGCGCACCCAGCAGCGCGTTCGCCATGTTGCCGTGGGCATCGGCGGAGATCGGGTCGAGCGTCACGACCACTTGCGCCGCCCTGATGGCGGCCTCGTGTTCACCGAGCGTGGACATGAACTGCGAGTATTGCCGCTGCACCACTGCGTTGCCGGGATTCAACTGCATCGCGCGTTCCGCCGACGCGGTCGAGCTCACCTTGCCGTCGACGATCGTCTGCACCGTGCCGAGCGCGAGATGGCCTTCGGCAAGGTCCGGCGCCAGTTCGATCGAGCGGATTGCCGCCTGCCGGGACTGCGCGAATCCGGGATCGAAGGGAATATAGGCATTGGCGGCGAGCCGGAACAACGCGCCAGCCTTGCCGGCATGGGCCTGGGCGTAGGCCGGATCCAGCCCGATCGCTTTCTCGAACGCCGCGAGCGCGTCCCGCAGCGTCGTCTCGGCTTCGCCCTGGGTCACGTAGTGGCGGCCCAGCAGGAACGCTTCGTAGGCTTGCGGATTGCGCGTGCCGCCGACGTCGAGCGGGGCGCCGCCATTCGACAACAGGCGCAGCTTCAACGCGTCCACGACCTGTTTCGAGATCTCGTCCTGCACGGCGAAGATGTCGTCGAGGTTGCGGTCGTAGGTATCCGACCACAGGTGCGAGCTGTCCGAGGCGCGGATCAACTGCGTCGTGATGCGCACCTTGTCGCCCGACTTGCGCACGCTGCCTTCGAGCACGTGGTCCACGCTCAGGTCGCGCGCGACGTCCGAGATCTTCACGTCCTTGCCCTTGTAGGCGAACGACGATGTGCGCGCAATCACGCGCAGGCCGGGCACGTTGGCGAGCACGTTCAGCAGTTCCTCCGTGAGCCCGTCCGAGAAGTACTCGTTGGCTTTCTCGTCGCTCATGTTCAGGAAGGGCAGCACGGCGATCGACACGGTCGCGGCGCCAATGCCCCCCGGCGCCGTGGGGCCACCGCCGGCGGCCGCCGGGGCACTGGTCCGCGATGCGGGTTGCGCGGACGTGGCGCCAGACTCGGTGCCGCGGCCGGCACGATGGCCGTACCAGTTCGCGACGCCGAGGCCGATCGCGACGACGAGCAGCCCGATGATCAGGAGATTGAGCTTGCCGGCGGTCCGTGCCGTGATCGAGGCGTCGGGATGGACTTCGTGCTCGCGCTTCAGGCCTTCTGGCGTGAGCTCATAGACCCACGAGAACACGAGGACGAACGGCAGCGCCGAGCACGAGCAGGCCCAGCAGCAGCTTGAGGCCCCAGGGCGGGACGCCGAGCACGTCGAACAGAAGGTCGCCGGCCTGCAGGAGAACCCAACCTGCCACGACATAGAATGTGGCTACCCGGAAAACATTCCTGCGTTGCAGCTCCGCCAGCAGCGACATCGGCCATCCTTGCATCCGGATGATGCGCAAGGATGGACCGGCGCACGGGATTGTCAACGGCGCGGCTCAGGCTCCGCGATATTTCGCGCCGATCCGGCGGTACGCCTCGCGGAACGGGATGCCTTCCTTCGCGACCAGTTCGTTGGCCTCCGCCGCCGCGTGGATGTCGGGATCCATGCGGATGCGGTCCGGCCGGAATCGGATCTGCGGAATGGCCGCGGTCATGATGTCGAGCGATTCGTGGCACGAGTCGATCGAGCGGAACAGCGGCGCCTTGATCAGTTGCAGGTCGCGCTGGTAACCGGAAGGCAACTTGGCCGTGATTGCGAGCACTTCCAGCAGGCACGCCTGCGCCGCGGCAGACCGGCCGCGCACGAGTTCGAAGACGTCGGGATTGCGCTTCTGCGGCATGATCGACGAGCCGGTGGTGAATGCCTCCGGCAGGTCCACGAAGCCGAACTCACGCGTGTAGAAGAGCAGCAGGTCGGTCGCGAGCCGGCCAAGGTCCTGCATCAGGAGCACGATCTGGAACAGCAGTTCGGCCTCGGCCTTGCCGCGTGACAGCTGCACGGCCGTGACCGGCTCGTGGTTCTCGGGAAACTCGAGCCGGCGTCGCGTGTCGTCGCGGTTCACGGGCAGGTTCGGGGTGCCGTACCCTGCGGCGGAGCCGAGCGGGTTCTTGAGGATGCGACGATGTGCGTGGCGCAGGGCCTCGACATCGTCCCGGATCTCCGCGGCGAACCCGCGGGCCCACAGGTCCACGGAGCTAGGCATGGCCTGCTGCATGTGCGTGTAGCCCGGCAACGGGATCGAGCCCTGTGCCTCGGCCAGGCCGTCGAGTGCTTCCGCCACGCCGCGGGCGTCGTCGGCCAGTGCCTCGATCGCGTCGCGCAGGTACAGACGCAGGGCGACGAGCACCTGGTCGTTGCGCGAGCGACCCGCGTGCAGGCGCGCACCGGCGTCGCCGATGCGCTGCGTCAGCAAGGTCTCGAGCGCGGTCTGCCCATCCTCGAGGTCGAGCGTGACGGACCACTCGCCGCGCGCGTGGGCCTCGGCGATCCCGGTCAGGCCATCGCGGATCGAGGTCAGTTCCTTCGCCGTCAGGAGCTTGCAGCCGTGCAGCATCTCGGCATGCGCGATGGACGCACGCACGTCGTATGCGACCAGGCGATTGTCGAGCGCATGGTCTTCACCCGCCGTGTAGCGCAGCACGCGTGCATCGAGCGGCGCGCCCTTGTCCCAGAGTCTCGTCATGACGCATGCCTTCCGTGTGTCGACAGGCGCGCCCGGGCGGCGAGGGCGCTCATTTGGCGCCTTGTTCCGCCGGGGTCAGCGCCTTGGTGTCCGCGACGACCAGCGTGCCGGTGCCTTCGTTCGTGAAGATCTCGGCCAGCAACGCGTCGGTCGCGGCGTAGGAAATGACGTGGACACGGCGCACGCCGCCGCGGATGGCGGCCTCGATCGCGCTCGACTTGGGCAGCATGCCGTCGGACAACGCGCCTTCCTCGCGCAGGCGCCGCAGGCCCGCGACATCCGTATAGGAGATCAGCGAGTGCGGATCGTCGAGCCGCTCGAGGATGCCGGGCGCCCCGGTGCAGAGGATCAGCTTCTCCGTGACCAGCGCGCCGCCAATGGCTGCGGCAACCGTGTCCGCATTGATGTTCAGCAACTGGCCCGAACCGTCGGCGGAGATGGGGCTCACCACGGGCAGGAACCCGGCATCGAGGAGGCGCGTCAGCACCGAGGCGTCGACGGCATCGATGTCGCCCACCATCCCGTAATCCACGACCTCGCCGCTCGCGAGCGTGACCGGCGGGCGCCGGTGCGCCTGCACCAGGCCCCCGTCGACGCCGCTCAGGCCGATTGCCGCGATGCCGAAGCCGCGGCACAGCGCCAGCAGCCGGGTGTTGATGAGCCCGTTCAGGACCATGCTCGCGGCGTCGATGGCCGACGCGTCGGTCACGCGCCGCCCCTGCACCATGCGCGTCGCCACGCCGAGCTGCGCGGTGACCTCGTCCAGCTGCGGGCCGCCGCCGTGCACGAGCACGACGCGGATGCCGAGGTGGTGCAGTATCGCCACCTGCTCGACGAACGCCCGCATGGTGGAGGTGTCGCGGAAGGCGCCGCCGCCCGTCTTGATGACGAACACCTTTCCCTTGTACATGTGTATGTACGGCGCCGCGCCGCGCAGCGCGCGCACCGTGACGGCTTGTTCGCCCTTGTGTCCGATCATCGTTGCCTCACCCCTTCAATAGACGATAGAGCACGGCCATCTGCACGACCATGCGGTTGGCGGCTGCGCGGATCACGCGGCTGCGCGGACCGTCGAGCACTTCGTCGGCGACCGCGACGTTGCGGCGCACCGGCAGGCAGTGCATGAAATGGCAATCGGCGCGCGCGCGCGCGAACCAGCTCTCGCGCAGGCACCAGTCGGCGAGCGGTTCGCGCAGGCGGCCCTCCGCTGCGGCGTCGCCGTAATGCGCGGGCGATCCCCACTCCTTCGCGTACACGACATGCGCGCCTTCGAGCGCACGGTTGCGATCGGCGGTCTCGGCCACGTCGCCGCCCGACGCTGCGGCGGCCGCACGCGCCTTCTGCATGATCGCTTCCGGCAGCGCGTACCCTTCCGGCCGCAGCACGACGACTTCCATGCCGCGCTGCGCGGCCATGTGCACGGTGGCGGCCGGCACCGCCAGCGGCAGCGCGCGCGGATGGTTTGCCCAGCACAGCACGAATTTCGCGCGCCGCGGGACCGCGAGGTCGTCCATCGTCTTCCAGTCCGCGAGCGCCTGGCACGGATGATTGACCGCCGATTCCAGGTTCACGAACGGCTTTGGGCACAGGCCGGCCATCGCCATGAACTGCGTCTCGGCCAGGTCGGCGGCGAGATCCTTGCCCGCGGCGAACGAACGGATGCCGAGCGCGTCGCAGTACGAGGCAAGCACGGGGATCGCTTCGCGCACGTGTTCGGCGGCCCCGGCATTCATGATCGCGCCGTCGCGCGTCTCGACGTTCCAGGTGCCCTGGCCGGGGGTCACCACGAACGCCTGCCCGCCGAGCCGCATCATGGCGGCCTGGAACGACGACAGCGTCCTGAGCGAGGGATTCAGGAACAACAGCCCGAGGATCTTCCCGGCCAGCGCCGCGGGTTCTGGTCTCTCCTGCAGCCGTTGCGCGAGCGCGAGCATCGCGACGACCTCGTCGCGGGTGAAATCGGCCAGGTCCAGGAATCGCTGCATGGTGGGTGACGGTCTGTCGTCGCGCGTGCGGCGGTTAAGGTGGTCTGGAATCCGGGGCGGCTAGGCCGGCAGGCCGGCCAGGGTGCCGCGCAAGGTCTCGACGTGCCGGGCCTCGAGCACGTACGGGGCGAGGATGCGCACGACGTGCGGATCGCCGCTGGTCCCGGTCAGGATGTCGCGCTCGAGCAGTTCACGCTGCACTTCCTGTGCCGGCCGGCGCGTGCGCAGGCCGAGCAGGAAGCCCGCACCTTGCGTGCCGACCACCGGCCCGACGACGCACGTGTTCCGGATCTGCTGCGAGAGTGCCCGCACGTTGGCCAGCAGGCCCTCGCTCTCGATGATGTCGACGACGGTCTCGATCATCGCGCAGGCCATCGGGCCGCCGCCGAATGTCGTACCGAGGTCGTCGGTCTTGAGGTGGGCCGCGACGTGGTCTCCCATCAGCAGCGCCGCGCACGGAAAGCCCGCGCCGAGTGCCTTGGCGGTCGTGATCATGTCCGGCGAGATGCCGTAGAGGTTCGCCGCGAACGGAAAACCGGTGCGTCCCATGCCGCACTGCACCTCGTCGAACACCAGGAAGGCGCACGTCTCGCTGCACCGGGTCCGCAGTGCGGCGAGGAAAGGCTCGCCGAGGTCGAGTGCGCCGCCCACGCCCTGCACGGGCTCGACGATCACCGCGGCGGTATCGGTGCCGACACTGCGCACGATCGCGGCGAGGTCGCCGCGCGGCACGAACTCGACGTCGAACGGCGCCTGCGGAAAACCGTACCATTTCTTCATCGCGCCCCAGGTCACCGCGCCTGCGGCGGCCGTGCGGCCGTGGAAGCTGCCCTCGACGGCCACGACCTTGCGGCGGCCGGTAATCCTGAGCGCGAGCCGCAGGGCGTTCTCGTTCGCCTCGGCACCGCTGTTGACGAAGAACACAGTGTTGAGCCCGAGCCCCGCGAAGCGCGTCAGGCGCAAGGCGGCGCGCTTGCGCACGTCGAGCGGCACGGCGTTGCTCTGGAAGATCAGCGAGCGCGCCTGCGCCTCGAGTGCCGCGACCAGGCGGGGATGCCCGTAGCCGAGCGCAGCCACCGCGTGACCGCCGTACAGGTCGAGGATCTCGCGCCCGTCGCGCGTGTGCAGGTGGACGCCCGAGGCGCTCACGACGTCGAGCGCCCATTGCGCATACACCGGCGCGAGGTGATCGGCAGGCGGCGGGACGGCGGACGCGGAGGCTGTATTCGACATGTGGGGTAATCGTGTCGCGAGTGACGGTTTTCGGTCAGGTCCAGCCCGGTGCCGGGGTCATCAGGCCGGCGGTTTCCTCATGCCCGAACATCCGGTTCATCCACTGGACCGCGCCGCCCGCCGCACCCTTGGTCAGGTTGTCGATCGCGCACATGACCGCCACGGTACGGCCGTTCGAGACGGCGGAGATCTCCGCGAAATTGCTCGAGACGACGTCCTTCACGCGCGGCATCTCGCGGCCGACGCGCACGAAGACCGACTGGTCGTAGTAGTCGCGCAGCGCATTGACGAGCTCGTGCGTCGTGAGCGATTCCTGTGCCACGGCCTGCACCGTGACGTGAATGCCGCGCGCGAACGGGCCGGAATGCGGCACGAACGCGAAGTCGGCCGCGACGCCCGACGCCGCGTGCGCGAGCGCCGTGATCTCCGGGGCGTGCCGGTGCGCGAGCGCGTTGTACGAATAGAGGTCGCCGTGCCGCTGCGGGTGATGCGTGCCAGCAGTCGGTTGCCGGCCCGCACCCGTGCTGCCGGTGACGCCGGACACGAACAGCTGCGGTTCGACGAGGGCCAGCGCCAGCAGCGGCACGCTCGCCAGCAGCGCCGCCGTGGCAAAGCAGCCAGGATGCGCGACGTGAGGAGTGCGCAGCGCATTCAGGTGCTCGGGCACCGCGCAACTGAACTCCGCGATGCGGCCCGGTGCACCGTGCCCGTGCTTGTAGACCGCCTCGAACGCCTCGGCGCTCGAATAGCGGAAGTCGGCGGAGATGTCGACGACCCGCGCATCGTTGCCGGACTGCTCGGCGGCGGTGAGCAGCCTGTCGATCAACGCCGCGGAAACGCCGTGCGGCGCGGCCGAGAACACGGCCGTCGTCGGGTTGGCCGTGATGTACTCGGCCACCTCGTCGTGGCCCGCGAATCGCAGGTGCGGCAGCACCGGCTGCAGGTGCTTGAAGAACTGCGCCACCGGCTCGTCGGGCTGGCTCTCCGAGGCTACGGCCGCGAGGTCGAAATACGGATGCGTCGCGAGCAGGCGCAGCAGCTCGCCGGCCACGTAGCCGGTGCCACCGAGGACTATGGCGGGGACGCGGGCAGTCACTGGCCGACCGCGGCCACGCCGGGCCGCGCCGCGAGCCCGAGCGCATCGATGATGTGATCGCCGAGCGCCGCGCCGGCCGTGATCGCGTTGAACGCGCTCACGCCCATCTGGTCGCGGATGATGTTCACGCCGACCGCGTTGTCGGTGGCCGGGCCCGTGACCGCGCACGGCTCGATGCCGAAGCGCTCGCGCAGCAGCTTGACGCCGCCCCACGCCGCGACGGGGTCGTTGGCGGACAGGATCACCGACGTCAGGCTCCGCGCGATGTCGGGCGCGGACAGGATGCTCTCGACCCCATACGCGCCCAGGATGCCGTCGCCGAGTTCGAACACGACGACGTCCGGCCGCCCCTGGGTCATCTCGGTCAGCATCGTGCGCGTCAACGCGGGGCCGTTCGCGGCCGTCGTCGTGACGACGCCGAAGTCGGTGAAGATCTGGCTCCGGCGCGCGCCGGCATCTTCCATGGCGAGGATGTCGCGCCGGAGCGAGACGCCGGTTGCCTTGAACGCGTGCACGACGAGGCCGCGGTGGCGCATGCGGCTCACGATCGCGCAGGCGGCCGCCGTCTTCCCGGCTTCCATGCACGTGCCGGCGAGCGCCACGACCGGAACGCCGTGCGTCTCGAGCGGCGCGGCCTGCTCGAGCCTGCGGTAACCTACCCGCGCCGGCACGCCGATGCGCTCGCCGAGGAACGGGAACTGCAGCACGCAGCCGAGCACCCGCGCATTGAAGGGCTTGCCCTTGTCGGGGTTCACCGAGTCGCAGATGCCGAGCACGCCGCCGATGTTGAGCACCTGCAGGATGTCGCCGGCTTCGACCTTGTCCGGGATGTGCCCGGAATAGCCGAAGAGCGCCTGGCGGTGGCCGAGCGCGCCGACGATGACGTCGCCGCGGGAGACCTTCGCCATGCGACCGCTCGTGAGCTCCAGGGTGTTGTACGTGGACTTGTTGTCGAGCACTTCGACGACCAGCACGACGCCTTCCTCGCACGGGATGTCCGTCGTGGCGATGCGCACGTCGTGGCTCAGCCCGCACGCCTGCGCGATCGAGGCGATCTTGTCGACGACGATGGTCTTCATCTGTTGCATGGCTCTGGTTCCCCCGGCGTGCAGCGGCGAGCGGGTCACGAGCGCCCGGCGCGCGTGTAGAAGATGCCCGGCAGCGCCAGCATCTTCGAGAAACCGTGGGCTTCGGCCGCGGTCCACTCGCCGGCGGATTCGCCATAGGCTCCCTTCGACGCCTTCATGAGCGAGTACTTCGAGGCAACGCCCTCGACGAACACGACGCCGGGCCGCAACAGCAGGTGCACCTCGCCCGTGACGCGCTGTTGCGTCGACACGAAGAAAGCCTCGATGTCGCGGCACACGGGGTCGAGGTGCTGGCCTTCGTGGACGAGGTCGCCGTAGGGGCCCGCGAGGGTGTCCTTCATGCGGGCCTGCCGGGCGGAGAGCACGAGCTTCTCGAGTTCGCGATGCGCGGTCAGGAGCACCTCCGCGGCCGGAGCCTCGAACGCGACGCGACCCTTGAAGCCGATGATGGTGTCGCCGAGATGGATCCCGCGACCGACCCCGAACCTGGCGCCGAGCGTCTCGACCTGCTCGATCAGGCCGACCGGGTCGAGCCGTACGCCGTCGATCGCGCAGGGCACGCCGGCCTGGAAGCCGATCGTGTGGCGCTCGGGCTCGTGCGGCGCCGTGAACGCGTCCCGCGTCAGGACCCATGCGGCGTCGGGGATGCAGGTGTCGGAGACCAGGGTCTCCTTGCCGCCGATCGTGACGCCCCACAAGCCGCGGTTCACAGAGTAGGCCGCGCCGAAGGGTGGCACGGGCAGCTTGCGCTGCTGCAGGTACTCGAGCTGCTCGGGTCGCTTGAATGCACGATCACGGACGGGTGCCAGGATCTCGAGCTCCGGCGCGAGCGTGCGCAATGCGACTTCGAAGCGGACCTGGTCGTTGCCGGCCGCGGTCGACCCGTGCGCGACGACGTCCGTGTCGATCTCGCGCGAGAACTGGGCGACGGTCTGGGCCTGGAGCACGCGCTCCGCGCCGACGCACAACGGATAGAGGTTGCCGCGACGCACGTTGCCCATGACGAGGTACTTGAGCACCTGCTCGAAGTATGCGGCCCGCGCGTCGACGAGGTGATGGGCGACGGCGCCGAGCGTCCTCGAGCGCTCCTCGAGCACGCGGGCCGCTTCGGCGTCGATGCCGCCCGTGTTCACGGTGAGCGTGACGATCGGGCGGCCGTACGCCTCGGCGAGCCACGGCACACAGAAGGACGTGTCGAGTCCGCCGGAAAAAGCGAGCAGGATGGGCCGGGTGCCCTGGGTCGTCGTCATGGGGAGTTTCTCAGCGTCCGAAATGGGTGCGAAGGTGCTCGTGCAGCCGGCGCTGGGCGCGGGCGCTCTCCGTCGCAATGAAGATCGTGTCGTCGCCGGCGATCGTGCCGACGACCTCCGGCCAGCGCGCCTTGTCGAGCGCGATGGCAACGCCCTGGGCGGCGCCTGCCGTCGTTCGCAGCACCGTGAGGCACGTGCCGGCAGCCCGGTATCCCTTCACGAACGTGCGCACGTCCTCGAAGTGGCTCGGCGTCAGCGCGTCCTCGACGGCGGGCAGGAGATAGCGGTCGCCGCCCTTGACCACGCCGATCTCCCGCAGGTCCCGGCTGACGCTCGACTGCGTGGCATCGAACCCGTCACGGCGCAGGAGCGTGACCAGCTCGGACTGGCGCGCGACGGCTGTTCCCCGCAGGATGCGGACGATCGCTGCGCGACGCTGGATCTGGTGGTGGAGGTCGGTGGCCACGGATTCGACGGGAGCTTGTTGTGAATAAACTATTCGATAATGTGCATAATTATGCAAAGGGTGTCAAGTGGTGCCGCCGGGACCGCGACGGGCGCTGCCGGCATGAATGAACGCAGCCTGCTCGAGCTTGCGCGGCGCCTGCATGCGCTCGGCCGCACCGGCCTGCACTTCTGCGCGGACGAATACGACCGCGAGCGCTACGGGGAGGTCGAGCGGATCGCCGCCGAACTGCTCGCGTCGGGCTGCGGCGCGACGCCGCCGCGATTGCTGGACGAGTGGGCCGCGGAACCGGGGTACGTGACCCCCAAGATCGAGGTTCGCGGCGCCGTCTTCCGCGAGGCCGACTCGTCGGTGCTGCTGGTGCGCGAGACCCAGGACGGCCTGTGGACGCTGCCCGGCGGGTGGGCGGAGGTGAACGATTCGCCCTCCGGCGCGATCCGGCGCGAGATCGAGCAGGAAGCGGGATTCCGTGCGCGGGTCGTCAAGCTTGCGGCGCTCTACGACCGCAACGCGCATGGCCACACGCCGTCGATCTACCACAGCTGGAAGGCGTTCTTCGTCTGCGACATCGAAGGCGGCCACGCTCGCGGCAGCTACGAGACCGATGCCGTCGATTTCTTCGCGCTCGACGCACTGCCGCCGATGTCGCTCGGCCGGTGCACGCCGCGGCAGGTCGAGCGCATGTACCAGCACTGGCAACGCCCGGACCTGCCGGCCGATTTCGACTGAGCCGATCAGGCGCGCGCAACTGCGCGTGGTTTCCTGCCGGGGCCGCGCACCTTGCGCCGGGCCGTCGCCTGCTCGAGATCCGCAAATGCCTCGAGCGTGTGGCGCGCCAGGTCCTCGATCCGGGGCAGGGCCGACCCGTTGGCCGTGAAACCCATGATCACCTGGTCCGCATACGACAGCAGCGTCACGTTCAGTCCGATCGCGACGATCAACGTCGAGACCGGGAACAGCGCTTCGAGCCTCGCGCCGTTCAGGTAGAGGGTCTGCTCCGGTCCGCGGACGTTCGAGATCAGCACGTTGGCCGGCCGCAGCCCGAGCGCTTCCGGTTGTGCAATGGCGAGGGTCTCCGACAGCGCGAATGCCGTGACGGCAAAGGCGTACGCCGCCTCCTTGCCGAGTCCGCGCAGTTCGGACTTCGCCTTGGCGGTATTGGCCATGATGGCCTGCAGGCGCCGGTCGACAGGCGCCGACACGGGTCCCAGCGGCGGCCATATGGCAGACACCATGGTCGTCGCCTCCGTGGCCTCCGCCTCGCGCAGCGAGACCGGGCAGAGGGCGACCAGCGGGTGATCGGGCGCGCGGCCGAGGGCCTTCAGATAGCGATTGATGCCCGCGTCGAGGATGCAGAGCGCGACGTCGTTGAGCGTGGCGCCCCATGCGCGCGCGACAGTCTTCATGGCGCCTAGCGGCAGGATCGCGTGCGTGATCGAGCGCGCGTTGTAGATCGGCTCGTTCATTGGCGTGTGTGGTGCCGTGAATGCCCGCGGGCGCGACTTCGAATAGCCGCGCAGTCCCTGGAGCGTCTGCTCGAGGGTCCGGAAGGAGCCACGTCCGATCGAGTACGTGCGCTGCGCGAGCCGCAGTGCCTCGCGCTCCAGGGCGGCGCGCAACTGCGGCGGCGCCCTGCGCGGTCGCGGCGTCTGCACCGCGGCGACGGTGGGCCGGATCCGGCGGTCGCGCGCGGAGGTCGCGAGCGAATTGCGAATGATCGCCATGCCGGACTCGCCGTCCACGAGCGAGTGATGGCACTTGTGGTAGATGGCGAACCGGCCGCCCGCGAGACCCTCGATCATGTACATCTTCCAGCCCGGCCGATGCCGCTCCAGCATCGGCGCGTGCAGGTCGGCGACCAGTGCGTGCAATTGTTCGTCGGAACCTGGCGCGGGCAATGCGACGTGCAGGATGTGGTGGTCCGGATCGAACCTGTCGACCTCGCGCCATTCGGGCAGGCCGGCCTTCCGGAAGACCGGGACCCGGTTGAACGGCGGCTGCGGCTGCGCCCGACGGTAGGCGTCGACGATCTGTCGCACGGTCTGCGTGCCGCCCCGGGCAGGACGGCGGAAGATCAGCACCGAGCCGACGTGGCGCGGATTGTCCTGCGTCTCCGTGAGGAAGAACATCAGGTCCAGCATCGGTATCGTGTTTGGCATGCCGTTCCCCGTCAGCGGCGGTCTGGTCGGGGCGGCACCGCGGCCACCCGTCACAGGCGGGAAAGCCCTGGCTCGCCGGGCGCTTCGCGACCGCGCCGCTGCATTGTAACGCGGGGTCGATGCGCGGCCGGTACGCACCGACCGCAATTCCTTCGCCCCGCTGGCGCGCCCGGCCGCAGGGACGCGTGGTCATCCATGCGGGCTCAGAGTCGCTGTCCGGCGCCAGATGCTGCAATCAACCTGGCGACGCGGCGCGCGCGCGTGGCGGGCTGCCGGGCGCTGACGACCCACCACAGCACTCGCCTGCGATAGTTCGGTGCCTGCGCGCAGAAATAGCGCCATGCCGCGGAGTGCCCGCGAAACAGTGCCGTCTCCGCCGGCTCGAGCGCGGCCGTGCGCGCCTGCTCGTACGCGTACGTCCGCGACCTGGCCTCGCTGCGTCGCTCGAACGCGGCCAGTCCCGCAGGTTGCATGCGGCCCTCGGCCTGGAGGGCGCGCACGCGCTCGATGTTGACGCGGCTCCAGATCGATGCGTGTTTTCGCGGCGTGAACCGGATCTGGTATGCGGAGTCGTCGATGCGCTTGCGCACGCCGTCGATCCAGCCGACGCAGAGCGCTTCGTCCACCGATTCTTCCCAGGTGATGCTCGGCCGGCCCGAGGCCTTCTTGTAGTACCCGACGATCAGTTCCGGGGCCGTGCCCGCGTGTTGACGGAGCCAGCCGCGGAATGCCGCGGGTGTCCTGAAAAACCGCGCGGCCGGCTGCGACGCCTCGTGTGGCGCGGCGCGAGGCCGCGAGTCACGACGTGGCATCGAAGGCGGGGTGGTAGGAAATGGTGCCGACCGGAAACTCGTTGCTGAACGACCGCGCGAGGAAATACTCCGGTGGCACGCCGGGGAACCTGAGCGTGCGGCGCTTCTTGAATCCGAAGCGGCCGTAGAACGCAGGCTCGCCGAGGACGACGCAACCCCCGGCGCCCAGTCGACCGAGGGCTGCGAGCCCCTCCGTGACGAGAGCAGTTCCCGTTCCCGATTGCTGATGAGGAGGCGCCACGGCGACCGGTCCGAGTGCGTACCACCCGCTCGAACCGTCCGACACGCGGACCGGCGACAGCGCGATGTGCCCGATGACCTGGCCATTCACTTCCGCAACGAGGGAAACCGTGAGCGCGCCGGACGCCCGGAGGCCGGCGATGATGAACTCCTCGGTATGCGAGCTGCGCGGATCGGTGCGGAACGCCTCGCGCGTGATCCCGGCGATGATGCCGGCATCGTCCGGTCGCTCCGGCCGGATGCGACCCCCGCCGGGACGCATCAGAGGGCCGTTACGACGCCGCGATGCGGTCATCGTGCTTCGCGCCCGTGCTGCGCCATGAACGGCCTCGTGCCGTGTGAATGAACCGCTTGTCGGGCGATTTCCACGCGCGAGGGCGCGCATCGGTGAACACGAACTCGCGATCGCAGTCGGGGACGGAGAAGTTCGCGGCACCTGTCGTCATCGTTCCGGCCATCGCTTCGAGAGACGCATGTCTGCACAGGCTACCTCGTGAGTGCCCGAAGCGTTGTCGGACGAGAGCTATCGAGACGCCCGCCCTGCGCTGACGCGTGACACGATCACGCGTCAAGGGTGTTCGACTGCAGGTACCGCCGCGCGGCCGAGCCGCTCAAAGCACCTTGCGGTAGACGACGAACCCGGTCTTCTCCGCTACCTTGTCGTAGAGGTACATCGCGTTCGTGTTCGTTTCGTGCGTCAGCCAATAAACGCGCTGGCAGCCGTCGCGCGCGGCACGCTCGTAGACGGCGTCGATGAGTGCCCGCCCGACGCCCTGGCCCCGTGCGTCCTCCGCCGTGAACAGGTCCTGGAGGTAGCAGGTGGGCGCGATCAGGGTCGTGCTGCGGTGATACAGGAAATGCACCAGTCCCAGCAGCCGGCCCGCGCGCTCGGCGACCACGGCGTGCACCGGTTCGTACCCGTCGAAGAAGCGCGCCCACGTCGTCTGCGTGATCGGGAGCGGCAACGCCGTCGCGCCCGCACGGCCATAGAACGCGTTGTACCCGTCCCAGAGCGTTTGCCACGCGGCCAAGTCGCCTTGCCGCACGGGCCGGATCACGAGCGGATCATTCATTGCCCAAGCTCCTCCGCAATGCCGATCCTCGAGGGCTCGCCCGCGCTATTCCGCAACGCTGATGCCGGAGCCGCCCAGTTCCTTGGGAATGTCCTTCATCTTGGGCAAGCCGTCCTTGATGCGGAGCCGCGTCTCCGCATAGTGCACGTGCACCCCGGCCGCGTACGGAAAATCCGGAATCACGGCGGCGTAGACGTCGGTCAGGCCCATGCCCGGGTGTTCGGTGAGGATATGGCCGCCGCAGGTCTTGCACCACTTGCGGTAACTGTTCGGCGTCTTGTTGTAAGTGCCGATGTTGTCTGCTCCCTGCGTGATCTTCACGGCCTCGGGCTTCCACAACGTGAACGCGTTGACCGGCCCCGCCGACCAGCGCCGGCAGGATTCGCAATGACAATAACCCATGCCGGCAGGCTCGCCGCTGACGGTGAATTTCACCGCGCCGCAAAAACAGCTGCCCTGGTACGTCTTGGCGTCGCTCATGTCACAGCTCCTTCGTGTATCGGGCGACCCGCCCTGCTGGGCGGCCGGGATCCAGGTCCGACTTTTACGCGCCATAGCGGCCAAAATAAATCAGCACGAACGCAAGCGTATTCGAGACGCCGTGCGCGACGATCGGCACCCAGAGGTTGCGGCCCGTCACGAGATAAAGCACGCCGAGGAGCAGCCCGCTCAACCCTTCCTGCACCCAGCCGGACATGCCTTGCTCGGTGTGCCCCCAGCCGAAGAGCGCGCTGCAGAGCACCAGGCTCGCGAGCCATGCGGCCCGGCCGTCGCCCAGCACGGACGCCACGCGCGGCATCAGGAAGCCGCGAAAGCAGATCTCCTCCCCGAACGCGGCGAGCGTCCACGACAACGCGAGAAACAGCAGCAGCTGGGGCAGGTTGCCGCGCAGCTGGTCGAACTGCGAGTAATCGGGCGCGACGCCGAAAGAGGTGCTGATCCAGGGTGTCGTGACGAACGTCGCGAGCCCTTCGAGCAGCACGCCCGCCACCGCGCCGAACGTGATCGCGAGCCACGCCCGCCGTGGCCTGGCGAAGCCGAGCGTGGAGCAGTCCTCGCGTCGCAGCCGCAGCGACACCCACACCAGCGGCAGCAGGAATATCGTCTGCGTCAGGGGTACAAGGCCCACGGCGTCGGCGATCACGATCGCAACGAATGCCACGATCTCGAGCCACGTGCGTGCGTGCGTCGTTGCGATTCTTCGGCGGGGATTCACGGCGCGCAGTGCCTCCGTCAACGCCCGGGTCCAGCACCGCGCCGGGACCTGCAGGGCCGGCGTGCCGGCGCTGCCGGGTGCTCAACGCTCGATCTTGTATTCGACATCTGCGCTCTGCTCGAGCCCGGCCTCGGCCTTCACGGCCCAGCGCTCGTTCAACGTATACCTGAGCTTGATCGTATTGATCGCTTCCGCGATCGAGATGCCGTAGCTCACGAACAGCCGCGTCGAAAGCGCCTTGCCGAGCACCACCGACGTGTCGTCGTCGCCGGTGCGCTCCATCCTCACCTCGTCGAGCCCAAGCCGCGACCCGAGATTGCCCAGCAGCAGGCCACCGCCGCTGATCGCGAGATTCTCGGCCGCGAGGTTCACGTTGGCGGCCTCGCCGGACTGCAGCGTGTCGAGGGAGCGTCCCGACAGCAGGTACGACAGCACCTCGTTGTTCGACATCGCGGGCGTCGACGTGAGCGTGATGTAAGGCTGGTCGAGCGTGCCGCGCACGTTCACGCCCACGACGACGTCGTCGTCCTCGATCGTGCGTTCCGCCGTGATCTCGAGCAGGGGTTCGGAGAGCGGCGTGTTGTCGTATCTGAGCGTGCCCCTGGAGATGCGGACGTCCTGGCCGAAGGCCTTGTACTGGCCATCGACGATGCGGATGACGCCGTTGCCGCGCGGGACGTCCTCCGGCGCCGTGGAGACCGTGATGCCGCCCTCGAGCCGCGCCTTCAGGCCGTAGGTGTCGACGCGAACCGCGTCCCCGAGCACCACCCGGACCTTGCTCACGATCCTGTCCGTCGTCGATGGACCCGAGTCCTCGACGTCCTCCAGGCCCACGATGCGCTCGTCGGGCGAGGTGTTCACGGTCGAGGAAATCTCGCGCGGCGAGATCCGGGCCGTCGGAATCTTCACTTCACCCTCGACCGAGTAGCCGTCGACGCCGGCGTGCAGCAGGATGTCCGGGGAGGCCAGGATGCGGAAATCGGGCGTATCGGCGACCAGCAGCTGATCGCCCTGGAGCCGCATCGTCCCGGTCATTACGCCCTCGGGCCAGCCGAAGTCGCCGTCCACCGTCAACTTGCCGCGCGCGGTCGCGCCGGTCGCCGCGAACGTGAGCTGGTCGCCGACGAACCTGCCGTCCGCCGTGAGGTCCGAGATGACCAGGTTGGTCCGGTACAGCTCCAGCCGCCCCTCGCGCAGCTGGAAGTCGCCATTGAACTCGGGCGCCCCGAGCGTGCCGCCCAGCGTGACCTGTCCGTCGAGCTTGCCAGCCGCCCTGTCGATTTCCGGCACGACGAGCGGCAGCACCTGGATTGCATCGGACGTGCCCGAGATGCGGCCGCGCAGCGGCGATGCGAGCGGATCGCCCGCGACACGGGTCAGCGCCGCTTCGCCCTCCAGTTGCGTCGACTCGTCCACGGCGAGATGCAGTGCCGCCCGAATGGCATCCGGGTCGGCGAATACGTCGAGGCGGCCGCTGCCGAGCTGAATGCGCTGGGTCCGGAACTTGTTGCGCGGAATGTCGAAGGACGGGTCGTCGAGCAACAGCGTGGTGCCGCCGATCCAGTCGGCGCCTGGCGTCTTCTCGGCCCAGCCGCTCGCCTGCAGGCGGCCGTCGAATTCGCGCCAGCCGAGCATCGTCCTGAGCAGCCGCTTGAGCGGCCAGTCCTGCGCGCTGTAGATCACGCGCCAGGACAGGGGGCGCGCGCGGTGCTCGCCCTCCACGCACAAGCGCGCATCGTCCGCTGTGCGCAGGCAGAGCGGCGCCGCGCGCTGGAACTCCGGGCCCAGGGAGAGCGCGGCGGGCTGGATGAGTTTCGCTTCGCCGTCCGGGAAATCCACCGACGCCGCGATCAGGTCGCCGTGCCATTCCTTGCGGCCGAGGTCGAGCACGCCGTCGGCGCGCACCTCGCCCCGGAACTCCGTGATGCGCCGTTCCGGATTGCCAGGCGAGGTCACGTCGATCGCAATGCCGTGCTCGCTCATGAAGCCGTCCATGCGCGCGCTCGCGGTTGCGAGGTTGACCAGGGGTGTCGTGAGATCGCGCGCCTCGAGCGCGATGCGCGACCGGCGGCGGTCGCCTGCATCGACATCGGCCTCGAGATCCGCGCTGCCGATCGCGATGCCCTCGTAGGCGAACTGCGTGACGCGCGCGTTGCCCGTGACTTGCGGCTTCGAGAGCGTGCCCTGTGCGCGGCCGCTCGAGACGAGTTGCCCCGACATGCCGCGCCGCACGACCGCCAGGGAGCGCAGGTTGGCGTCCCAGGTGAGATCGAGTGCCGTCGCTCCCGCGCGGCCGTTGATGTCCACGTGCGAGCTGCCGTTCGCGATGCGGACGCGACGCAGTTCGAACGTGCCGGCCCGGTGCGCGATCTCGCCGTGCCCGGTGAGCGGCATGCCGTACATCGTTCCGGAAAGCGACGCGAGCCTGGCAGTCCATGGCGCGTCCGCCGTCAGGCCCACGCCTTCGATCGTCCCGGCGACGTCGACGCGGCCTTCGACCTCCGGCCGCAACTCGCCGATGGCCAGCGACTTCGCATTCACGTCGAAGCGCCACGCCTGCGATCCGGTCCAGGCGAGGCGGCCGCTGCCCTGGATGCGTCCGCGCAGCGCGTAGCCGTCGAATGAATCGAGCGTCACGCCCTCCTTGCGGATCACGCCCGAAGCATCGAAGCTGGTGGCGGGAATCGCGGCGCCCGTCACTTCCGCGCGCGTCCGGAACTCGTACGGCAGCGATCCCTGCAACGTGAAGACGCCCTGCGGACTGGCAACGACGCTGTCGTCATCGCCGGTGAGCGGCCATCGCAGAGCGGTCCAGTCGCCCTCCAGGTCGAGCAGGGGCAGCGTGCCGTCCGGTGCTTCCTTTGGCGGCAACTCGACCTTGCCGCTCACATTCAGTTCCACGCCGAGCCGCGGCAGCCAGGTGCGAAACGATGCGATCTCGAGCGTCGCGTCGGTCCAGCGGCCCGCTCCCTGCACGCGGATCTGCTGCGCTTCGAGCATCGGCGTCGTCAGCGTCCCGTCCAGTCCGAGCGACCGGGCGCCCGCGGCCAGTGTGATCGACCCGCTCAATCGCGGCAGCTTCCCCGCAGGCACCCAGGGCGTGCCGTCGAAATCGATCACCCGGAACACACCCCTGGCACGAGGCTGCCCGGTCAGGTCGAGCAGCGTGCCGTCGAAGCTCAACTGTGCGGGCGCCTCGAACGCGACCATCGCGCCTAGCCGGTCGAGGTTGCCACGCGTCTCGAGCCGGAACCGATAGGCGTACGCATCGTCCGGCAGGCGCCATTCGCCCGCGAGATTCGCGCGCAACCCGAGCGGCCGGGTGGCACGCAGGGCCAGTGAGCCACCGACATGACCGGCGTCGCTCACGATCTCGACCGGGTCGAGGTCGAGTCGCCAGCGCGTGACGGTGAGCGTACCGGTCGCTTCGCGGACGGCGATGCGTCGACCGCCCTGCAACGTGACGTCGATGTCGTTGATCCGGAAGCCAGGCGCCTCGATGCGCACCGCCGCCGGCAGAAAATGCGGTTCGGTCTCCGGCTGTTCGGGCCGCGGCTTCAACCGCACGGCAATCTGCCGCACCACGAGTTCGTCGAGCTGGATGCGACCGATGACGAGCGCGCGAAGTCGCGACACGACGCGCAGGCCCCTGGCGTCGATGTGCACGGCCTCGTGATCCACGACGACCCGCTCGACCGCGAGCGGTCCCGCAAGCGTGCCGCGCGCGCCGGTCACGACGATGCGCGTGCCGGGAATGCGGTCGAGCTGCCGCAGGGTGAAATCGAGCCCTTCCTGGGTATACAGCAGGCGATGCGTGAGGAACGCGAGCGCACCGCCGATGACGAGCAGGACGAGGCCCGCGATGATCCCGCCACGGCGCATGTCCTAGAGCACCTGCGTCATGTTCAGGTGCACGCGCGGGTTGAGCCCCGGTTCGGACAGGCCTTGCGCGACGTCGAGGCCGATCATCAGCATCGGCAGCTTCCAGCGCACGCCGACCCCGACGGAGTATTCCATCGGCGTGCTCCAGTCGTTGAACGCGTTGCCGACGTCGGCGAATATCGCGCCGCGGAAGTTGCGCTGGAAGTCGCGTTCGAGCTCGATGCTGGCGACGATCTTGTGCTCGCCGCCGCCGCCCTTGTCGCCGCTGCCCGAGCCCGCGTTTTCCTCGAGCGGCGGGCTCAGTTCGTTGAGGCCCCAGCCGCGCACGCTGCGGTCGCCGCCGGCGAAGAAGCGCTGTGACGCCGGCAGCTCCGAGAAATCGTTGATCCAGCTCGTGCCGAACTCACCACGCCCGCGCACGTACCACGGGCCGCTGATGGGCCAGACCCGTTCGGCGCGCGCATAGAACCGCAGGTAGGACGCGTCGGAGCCGAACGTCGCCGGGCTGCCGGTCAACTCGACGTAATACGCCGCGTCGCGCACCCATCCGGTCAGGAAATTGGGCGGCAGGCTCGCGTAGCTGATCCCAGGAATCAACAGCACGGCGTCCTCGCTCGTGCCGTCGGGAAAGCCGGTGCGCTCGCGACTCAGCTGCAGGAACAGGACCTGCTGCCAGTGGCCGAACACCTGGGTCAATCCGCCGGTCAGCTCGACGCGCTCGCTGTCGAGGTCGCCGATCTCCTCCTGGATGTAGGCCGCGGAGAACTCGATCTTCTCGAGGCTCGGGTCGCCCACCGGAATGATGTAGCGCGCGATGGCCTCGGACTGGACCTCGGACGCGGTCAGCTCGATGCGCGACCGGTGCCCGCGCTGGTTGACGAGCCGGTTGTCCCAGCCGAACTGCCCGCGAATCCCGGTGTCGGTGCCGTACCCGGCGCTCAGCGTGTAACGGCTGCGCCGGACGCCTTCACCGCGGATGCGCACCGGCACCGTGAGGTTTTCGGTATCGCGGTCGCCCGCCGTGACGGTTACGGTTTCGAAGTAATGGCTGTCCTCGAGGGCGTACTGCGTGTTGTTCACCAGTTCGGGCGAGTACGGCTGGCCCTGCGCGAAACGCAAGTAACCACGCAGCAGTTCGGCGTCGATGGAATCCTGCTCCACTTCGATGCGCCCGAACTCGTAGCGCCCGCCTGTCTCGAGCGTGATCCGGGCGTCGGCCGTCAGCTCGCTGGGGTTCACGACCAGCTCGCGCCGCGTCAGCGTGGCGTCGAGGAAGCCGCGATTGCGGGCCGTACGCATCAAGGAGGCCTTGAGCGACTCGTAGGTCGTGTGGTTGAGGCGCGTGCCTGGCTTCAGCGTCGAGACGTTCGCGACGTCGCGAAGTTCGGGGTCGTTGGCACCCGGGCCGACGACCTGCACATCCACGGTCTTCATCTTGACCGGGGGACCGGGGTCGATCTTGAGCCGCACGACCCAGTTCGGCTCGTCGCGACTCGTGCGGGTGCGGATGACCGGCGCGTAGTACCCGAACGGCCGCAGCGCGTCGGCGGCTTCGTCCACGGCACGGTCGGCCAGGCGGCGCACCTGCGGGTCGGTGAGGTCTTCGCGATCCACGTAGCGGCTGAGCGTCAGATACGCGCGTACGTTGTCCTGCATGACGCGCGGCACGCCTTCCACCTTGATTTCGATCCGCTGCTTCGGCGCGGCGTGCGCCGGCAGCTGGCACGCAAGCGCAAGCACGGCCACGACCGCGGCGAGGAAGGCCGTCGGGTGCCCCACGCAGCAGCGATGGCGGTCGGCTCGAATCATTCCGGGGACGCGTCGAATGTGTGGTCCTGGGCACGCGGGCCGGCGGCTGATCCCGCGTCGTTCTCGAGCGAGCGCTCCGGGACGTCGAGGCTCGTGAAACCCAGGCGCGTCGCGCCCGTCAGCGCGCCCGTCGCGTCGAAACGCCGCTCGAGCATCGTGCTGCTCCCGTCGCGCTCGACCAGCAGCAACGTCGAGCAACGCGTTCCGTAACGCTCGTGCACGACGAAGGGCGCCGACAGCGCGCGCTCCCATTCCGGCGGCAGGCCGGTATCAGGAATCTCGTCGGTGTCGGCGGGCGCGCGGTCGCCGAGCAGTTCGAACAACGCGCCAGGTTCGACGGAGTCGTTGCGGACGAGTTCCGAGAAGCGCGCGCGGGTGCGGGCGAGCTTCGGCCAGGGCGAATCGAGCCAGTGGTTGCTGAGCCCGTAGATGCCGGCGGGCAGCGCCCGCGCGGACGAGCCGTCGCGATTGCAGTAGTAGTGCAGCGCGCGGGGCCCGCCCACCAGCAGGTTGAATCCGGCATAACGCGACGCGCGTCCACGCAGGTCGTCGAGGTACTCCTTCGGCGACGTCGCGCCGGTCAGGAACCGGGGTACGAGATCGCCGCGCGATGGCGCATCGGGAGCGGGGGGATTCTCGAGATCGCGAAAGTTCGTGACGATGCCGAGCCGCCCGCCGCGCGCCACGCCCATCCAGGTCCCCATGCCGCGGAGGTCGCGTCCGCCGAGGATGCGGGGCTCGTCCTGCCACCAGCCGAGTGCCGCCGACGGCCGGTCATGAAACTCGTCCCGGTTCGCGGCGACGACGAGCCGGTAACGCGAATGGGTTTTCCAGGCAAGGACGAGCAGGCACATGGGCAGGGATTGTACTGGCTCGCCTCGCGCGCACTTCACCTGTCCCCGGCGAGCCGAGCACACCGCTGCGGCGCGGGTCAGCGTCGCCCGGGGTCGTCCGCTGCCGGCCGGCGGCCGAACAGGATCCTGCCGGCCTTGCGCGTGACCCAGGCCAGCAACGCAACGACCAGCAGCAGGCACAGCACCGGCAAGGCGATGGCAATCAGCGACAGCCCGGTGGCGCCGATCGTCTCGGCGGTCGACACCGCCGGATTTGCGAGCCCGCCGGTCATGAGACCGGTCTTGGCGCGCAACAACGCAGTGCTGCCCTTGGTGAGGCCGGCGACGCCGCCGCCGCCGATGATCGCGACCGGCCAGAGGATGCCGGGAGGCAGGTCCGTCATGACCGCCGCACTCGCGACGATGCCGGCGACAACCGTGGCCGGGCCTGCGATGAGGTCGAGCGCGTGGTCCACGCCTGGAATGTAATAAGCCAGCACCTCGACGACGGCAGCGGTACCGAGCGCGATGAGCGCCGGAGTGCTCGCCAGCCACTGGAAGCCGTCCGAGAGGGGCAGGTGACCGGAATGCGCGGCGATGCCCGCCACCAGCAGCGGCATGAACACGCGGAATCCCGTGGCCGCCGCGAGGCCGATGCCGAGCGCGACGCCGACGAGGGAACCGAGGGAGAGGTCCATGTGGATCCTGTGAGTGCGCCAGGTTGAATCGTGACCTAATCGATGCGGCCGGACAAACGCTATAAATACAGGCGCGCGGCGTCCCAGGCCGTCTTCGTGATCAGCGCGCCGACGACGCCCAGGAACACCTTGCGGACCAGCGCGCTGCCGCCCCGTATCGCCAGGTGACTGCCGAATTGCGCCCCCGCCACGTTGCTCGCGGCCATCGCGAGTCCCAGCAGCCAGTACAACTCGCCCGTGAGGCCGAACAGCACGATCGCGGCGACATTGGCGGCCGCGTTGACGACTTTCGCCGAGGCCGACGCGTGCAGGAAATCGAGACCGAAGACGCGCACGAACAGGAAGACCAGGAAGCTGCCGGTGCCGGGTCCGAAGAAGCCGTCGTACAGGCCGATCAGTCCGGCGCTTGCCGCGGCCAGCAGCCGTCCATGGCGGCCGCTGCGGCGCGGTCGGTGTACTTGCCCGAGGTCGCGATGCAGGAGCGTGTAGAGCAGCACGAACGAGAGCAGCAGCGGCACCAGTGCGCGAAACTGGGCCGGCGGAAATCGCGTCGCTATCCACGCACCGGCGAGTGCGGCGAGAAACGCGCCGGCCGCGGCCGACAGCACGAGGCCCCAGTCGAGACGCACGTGCCGGATGAAGCGAAAGATCGCGCTCGTGGTGCCGGCAAGCCCGGCGAGCTTGCCCGTGCCGAGCAGCGTCGTGTGCGGTGCGTGCGGGAATGCTGCGAAGAGGGCTGGCAGCTGGATCAGGCCGCCGCCGCCGGCCATCGCGTCGACGAAGCCTGCGCCGAATGCGGCTGCAAGCACGAACACGATTTCGAACGTCACGGGCGCGACCGGGGCGGGGCAGGAATGGTGCGCGGCAACGGGCTGCGCGGCTTCAGGACCGCTTCGCGCCCCAGAGTTGCACGCCGGGCGTCTCGCGCAGCGGCAACGCCGCGCCGCCGTCGTACCAGTCCTCGATCAGCCGGTAAGAGACTGACTGCGGTGGCGGCAGGCCCGGGAAGCCCGACGCGATGTCGCTGCGGGTAAACCAGCGCGCGTCTTCCAGTTCTTCGTCGGCCTGCGGGACCGCGGAGGGGTCTGCGCGCGCCGAGAAGCCGATCATCAGGGACGCCGGGAAAGGCCAGGGTTGCGACGAGTGGTAATCCGACTCGATCACCCGCACGCCGGTCTCCTCGAGCACCTCGCGCGCAACGGCATCCTCGAGGCTTTCGCCCGGCTCGACGAAACCCGCGATCGTGGAATAGCGCCCGGCAGGCCAGGACGCCTGGCGCCCCAGCAGCGCACGCTCGCCATCGGTGACGAGCACGATGATCGCCGGGTCGAGCCGCGGAAAATGATCCGTCGCGCACGACTCGTTCGAGCACTTCATCACGTGGCCGGCGCTCGACGGTGCATCGGCGGCGCCGCACACGCCGCAGTACCGGTGGCGCTCGCGCCAGTAGAGCATCGCGCGCGCATACGCGAGGACACCGGCTTCCTGGGCGGGCATCTGGCCGCCCGTGAGTCGCAGGTCTTCGAAGCGCGCCTCGCGCGCGGGCGACCACTGGGTCACGAGCTCGGCGTCCGCAAACTCCGCCGCAAAATAGACGAGGCCGTCGAACTGGCCCAGCAGCACGAAATCGGCCGGCGAGAGCGCGCCGCGCAGGGCCGCCGCGTTCTCCAGGAACACGGCGGACCAGCCCGCCTCGCCTCGCTGCACGAGATTACGCGAGCGGCAGACCGGCACGATGCGCGTCCCGGCCGCGAACAGCGCTTGCGCGACGAACGTCGCGTCCTTGCGCAGGTGCGCTGCGCGGTCGAGGTAGGGGCCTGCGAATGCGTTGGGACGGCGCGGCACGCGGCGGAGACTCGGTATGACGGAACGGGCACGAGTGTAGCAAGCGCTGGCGCGCCGCCTGCGCTCCGGTCGACTGCCGGGCGCAGCCACTAGATCGCGTACAGGCCGCGACGGCACGCCGGACAGTTGTCCGGAAGGATATCGAGCGTGTCACGCAGCCAGAGCGATGCGCAATCCTGGCACGAGGACAGCACGAACTCGTCGTCGCGGCACAGCTTCTGCCAGAGGTGCCAGGCGTGCTCGAACGTGATGTGTGCGGTCGTCCAGAAACCGGAAAAAGTCTCGTACACGTCGCAGAACCGGGCGACCTTTTCGAGGCTCGGACGCGGGCTGGCGCCGTCACGTTCGATCAGGTCGCACGCCCGCAGCAGCGCGCCGAGCATGGCGGCCTGCAGTTCGTGCGCGAGGGTGCGCCGGAAGAAGGACATCTGCCGGGGTGACTTGCCGCGGTGTCGCCGGACCGGCACCTCGGCCTGGCCGAGGAAGTAGTCCCGGTAGAGCTTCCGGATGCGGTCGTCCGAAAGTTGCGTGGCCTGCCGGATCGTGTGGGTGCGGGCTTCGAACCCGATCAACCGGTAGGCAAGCGTGAGCCGGAGCCGATCCCGGTCATAGCGGCTGTCGGTGATCCTCAAGGCCGTCCCCCTCATTCTGTTTGTACTGGCCAGATATGGTTTAAACGGCCCGGTTCAGGCAGTCTATAACCAAATATGGTCCATTTGGACCATATACGGAAAAAATGTCATGTCCGACCGCCGCCAAAGCCCGGCCAACGCCGCCGAACGTGCCCGGGGCAACCTCCTGAGTTCGGCCATTCGACGGGACGTGGCGGACCTGAACCGCCTGTTCCTCTGCTACGCGCTCGACGCAGCGGTCGGCAGCGACCCCTGGTTCAGCCTGCCCGCACCCGCCGTCGTACGCCTGGTCGCGGCACCGGTCGAGGTGCGCGAGCAGGTTGCGCTGAGTCCGTTCGCGCTGTTCGACCTGCGCCTGCCGGGCGCGGTCGATGCCAGCGACTGCATGGCGGGCGCCGTCGCCGACGCGCACACGCTGGCACCGCCAGACCGGACGCAGGCGGAGGCACGACGCGCGTTTGGCCTGGTGGCGCTCGGGGTGGCGCGCCGCCTCGCCGAGAACATGCCGATGTCGCCACGGATCGCCTTCGGCGTGGGGGCGGAAGCGGAATCCCGGTTGTCTGGCCTGTCGCCCTCGGAGTCGTTCAGTCTTGCATCGTGGCCGGGCCTGATCCGGCCGCGCTGGCCCCGCCACGACCGTTTCTGGTGCATGCTCGCCAACGCGGCGGCTGCGGCCAACACCGAGATGCTGGAGTGGGCTTTCGCCGCGGGCTTGTGCCTGCTCGGACAGGCGGATGCGCGATCTGCCGGGCACGCACGCCGCGGTGCCGGCGGAAACCGCGCCCGGATCCGGTCCGCCGCTAGCGCAGCGGGCACCGGGGTTCCTTGCTGAGCCGGAGGGCGCACATTACGCTTCGCTCCCTTTCCGTACCGTCGTTCCCCGGGGCCATGCAAGCCCTGTCGCTGCGCCAGCTCACCAAGACCTACCGCAACGGCGTGCAGGCGCTGAAGGGCATCGACCTCGACGTCGAGGAAGGCGATTTCTTCGCGTTGCTCGGACCGAACGGCGCCGGCAAGACGACGGCGATCGGCATCGTCACGTCGCTGGTGACCAAGACCGGCGGCAAGGTCGCGGTCTTCGGCCACGACATCGACACGCGAGCTCGAGCCCGCCAAGGCCTGCATCGGCCTCGTGCCGCAGGAAATCAACTTCAACCAGTTCGAGACGGTCTCGACGATCGTCGTGAACCAGGCCGGCTTCTACGGCATCCCGCGCCGCATCGCGCGGCAGCGCGCCGAGCACTAGCTGAAGCAGCTGCAGCTCTGGGACAAGCGCGACGCGATCTCGCGCACGCTCTCCGGCGGCATGAAGCGCCGGCTGATGATCGCGCGCGCGCTGGTGCACGAGCCGCGGCTGCTGATCCTCGACGAGCCGACGGCCGGCGTGGACATCGAGATGCGCCGCTCGATGTGGGAGTTCCTGCGCGCAGATCAACGAGCAAGGCACGACCATCATCCTGACGACGCACTACCTCGAGGAGGCCGAGACTCTCTGCCGCAACATCGCGATCATCGACGAGGGCCGCATCATCGAGAACGACCGCATGTCGACCGTGCTGCGCAAGCTCCACACCGAGATCTTCGTGCTCAACCTGCGCACGCGGTCGCCGCGGCGCCGGTCCTGCCGGGCTACGCCGTGACGCTGCACGGACGACAGCACGCTCGAGGTCGAGGTGAACAAGGACCAGAACCTGAACGAGATCTTCGCGCGCGCTGACGGCGCACGGGATCGAGGTCGTCAGCATGCGCAACAAGGCGAACCGGCTCGAGGAACTGTTCATGCGGCTCGTCGAGGGCACGGGACGCGGGACCGGGCCGCCGAGTCCGGCGGTGGCGCGTGAACGACGGCGACTGAGCGCACGCGGCGGCGCGCCGACGCGCGACGGCCGCGGCATGCGCACGGCGCTGGGTCGGCTTCAGCACGATCGTCATCCGCGAGTTCAGCCGCATCGTCCGCATCTGGGGCCAGACGCTCGTGCCGCCGGCGATCACGGCGACGCTGTACTTCGTCATCTTCGGCAGCCTGATCGGCCGGCGCATCGGCGACATGGGCGGCTTCACTACATGCAGTACATCGCGCCCGGCCTGATCATGATGTCGGTGATCACGCAACTCCTACGGCAACGTGGTGTCGTCGTTCTTCGGCGCGAAGTTCGGGCGGCACATCGAGGAGTTGCTGGTGTCGCCGCTGCCGAACTGGCTGATCGTGCTCGGCTACGTGGCGGCGGCGTGATGCGCGGCCTGCTGGTCGGGCTCGTCGTCACGGTGGTCGCGCTGCTCTTCACGCACCTGCACGTCGAGCACCTGTTCGCGGTCGTCGCGCGCCGTGCTGCTGACGTCGATGGTGTTCTCGCTCGGCGGCTTCATCAACGCCGTGTTCGCGAAGAACTTCGACCAGATCTCGTTCGTCCCGACCTTCATCCTGACGCCGCTGACCTATCTCGGCGGCGTGTTCTACTCGATCACGATGCTGCCCGAGTGGGCGCAGCACCTGTCGCACGCCAACCCGATCCTGTACATGGTGAACGCGTTCCGCTACGGCTTCCTCGGCGTGTCGGACGTGCACGTCGGCTTCGCGTTCGCGATCATGATGGTCGTCGCGGTCGGCGCTGTTCGCGCTCTGCGTCTGGCTGATGGACAAGGGCATCGGGAATCCGGGAGTGAGGGCGCGACGCGCACATGTGCGGCCGCTTCGCTTTCTACTCGCCCCACGAAGCCGATCGTGCGGCTCTTCGGCGCTCGCCGATCGCGCCCGCGGTCGAGCCGCGCTACAACATCGCGCCGACGCAGTTCGTCCCGACCGTCGCGCGGACAAGGACGCCGCCGCGCCGCGGCTCGCGCTGCTCTACTGGGGACTCGTGCCGTCCTGGGCCAGGGAGAAATCGATCGGCGCGCGCATGATCAACGCGCGCGCGGAGACCCTGGGCGAGAAGCCGTCGTTTCGCAGCGCCTTCAGGCGCCGGCGCTGCTCTGGTGCTCGCCGACGGCTACTACGAGTGGATGAAGCTCGGCGCCAGCCTGAAGCAGCCGTATTTCCTGCAACTGTCGAGCGGCACGCCATTTGCGTTCGGTGCCTCTGGGAATCGTGGCGCGATCCCGCGTCCGGCGACCCGCTCGAATCGTGCACGCTGATCACGACGGCCGCGCCCGCGTCGATCGCCCATGTCCACGACCGCATGCCGTTCATCGTGGCGCCCGCGAATTATGCCGAGTGGCTCGACCCCGCGAACCAGGACGTCGACGGGCTCGATCGCCTGCTGGGTCCCGAACGCGCGGGGCCCATGATTGCGTATCCGGTCGGCCGGCGCGTCGGCAACGCGCGCAACGAGGGGCCGGATCTCATCGAGCCCGTGGAGCCCATCCGGGCGCCGCCGCCGCCGGACGAGGCGACCTGAAAGGGCGCAGAATTCAGCGTCATGAGCGACCCCGCAGCCAAGATCTTCTGCGTCGGCTTCTACAAGACCGGCACGACGACGCTCTTCGAGGCGCTGAAGGTGCTCGGCTACCGGACGATCAACGGCGACAAGCCGGGCAGCTATCCCGGTGCCGACGACGGTGCGACGCTGCTGCGACGGATCGAGGCAGGCGATTACAACCTGCCGACCTTCGAGTTGTTCGACGCGTTCACCGACAACCCCTATTTCCACCTGTGGCGGCAGATCTACGATCAGTTCCCGGCGGCGCGCTACATCCTGACAGTGCGCGACGAGGCGCAATGGATCGAAAGCTGCGTGCGGTTCTATCGCAACCGGCGCATCCGCCCGATGCGTGTCTGGATGTTCGGCGCGCACGCGGATCCATCACGAGACGCCACGAGCCGGCAGGCGTGGCTCGACGCCTACCGCGCGCACAACGCCGCCGTCCGTGCGCATTTTGCCACGAGGCCGGGGCAGTTTCTCGAACTCAACATCATTCGCGAGCCGCGCTGGGACGAGTTGTGCGCGTTTCTCGGCGTGCCCGTGCCGGACGGACCGTTGCCGCATGCGAATCCCACCGAACCGGACGCGTCGTGGCGGCCCGTGTGGCGAAGGCTTCGCCGCGCGCTGGGCATCGAGCCGGGCCTGCCCGAGGACTCGCGGTGATTCGCCGGGAGCGCTGATGCGCTCGCTCGAGCGAAGCCTGCGCGCCTTGCCACCGGTGCGCTGGGTGCGGCGCCAGAAGCGCGCGCGCGCGGCCGACGCGTACCTGCTGTCCTTTCCCAAGGTGGGACGTACGTGGGTGCGCGTGATGCTCGGTCAGTTGCTGGCGGACCACTTCGGACACCCGGAACTGGCGCAGGACGAGTTCGGGGCCCGTACGCGACGAATCGCCGGCGTGCCGCGCGTGATCCTCAAGCACGACGACGCGCCGCATCGCTCGACGGCCGCCGAGATCGACGCCGATCGCAGCGAGTACGCGGATACGCGCGTGATCCTCATGATCCGCGACCTCCGCGATGCCGCCGTGTCGAACTATTTCCAGGTCACGCGACGCGAGGACAGTTACAGCGGAGACCTCTCGTCGTGGCTGCGCGAGCCGCGAGGTTCGGTCGCAAGCATGTTGCGCTACTACGCGGTCTGGGCGGCGCAACGGCACGTGCCACGAGGCTTCCTGCTGGTGCGCTACGAGGACGTGCAGGCGAATGCGGCGCGCGAACTGCACCGGATCTCGAATTTCCTCGAGTTGCGCGACGTCGGCGCGGACGCGATCGCAAGAGCCGTCGACTACGCCAGCTTCGTCCGCATGCGCGAACGCGAGGCCGCGCGGCCGGCGGACGGCACGCCGTTCGCGGCAGGGCGCGCCGGGGACCCCGAATCGTTCAAGACCCGGCGCGGCAAGGTCGGCGGATTCGCGGACTATCTCCTGCCCGAGGACATCGCGTGGCTCGAGGAAGAAATCCGCGCGAGTCTCGATCCCTACTACGGCTATTGACCGTCGGCCCGCCCGCGCAGTCGGGGTCGATCGCCGCGCGCCTCTCCCGGGACACCGGGAACAGCCGGGCCCGACGGGCGCCGCACGCGGCGTGCTACTCGGTTTCCTCCTGCGGCTTGAACGCCGACACCAGTTCCTGCTGTCTGCGTGGAGGCACCGGGTCGTAGTGGCTCAGGTCCATCGTGTAGCTGCCTTCGCCGCCGGTCAGCGCCTTGAGGCGCGACAGGTAGTCCTGCAGTTCGGCGAGCGGCACCAGCGCCGCAATCTCGGCGCGGCCGCCGGGCAGGGAGTCCTGGCCGCTGATGCGCGCGCGTCGCGTCGCCAGGTCGCTCGTGACGTCGCCGATGGCGCCGGCCGGCGTGCTGATCGCGACACGCACGATCGGCTCGAGCACGATCGGGCCCGCCTTCCGCGACGGCCGCGATGAAGGCCTTGCGGCCGGCCGACACGAACGCGACTTCCTTCGAGTCGACTGCGTGGTGCTTGCCGTCGTAGACGCTGACGCGCAGGTCCTGCAGCGCGAAGCCGGCGATCGCTCCCTCGCCGAGCACCTGGCGCACGCCTTTCTCGACCGCGGGAATGAACTGCCCCGGGATCGCGCCGCCGACGACGTCGTCGACGAACTCGAAGCCCGCGCCGCGCTCGAGCGGCTCGATCCGCAGGTACACCTCGCCGAACTGGCCGGCGCCGCCGGTCTGCTTCTTGTGCCGGCAGTGCCCGTCGGCCGGGCGCGTGATCGTCTCGCGGTACGGCACGCTCGGCGGATGCGTCTTGACGTCGACGCCGTAGCGCGTCGGTCATGCCGCTGCAGCATGACGCGCAGGTGCAGGTCGCCGAGGCCGTACAGGACGGTCTCGTTCTGCGCCGCGTGGTGCTCGACGCGCACGCAGGGGTCCTCGGCCATCAGGCGGTGCAGGCGCCTCCGACAGCTTCTGCTCGTCGCCGCGCTTCTCGGTCCGGATGGCGAGGCCGAGCATGGCCGGCGGGAACGCGACCGACTTCAGGTGATAGTGGTCCTCGTCGTGCGAGTCGTGCAGCACCGCGTCGAAGTGCGATCTCGTCGATCTTGGGCACCGCGCAGATGTCGCCGGGCACCGCCTGCGTGATCTCGACGTGGTCCTTGCCCTGCAGCTGGAACAGGTGCGCGATCTTGATCGGCTTGCGCGCGTCGCCGACGAGCAGCTGCGCGCCCGGGCGCACCGTGCCCTGGTGCACGCGGAAGATGCCGAGCTTGCCGACGAACGGGTCGATCGTGACCTTGAACACGTGCGCGACGACGTGCTTCGCCGGGTCCGGGCTGACTGGCCACGCGCTCCGCGGCGTCGCCTTCGCCCTTCAGGAACGGCGGCGGATTGCCCTCGGCCGGATTCGGCATCAGCCGCGCCAGGACTTGCAGCAGCTCCGGCAGGCCGGCGCCGGTCTCGCGCCGAACAGAAGCAGATCGGCACGAGGTGATCCTCGCGCAGCGCCTGCTCGAACGGATCGTGCAGCTGCTCGGGCGTGATCTCCTCGCCCTGCTCGAGGTACAGCGCCATCAGCTTCTCGTCGACCTCGACCACCTGGTCGATGATCTCGGTGTGCGCCGCCTCGACCGACGAGAAATCGGTGCGCCTTGCCCGCGCGCCTGGAAGAAGCAGTCGACGACCGCCGTGCCGCGCGTCGGCGGGCAGGTTGAGCGGCAGGCACTCCCTGCCGAAAGCGCTCGCGGATCTCGTCGAGCACCTCCTCGGTGCGCGCCGTCGCGGCTGTCGATCTTGTTGACGACGATGAGCCGGCAGAGGCCGCGCGTCCGTGGCGAACTCCATCATGCGCTGGGTCATCGGCTCGACGCCGTTCACGGCGCTGACGACGATCGACGGCCGTCTCGACGGCCTCGAGCGCGCTCAGGGCTGCGGCCGAGGAAGTCCGGATATCCCGGCGTGTCGATGATGTTGACCCGCCGCCCTGCGTCTCGAAGCCGCAGATCGCGGTGTCGAGCGAGTGCAGCAGGGCTTTTTCCTGGGGGTCGAAGTCGCAGACGGTGGTGCCGCGCGCGAGTGACCCTTTGGACCGGATCGCACCGGACTGCGCGAGCAAGGCTTCGGCCAGCAGTGTCTTGCCCGCGCCGGCCTGGCCCACGAGTGCGATGTTGCGGATGTCTGGGGTTGAATAGGGCATTTGATGCCTCCGTTTATCGTTTTCCTGCGGTGGTGGCCGAAGCATACGCCCGGGAAATCGACGGAGCCAGAGCGTTTGCCGGGATTGGCTTCACGGCCGGATCAAGGTAGAAAGCCGGTACACACGGCGCCTGGCAGGCCGCCTCCACGAGGAAGTTGCGGAATGATCGACGGGCAAACGCGCCCTGATCGTGGATGACTCGCGTTCGGCCCGGGTCATCCTGAGCCGCATGCTCGAGCAGAACGGCATGACGGTCGATACGGCGGAATCCGCGGAGCAGGCGCTCGAGTACCTGCAGCGCACGCGACCGGACGTGATCTTCATGGACCACCTCATGCCGGGCATGGACGGATTCCAGGCGGTGCAGGCCATCAAGAGCGACGCGCAGACCGCGACGATCCCGCTCATGATGTACACGTCGCAGGAAGGCGAGTTGTACGTGAGCCAGGCGCGCGCGCTCGGCGCGGTGGGCGTGTTGCCGAAGACCGTGCGCCCGGTGGATGTATCCCGGGTCCTCTACCAGTTGAATCTCCTCCCCGATCGGCGTACGCGCCGGTCCGCGCTCTTCTCTGGCCCGGCGGCTGCGGCTGCGACGATCGGGGAAGGCGCAGCGGAAGGCACCGGGACGCACGCGGCCCTGGCGGGCGCGGCGTCGGGCGAAGGTGACTTCAGCGAAGTGTTCGATGCCGCAGCGACGGGAACCCGGCGCGCGCTCGGCTCACCGGCTGACACCGGGGCCGGGCCGGCCTTCGTGACGATGTCGGCGGCTACCGTGTCGGAACTGCAGGCGGGATTGCGGCAGTCGACGCAACAGCTGGTCAAGGACCAGCTCGCCGAACAGCGTCGTTTCATGCTCACGACCTTCGAGGCATTCGCGCGCCGCCTGACAGGAGAAGTTCGGGACAGCATCGCGAAAGGCCCGGCGTCCGCCAGCGTCGAGCCCATGCTTGCGCCGGATCCGTCGCAGCCGTGGTGGCCCGTCGCGTTGACCGCGCTGCTTGCGGTCGTGCCGGCCGTCGTGCTCGGCTACCTGCTCTGGCAAGGCATCACGACCAACCAGGATCTCGCGCGGCAGCTGGCCGAATCGCGAGCCATGACGGAAAAAGCGAAGGCCGATGCGCTCGCGGCGGCCGCGACGGCCACGCTGGCCGGCCCGTTGCCTGCGACGCCCACGGGCGGGACGGCGGTCGGCGCGCAGGTCGCCGGAGCACCGCCCGGGCCGGTCGCCACCGAGTATGTGCCCTACGGTGAAACCCCGTTCGCGGGCAAGCGACTCGAGCGCCTGCGCGCGCTCGCGACCACGCTCGAGAGCCAGGGCTTCCGGGGCCGCATCCGCCTCGAGTCGTACGTCGGCGATTTCTGCCTGACCGGGAACGCCGGCGACGGGTTCGCGGTGGCGGACGGCGCCCTCGTTTCCCAGAAGTGCGACCTCGTCGGCAACCCGTTCGACGACGCCTTGTCCATCGCGCAACGCCAGGACGTCGATTTCGCGAACTTTGTCGCGATGCTGCGCAAGCGCACCGACGGCGCCATCGAAGTGGATCTCGTCAGCGCCGGCCGGCGTGAGCCCGTCGAGTATCCGGAGCAGGGCGAGTCGACGACCGCCGGCGCCTGGAACGTCGTCGCCGCGCAGAACAACCGCGTCGAGTTCCACATCCTGCCCAGCGCATGAGCGGCGACCGGCTGCTGATCTACGGCGCGACGGGTTACACGGGGCGACTGATTGCACGGGATGCCGTCCGCCGGGGCTGGCGGCCCGTGCTGGCGGGCCGCGACGCGGCGGCGGTCGGCACGCTGGCGCGCGAGCTGGCGACCGAGCACAGGATCGTCGCGCTCGACGACGCTGCGGCCCTCGGGCGCGCGTTGCACGGCGTCGGCGTTGTGCTGCATTGCGCGGGACCCTTTGCCAACACGTCGGCACCGATGGTCGACGCCTGCCTCGAGCAGCGGACGCACTACGTCGACATCACCGGCGAGATCGACGTGCTCGAAGCGGTTCACGCGCGCGACGACGCTGCGCGCAACGCCAGCGTCGTCCTGTGCCCGGCCGCCGGCTTCGACGTCGTGCCGACCGATTGCCTCGCGGCCAGGCTCAAGGCGGAGCTGCCGGACGCGACCTATCTCGCCCTCGGCTTCGCCGCAAGCGGTACCCCGAGCCGCGGCACGACGCTCACGAGCATCCGCAACCTCGCACGCGGTGGGCGCATCCGCAGTTCGGGCCGCCTCGTGCCAGTGGCGCACGCATTCCGGGTGCGCGACATCGATTTCGGCGAGGGCCCGCGCAGCGCCGTCACGATACCCTGGGGCGACGTGAGCTCAGCCTTTCACACGACCGCCATACCGAACATCGAGACCTACATCGCGATGTCGTCGCGCAACATCGCCCGCCTGCGACGCGTCGACGCGTTCAAGGGTCTGTTGGGTTTCGCTCCGGTGCAGCACGTGCTCGGCAGGATCGCGACGCGAGGCCCGGCGGGCCCGGACGCCGATGAACGCGCCCGCAGCCCGATGCTCGTCTGGGGCGAGGTGCAGGCTCCGAGCGGCGAGCGTGTGACCGGGCGCGTTCGGGTCGCGAACGGATACGATGTCACCGTGCATGCGGCGCTCGGCATCGCAGGGCATCTCCTGCAGGGCGAGGTCGCGATGCTGGCCGGCCATCGCACGCCGTCGCAGCTCATGGGCAGCGAGTACATCGAAGCGCTGCCGGGCACGGGCCACCTCCAGCTCGTGCGTGATCGTGCCTGGGAACCGAAATACGACTAGATGAACAGCGCCCACGAACAGACGGCGGGCTCGGTGCCCCTGGCATACACGGATCTCGCTGGTCGCGACTTCCTGCCCGCGTGGCGGTACCGCCATCCGCACGTGCAGTCGATCTATCCGAGCCTGCCGATGCGCCGGTTCGGGGTCTCGCGAAGGTGCGGGCAGCTATTGCGCGTTTCGAAAGACGTCGTCGTCGACTGCGGTGACGGCGTGCGACTGCTTGCGCATACCGCGGTCCAGGAAGACATTGGTCGCCCCCGGTCGGAACGGCTGGCCGTGCTGCTGCATGGATGGGAGGGCAGTGCCCAGTCGCTTTACCTGTTGTCCCTGGGGCAGTACCTGCTCGATGCGGGCTACGACGTGGTGCGATTGAACCTGCGAGACCACGGCGACAGCCATCATTTGAACGAGGAGATCTTCCACTCGTGCCGCATCCAGGAGGTGGTGGGCGCGGTGCGCACGCTGCACGCGATGCACCCGGGACGACGGTTGTGCCTCGGCGGCTATTCGCTCGGTGGCAATTTCTGCCTCCGCGTCGGGGCCCGCGCTCACGCTGCCGGGATCGACGTCGAGCGCATCGTCGCGGTCTGTCCGGTACTCGATCCCGAACACACGCTCGTGGCGCTCGAAACCGGGTGGGTGCTGTATCGCCGGTACTTCGTCTGGAAATGGCACAGGTCGTTGCGCCGGAAGCGGGCCGCGTGGCCGCACTTGTACGGGTCGCTCGACGACATCCTGCGGCTCGACAACCTCACCGACATGACCGACCAGCTGGCCCGACACTATGGGGGCTTTCCCTCGCTGCAGGACTACCTGCGCGGCTATGCGATCGTGGGCCAGGCCCTGGAAGCACTCGACGCGCTGCCCGGGCTGCACACCCGCATCATCGCGGCGGCGGACGATCCCATCATTCCGGCGGTCGATCTCGAGCGCCTGGCGCGTCCGCGAGCACTCGAGATCACGCGCACGCGGTACGGCGGTCATTGCGGCTTCTATGCCGGCGGCAGCGGTCCGGCCTGGCTCGAGCGCGAGATCCTCGGGACGTTCGCGTCCTGACGGCTACACCGCGGCGCCGTGCAGCGCCATCGCGACGCGCCAGCGCTCGAATCGTTCGCGCACAGCGGGCTGGCCCGTCGGCGGAAACCGCTGCTCGACCGGCACGGATAGCCAGTCGGACGGCCGACCGGCCGCCAGAAACGCGATGCCGCGCGCGGTGGCTTCCCGCAGGGCGGGCCGCTCCACGAGCAGTCCCGTCGCGTCCGCCAACGCCTGGCACAGGCAACTGCAGCTCGCCAGCCCGCCAGTGATCACGAGCCGGTCCAGGGGCGCCACGCGCTGCATCGCGTCGACGTTCACTGCGATCAGGAACGAAATGCTCTCGACGACCGCCGCCAGTTGCTGCATCCCGGAGGCGTCCGTGGCTTCGAGATGCGGCGACACGGCGCGCACGAACAGCGTCGGAAAGTCAGGCAGCCAGTAGGGCGCGCCCAGGCCGCCGACGCCATTTACGAACAGCAACTTCGCGAGCGAATCATCGGGCACCGCAGGCAAAGACTGCAGCGCGCGTGTCGTGTCCAGGCCGCTCCGCTCGGCGAGCCAGTCGATCGCGCTGCCTGCGCCGTTGACCGTTCCCTCCAGGCTGTAGGCCACTGCGTGCGCGGGTTGCGCGTGCAGGACGCTGCGCAGCAGTCCAGGTGTCGCGCCGGCACTGGACGTCGCGAGCGCGCGCTGCACGAATGCACCCGTGCCCACGTTGACGAAAGCTGTCGTGGTCGCCGGCGTTCCGAACGCGAACACGGCGGCCGACTGGTCGCCGCTGCAGGCCCGCACCGATACGCGACGTCTCGCATCGATTTCCAGCGTGCCGAAGTCGTGCTGCGCGCCGACGCAGTCCGGCAGGATGCCGGCCGGGATTCCGAACGCCTGCAGCAGTGGCGCCGACCAGTCGAGCATCGCGGGATCGTAGAGGAGCGTGCGCGAAGCGTTGGCGGGATCGGCGAGCACGGGGCGTTCCGCGCAGAGTCGATGCAGCAGGAAACTCGAGAGCGGACCCGCTGCGAGGCGCGCGTCGCGCAGGGCAAGGCGAACGGACGCCAGCTCGTCGAGGCACCAGCGCAACTTGCTCGCGCCGTAATGCGGCGAAAGCGGTAATCCCGTGAGCTCGCGCACCCACGCCCCGCGCGCGCCCAGGTGCTCGTGCAGCCAGGCGGCGTGACGACGATCCTGCCAGGAAATCGCGGGACTCAATGCCGTGCCGTCCTCGCGGTCCCAGCAGGCAATGGTCGAGCGCTGTGTCGCGAGTCCCGCGGCGACGATCGGCCGGCCCTCCGCGGGCGGCGATGCACACGCATCGCGCGCGGCGACGACGAGCGACTGCGCGAGCTCGTCGGCGTCGTGCTCGACGCGATCGGCACCCGTGCGGCGCGTTGCGATCGGCACGTGCGCCGATGCGATCTCGGCTCCTGTCACGTCGAAGAGCACCGCGCGGCTGGCGCTGCCGCCCTGGTCGAGTGCCAGGAACAGGTCCCTGGACGGCGAAGCCGCTGTCAGGCTGCGGCGAGTTTCGCCCGGGTCACTTGCCAGCCACGCACGCTTCGCGTCGGGCGACGACCCGCTCACGACTGCCGGCGGCCTTCTGCATAGGCGTTCACCATGCCGCGCACCGTCATGGTCTCGGCGTAGTGCGCGCCCAGCGCCTGGCAGTCCTGCGCGGTCTTCAGGTCGCGGATCTCATAGAGCGCCCAACGCCAGGCGCCGGGCCACAATCGAGTCGTCTCCGGGGGCACGCGCGCCAGGTTGCAGAACAGGAACTCCGGCGCGACAGTGGTCGCGTTGGTCCGGGCCGCGTCGTCGTAGCGGTCCACGACCCAGCCGACGCGGGCCCCCGTCATCATGCGCAGGATCTTGACGCTCGGCAGGTCGAACGAAATCAGCACGCAGCGGTCGAGCACCGGGCGCAACACCTCCGCGATGCGGTTCAACACCGTTTCGCGCCCGAACCGGCGCAGGCTGGAGCGCTTTACCTCCACGAATGCCGTGACGCCACCCCAGCCGGCGATGGCATCGACGGCCTGCGCGAGCGACGGCGGACAGGTGAATGCGAACTGGCGGCCGAACCGGCTGATTTCGCCGACGGGCGTCTCGGCGAGTTCAGCCCACGTCATGTCGTGCACGCACTCGGGTCGATCGGCTACGCGCGCCAGGTCGGAGTCGTGAAACACGACGGGTACCTTGTCCTGCGTCAGCTGGACGTCGAATTCGACGTAGCGAAGGCCCAGTTCGACGGCGGACTCCAGGGCCTGCAGCGTGTTCTCGGGGAATTCCGCGGCATTGCCGCGGTGGGCGATCAGCTCCGGGAGGGCGGTATTCGGTGCAGTCATGGTTGCTCTCGCGGATCGGCTGGCCGTTCGTTGCGTTGATTTTAACCGGCGCGAATCTTACTTAACGCGTGGCTTGTGCGATGCGCCCGGCGCCAGGAAGCGGGTCACCGAACTTTGTCACGTTTGGACCCGGCCGGTCGCTTCGATGACGTCGAGCGTCAGTTATCGACCGCACCGGCACCCGGGGCCCCAGGCGCCACGCCGGTTTTCGGGTGGCATGCATGTTGCTTGGCTCTGGCCACAGCAGTCATTAAACCGAGAGTTACGGTGTCCAGCCCAGACGAGTCCGAAGTTCTCGCCCTCCTGTTCCCGGAGCCGGCCCACGGGGGCAGCCCGAGCCCGCTCGTGACGGCGTTCGTGCAGGATCCGCACGGTGGGCTGGCGCTGCGAAATCTCGTCCCCGATCGCAACCTCCTGCGCAGGGCGCGGGTCGCCGGCCGCTATAACAGCGGCACGCCGATCGTCGATCCGCAGACGCGCGAAGTCATCGGTTACGAACTGGCGCCGATCGCCGTCGCCTGAGCGCTGCGCGTCCTTCCGCCTGCGCGCCCGCTGCCCGGACCCGGGATCGCGCTGCGTTATAGTCGCCGCAAACTAATCGGGCGGCCGCTTGCCGTCCTGCGGGGGCACGCATGCGGCGGTCCGGTCTCATCACCTCGGTATTGCTGGTCACGACCGCCTGCGTGGTCGGCCTCGACGTCTCGCGGGCAGCGTTCGCCCAGGGCGGCGCGGTCGAGGATGGCCTGCCGGTCGAATTGCGGGCGTGGCAAGCCTGGGCGCTCGACGGCAGCGAGTTCCTGCGATGCCCGTACGTCAGCGGGCTCGACCCGACACTGCCCGCAAGCCGGATCTGCCACTGGGTAGGGGCGCTTCGCGTCGAGGCGGGTGCGACCGGCGCGTCCTTTCACGAACAGGTTCGCGTTTTTGCGCCCGGTTGGGTGGCACTGCCAGGCACAGCGGAATACTGGCCGCAGGGCGTGCGTGCCGATGGCGCGCCGGTCGCGGTCGTCGACCGCGACGGGCGTCCGTCGCTCTGGCTCGAAACCGAAGGCGCCTACTCGATCACGGGCAACGTGCCGTGGCCGCGAATGCCGGATGCGCTCCCGGTGCCGCCGACCGCGGGCATCGTGTCGCTGGCCGTGGCCGGACAGCCCGTGCACGACCTCGAATTTTCCAGGGGCATCCTGCGCCTCGGCACGCGGGCACCCCGAATCGCGCAGGCCAATAACCTCGCCCTGCGCATCCATCGCAAGCTGACCGATACGTTGCCGGGCCAGCTCGACACGCGGCTGACGTTGGACGTCGCGGGCGAGCCGCGCGAGGAATACGTCGGGCCCTTGCTGCCGGCAGGCTTTGCACCGACGCGGTTGCAGACGCCGCTGCCGGCCCGGCTCGAGGCAGACGGGCGCCTGCGCGTGCAGGTGCGTCCAGGCCGGTGGTCGCTCGAGCTGGGCGCGCGTGCCCAGGGCGCGCTCGACTCGATCGACGTTCGCGCAGTGCCGGGAGCAGCCGGCGAGGTCTGGAGTTTCGCGGCCATGGATCGGCTGCGCGTGGCGTCGCTCGAAGGCGCGCCGCCGATCGATCCGGCACAGGCCGACGTGCCCGGCGAGTGGCAGGCGTTGCCCGCATACCGCGTCGGCACTGGCACATCGCTGCGCGTCGTGGAGCGCAGCCGAGGCTTCGTGGGACAGGACCTGAATCGTCTCACCGTGCAGCGCGACCTCTGGCGCGATTTTGAGGATCCGGGCTTCACGTTCCGCGATCACGTTTCGGGCGAGATGCAGCAGGGCTGGCGACTCGACATGAAGGCGCCGTTCGAACTGCAGGGCGCGCGCAGTGGCGACGAACCACTGCTCGTCACGCGAGGCACGGACGCGGGCAGCGCTGGTGTCGAATGGCGTTCACCCGGCGTCGACCTCGAAGCCATCGGTCGTGTTGCGACACGCGGCGGACTATTGGCGGCGTCGGGTTGGGACGCGCGCCTCGCCGGGCTCGGCATGACGCTGCACCTGCCGCCCGGGCATCGGCTGCTCGCGGCGCTGGGCTCGGACCGTTCACCGAGCGCCTGGCTCAATCGCTGGCAACTGCTGGACATATTCATCGTGCTGCTCGTCGTGGCCGCGGCGTTTCGCGTGGCTGGCCCTGCGGTCGCGATGATCGCGCTCGCAGCGCTGGCACTCGCGCACCACGAGCAGCACGCCGTGACGTGGCTGTTCCTGAACCTGTTCATTGCGATTGCGATCGCGCGCGCGATCCCCCCAGGACGATTCAGGTCGTGGGCGCGCGCCTGGCGCAATCTCGCTTTCGCGGCAGTGCTCGTCGCACTCGTGCCATTCGTGTTGTACCAGGCGAGGCTCGCGTTCTTTCCTCAACTCGAGCCCGCGTCGTACTTTGCTGCCGGCGGTGCATTCACGACTCCGGCGGACGCGCCCATTGCAGCGCCGGCAGAGGTGATGTCGCACGAAATGGCCCAGGATGCCGGCGTGAGAGAGCTGGCCGTGCGGCAGCGTGTGGACTCCGCGCGCAAGGTGGCCGCATCGCCGTCGCCCGCGCCACCTCCGCCCCGCGCCGTGGCGGCATATGCGCCTGGAACAGTGCTGCAGAGCGGTCCGGGCGTGCCGCAGTGGTCCTACGCGTCGCACCGCATCGAATGGAGCGGCCCGATCGAACCGACGCAGTCGTTGCGGCTGCTCGTGCTCGGGCCGGCGGCCGTCAGCGTGTGGCGCCTGGCTGCGTGCGTGCTGCTGGCCGTCCTGTTCGTGCTGCTGTTGCGCGAGTCGTATGCCGGCATGCGCTGGGGCGCGCTCGACCGATGGTTGCCGCGCAGCAGTTTGTTGCCGCCCGCAGCGATGCTGCTGCTCGGGCTCGTGGCGGCCGGGCTGCCCGCGCCTGTTCGCGCGCAAACTCCGTCGCCGGAAATCCTCGCGGAACTCAAGGAACGGCTGACGCGACCGCCTGCCTGCGCGCCGGCCTGCGTCTCGATGCCGGGCGCGACGCTGCGCATGGGCGAGGACGAGGTGCTCGAGATTGCGCTCGAGGCGCACGCGCAGTCCCGCGCGGTGCTGACGCTGCCCTACGCCGCGCGGCACTGGACGCTCGACACGGTGCGTGTCGATGGCGCCGAGGCGGCGGGGCTCGGCCGGGACGACTCGGGCCGGCCGATCCTCGCGCTCGAATCCGGCGTGCACGCCGTCGTGTTGCGGGGCCGTGTCGCCGCAACCGACTCGCTGCGCGTCGTCTTCGCGCAGCGACCGGCCCGCGTGCGCATCGAAGCGGCGCGCTGGCAGGCGAGCGGCGTGGACGATAGCCGCCTGCTGGCCGATTCAGTGACGCTGACGCGGCGGGCTGGAGGCAAGTCCACGGCGAATGGCCTGCCTGCGTCGGGGCGCGCAACGGACGAATTTCCGCCCTTCGTGCACGTGCGTCGCGTCCTGACGCTAGGGCTCGGCCGCTGGACCGCGCGCACCACTGTCGAGCGGGTTGCGCCAGAGCAGGGCGCTTTCACGCTCGACCTGCCACTGCTGCCTGGCGAGTCCGTGCAGACGGCCAACCTGCCGGTACGCGATGGCAGCGTGACGGTTTCGATGCCTGCGGACGTTGGCCAGGTGCAGTGGCAATCGTCGCTCGCGATTGCGGACAAGCTGGAACTGCGGACCGCACCTGGCTCGGCGTGGTCGGAGTCGTGGCACGTCGATCCGGGTTCGATGTGGCGCACGACGTTCAGCGGAACGCCGGAAGTGTTCGCGGATCCCGCTGCGCCGGAGCAGACGCTGCACCGCTTCGCGCCACGTCCGGGCGAATCGCTCGACATCGAGGTCGCGCGTCCGGCACCGGTGCCAGGGGCGAGCATCGCCATCGAGCGGGTCCGGCAGCAGGTGACGGCCGGGCAACGCGCGCAGGACACCGTGCTGCAGATCGCGTATCGCAGCACGCAGGGCGGGCGCCAGGACGTGCAGATCCCGCAGCACGCGCGCCTGACGTCCGTAACGGTGGACGGGCAACCGCTGGCCCTGCACGCGGAAAAGGGCAAGCTCGCGCTGCCGGTACAGCCAGGCGAGCACGAGCTTGCGCTCGAGTGGCAAGCCGATCGTGCTCCTGCAATCGTCACGCGGCCGGAGCCCGTCGTGCTCGGCACGCCGGTCAGCAACGTGACCACCACGATCGCGTTGCCCGACACGCGCTGGATCCTCCTCGCCGGCGGCGGCGGGGTGGGACCGGCGGTGCTGTACTGGGCGGAGCTCGTGGTCTTTATCGTGCTGGCCGTGGCACTCGGCCGACTGTCCGCAAGTCCGCTCGCGACGCGCGAGTGGCTGCTCGTCGGGCTCGGACTCAGCACGTTCTCGTGGTCGGTACTGCTCATCTTCGCGGCCTGGGCATTCGCGATGCGCTGGCGCCGCGGCTGGGCAGGTGACGTGGCGCCGTGGGTGTTCAACGCCGTGCAGGTGGCGCTCGCCGTGTTGACGATCGTCGCGCTCGGCAGCCTGGTGGCCGCGATACCGAACGGACTGCTCGGCACGCCCGACATGCGCATCGACGGCGCCGGCAGTGGCGGCACGATGCTGTCGTGGTTCCACGATCGCCTCGAAGACGAGTTGCCGCGTCCCGCCGTGGTGTCCGTGTCGATCTGGTACTACAAAGCGGCGATGCTCGCGTGGGCGCTGTGGCTGAGCTTCGCGCTCGTGCGCTGGGTGCGATCGGCGTGGGACGCGTTCGCCGCGGGACGACTCTGGTACTCGTATCGGCCGGCGCGAGCCGCTGCCGCACCGGAGACTCCGGGCGATGGCGCCTGAACGCGACCGCCCCGTGCGGTTCGGCCGGGTGCGCCGCACGATGCGACGCATTCGCGCCGAGCGCGGCGAGAGCGCGCCACCGATCCTGATCCGGCGGGCCGCGGCGCCGCCGGAAGTCACCCTGCTGCTGCGGGCTGGACTCGTGTTGCTGCTCGTGGCCGCCGTGTTCGGCGTGTTCGTGCTCGACCGCAACGGCCTGCAGGACAACATCGACGGGCACGTGTCGTTGATCGACGTGTTCTATTTCACGATGGTCACGATCACGACGGTCGGCTACGGGGACATCGTGCCCGTCTCCGACCAGGCGCGGCTCATCGACGCATTCTTCGTGACACCGGTGCGGATCTTCGTCTGGCTGCTCTTCCTGGGCACCGCGTATCAGCTCATCATCCAGCGACTCATCGAGGAATGGCGCGTCATGCGATTGCAACGGGAACTGCAGGATCACGTGATCCTGTGTGGTTATGGTCACGCCGGTTCGATCGCGGCGAACGAGCTGCTGCTGCGCGGCTGGCGGCCGGAACAGATCGCGGTCATCGAGCCGGATCGCGAGGAAGCCGCCCGGGCCGCGGAGCGCGGATTCATCTGCTTTCACGGCGATGCGTCGAGCGAGGCGATCCTGCACATGGCCGGAATCGAGCGCGCGCACTCGGTGATCGTGAGCGTGGGCCGTGACGACACGACGGTTCTCATCGTGTTGATGCTGCGCGCGCTGGCACGCAACGTCCGCATCATCGCGAGCGTGCAGGAGCCCGAGAACGTCAAGCTCGTGCGCGCGGGTGGCGCGGACGAGATCGTCTCGCCACAGCGCTTCGGCGGTTTCCTGATGGCGGACGCGGTGGCGACGCACGGGACGGTCGAGTTCATGTCCGACCTGGTGTCGTACCACGGCGAATGCCAACTGGTGGAGCGTGCGCCACGACCGGAAGAAGTCGGCAAGCTTGCGCGCGAGATCGACGGCACGCTCGTCGTCGAGGTGCGACGTGCCGGCAAGCGCATCGGTTGCTGGCGTGATCGCAAACTCGTGATCGAAGCCGGGGATCGCCTGCTCGCGATCGACGTCCACGGCACGTGAATCCGCGCGAACGTCAGCGGAGGGGCCGGAAACACTCACGCAGCTCGCGAACGAAGAGTTCAGGCTGTTCGAAAGAAAAAAGCCCCGCTTGCGCGGGGCTGTCGTCATCCATCGGGCGATTCTTTCTTCTTCTTGTTGTCGTTGTTCTACTTGTGCGCGCCCCGGCTTGTTGGGTTTTCTTGGGCGGTCCCTGTTCTTCGTCGTACCTTCCGATCGATTCCCCCGGCGGACAGTTCTCTCCCTGGAGCTGGCTTGCCCATCCTTCGCCCACCGTTTGTTGTTAGGGGTGTGGCCATGAAGGACACGAGTCATGTAGCAAGGCCCGTGCCATCGAGAAAAATACTAATGAATTCGTGAGGTTGCAATACGCATCGGTCACCCCGATCCGGCGGGTGACGGTCCTTGCGCGCGATTCGTAAAGTTTGTCGACATGGATGCGGCATGATTCCCCTCATCTACTGGAGTCCGCCATGCCGTCGAGCCTGCGTGCGCCGAGCACACCACGCCAACAATCCGGGCAAACCACCGTCGGGCTCCTGCTGCTCGGCGCGACACTCGCGATCGGGCTCGTGCTCGCCGCGTGGATCGTCGCGGGCAGCCTGGAACGCATCAAGCTCGCCGGCGACAAGATCACCGTCAAGGGCTACGCCGAGGAGAGAGTCGCGTCGGACGCCGGCGCCTGGCGCGCGATCGTCAGCATGCGTGGTGCCGATCTCCAGTCGACCTATCGCAGCCTCGAGACGCATTCCGCGCGCGTCGTGAAACTCGTCGAGACGCTGGCCGGATCGAACGCCCGGTTGCAGCCAGGGCCCGTCACGACGCAGACGCTGTTCGAGTTCGGCCCAAGTGGCGTGCAGACCGGTCGCGTGCTCGGCTACGAACTCAGCCGCTCGTTCGAGGTCACCTCGACGGACGTGCCATTGATCGGCCGCATCGCGACCGAGGCGTCGCGCCTGATCAGCGAGGGGGTGCCGATCAATTCGATGCCGCCGCAGTATTTCTACAACGACCTGAACAGCGTGAAGGTGCGCTTGATCGGGGCGGCCACCAAGGACTCGCAGCTGCGCGCCGAACAGTTCGCCGCGAACAGCGGCGTGACGGTAGGTGCCTTGCGCTCGGCCTCGCAGGGCGTGTTCCAGATCACGGCACCCAACTCCACGGAGACCGCCGACTACGGCAGCTACGACACCAGCACGGTGGAGAAACTCGTGAAGGCGGTGGTCACCGTCGAGTACGCCGTCGCACGCAAGCGCTGACGGCGTGGCCGCCTATCGAATCGGCCGCCGTCCGTGTGCCCGCGCCGGTCGCGGGCTGGAGCGCAGCGTCACCCTCAGAACGCGTTGATGCCCGTCAGCTCGCGGCCGATCGTCAGCTGATGGATCGTTTCCGTGCCCTCATAGGTGATGACGCTCTCGAGGTTGAGTGCGTGGCGGATCGGCACGTACTCCGCGCTGATGCCCGAGCCGCCGAGAATGTCGCGCGCGTCGCGCGCCACCTCGATCGCCGCACGGCAGTTGTGCCATTTCGCGAGCGATACTTGCGACGGCGACATCCGGTCCGCGTCCTTCAGGCGTCCGAGCTGCAGCGAGAGCAGTTGCGCCGTCGTGATCTTGCGCCCCATCTCGGCCAGCCGGATCTGCACGGCCTGCGTCGCGGCGATCGGACGCCCGAAGAGCACGCGCGACTTCGAATAGTCCAGTGCTTCGTGCAGGCAGGCCTGCGCAGCACCAATGACGCCCCAGGTGATGCCGTAGCGCGCCTGCGTCAGGCAGGACAGCGGCGCCTTGAGCCCGACGACGCTGCCCGGCAGCATGTTCGCTTCCGGCACGACCACGTCTTCGAGGAAGATCGCACCGGTGACGGACGCGCGCAGCGAGAATTTCTTCTCGATTTCCGGCGCCGCGAGCCCCCTGGTGCCCTTGTCGACAAGGAAGCCGCGAATACCTTCCTCGGTCCGCGCCCAGATCACGAAGACGTCCGCGATCGGCGAATTGGTGATCCACATCTTGGCGCCGTTCAACACCCAGTCGCCGCCGCGACGCTTCGCGTGTGTCTTCATGTTGACCGGGTCGGAACCGCCGTGCGGCTCGGTCAGGCCGAAACAGCCGATCAGCTCGCCGCGCGCCATGGCGGGCAGGTACCGCTGCCGGTGAACTTCGCTGCCATAGGTGTGGATCGGGTACATGCACAGCGAGGACTGCACGGAGACGAAGCTGCGCAAGCCGGAATCGCCGCGCTCGAGTTCCTGGCAGATCAGGCCGTAGCTCACCGAGTTCATGCCGGCGCAGCCGTAGCCTTCGAGTGAGCTGCCGAACAGCCCGAGACCGGCAAGTTCGCTGACCAGTTCACGCGGAAATGTGTGGTCCTCGAAGTGCTGCCGGATGATGGGCAGGACCGCGTCGTCCACGAAGCGGGCGACCGAGTCCTGCACCATGCGTTCCTCGTCGCTCAGGGCAGCGCGAACGTCGTACAGGTCGAGCGGGTTCAGGGCGTTGGCGGGCACGATGGCCTCCGGCTGTCTGGGCGTTGGAATCGCGGGACGCGGGATTTTACTTGAGCGGCTCGCCTGGCGGCGCCATCCCGACCGCTGCGCCGAGGCTGCTGGCTCGCTGCCGGGCCTGGCCGGCGTAAGTCAGCGCCTCTTCGAGGCGGTCGGCGGCGTGTTCGGCCACTGCGCGGTCCCACAACTCGCGGGCGTCGTCGATACCCGTGCGCGCCGCCTCGAGCATTTCGGGCGTCGAGCCTTCCGGCAGCTTGCGCGATCGCGTCAGGTCCTCGACCTGCCTGCGTACCGCCTCGATCTCGGCCGGGACTGCCGTCTCGAGCGTGCTCCATTCCTGCGCCAGCGTCGCAAGCAGTTCGCCCTTGCGCGCGGCGGCTTGCGCCGGCAGCGCCTTCGCAGCGGCAAGCGCCGCCGGGGCCCGGGCGAGCACGCCGGCGTAATCCTTTTCCTCGAACAGGAGCTTGAGACTGCCGACCTCGTCCATCGCGTCCTTGAGCCTGCTCGGTGTGTACTTGGCAGGTTCCGTGCCTGCCGACTTCAGCGCGGCCTCGACTTCCGCAATCGCCTGTTGCGCGGGTTCCATCCGCTTGTCCGTGCACCCCGACAGAAGCAGGACGGCAAGCAGCGCCGCCAGCAGCACCGGGCCCACGCGTGCGGACAGGACGGTTCGGGTGGGCATGGCGCACTCCTTGTGCGGGCGCAGCAGGCAGGCGGGCCGCAATGTTACAGACTTCGGCCATCCGCCTGCGCACCGGTGGCCGCGGACACCCCGGGGTTCTATGCTTGCGGACCCTGCGCAGCGTTACCCGCATGAAGATCCCCGAGATATACCTCGTCGAAACGGTGCACCAGCCGGGTTCGCTCGCGAGCGTGCTGCAGGTCATCGCCGACGAGCAACTCGTGATCGAGCACCTGCAGTCGCTGCGGCGCGAGCAGGGCCGCACGCTCTGGGAAATCACCGTCGAGATCGACGAAGCGGCGAGCCCGCACTTCTACGCGCGCATCGACGCCCTGCCGAACGCGCGCTTCGTCGGCAAGTCGGACCGCGTGTTCAATCGCCACAAAGGCGGCAAGATCCACATGCGGCCGTCGCTGCAGATCACGACCAAGCAGATCCTGCGCGACATCTACACGCCGGGGGTCGCGCGCGTCTGCCTCGCGATCCGCGACGACCCCGCGAAGGCGGCGCTGTATACCAACCGGCCGAACACGGTCGCCGTCGTCACGAACGGTACGGCAATCCTGGGTCTCGGTGACATTGGTCCGCTCGCGGGCCTGCCGGTCATGGAGGGCAAGGCCGCACTGTTCGCCGCGCTCGTGGGCATCACGGCGGTGCCGGTCCTGATCGACTCGAAGGACCCGGACCGCATCATCGAGACGGTCGCGGCCATCGCGTCGTCGTTCGGGGCCATCCAGCTGGAGGACATCGCCGCACCCGAGTGCTTCGCGATCGAGAACGAACTCGTGCGCCGGCTCGTCATCCCGGTCCTGCACGACGACCAGCACGGCACAGCCGTCGTGGCGCTCGCGGGCCTGTTGAGCGCGACGCAACGGGTCGGTCGTGACCTGCACGGATCGGTGGTGGGGCAGGTGGGTCTCGGCGCCGCGGGTCTTGGCATCGCACGCCTGCTGCGCGCGCATGGGGTGCGACGCCTGCTCGGTACCGACCTGCGCGACGATGCGTTGCGGCGGCTGCGTGGCCTCGGAGGTGAGCCGGCCAGCCTGCAGGAGGTCATGGCCCGGTCCGACATCGTCATCGCGACCACCGGTGTCCGCGGACTGATACGGCCGGAATGGGTGCGCGCGGGACAGATCATTTTTGCGCTGTCGAACCCTGACTGCGAGATCGAGCCCGTCGTGGCACTGGAGCGCGGCGCCGTCTTTGCTGCGGACGGCAAGAGCATCAACAACGTTTCCGGGTTTCCCGGGCTCTTCAAGGGCGCGCTCGAAGCCGGCGCGACGCGCTTCACGGACGGCATGCTGATGGCGGCGGCGCACGCGCTGGCGCGCCTGGCAGGCCACGACGAGCTGTTGCCGGATCCACTGCTGGTCGATGTCCACCGGGCCGTGACTGCGGCCGTGCGGGCCGCTGCCGTGGAGCCGGTATCAAGCACCTCTTGAGAAAGCGCATGGTGGCGGGCGGCTGCCAGGGATCCGGTATCAAGGGCAGGTTGACAGAGCTTGTTTCACGAGCGGCCCGGGCGCCGCCGGGCGCCGTGCACGGGTCAACGAAGCCCGACGCGTCAACCGACGCGGCCGCATTGCGTTAGATTCCCGTGCCGGGCCGGACGGCCGGCCTGCGGATAGTCTCAACTCGCCGGCGCGCGTGGCGCCCGGCACGCACGAGGAGCCAGTTCATGCCTGCAACCCACAAGACCCGGATCGTCGCGATGTTGGCCACGGCGGCCCTGGCGCTCAGCGCCTGCGCACCGATGCAGGACATCGCCACGAGCCCGGACAAGGAGAAGACCCGAAAGGGCGCGGGCTATGGGGCCGCCGCCGGCGCGGTGATCGGGCTCCTGACCGGCGGCAACGACAAATTCCAGGCGGCGATGATCGGCGCGGCGGCTGGCGCGCTCGTGGGCGGCTCGGTCGGGTATTACATGGACAAGCAGGAGGCCGAGCTGCGCGAGCAGATGGCCGGCACCGGCGTGGACGTCGTCCGCAACGGCGACAACATTACGCTCGACGTTCCGGGCGGCGTGACGTTTGCGTTCAACAGCGCCGACCTGAATGCGCAGTTCTTCCCCGTCCTCGACAAGGTCGCCGCGACGCTGGCCGAATACGACAAGACCATCATCGAAGTGGCTGGTCATACCGACAGCGTCGGCAGCGATGCCTACAACCTGCAGTTGTCCGACCGGCGTGCGAACAGCGTCGCGGCCTACCTGTCCGGGCACGGCGTCGCGCGCACGCGCATCGTGACGGTGGGCGCCGGGGAAGGGCACCCGATCGCGTCGAACGATACGGACGCCGGGCGCGCGCAGAACCGACGCGTCGAGATCACGATCGTGCCGGTGACGCAGGAGAGCGTGCAGAAGGCGAAGGAAGGCTGAGGCCGCCTGGCAGCCAGCGGCGCGCCGCAACCGGTCCGGATTGCGCGAGACCGGTTGCCGCACCGGAAGAAACCAGGGCCCTCACACGCAACCGCGTGCGAGGGCCGCATGTGCGTCAGGCCGCTTCGACGACCAGCTTTTTCAGCTTCCTGATCGCGTTGGCCTCGATCTGGCGGATGCGCTCGGCGGACACGCCGAAGCGGTCCGCGAGTTCGTGCAGCGTGGCCTTCTGTTCGTCCATCCAGCGCGCGCGCAGGATCGCCTGGCTGCGCGCATCCAGTTGGGCGACCGCGTCGGCGACCTTGTCGGTCACGTCGTCGTCCCACTCCGCGCGCTCTACGGCCACGGCCGGGTCGGCGTCGGGCGCCGGCAGGTACGCGGACGGCGAATAGGATTCTTCGTCGTCACCCGCATCCGGCGACGGATCGTACGAGATGTCGCGCGACGAAAGCCGCCGCTCCATCTCGCTCACGTCGCGCTCGGAAACGCCGAGGTCGCGCGCAACGGCCGTGGTTTCCTCCGCGGACAACCAGCCGAGGTTGCGCTTGTACTTGCGCAGGTTGAAGAACAGCTTGCGCTGCGCCTTGGTCGTGGCGATCTTCACGAGCCGCCAGTTGCGCAGGACGTATTCGTGGATCTCGGCGCGGATCCAATGCACCGCGAACGACACGAGGCGCACGCCGACGGCCGGATCGAAGCGCTTCACCGCCTTCATGAGGCCGACGTTGCCTTCCTGCACGAGGTCGCCGAGCGGCAGGCCGTAGCCGGCATAGCCGCGCGCGATGTGCAGCACGAAGCGCAGGTGCGACATTACCAGCCGGCGCGCCGCATCGAGGTCGTCGTCCGTGCGCAGGCGTGTTGCCAGCGCGAACTCTTCCTCGCGGCTCAGCACCGGGATGCGGCTCACCGTATCGACATACGCGTCGAAACTGCCGATCGGCCCGATCAGGGCAAGGTCGGTGGGGCTGCGCGGTACAAGTGCGGTGGTCGGTGTCATCGGTAGTGTCGTGCCTCGGATGTGCTCGCTGCCAATATTAGCAGTCAGCCGATTAGAGTGCTAAGCCGGTTGAGGGTTCCTCGGGCGATCTTGGATGGAAAAATATTTTATAAAACAATAACTTGCCTGTGATCGCATACGCGCAGAACCCTGCCGTCGCCGTTACTTCGGCTCGATTTCACGCAACTCGCGCGTCGCGACGATAAAGGATCCCAACCACCCGAGCAGGGCACCGCCCAGCAGCAGCGCAAGCCACCCGGCGGCGCCGATGCCATGCAGCTGGAAGTTGCTGCCATACAGGCCGGCGATGCGTCGCACCGGGTCGGCGAGCACCAGCACCACGACCAGCACAATCAGTCCCGCGACGAGCGCCCCGCCCAGCCCGTACCAGACGCCGTTGTAGAGAAACGGCCGTCGCACGAACGCGTCGCTGCCGCCGACGAGCTTCGTCACCTCGATCTCGTCACGGCGGTTCTCGATGTCGAGCCGGATCGTGTTGCCCACGATGACGAGGATGCCGAGCGCAAAGAGCCCTGCCGCGAGCAGCACGCCCCGCCGGATCACGTCGAGTATCGCGTTGAAACGGCTGACCCACTCCGTGTCGAGCTGCACGATGTCAACGCCGTCGATCTTGCGCAGTTCCGCGGTGAGCGCCTGGATCATCGCGGCCTCCCGAAATTCCGTGTCCGGCCGCACGATCAGCGCGTGCGGCAGCGGATTGCTCTTCAGCGCGTCGAGTGCCTCGCCGAAGCCCGAGTTGCGCCGAAACTCGGCCAGCGCCTCGTCGGCCTCGATGATCGTCACCTCGTCGACGTCGCGCCGCTGCCGGATGCGATCCGCGGCGCGGCGCGCCTGGTCGAGCGATGCCGATTGCTTCATGTACACGGAGATGTCGAGCGCGTTGCTCCAGCCGCCACTCGCCTCCCGCACGTTCTGCACCAGCACGTGCAGGCAGGCGGGCAGCGCGAGCGCGATCCCGATAACGAGGATCGTCAGGAGCGTCGCGAAGGGTTGCTGCCAGAGGCGCCCCAGCGAGCCGACGAGGGTCTGTGCGTGCCGTTCGAGCCACTGCTTCATGCGGATCAGTCCACCCGGATCGACGGCAGCTCGATCGCGGCCGCAGGCGCGTCGCCGCCCCCGCTCACGCGGCCGTCGGCGAGCATGACGCGCCGATTGCCGTAGCGCTCGATGAGGTGCACGTCGTGGCTCGCGACGAGCACCGTGACACCGACCTCGTTGAATCGCTTGAAGATGTTCATGATCTCGATCGCGAGGTCGGGGTCGAGGTTGCCGGTGGGCTCGTCGGCGATCAGCAAAGCGGGCTTGGCGATGATGGCCCGCGCGATGCCGACGCGCTGCTGCTCGCCGGTCGAGAGTTCGATCGGCCGGGTGCGTTCCTTGCCGAGCAGCCCGACCTGGTCGAGCGCCGCGCGCACGCGCTTCTGGATTTCCTTCTCCGGCACGCCCGCGATCACGAGCGGCAGGCCCACGTTGTCGTAGACCGGCCGGTCCATCAGCAGCTTGTGGTCCTGGAACACGACGCCGATCTGGCGCCTGAACGCGGGAATCCTTGCACGCGGCACGGCGGACGTGTTCTGGCCGTTCACAACGAGCGTGCCGCGCGTCGGCCGCTCGATCAGTGCGATCAGCTTCAGCAGGGTGCTCTTGCCGGCCCCGGAATGACCGGTCAGGAACACCATCTCGCCGCGCGGGATGTCGAGCGAGAGTTCGCTCAGCGCCTCGCGGCCATTGGCGTAGCGTTTCGATACACGATCGAAGCGGATCATGCGGCGCCGCCGCCGGCGCGTGTGGGTGCGAGCACGGCCTCGACGAATGCGCCGGCATCGAACGCGTCGAAATCCTCGGCCGACTCGCCGACGCCGATGAAGCGGATCGGCAACTTGAGCGTGTCCGCGATCGCGAGCACGATGCCGCCCTTCGCCGTGCCGTCGAGCTTGGTCATGACGAGGCCCGTCACGCCCACCGCCTGGTGGAACTGCCGCGCCTGCGCGAGCGCATTCTGTCCCTGGCTCGCATCGAGCACGAGCAGCACCTCGTGCGGGGCAGCTGGATCGAGCCGGCCCAGCACGCGCTTCACTTTCTTGAGTTCCTCCATGAGGTTGCCCTGGGTGTGCAGCCGGCCCGCAGTGTCGGCGATCATGACGTCGGCACCACGCGCGCGCGCCGATTGCAACGCGTCGAACGTGACGGCGGCTGGGTCGGCGCCGGCCGCCTGCGCGATCACGGGCACGCCGTTGCGCTCGCCCCAGACCTGCAACTGCTCGATGGCCGCGGCGCGAAACGTATCGCCCGCCGCGAGCACGATCGTGCGTCCCTCGGCCTTGAATCGATGCGCGAGCTTGCCGATCGTCGTCGTCTTGCCGGAACCGTTCACGCCGACGACGAGCACGACATGGGGCCTGTGCGCCGCCTCCACGATGAGCGGTTTCGCGACCGGAGCCAGGATTTCCAGCATCGCCGTGCGCAACGCACCGAGCAGCGCGTCGAGATCCGCGAGTTCGTTGCGTTGCACGCGGCCGCGCAGCGAGCCGAGGATCTTCTCCGTCGTTTCGATGCCGACGTCCGCCGCAATCAGGCGCGTCTCGAGTTCGTCGAGCACGTGATCGTCGATCTTGCCGCCAGGCAACAGGTTCGCGAGGTCGTACGTGAGCCAGGAGTTGCCGCGATTCAGCTTCGCGCGCAGCCGGGCGATCAGTCCGGCCCGACGGCCGGGCGGCGTGGCAGCCATCGTCGCGGCCGGAGCCTGCACAGGCTCGAGTCCTGCGGCCTCCAGGGCGTCCGCGGGCTTGCCGTCACCGCCAGCCTTGTTCGAACGGAAATTGAACAGTCCCATGTGAGGTTGCGCGTGCGGCTCCAGCTGCGAAGGCAGGATTGTAACGGATGAAAAAAAGAAGGGCGGGATCGCTCCCGCCCTTCGTCTCGACTCCTGCGAGTCCCTAGCGCATCAGGGCTCGATCACCGACGTGTCGGTCACCACCACGAACGGGCCACCGGGCTGCACGGCCGAGGCCGCGAACAGGACGGCCTGCTTCTGCATCTCGACCGTCGCGGCCAGGCTGGCCGTCGGGTCGAACAAGGTGCCGTGCGATCCCCTGGTGAACGTGACGTACGCGCCCGTACCTGGACCCACAGCATTGGGTCCCACCGTGTTCACCTTGCGCAGGCCCCCGGCTGTGATGAGCCGGTCCGTCGCGCTGTTGGGGATCACCGTGTCGCCCAGGACCTTGGCGAGGTGGACGGGTCGTACTGTCTGCGCGGCCTTGATGTGGTTGATCGGGTCGCCCGCATCGATGACCGCCTGGAAGTCGCGGAAGAACAGGTTGAACAGGTACGAGTTGTTCACCAGGCCCAACGCGCCGACGCCCGCGATGATGCTTGGTCCGAAGGTCGGCGACTCCACGAGCAGCCGCGTGATCAAGCCGCCCGGCACCGAAAGCGTCGCCGTGCGAATGTCGGGGGAATACTGCAGCGTGGTAGCGCCCGAGATCGCGCCGAGCGACAAACCCACGAAGCTCACGCGCGTCGGGTCGATGTCGGCCCCGCCGCCATCGATGTCGAGCGTGCCAATCGACTTCGCGAGCGTAATCAGGTCGGCTTCACCCTGCCGAAGGTTGTCTCGCCCGGTGAGCGGGCTGGGCAGATTGATGAAATGCGCTCCGGACGAGTCGATAATGCCGTCGGAAACCGCGGCCCCGGTCGTGTTGTTGACGAAGTCCACGTCGAACGTTCGCTCCCGCGCGCCGACGCATGCCGGATTGGTTGCCGAGCAATAGAGCGGGCTCGTCGTGTTGACCAGGCCGTGCAATGGCAGGTCGATGGCGGCGACGACGAAACAGGCGTCGGCGAACGAATCCGCCATCGTGAGCGCCTGCGTGCGGTTACCCGTGATGCCGTGCTGGACGATCGCCACCGGCCAGCCGGTGGCCGGCTTGACGCAGGCTCCGCCCGCCGCCGTTGCGTTCGGCACGGTGACGAGCAGCGGAATCGTCTGGTCGGCCACCTTCGCGGGCAGTGGATTGAAGCGCGTCAGGTTCCGGCTCGTCGGGTCGAGGCCCGGAACCGGAGAAGGACCTGCGGCGGTCCAGAACTTCGTCAGCACCGAAGTGCGATCCGTCGGCGACGCCGCCGGCGTCAGGTAGTAAGGCACCCGCGTGGAGCCCACGTAGATGTTGGCCTTGCCGGCGAACGCCGGATTCACCATCTGCGTCGTGAGCCCAGTCGGGACGACGATGGTCGGCTGCGGCGTGGCCGTGAGTGCGAGCACGTTGAACGTGTCGTCGACCGACTGCGTCGTGAAGCTCCACGTGAGGACCACATTGGCCGCCGGTGTGCCGATGGCGGCGGCGACCGAGAGGTGTGCCTTGGTCAGCCGGCAGATGCCGTTCTGCGTCGCGTTGGTGAAGTTGCTGCAATCCGCGGGCGCGGCCTTGATGGCCGCGTAAAAGTCGTCGGGTTGCGCCAGCTTGCCGTTCGGCTCCTGGATGCCGTTGGTCAGGATCACCAGGTAACCGATGTTGGTTGCGCCGGTGCTCGGCGTCAGCGGCTTGAGCGGTGTGATGCGCGCGAACTTGCCGCCGGAATCGACGTCGTCCGACACCGTGGCCGTGTAGTCGGTTCCGAACGTCAGGATGCGCCGCACCGGGCTCGTCACGCCGGGAGGTAATTCGGCGCCCTGCGCCGGTGCCTTCGTCGTGTTGCTGAAATACATCTCGACGACACGAACGCTAGTCGCCGACAGCGTGCCGGGCTGGATCGGCATGCTGAAGCCGGTCGACATCGTGGCCGACGTGGACCAGCCGTCCAGGGCGTTCAACGCGGCCTGCATCGACGCAGGACGAAACGCGATGGTCGGGAGGTTCAACGTGCCGTCCGTCGAGCCCGAGAAGAAGAGGTCCGTCGGATGCGGAAGCGCGCCGGTCGTGGGGTTGAAGAGCGCCTTGAAATCTTCGGTCGGCGGCGGCGGCGACGGATCTCCGTCCTGCGTCGGCGAGCAACCGCCCAACGCGATACCCGCGAGCACGACAAGCGCTGGCCCGAACAGCCTGTTCCTGGACTCGAACATTTTGTTTTTCCCCTCGGTTTGGACCGCGCGTAACATCGCGCGTTAATCGTCAATCGACCTGAAGCCTACGCTCGCCTGCTGATGCCGCGCAACAATCAAACGGGTTCACGCCCGGGGCGTTTTGCAGACGCAACAAACGTCACGCACGATGCCACGTCGCGGCGACGCGCGCCTGTCGTTCCGCATGGCCGTGGCGAAGTAAGAATCATTGGCGGTGAGTGGCGGGGACGTAAGGTGCATTTCCCACCGGTCGCCTCGCTCCGGCCGACCCCCGACCGCGTACGTGAGACGTTGTTCAACTGGCTGCAGATGCACGTTCACGGCAGCCGGTGCCTCGACCTGTTCGCCGGCAGCGGCGCGCTGGGGATCGAGGCGCTGTCGCGGGGTGCCTCGGAGGTGACGTTCGTCGAGCGCGACCCCGCGGCGGCGAAGTCGATCGAGCAGGCCCTCGGCCTGCTCGGCTGCGCGCGAGGGCACCTCGTTCGTCGCGACGCCTTCGACTACCTGGCCGGGCACGCTCCGCACCCCTTCGACATCGTCTTTCTCGACCCGCCGTACGACGAGCGGTGGCTCGCGCCCGCGTGCGGGGCGCTCGAGCGCGGCGGCTGGGCGCGTGACGGCAGCTGGATCTACCTCGAGAATGCGGCTGCGCAGGGCGAACCGCCGTTGCCGGAGACCTGGGTGCTCGTGCGCAGCAAACGCGCGGGCGACGTCGGCTATCATCTGGCCAGGCGCCAGGCGCCCTGACAACACGAAGCAATCGAACGGGGGGGCGCCATGGGCAGTCGCGCGATGTATCCGGGGACGTTTGATCCCTTCACCAACGGTCACAACGACCTCGTGCGGCGCGCCTGCCGCATCTTCGACCACGTGGTCGTGGCGATAGCGGCCAATCCCGGCAAGGCGCCCCTGTTCCCGCTCGAGAATCGCATCGAGCTCGCGCAGACGGTGCTCGACGGCCTGCCGAACGTCGAGGTGCTTGGCTACAGCGGCCTCACGGTAGAGTTTGCGCGGCAACGCGGATTGAACGTCATGATGCGCGGCCTGCGCGCCGTGTCGGATTTCGAGTTCGAGTTCCAGCTCGCGACCATGAGCAGGCATCTCACGGACCAGGTCGAGACCGTGTTCCTGACGCCGACCGAGCAGTTCAACTTCATTTCTTCGACGCTGATTCGCGAAATCGCGAGCCTCGGCGGAGACGTGAGGGAGTTCGTGCACCCGGTCGTGGCCAAGGCGTTGCGGGAGCGCTTCGCCGCGAGACAAACCTTGACGCACGCCGCGCCAGGCCGTGGCCGGGCGCCGCAGCGCCCCGGTACGCCGCGGAAACCTGTCTCCCGACGCAAGCGCTAGCGACCTCACCGCAAGGCGAGAATGAACGACAACGACCTCACCGCGAGGCGAGTTCGGTTCCCGGCGCCATTTCCGGCGCATTGAGCCATTTTGCATCGTGCGGAGTCGGGGCGACCGCGCCAGCATGGGATTCGCACGAGGAACCCATGTCGCTACCCATGTCGTTGCCATTGCCGCTCTGGCCCGAATCCGAGAGGCCGCGCGAAAAACTGCTCAAGCTCGGTGCCGCGGCGCTGTCCGAAGCCGAGTTGCTCGCCATCCTGTTGCAGACCGGTACACCAGGCCGGTCGGCGCTGGAAACGGCGCGCGGGTTGCTGGTCGAGTTCCGCTCCGTGCGCGGCCTGCTGACCGCGGACAGGGAGGCGATCTGTCGCACGCCGGGACTCGGCGCGGCCAAGTTCGCGCTTCTGCAGGCGGCGCTCGAATTCTCGCGCCGGCATTACGCCGAGCTGCTGCACGCGGGCCCTGCCCTGGGCAACCCGCGAGCCACCCGCGACTTCCTGCGGGCCCGCCTGCGCGACCGCGATCATGAGGTCTTTTGTTGCCTGTTTCTCGACAATCGCCACCGGGTCATCGCTTTTGATGAGGTTTTCCGCGGAACTATCGACGGGGCAAGCGTGCATCCACGCGAGGTGGTCAAGCTGGCGTTGAGTCGCAATGCAGCGGCCGTGATCCTGGCTCACAACCATCCGTCCGGTATTGCCGAGCCGAGCCAGGCGGACGAGTTGATCACGGGGCGACTGCGCGATGCGTTGGCGCTCGTGGACATCCGGGTGCTCGACCACATCGTGGTGGGCGACGGCGCCTGCGTGTCGTTCGCCGAGCGGGGCCTGCTCTAGGGCTCCCGTTGCGAGCCCCGGGGCGGGCCGCCGAGCCGGCGCCGCGGGGCGGGACCAGCCACCGGGGAACGGCCCCCAGCCTTGCTTCCAGCGGTCGCCACTGGTATAAAACGCGGCTCGTTTTTCGGGTCCGGTCCAGGCCAGTCCCGGCAGTCACAGGATCAAGCCATCATGTCGAAAGTCTGTCAGGTCACCGGCAAGCGGCCGATGAGCGGCAACACCGTGTCCCACGCCAACAACCGCAAGCGCCGTCGCTTCCTGCCGAACCTGCACACGCAGCGCTTCTGGCTCGAGACCGAGAAGCGCTGGGTCAGCCTGCGCGTGTCCGGCAACGCCATGCGAACGATTGACAAGAAGGGCATCGAGGTCGTCGTCGGCGAGCTTCGCGCACAGGGCCTGAAGGTCTGACGGCCCGCTAGCAGGAGAAACGCAACATGCGCGACAAGATCAAGCTCGTTTCGAGCGCCGGCACCGGCCACTTCTACACGACCACCAAGAACAAGCGGCTCCACCCGGAGAAGCTCGAGGTCAAGAAGTTCGACCCGAAGGCTCGCAAGCACGTGACGTACAAGGAAGCGAAGATCAAGTAAACGGCATCGCTGCCAGCCGGGCGGTCCCGAGACCGGCCTGCTGCGCCAGGATCGATCAGAAGAACCCGCCACGAGGCGGGTTCTTCGTTTGTCGAGGGCCGGAAACGCGGGCCGCAATGACAATGCCTGCCTGCCGGCCGGCCGGCCGTTGCCGCTGAATCGTCGGTTTGGTGGCAACGACCAGCGTCCAGTCGGTCGGTGTCACGACCAACCTGCAGATCTGGTCGATAATCCGCTGCGACATGCCTGAACTTCCCGAAGTCGAGACGACGCGACGCGGCATTCGCGGAGCGCTCGTCGGTCGTGCGATCACGGCCTTCGTGCTGCGCGAGCCGCGACTGCGTTGGCGGGTCGAATCGGGACTCGAACGCGAGCTGGCGGCGCAGCGCGTGGTGGACGTGCGCCGGCGCGCGAAATACCTGCTGATCGACCTCGACCGCGGCACGCTGATCGCGCACCTGGGCATGTCCGGCAGCCTGCGCATCATGCCGGCGACTGCGCCGCACCTGGCGCACGACCACTACGACATCGTGCTCGAAACGGGTCAGTGCCTGCGCTTCAACGACCCGCGGCGCTTCGGCAGCCTGCACTGGTGCACGGGCGACGTGGCACTCCATCCCCTGCTGGCCTCGCTCGGGCCGGAGCCGCTCGAACCCGCCTTCGACGCCGGCTATCTGGCGGCCAGGGCGCGGGGACGACGGGCGGCGGTGAAGATCTTCCTGATGGACCAGCGGGTCGTCGTCGGCGTGGGCAATATCTATGCAAGCGAGGCGCTGTTCCGGGCCGGGATCCGGCCGCGTCGCGGCGCCGGGCGCATCCGCCGCACGGAATGGGAGCGGCTCGTGACCGCCGTACGGTGCGTGCTCGGCGAAGCCATACACCAGGGCGGCACGACGCTCCGCGACTACGTCAATGCCGACGGCACTCCTGGCTATTTCCGGCAGCAGTTGCACGTCTACGAGCGGACTGGCGAACCCTGCCTGCGTTGCGGTACGCCGATCCGCCACCTCGTCCAGGGCCAGCGCTCCACTTACTACTGTCCGGCCTGCCAGAAATGAGGATCGATGGCGCCACGCGGTCCCTGCGGTTATGACCTGAGACCGCGGCGCGGAAATTGCGGCCTGTCCCTTTGCGGTCCCTCGCGCCGCACCGCCATAATCCGCGCGCCATGTCAGAACCAGCACCAGCGACAGTTCGCATCCTGCTCGGCGTCACGGGCGGGATCGCGGCGTACAAGAGCGCCGAACTCACGCGCCGGCTCAAGGAGCGCGGCGTGGACGTGCAGGTCGTGATGACCGCCGGCGCGCAGCATTTCATCGGGCCGCAGACGTTCCAGGCACTGTCGGGACGCCCGGTGCGCACGGACCTCTGGGACCCCGCGGCCGAGGCGGCCATGGGGCACATCGAACTGGCGCGCTGGCCCACGCGCATCGTGATCGCGCCCGCGTCCGCGGACCTCATCGCCCGCCTTGCGCACGGACTCGCGGACGACCTGCTCTCGACGTTGTGTCTCGCCACGGACGTCCCGATCACGATCGCGCCGGCGATGAACCGCCTGATGTGGGCCAATGCCGCGACGCAGGCCAACGTGGCATTGCTGCGCGCGCGGGGAGTTACGGTCATCGGGCCCGCGGAGGGCGACCAGGCTTGCGGTGAAACCGGCCCGGGCCGGATGGTGGAGCCGAACGAGATCGTGGAGGCCGTGCTGTCGCGCACCGCACGTCGCGGCGGCGTGCTGCAGGGTCGCAAGGTGCTCGTCACCGCCGGTCCGACGCGCGAACGCATCGATCCGGTGCGCTTCATCACGAACCGCAGCTCGGGAAAAATGGGATACGCGGTGGCCGAGGCGGCACGCGATGCCGGCGCCGACGTCGTCATCGTGAGCGGGCCGGTCAACGTGCCGACTCCCTGGGGCGTTCAGCGCGTCGACGTCGAGACGGCGGAACAGATGCTGGACGCGGTCAAGGCCCGGCTCGCCGACACCGACGTGTTCATCGCGGCTGCCGCGGTGTCCGACTATCGTGCGCAGGAGATCGCGCCGCAGAAGATCAAGAAGACGAGCGACCAGGTCTCGCTGCAGCTCACGCGGACGCCCGACATCCTCGCCACGGTGGCCGCCGGGACGCCGCGGCCTTTCGTCGTGGGGTTCGCGGCTGAAACCCAGGATGTCGAACGCAATGCGCTCACCAAGCTAGAAGCCAAGAAACTCGACATGATCGCGGCCAACCAGGTGGGCGAAGGGCTTGCGTTCGACTGCGACGACAACGCGCTTACCGTGTACTGGCCGGGCGGCCGCCGCGAACTCGAGCGCGCACCGAAGTGCCGCCTGGCGGCCGAGTTGCTGGATCTGATCGCCGAGCGCTACAACGCGCGTTGAGCGCGTGCCGGCCGCTGACCGCGCAGGAAGCAGGAAGACATGAACGACTCGATCACGGCGCCAAGGCGGCCATTGCAGGTGCGCGTGCTCGACGCGCGTGTCGGCCGGGAGTTCCCGTTGCCGCACTATGCGACCGCCGGATCCGCGGGCCTCGACCTGCGGGCGTGCCTGGATGCGCCGCTCACGCTCGAGCCTGGCGCGACCCAGCTGATCCCCACCGGCATCGCGATCCACGTCGACGATCCGGGCCTCGCGGCCGTGCTGCTGCCGCGTTCGGGGCTCGGGCACAAGCACGGCATCGTGCTCGGCAACCTGGTCGGCCTGATCGACTCGGACTACCAGGGTCAGGTCATGGTGTCGTGCTGGAACCGCGGCAGCGCGGCATTCACGATCGAACCTGGCGAGCGCATCGCCCAGATGGTCATCGTGCCGGTCGTGCAGGTCGAGTTCGAGATCGTCGACGATTTCTCGGCCAGTCACCGCGGTGCAGGCGGCTTCGGGAGCTCGGGACGCAGCTGAACGCGTCCGGCGCTATGGCACGCCCTTCAGTTCCTTGAAGCGCGCGATGTCCGAGGCGAACTTCGCCGTCAACTCGGCGCGCTCGGCGGTGTTCTTCGACATTTCCTGCTCGTAGACCTGCAGGCCCTTCACCGTGTTGACGATTTCCGCGGCGACCTGGTCGGGCAGCGCGGGCGCGTTCGGCTTCGGGCTGTAGGGGCGGAAGCGCTGCGCGCTGGTCATGAGCCGCGTCTGGCGCTCGCGGAGGCTCGAGATGTACTGGCGCGTGACGACGTCCTGCTGCTCGAGCAACTCGATGCGCTGGTCCCGCAGCCGCTCGATGTCGGCGACCGTCAGGTACGTTGCAAGCAAGGTGCGGTCGCGCTGCGCGGCCGCAGCCACGGCGTCCGCGTCCTGTTGTGTCTGGGCCACGCTCTCGAGCGACTTGCGCCCTGGCATGACGCGCACGACACGGCCGTTGCTGTCGAGGACCTCGACGTCGAGGTCCATGCACTCGGGCGGGATCGACTGGCCGAAGTACGGATGCCCGGCCGCGTTGCGACAGCGATAGACGGCATCGGATTTCACCGTGGATTTCTGGGTGCGCTTGGCGGCGTCGGCCGCGCCGCTGCCCAGGCCGAGGGCCACGATGGCCACGGCCAGGCCCGCGCGCGACGCGAACTGGCGGAACCTCGGGCGGATTTCGGCTTGCATCAGCGCAATTCTGCTCCCGCCCGCGCCCTGGCAGGCACGTTTAGGCGTCGAGTACGCGTCCGCAGTGTGATGCACGTCAAACCTCCGGGCCGCCTAGACGCCGTAACGGTCGCGATAGGCCTGCACGGAGGCGAGCACGGCCGAGTCGCCCGCGGCCGCGAGATGCGCCATGAGATCGCGCAGTCGCAGCACGCTGATGACCGGCAGGCCGAGGTTGTCCTGCACCTCCTGCACCGCGGACTTGTCGCCCAGGCCGCGTTCCTCGCGGTCGAGCGCGATCAGCACGCCGGCGGGTGTCGCGCCCCGTGCGCGGATGATGTCCACGGACTCGCGTATCGCGGTGCCCGCGGTGATCACGTCGTCGACGATCAGGACGTGGCCCGCCAATGGCGCGCCCACGATCGTGCCGCCCTCGCCGTGGTCCTTGGCTTCCTTGCGATTGAATGCAAAGGCGAGGTTACGGCCCTCGTGCTCGGCCATCGCGGCGGCAGTCGTGGTCACGAGCGGGATGCCCTTGTAGGCCGGCCCGAACAACATGTCGAACGGCACGCCGGACAACGCCGCGGCACGCGCGTAGTAGCGTCCGAGCGAGCCGATGGCGTGCCCGGTGTTGAAGAGGCCCGCGTTGAAGAAGTAGGGGCTCAGCCGGCCGGACTTCAACTTGAACTCGCCGAAGCGCAGCACGCCGAGGTCGATGCAGAGCCGGATGAAGTCGGGTTGGTGCATGGCGGCGTACTTTATACTGCGGGCCCATGCGCATCATCACCCTGAACGCAAACGGCATCCGGTCCGCAGCGCGCAAGGGCTTCTTCGGTTGGCTCGAAGCCCAGGACGCGGACGTCGTGTGCGTCCAGGAGACGAAGGCCCAGCGCGACCAGTTGAGCGATCCGGTCTACTGCCCCGCGGGCTATCACTGCTACTACTTCGACGCGGAGAAGAAGGGCTACAGCGGCGTTGCGTTGTATTCGCGCGTGAAACCGGACAAGGTCGTGACAGGCTACGGGTCGCGTGAATTCGACACCGAGGGCCGCTACATCGAGGTGCAGTTCAAGAACCTGAGCGTGGTCTCGACCTACCTGCCTTCCGGTTCATCGAGCGAGGACCGCCAGCGCGCCAAGTTCCGGTTCCTGGGCGAGTTCATGCCGTACCTGCGCTCTCTCAAGCGCCGCCGCCGCGACTACATCCTCTGCGGCGACTGGAACATCGCGCACAAGCCGATCGACCTGCGCAACTGGCGTTCCAACCAGAAGAATTCCGGGTTCCTCCCGGAAGAGCGCGCCTGGCTCGACGAGCTGTTCGGCGATGTACAGTACGTCGATGCGTTCCGCGAAGTCGTCGCCGAACCCGATCACTACACGTGGTGGTCGAATCGCGGCCAGGCCTGGGCCAGGAACGTCGGCTGGCGCATCGACTACCACGTCCTGAGCCCGCGGCTGCGTGGCAGCGTCCTCGGCGCGGAGATCTACAAGCAGCAGCGCTTCTCCGATCACGCGCCGCTCACCGTGACGTACGACCTGTGAGCCCGCCTCGAGGCGCCACGACGGCGGGTGCAGCGGCCGCTCCCCGCAAGCCGTGGTGGCGCGGCTGGGTCGACGCCGTGCGGGCGTATCGCCATCCCCGGGTCGCCGCGATGCTGTTTCTCGGCTTCTCGGCCGGGCTGCCTTTCATGCTCGTGTTCTCGACGCTCTCCGCGTGGCTGCGGGCGGAAGGCATCGAGCGGGCGACGATCGGCATGTTGTCCTGGGTCGGCATCATCTATTCGGTCAAGTTCTTCTGGGCGCCGGTGGTCGATCGCCTGAAACTGCCGTTGCTGCATCGACTGCTCGGGCGCCGGCGCAGCTGGATGCTGCTCGGGCAGGCCGGCATCGTGATCGGCCTGCTCAACATGGCGCAGATGAGCCCGGTGGGCCACCTCGGTATCGTCGCGTCGCTCGCACTGCTGGTCGCGTTTTCCTCGGCCACGCAGGACATCTCCGTGGACGCCTGGCGCATCGAGGCCGCGCCGGTCGAGATGCAGGGCGTGATGGCCGCGGCCTACCAGCTCGGTTACCGCATCGCCATGATGGTCGCGAGCGCCGGCGCGCTCTGGATCGCGGCGGATCGCGGCTGGGCTGTGTCCTACACGACGATGGCGGTGTTCGCGTGCGTCGGGATCGTGACGACGCTCGTGATTCCCGAACCCACCCCGCGCATCGCGAAGCAGACGCTCGCACAGGAAGCGCGCGTGCGCGACTGGATCGAGCGCAAGTCCCATTGGCCGGCGCAGCTGCAGGAACTCGGCGCCTGGTTCATCGGCGCGGTCGTCAACCCGTTCCTCGACTTCTTCACGCGCTACGGCGTCAAGCTTGCGACGCTGACGCTCGCATTCATCGCGTGCTACCGGCTCGCGGATTTCACGATGGGCGTGATGTCCAACCCGTTCTACCTCGACGTGGGTTTCACGCTCAAGGAGATCGCCGCGATCGCCAAGGGCTTCGGCGTGTTCTGGTCGATCCTCGGCACGCTCGTGGGCGGCATGGTCGTCGCACGCTTCGGCGTGGTGCGTTCGCTCGCGCTCGGCAGCGTGCTCGTGATTCTCGCGAACCTGCTCTTTGCGCTGTTCGCGTGGTTCAACGAGCCCACGATCCTCGGGCTCGCCGCGCTGATCAGCGCCGACAATCTCGCGATGGGAATCGCGGGCACGGCGCTGATCGCATATCTCTCCAGCCTGACGAGCGCCACCTACACGGCCACCCAGTACGCACTGTTTTCGTCGATGTACGCGCTGCCGGGCAAGTTGCTGATGGGGACGTCGGGCTTCGTCGTGGACGCCATCGGCTACCCGAAGTTCTTCGTCTACACGGCAACGCTCGGCATACCTGCGCTGGTGCTGCTCTACTTCGTGGTGCGCCAGTCCGAGCGCGATCGCGAGAACGGCGTGCCGGCAACCCCGGCGCCTCGCGCGGCGGCCTGACGGGCGCGGCGGGCGGGCCGATGGGTGAGATCGACCTGGCGCGCGTGATCTGCGCGCTGCACGAACTTCCGGACCCCGGCGCGAAGGGATTCACGATGGGCGAGGGTGAATGGCCGTTGCGGGGGTTCGTCGTGCGCCAGGGCGAGACCATTCGCGCCTACGTCAATCACTGTCCCCACGCGGGGTTCCCGCTCAACTGGTCACCGAACCAGTTCCTGGCGCCCAATGGCTCGTTGATCCTGTGCGTGATGCACGGCGCATTGTTCGAGATTGAAAACGGCCACTGCGTGTCCGGCCCCTGCGACGGCAACGGGTTGCGGGCCTTGCCGGTGCACGTGCGCAATGGTTACGTGCTGCTCGACGACGCCGTCCCGCTGGTCGACCCGAATTGATCCGGAACTGCGCGATCCGAACCGTGCAGCGATCGCGCGACGTCAGCGGCGGCCGAGTTCGTCCTCTGGCTCGTCGGGCAATTCGAGTTCGGAGAAGCCGCTGGCTTCGTTGCGATCGATGACCTCGAGCGGGGTGCCGTTGCCGATGCCGGGCTCGGTGTCGAACTCGTTCTCGTAATCTTCGGGCTCGACGTCGACCGAGCCGGTCCAGTCTTCCGGCGGCTCGGCGGACTCGATCTGCTCTTCACGCCACTCGTCGAGATCGATTTCCTCGATCGTCCCGTCGAAGTACTGGATTTCGATCGAGCCGTCGTCGCGGTCGATCGCAACGATTTCAAATGAATCGCCGCCGGGGCGCGCGTACCATTTGCCGATTACGGGTGGGGGGTTGACCATCGTGAATGCCCTCGCAGCTTCCCTGCGCTTGGTATCCTCTTACGATCCCTTTGTAGCCCTGCGGGACGGCGAGTTCAAGTCGCGGACATACAGTAGGCAAGATGTTCGACGAACTGGTCAAATTCTTCGTGGTGCTGCTGGTCGTCGTCGAGCCCTTGTCCCTGCTGCCCGTGCTGGCGGGACTGACGCAGGGGGCCGACGAGGCCTACCTGCGGCGCATGTCCTGGAAGGCGGTCGGCATCGCCGCGGTCGTCTGCCTCGTGTTCGCCGCGGTGGGCGCGGCATTGCTGCGCGTGCTCGGGATCAGCGTCGACGCGTTCAAGGTCGGCGGCGGCATCCTGTTGTTCCTGCTGGCGATCGAGATGGTGTTCGCGCGCCCCTCCGGCGCCCGCTCGATCACTCCCGGCGAGGACGCCGAGGCCCAGCATCGCGGCGACATCTCGGTTTTTCCACTCGCGTTCCCGTTGATCGCGGGGCCCGGAGCGCTGGCCACCATCCTGCTCGCATTCGCCGGTGTCGCTACCGGTTCCGCGCAGTTCGTCGCGCAAATCGGCGTGATCGTGCTGGTGCTCGCGATCACGCTCGCACTCATGCTCGTGACGGGCCCGGTGATGCGGGTGATCGGCGTGACCGGCGGCGCCGTGCTCGGCCGACTGCTCGGCGTGCTCCTGGCCGCGCTCGCGTCGCAGTTCGTGATGGACGGAATCCGTGGTGCGATGGGGTGACCCGTCGCGCTAGACTTTGCGCAGCGCGATGTCCCACACGTCGTGCCCAAGGCGCTGCCCGCGCTGCTCGAAGCGCGTGAGGGGGCGGCTCGCAGGCCGCGCGACATAGTCTTTCGTCGGCGACTCGTTCCGTAACATGTCGCAACCCACCGCCGTCGCGAGCATGTGCTCGGCATACGACTGCCAGTCGGTCGCCATGCGCAGGACCCCTTCCGGCCGCAGCTTGCGCGCCACCAGCGCGAGGAATGACGGCTGCACGATGCGCCGCTTGTGGTGTCGCTTCTTCGGCCAGGGATCCGGGAAGTACAGCAGCACTTCGTCGAGCGAGCCGTCTGCGATGCGGTGCTGCAGGACTTCGACCGCGTCGTCGCAGAGCACGCGCACGTTCGTGAGTCCTTCGGCCTCGCACCGCAGCAGCAAGTGCCCGACACCTGGGCGGTGCACGTCGAGGCCGAGGCAATGGCGTCCCCGGTTCGCCGCCGCAAGCGCAACGAGCGATTCGCCGTTGCCGAAACCGATTTCGAGCGTGACGGGCGCTTCGCTGCCGAACACCGCCGGCAGGTCGAGGAGGTCGGTGCCGTGCGCGATGCCGAACCTGGGCCAGAGATCCTGCCAGGCCCGCTCCTGGGCGGCCGTCATGCGTCCTGCGCGCACGACGAAGCTGCGGATCGCACGTTGCGTTGGCGCGAGCCGGCGTACGACCGGCGCGTTGGTCGCCGCGATGGCGCCGGGCGGCGCGTCCGCTGCTGCGGGGGTGTCTGGCTTCGAATTGGTCAAGCGGCTACAGTCGCGGAGGGACCGCCGACCAATGATAAGGCCCAGGCACGGGCCGGGGAGCAATGCATGGCCAAGTCGCGCGATTTTCTGACGATCGTGGGCGCCAACGCCAATGCGCTCTGCAAGCGCACATGGTGGGTCTTCCTCGTCGGCGGCATCGCTGCCGTGATCTTCGGCGTGCTGGCCTTCCTGCAGCCCGTGGCTGCGTGGCTCGTGGTCGCGACTTTCTTTGCGGCAGCGATCCTCGTGGACGGCGCACTCAACATGTGGGGCGCCGTCCAGAATCGCGAGAAGGACGGCTGGTGGATCATGCTGCTCATCGGCGTGCTCGGCGTGCTGGTCGGCGGTTTCGCGCTGTTGAACCCGCTCGTCAGCATGACGGCGTTCGTCTTCCTGGTCGCCTTCCAGGCGATCCTGCTCGGAGTGTTCCTGGGCCTGCTCGGTTACAAGGTTCGCGCGGCGACGGAACGGGAGTGGATCCTGTACGTCACCGGCGCACTTTCAGTCCTGTTCGGTGTGCTCGTGATCGTCAATCCCGCTGCGGGCGGCCTGTCGGTGATCTGGCTCATCGCGTCGTGGGCCCTCGTCACCGGTGCGCTCAAGATCATGTTCGCATTCAAGATCAGGAACCTGCCGGACCGCATCTCGCATCGCCGTCCGATCTGAGCCGCATTCGCGAACGACCCGCGTCCGGCGACGCGCCAACGCCCGTGAACGCGGGCCTCAGGCGCAGCGGCCGACGATGCGTCCGCCGAGCAGGCAGCCGCCGAGGAACGTGCCCTCGAGCCCGCGCTTGCCGTTCATGCCGCCGCCACCGAAGCCTGCGGATTCACCTGCGGCGTACAGCCCCGGTAGTGGCTCACCCCGTGCGTCGAGTACGCGGCATTCGAGGTCCGTCTGCAGGCCTCCCATCGACTTGCGGCTGATGATGAACTCGCGGATCGCGATCAGGGGCCCGGCCCTCGGGTCGAGGATCTTCTGGTATTTGCAGGTGCGCACGCGATCGCCGATCCATCGGCGCGCGAACTCGATGCGCCGCAGCTGCTCGTCGGTGTGGAAGCGCGGGCCGAGGTCGATGCAGGCATCGTAATTGCGTGCCGCCGTCGCCACGGCATCGCGATCGACGGAGCCGTCCCCCGCGAGCGTGTTCATCCGCGACACGAGTTCGTCGAGCGTCGAGCCGACCAAGACGTCGGGGCACAGCTGCGTCATCTGGTCGTACAGCCAGTGATTCCCGAGCAGCATGTCGCGCGCCACATGCAGGCGATTCTTGCGGCGGAACGACGGGTTGAACTCGCCGCCGGAGATCGCGAGCTCGCGCAGCATGATGCGGCGGTTGAGCAGTTGCCATGAATATCCGCGCTCCTGGCGACAGATCTGCGCGACGAGGTCGTGCGTGTCGAAGCCCGTGACGAGCGGCATGGGCCCGATGCGTTCGCCGCGCCAGTTGAGCCAGAGCGCAGACTTGGGCGGCACGAGAGACAGCCCGTGCGCGGGCTTGCGCGGCTCCCAGTGGTGCACGCCCGCGGCATAGTTCCATTGCCAGTCGAGATGAGTGACCTGCGCGCCGACCTGCGCTGCGGCGTCGTGCAGTCGCCCGTCGGCGAACTTGTGGGAGCCGTTCAGGATCACGTCGGGCGGCCGCGACCAGTCCTCGTGCCAGTTCTGCCGTACCCGATCCAGGTTGCCGTTGATGCCGCCGGCGGCCACGACGACGGCTTCGCCGGTTGCCTCGAACTCGTCGCCGCCTGCTTCGAGGACGCCACGGCAGCCGGTGATCCGCCCGTTCGTCGTCACGAGCGCCTCGACACGGTGGTCGAACCGCAGTTGCAGCCGGTCGCGATTGGGCCGCGCCAGCAGGCGCCGGTTCAGCACGACCTGCAGTTCGTACCCCGTGCCCCAGACGATGTGCCAGCGCGGCACCGAATTGCCGGGTCCGTGCAGTCCGCGCTCGACCCACAATGGCATCGGCATGAACTCGACGCCGATGCCGCGCAGCCAGTCGAAGATCTCCGGGTTGGCGCGGTGCACGTAGGCTTCCGCCCAGGCGCGCGGCCAGTGGTCACCGGGTCCGAAGTCCGCGAATGCGTGCCAGTCACGCAGGCCCTGCTCGGCGCCGTCCTTGATCCCGTAGCGGCGTTGCAGGGGAGTGCCGGCGAACCAGATGCCGCCAAAGCTTTCTTTCGCGAGCCCGCCCATGTTTGCTTCGGCGTCGCGGTCGAGCAGCAGCACGTTGCGGCCGCGATCCAGCAATTCGATCGCCGCGGTGACACCTGCAATGCCCGCACCGATGACGATCACGTCCGCCGAATACCGGATCATGCTGCCGACCCCCGTGGCCGATCGTGCTGCCCTGCAGGGAAGGTTACCGCGCCGGTATCATCTTCGCATGGTGTCAAACCGCAGGCCGCGCGAGTCCCTGTCCCTGGATGAGGCGCGGCGAGTCGCGCTCGCGGCACAAGGTTTCGGGCGGCCACGTCCGGCGCGCGCCGTGCGCGGCCACGACGTCGTGCGCACGACTCGCGCGCTCGGCCTCGTGCAGATCGATTCGGTGAACGTGCTAGTGCGGTCGCACTACCTGCCGTACTTCTCGCGCCTCGGCGCCTACGATCCGCAACTGCTCGACGCCGCGGCCAGCGGCCGCAGGCGCAGGCTCTTCGAATTCTGGGGACACGAGGCGTCGCTGATTCCCGTGGAGCAGCAGCCGTTGCTGCGCTGGCGCATGCAGCGCGCGCGCGACGGGCTGGGCCTCTGGGGCGGTGTGGCCCGGTTCGGGCGGGAGCGCGCGGCGTTCTGCGACGAGGTGCTGCGGGAGATCACCGCACGCGGCCCGCTCGGCGTCTCCGAACTCGCCGCGGGCGGCCGCCGCAAGGGCGGATGGTGGGGCTGGAGCGAGGGCAAGGTCGCGCTCGAGTGGCTCTTCTGGACGGGGCAGGTTACGACGCACTCGCGGCGACGGTTCGAGCGCGTGTACGACCTGACCGAACGCGTGCTGCCGTCCGACGTGCTCGCAGCGCCGACGCCCCCGGCAGACGCGGCGCAGCGCGAATTGATCCGCATCGCGATGCGCGCGCTCGGCGTGGCCACGGAGCGCGACCTGCGCGATTACTTTCGCCTGCCCACGGCCGACGCCCGGGCACGCATCGCCGAGCTCGTGGAATCAGGCGCGTTGCGGCCCGTGCGTGTCGAGGGGTGGCGCGCGGTTGCCTATGTGGCGCCGACGCTCCAGGTACCGCGACGCATCGAGGCGCGCGCGTTGCTGTCGCCGTTCGATTCGCTCGTCTGGGAGCGCGACCGCCTGCAGCGACTGTTCGACTTCCACTATCGGATCGAGATCTATACGCCCGCGCACAAACGCCGGCACGGCTACTATGTCCTGCCGTTCCTGCTCGGCGACCGGCTCGTCGCGCGGGTGGACTTGAAGGCCGACCGTGAGCACGGGCGGTTGCGCGTGATCGCCACGCACGTCGAGCCCTGGGCACCGCGTGCCGTCGTGCGGACCGCACTGCGAGACGAGTTGCAACTGCTCGCGGAATGGCTCGAACTCGACGTGCACGCAAGGTGACGAGGTGCATGCATGGCGACGATGTACGCGCACGGCGTCGACGTTCGCTCACGATGACGAGGTACGCGCGCGGTGACGTCGTGCTCGACGCGGTGCGGGTCTACGGCGCCCGCCGTTTTCGAATATCGTGGAAGGTGAATTCACGGCACTTCTTTGCCAGACTGCCTGCACTCCAATCGCAGTGCCGTTACGCGGCGCGCGCCTGTTCACGCGGCCCCCTGACAACGAGGTCTTACTTACATGCGCATGACGCGATCCCCCTGGCCGGTCCTCGTCCTCGCGATCGGTGCCATTTCGACAGTGCGGGCCGAGGCGCCCGCGGCCACGCGCAGCGAGGCACGCGCGATCTTCGAGAAGATCGTGTCGATCAAGACTTCCGAGGGGCTCGGGCAGGTGCCCGTCATGGCGCAGTACCTCGCGGACCAGTTCCGCAAGGCGGGCTTTCCCGAGGACGACATCCATATCCTCCCGTCCGGCGAGACCGCGTCACTCGTCGTGCGGTATCGCGGCTCGGGCAAGGGCGGCAAGCCGATCCTGCTGCTCGCGCACATGGACGTGGTCACGGCACGCCCCGAGGATTGGCAGCGTGATCCATACACGCTGGTCGAGGAGAACGGTTATTTCTTCGGCCGCGGCACCCTGGACATCAAGTCGGAGATCGCGATCCTGACGGCGACGTTCCTGCGCCTGAAGGCGGAGAAGTTCGTGCCGTCGCGCGACTTGATCATCGCGTTCACCGGTGACGAAGAATCCAGGATGGTCACCACGAAGGAACTCGCCGGCAAGTATCGTGCGCTCACCGACGCGGAGTTCGCGCTGAATGGCGACGGTGGTGGCGGCGCGCTCGACGACGCGACGGGCCGGCCCATGTATTACACGCTGCAGGGCGCCGAAAAGTCGTATGCGAGCTACCAGGTCACGATCCGCAATGCGGGCGGGCACAGCTCGCGGCCGCGCGCGGACAACGCGATCTACGACCTCGCCGACGCGTTGAAGGCGTTGCAGGCATACCAGTTCCCGGTGATGTGGAATGAATGGACGATCGGCGGCTTCAAGGCGGCCGCGGCGACCGTGCCTGGCGAGCTGGGTGCCGCGATGGCGAAGTTCGCCGCCAACCCCGGCGACGCAGCGGCAGCGGCCACCCTGTCCGGGAGCCCGGCATACGCAGGTCGCCTGCGCACGACCTGTGTCGCGACGATGCTCACCGGCGGCCATGCCGACAATGCGCTGCCGCAGTCGGCGTCCGCCACGGTCAACTGCCGGATATTCCCCGGTACCGGTGTCGAGGATGTGCGCGCGGTGCTGCAAGGCCTGGCCGGCGAAAAGGCAACGGTGACGGCGCTCGACGATCCGTTCTCGAGCCCGCCGTCGCCGATGCGCGCCGATATCGTCGCTGCCGTCACGAAGGCGGTGCACGCCGGTTATCCTGGCGTCCCGATCGTGCCGGACATGGCTCCATATGGCACGGATGGCGCGGTGTTTCGTGGCGCGGGCATTCCGACCTACGGGGTCGGGAGCGTCTTCATCAAGCCGGCGGACGAGTTTCAACACGGGCTCGACGAGCGCGTCCCCGTGGCTGCGTTCTACGCGGGGCTCGACCACTGGTACGTGCTTCTCAAATCGCTTGCTGGCGGGAAATAGCGCTTTCGGGCATACTCCGCGCACAGTTTGCCGCTGCGCAGTCCGGTCTGCGCGTGAGGTTCTTCGGGTTTCCCACTTACAGGAAGCCCTCGCGGCCCCTCCTGCAGACTGATCGCGTCTGCATTTTGCGTCTCGATTCCATACCCGAAAACTGACGGCGCCCCGTCCGGTTTCCGCCTGCGTGCGGAAGTGGCGCCTGGAAACTCCAAGATCATGTCATTTGATTCCCTCGGCCTGTCGGCCGAACTTCTGCGTGCCGTCACTGAACTCGGCTACACCCAACCAACCCCGATCCAGGCTCGCGGCATCGCGCCGGTGCTCGAGGGGCGCGACCTGCTAGCGGCCGCGCAGACCGGCACGGGCAAGACCGCCGCGTTCGCGCTGCCGCTGCTGCAGATGCTCTCTAACGCGGAGCCGCGTCCGCGCGGGTCGCGTGCGCCCCGATGCCTGGTGCTCGTGCCGACGCGCGAACTCGCCGCACAGGTCCAGCAGTCGATCGCCGACTTCGGCCGCCACCTCGAACAGCGCACGACCCTGATTTTCGGCGGCGTGAGCCCGCGGCCGCAGATCGACGCGTTGCGCCAGGGCACGGACATCGTCGTCGCGACGCCCGGCCGCCTGCTCGACCACGCCAACGAGCGCAACATCAACCTGCGCAGCATCCGCCATCTCGTCCTCGACGAGGCCGACCGCATGCTGGACATGGGGTTCATCCGCGACATCCGGCGCGTGCTGGCGCTGCTGCCCGAGAAACGCCAGAACCTGCTGTTCTCCGCGACGTTTTCCCAGGAAATCCGGGCCCTGGCCGCTGGCCTGTTGCACGACCCGCTCACGGTCGAAGTCGCGCCGCGCAATGCGCCGGCCGAACTCGTCGAGCACCGCGTGCACCTGGTGGCGCAGGGCGAGAAGCGCGCGGTGCTGAGCCACCTGCTGCGCACCGGCGCAACCGCGCAGACGCTCGTGTTCACGCGCACCAAGCACGGCGCCAACCGTCTCGCCGAGCAGCTCGAACGCGATGGCATCCAGTGCGCCGCGATTCACGGCAACAAGTCGCAGAACGCGCGCACCAAGGCGCTCGACGACTTCAAGGGCTACAAGGTGCAGGTGCTCGTCGCCACGGACATCGCCGCCCGCGGTCTCGACATCACGGAACTGCCGCAGGTCGTCAATTACGAGTTGCCCCACGTGCCCGAGGACTACGTGCACCGCATCGGCCGCACGGGTCGTGCCGGTTGCGCGGGCCAGGCGCTTTCGCTCGTCGCGGATGACGAGCGCGATCGCCTGCGAGCGATCGAGCGAGTGCTCGGCAGGAAGATCGGCGTGTTGCCGCTCGACCGCACCGGCATTGCCGTTCCGGCGCCGGAAATGGGTGTCGTTCGACGCGCGGATGGCGCTCGCTCGCAGGCGCAACACTCAGGCCAGCGGTCCCAGGTAAACCGGCCCACCGGCGGCGCCGCCACTCGTTCCTATGGCGCAGGCGCAGCGCGCGCGTCCAGTGGCGGCCGGCGACGCGGCGGCTTCGCGCGGGGCTGAGTCAGCCGCGTAACGCTGTCGTCCGCTCCGGCGACGGGCGGTCAAGGTCCGGTGAACGAATACGCGTCCATCGACAGCGCGGCGGCCTCGATCGCGGCGTACTCCCTGCGCACGCGCGCGCCCGGGCCAGCTGCGCCAAGAGCGACGAACAGCGGCAGGAAGTGCTCCTCGGTCGGGTGCGCGCGCGCTGCGTGAGGCGCGCGTTCGCGATACGCGAGCAGCGACTCCTCGTCCCCGGCAGCGAGCACGGCATCGAGCCAATCGGAGAATTCCCGCACGTAAGGCAGGGCACCGGCCGCGTCGCGATGCGTGAACCAGTCGCGCAGGTTGTGCGTCACGTGCCCTGAGCCGATCACCAGCACGCCTTGCCCGGTCAACGGCGCCAGTGCGCGACCGAGCGCCAGGTGATGCGCGGTGCCGAGCGCAGGTTGCAGCGACAACTGCACGACCGGCACGTCGCGCTGCGGATACATCCACTTGAGCGGCACCCACGCGCCGTGGTCGATGCCGCGGCAGGCATTGACCGAAGGGCTCAGGCCGGCGTCGCGCAGCAAATCCGCGGCCTGTTGCGCCACGTCCGGAGCGCCCGGTGCGTCGTAGCGAATCCGATAGAGTTCCTCCGGAAAGCCACCGAAGTCGTGGATCGTCTGCAATTCCGCACCGCCCGTCACCATCGGCAGGGACGTTTCCCAGTGCGCGGACGCCATGAGCACGGCGCGCGGCTTCGGTTGCGACTGGGCGAGTGCCGCCCAGGCCACGCCCGCGCCGCCCGGGTCGAGTGCGTGCATCGGTGAACCGTGTGAAAGGAAGTACGTCGGCAACTTGCTCATGTGTGGTTCCGGTGGGTGGATCGTGTGCTTCAGCGCGGGGATCGCGACCACCGTCCTGCCTGCGCGAAACCTGCAGGACGGCGGGTCGTGCGCCGCAACCAGGGTTACTTGACCAGGCCCTCGGCCTTCAGCGTCGCATTGACCGCCGGACGTGCCGCAACGCGCGCCTGGAACTGCTGCAACGCAGGCCACCTGCCGAGGTCGATCTTGTGCATGCCCGACCAGTTCAGCAGCACGAACAGGTACGCATCCGCGATCGTGAACGCGTCGCCCGAAAGGTATGGCTGCTTCCCGAGCGTCTCGGCGATCAGGGTCAGCCGATTGCCAAGGGCCTGGATCGTACGCTCGCGAACCTCGGCCGGCGTCTGCGGATTCCACAGCGGACCGAATCCCTTGTGTACTTCCGTCGCTATGAACGCGAGCCACTCCATGAGTCGCCAACGCTCCCGGGTGCCGAAGACCGGCGCGAGCTGACCCGGCTTCAGGTCCGCCACGTATTGCAGGATCACGCTGGCTTCCGTGATGCGGGTGCCGTCGTCCAGTTCCAGCGTCGGCACGTAGCCCTTGGGATTGATCGCCCGGTAGTCGGAGCCGTCGGGGAGCGTGTGCTTGACGAGGTCTACCTTCACCGGATCGAACGTGATCCCGAGTTCCTTGAGGGCGATGTGCGGGGCCTGCGAGCAGGCGCCGGGCGAGTAATACAGCTTCATCCAGTCTTCCTCTCTGGGCCGGCATGGCCATGGATGAATCATGGTCATGCTGGCAGCAAGGATAAAGCTGATTTGGATTGATAGATTGTTGCTTGTTAAGCAACAATAAGTGCATGGACCGCCTGCTTGCCATCCAGTCCTTTGCGAAAGTCGTCGAGCTCGGCAGTTTCGCGCGCGCCGCCGAACGGCTGGCCCTGTCGACCTCGGCCGTGTCGCGGCAGGTGGCCGATCTCGAGGCGCACCTGCACGCGCGGCTGTTGAACCGCACGACGCGCCGGCTCTCGCTCACCGAGAACGGCCAGACGTTCTACGAGCACAGCGTGCAACTGCTCGCGGCACTGGAAGAGGCGGAGGGCTCGGTCCGGGCGTCGACGGTGGTGCCCAGGGGCACGCTGCGACTCACCTGCGGCATCACGTTCGGCTTGCGCTACCTCGCCCCCGCAATCGCGGATTTCTGTGCGCGATACCCGGACGTGACACTCGATCTCGAGCTTTCGGACCGCATCGTGGATCTGGTCGAGGAAGGATTCGACATGGCGGTACGGATCGGGCCCGTGCGTCAGCAAGGCCTGGTGTCGCGCCGGCTGGGCGAATCCCAGATCGTATGTTGCGCATCGCCGGCATACATCGAGCGCCGCCCGGAGAGGCTCGTCGAGCCCGATGATCTCGTGCAGCACGAGTGCCTGAGCTACGCGAACGTCGACCTTCCGAACGGGTGGCAGTTCGAGGCGCGCGACGATGGCCGGCGCATCGACGTGCGCATTCCGCTGCGCCATCGATCCAACAACGGCCAGATGCTGACCGAGCTGGCGGTGGCGGGGCTCGGCATCCTGTACGAACCCGACTTCATCGTCGCACCCGAGATTCGCGCCGGCAGGCTCGTGCCGCTGCTGCCGGGCTTTCGCGCCACCGCGCGCGCCGATCTCTGCGGTGTATCCCAGCCGGCGCCACCTGTCGGCCAAGGTACGGACCTTCGTCGATTACCTCGTGGAGCGATTTGCGGGAGCACAGGAATGGCGACTCGAGGATTGAGACGAGCTGCCAGCGGCCCCGCGCAAGGAGGCGTCGCGATTCAGTGCATCGGCACTTCGGCCGGCCAGCCCGCGTCGTCGAAATAACGAGGATAAGCAAGCAATGCACCGTGGACGAGCGCCGCGCCGTCATGACGCGAGCGCTGAGGATCAGCGCCGCGCATCAGGCTGACGCCCTGCATCAGGTCGGCCACGATGTAGTGCAGGTTCGCGTCGGCTTCCGCGGTCAGCTTGCAGTTGACCACGATGGCCTGCACCTGCCGTTCGATTCGGTCCGCGAGCGTCGCGTATTGCGCATCGGACTCCGTGCCCGCGTGGATCGCGCCGTGGTCCTCATCGAAGGCCGCGCGGATCGCAGCCATTCCGGAGCGCAGCGACTCGTCCGAGGCCCACTTCGCCCCGGCATTCAATTCGAGCTGTTTCACGGCAGCGCCGGCCTGGCCGTGAGCGTGCCCGGACTGCTCCGAATGCGAGAGCTGGATACTGCCCAGAATCGAGGCCATCGCGACGATTGCCACGGATGCGAAAGTCGATCGTGATCGCATGGCATGACTCCATTCGACGGAGCGGGTTGCATGAGGCCATTGGTTCATCTTGACACGCTGCGCAATGATTCAGGGCGACGGTGCCAGCCACTTGCGAAGTTGCGCGTAGACCTCGGGCCGGCTCAACAGCTCGAGGTGCCCCATGCCGTACCCGATCCACTGGCGGGACCTTGCAAAGCCGAGCGAGCGTGCCGGGTCGGTGTGCTGGCCAAGCGCGCTGTCGAGCGGGACGAGCCCGTCACCGACGAGCCGCTCACTGAGCAGGCTGCGTTTTGCCCCGAGCGTCGCGGCCGCTGCATAGCATTTCACTCCGTCGGGCAGGGGCACGAACTCGTGATCGTCGGAGGTCGTGATGCTGCCGTAGCGCAGGTCAGTGATTCCGGCGCTGCGAGACTTGCCAATGCGCGTGAACGGCGCGGAATAGGGGCTCAGTTCCATCACGAAATCGAGTCCGTGCCCGCCGCGCTCGAGCGGGGCGCCGTGATGCGGTGTACCCAGGAACACGATCTTGTCCAGGCGCCGCAACCACGCGTGCTGCTCATGTGCCGCGTGGTGACAGGCGCTCCGCGCGAGGAGGCCACCCATGCTGTGACCCAGAACCACGAGTTCTTCGACGGGTTGCGGCCAGTTATCAATCAGCGTTTCCAGCATGTGGGCAAGTGCGCGACCATTGTCGCCGATACGCTTACCGCTGTTGTAACGCAGGTAGAGCGGCGTGTAGCCGAGATCGGCAGCGAGTGCCGCGCCGTGATCGTGCCCCTTGCGCGACCACTCCTGGTCGTTCAGGCACAAGCCGTGCACGAGCACGAGCAGCCTGGACGCGGGCACCGCCTTTGCGCCTAGGTCGATCATGCGTGCCGCGTCCGCGAGGTCGATCGTCCGGCCGCCGTGGCGCAGGCTCATCTCGATCGCCAGCGGATTGCCGGTGCGCGCGAGGTAATCGCCATAGACTCCGTTCACCGCGGACACGAGCGCATCGCGTGCCGGTGTCGATTCGCCTTCGGGCAGCAGTGCGATCACCGGCGCCAGGCCGACGTCGATGCCCTTGCCGACCAGGTTCATGCCGCCGCGCACGCTGCGATACACGAACCCAGTGATGCCGCGCGTCGCATCCGGTGACACTCTTGCCAACGGACCAGGCAACATCTGGATCGTGCGATGCATCTTCTCGACGATGTCCGTGATGCCGGAAGAGGCGTCCATGGCCATCCTTGCGGCGCCACGAAGATCCGAGATTTGAGTGCGGGTCGGTCCGGCCATGGTTCGTCCTCGAGCGTCAATCGCTCAATGCCTTGATGACTTCCATCGGGTTGTTCTGGATCGCCCGCAGCAGCGCGCGGGCGGGGCCGGTGGGTTCGCGCCGGCCCTGCTCCCAGTTGCGAAGCGTCGACACTTCGATCGACAGCAGTTCGGCGAACTTGGACTGGCTGAGCCCGGTGATGGCGCGGATCTTGCGAACGTCCACCGCGCTTGCCGCGCGGGGGCGCCGCAGGCCAAGTCGTGCGAGGCGATCGAGTCGACGCTGGCGCAGCCAGCGGGCGGTCTCGAGCAGGGATTCGAACGCTTTTTCGTCCATTCTCGACGGCAGCAGAGTTGACCCGAAATCCCCGGGGCGGCCAAAAGTACGCCAATGGCGTAGGTACGTCAATGACGTACAAATTCAAGGGGCGTGCGCGCGTGAGCCGACGCCGCCACGGCGGCGGTGCGTCATGTTCGTCGAATTGCAGGAGCAAACATCGGTCGTGCGCTGAGCGCCTCCGGGTGTGCGCTCCTACGCCAGGGCCTGCGACAGCAGATTGCGCGGTTCGAGATCGTTGCTGCGGCAGTAGTCGAGGTAACGTTCGACCGCCGTGCGCCAGTTCTCGGTGGCGATTACACGGTCCTGCGAGTCGAGGAACTGCAGGTCTCCTCCCGCCATGATGAACAGGATCGCATCGTCAGTGCCATCCGCCAGGACCTGCGGCGTGTGATACGACGAGGCCGGCTCGATGACGAGGCTTCCCGGGCCGGCAACCCAATCGTGCTCGCGGTACTTCCACCGGCCCTGCAACGTATAGATCGTCGTGGAACAGGACGTGCGATGCCGGGGCAGTTCGATGCCCGGTCCCGCTCGCAACACGACGATCAACTCGCCACTTACCGGATCCGCGAACAGGAGCTTTACGTGCACCAGATCGGTGAGCGGCGTGAATGGCATCCACGGCAGCCCATCGTCACTGACGCAGCGGGTGTCGACGTCTTCGAGGTTCATGGCCGGCGAGAGTACGCTGGGAGCTCGCGAATCGACCCCACCCGCGGCGAGGGGGGTAGGGGTCGGAGATCGGCGTCGTGGTGAATGCGATATGCTTGGTGCCGCTGCATTTGCGGGGGATATCACGTGCACAGCGGCGGGCCTGCGGGCCCCAGGTCCATGGTCGATACGCATTTTCAGCTGAAGACGGCTCCGCCACGGTTCGCGCGGGTCGCTCCCGCCAGGAAGCGCCTCGAGGAGCGCTGGGCCGAGGTCCACGACCGCACCGCGATCATCGTCACCGCGTCCCAGGGTTTCGGAAAGACGACGTTGCTGGCGCAGTGGCGTCGCAACTGGCTGGAGCGGGGGTCGTTCGTCGCCTGGGTATCACTCGATGCGCAGGACGACCGCGCACGCTTCGTGGACCTGCTGCTCTTCGCGCTGCGCGTCGCGACGGGCCGGGAGTCGTTCGCGACGACAGCGACGCGGAACAGCCTCGAGGCCAACCGCGAACTCGATGCGCTGACGGCCTTGCTCGCCGAGGTTGCAGCGCTTGCGACGCCGACGGTCGTCATCCTCGACGACGCGCACCGGATGCCCCAGGCCACGACGCGTGAACTGCTCGGATACCTCCTCAACAACGCGCCGCCCAACCTGCAGTTCGTCGTCGGCACCCGGAGGCCGCTCGAATTGCCGCTAACCGACCTGATGGCGGCCGGAGGCGTAGCCACGATCGATGGCAGGGACCTGCGCCTGAGCGTGGACGAGTCGCTGGGCGTACTGCGCGCCCGGTTCGCCAATCGCATCGGCCTGGATGATGCCGTGCGCCTGCACGAACTGACCGAGGGCTGGCCGCTCGGGCTGCAGCTGGCGGCCTCGACCGTCGAGCGGGCTGCCGACCTCCACGAGGTGATCGGCCAGCTGAGCGCGCGGCGCGGCGACATCCAGCGATTCTTCTTCGAGTCGCTCCTGTCGCAGCTGGCGCCGGACGAGGCGGCCTTCCTGGTCCGCATCTCGGTCCTCGAGGTGCTGAACGCCGACGTCTGCGAAGCCGTGACCGGGGACCCGCAGGCCGCCCGATACCTGGCAAGCCTCACGCACGAGTCACCGATCGTGACGGAGGGCGAAGGGCGCAACTGGCTGCGCCTGCACTCGATGGCCCGCGACTTCCTGCTCGGGCAGTTCGACAAGCTGGCTGCGGAAGAACGCCGTGGGTATTACGAGCGGGCAGCAACCTGGTACGCCGGGCACGGTCATTTCCAGGACGCGGCGCGGCACGCGCTCGCGGCCGGTGACGATGCATTGGCCTTGGCCCATGCGTCCCGGTGCCTGCTGGACATTGCGCGCGAGGGTCGATTGGCCGAAGCACGCGAGTGGATGAGGCGTCTGCCGCGATCGTCGATGGCGCGTGACGTACGACTCCAGCTCACCGCGGCATGGATCACGGCGCTCAGCAACGAGGCGCCGACGGTGCCGGGACTGATCGAGGACATCGCCAGGCACCCGCAGTTCGACGAAGGCCTCCGGTTCCAGGCGGCGGTAATTGCGGCGACGGCAGCCGTCTTCTGCGACAAGCCAGGCCTGGTAGCGGACACGTTGCGTCCGTGGGAATCGGCGCCGGCTTCGGCGCCGCCGCTGCACGTCATCTCGCTGGACAACGCCCATGCAACACTCGACTTGCATGCAGGGGACAACGAGCAGATCCGTCGAAGATTGGGAGGCCACATATCAGGTGCTCCGCGCGAGGCCGGAATGCGCCTGCCGCTGGGTTTTGCCGACCTGATGTTCGGCCTCAGTTACCTGATGGAGGGCAACGCCGCGAAGGCGATCTCGGTGCTGCAGCCCAAGCTGGTACTTGCGGAGCTCGAAATGGGGCGCCGCAGCACGGTCGCCGCAATGCTCGCCGGACCGCTCGCTGCGGCATTCTTCGCCTGCGATGCGCCCGAGCACGCGCTGGCGACGCTCGCCGACCGTCTCGACGTCATCGAGCGGGTGGGAATGCCCGACCCCATCATTCTTGCCTATCGCGCGCTGGCGGGCGTCGCCATGAGGCGTGGCGAAGAAGCGCGTGCCCTCGAGATCCTGGTCGCGCTGTACGAGCTCGGCATCTCCCGCGATCTCCCCCGAGTGCTCCTCCACAGTCTCGCGGAGCAGATCCAGCTCCATTCGCTGCAGGGGCGCAGCGAGACGGCCGCGGAACTGCTGGAACGGCTCGATGCCCTGGGACCCGTCTTCGAACAGTCCGATTACCGGCCGTTCCTGTGGTTGTTCCGCCGGACGCGCGCGGTGTCCGCCGCATATGCTCAACTCGCGCGATCGGACTTCGAGGGCGCGGAGGTTGCGCTGCGCGCCGCTTCCGACATGCCGCCTGGCACGCGCCGCAGCCCGTCGGCGCTCGTCGCACGGGCCCTGCTCGCACTGGTCGTGCACGAGCGCGGGGAAATGGAGGGGCGCGCGATGCTCGCGGAGGTTCTGGGCCTCGCCGACCTGGCAGGGATACGAAGCTTCATCGAGGCTGCGCATCCGCGGCTGGCTGCGCTGCTCGTGGGCGGCGTCGCGGCAGGGCGCACGGCGGCCATCACGCGTGGTGACGCGACCATTCGTGCGAAGGCCCCGGCTCACCCGGCTGCCGTGGCCGCGTCGGGCGGACTGTTGACGCCCAGGGAAGCACGGATTCTCTCGCTGCTCGCGCAGGGCAGGGCGAACAAGGAAATTGCGCGAGCGATGGACATCGGCGAGCAGACGGTCAAGTGGCACCTGAAGAACGTGTTTTTCAAGCTGAACGCCGGAAGCCGTAAGCACGCCGTGGACCGCGCCCGCCTGCTGGGGCTGCTCGAGACCTGAAGTCCGCTGCCCGTGCGCATCCCCCCCGACCGGGGGGGCTGGATCTCGGCCAACGCGGTGCAACAATCCCGCACCGTTGTGGCAGGCTTGGCCTCGCCACGAACATTCGACCAATTCAAGCGGGGGCTTCCGAATGAACAGAGTGAACAGTTTGCCTCGGCGCGCCAGTGCGCAAAGGAATCTTGCGTTGAGCATCGCGGTGGCCGCCGCGCTCACGCTGCCGGCCGCCGCCGGCGCGTTCGAGTTCGACACCGGCAACGAGGACCTCTCGATCCGATTTGACAACACCGTGCGTGCCAACGTATCGGTCCGAGCCGAGTCGCAGGACGATGCGATCCTCGCCAACCCGAATTTCGATGATGGCGACCGCAATTTCGACAGCGGCAGCGTATTTACGCGTCTGGATCTCCTGAGCGAGTTCGACGTCGTCTGGAAGCGTTCGCTTGGCTTTCGAGTCAGCGCGACCGGATGGTGGGACCCCGGCTACGGCAGCCTGGACAACAAGTCCCTGGCAACCTCGAACAACCTGAACATGAGTACCGGTCTCCCCGTTCTCGGCCTGGATCCCCACACCCAGCGCTATGCGGAGGGGCCGTCCGGCGAGTTCCTCGACGTGTTCGCGTTCGCAAAGTTCGACGTGGGCGACGCGCCGGTCAACGTGAAGCTCGGCCAGACCACCGTTTACTGGGGCGAGGGCCTGTTGCTCGGCGGCGCCCTCCACGGGGTTTCGTACTCGCAGAACCCGATCGACGTCTGGAAGGGCTATGCGACGCCGGGCTCCGAGGCGAAGGAACTGTTCCGGCCGCGCGTCGGCTTCAACGTCCAGTCGCAGGTGACCGACACCGTCTCACGTCGCCGCGCAGTATTTCTTCAACTGGCAGAAGTTCGAGAACCAGGCCTATCGATATCCCGAGGCCGGCTCCTACCTCAGCGTCGGCGATCCCCTGTCTGTGGGCCGGCGAGTCGTTCATCGTCAGCCGGAACCCGTTCGCGGCCGCGGTACCGGGTGCCCCGGCCTACTTGCGCGCGTGGCGCGGCAAGGACATCGAACCCGACGAGAACACCGGCAACTACGGCCTTGCGGTGCGCTGGGTCGCCGGAGTGGGCGGACGCAACTCTCGGTGCCTACTACCGCCGTACCTACGACATGCAGCCGCAGCTGATGCTGACGCCCGGTTTCGCGAACGGTGCCGAGCCCGGCAGTCTGCACGGCCATCGGCGGCCGGCCCCTCGCAGCCACCTCCCCCACACCCTGCATCATCAACCAGCAGGCGACGAACCTGAACTGACCTGCGCACCAGGCGGCCGCGTCGGCACCTACAACGTGGCCTTCGGCAGGACATCGACATCTTCGGCGTCAGCCTGTCGAAGAACATCGGCGGCATCAGCCTCGGCGCCGAGCTGAGCTACCGCAAGGACATGCCGCTGCTGAGCGACCCGGTCATGGTGCTGCCCGCGGCGCTGCAGCCCTAGTGCGGACTGCCCGCAGGCTCGATCTGGTCGACCAGCACTGCCGAAGTCCGACACCCCGGGGGCGAAGGGCGACACGATGCACGGCCTCGTGAACCTGCTGGGCATCGTGGGCGAGACGCCGTTCTGGGACACGGCGAGCTGGGCGACGGAACTCACCTGGATGACCTAGCTCGACGTAACCAGAACGAGGCCGTGTTCAAGGGCCGCCGCAAGGGCAGTATGACTACACTGATCGACGCGGTGGACAAGAACTACTTCGGCCTCGCAGTTCAACTTCACGCCGACCTGGTTCCAGGTCCTGCCGGGCATGGACATGCTCGCGCCGGTCTCCTGGTCGCAGGGCATCTCGGGCAACTCGGCCGTCACGCACGGTGGCCAGGAAGGCGCGGGCACCTTCGGCCTCGGCATCGCGCTCGACTTCTACCAGAAGTACCGCTTCGACCTCAAGTACGTCGGCGTTCTACGGCGACTACGCGAAGTGCCCGAACGCAGCCAGCTGGCAACCGGCCGCGGAACCTGCCTGGGCAACGGCGACGCAGACAGTCTTCAACGGCACCACCGCGACCTCGTCGCGATCGCGACTTCGTCGCGCTGACGTTCAAGACGACCTTCTGACGAGGAATCCCAACATGATTCGCAAGACACTGATTGCGGCGACGCTCGCGGTTGTGAGCGCCAACGCGACTGGCGGCGGTTTCGCCTGAGGAAGCGAGCCAGCTCGGCAAGACCCTCACACCGGTCGGCGCGGAGAAGGCCGGCAACAAGGACGGCACGATCCCCGAGTGGACCGGCGGTCTCACGACGCCTCCGGCCGGCTTCAAGGCCGGGTCGAACGCGCGCCCGGATCCCTACGCGAGCGACAAGCCGCGCCTGGTGATCACGGGCCAGAACGCCGACCAGTACAAGGACCAGCTGACGGCCGTGACCTACGCGCTGCTGAAGCGTCACGCGACGTATCCGCGTGGACGTGTATCCGACGCACCGGTCGGTCTCGTTTCCGGCGCAAGTCGCGGAGAACACGCTCAAGAATGCCGTACAGGCCAAGACGGTCGATGGCGGGCTCGGCATCGACAACGCGCTGCCGGGCGTACCCGTTCCCGATTCCCGAAGACCGGCAACGAGGTGATGTGGAACCACCTGCATGCGCTACAACGGCGAGGCGAACGTTCTGCAAGTACGACTCCTACAACGTCGATTCCTCGGGCGTGGCGACACTGTCGGCCACGGGCCAACAGCTACCAGGAGTTCCCGATCTTCGATCCGAAGAACATCGACACGCCGATGCAAGGGCACGGACCCGTTCTGGTCCATCAAGCACGAATACGTCGGGCCCCGGCGCGCCGTGCCGGCGAGGCGCTGCTCGTCATCGACCACGTGAATCCGCTCGAGCAGCCGCGCAAGGCCTGGCAGTACCTGCCGGGCCAGCGTCGCGTGAAGCTCGCGCCGGACATCTGCTACGACACGCCGAATCCCGGCACGCGCCGGGTGCGGCGACCTACGACGACGCGTTCGTCTTCAACGGCGCGCTGGACCGCTTCGATTTCAAGCTGGTCGGCAAGCGGGAAATGTTCGTCCCGTACAACGACTACAAGTTCGTGTACGCCCCGGGCAGCCAGGAAGCGTCACGACGCCGAACCACATCAACCCGGACCTGATGCGCTGGGAACTGCACCGCGTCTGGGTCGTCGAGGCGACGCTGAAGCCCGGCAAGCGGCACATCTACCAGAAGCGCGTCTTCTACTTCGACGAGGACAGCTGGGTCGCCCTGGCGTCCGACGAGTACGACGCGCGCGGGCAGCTGTACCGGGGTAGCGTTGTCGCCGACCGCGTTCGCCTACGACGTCACAGGCGTTGAACAACACGACGACGTGCAGTCACCTACGACCTGATCGCCGGCATGTATGCGTCGCAGGGCAACTGCGGCCTGTACACGGGGTATCAAGTACCGCGATCCGTTCCCGTCGCGCGACTGGCTGCCGGACGCGCTGGCAGGTGCAGGCATTCGCTGATGTAGCACGGTGCCCGGCGGTCGCGCCGGGCACCGGCACGCGCGATGACCGGTCCGGCACCAGTCCGGGCCGGTGCGCAGTTCGGGGGGCAGACGATGAAGAATCCATTCCAGACGCTCGGCAGTCGTGCTGGCCGCCGTGGCATGCATCGGCAGCGCTTCAGTCGCGGCCTTGGCCCCCGGGCAGGCGCCGCGGCGGAGTAGCGACGCGACGTGCTCGACCGTCCGGCCAGGAGTCCGCTGCTCGCTGCAAAGCGACTGCTGCTCGGCGTCGCGCGCACGGGCGACCGCCTGGTCGCCGTCGGGCCCGCGCGGCCACATCGTCGTCTCCACGGACGCCGGTGCGACCTGGCAGCAGTCCCAGGTGCCCGGTGAGCTCGGATCTGACGGCAGTGTATTTCCCGAGCGCGACGCTCGGCTGGGCCGTCGGTCACGACGGCGTCGTGCTCGCCTCGATCGATGGCGGCACGACGTGGACCAAGCAGCTCGACGGCCGCGCCGTCAACGACCTGATTCTCGCGACGTCCAGGCGAAGCTCGCCGCCGAGCCCCGAATCCGACGGAACTGCAGGCGCTGGTCGCCGAGGCCGAGCGTTACAAGGAGCAGGGACCCGACAAGCCGTTCCTCGACGTGTGGTTCGAGAACGAGACCACGGGCTTCGTGGTCGGTGCCTACAACCTGATCTTCGAGACCACCGACGGCGGCCAGACCTGGCAGTCGTGGTTCGACCGCGGTGACCAATCCGCGCTTCATGAACCTGTACTCGATCCGCCCGGCCGCGGGCGGCCTCTTCATCGCGGGCGAGGCCGGGACGTGTCTTCAGGCTCGACCCGGAGGCGATGAGCGCTTCGACGCCGTGCCGGTCGACTACGCCGGCAGCCTGTTCGGCGTCGCGGACGCCGGCGACGCGGTGCTGGTCTTCGGGCTGCGCGGCAATGCTGTTCCGCAGCGCGGACGGCGGCGCGACCTGGACCAGGGTCGACAGCCGGCTGCCTGCGACGATCGTCGGTGGCACGCACCGTGCGGTCCCGGCGCGTCGTGCTGGCCGACCAGGGCGGGCGGCTTGCGATCAGCAACGACGGCGGCGTCAAGTTCGAGCTGGTGCCAGCTGCAGCGAACCCTGCCGCTCACCTCCATCGTCGACGCAGGCGCGGGCGACTCGCGGCTCACCGGGCCGTTCGGCGTGATGGTCGTCGCGCCCGAGCTCGACACGCAGGTACACCACCATGGCAGCCCCGACGCCCAACATCGAAGCGATGCCGGTCGTGCGCGACCTCAAGGACTTCGACCTCAAGTCCGGCAACCGGCTCGAACGCCTGATCTTCAACAACCGCGTGCTCGTGATGCTGACGTGCCTCGTGGTCACGCTCGTCCTCGGCTTCATGGCGGTCACAGGTCAGCCTGAATGCCAGCTACGAGAAGATGCTGCCGCTCGGCCATCCGTACATCCAGAACTACCTCGCGAGCAAGAGCCAGCTGCGTGGGCTCGGCAACACGCTGCGCGTGGTGGTCGAGAACACCCAGGGCGACATCTTCGATTCCGCCTACCTCGAGTCGTTGAAGCAGGTCAACGACGAACTGTTCCTGACGCCGGGGGTCGACCGCGCCTGGGTGAAGTCCATCTGGATGCCCGTGGTGCGCTAGGACCGAGGTCACCGAGGAGGGGTTCTCCGGCGGCCCGGTAATGCCCGATACGTACGACGGCTCGCCTGCGAGCGTCGAGCAGTTGCGCGCAGAACATCATGAAGGCCGGCCTCGTCGGCAACCTCGTGGCCAACGACTTCAAGTCGACGATGATCATCGTGCCGCTGCTGGACGTGGACTCCGCGACCGGCAAGCCTATCGACTACTGGGAGTTGTCGCACTCGATCGAGAAGAACGTTCGCGATCGATTCGAGAGCGGGGATGGCAAGCTACAAGGTCCGGGTGATCGGCTTCGCGAAGATCATCGGCTCGCTGCTCGACGGCATCCTGCAGGTGATGATGTACTTCGGCGTCGCGATCCTGATCGCGGCCGTGATCCTGTTTTCTTTCACGCGCTGCGTGCGCAGCACGATCGTCGTGCTGTTGTGTTCGCTGATCGCGGTGATCTGGCAGATCGGGCTGCTGCACATCCTCGGGCCTCGGTGTCGACCCGTTCTCGGTGCTGGTGCCGTTCCTGATCTTCGCGATCGGCGTGTCGCACGGCGCGCAGAAGATGAACGGCATCCAGCAGGACGTCGGCCGCGGCACGGTCACGCTGGTGGCCGCGCGCTACACGTTCCGCCGGTTGTTCGTGGCAGGCGTGACCGCGCTGCTGAACGGTGCGGCCGGATTCGCGGTGCTGCTGCTGATCCCGATCCCGGCGATCCGCGAACTCGCTATCGCGGCGACGATCGGCGTGTGCGTGCTGCTGTTCACCAACCTGGTGCTGCTGCCGGTGATCCTGTCGGTGACCGGTGTCAGCAGGAAGGCCGCCGCGCGCAGCATCAAGCAGGAGGAGCAGGGCGTCGGCACCAGGGGCGTGTGGGCATTCTTCAACCACTTCGCCGACCGGCGCGCTGGGCCGCCGCCGCCATCGGGTCGCGCTGTCGCTCGGTATCGGCGGGCACTTCGTCTCGCAGGGGCTGCAGATCGGCGATCTCGATCCAGGCGCGCCGGAACTGCGCGCGAACTCGCGCTACAACGTCGACAACGCCTACATCACCTCGCATTTCTCGCTCTCCTCCGACGTATTCGCGGTGATCGTGAAGACGCCCGCGGAGCAGTGCACGCGCTACGCGACGCTGCAGCAGGCAGACCGCTCGCCTGGCAACTGCAGCAGCTGCCCCAGGTGCAGGCGACGTCTCGCTGGCCGACTCCGTCAAGCAGGTCACCGCAGGGACGTATGAAGGAACGGCAAAGTGGTACACGCTGTCGCGCAACCAGGAAGTCCTGAATTACGGCGCGCAGCAGGCGATCCAGAACACGCCGGACCTCACCAACGCCGAGTGCTCGGTGATGCCGGTGATCGCGTACCTGAAGGATCACAAGGCGGCGACGCTCGAGAAGGTGTCGGCGACGGTCGAGAAGCTTCATCGCCGACAACCCGGTCGCGGACGTCGAACTGTTGCCGGCCGCGGGAGCCGCGGGCATCGAGGCAGCCGTGAACCAGGTGGTCCGCAAGGCCTGGCTCCAGATGCTGGCCTACATCTACGGCGCGGTGGCCATACTGTGCCTGATCGCCTTCAGGTCGTGGCGCGCGGTGCTGGTCGCGCTGCTGCCGCTGGCACTCACGTCGGTGCTCTGCGAGGCGCTGATGGTGGTGCTCGATATCGGCGTCAAGGTCGCGACGCTGCCGGTCATCGCGCTCGGCGTCGGCATCGGCGTGGACTACGCACTGTACCTGTTGTCCGTGCAACTGCACGGCCAGCGTGCAGGGCATGCCGCTCGTCGATGCATACCGGTCGGCGCTGTCGTTCACGGGCCGCATCGTCGCGCTGGTGGGATTCACACTGGCAGCGGGCGTCATGACCTGGGCCTGGTCACCGATCAAGTTCCAGGCCGACATGGGCATCCTGCTCGCGTTCATGTTCCTCTTGAACATGCTGGGCGCACTGATCCTGATCCCCGCGTTGTCCCGCTTCCTGCTGCCTACGTCCGCCGTCCGGAAGGAGCGCAGGGCATGATGAACTACGAACAGGTGACCACGAGCTACGTCGACGCACCCAGCTATCCCTGGATCCCGTTCTCGCCCTACAGCGAGGAAGTCTTCCTCAAGGTGCTGAAGTGCGACCCGATCTCGGGCACTTTCGTCACGCTGCTGAAGGCGCCCGGCGACGTCAGGTTGCCGAAGCACCATCACTGCGGCATCGTCATCGTCTACACCGTGCAGGGACGCTGGAAGTACCTCGAGCATGCGTGGACGGCCGCGGCAGGCAGTGTCGTATACGAGACCGCCGCCAGTACGCACACGCCGGTCGGCGCGGGCCCGGAAGAGGTGATCACGCTGAACGTGCAGGTGGGCGATTCGATCTACCTGGACGACGCAGGTGGCGTGCTCGCAATCGAGAACTGGAAGACGATGCTCGAGCGCCACCTCGCGTGGCACGAGGCCCGCGGGCTCCAGCCGGTGGACGTGACCAGCTTCCGCGAATAGCCCCTTCGCGACCTCGAGGGCAGGGTTGCAAAGTGGCGGTTCCCCGACGACGTCGTGTTCGTCGATGAGTTGCCGTGCACGGCAACGGGCAAACCGCTGAAGCTCAAGCCGCGCGAGATGTTCCGCGACTACCGGCTGCCGGGCACCGACGCTGCCGCGCCCTGATCAGCCGCCATCCTGCCTGGCCGATGTCGGGTGCTGCAGATTGACACACGCGCAACGTTCCGCGCGACGTCGATGGCCTGGTGGAGCAGGGCCGCGCAGCCCTCCACGACCTGTTCGACGCAGGCCCGCAGCTCCGTGCGGGACGAAGCCTCGCGGGGTCCGGTCACGTCGCGCTGTGGCCGGGACATGCGCTCGGCCAGGCGCGGGTATCGTGCGGCGAAGCGCTGAGGATCCCGGGCCGGGTCGCGCGACAAGGGTCCGGCCATCAGTGCGGCCCAGTCCGACGCGCGCAGGACGCGCTCCGAGCCCGTGTAGAAGACCCTCTCCTCACGACGCATGTGGTCGCGCGCGTGTTGCAGATACTGCTGCAGCTGTTTCGCGAGCCGCTGGCCTGTCTGGCCGCGCAGCTGGCGAAGCGTCGCTCGCGACAACTCGCCCGCGATCCGCTCGGCCGCCTGTTGGCCAAGCCGGTGCTCACGGACCAGGCGATGCATGTCGTAGTACAGGCGCGGCTCACGTGCCCGCACTCGCGCGAACAGCTGGTCTTCGCGCCGATGATGGATCGTGTGCTGGTAGACGAGCAGGTAGCGCATCGCCTCGGCCAGCACCGGCCGCGCCGCCCCCGGGGCGGACTGCAGCAGTGACTGCTGGACATCGATCTCCCGAAGCACTCGGGACAGCCTCGCGTGGTCCTCGCGCAGGACCTGCATGAAGCTGCCGGCAGCCGCTTCCCTGCGGGCGCGGGAACCGGTTCTGAGGACAGTCCTGCGGCTCATGGACAACACTCCCTCACGAAGTCGGCGCAGTGCTCGATGGCGCGCTGCGACTCGGCACCGACAGGCAGTCCCTGCCAGCCGTGCGGCATCTCGTTCCAGACTTCGACCTCGGCGGCCACGCCCGCGGCGCGCGCACGTTCCGCGCAGCGCCGGCTGTCGTCGAGCAGGATCTCGGTGCTGCCGACCTGGAAGAAGAGCGCGGGCAAGCCGGTGAAATCACCGAACACGGGGGACACGTACGGGTTGGCCATGTTCTCGATGACTCCACCCACGTACATCGCCCGCATTTCGATGCCGCGCTTGTGACTCAGGACCGCATCTCGCGCGGCGTTGGTAACACGCGAGCCGTCATGCGGATCCGTGAGGTCGGTCAGTGGCGACATCAGGACTGCGCCGGCGGGCATCGGCAGCCCGCGGTCGCGCAATGCCAGCAGCACGCCGAGCGCCATGCCTCCGCCTGCGGAGATGCCGCTCACGACGATGCGGTCGGCCGCGATGCCGAGTTCGAGCAACTGCATGTAGGCGCCGACGCTGTCCTCGTGACCGGCGGGAAATGGATGCTCGGGGGCCAGTCGGTAGAACACGAGTCGCGCGCGCGCATTGGCGGCCGTGCAAAGGCGGGCCATCATGGCGCGCTCCATGCTCGGCAGGCGCGCCACGTACGCGCCGCCCGGGAAGTGCAGGATCACGCGGTCAGTCCTGGCGTCCCTGGCACGCAACCACTCGGCCTGGCAGTGCGGCAGCGGGTCGTTGCGTGTGACCTCGAAACCCGGCGGTTGATCCGCGAACAGCCGCTCTATCGCACCAATCTGCACGCGCAACTCGTCGACCGACACGTCGCGCTGCAGCAGCTGCTTGATCGTCAGGCGGCTCAACAGGCTCGCGGTCGTGGTTTGCCAGCTGGCCATCACCGCCTATTGTAGCCGTTGTTCCGCAATCGTCCGGGCAGCCTTGTAATCCGCCTTGCCGTTCGCCATGCGCGGAATCGCAGTCACCTCGATGAACGTGCGCGGCCGCTTGTATCCGGCCATCTTGCCCTGCACGAACTCGCCGAGCTGGCCGGCCAGGCCCTCCGCGCCGCGGCGCGGAGCGACGAGCGCGACCACCTTCTGGCCGAAGCGCTCGTCGGGCATGCCGATCACGAGGCAGTCCGCAACGCCGGGATGGGCGACGATCACGTGCTCTACTTCCTCAGGATAGACCTTTTCGCCGCCGGTGTTGATGCACGCGGAGCCGCGTCCGAGCAGCTGCAGCGTGCCGTCCGCGTTCCACCGGCCCCAGTCACCGATGAAGGCGTAGCGCTTGCCGTCCACGACGCGGAACGTCTTCGCCGTCTTTTCCGGATCCTTGTAGTAGCCTGCCGGCAGCACGGCGCCGCCGGCGGCGATCAGCCCCGGCTCGTTGGAGCCCTGCGAGATCTCGCGGCCGTCCTCGGCAAAGAGCCGCGTCTCGGCCAGCGGCACGAACATCGCCGCGGCGCCAGTCGCACCGCGCTTGCTGAGCTGCAACGCCATCGCGCCCTCCGTGGCGCCAACACCGTCGATGAGCGTCGCATCGAGCCACTCGAGCATGCTTTCCTTGACGCCTTGCGACCAGATCACGCCCGAGGACACCACGATCTTCATGCAGGAGAGGTCGAGCGTCTCGCCGCGCGCCTTCGCCTCCTCGAGGGCCGCGAGCATCGGTCGCGCGAACGCGTCGCCTACGATGATCATGCACATGACTCGCTCGCGCGCCACCGTGCGCCAGATCTCCATGGGGTCGAACGTCCGGTTCGGCAGCGTGACGCAGCGGCCGCCGAGCATCTGGAACGGCAGGCTGTTGGCGAGCCCTGCGGTGTGCATCAGCGGCGACGCGGGCATCACGACGGGTACGACGCCCCTCCCTCGCAATGCCTGCACGGTTCCGACCAGCTGGTCCACCGACGTCGGCGGCGCCGGCAGGCCGAGCACGTTGGTGGCGAACATCGCGGTGAGCCCGGTGCTCCACGGCGCGACGTGGCAGATGACGCCCTTCGGCAGGCCGGTCGTACCGCCGGTGTACATGAGGTGGTAGTCGTCTGGCTGACGCGGCATGCGGGGCGCCGGCGCGGACACTGCGAGCAGCGATTCGTAGGCGCGTGCGCCGTCGAACACGGTGCCACCGTCGTCCACCTCGACGGCAAGCTTCACTTGCGGCAGGCCTGGCAGCACTTCGCGCACCACGCCGGCGAGCGAGCGGTGATAGACCAGTGCCTCGCAATCCGCGTTGTCGAGCAGGTAGGCGAGTTCCGCGCCGACGTACCGGAAATTGATGTTGAACGGCACCATGCGCATCTTGAGCGCCGCCAGGAACGTCTCGTAGTACTCCGAGCAGTTGTAGAGCAGCAGCCCGACCTTCGACCCGGGCCTGAGTCCCGCGTCCGAGAGCGCCTGCCCCAGCCGCGCGGCGCGATCGTCGAATGCGCGCCACGAACGGTGCACTCCGTCGTGCGTCAGCACGATGTCGTCGCCGAGCCGGTCGGCAAGTGCTTCGATGGCGTCTGCGTAGTGATACATCCTCAAGCTCCTTGCGCCGCCGCCTCGAGTTCGACGAGGCTGGCCTCGAAGTGGTCCACCAGCCGCCAGGCGTCGTCGAGCACCTTTGGGTCGGAAAGGACGGACAGGTTGAACTGGTCCACGTAGCTCCACACGGTGACGTTGAGCGTCGCGCCGTGGGCGAGTTGTCCGATCGAGAACCACTGCGCGAGCTTCAGCTGGCCGAGCTGCAGCGGCATCCGTGGTCCCGGCACGTTCGAGGCGACGACGTTCCAGAATGGCAGCAGCCCGCCGCCCTTCAACTCGTTGACGCGGTCCACGAGCTTCGGGACCAGCGGCGGCAGCAGGTTCAGGACCGCAGTGAGGTTCGCTTCGCGCGTCGCCTCGAAATACGCCTTCATCGTGTCCGCGGACCGCTTGCACGCCTTGAGCCGCTCCCGCGGGTCCGCGACGTCGGTGTGCAGCAGAGTGTGGCAGGTCGTCGAGAAGTTGCCGTCACGGGTTCGCTCCTCGAGCGGCACGAGTGCGAATGGCACCGTGGCGACCATCGGTGCGGTCGGCGCGGTGCCCGTCTGCTCGCGCCTCAAGTCGCGGATTGCGCCCGCCAGCGACGCGAGGAACACGTCGTTGATGGTCACACCGAGCGACTTGGCCAGCGCGCGGATCCGAGCCAGCGCGAACGAGCGCGCGGCGAAGGTGCGCCGCGGGGACAGGCGCGTCGCGTAGGGCGCGGGGTACTGCGGGTCGCCGGCAGACGGCGGCAGCGTCCGGCCTTCGCGGCGCCATTGGGCCACGATGCGGCGGCCCGCACGCGAGCCACGGATCGCGCCTGGCAGGTTGGCCGAGATGACGCCGGGCAGGTCGCGTAGGCCCGCCAGCAGCAGTCGCCACTTCGACGGCAGTCGGGCGGGGTGCCACTCCGCCGGCTCCGGGTGCTCGATCGCTTCGGGCCGGGTCTGCCAGAAACTGTTGAGCATCCTCAGGATGCCGATGCCGTCCGTCAGCGCGTGGTGGATGAGCAGCAGGACTCCGACTCGCCCGCCCTCGAGTCCCTCGATCACCCAGATCTGCCAGAGCGGCCGCGAATGGTCGAGCGGATGGGCATAGAGCTCGCAGATCAGCTCGCAGAGTTCGGTCATCGTGCCTGGCGCAGGGCAGCCGACCCGGCGCAGGTGATAGTCGAGATCGAAGGCGGGGTCGTCGACCCAGACCGGGTGATTGAGTCCGAACGGGACGCGCAGGTAGCGCTGCCTGAGCCGCGGCACAAGCCCGACACGCGAGGCCCACGCCGCCTTGAACCGTTTCCACGACCAGCCCACTGGATCCGCCGTCGGATCGATGATCTGCAGCTTGATGGTGTGGTTGTAGGCCTCGGCACGGTCGAGGTACAGCATCAGCGCGTCGCCGCCACCCATGCGCTCCATGTTCAGCCTCTGGAGCGCCTTGGCTGCGCTCTTGCGCGGCGCGCCCGCGTAGTGCCGACTGCGGCCGGGCGCCGTTTCGACGCAGCGGCGGCCTTCAGCTCCGCGTAGGCCTCCTGCACGCGGCGTGCGAGCTCCGGCAGGTCGTGCATCGTGGCGCCGCAGCCGACGAACCCGAAGTCCATGCGGTCGTGGTAGGAAGTCAGGGTGGCGTTCAACCCGACGGACATGGCGATCGCGGACACCGGGAAGGTGCCGATCAGCGCCGCGCCGTTCAGGTACATCCGCTCGCGACCGCCCGGCACATTCGAGATCACCATGTTGGCGAGCGGAGGCGTCATGCGATCCACGTGCGTCGCCGTGGCCAGCTCAGCCACGCCGAGCAGCGCGACGGCGTACACCATCGCGGCGTCCTTCGACATCGAGCGCAGTTCCTGCTTCGCCGTGCCCATCGCCGTCACGACTTGACCGATGCGCTCGGTAACTGTCGCCTCGTGCTCGCCGAGGTGCACGAACATTGCCGATGCCTTGGTGCCGGCTGCCGTGTCGCCTTCATCGCGCAGGGACACTGGGCAGAACGCCACCAGGCGGTGCGGAAACGCACGGCCGGTCTGTTGCAGGTAGCGATGCACTCCCTCGTCCACGATCGTCACCGCGAGGTCGTTGAGCGTTGCCCCGAAATGCTTGCCGATCGAGCGCATTTCGTCGAGCGGCAGGGACAGGGTCGCGATCGACCGTGACATCTGCAGCGGATCGTTCATCGGTCCGCGATGCGCCGTGAACGGTGCACTGCCGACCGGATCGGCGCCCAGCAACGACGCGAGACCCTTCCTGAGGGCGCCCACCGAGACGTCCCTGAGGGCAAGCGTCTGCTTTGTCGCGGAGACGCCGAGCTCTGCAAGGCGATCGACCAGCGCCTGCGGAGGGCGTGCCTTGCGCACCGGCACTTCGGCGGCGAACGCTGGCGTTGGAATCGAACGCCGAGGACTCGAACTCAGGCTCGCGTACAGCCGTTTGGTGCCGGAAACGCCGTCGATGATGGAGTGGTGCACCTTCGTGTAGAAGGCGAACCGGTGACCCGGCACGCCGTCGATGAACCAGTCGCGAAACAGCGGCCGTCCACGGTCGAGCATCGGCTCGTGCAGGTCGGCCACCAGGCGCAGCAGGTCGTCATACGAGGAGCCGTCGGGCAGTGCGACGTGCTGCACGTGGTAGCACGGGTCGTAGGAGGTTGTTTCCCGGAAGCGGGGCAAGCTGGTCCCGCCCGTTTCCGGAACGTAGTTGAATGGCGGTGTCGGTTCGTACGAGCGATAAGCCTTGACGATCTCCGCGACCACGCTCGGATGTCCCTTCGGCTTCTCGAACAGCAGCAGCGCGCCGACGTGCGTCGGGCTCGCCTGCGTCTCCATGATCAGCCACATCAGGTCCAGCGGCGGGATCGGCTTGCTCATCGGTGCCCCCTCGTTGTCTTGTGTTTCCAGACGATACGCCGGGCCGAGCCGGGCGCCCCCCCGCCGGGCGGGGGGTGTGAGCCGCGGCGCCTGGTACCTCGCCTCCCTTGGTTTGCCAGCCGATGGGTCGGGCAGCGCGTCGGCGGCGGCCAGGAGCTCCTCCCAGGCTTCGCGCATGCAGGCGAGAAAGACGCCCGGGTCCGGCACCATGCTGCGGCAGGACACCATCGAGACCCACATGACGCCGTTGTAGCTGACGCCAGTCAAATTGAGGCCGGCGCCGTCAGCAGGAATGCTGACCGGGTACATGCACATCGCCTTGGCACCCGCGAGGTACATGGCCTGATCGGGTCCGCGAATGTTCGAGACGGCCATGTTGATGCCTGGCAGGATCACCCGCTCGAGGAGGCTGTTGACCGCGAGCGGCGGCAGCACGTCGAACAGGTTCTTCAGCAGGTCCAGGCCCAGCTTCTCGGCCAGCACCTTGCTGTCGCGGGTTTCCTGGCGCACGGCGAGCAGGCGTTCGATCGGGTCGGCAATGTCCGATCGCACGCGCACGGGCACGCCGGCCACCTCGTTGCCGCCAGCCGACGCGTCGGTGCGCAGCGAGATCGGCATCAGTGCCGACAGCGAGGTATCCGGGAGTTCGCCGTGCCGCCCGAGGTATTTGTGTACGGCACCGCCCGCCACGGCGACGAAGACGTCGTTGAGCGTCACGTCCGGGAACTTGCCGCGAACGCGCTTGATCCGCGAGAGCGGCATGCCGAACGCTTCCATGACACGGTTGCGCGACACTGGCTTGCTGAAGCGCGTGACGGGGGCGGCAGCCGGGAGCAACCGCGTGACGCTGCTGGTTAGTTCGGCGAAGTCTCCCCGGGCGAGGACGGGCCACTGCTCGCGACCGACGGCGAGAAGGCGTGTGCCCAGGTCGCGCCGATACGCGCGCGAGCCGGCGGGCCTTGCCGAGGCTTGTTGGCGACGCTGCGCGCAATCAGCTCGAAATCCGAGGGGGCACGCTCACCGAAAACGGTGCGAGTCTGCGACGGCACGGCGTCGTACCCGGGTGAGGACGTGTGCAGTTCCCGCAGCAGGTGAACGGTCGCCAGGCCATCCACGACCGCGTGGTGGATCTTGAGAAACACGGCGAACGCGCCCGGCGGCAGCTTCGGGATGTCGTCCAGGCCCTCGATCACGTAGGCCTCCCACAGCGGGTGCGCGCGATCGAGCGGCCGACTGTGCAGCCGCGCGACCTGGATCATCAGCTGCCGCCAGTCTCCCGGCCTGGGCAGCGCAATGTGGCGGATGTGGTACTCGAGGTCGAGGCCCGGGTCCGTCACCCAGTACGGCCGGTCGAGGCCGAACGGCACCGGCACGAGGCGGCGCCTGAACACCGGGTGCAGGTAGAGTCGCTCTTCGAAGTGATGCAGGATGTCCTTGAGGCGCACCTTGCCGCCGGGCGCGGTCGTCACGTCGTAGACCAGCAGTGCGCCGACGTGGTTGTAGACGTTGCGACGTTCGCGCGAACAGCGAAACGTTGTCGGCGCCGCTCAGTTGCTGCATGTCGCCTCAGTGGCCATTCAGCTCCGGAGGGTGGGAGGTGACGGAGGTCTGAAGCCTATTTGCACAGGATGTGAATGGCGACGGCCGCTTCTTCGACACCCTGCAAGCCACCGCCGTTCTCCTGGATGGCGTGACGTGCTCCCGCGACCTGTCGTGCGCCGGCCTCGCCGCGCAGTTGCGTGACCAGTTCGAAGAGCTGGCCGATGCCGGTGGCACCGAGCGGATGGCCCTTGGATTCGAGGCCGCCTGAAGGATTGATCGGTATGCGCCCGCCGAGCGGTGAAATCGCCGCGCTCGGCGGCCGGCCCGCCGCCACCGAGCGGAGCCAGGCCCAGGTTCTCCGCCTGGATGATCTCGCCCATCGCCGAGGCGTCGTGCACTTCGGCCACGTCCATGTCGTCCGGTCCCAGGCCCGCGATCTCGTAGGCCTGCAACGCGGCCAGACGGCTGACGTGCTTCTCCGGTTCGTCCAGGCGACGATGCGTAAAGCTGCGAATGACGCTGGCCGCTACCTTGATGCAGCGGCGCTGGTCGGCGCCAATGCGCTTCAGGCCTTCCTCGGTGCAGAGGATTGCGGCCGCAGCACCGTCCGACAGTGGCGCGCACATCGGCAGCGTGATCGGGTAGGTGATCGGTGGCGCCGCGAGCACCTCGTCGATCGTGAAGGGCTTGCGGAACTGCGAGTACGGGTTGTGCACCGAGTGCTGGTGGTTCTTGGCGCAGACGGCCGCGATCTGCCGCTGCGTGGTGCCGTAGGTCTTCATGTGCCAGCGGCAGAACGCGGCGTAGATCGCCATGAACTTGCTGTAGGGGCGGTCGGACTCCGAGCCCGGCGGCGGCGTGATGCCTTCGCCCATGCTGACCAGCGTGGCGTAGTTCTCCTCGACGCGCGAGACGTCCCAGCCGCCCTCGAAGATGGCGAAGGCCTTCACCTTGTCGGGAATGTTCATCTTCTCGGCGCCGAGGGCCAGCGCCACGTCGGTGGTGCCGGCCTTGAGGCTTTGCACCGCGAGGTTGAACGCCGAGCTGCCCGACGCACAGGCGTTCTCGACGTTGTAGATCGGGATGCCTTCGATGCCGATCTTGCTGAAGACGACCTGGCCGGGGATCGAGATCTGTCCCTGCAGCGGGCCGTTGGTCATGCCCGCGTAGTAGGCGACGCCGATGTCGCCCGCCGCGCAGCCGGCGTCCTTGAGCGCACCCTGCAGCGCCTCGTCGGCGAGGTCGTGCAGGCTGCGCTCGAGGTGGCGACCGAATACGGTCATGGCGATGCCGGCGACGTAGATCTGGTTCACGGACCTCCTGCGACTGGATCATGGGCTGCAGGTCGCGGGCCTAGCCCGCGATCCGCTTGAGGATGGCCGGATAGCCGTTGGGCAGGATGCGGCTCAGCCAGAACAGCGACGTGGACTTGTGGCCGGTGACGATGCGCCTCCTGCCGCGCTCGATGCCTGCAATGATGTCCGCCGCGCATTCCTCGGGCGGCGTCAGCAGCATCTTGTCCGCCAGCATCGAGAAGCGTGCTTCTTCCTCGCCGGCGGCGGCGCAGCGACGGCCCGCCTTCTCGATGTTGGTCTTGATGCCGCCCGGATGCACGCAAACGGCACGCACGCCGGTGCCCTCGAGTTCGCTCCACAGGCACTCGGTCAGGCCGCGCACGCCGAACTTCGAAATGTTGTAGGCGCCTTGCGCCGGGTAGCCGACGAGGCCGAATACGCTCGAGATGTTGACGATGCAGCCTTCGCTCTGCGCCAGCATCATCGGCAGGAACGCCTTGGTGCCGTAGATCACGCCCCACAGGTTGATGCCGAGCTGCCACTCGATCTCGTCGACCGTCAGGTGCTCGACGGTGCCGATCATCGTGGCACCGGCGTTGTTGATCACGAAGTGCGCCGTGCCGAAATCGCGCTTCACGTCATCGGCGTGCGCGAACACGGCCTGTCGGCTCGACACGTCGAGCGCGTAGCCGCGCGCGTCCGTCACCACGGGCAGCGACTTCAGGGTTTCGTCCAAGCCCTTCGCGTTGACGTCCGACAAGGCGAGTCGCGCGCCTTTCGCCGCCAGATGCTGCGCCAGCGCGCGGCCGATGCCGGAGCCGGCACCGGTGATGACGACCACCTTGCCTGCAAACACGCTCATGACGTCATCTCTCTCCGCGCGCTCAGATCTTGCGTGCCATGTTCTGCCAGTACTGCGCCCGCAGGTCCTTCTTCAGCACCTTGCCCACCGGGCTGCGCGGCAGGGCGTCGACGAAGTCGATCGTCTTCGGTGCCTTCACCGAGCCGAGCTTCTCCTTGCACAGGGCGATCAGCTCGTCGGCGCTCACCTGTTGCCCCGCATTGAGCTCGACGACGGCCTTCACGGCCTCGCCCCACTGCGTCGTCGGGCACGCCGATCACGGCGCAGTCCTGCACCGCCGGGTGGCTCCAGAGCACCTGCTCGACTTCGCTCGGGTAGACGTTGAAGCCGCCCGAGATGATCATGTCCTTCTTGCGGTCGGTGATGTGCAGGTAGCCCTCGGCGTCGAGGTGGCCGACGTCGCCCGTGTGCAGCCAGCCGTCGATGACGGTCTCGGCGGTCTTGTCCGGCGCCTTGTAGTAGCCCTTCATCACGAGGTCGCCGCGCACGCAGATCTCGCCGGTCTCGCCCTGCGGCAGGATCTCGTTCGCGTCGTTCATGATCTCGACGCGGATCAGCGGATTGGGACGGCCGACCGACGACAGGCGCTCGTCGGAGGCGAGCTTGCCGTTCACGAAGTGCTCGTCCGGCGGCAGGTAGGCGATCGACGCCGGCGCCTCGGTCTGGCCGTAGCCGCCCATCATCACCGGACCGATCACCTCGATGGCCTGCTTGAGCTTCTCCACCGACATCGGCGCCGCGCCGTACATGAAGTACTTGAGCGAGGAAAAATCGACCTTCTTGCCCAGGTCCGGGATGTCCAGCAGACGGTAGATCACCGTCGGCGGCAGGAAGAGTTCGGTGACCCTGTACTTCGGAATGGCCCCCAGCAGGAGCGCAGGATCCGGCTTGGTCACCACGACGACCGTGCCGCCACGGGACGTGCAGGGCAACGAGAGCAGCCCTGCGGTGTGCGTGATCGGCGCGGCCGCAAGATTGACCGGCTGGTCTCTCGGAACCGTAGGGACAACCGATCAGGAAGTGAGCGCAGAAGGTCTGCGTGCTGCGATGCGTGTTCATCACGCCTTTCGGCATGCCCGTCGTGCCGCCCGTCGCCGACAGCATTACGACGTCGTCCATGTCGACCGCCACGTTCGGCCGCGTGGCCGGCTGGTCCTTGACCCAGCTCGCGCAGCGATCGGGCACCGGGGAAGTCCGGCAGCTCGTCGTCGATGCAGATCCACAGCTTGATCTTCGGCAGCCGGGGCCGCAGCTCGGCGACCACCGGAGCGAAGTACTTCTGGAAGAACAGCACCTCGCAGTCGAAGGCGTCGAGCACGTAGTGGTTCTCTTCGGTCGGGTTGCGCGCGCCGACGGGAATCCAGCACATGTTTGCGCGCCACAGCCCCAGCGTGCAGGCCCAGGCCATCACGTCGTTCGTCGCCCACACCGCGCCCTTGGTCTCCTGCGGAAAACCGAGGGCGAGCAGGCCGTTCGCAATCCGGCAGGACAGCTCGCCGACCTCGTCGAAGCTGTAGCGACGGTCGTCCTGGATGTAGGCCGCACCGGTTGGATTGATGCGCCAGCCGCGGTCGAAGAAGTCGATGATGGCCATCGGGTGCCCGCTCAGAGCTGCGTGACGGAGGCTCGTGCCAGGCCGCGCTGCTCGAGGAAGCCAAGCAGGTAGCGGTGGCCGAACGCCTTGCAGGCCGACGCGAAGCCGACCTTGTTCGTCTCGCCGTCGAGCAGCTTCATCACGGCTGCCATCTGCAAGGCCCCGGTGGATATGTAGGCAGTGACGCCGTGGACCGTGGCGCGCACCGCCGCGAGCTGGCCACGGCCGATCGCGAAGTCGACGGTGCGCATCGTCGTCGTGCGCTCGCGCGGCGGCATGCTCGGCGTAGTCGAATCGACGATCTGCTTGATCACCGCGTCCTGGTGTTCCTTCGGCAGGTGCTTGTACTCCGCTTCCCACTTCTGGATCAGGCCATGCACCATCTGCATCACCGGGGCATCGTAGAAGCCGACCGACGAGATACAGCTGCGCACACGGCCATCGTGTTCGAAGTAGACCGGCAGGGAGGTGCCGCCCCAGGGCAGGGTGAACACCGGCTGCATGAAATTCGGATCGACGACGTTGAAGGACGCGTCCTTGGCGTGGGGCACCAGCTGCTTCTCCCACAGGTAGCACTGCTCGGAACGGAGCAGCTCGATGATCGAAGCCGTGGAACCCACTGTAACGCCCGAGGCGCCACCGCGCGGATTGCGGCACAGGGTGGCCGTTTCCAGCACGTCCACGCCGTGTGTCTCGAGCGCCAGTTCGGCGGCGATCTCCGAGAACGTGTACATGTACGCGGTCGAGGGTGACACCAGCAGGCCGGCCTGGCGGTACAGGTCGCCGAACTGGTCGCGCACTGCGCGGATGTAGCCCTGTTCGCCAGTCGTATCGATGTGGTGGCAGCCGGCCTTGAGTGCCGCCTCGACGGCGGTCAGGCCGAAGTTCACGAACGGGCCAACGGTATTGCACACCACCTTGGCGCCCTTGAACGCCTTCGCCAGCGCGTCGACGTTGTGTTCGGCCTCGATGATTTCGTAGGTGGCCGATTCGAGGCGCACGACGCGCTGCGCCATCATCTCCTGCACGCGCTTCGCACTGCGCGCGACGGCGGTGAAGGGAATCTGCTGGTCGATCAGCCAGTCCATGATCAGCATGCCGGTGTAGCCGCTGGCGCCATAGACGACGACGGGGTGCTTGGCCATCGGGGTCTCTCCTGGGATTCGCTGTGTTGAAATTCTTTGTCCGGGTCGGTCAGTTCCGCGACCAGCCCTCGGCGTAGAGCTGCTGCGCGAGCACGCCGAGGCGCATGGTCAGGATCGTGTTCTCGCCGTCCTCGATCAGGGCGGCGCGCGCATCGCGGAACAGCTTCTCGATGGGGTACTCGCGCGATGTGCCGGCGCCGCCGAAGAGCTGGAACGCCTCGTCGACGACCTTCATCGCCTCCTGTGTCACGGTGACCTTGCCCGCCGCCGTCACGTACGGGTGCGTCAGCGGCGAGAGGCGCGCGAAGGCCAGCGAACGCCGGGCGACCGAGCGGCAGAGCTCGACCCGACGCAGCATGTCGCCGAGCCGATAGCGCGTGAGCTGATGGTTGATGAGCTGTGTGCCGCCCTGCTTGCGCTCGTGGCAGTACTGCAGGGCGAGTTCGAAGGCAGCGCGCGCGACGCCCGTGAAGACCTGTGCCATGTGCGTGCCGGCAAACGACCATGCGGACGTCATGTTGCCGTAGTACTCGTCCCTGAGCGCCACGGCGAAGCGCTTCGGGACGCGCACGTTGTCGAAATAGATCTCGCCCTGCGGCAGCGCCCGCTGGCCGATCTTGTCGAGCGGCTTGCCCTTCGACACGCCGGGCAGGTCGAGCGGAATGATCACGGCCATGCCGTAAGGATTGCCGTCGCGGTCGAAGAAACCGTCGTCGTATTCGGCGCTGAGATAACCCAGCGCGACCTGCGCGACGGCGCCATTCGAAACCCAGGCCGAGCACTGCCCGTTGATGACGATCTCGTCGCCCTGGAGGCGGCCCCACATGTTGCCCTTGTTGCCCGGCTGGCCGGCGGGCAACTCGGGCCTGACGTCGACCATGGTCACGTCGCTGCCCTTGTCGGGATGCGTGATCATCCAGCAGCCGATGCTTGCCGGTGCAGAGGTCGACCAGTTCCTGGTTGCCCATGACGGCGGCCATCTGCACGGGAAAAGCCGTGGCCGTCAGGCTTACCGCGAGGCCGGCGTCGCCCCAGCCGAGTTCCTCGCCGATCAACGATTCCATGCGGATCGCGATCTCGGGCGGCAGTTCGGCCAGCATCGCCGGGTCGAGTCCCAGCTTCATGTACTCGGTAAACAGGCTGTAGTACGGGGATCCCGGCGCGATCACGTCCTCGGCGCTCATCTTGTCGAGCTCGGCACCCAGCGGACGCATCACGTCCTTTGCGAAACGGTGGACGCCGGCCTGGACCGCGGATTCCTCTTCCGACAACGGCGGCTCGAACCCGGACAGTCCGGCGGCCGGCAGCGTCACGCGCGTCTTCAGCTTCATCATCGCGGTCTCCCCAGGAACTAGCCGATGTGCGTCAGCAGTCTGGAGAACTCTGGCCGTGGCGCCTTTCATGGAACGAGCGTATTTTTGTCAAAAACCACTCATCTTCCATTCGAGGCAGCTCCGTGGCGGGACCGGTCTGGTTCAAGGTGCGCAAGGAACTGGGGCACCAACCGATCGCCGCGGGGCGAATTCCTGGTTCGACGCCATTATTTTGCGAACGTTACCTGTACCAGGACATCGAGCGAACGGTGTCGGGAATAGACTGCATTGCCCTGGTCGTGCAGTTCGGCGGCGGCCGTGTCACGGAGGGTGAGCCGGATCGGTGGCGCAGCATGAATCTGCCAACCCAGTCGCTGCTCCTGCCGAGGAGGGTACCCACGCACTGGCATTACTCCGGCACCGTGGACTTCGCCGTGTTCTATTTCCTCGAGGGCGGCAGCGAGGCCATGCAACGGCTGGAAGTGCTGGCGCAGCCGAAGGATGCTCCCATTCCGTTCAGCGACCCGCTGGTCGGGGCGGCGGCACTGCAGCTGGTCGGCGAGTTGCAGAAGGCACACGGCGCGGAGGCCGGTTTCATGGAGCGTCTCGCAGGCGTGATGCTCGAACAGACGTTTCGCGTCCTGGTGACGCCGGCGACCCGGGGCATCAATCCGCGTCACGTCCATTTTTCGCGGCTGCAGTCGGTGCTCAACCACGTCCACACCAACATTGCCGCCGACCTGTCCGCTCGCGCGACTCGCCCGGCGCGCGGAAGTCAGCCTGGCCCATTTCAGCCGCATCTTCCGGGACGCCATGGGCGTTTCGCCGCACCAGTACGTGCTGGCGGCGCGGCTCGACCTCGCCCGCAAGCTCCTGACGCAGTCGACGCTGCCCATCTCCCGGATCGCCGAAGAGTGCGGGTTCAGTTCGCAGAGCCACTTGACAGCCTGCTTTCGCACCGCGCATTCGACGACGCCGGCCCAGTACCGGGCGCACTTCAAGCTACGAAAAGAGCATACGAAGTAACGCAAGGGGACTCGCTGGACCGCGGCCAAGCGCGATTGCTGCACTACACACCGCCGCTCGCCGGCGGTCCGCCTCCCGTGGAAGCCACGGTGCGACTGCCGCTGTCTGCCGAGGCCTTGAAGATATACTTGTGGTCCAACGGCGTGGAGCCGCTCAAGCTCCTGGTGACTGCCGGTTAGCGGTGTCAGGAGAGCGATCGCGTGGACTTGGACAAGACCAGGGAGTCATTGCAGATTCGGTCGCTCGTGAAGAGCAGCGGTGTGCTGGAGCTCTCGCTCGTCAGCGTCCCGACGCCTGAACCGCGCCCTGATGAAGTCGTGATCCGCGTCGACGCTGCTCCGATCAATCCCTCAGACCTGGGCCTGCTGTTCGGCGCAGTCGACATGAGCACCGCGCGGCAATCCGGGACGGCTGACCGGCCCGTGGTCACCGCAAGCATTCCGGAAGGGCTCATGAAGGCCATGGCGGCGCGGTCGGACCAGTCGCTGCCGGTCGGCAACGAGGGGGCGGGCCTGGTGGTCGCGGCGGGAGCTTCGGCCGAGGCGCAGCAACTCCTCGGCACGACGGTAGCGGTTCTGGGCGGCGAGATGTACTCGCAGTACCGCTGCATGAAGGCAGCGCAGTGCCTGCCCCTGCCGCCGGGCACGACTGCGGCTGAAGGCGCGGCCTGCTTCGTCAATCCGCTCACCGCGCTCGGGATGGTCGAGACGATGCGGCGTGAAGGTCACCCTGCGCTGGTGCATACCGCGGCGGCGTCCAACCTGGGGCAGATGCTGAATCGCCTGTGCGTCGAGGACCAGATCGGCCTGGTCAACGTCGTGCGCTCGGCGCAGCAGGAACAGGTCCTGCGGGCGCAGGGCGCGAAGCATGTGTGCAACTCGAGTGCGCCGGCCTTCATGCGCGACCTCACCGAGGCCATCGTCGCCACGGGCGCCACCCTGGCCTTCGACGCAATCGGTGGAGGTACGCTTGCCGCACAGATCCTGAGCTGCATGGAGAGCGCGCTCACGCGTTCGTCGGGCGGGTACCAGCGCTATGGCTCCACGACCCACAAGCAGCTGTACATCTACGGGATGCTCGACGCGGGTCCCACCCTGCTGACGCGCAACTTCGGCGCCGCCTGGGGAGTCGGCGGATGGTTGTTGATGCCGTTCCTGCAGAAGATCGGGCCCCAGGCGACACGGCAGTTGCAGATGCGCGTGGTCGCGGAACTCAAGACGACATTCGCCAGCCACTACACCAGGGAGGTGTCGTTGGCCGAAGCGCTGCACCTCGACGAAATCGCCGTGTATGGCCGGCGCGCGACGGGCGAGAAGTACCTGATCAACCCGAACAAGGGGCTGACCGGATAGTGTCAGCTCGGTACACGTGACGCGCAGGAGCCGCGAGCGTCCAGGTGACTCCGAAATGCTGCAGTCATCGTGGACGAAGCGCGTGGCCCTCGCGAGCATCGTCCACTGCAGTCGTAGTTCGACAAGACATGTTGGGTGGTCCGAAGGGTGCGATCCAGCCGGCAGCGCAGCTCACGCCGAGCCGAGTACCAGCACGTAGTTCCTGCGTTCGAGGGGGCGCGCCAGTCGGATCGACATGACCTCCTCGCCGCCAAGGCGTCGCACCAGGTCGTCGAATCGCTCGCGTGCCGCACCCAGCAGGGCGCGGGCATGGGACGCTGCCTTGTCGAAATGCCACAGACCGTGCGGGGCGCTGGCCCGATGGATGGCGCAGCCTCGGAGCGTGTAGTCGATGTAGCCGAGCGTCGGATGGACCTTGCGTTCACCGCCTGCGGAGACGAGATGCCCGGCAGCCAGGCCGGGATTGCTCGCGACCCACGCGTTGTAGATCGCTGCGTTGGCGAGCAGTTCTACGCCCCAGTCCTGGAACATCAGCCTGAGCACCGGCAGGAGCGTCGCCGGAATCTCGTCGTTCGCCGGATACGACTCCGGGCGATCGTGAAACTCGCCGTCGAAGATGCCCGCCGTGTTCATCCGCTCGGTCCAGCGATAGACGTTCGGTGCGATGTTCTTCATCAGCGTCGCCGGCACCGGGTCGCGCGCCAGGTGCGCGTACAGCGGCGCCATGAAGCCGACGTCGGCGATGCTGGGGCGGCCGCCCATCAGGTACGGATGCTGCTGGAAGTGGACGTCGAGCGCATCAAGCAGCTCGACGTAGGACGCCTCGACCATCGCGATCGTCGCCGGTGTCACGCCGAGGATGGGCAGGAACCCGTTGAAGTAGTTCATCAACTCTTCGCCCGCGACGCGCTGCGCCGCGCGATCGGGCCCGGCGTACACGAGGCGACCGAACTCGGCGCGCAGGAAGTCCTCCTGCTGCGCGCGGTACGACCAGCGGTAACTCATTCCCGCCGGCAGGAGTGCCTCCGAGCCAAAGGCGCCGAGCAACCAGGCAATCGCGCGCTGGACGGGCGATTCGGGGATCATGAGCGGTTGAGGCCAGCGGGCCTCCAGGTGATCGATCATGTCGCTCGTGTCCTGGATGAGCTGCCCGTCGGGTGTCTCCAGGATGGGCACGACCATCAGGCCCACGGCCGGCACCACGCGTGTCTTGAAATCCGGGTGGGTCGGGTGAAGTTCGCGATACGCGACGCCCTTCTTGATCAGGTATGAGCGAATCTTTCCCGTGTAGTACGAATGAGGCGAGCCCCACAGGGTGTAGGCGGCAGAGGCTGGCTGATCAACGAGCATCGATGTCTCCGGATTCGGATTCGGCAAGCGGTTTGAATCGTCTTTGCAGCATGGCTGCGAGCAGGCTGCGCATGACGACCCGCAGGATCGACCCCGGTGCGTTTTTCCGTCTGCATCCGCAACACGAACGCAAGGACGGCTTTCAGGCGATTTCCTGCACGGACGATGCTCGCAAGGGTGCCGGTTTGCGCGATGTCACGCGCCCCCTCGGAAGGGGTGGGTACGAGGCAGCCCGGCCGTGGCCCCGGGGAGCCCACAATCGTCGTGATCAACGTCAGTATCGCGTCCCCGATGCGCGGCTGCGGTCAGGGAGTGATCGTGTACCCCTTGCCACTCATGCAGGCCGAGAAAGCCTGCTTCGAAGCGGCATCTGCAGACTGCGCGGCCGTGGTCGACTGTTGCTGCGCTTGCGCCTCCGCCTGTTCCTGCTGAGTATCCTTCTCTTGGCGGCGCTCCTGGCGCTGCCGCGAGCCGCCGACGACGGCACCTGCAACCGCGGCCTCCTTCGCCTCCTCCTGTCGATACTCCTGCTGGACGTCGCTGTCGATCTTGTCGTAATTCTCGTGTTGGTTGCCCCGAACTTCGGCAGCCGCCGCACCCGCGGCCGCGCCGGCGGCAGCGCCGCGTGCGCGTCCACCGGACGGAGACGATGCGGTCGTGGTCGGTGTAGCCGCGGTCTGGTTGGCGGCAGCGAGCGCCTGGTCGTAGGCCGACTTCGCCTGTGCCTTGCAGGCTCCCGTATCCGCCTGGATCTGCTCCGGCGTCTGTCCCTGCGTCGGGACCACGGTCTCAGCGTGGGCCTGGGCCCCAAACGTCATGATGACCGCTGCGCAGGCAGGCAAAAAGATCCTGGGATCCATTGTGGTTTCCTCCGTCACAGGTAGATCTGCTGGCGCCGGTCCGCACACACGGCTCCCGGATCGCCTTTTCGCGCGGCCAGTGTAGTCCTGTCATGTACGGGGGTCGCATAGGGGAGTGCCGCAGCGAAGCACGGCGGTGCGACCGCGTCACGTGCACGAGACTGCTGCCGCATCGCCGCAACCGGTAATCTCCTCTACGCCGCCTGCTGAATAGACGGCAAAGACCTTGCGCGTGTTGGATCATCATGCCCCAAGAAGCGGGCCGGCGTGACAGTCGCGGCGCGCAGCGACAAGTCTCGTGTCACACGTCTGCCGGCAGGGTTGGATCGTCTATTTGCCGACCCTCTTGAAGCTGCATAGAATCGACGTCCCGCGCGGGTGTAGTTCAATGGTAGAACTGTAGCTTCCCAAGCTACTAACGTGGGTTCGATTCCCATCACCCGCTCCAGTCAATTGCCGTCGTCGCGAACGCTTGCCCTTGCGCGCGTCCGATGCTGCATTCGCGTCCGCCGTAACGACCTCGCTTTCTCACGGTTGCAGCCGCTGCGTCCCGAAGACGACGTACAGCGCAGGGTCGTCCGGCCCGCACGCGACATCGACGCCCATGTGCAGGCCGTAGGTTCGTGCAATCAGCTATCGGAATCCCGCCCCGCCGTGACGTCCGCGTCCTGCGTGCCTCGCGATCGCTAGCTGCGTGCAGCACCGATTCCACCGAACCCGACCGCACTCCGCTGCGGATGAAAATACCAGCGGACTTCGGCCTCCGCCTCCGTTGCTTGCCCTCCCTGGCATTTCATCGCCTGCACGCCGCGCAATGCGGCGAAGGGTCGAAGGTAGAAGGGCGTCGCGGCGGAACTATCCTTGGCGACTGCGGTTACCCCGAGGAATAGCACAGGGTTCAGCGGCTGGAAGCACATCGCCGACAGCGTCAGCAGTTCGGCTCGAAGCTAGTCAGAACCGGAACGTAACGCCGACCGCAGGGCCGTTGAAGTCGATCGACTGGATCGGCGTGCCGTCGCCGAGGTCGTAATCGAGGTAGCGCCGGACGCCGAGGACGTCGACCGGCCCGAAGCTGAAACCCAGCCCGACCATGGCTTGCCAGGTGAAGCTCGATTCGCCGGTGCCGACGTCGACGTGGTAGGGCACTTACCACGGCCCCCCGGCGCCCAGAGAGGCTTTGCGCTTCAATCCCGCGATCGCATCCCATTGTGCCTGCTGGGCCTGCGCCGAGCCCGTCCGCCCGGCGACGGGCAGCGACGAGATGTTGCCGTTGAATGTGTAACGCAGGTCCTCCTGGAGATCCAGCATCCGGGCTCCCGCGAGGACCGACATCGACAGCTTGTCTCGCTGCACGATCGCGTAACTCCCATCCGGCGACCATAGCCATCCGGTGAGTCCGAGCTTCAAGTCGGCGTTGATCGTCGACGGGATCTCGACGCCACCAATGCCGAACTCCCGGGTAGCGTGTTTGCTAACCTCCAGATCGATAAAGACCACGTCGGTTGCCAGGCCCCAGAGTCCCCTGCGGGCTTCGAGCGCGACGCGGACCTGCGCGGTTCGCTCGGTGGTGAATACGCCGGTGTCCAGCAGATCGAGGATCGACAGGGCGCTGCCGCGTGAACCCGGATGGAGACGGACGAGCGTCACTCGTTGGTGCAGAGGCTGAAAGTCGCCGGGGTATCCGTGACGAACGTTCGAGAGTTGCCAGATGCGTCCTACGCCATGGCCCAGGGCCCGGGTGGGCTGCTTCTCGAGTTATTCCAGCCCAATCCCGCTCGCGTGACGGGTTCGCTCTCGAGCACCGGTAACTTCGCAACCGTCAAGGGTCCGTGATGCGCGATTTGCACCGGGGCAGCCTGCAGATCTGGATCACACCCAGCAAGCACTGAGCCGCCAGGTGGCTGATCAACAGACGGGCAGACCAGCGCCGGCGTGCCGCGAAGTCAGGACCTCGTGGCAAAATGCCCCGGACCCTCGACTTCCGGCGGGTCCGCGACGTCGCGGGGGCACGACTGGTCACAATAGACAATGGGAGTCGCCATGTCCTGCAACGGAAGCACAGCGCTATCGGTCATGTCTCTCATGCGCATGGCCGTCGCCAGCCTGATGCTCGCGGCCGCGAGCCTGCCCGCCCGTTCAGCCGAGTGGGAGCCTGAAGCACCCATGCCGGACAAGTTCGACTGGGTGCAGCTCAAGTCCGGCGAGTGGCTCAAGGGCGCGATCAAGGTCATGTACGAGGGATCGCTGGAATTCGACAGCGAGGAACTCGATCTGCTCATGCTGGACTTCGCGGACATCAAGCAGATCCGCTCCGCCCAGGTACTCAACGTCAGGACGCGTGGCGGCGGGACGGCGACCGGCAAGGTCCTGCTCGAGGACGGCTCGATCAGGGTCCTGGGCGATTCGCCGCAGCAATTCGATCGTGCAGAGCTGCTGAGTGTCACTGCCGGCGTGCCGAGCGAGCGAAACTACTGGACCGGCAAGGTATCGGCCGGAGGCAATCTGCGCTCGGGCAATACGGACGAGGTCCAGGCCAGCGCCAACGTGAAGTTCCAGCGCCGGACCGTCGAGAACCGGGTCAACCTCGACTATCTCGGCAACTACAGCAGCATCGACGACGTGGAATCCTCGAACAACCACCGCGCGAATGCCGTGTGGGACTGGTTCTTCTCGGAAAAGCTGTTCCTGCGGCCGGTCTTTCTCGAGTACTTCAGCGACCCTTTCCAGAACATCGACAGCCGCGTCACGCTGGGTACCGGGCTCGGCTACCAGATCATCGACACGTCGAAGACGGACTGGAGCATCTTCGCCGGTCCGGCCTACCAGACGACGCGCTTCGACGAGGTGGAGCCAGGAGAGAGCCGCAGCGAGGACACCTGGGCGCTCAGCGCCGGTACGACCTTCGAGACGGAACTCTCGAGACAGGTCGACTTCCTCTACGACTATCGCTTCCAGTTCACCAGTCCGGAGTCCGGCGAATACAACCACCACATGATCGGCACCTTCGAGGTGGAGCTGACGGATGCACTCGACTTCGACCTCTCGCTCGTCTGGGACCGCATCCAGAAGCCACGGGCCGACGCGGATGGCAGCGTGCCGGAGCAGGATGACTACAGGGTCATCTTCGGAATTGGTTATGACTTTTGAGTCACTGGCGCGGTGAAACCTGTGCACCCTGGCCCGCTCGAGAACGCTCCGTGACTGGTGGGGTGAGATCGTCAGCAGTCAGCGTTCTCGTACCGGCCGCTTGGTCTTGGACGCCGTTGCGGGCGTAGCTCAATCCAACGTCGCATACCCCACGGCATCGAGGGTTCGCCAAGGCCCGCGAGCGTGGATGACCGCCGTCTTGTAGAGGCCGATGATCGCCTCGCCGCGGGCATTGTCGCAGGAGTCGCCGACGCTGCCGACCGAGCACGGCGTGTATCCTCAGGAAGACCGAACTCGTTGTCGTGTCGCCATGGCCGAATCTCCACCCGGCTCGCCCGGGCCCGACGTACAGCAGCGCACCGCGGAAACGAGGTTCGCCGCGGAGGCGGTGCCGCGCACGGTCGGCACCGGGGGCCCGGCGCAACCAGCGATTGACGCCTCGCCCGCGCTCGCGCCGGGCACGGTCGTTCGGGACCGTTATCGACTCGAATCACTGATCGGCGCCGGCACCATGGGCCAGGTCTGGAAGGCGAAGGACCTGCTCGTGGAGGCGACGCGCGATCCGCGACCCTTCGTCGCCATCAAGCTGCTGAGCCGTGACATGCAGAGGGTCGAGGACGGCATGGTTGCGCTGGAGCGCGAAGCCGGCCGCGCCAGGGTCCTGGCACATCCCAACATCGCGACCGTGTTCACCTTCGACGTCGATCCGCACAGTGGACTGGCGTTCATCGCCATGGAGCTGCTGTCCGGGAAACCGCTCGACGAGCTGATCCGGGAAGAGCCGGACGGCGTGCCGCGGGAGCGCGCACTGGCGATGATCCGGGGCCTGGCGGCCGGGCTCGCGCATGCGCATGCGCGCGGCATCGTGCACTGCGATTTCAAGCCCGGCAACGCCTTCGCCACCGCCGACGGGACTGCGAAGATCCTCGATTTCGGCATTGCACGGCTCGCACGCGAGACCGACCGCGTGGCAGACGCCTTCGACGCCGGGCGCTTCAGCGCGTTGACGCCACGCTATGCGACGCTGGAGATGCTGAAGGGCGCCGAGCCGCACACCGCGGACGACGTGTACGCGCTCGGGCTCGTGGCCTATGAGTTGCTTTCGGGGCGACATCCCTTCGACGGGCGCAGTGCGGACGAAGTCGCCGCGCACGGGCTGCGGCCGGCGGTGCTGAGGGACATCCGGCGGCGGGAGTGGCGTGCCATCGAGCGCGCATTGCGGGTCGATCGCAGCCGACGCTGGCCAGATGCTCAGTCGTTCCTGCAGGCACTCCAGGGCGTCAGCCCGTGGGTGCCGGCGCTCGCGTCACTGGCCGCGGCGCTTGCGCTGGCGGCCGGCTACTCGAGCTACCTGGGATACGTGAAGTCGCAGCCCGACGTGCCGTTCGAATCGCTGCCCGCCGAGTTGCAGACGCGGTTCCGCGAGACGATGGACCTTGGTGACTATGCCTACCGCGCCGGGACCCAGTCCTTGACCGGTGCGGAGGCGATCGGCGTCCTCTTCGACGCGGTCTCGCAATACTGCGACGCCTACGAGCTGCATCCGAAGAACCCCGACGCGGAGCGCGCACTTGCACGGGCGTTGCAGGCCCTCGGTGAACGACTGGACGGTGCGGATGCGGCCATTCGTGCCGACGCGCGCGCCGGCCTGCAGAGCCTGCGGCAGCGTCACCGGGTACTGGCGCAGTACCAGCCCCTGGTCGCGCTGGTCGACGAACTCGAATAGGGCCGCCGCGCTGTCGCGGCTCGCGCCGCCACCCGTTCCTCAGCGCCCGCTCTCGAGACAATGCGCGGCCTCCAGTTGCGCGGTCACGCGCGCGATGATCTCTTCCCAGCGCGATCGCCAGCAGCAGGCGTGGTCGGCGCCGGGCTCGATCCAGAGCAGTGAACCGGGGCGACGCTCGACGGCCGACCGCAATAACGCAGGCGGCACCACCGCGTCGAACTCTGCACCGATGTGGATCTCGCAGCCGGGCGAGAATCCGCGCGTGACGAGTGGATCGAGCGAGCCGGTGAGTGGCAGGTACTGGTGGTAACGCGCCCATGCCTGGAGGTCGAGGTTCGCGGCGAGCGTGATCACTGCGTCGACCTCCGGTGCGCGATCGGCGATCAACAGCGCGAGCGCGCCGCCACCGCTGTAGCCCACCAGCACGACTGGCCGGCCCGGGCTGTCGCCGATCGTGCGGCGCAACGCCGCGACCATGCTGGCCACGACGGGTTCGGAGTAACGGCCGAAGGTCCACAACTCCGGCTCGCAACCCGGGTCCCGGGCGCGGCCGTAGTAGCACGGTCGACCGAGCAGCAAGGCATCGGGCGACTGCAACTCGGCAAGTTCGTATGCGACCGCACGCCGTGGATCCGGGTTTGCAGCGGGCCGGGTGCCGCCGCTGTTCCAGGGGCGGCCGTCGCCCTCCAGAAAGACAAACACGGGCCGAGCCGGTTGGGCGGCCGAGCTGGGCGCGACGAAGACCGTGTGCACGAAACCCTCCCCGGCCACCGCGCGTGCCTCCATCTGCCGGTTGTCCGCCGAGGGTCCGCTCCCGCCGGGCCACGCATGACAGCCCGCGAGGAACAGTGCGGCGAATGCGGTTCCCGCCCTTGAACACCGACCGATCATTGTCTTGACAAGGTGTGGTGAGGGAAATAGCGTCGGACCACGATAGCGTCCGACCGATGCTGGTGCACCAGAAAAGCAATGACGACGTCGCTGTACCCATGGAAGGGTTTCGGAGTCGCACCGCCGGGCGCGCTGGTCATGTTGACACTGCTGGCGTCGGTGCCTCCGGCCGCCCGTGCCGACCTGGCGGACCCACGGATCCTGGCGCAACTGAATGCGCTCGAATCGGCTGCGGCGCGGGCGAACCAGGCGACCTACGACGCGCTGCTGGGGCTCTGCGGAGGCGGGCCCGGACCAGCCTGCCCTGACGACGTGTTCGGCGTGTTCGCGGAGACGCGTGAACTCGTGCAGACGGCGAACGAAATTCTCGGTACCGGCGATACGACGTACAGCCTCGCGCTGGACATCGACGGCCTCGGTTTCGCGCTGCGCTGGACGGCCGCGGAGGAAATGGCTGCGCACGGATCCATGACGACGGAGTTCGCCGCAAGCCAGATCTCGGCGATGTCCGCACGGATTTCCGCGCTGCGCTGGGGGGTGAGCGGGCCGCGCATGACCCGGCAGACCGGGTCGGGGGCCGGAGCCATCCGGGTCGCGAATTCCGGACCCCTGGCGATGGGCGGTGGCGCCAGCGCCGACGCCGAGCGGATCTACACTCGCTGGAGCTGGTTTGTCGACGGCGCCTTCGGCTACGGCAACAAGGACCCGACCGACCTCGAAGACGCCTTCGACTTCGACGGCCAGGAAATCTCGGTCGGCGTGGACTATCGGTTTTCGCCTGAGCTCGCGGCCGGCGTCATGGCCGGGCACACCACCAAGGAAGTCGACTTCGACTCCTCGCGCAGCATCGTCGACGGCAGCATCGAGACGGACGGCTACAGTGGCATGGCATACGCGCTCGTGGAGGGCGAGCACGCCTACCTCAACGGTGCGCTCGGCTACCAGCGGCTCTCGAACGACGCACGCCGCCGCATCACCTACCCCTCGCAGAATCCGCTGCTGCCGGCCGTCGACAGTCTCGCCACCAGCACGACGACGAGCAGCGCGTTTCTCGCGACGCTCGGTGCCGGATACGCGTTGCGATGGGACGCGTTCTCGGTCGAACCCTCCACGGGACTCGACTATGTCCAGGCGCGGGTCGACGGCTTCCGCGAGACCAGCGTGGACAACATATCCGGCGGGAGTCCCGACGATCCGTTCGACCTGCGGATCGGCGACCAGACGATCGAATCGCTCGACGGCAACATCGGCCTGCAGCTGCAGTATGTGTTTACTCCGCGCTTCGGCGTGCTGGTGCCGTACCTGAGCGCGCGATATCACCGTGAGCTGCTCGACGACGTGCGCCGGGTGTCGGCCCTGTACGCCGACGCGTTTGAGCAGCTCGTCCAGATCATCGACGCGGATTTCGAGGTGCCGACCGATCCGCCGGACGAGGCGTACTACACGGCCGCCGCAGGCGTCACGGTGGTGCTGGCGGGCGGGCTCATGGGCTTCGTGCAGTACCTGCAGGTGCTCGACCTGGACGACTACTCCGACAGTGTGATCACCGGTGGTGTGCGCTATGAATTTGGCCGCTGAGCCGCAGATGCGACCGCGCCTGCGCGGCGCCGCGCTGCTCGTGGCCTGCGCACTGGCGCTCGTGGGCTGCGGCGGCGCAGGTGACGTCGGCGAGCAGGCGACGACCCCGCCGATCGCGAACGCGAAGGCACTCAATCACCCGTTCACGACCGTGGGTGACGGCATCGCGCTGCGGGTTCGAAGCGGTTCCGAAGTGCGCCTGAGCGGTAAGGACAGCCGCGGGACGGTCGTGCCGGTGCTCCGCTACGACTGGAAGCCCGACAATGCCGCAGCGCAGGGTATCGCGCTCGTCAAGCGCAATGAAAATACCGTGAAGTTCAGGGTACCTGACGCTGCGGGTGAACTGAAGTTCCTGCTGACGGTCACCGACGGGAACGGGCTCACCGACGACGCGCCGGTGACGGTGACGGTGGACGAAGCGCTCGACCCCGACTCGTTCCTCTCCTACGTCGGCAGCGCGGATTTCAACGTCGTGGCGGTGACCGATGTCGCCGCCGAGCTGGCCTCCGACGTCGCGTTCGACCTCACGATCGAGCAGCGCATCAGCTATGTCGACCTGCAAGGGACGCGGCACGTGGAGTTCCCGCTTGGCAGCAGGACCGCCCGCATGAGCGGCCGATGGCTGCAGGCCAACGGCACGGGCGGGCCGGACTGCACGGACGCGCGCAACCCGCGCTTCTCGCGTCCCCTGCCATCGCTCGTCATGGACAACGTGCTGGAGCAGGTGGGACCGGCCTACCCGGAGCTGGCGATCGATCCGGCGCGGATCGACGAGGCCGAGCTCACGCTGAAGATCACGCTCACGCCGACGGGTGCGCTGCCTGCTGGCGTGCAGGCGGGACTCTGCGTGCTCGACGCCAGCGGCGTACGCGTCGGAGCTACGACAGCGCAGGCGCGCGGCCTGGCTGCGGCGTCCGATGGTTTCTCGTTGGAGACCGTCGTCACGCTGGACCAGTTGATAGGCGCTCCCACGCGCGCGCGCGACACGCGGGTCTCGGCCGAAACCTACTACCGGACGATCGACGACGCGACGGCGTATGCGGCCAAGGCAACGCTGTCGGGCTGGCTCGCCCGCGCCGGATTCTCGGACGGATCGACCGACTGGGAAACGATGCGCAGTTCCCTGCAGGGCTCGGCCACCGGCGCACACGCCGTGTATCTCAATAATTTCGACCTCGGATTCGGCCGCGACATGTACGCTCGAGTCGGCGCATGCGACCAGGGTGCAGCCCCCGCGAGTCTCGCGGAAGTGACGCCGGGCACCTGCGACGTCTACAGCGTGGTCATCAACTACGGTAGTCTCGAGGCCGCGGCCCGCAACCTGCAGCCCATCGTGGCGGTCGCGATGGAGTATTCGCGCGCGCCTACGAGCGGCACGCGGAGGATCACCAAGTTCTACACCTACACGCCGACCCGGCAGGGGGACTTCCGGCGCGTGCTGAGCATCGACCTGGACGGCCGCGGCGAGAAGTTCATGCCAGGTTCGTGCACGGTGTGTCATGGCGGCACCCCGCGACGCCTCGATGCGGCGAATCCTGCGCTCTACGGGAACGGCGGCGACGTCAGCGGCGCCTTCCTGCCGTGGGACCTGGATTCGTTCCTGTATTCCGATACGGACCCGGCGTTCTCCCGCGCGAGCGATCCGCAATTTACCGATACCGAGCGCGCGCTGGTCGCCCGGTTCACGCGTGAGAAGCAGCAGGCGGCGTTCAGGACGCTGAATCAGCTGGCCTATGTCACCTATGGCGACCCGCGTCGTTTCCCGCTGGTGCGGGACCTGCTCGAAGGCTGGTACGGGGGCGCGGGATTACCGTCGGCGAGCTTCGATGGCAGCTACGTTCCGGCCAGCTGGCGCGCTGCTGTGCAGGGGAACCCGGCGGACTCTGCAACGATCTACCGCGACGTGTTCGCGCGCAATTGCCGCTCCTGTCACGTGGTGCAAGTTCCGGGACCGCGTGGCAGCGGACAACTCGCCATCGGCAGTTACGCGGAATTCGTGGGCGCGGTCAATCTGTCGACGCAAGTCGGCAGCGGCCTGATGCCGCTTGCGCGCTTGACGATGGACCGTTTCTGGCTTCCGCAGTCTACGGCGGTGGATGGCCGCGCCGCGGCGCAGGTACTCTCCGAACACTTGCGGGATGACGGCAAGGATGCCACGGCCATGTTCGGCCGCCCGGGCCCGGCGGCGAGTATCGCCGGGCTGGCATCGGCGAACGACACGCTCGTGCGGGGCGCGAGCTATCGCCTCGATGGACGATCGAGCACGGTGTTCGCGACGGGCGGCTACGCATGGCGGCTGGAGGCGCCCGCCGGAAGTCGCGCGCGTCTCAGCTTCACGGACTCTGCTGCCCCGACGCTCATCGGCGTGGATGAGAAGGGTGACTACAAGATCAGCCTGTCCGTCTCGGGCCAAGCGGCCCCGAGCTGCGCGGAGGCGTTGGCGGATGGCTCGGCCGCCACCACCTGCGAGATCCGCCAGCGCCGCGACACGATCCCGATCATCGAGACGATCGCCGACCAGGATCCGCATCTGCCGATGCCCGTCGATGGAGGCGCCAGCACGCCGCTTGCTGTGGGCTTGCGCGGCGACAGCCCCGGCGACGGGGCGCACCGCCTGCGTTCAGTCACGATCGCCGACAACCCGGCCGGGATTTCCGCGATGCCCTGTGCCGATGCGCTCGCCGTGTGCGTCACGGTGCCGCCGGGCGCAGTCGTGGCGACGCCCATTCCGATAGAGGTCGTCGTCGAGGATGCGGATGGGGACGTCGCCGCGGCGGCCACGACTTTCAACGTCTATGTCCCAACGCAACTCACCGTCCGGGCGTGCTTGCGGGAAGTGCCGGTGCGACCCAGCGACGGCAGCGTCTATCCCGCCGCAGTGATCGACCTCAACGACTGCGTGGTAGGGGAGGGTTCGCGTGGCCTCCGGTTCTTCGACGCGGGCGGCGCCGAGATTCCGGACGGCCGGTTCCAGTTCACTCCGCCACCGGGCCAGATGTCCGTATTCGTCACTGGTGCGCCGGATTTGACCCGCCGCAAGCTGTCTGATGACGCGGCGCGCCTCGATTTCCGGACCGAGTTCGCCGACGCGACTGCGGCGGACACGGACGCCGTTGGAACGGTCGAGATCCGGTTCGTCGGCCGTGAGGACGACGACTGGACCGACGCGGCGCAGCCCGGCGACGCGGTGTCGTTCGCCCGCCTGCGGACCAGGTTGTCGCTCGCGACCACCTGCGGCAACTGCCATGGCCGGCCGGAAACGCCCATCGGGTTCCTCGGCGTGGATATGCGTGACGCCTATGCGCGCATGCGTTGCGGTGTAGTCGCCAACGATCCGCTGCACACGCCGTTCGTGCTGCTGGGCAATCCGGCGGCGAGTGGGCTGTACGTGAAGCCCGATGGGCAACTCAACCACAGCGGGCGCAGTCTCATCCTGACGGGCGACCCGGTCGTGCGATTCGAGATCCAGCCGGGGCTCAGGCAATGGATCGAACAAGGGGCCTATGACACGGAATTCGGCACCCATCTCTCCTGCCCCTAGCTCGCGGCGCCACGCCGTCGGGCTTGCATTGCTGTGCGCGGCGCTCGCGGCCGCGAGCGGTAGCGTCGTGGCCGCGCCGCCGTTGCAGAGGCAGGACCTGGAGATCGTCGACTGCCTGCTGCCACCGCAGGTCCGGCGCGTGGGCGGGCGGACCTTCCAGACGCCGCGGCGCCCGACGCGAACCACGCTGAGCGATTGCCGCGTCCGGGGCGGCGAGTGGGTCGAATACGATCGCGCGAACCTGACAACGGCGCTCGCAGTCTGGCTCGAGACCGCGCAGGCCGGCGATGCGGAGGCGCAGACCGTCGTCGGTGAGATCTACGAGAAGGGTCTCGGCACGACTCCGGACTACACGAAGGCGGCCGAGTGGTACCGCAAGGCGGCCAACCAGGGCCATGCGCGCGCCCTGTTCAGTCTCGGCACGCTTTACGAACAGGGGCTTGGAGTCGAGAAGGACACCCTGCAGGCGCTCAACCTGTATCGCGAGGCCGGCGGGCTCAAGGGCGACCTCGGATTCGAGGAGGGATACCGTCAGGAACTCGAGCGACAGCGCGCCGAGCTGCAGCAGTCGATCGACGAGCGCGATCGGCAGATCGACGCGCTCGAACACCAGGTCGACGATCTCGAGCGGCAGCTCGAGACGCAGACGGGCGCGTCCGCGGAGAAAACCGCCGAAGTCTCGGCTCTCCGGACCCTGCTGGCGCAGTTGCGCGTCGATCGTGACGGCAGCCGGACCCGGCTCGGCTCGCTGCCTGCCCCGGCGCCCGCCCGGACACGCGAGCCGCCGTCGGCCAGCGCAGCGGCGACCCAGACCGCGGCGTCGCCCGCCCCGTCGCCGCGACAGCTCGCCGGGCTCGGTCTCGGCCGCTACTACGCGCTGGTCATCGGCAACCAGAACTATCGGCGGATCGCACCGCTGCAGACGCCCATCAACGACGCGCGGCGCGCGGCACGCGTCCTGCAGGACGGTTATGGATTCAGCGTGACGGTCCTCGACGACGCCGACGACGTCACGATGCTGCGCGCCCTCAACGACCTGAACGGAGTCCTGAAGCCGGACGACAACCTGCTCATCTATTACGCCGGGCACGGCACGCGACTGCGCACCGGCAGCCGCGAAGCCGGGTACTGGTTGCCTGTGAACGCCGACCCGCCGCCGACCGACACGTTCTGGGTCGCGAACGAGCAGGTCACCGCTCACCTCGCGCGGCTCGCCGCGCGGCGGGTGCTGGTGGTCGCGGACTCGTGCTACGCGGGCCTGCTCTCCGACGACCCGAGCTTCCTGATGCGGCAGGACCTGTCGCACGTGTCCCTCGACTACATTCGGATCAGGCTGCCGAAGCGCGCGCGACTGCTGATCTCCTCGGGCGGCGACCAACCGGTGCTCGATGAGGGCGGCCAGGGCAACTCCGTTTTCGCACGGGCTTTCCTGGATGCGCTCGAAGCAAACCACGAGGTGATGTCCGCGCCGGCCCTGTTCGCGCGATTGCAGGGCGGGGTCGAGGCGGCCGCGGCGCGCACCGGCTTCCACCAGGTCCCCGAATTCAAGGCTCTCAAGGGCGCCGGGCACGAAATCGGCGACTTCTTCTTCGTGCCCGTGGGGACGGGGCGATAACGACGCCGGTCCCTGCTGTGTTAGCGTGCGGCATCGCGGGCTCCCTCTCCCGCGACCAACCGATGGACGATGCGAGTACTGGCCAATCGTCTGAAGCGGCTGCTCGGCGAGATCAGGCGTCGAGGCGTGTTCAAGGTTGTGGCCGCCTACGCCGTCGTGGCCTGGGGCGCGTCGCTCGCCGCGTCCGATCTGCTGCCCGCCTTCGGGGCACCGGCCTGGACGGTCCGCGCGTTCGTGATCTGCGCAGTGGTGCTCGGCATTCCCCTGGTCGCTGCGCTGGCGTGGATTTATGAGGCTTCGTTCAGCGGCATCGTCCGCGACCGGGGCCACGGCAACGACGCCGCCAGGCCCGGCAAGGGTGAACTCATCGGCAGCACGACCCTCCTGTTCGGCGCGACCGACAGCGTTTGCGTCCGGTGGCGGGACCCGACGGGTCCGCACGAAAAGGTCTTCTTCAACACCTTTCGAATCGGGCGCGACGAGGCCTGCGACCTGCAGCTGGACGATCCCCTGATCAGCCGTCGGCATGCCGAGGTCCGATTCGATCACGGCCGCTGGTGGCTCGTCGACCTGCAGAGTCGCAACGGAACTCGCCTCGACGGTCAACTCGTGGAGCGCGCGCCCCTGCCGCCGACGTCCTCGGTGAAACTGTATGAAGGCGCACCGGCGCTCATACTCGAGATTCGCGGCCCGTCGTTGGCCGCCCTCACCGCCGCGTCCGGCACGGGCCTGCGTGCGTCGGAATGAGCCTCGCAGCCGAAGCCGCTGCTGACACCAGCGATTGACCATGTGCGTCCTGGCATCGCAAGTTCTCCCGTAACAGCTGTAATCGCCAGCGCGGGCCGACCAACCTGGGCCCAGGCACCTTTCGCCTGATGCGGCCGCTTGCGCCGGTCATGTCTGCAATGTTGACAACTCAAGAATGAACGTTCATTCTGATCGGATCCCCACGGTCTATTGCATGCGCGGTCATTGCGCGTCAATTCGAGGTCCATATGCCATCGCTGTACGTCGCGAGCCGCCGGGTGTTTCCCGGCCTGATGGCAGTCCTGAGCCTGTTGCCTGCCTGTAGCCGCACGGCCGCGCCGCCCGAGGGCTCGGCGGCTGTCCCGGTCACTGTCGTCACGCTCGCAACGGAGTCGGTCACGCTGACGCGCGAGTTGCCTGGCCGCACCACGCCGTACCTCGTGGCCGAAGTGCGCCCGCAGGTGAACGGCATCGTCGCGCGCCGCCTGTTCACCGAAGGCGGCCTCGTCAAGGCCGGGCAGCCGCTCTACCAGCTCGACGACGCGACCTATCGCGCCGACGACGAAAGCGCGAGGGCCGAGTCTCGCGCGCGCCGAGGCGACGCTGGCCACCGCCCAACTGAATGCGCGCCGCAGTGCCGAGCTGGTGAAGATCGACGCGGTCAGCAAGCAGGACGACGAGAACGCGGTCGCGGCGCTGCGCCAGGCGGAGGCCGACGTCAAGTGCCGCGCGGGCCGCGGCGGATCGCGCCAGGGTCGTGCTCGGCTATGCACGCATCACGTCGCCGATCAGCGGACGCATCGGCAAGTCCACCGGTCACGCAGGGCGCGCTCGTCACCGCGAACCAGGACGCGGCGCTCGCGACGGTGCAGCAGCTCGATCCGATCTACGTCGACGTGACGCAGTCCAGCGCCGAGCTGCTGGAACTGCGCCGGGCGCTGGCCGCCGGCACGCTCAAGGGCGCGCGTGACCTGCCGGTGCAGATCCTGCTCGAGGACGGCACCCGCTACGAGCACGACGGCAAGCTGGCGTTCTCGGACGTCACGGTCGATCCGACGACCGGCAGCTTCGCGCTGCGCGTCGTGGTGCCGAATCCGGACCACGTGCTGCTGCCCGGCATGTACGTGCGCGCCGTGGTCGGCGACGGCGAGCGCGAGAACGCGCTGCTGGTGCCGCAGCAGGGCGTCACGCGCGACCCGAAGGGCCAGACGACGGCGATGGTGGTCGGCAGGGACGACAAGGTCGAAGTGCGCTCGGTCAAGGTCAGCCGGGCGATCGGCGACAAGTGGCTGGTCGACGACGGCCTGGCCGCCGGCGACAACGTGATCGTCGAGGGCCTGCAGAAGATCCGGCCGGGCGCGCCCGTGCAGGCGACCGAAGCAGGCGCCGCGCCGGCGGCCGCGGCCGCCGGCAGCCGAAGTCGTAAGCCGGGATCGCGCATGGCACGCTTCTTCATCGACCGGCCGATCTTCGCCTGGGTCATCGCGATCATCATCATGCTGGCCGGCGGGCTCTCGATCACGCAGCTGCCGGTCTCCAGGTACCCGAACATCGCGCCGCCGTCGGTCATCATTCAGCGCGACCTATCCGGGCGCCTCGGCCAAGGCGGTCGAGGACTCGGTCACGCAGATCATCGAGCAGAACATGAAGGGGCTCGACGGCCTCATCTACATGTCCTCGACCAGCGAGGCCAGCGGCCGCGCCGAGCGATCACGCTCACCTTCGACAACGCGACCAACCCGGACATCGCGCAGGTGCAGGTGCAGAACAAGCTGCAGCTCGCGATGCCGCTGCTGCCGCAGGCCGTGCAGCGGCAGGGCATCAACGTCAGCAAGTCGCGCAGCGGCTTCCTGCATGGTCGTGGGCTTCGTGTCCGACGACGGCAGCATGAGCCGCAGCGACATCTCCGACTACGTCATCGCGAACCTCGTGGATCCGCTGAGCCGCGTCCAGGGCGTCGGCAACGTGCAGGTGTTCGGCGCGCAGTACGCGATGCGCATCTGGCTCGATCCGAACAAGCTCGCCACCTACAACCTGACGCACGACCGACGTCATCGCGGCCATCCAGGCGCAGAACGCGCAGGTCACGGTCGGCCAGCTCGGCGGCACGCCGGCCGTCGACGGGCAGCAGCTGAACGCGACGATCAGCGCGCAGGAGCGGCTGCAGACGCCGGAGCAGTTCCGCGACATCGTCGTGCGCAGCAATCCCGACGGCTCGGTGCTCAGCTCGGCGACGTCGCGCGCGTCGAGCTCGGCGCCGAGACCTACGAGTTCCTGAGCCGCTACAACGGCCAGCCCGCCGCCGGCATGGCCATGTCGCTCGCGACCGGCGCGAACGCGCTCGAGACGGCGAGGACGTCCAGGCGCGCTCGACCAGCTGACCCCGTTCTTCCCGGCCGGCATGAAGGCCGTCGTGCCGTTCGACACGACGCCGTTCGTGCGAGCCTCGATCAAGGAGGTCGTGAAGACGCTGCGTCGAGGCGGTCGTGCTCGTGTTCCTGGTCATGTACCTGTTCCTGCAGAACCTGCGCGCGACGCTGATCCCGACGATCGCGGTGCCGGTGGTGCTGCTCGGCACGTTCGGCGTGCTCGCCGACGCTCGGCTTCTCGATCAACATGCTGACGATGTTCGCGATGGTGCTGGCGATCGGCCTGCTGGTCGACGACGCGATCGTCGTGGTCGAGAACGTCGAGCGCCTGATGAGCGAGGAAGGACTGTCGCCGCTCGAGGCGACGCGCAAGTCGATGGACCAGATCACCGGCGCGCTGGTCGGCATCGGCCTGGTGCTCGCGGCGGTGTTCGTGCCGATGGCGTTCCTCGGCGGCTCGACCGGCATCATCTACCGGCAGTTCTCGGCGACGATCGTCTCGGCCATGGCGCTGTCGGTGCTGGTCGCCATCGTGCTCACGCCGGCGCTGTGCGCCACGATGCTGAAGCCGCTCAAGAAGGGCGAGCACCACGGCGAGAACCGGCTTCTTCGGCTGGTTCAACCGCGACGTTCGAGCGCGGCAGCGCCCGCTACCGCGACGGCGTGCGCGGCATGCTCGGCCGCAGCGGGCGCTTCATGGCGATCTTCGCGGCGCTGCTCGTCGGTGCATGGGCGTGCTGTTCCTGCGGCTGCCGACCGCGTTCCTGCCGGCCGAGGACCAGGGCATCCTGTTCGCGCAGGTGCATGGCGCCGGTGGGCGCGACCCAGGAGCGCACGATGCAGGCGATCGAGAAGCTCGAGCGGCACTTCCTCGACAACGAGAAGGAGGCGGTCGCCTCGGTGTTCACCGTGCAGGGCTTCAGCTTCGCCGGCGGCGGCCAGAACACCGGCACTGGCATTCGTCAACCTCAAGGACTGGGACGAGCGCAAACCGACACGCTGCACGTCGGACGCGGTCGCCGGACGCGCGAGGGGCAGCCTGATGCAGATCAAGGACGCGATGGCGTTCGCGTTCGCGCCGCCCGCCGATCCCGGAACTCGGCGTCGCCGGCGGCTTCGATTTCTTCCTCAAGGACAACGCCGGGCTCGGCCACGACGCGCTGACTGCGGCGCGCAACCAGTTCCTCGGCCTGGCCGCGCAGAGCAAGCTGCTCGCCAACGTGCGCCCGAACGGCCAGGACGACACGCCGCAGTTCCACATCGACGTCGACATGAAGCGTGCCGCGGCGCTCGGGCTGTCGATCGCCGACATCAACGCAACGCTCTCGACGGCCTGGGGCGGCCAGTACATCGACGACTTCGTCGACCGCGGCCGGGTGAAGCGCGTCTACGTGCAGGCCGACGCGCCGTTCCGGATGTCGCCGGACGACTTCAGGCGCTGGTCGGTGCGCAACGACAAGGGCGAGATGGTGCCGTTCACGGCGTTCGCGACCTCGCACTGGGACTACGGCTCGCCGCGGCTCGAGCGCTACAACGGCGTGCCCGCGATGGAGATCAAGGGCGAGGCCGCACCGGGCGTCAGCACGGGCGAGGCCATGGCGCGAGGTCGAGCGGCTGGTCGCGCAGCTGCCGCCGGGCCTCGGCGTCGAGTGGACCGGGCTTTCGTACCAGGAGCGGCAGGCCGGCGCGCAGACACCGCATGCTGTACTCGCTGTCGCTGCTGATCGTGTTCCTGTGCCTCGCGGCACTGTACGAGAGCTGGACCATCCCGACCGCGGTGCTGATGGTGGTGCCGCTCGGCATCCTGGGCGCCGTGCTCGCCAATACGCTGCGCGGCATGGAGCGCGACGTCTACTTCCAGGTCGCGATGCTGACGACGGTCGGCCTGACCAGCAAGAACGCGATCCTGATCATCGCGTTCGCCACGGAGAACCTGGACAAGGGCATGGACCTGATCGCGGCCACGATGCAGGCGGTGCGCGACCGCCTGCGCCCGATCCTGATGACGTCGCTCGCCTTCGGCCTCGGCGTGCTGCCGCTGGCGCTCGCGAGCGGCGCGGGCTCGGGCGCGCAGCGCGCCATCGGCACCGGCGTGCTCGGCGGCATGATCGTCGGCACGCTGCTCGGCATCTTCTTCATTCCGCTCTTCTTCGTCGTGGTGGAGCGCTTGTTCGTCCAGCGGAAGGCGGCGGCCCGTCCCGCCCCGTCGCTTGCCGATGCGGAGTCCGCATCGGGAGTCAGCCCTCATGAGCTAGGCGCATGACGGCTGCGATGGCGCTCGCGGTCGCCCTGTCGGCCGCCGGCTGCGCGATGCTGGAACCGGAGCTGCCGGCCGCCGATCCGGCGATCGAGGGCGAGTGGCCGTTGCCGCCGACGACGGTCGCGACCTCGACGAGTCCCGCGGCGCCGTCGGCCAGTCCGTCGCCGGCGACGGGCGCCGCGGCCGACATCGGCTGGCGCGACTTCTTCACGGACGCGAAACTCGAGGAACTGATCGCGCGGGCCCTCGCGAACAATCGCGACCTGCGCGTGGCCGTGCTCAACGTCGAGAGGGCGCGCGCGCAGTACCGGATCCAGCGCGCCGATCGCGTGCCGTCCGTCGGCGTCAACGGGACGATGGTCCGCACCGGCGGCGAGGCGCCGGTGACCGAGATTTTCACCGTCGGGCTGGGCGTGACCGAGTTTGAACTCGACCTGTTCGGCCGGGTGCGCAACCTGAGCCAGGCGGCGCTCGAGAACTACTTCTCGCAGGAGGAGGCGCGCCGCAGCGCCCAGCTCAGCCTGGTCGCCGAGGTCGCGAACGTCTACCTGACCCTCGCCGCCGACCGGGAGGGGTCGCGGGTCGCCCAGGCCACGCTCAGGACCCGCGAGGAATCGCACGCGCTCACCGAGAAGCGCCACGAACTCGGCGCCGTGTCGGCGCTCGACGTCAACCAGTCGCGCACGGAGGTCGAAGGTGCGCGCGCCGACGCCGCACGCTACGCGGGCCAGGTCGCGCAGGACACCAACGCGCTGACCCTGCTCGTTGGCGCGCCGGTCGAGGCGGACCTGCTGCCGACGCAATTCGATGACCAGGTGACGGGGCTCGCCCCGCTGCCCGCCGGCCTGCCCTCCGAGGTGCTGCTGCGTCGCCCCGATGTGCTGCAGGCCGAGCACCTGCTGCGCGCAGCCAACGCCAACATCGGCGCGGCGCGCGCGGCTTTCTTCCCGTCGATCACCCTGACCGGCTCGATCGGTTCGGCCAGCCGCGAGTTGTCGGGCTTGTTCGATAGCGGCACGCAAGTCTGGACCTTCGTGCCCCAGGTCAACGTGCCGATCTTCGAGGGCGGCCGGCTGCGTGCGAACCTCGGCGCCGCCACTGCCGGTCGTGACATCGCGCTGGCGCAGTACGAGCAGTCCATCCAGCGGGGTTTCCGCGAGGTCGCCGACGCGCTCGCGCTGACCGCCACGCTCGCCGAGCAGCGCGCCGCACTGCAGGCACTGGTGGACGCCGCCATGCGCGCAGAGGAACTGGCCCAGGCGCGCTACGCGGCCGGACGCGACAGCTACCTGGTGCGGCTCGAGGCGCAGCGCACTTTGTACGTTGCCCAACAGGCTCTTGATCGCGACGCGCCTGGCCGAGCAGTCGAACCGCGTCACCCTGTACAAGGTGCTCGGCGGCGGCTGGAACGAGAGGAGCCCGTGACCGATTCCACCGACTGCACGGCCAGGTCCGGCACGCGCGCCGAGGCGCAGCGCGACCGCATCCTGTGCGCCGCGCTGAAGTGCTTCATCGAGCACGGCTTCCATGCCGCGAGCATGGCGAACATCGCCGAGACAGCGCAGATGAGCGCGGGCCTGATGTACCGGTACTTCGAGAACAAGAACGCCATCGTGCTCGCCATCGTCGAGCGGCAGCTCGCCGAGAAGCGCGAGGCCATCCGGCAGTTGCATTCGTCGGAAGACTTTGCGAATCGTCTGCAGCACGTGTTCGAGGAGTGGCGACGCCGAGGCGCCGATACGATAAGCGTGGCACTGCTGCTCGAGATGAGCGCCGAGGCGACGCGCAATCCGCAGATCGCACAAGCCTTGCGGGCGGCCGACGCTCTCGCGCGTTCGGAATTGCAGGCATGGCTCGGCCGGAGCCGCAGCGCAGGTGGCCTGGGCCTGCCCGAAGACGTGGCGGCCACGCGAGCGCTGCTGCTGCAATGCCTCGTCGAAGGGCTGGCAGTGCGTGCGGCCCGCGAGCCGGACCTGGACTCGCGCCAGCTGAAATCCGCGCTGAACGACCTGTTCGAGCACCTGTTGCCCTGAGGGTATCCCCGGGCTGGTCCAGGCGTGCGATGCGCCATCGCTGGTCCGAGGCCGCGGCGGCCTCGAGATCCAGTCGCGCAACGCGCTGATCGGCACATTACGTGGACGTAATGTGCGCGCAAGCTTCTCGCAAGGCACCGCGGCATAGCTTGTCTCACGGGCGCCCAGCCATCGAGCCCCAGGAGGAGAGCCATGAACCTAAGATCGATCGTCCGCAGACCACTCGTGGCCGCGATACTCGGTGCTGCCGCCGTCGCGATTCCGGCCGGCACCTTGTACTTCGCCGGGTCCGCCCACAGCAATGCGTCCGCCGGCCCGCCCACCGTGGCCGCCCACGATGCCTGCGCCGGTGCCGATGGTGGGTTCGTTACCCGACTTCCGCACGCTGGTGCAGAGGTACGGACCGGCCGTGGTCAACGTCAGCGTGCGGGCCGACGTGAAATCGGTCGTCCATCCGCGCATGCCGCCCGGATTCGACGAGGACAACCCCTTCTTTCGCTTCTTTGGCGTGCCGATGATGCCGGGCGATGCCGTGCCCATGCAGGGCCAGGGCTCGGGCTTCATCGTCAGCCCTGATGGCGTGATCCTGACCAACGCGCACGTGGTCGACGAGGCACGCAAGGTGACGGTCAAGCTGACCGACCACCGTGAATTCGAAGCGCGCGTGATCGGAACGGATGCCAAGAGCGACGTGGCAGTACTCAAGATCGACGCCCGGAACCTGCCGGTCGTCCACCTCGGCGACCCGGGGTCGCTCGAAGTCGGCGAGTGGGTGGTCGCCATCGGATCCCCGTTCGGCTTCGAGAACTCGGTGACCGCGGGCATCGTCAGCGCCAAGGGCCGGAACCTGCCGGACGACTCCTATGTGCCATTCATCCAGACAGACGTGGCGGTCAATCCCGGCAATTCCGGAGGTCCCTTGTTCAACCTGCGCGGCGAGGTGGTTGGCGTCAACTCGCAGATCTACACGCGCTCGGGCGGCTACCAGGGCGTGTCGTTCGCGATCCCGATCGACGTTGCGATGAACGTCGGCCGTCAACTGCAGGCCTCCGGCCGGGTCACGCGCGGCCGGATCGGCGTCGGCATCCAGGACGTGGACCAGGCGCTCGCCGAGTCATTCGGGCTCGAGGTGCCGAGCGGCGCGCTGGTGTCGAGCGTCGACAAGGACGGTCCGGCACAGAAGGCCGGCCTGGTGGCGGGCGACGTGATCCTGACTTTCGACGGCAAGGCAATCGAGTCCGCCGGCCAGTTGCCGGCGCTGGTTGCGGCCACGAAGCCGGGCAGCACGGTCGATGTCGCCATCTGGCGCGACCGCGCGCGCCGCGAAGTCCAGGTGAAGGTCGGTGCGGTGACCGACGGCGAAGCCGTGGCTTCGAACAGCGAAGCCGCGGAGGGCGGTCGGCTCGGCATGCGGGTTCGACCGCTGTCGCCGTCCGAACGCGGCACCAGGGACGGTGCCGGGGGACTGGTCGTGGAGAGCGTGCACGGTGCGGCCGCCGACGCAGGTATCCGCGCCGGTGACATCGTGTCTGTCCGCCAACGGCCAGCAGGTCCACGAGATCGCCGAATTGCGTGCCGCGGTCGCCGGTGCCAGGAAGCACATTGCGCTGCTTGTGCAGCGCGGCGACGCGCGCATCTTCGTGCCGATCGAGCTGGGCTGAGCCCGTAGCATGCTGAAGAACCTCAGGGATCCAAAGGAGGCCCGGGATGCGATGTTGTCCCTGCTGTCGACGGCCGGCACGCTCGCCGGCATCGGGGTCGGCCTCGTCGGGGTCATCAACGCAGGTCGCCGTGACGCGAGCCGCCTCGATCGTCGACGACATCCTGCTGTTTTCGGCCCTGGGGTTCCTCGTCGTCTGCTACCTGATCTTCTTCGCGGTGCGCAACGTAGACACTGCCGTGACCAGGAAGATGCTGCAGGTCATCGACGTGCTGTTCCTGGCCTCCATGACGCTCATGGTGCTTGCGGGCTTCATCGTCGTGTACACGTTGATGTAGGCTCGGGCATGGCCGGTCGCGGCGCTCACTTGCGACGATTCCTGGCGTCCGTCGTGCCGGTGGTCGTCTTTGCGCTCGCGCTCGTGGCGCTCGACCGCCTGCGCGGCGAGTTTCACCTCCGCGACATCCTCGCCGAGTTTGCCGCCATCGAGTCGTGGCGAGTCTGGGCCGCGGTCCTGCTGGCCGGTGCGAGCTACGTGGTGCTGACCGGCTACGAACGGCTCGCGCTCAGCTACGTCGGCATATCGATGCCGTGGCGTCGCTACGCGCTCACGTCCTTCGTCGCTTACGCTATCGGCAACAATCTCGGCGTCGCTGCAATCTCCGGCGCCGCCGTGCGCTACCGCCTGTACTCTCCCCTCGGGCTCGGCGCCGCCGACATCGCAAGGATCGTGGCGTTCTGCACGCTCACGTTCGCGCTCGGCGTCGGCACCCTGGCCGGCGCCTCGTTCGTCGCACATGCAGGCGAGGCGGCGAGCCTCCTGCACGCCGCTCCACGCGTTTCGACGACGATCGGAGCGATGCTGCTCACGGCGGTGGTCGCGTACCTCCTGGCGTGTGCCTTCTGGCGCTCGCCGGTCGCCTGGCGCGGCTGGCGGCTCGACCTGCCCTCGGCGCGACTCGCGGCATCGCAGGTGGTGCTGGCCAGCGCAGACCTGCTGCTCGCGAGCGCGTGCCTGTTCATTCTGCTGCCATCCACGGCCGGCGTGTCGTTCGTCGCATTCGCCGGCCTGTTCATGGTTGCGCTTGCGGCCAGCGTGGCGAGCGCCGTTCCGGGCGGACTCGGCGTGTTCGAGTCCATCCTCGTATTGTTGCTGCCTTCGGTGCCGGCGCCGCAGGCGCTCGGAGCGCTGCTTGCATACCGGCTGCTGTACTACGTAGTGCCGTTCGGGCTTGCGTTGCTGCTGCTCTCGACCCACGAGGCGGGACTGCACCACCGGCGCCTGTCCCAGGCACTGCTCTGGGCACGCAAGTCGCTCGACCTCGTCGTGCCGCAGGCGATGGCATTGGTGGTCTTCGGCGCCGGATTCCTGCTGCTGCTGTCCGGCGCGACACCAGGCACGGGTACCCGCCTCGCGGCCCTGGATCGACTCCTGCCATTGCCCGTGCTCGAACTGTCCCACCTCGCCGGGTCGGCGGTCGGGGTGCTGCTGCTGATCCTGGCGCGCGGTCTCCTGCTGCGTCTCGACGGCGCCTGGCACGTGACGATGTGGCTGCTCGGAGCGGGCATCGTCGTATCGCTGCTGAAGGGTCTCGACTACGAAGAGGCATCGCTGCTTGCAGGCGTGCTGCTGCCACTGTGGTGGACACGCGCGCAGTTCTATCGCAAGGCATCGTTGCTGGCTGAGCCGCTCGCGCCGGCATGGCTCGCCAGTGCCGCAGTGGCGATCGGCGCGTCGATCTGGGTCGGCATGCTCGCCTACCGCCACGTGCCGTATGCGAACGAATTGTGGTGGCAGTTCGCGCTGGACAGCCACGCGCCGCGCATGCTCCGTGCGAGCCTGCTCGCCGTGCTGCTGCTTGGTTCGTTTGCCGTACTTCGGCTCATGGCCCCCGCGCGCACGCCTGCACCCCCTCCGTCTGCCGCCGATCTCGAGCGCGCCATGCCGATCATCCGCGCCTCGAAGGAAAGTGCGGCCAACCTTGCATTGCTCGGCGACAAGGCACTGCTGTTCAGCGATTCAGGGCGCGCGTTCCTCATGTACGCCGTGTCCCGGCACAGCTGGGTCGCCATGGGCGACCCGGTCGGCCCGCAGGAAGAGCGGGAGGAACTCGTCTGGCGCTTCCGCGAGCTCGCCGACCAGGCTGGCGCATGGAGCGTGTTCTACCAGGTGACCGCAGAGCAGTTGCCCATCTACGTGGACGCAGGTCTGGCGCTCAGCAAGCTCGGGGAGGAGGCGCGGGTATTGCTCGAGGGCTTCTCGCTCGAGGGCAGCTCGCGCGCTGAGTTGCGACAAGCCCACCGGCGGGCGGGGCGCGATGGGCTCAGCTTCCGGATCGTGCCCTCAACAGACGTCGCGGCATTGATGCCTGCACTGCGGCGCATTTCGGACGACTGGCTGCAGTCGAAGTCCACGGCGGAGAAGGGCTTTTCGCTCGGACGGTTCTCGGATGCGTACCTGCAGCACTTCCCGATCGCGCTGGTCGAGCAACAGGGCGCCATCGTCGCATTCGCCAACCTGTGGCCAAGCGATACGCGCGAGGAACTGTCGGTGGACCTGATGCGACATGCCAGCTCGGCGCCCGGGGCCGTGATGGACTTTCTGTTCATCGAAGTCATGTTGTGGGGCAAGGCCCAGGGTTACCGTTGGTTCAATCTCGGCATGGCCCCGCTTGCGGGGCTCGAGGAGCACCGGCTCGCACCGGCGTGGCACAAGGTCGGCCGCTTCGTCTATCGTCACGGTGAGGATTTCTACAACTTCGAAGGCCTGCGCCATTACAAGGAGAAGTTCCTCCCGGAGTGGCGTCCACGCTATCTCGCTGCTCCAGGCCGCCTGGCGCTGCCGAGGGTGCTGCTCGATGTAACCGCGCTCATCTCGGGACGCGTCATCGACACGTTCCGCAAGGACGACGGACCGGGCCGCGCCGCCGCCTGGAATCTGACATGAGTCCAGGCTCATGACGTTGCCGCGACGCGTGTGCATCGCCGCTGCAATGCTGCTGGCCTGTTCCGCGGCCTGGGCGGCCAGCACGATCGATCACCCCAGGGTCGGCGCGGTCACGATCGATCGACCCGCCGGGACTCCCGCGATCGAGGTGGGCGACCTGCCGCTGATCGAACTACCGGCCCGGCAACCAGGTAGCGACCGCTTTGCAGTCATGCTGTCCGGCGATGGCGGCTGGGCCGGACTCGACAAGAAGGTGGCGGCCGGGCTCAACGCGCGCGGCGTACCGGTCGTCGGTTGGGACTCGCTGCGCTATTTCTGGAGTGCCCGTACGCCCGACGAGGCGGCGAGCGACCTGGACCGTGTGATCCTGCATTACGCCCGCAACTGGGCCAAGTCCCGGGTACTGCTGGTCGGCTACTCCCAGGGCGCCGACGTGATGCCTTTCATGGTGAACCGATTGCCGGCGACGACGCGCGGGATGATCGCGAGCACCGCACTGGTCGGGATCGGCGCGGAGGCGTTTTTCGAGTTCTCGTTGAGCCACTGGATCAGCACGCCAACCGGAGGCATGCCAGTCCCGCCCGAGATCAACCGAGGCAACTTGGGGCGCTTCTCGTGCATCTACGGCGCTGACGAAGACAACTCGCCGTGCCTTACGATCGAGGCGGAGGGTCTGCGCAGGATTGCATTGCCGGGTGGACATCACTTCGCGGGCGACTATGCCCGGGTCGCCAGCGCGGTCCTCGATGGATTGGCGCCCTGAGTGCGAACCTGGTTCACGGAAAGCGCAGCACGACCCGCAGGCCGGGGTCGTTGTCCCCGAGCTCGAGGGCCGCATGGTGCATGCGGGCGACGGCGGCAACGAGGCTCAAGCCGAGGCCGCTCCCGGGTGCCTGCTCTGATCCAGCCAGGCGCACGCAGCGTTCGAGCGCGCGCTCACGATCGGCGGACGGTATGCCGGGGCCGCTGTCCGCAATGATGAGCTGAAGCCCGGATGCATCCCGCGACACCTGCACATCGACCTTGCCGCCCGCTGGCGTGAACTTCAGTGCGTTGTCGACCAGGTTGGCCAGCGCATGCGCGAGCAGTTGTCGACTGCCGCGCAGCATGATTGGGTCGCAAGGCTGCATGCGCAGTTCGATCTGGCGTTCGGCCGCCACCGGCTCGTACAGCTCCACCACCTCGGCTGCCAGCTGGCCGAGGTCGAGCGGAGCGATTTCCGTCGAGGCCGCGCCGCCCTGCGCCTGGGCGATGCGCAGCAAGGCGGCGAGCGTGCGGTCGAGCGCCTCGGCGTCCTTCAGGCCCTCCTCCAGGGCCTGGCGGCTCGCGTCGGCCCCGCTGGCGCGCAGCCCCGATTCGATCCTGGTCCGCATCCGGTTGAGCGGGCCGCGCAGGTCGTGCGCCGTGGAATCGATGACGAAGCGCAGCGCCGCGGTGAGTTGCTCGATGCGGTCGAGCATCTCGTTGAGGTTCGCGGCGAGCGAGTCGAATTCGTCGCCGGAGCCGCTGCGTGGCAGGCGCTGGCCGAAATTCCCCTCGACGATCTCGCGGCCTGCCGCGGAGATCGCGTTGACCCGTCGCAGCACGTGCCGGTTCATCCATGCGCCGAGCAGGGCACCGACAGCGATCACCATGAGCAACGAGGCGAGCAACGTCCAGCGGATGCGCGACTTGAACGCCTCACGCTCGTGGATGTCCGTCCCCACCAGCAGCCGGTAGCCGCCCGACAGCGTGAACACGCCCGCGCGAACGGTGCGCGACTCGAATGAAGACCCACGAGCGACGGAAACCTCGAACTCGATCCAGCGCTCGGCGAGCATGCCCTGTGCGGGCCAGGCGGCGATATTGCCGGTGACGGGCCGCAGGTCCGGGTCGGCAAGCAGGTACACGTCTCCCGAGCTGCCACCCATCTGCACTCGCTCGCTGATCACTGCGGCCAGTGCATCGAGGCCGCCGGCCTGGTACTGCTCGGCGAGGCCCTGCAGTTCAGCCTCGATGACGTCGTCGGTCTCCCGGTCCAGCGCACGCACGGCGTACACGTACAGCAACCCGACCAGCAGGCTCGTGGCCAGCGAGAACATGAGTACGTAGGCAAGCGACAGCCGCAGCGCATATGTGGGCAGCAGCCTGCGCGGAGCACGTGGCTCAGTCGCGTTCTTCGAGGGCATACCCACTGCCGCGCACTGTATGGATGAGCGGCCGCGCGGAGCTGCGGTCCAGTGCCTGCCGCAGGCGGCTGATGTGCACGTCGATCACGTTGGTCTGGGGATCGAAATGCAGGTCCCAGACGTTCTCGAGCAGCATGGTACGGGTCACGACCTGGCCCGCATGCCGCATGAGGTACTCGAGCAGGCGGAACTCGCGGGCGGTGAGGTCCACGGGCTGGCCGCCACGCGTCGCCTTGCGGGCCACCAGGTCCAGCTCCAGGTCGGCCACGCGCAGGCGGGTGGTCGGCTCGCTCACCGCAGAGCGACGCTGCAGGACCTCGATGCGTGCGAGAAGTTCGGAAAATGCGAAGGGCTTGGTCAGGTAATCGTCACCGCCGGCGCGCAGGCCCTTGACGCGGTCGTCCACCTGCGCGAGTGCGCTCAGGATCAGGATCGGTGTAGTGATGCCTTGCGCGCGCAGGGTCTGCACGACGGCCAGGCCGTCGATGTACGGGAGCATCCGGTCGGCGATGATCACGTCGTAACGCGACTCGAGCGCGAGCGTCAGGCCCTCCGCACCATCCACCGCGTGATCCACGCTGTGTCCGCTCTCGCGCAACCCGTTGGCCACGAAATCCGCGGCGCGCCGGTCGTCCTCGATGAGCAGCAGTTTCATCGCTCGAAATGATAGCGCCAACGGGACAGGCCGGGACCGCCTGCGCATTACAACGATGTAATGCCGCCGCAAGGTTGGCGCAACGCGCACCGGCGTAGCTTGTCCCCCAAGCGAGGCAGAACGTCCCGGACGCACCCCGACTCGCGAGGTAGATAGGCTCATTCAAGCACGATCGATTGATCGAGGAGACGACACCATGAAGCGCAACAAGTCGATGATCGCCCTTGGGGCGATGGTGGCCCTGGCCACGTTCGGTACGGCGGGTGCGGCCACCAATGCCGCCCAGCCGGCGGCAACCCAGGCAACCTGCGATGCCCTGATCAAGCAGGCGGACACTTCGATGGCCACCCACAAGGGGGACGCGAAGGCGAAGACCGCGCATGAACAGCGCGAGATGGGCGTGAAGGAGTGCAAGGCCGGCAACTTCGCCAAGGGCGCCGATCACCTGCGGCACGCGATCACCGATCTCGGCATGAAGCCGGTGAATTGACGCTGCCGGACCGCGCGCGGGCGACTTAAGCCAGGTCGAGTCGCTCGCGCGCCGTTTCGTCGGGAATTCCGTGTTCTTTGTGGCGACCCGTCAGTCGTCGCCTGCAAGGTTGCTGCGGACCCTGCGCAGCAGCGATGCGAGTGACCTCCGCTCGCTCGTACTGAGCCCTTGCAATGCGAGCTGCAGACTCTGCGCACTGATCTCGAGCAATTGACCGATCAGCGGCGTGGCCTTCGGCAGGAGGTGCACGCGCAGGGCGCGACGATCACGCGGGTCCGGCTCCCGTCGCACGATCTGGTCCTGCTCGAGGCGATCGAGCATTCTCCCGATCGTGGTCGGCGTCACCTCCATCCATCGGGCCAGCTGTGTCTGTCTGCACCCAGGATGTCGCTGTATCAGCATCAGCGCGGCGTGGAGTTCGAGCGTGTAGGGCACTCCTCGCGCCCGGCCACTGAAGTCGACGCGCAGCAGGCGCAATACGTCCATCACGAGCAACCCGAAGTCTTCTTCATCCGCAGCAACGGAGTAGGAGCCTATGTGCATGCTTGAAGCAGGTTGGCCGATGCCGATCACTCGCAGTCCCGGCGGTCAAAGCAGGCGAATGGTCAGCTGCCTGAACTGGCCGTTGAAGCGGCTCTCCGCGGACGTGTACCCGGGACTGACGGGCGTGATCGTGTCCTCGCCGACATCAAAACCCTCCGTATGCGAAATCCAGGTGTTCAAGGTCTGTTCGATGCGCCCCAGCGCTGCGTCACGGCCGTCGATTGCGATCGTCACGCGGCCGCCAGGGCTGCCGCCGGGGTCGACTTCAAACCGCATTTCCAGGCGATGTGAACCTGGCGTCAGTGCGGCTTCGCTGCGCACCGTGTACAGGCGCGGCGGGACGGCGTTGTAATCGAACACGACGTTCCCCTCGTCGACGCGAAATGCGTACCCCCCGAATTGTCCGCCATGAGCCACGAGCACACCTCGCGCCCCATCGGCCGGCACGACGACGTCGGCGGTAATCGAGAAGGAACGATGCATCGTGTGCGGAGCCGCGCTTTCCGGAATCCCGGTGACCCGGTCCGTGTAGACGAACTCCGTGCGGCCCCTGGCTGGTGACGGCCGGTCGCCAGCGCCCTCGCCAGGTGGATGAATCGGGAGAATGTTGTTCTTCGCGGCCTCCGCCCAGAACAGCGACTTCAGCTGGTTCAGCCGGTCCGGGTGCTCGTGCGCGAGGTCGAGCGCCTGGCTGTAGTCGCGGCGCAGGTCATACAACTCCCAGTGCCTCGATTCGGGGGCTACGTGCGCGGGCGGTGCAGCGTCCCACGAAGTTCCCATCGGCGTAGTCGACGCCATCCATCCATCGTCGTAGATCGCGAAGTTCTCGAAGACTTCGAAAACCTGGCGCGTGCGTCGCGACGCCGCCGCCGCGTCATCGAAGGTGTAGACGATGCTGACGCCGTCGATCGGCTGCTGGCGCACGCCGCCCAGCGTCTCCGGTGCGGGAACGCCGGCAACGTCGAGGATGGTGGGCATGATGTCGGCTACGAAGTGGAATTGCGGGCGGATCCCGCCAGGCTTGATTCGTCGCGGCCACGAGATGACCATCCCGTTGCGGGTGCCTCCCAGGTGCGATGCGACGCGCTTGTTCCACTGGAACGGCGCATTCAAGGCCCAACCCCAGCCGCCGGTATTGAGCGGATAGGTCGACGGGCCGCCGATGTCGTCGAGCCGGCCAAGTACGTAGTTGAAATCGTCGGTCAGGCCATTGATGCCGGATTGCTCGTAGAGCCGGCCGTGCATGCGTCCCTCGGTGCTCGCGCCGTTGTCGCCCTGGATGTAGATGATCAGCGTGTCGTCGAGCTCGCCCTGTGCGCGAATGGCGTCGATCACGCGACCGATCTCGTGGTCGGCATACGCCAGTGACGCCGCATAGGCTTCCATGAATCGTGCGTACAGCTTGCGCTGGTCCGGGGAGAGCGTGGACCAGGCGGGCAACGCTGCAGGGCGCGGCGCCAGCTTTGCATCGGGTGGGATCACGCCGGTGGCCTTCTGGCGCGCATACGTGCGCGAACGCGTTTCGTCCCAACCCGAGTCGAAGCGGCCGCGAAACTTCGCAAGCCATTCTCGCGGCGCCTGGTTGGGCGCGTGGGCCGCGGCAGTCGCGAAATACACGAAGAACGGTGTGCGTGGGGACGCTGCTTGCTGGTCTCGCAACCACGCAATCGCGTGTTCGGCGTTGTCGTGCTCGAAATGGTAGTCCGGGTCTCCGCGCGGCGCAGCGCGCATCCTGGTGTTTTCGGCAATCCACGGCGCGAACATGTCGGTGTCCGCGCCGAGAAATCCAAAGAAGTACTGGAAGCCCAGGCCGGTCGGCCAGCGGTCGAACGGGCCCGCCACGCTCATCTCCCATTCAGGAGTCACATGAGCCTTGCCGAACATCGCGGTGTTGTAGCCTGCAGCCAGCAGGATCTGCGCGACGGTCGCGGCCGACCGCGGGATGACGCTGTTGTAGCCCGGGTATGCGGACGGATGGTTGGTCGTGCTGGCCATGCCGACGTTATGGGGATTGCGGCCCGTCAGCAGCGATGCACGCGTCGCCGAACAGATCGCCGCGGTGTGAAACGCATTGTACCGGATGCCGCGGTCCGCGAGGTCCTGCAGGGTCGGCGTCGCGATCGGCCCGCCGAACACGTCGCTCGCCCCGAAGCCGACGTCGTCGGTCATGATCAGCAGGATGTTCGGTGCGCCGGCCGGCGGCACCGGATTGCCGGGCCAATTAGAATCGGCAGGGGACGTCGGGGAAACGGCGCCAGCAGCCAGTTGCGGCAATGCGCCAAGCCAGACGAGGAGCAGCGCCGTGCAACGCGCTGTCGCGGCTGGACGAATCATGAAGTGCCGACGACACATCTCGACTTGCCCCCAGCTGGTCCACGACGTGATGTTGACAAACCATGCGCATGAATGCAATGTTTAACTACCTTCGCTGCCCGGCCTCCGGGTCGAACGGTGCGGGTCCGGGGTGGTCAGCTTCTTTCGCGGGGGGGAATCGCAGTGTACAAGTCCAATCCTGTCGTTCGCGTAGCCGTGTCCGCAGCAATCGTCGCGGCCGCAGGTGCCGCCTCGTCCGCCATCGCGCAGGAAGCCCCGGATGCCGCCACGAGCGGTGGCCTCGAGGAAATCGTCGTCATGGCGCAGAAGCGCTCGGAATCCCTGCAGCAGGTGCCGATCGCAGCCACGGCCCTGACGTCGGAGTCGCTGGAGGTGCGCTTCGTCAAGGACTTCACGGACATCAGCGGCGCATTGCCGAACGCCTCCCTCGAGGCCGAAGGCATCTCCAACTACGCGTCCTCGTTCTATGTCCGTGGCCAGGGCACGCAGAACCGCGGACCGTTCGTCGACCCGGCGGTCTCGGTCGTCGTCGACGGGATCGCCGGTGGCTACGTCGCCACCGCCCTGACGGACATGATCGACGTCGAAGCCATTGAAGTCCTGCGCGGACCGCAGGGCACGTTGCAGGGTCGCAACTCCACCGGCGGCGCGATTCTCGTCCGTCACTTCCGCCCCGACATTTCCGGCGAGGGCGGAAACCTGGGGTTGCTGTTCGGCAGCGACGGGCGCATGGACGTCTCCGGCATGCTGAACGCGCCGATCGGCGATTCTGCAGCGGTGAGGGTTGCCGCGAAGTGGTCGCAGACGGACGGCTTCTACACGAACAAGTTCAACGGTGGCGATGACAAGGTCGGCGGCCAGCAGCGCGTCTCCGTCCTGCCGAGCTTCTATTGGGAAGGCGACAATCTCGACGTGACGTTGCGGGCCAACCTGAACACGTACGACGATGATTCGGCCGTACTGATCCCGCGATATGCCTGTCGGGTCGACCCGCGCCTCGTGCCGAATTCGCCGCTGAACGACACGTATGTCCGATCGATCGCGCTGCGCTTCGGCGGCGACCAGGCGGTGCAGTACTGCGCCAGGGCGCCGTCGTCCAGCATGTACAAGGTCAACCAGAATCGCCCGATCGATTCCGCCTCGCTCGAACAGAAAGGCGTCACCGGCGAAGCCAATTATCGATTCACGGACGTGGGAACGCTGACGCTGGTCGCCAACTACCAGGACAACGAGGAGACGTCCGCGGTCGACGTGGACGGCACGTTCGCGCAGATCAATTCGAACCAGGAGAACACGCGGCATCACCAGATGTCGGGCGAGTTGCGGTTCGCCTCGGACTTCTCGCAGGTGATCGACTTCGTCGCTGGCGTCTTCTACCTCGACCAGCATTACCAGTTGAATCGCTTGACGAAAGTCGACGGCACTCCACTGGCGCTGACTCCGACGATCAATACGTTGAGTGGCGGTTCATTGCAGAACAACACGCAGTCCGGCGCCTTCGCCCAGTTGAACTGGCACGTCACCGACGCGCTGACGGCGGTCGCCGGTGCACGCTACACCAAGGACGAGAAGGACATCCTGATCTGCGGCACGGCAGTTGCGGGTTGCGGCGGTCGCTTTCAGTACAACGAGGAGGACTGGAGCGACACCAGCCCGCGCCTCGGCGTCAACTACCAGTTGAGCGACAATACGTTCCTGTACGGATACTGGGCAAAGGGCTTCCGCGCCGGCGGTTTCAACGGCGAGGCCGGCAGCGCGAGTGCCGCGGGCCCGTTCGATCCCGAGGACGTCTCGACGTACGAGATCGGGGCCAAGTTCGACACGTGGGAGGATCGCCTGCGTTTCAATGCGGCGATCTTCAAGGCGGACGCCAAGGACCTGCAGCGCCAGTTGTCGCGCGCGACCGCGGCGGGCACAGCCGAGATCGTCACGCAGAACGCCGCCGAGGCGACGTTCGAAGGCGCCGAACTCGAGATCACCGCGGTCCCGCTCGACGGCCTGACCCTGGGCGCCAGCATCGGTTACCTCGATGCGAAGTACACTGACTACTGCACCGACTTGAACGGCGTCGGCATCAATGATCCATCACTGGTCGCCTGTGCTCCGCCGACCATCGTCACGGGCGGCGTCATCCAGCCCGTCGACCTCACGGATCTGCCGATCGCCCGCACTCCCGAGATCACCGCGCGCCTGGGTGGCGTCTACACGTTCGACGTGGGAACGTCGGGATCCATGAGCCTCGCCGCGGAGTGGGCCCACCAGGACGACGAGTTGACGCTGGACGGAGGCGCTCCGGTCGGGACCACGCTCGGCGTCGTCAATTTCGATGGCTCGAAGGTCGATCCGATGCGTCCTTCGACGGACGTCTTCAACGCAAGCATCACGTGGAAGGATGCCAGCGACCACTACAAGATTGCGATCTACGGCAAGAACATCACGGACGAAATCTACTTCCGGAGACTGTCGTTCGCCTCGCCGACCTTGAGTTTCGGGACGCTTGCCAACCCGAACGAATACGGCATTCAGTTCGAGTACAGCTACTGAGCAGCACGGGTCCTCCTCCATCGGGGACCAGGTGGACACGAATGGCGGGCCGACGCTACTCCACATCCGGGTAGCGTTGGCGCCGTCCCGCGTGCCCCAGTCCGCGCGCTGACCTGCGCCTGCCGACAGCGCGAACCAGGAGTATCCGTGGGATCGTTGCACGCTGCTCGTCGACAGGTGAAGGCACGCGCTCGTTGGCGCTGCGCCCTTCACGGGTGTGCCATCGTACTGGCGTGTCTCGCGTTCGACGTCGGCGCTAGACCTGCAAGCGCCGTTCAACCGATTCGTTCCGGGCTGCCGCAGCCCCGGTGGCCGCGTGCGCCGGAAGCGCCGCACGACGCCCCGAACGTATTGCTCATCATGACCGACGACGTCGGCTTCGGGGCGAGCAGCACCTTTGGCGGACCAGTTCCGACCCCCACGTTCGACGCGCTCGCTCGTGAAGGACTGCGTTACAACCGGTTCCACACGACGGCGATCTGCTCACCGACGCGCGCATCGCTGCTGACCGGACGCAACCCGCACAATGTCGGGATGGGAAACGCGACGAACCTTCCCACCGGCTACGAAGGCTACACGAGCGTCATCCCCGACTCCGCGGGCACCGTGGCTCGTGTACTGACCGACGCAGGCTACAGCTCGGCGATGTTCGGCAAGGCGCACATCACACCGGAATGGGAGTCGGGTCCGGCCGGGCCGTTCGATCGCTGGCCCACGGGCCTCGGATTCCAGCATTTCTACGGTTTCCTCAACGCCGACACCAGCCTGTTCGAGCCATCACTGGTCGAGGACAGGCGACCGGTGGACAGGCCACGAAGCGACGCGCCCTATCACTTCGAACAAGACATCGCGGACAAGGCGGTCGCGTGGATCAGGCTGCAGAAGTCGGTGCGACCGGACAAACCCGTGTTCATCTATTACGCACCCGGCAGTGCGCACGCTCCCCATCACGCGCCGCCGGAATGGCTGGCGAAGTTCAGGGGCCGGTTCGACCGGGGTTGGGACGTGTTACGCCGGGAAACCTTCGCTCGGCAGAAGGCCGCGGGGTTGATCCCGGAAGACACCGTGCTCACTCCGAGGCCGGCGCAATTGCCGGCCTGGGAGTCGCTCTCCAGCGACCAGAAGCAGCTCGGCGCACGCCTCATGGAGGCATACGCTGCCACGCTTTCCTATTCCGATCACGAGATCGGTCGCGTCGTCGATACGCTGCGCGGCAGCGGGAAGATCGACGACACGATTGTGATCTACATCCAGGGCGACAACGGCAGCAGCGCGGAAGGCGGCATCAATGGCCTGCTTTACGAACAGTCGCAGATCAACGGGCTCGAGGAGCAACTGCCCTACCAGCTCGAGCATATCGAGGAGATAGGATCGAAGACGCTCTACAACACCTTTCCGGCCGGCTGGGGCTGGGCCATGAACACGCCATTCCAATGGTACAAGCGCGTGGGGTCGCATTTCGGTGGGACGCGAAACGGCATGGTCATCTCATGGCCCGGCCACATCGACGATCCCGGCAACATCCGCTCGCAGTTCCACCACGTCAGCGACATCATGCCGACGATCCTGGAGGCTGCCCGAATCCAGGCGCCCAGGACCATCGGCGGTGTGCCGCAGAAGCCGCTCGACGGCATCAGCTTGGCATACAGCTTCAAGCCCGGCGCCGCGGGCCGGCGGACGCAACAGGTTTTCGAGATGATGGAGAGCATGGGCCTGTACGACGAGGGCTGGATGCTTTCATCGACGCCCGTCGTCATCCCCTGGGAGCCGGGCGAAAGTCCGAAGGTTGCGCTGGCCGACCGGCGATGGGAACTCTACGACATACGGTCGGACTTCAGCCAGGCGCATGACCTGGCGAAAGCCAATCCGACACGGCTGCGGCAGATGCAGCACAAGTTCTGGCAAGTCGCTGCAGCGAACGCGATCCTGCCGATCCATGGCCTGACCGAAGGCCGCAAAGGAATGCCCGATCCAGCCAGCGGTCGTACCGAGTTCGTGTTCCATGCCGGGCAGACTCGGATACCGGAATATGCCGGCATCCCGTCGTTGAGTGGGCGCTCGTTTGCGATCACCGCTGAAGTCGTCATCGATGCCGCATCGCGGGGTGTAGTCGCCGCGCAGGGTGGACGATTCGGCGGCTATGCGCTCTACCTAAAGGACGGTCACCTGGTGTTTCACTATAACGCGCTGGGAAACAGACAATTTGTCGTGAAGTCGACGAGCCCGGTCCCGACCGGTGCGCGCAAGCTCGCCGCACGATTCAAGATCGACCAGCCGAGACCTCGCTCCGGGGGAACGTTGACGCTGCTCGTGGACGATGCGGTCGTCGGTAGCGGCAGAATCGAGACCACGTTGCGACGAATTTCGCACACCGAGGGTTTCGACGTCGGCATCGACGAGATCAGCCCGGTAACTGCTGACTATTCTTTCGCCGACAACGCGTTCAATGGCGAACTGCAACGACTCAAGCTGATCCTCGATTATGTCGATATGCCAGGTGTGATGAGCCAGCATTCCCGACCGGCCACTGTGACAGCGAACTGATGAGCGACCGCTCCTCGCGGAGTGCGATCGCACGCCAGGTATCTGACGCCATTCGCGCCCGGTTCTCGAACCCGTCCGGGAGTTGGACGGTGTCGGCCAGCGTCTTCCCGCGTTTCCCGGTGGTCACGATTGACCGCCAGCCTGCCATCGGCCACCGTCGGCCCTGAGGTCCCGCCTCCTGCTGTTGTCAACGGCGTCGCGGCCCTCAACGCTGGTTTTCGCCTGGCGAACAGAGCACCGATGCACCGGCTGAAGAACTGGCAGTTGTTTGCGATCTGCGTGCTCACGTGGGGCACGACCTGGTATGCGATCACGTTTCAGCTCGGTCAGGTGGCACCCGAGGTCGGTGTCGCGCTGCGCTTCGCGCTGGCCGGTGCAGTGGTGCTCGCACTGTGCGTCGTGCGGAAGGAGAGGCTGCGCTTCACGCCGGCCGATCACGTGCAACTCGCGCTCCAGGGCAGTTTCATGTACGGCGTGTCGTACATCTGCGTCTATCACGCCGAGCAACACGTGGTGTCGGGCCTGGTCGCGGTGGGATATTCGGCCTCGCCGCTGGTCGCCGGGATCGGCGCGCACGTACTGTTTCATGTACGCGTGACAAGACGATTCGTCATTGGCGGCGTGCTCGGACTCACGGGCGTTGCACTGATTTTCTGGCCCGAGTTCGGCAAGGCCGCCGGCAGCCGCGACACCCTGCTGGGCATGCTGTTCACCGCCGCCTCGGTACTGCTCTCGTCGATTGGCAGCCTGACCGCGAGCCGCAACCGATCGCGCGGCCTGCCGTTCTGGCCTGCGCTCGGTTTCGGGATGCTCTACGGTGCCGCGGTCTGCACGGTGGTCGCCCTCCTGCGGGGCCAGGGCTTCGCACCGCCAGCAATCATTTCGTGGTGGCTATCGCTGCTGTACCTTGCGCTCGCCGGATCCGTGCTGACGTTCGCCTGCTTCCTGACGCTGCAGGAACGCATCGGGCCAGGCCCCACCGGCGCGATCGGCGTCATGACACCGCTGCTCGCACTGGTAGTGTCGATGGTCTTCGAAGGATTTCGCGCGGACGCGCTGACATTCGCGGGCGCCGCGCTCGCCGTGGCCGGCAACGTCCTGATGTTGCGGCGCGCCTGACGAAGTCACGAGCCGCCGAGCCAGGCGCCGTGGTGGACCTCAACAATCCGTGTCTCCGGTCGGCGCGATCAATACGGCCGGTCGCCGATGGTCCCGGCTCGCTCCATCTTGCGCGCGGCAGGCCAGTAATCCTGCACCACGTAGTGTTGCGTGCAACGGTTATCCCAGATCGCCACGCTGTCTGGACGCCAGCGCCACCGCACCTGGTACTCGGGAATTTCAGCCTGGCTGACCAGGTAGTTGAGCAAGTCGCTCGCGCCGGGAGCGAAATCCTTGCCGAACCGGACGTTCTCAGGTGTGTGGAAATTCACGAAGTGCGACGTGAAAGCGCACACGAACGATGTCTTCTTGTAGACGCGGACCAGGCCGGGATGATCGGGGTCGCTGCCGGCGACCGGATGGTCCTCGAGTTCGCCGAAACGTCGCGCGAATGCGACGTGCTCGGCCCGCGTGATGTCCTGGTTGCGCAGCAGGTCTGTCAGGGCGATGCGTGCCGCGAAGCGAGTTCCTCGGCGAGGATGGGGACGGCGAGATTGCAGGCATGGATGCCGACCGTGCTCGCCACCTTGAGCACCTCGAGGATTTCCTGCCGGGTCGCGCCAGCGGTCAGTGCGGCCCCGACGTGGTGGCGCACCGCGTCGCCGTTAAGGTGCGTGGCGGCGGCGTTCACACCGACGCAGATGAGTTCGACAGTCTTGGCGTCGAGCGCGCCGTCGCGTGCGGAGGCCGCGACGGCGCTGACCTGCGCGGACCATGCGGCGTCCCACTCGCGCAATTGCGGGAGCGGACCTCGCTCGGTCGACTCGCCGAGTTCCGCGGCGAGGATCGGGATCGCGAGATGCAGCGCCTGGAACCCTACCAGGGATGCAAGCTTGAGGACCGCAAGGATCTCGCCACGTGTCGCACCGAGTTCGAGCGCCGCGCGGATGTGCCGACGGGTGCCCGGCGCGTAGGAGTGCGTGCACACAGCATCTCCCGCGATGCATATCAGCTCGATCGTTTTCGCGGGCAATATGCCGTTCTTCCAGGGCGCCGTCGCTGCGCAAAGGAACTGGTCGATCCATTCCGGGTCCCACTCGGCCAGTTGGTCCCACAGCGGGTTCCAGCGCCCGTGCTTGCGCATTTCGTCGATTGTCGGCGTGCTGTGCATGAAGTCGTGGTCCGGGAATTCGTCGGTGGCTGCGTGCTGCCAGAGTCTGGGGACGGCGTCTGGTGGCGTGTTATCATTCTGGGACATCGACTTTTCCGAATGGGACGATGCCCGGTCTTTATTCCGACAGCTCACCGTCCATCCGTGCTGCATCGATCGAGGGATTTGCGGACCTCGTGCGCCGACTCCATGGCGACCCCGCGGCGCTGCTGCAGAGTGTCGGGCTCGACGTGCGGGCGCTCGTCGAGCCGGACATGCGGATCAGCGGATCGCAATTGCTGCGCCTGCTCGAGCTGGCGGCCAGTGGAGACGGGCGCCGAGGACTTCGGGTTGCGACTCGCGCAGATGCACGGCCTGGCCAACCTCGGACCGATCGGCATCCTGGCGCGGGAGGAACGCAGCGTCGGGGAAGCACTGCAGACCCTGATCGACTACCTGTTTCTGCACAACAGCGTCACGCACCTTCGCGTCGACGCGACCAGCGACCTGGCGCTGCTCGCGGTGTTCGTGCAAGCCGATACGCCTGCCCCGTTTCGACAGGCCACCGACCTCGCGCTCGGCGCGACGACGGGAATCCTGCGGTCCTTCCTCGGCCCCGACTGGAACCCGCGGGCGGTGCAGTTTGCGTACGCCGCGCCGGCGCGCGATGCGACTCACCGACGCCTCTTCCGGTGCCGGCTGGAGTTCGACGCACCGTTGAACGCAATGCAGATTGCGACGCGCGACCTGCGAGCACCGCTGCAGTCATCGTCCAACGCGTTCCAGCGCCAGGCCCGGCAATGGATCGAGAGCCTTGCCGCGAGGGCGCGTTCGGAACCGGCTTTCGCGGACGACGTGCGCCGCCTGATCGGCATGCTGCTTTCTTCCGGCCGTTGCTCGGCCGACCGTCTCGCGGATTTCTACGGCGTCGATCGACGCACGCTGCATCGCCGCCTCGGGCAATCTGGCCAGTCGTTCAACAGCCTCGTGAGGGAGGTGCGGCGCGACCTGGCCGACCACCGCGTCAGCGAAAGCCGGCTCAGCCTGGGGGAGATCTCGCACGCGCTCGGATTCGACCAGCAGAGTTCGTTCTCACGCTGGTTCCGCAAGGAATTCGGCGTCAGCGCAGCCGAATGGCGTCGAGGCGTGCGCCGCAGTTCGGACGCGCCGCCGGGGTCGCGTCCCTTTAGGACAAGTGTGCGTCCCAGAATGCAAAGTTAGCCTGGATCGCCGAGTCTAGGCTCGCGACCCCTGAGTAGTCGGCACGCGGTCAGGAAGCGCGTGCCTCGATAGATACGTGAATTCAGGGGGAGACTGATGCACAGCCAACGGATGATTTGCCTGGGTGCCGCGCAACTGTTGATTGCCGGGACCGTGTTTGCCGATGATGCCGGCGCCCCGCCCGGTGTGCCCGCCAGCACCGGAGGCCTGACCGAAATCATCGTCACCGCGACGCGGCGCGTGGAGTCGTTGCAGGACGTCCCAGTGTCGCTGAATGCCGTCTCGGGCGCGGAACTGCAGGATGCCGCCGTCGTGCGCCTGCAGGACCTGCAGTTGCCGAGCCTGACGGTGCAGGAGACGGGCATCGGCAACAACATCTTCATCAGGGGCATCGGATCCGGCATCAACCCCGGGTTCGAGCAGTCCGCCGGAACCTACGTCGACGGCATCTATCGCGGGCGTGGCCAGCAGTCGAGGGCGCCGATGCTGGACGTGTCGCGCGTGGAAATCCTGCGCGGACCACAGACGACCCTGTTCGGCAAGAACAGCGTTGCAGGTGCGATCAACGTGACGACAGCGCGGCCGACGGACGAGTTCGAAGGCTACTTGAGCGCGACGTACGATTTCGACCTCGGCGAACAACAGGCCGAGGGCGCCGTATCCGGACCGCTGGGCGATCGCCTGCGCGGTCGACTCTCGGGGCGTTGGCTGTCGGGCGACGGCTACGTCGAGAACCTGACGCTCGGTCGAGACGAATCGCAGCGCGACGACTACGTGCTGCGCGGACAGTTGCAGTTCGACGTGACGGACAACCTGACGGCAACGCTCAAGGCGGAGACGGGCAGTTTCGACAAGGACGGCCGCAGCCTCGAAGTCATGAACGAACGACCCGCGCAGGCCGGTCCCTTCGCGGGCCGGACCTACTCCCAGATCCTCGCGGCGCTGGGCCAGCCGGCGTCGGTCCTGAACAACGAGCTCGACTACAAGCGCTCCGGCAACGACGACACCAGCCGCAACGATTCGGACGAGTACGTGCTGACGCTGGACTGGAAACTCGGCGACTACAGCCTGACGTCCATCACCGGCCACTCGTCGTACGACTTCGCCGAGCAGTGCGATTGCGACTTCACCGGCGCCAACATCTTCAACGTGTCGCTCGGCGAAAGCTTCGATCAGTTCAGCCAGGAGATCCGCCTGGCTTCGCCAGTCGGCAACACGATCGACTACCTGGCCGGTGCGTATTTCGACGACACGAGCGTCGACTACCGCGACGCCATTCTCGTCAACGGCACGAGCGTGCTCGTGCCGCTGATCAACGCGCGGCAGCCCGGCGCCGGCACCGCTATCGGCAACACGAGCACGCCGCGCCGGTTCGAGCAGGATGCGTCGAGCTGGTCGCTGTTTGCGCGCATGACCTGGAATGCAACGGACGACCTGCGGCTGAACCTGGGCGCCAGGTATGCCGACGAGGACAAGGACGCGAGCCGGTCGCTCGCGTTTGCGACGATCGACGGAAATCCGCTGGCCGGAGCGCAGGCGGTGGTCGCCCCGCTGGTCTACGGGTCCGTCTTCAACGTGCGGGCGCACTCGCTGGACGGCTCGCGTGCCGAGTCGCATGTCATGCCATCCGCCAGCCTGCAGTACGACGTCGCGGACGACATCATGGCCTATGCCTCCTTCACCGAAGGTTACAAGTCAGGCGGCTACGACGCACGCTCGAACAACCCGACGTCGCCGCCCGCGGTCGTCTGCTCGGCGCCCGGCGTCCCCGCGGGCTGCATCCCGGCCGCGAGTGTCGGCAGTTTCGAGTTCAAGGACGAGAAGTCCGAAAGCTACGAACTCGGCCTGAAGTCACGCTTCGCCGAGGATCGCGCCGAGGTGAACGTCGCGTATTTCTTCACGGACTTCACGAACCTCCAGGTCAGCACGTTCGACGGCGTGCTCGGCTTCAACGTCAAGAACGCCGGCGAGGCCGAAGTGCAGGGCATCGAGCTCGATGCACGCTGGGCGGTCCTCGACGACTTGACGCTGCGCGGATCGCTCGTCTGGATGGACTTCGAGTACCAGACCTTCATCGGTCAGTGCTACACGGGCCAGGCGCCCAACGCTCCGGACGGCATCAACTGCGACTATGCGGGCAAGACCAATCAGTACGTGCCCGACCTCGCCGGGAATCTCGCACTCGACTACGGCATGCCCATTGGCACGTCGTGGCGTCTCGACAGCACGCTCGAGGTCGTCTACAGCGACTCGTACTATCCGCAGGCGACGCTGGATCCGACGACCGTCCAGGATGCGTTCGCCAAGGTGAACCTGCGACTCGCCCTGGGCGCGTCCGACGGTTCGTGGGAGGTCGCCCTGCTCGGTCGCAACCTCACCGACGAGACGGTGACCGCCAACGTGACGGACATGCCGCTGGCCGCCCGTACGTTCGGCGCCCCGAGCTATGGCGCCTTCGTCGACCCGCCGCGCAGCGTCGCTGTGCAGGGCGTGTTCCGGTTCTGACCGGACTGCCGGCCGAACGCATCCAGCGTTCGGCCGGCGGCTTTGCGTCGGCTTGCTGCCGGTGCCACTCATTCGTGCTGTCACAAGACCAGTATTCACCCCTCGTGGGCCTGTGCGATATTACGGGCGGAAGGTCTCGATAAGCGCTGACACCAGTCGTGCCGCGAATGCATGGACGGCGCCGACAGCAGGGGTGAGACGACGATGAAGCTTCGATGGAAATGCTCACGAATCGCGCCGTCCAGAGTCGTCTTGCTGACGGTGGCGCTGCTCCTGGTCGGCCCTGTCCGGGCTGGCGATGAGCAAGCCGCCGCGGCAACGGTCAGCCCCAATGTGGCCGCCGCGCCAGCGGCCACCACGGAATCGCAGCGCGAGGCCGCCGCAATCCTGGACAGCATGGCGACGTACCTGGCGGGCCTGCGGTCATTCACGGTTACTTTTCGCGCCGGTTACGACGTCGTGCAGGCGACAGGCCAGAAGATCGAGTTCGGCGAGACCCGTCACGTCACGATGGCACGTCCCAACCAGCTTCGCGTGGAAGAAGTTGCGAGCGACGGCATTCGTGATCTCGCCCTTTTCGACGGCAGGAACATGACGGTGATGAACGCCGATTCCGGCGTTTTCGCCCAGGCAGCGCAGCCCGGCACAGTCGACGATGCGCTCGTCTACTTCGTCCGCGACCTCAAGATGCGAATGCCGCTAGCGCTGCTGCTGACGACCCGCCTGCCGGGTGAATTGCCCCAGCGCGTCAAGACGATCGATTACGTGGAAAGCTCCGACATCTACGGCGTGCCGACCCATCACATCGCAGGCCGCACCGACACCGTTGATTTCCAGTTCTGGATTACGGAGGGTGAGCACCCGCTGCCGCTTCGTGTCGTCATCACTTATCCGCAATCCGAGGGGCAACCGCAGTACTGGGCCAATTTCTCGGATTGGAATACGAGCCCAACACTGACGAAGACGACCTTCCAGTTCACGCCGCCGAAGGACGCCCGCCAGATCGCATTTGCCGTCCAGGTGCCGAAACCGATCGGCACGCAGCCGCCGGCGGCCGCGAACGGGGAGATCCAGCCATGAAGCCGAAACTGCTGACGGGCGCGTGCCTCGCGATCCTCGTCGTGATTCTGGCTTTGCCGATGTTCGTGGCCGATGACTCGTTCGCCCGGGGAGCTCGTGGCGGGGGCGGCGGAGGGCGCGGCGGCGGCGGCTTCTCGCGTCAGGGCCCGGCCGCGGGCGGGAACTTCTCGCAGCGAAGCCCCAGTCCATCGCGCGACCGCTCGGCTGCGCCCAAGCCGAGCCAGGATATCGCGCGGCCTGTCCAGCCGACAGGTCGGCCCCCTCCATCCCCGGGCGCACGTCCGCCGGAAGTCAGTCGTCCGCCGGACGGCACTCGTCCGCCAGACGGCACTCGTCCACCGGACGGCACTCGTCCGCCAGACGGCACTCGTCCACCGGACGGCACTCGTCCGCCGCCCGGCAGCAGGCCGCCACCACCACCGGTCTACATACCGCCACCACCGCCTCCCTACGGCGGCTACTACTACGGCGGCGGGTGGGACTACGACGACGATGACGAATGGATCGCCGCCCTGGCTGTCGGTACCGTCGTGGGCGGTGCCGTGGTTGCGTCGAGCGAGGAGGACGACACGTCCACCACGACCACAACCACGACCACGACGTCGTCGGGCCTGCCCTGCGATCCGACCGTGCTTCTACTGGACGGCGTGACGTATTACCAGTGCGGCCAGCAGCACTACGTCGAGGCCTACAGCAGCAGCGGACCGATCTACATGCCCGTACCGCCGCCGGAGTGACGCACGGCGATAACCTGCTGGTCGTCGTCGTCCTGGTTCGCTTGCCGATTCACGTGCGATTCACACACGGGGTGCGGAAGGCCTGCCAGCCGTTGACCTGATTTCCTGGTCGTGCCGCGCTCGGGGCAGTTTCGGGCCACTCGCCGATCCGGCTCGACGGAGTATCGGGCAACGGCGAGTGCGCCGACCTGTCGACCCATGTCGGCGGCAATCGTGGTTGAGTAGCGGTAGTGCACGCCCGCATACACCCGCGCGTCGGCGACTTCCTGCACGAATGCATCCAGATCCGGCCAGGAGCGTGCGGCACCGTTCGCCGTCGCACTCGACGTTGTCCAGGTCGGTTGCGGTCCGTCGCCCACTTCCGCCTTCAATACCGTAGTGACAGCTGCGGCCACGATGCAGTGCGCACATGGGTACTCCGGGTGCATCGGCGTATCGAGCAGGGGCAACCACGACGGATCGCGGGTCGTCGCGTCGTTGCCATCCCTGTCCCCGTTGCGGATCGCGGTCACGGGTCGCCAGAACGCGTAGTGGTACTTCGCATCGAAGACCGCGATCATCGCGTCGTCCGTCGCCTGAGTCACTGCCATGTACAGCCGCGCGTTCCGGGTCAGGTCGCGTGCGGGCATCGCAGCTACGCAGCGCACGAGGCCGTGGTAGATCGACGGCAGCGTCGCTGCCCAGAACCGGGCGACGGCGGTCTGCTCGGCAGTGCGGACGCTGCTTCGAATCGCGCCGATCGTCGCCACCTCCTGGTAATCGCGGGCCCAGACCTCGCTCGTCAGCGCGGGCGGCGGGCCGGGCCGGAACTGGGCCGGATCGCTCATCAGCCACGGCGTACGCTGCGGCCACTGCAGTGCGATCGGCAAGGTCGTGGGCACGTATGCGCCGGCGGCCGCGTGCGGACGGTACGTCTCCGGTGCCGCCGCGCCGTCCGTCGCGCGACGCGACAGCACGGCTGCGGCCGCGCCTTCACCGACCGCGACGCCGCTGCGAGTCGCCGCATCGTCGCCGAACGTCTTGAGAGCCGCGCGATAGGCCTGATCGACCGCGGCCTGCTGGGAAGGGACAAGCCGCGACAGCACGTCGCGATGCGCAGCCGCGATCGCAGCGGGGATCGAGGCGTCGGCCGGCGCCGTAAGCCGGGTGCCGGTGACCGGATATCGTCGGCTGATCGCGTTGGCGGCGTCATAGGCCGCAGTGTGGGCGATCGCCATGACGCGATTCGCCTCGGGTGTCGTCAGCCCGGCGGCTCCGACCGTTGCGCCCGCCGTCGTGTTCCAGTCCGTGACCGCGTCGGCGCGCGCCGCGGGCGCCACGAACACGGTGGCGACGACCGCCAGCAGTGTGACGCGGAGATATCGGCTAGACGCGAGGTATACGCGCATGATCGCATCCTCCTTCTGGCGGGTTCCGAAGATGCCCCGACTGTGCAGCCGACCAGAACCCGGCGCTAGTCCAGGAACTGGACTGGCTCGGACCCGGCGACGCTTACAGAGTGCGCTTCAGGCCTGGACATGGACAGTTCTGCCCCGCGGGGCCATTGCCAGCGACGTGTTCGCGCCGCGGGATGCCCCTGATCCTGCGCGAACTGCTAGTCGGCTCGACGCACTTCAACGACATCAAGCGCGGCTTGCCGTTGACCCCGAGGACGGCCTTGGCGCAGCGGTTGCGGGCGCTCGAGAGCGCAGATTCGAGCGGGAGCGCCTGCCTGTCCGTCGAACCGTCGTGCGATTCGACTTCCACGGCCTCCCGCCTCGTATCGGCGCGGACGCGTTTTCTGGCTGGTCGTCGATCGAGTCGACGTGAACCTTTGCCTCAGGGACCCCGGCGCCGAGGTGGACCTCTATTTGCGCGCGGACCTGGGCGCGTTCGCTCATGTGTGGCTCGGGGACCAGTTGCTGTCGGCGCCCATCCGATCAAAGTCGGTGCAGCTCACCGGGCGACGCGAGTTGGTGCGGTCTTTCCCGTCGTGGCTGAAGCTCAACCCGTACGCCGGTGTCCCGGGGCCGGGGCGCAAGTGACTCGCGCGGAATCCCATGTTGGCGCCTTGGGGACGCAGATTCCGATCCGGCACGGTACGGGACCTGGCGATTCCGAGACGCCCGATGGACGTCATAGCTGCACGCGTATCAACGTCGGCTGCATGGTTTCGACGTGCCAACCAGGGAAATTCGAGATCGAGGTGTAGACCGTGCCGTCCGGCGCGATCGACGTCGGCGGTGCCATCGTGCATGGCGATCAACTGTACATTTCCACCGGCTACGGCATGTTCGGCCAGATGCCCGGCAACATGCTCCTCGACTACGGAGTCCGGGACAACTGAGCGGCTGTACCCGAGCGTGAGGCGAGCACGACAGCTTTGCTGTCAGAATACCCGTACCTACCCCGGAGGAATCGGCGATGACGAATACCACGTACACGAGCGGCTGTGCCTGTGGCGCCGTGCAACTGCAGGTCACTGGCGACCCAGTCTTCCAGGCCTACTGCCATTGCGAATCGTGCCGCAGCTGGCTTAGCGCACCGCTTCACGCGGCGTCTGGCTGGCGCACGGAGAACGTCAGGATCGTGAAAGGCGCCGACAACCTCGGGATGTACAAGCGGACCGAGAACAGTCACCGCCAGTTCTGCAAGAGCTGCGGTGCGGCCGTCATGGTTGGCCATCCATCGATGGGCGTCACCGACATTCCTGCGGGGACGATCGTTGGATTTCAATACAAGCCGACATTCCACGTGCACTACGGCGAAAAGGTCATGGCCGTGCGCGACGGCCTGCCGAAGTTCAAGGATTTCCCGAAGGAATTTGGCGGCTCGGGCGACATGCTGCCTGAGTGATATCGCCACGGACTCGGCGAGCGCGATCTACGAAGTGTTCGGCAACAGCCACCTCGCGATCTGCACAGGACGCGCGTTGACCTGAACCCGGAGCATCGCCATGCCCGAATATCTGACACCCGGCGTCTACATCGAAGAGATCGAGCGCGGTCCGCGTCCGATCGAGGGCGTGCCGACCAGCACGGCGGCGTTCATCGGCGAGACCGAGCGCGGCGCCACGTGGCCGCAGCTGGTCACCAGCTACAACGACTACCGCCGGTGGTTCGGCGAACGTGGAGTGCGCACGATCGCTACATGCCGTACGCGGTCAACGGCTTCTTCGAGAACGGCGGCAAGCGCGCATTCGTCTGCCGCTGCGTCGGCGACGGGGCCGTCATCGCGACGCGCGTATTCGGCGACTTCACGGTCAGTGCCGTGGGCCCCGGCGCATGGGGCAATCACGTCTGGGTCAGGATCTCGAGGAGTTCGACCGAGGAGCCCGTCCCAGGTGCGCCGGGCACGAAGCGGCCGGTGGGATTTCGCCTGCAGATCGCCTACTGGTCCACATTCCGCAGGACTTCCAGCCGTTCGACCCCTTCGTGGAACGAACTAAGCCGCCGCGACCGGCGATTGCCGAGGACTTCGACGACCTCACCGTCGATCCGGACTCGTCCGACTACTACGAGAAGCGACTGCGGGACAACTCCGCACTGGCGAAGATCGAACGTACCGGCGGTACACCCGCGTCGTCGCCGACGGACGGCGAGGGCCTGCTGGAGAACGGGCTCGATGACCCGAATCCCGTGGGCAGGGACGATTACGTCGGGGAGCCGTCGGGCAACCGCAGGGAGGCACAAGGACTCGCCGCGCTGATCTCAGATCCGTATCGCGAGGTCGCGCTCGTGCATGCGCCCTATCCGCCGACGCAGCGGCTCGAGATCGCGCAGGCACTGATTGCGCATTGCGAATCGCTGAAGTTTCGCTTCGCCGTACTGGACTGCGAGCGCTCGGTGAGCGATGTCGCGAGTCCGGACCTCGATCCACGCACCAGCATCCGGGACACCTCGTACGCGGCGTTCTACTACCCGTGGATCGACGTGTCCGATCCCCTGACCGGGCGCGCGCGCGAGTGCCACCCGGCGGCCACGTGCTCGGCGTCTACGCGCGCACCGACACCGAGCGCGGCGTGTTCAAGGCGCCGGCCAACGAAATCGTCCGCGGGGCGCTCGACCTGGAATTCGACATCGACGACAGGCACGCAGGACGACGCTCAACCCGCGCGGCGTGAACGCCATCCGGCGCTTCCCCGGCCGCGGCATCCGCGTCTGGGGCGCGCGCACGCTCAGTCTCGAACGCGCTGTGGAAGTACGTCACCGTGCGGCGGCTGTTCATCTTCCTCGAGCGCTCGATCTACGAGGGCACGCAGTGGGTCGTGTTCGAGCCGAACGACGAGCGGCTGTGGGCGCGCGTCATCGACACGATCCGGCTGTTCCTGCGCACGCAGTGGCGGGTCGGCGCGCTGTTCGGGCGCACCGAGGAGGAGGCGTTCTTCATCACCTGCGACCGCACCACGATGACGCAGGACGACATCCTGAACGGCCGGCTCATCTGCGAGATCGGCATCGCGCCGGTGCGCCCGGCGGAGTTCGTCATCTTCCGCATCTTCCAGAACACCGCTGAAGCCCAGCGCTAGGAGGAGCACGAGCCATGGCACGCATCGATCCACTGCGCAATTTCCGCTACCGGCTCGAGATCGACGGCATCACGCAGGCCGGCTTCAGCGAGGTGATGATCGCCGGGCAGATCGCGAACGACCTACCTGTCCGGACGATGATCATCCGGCGAGGTAGCCGCTCTTCCTTGCCGCATCGATCGTGAACCTACGGGCCAGCCGGCGCGAAACGCGCATGGCGTAATGGCCGAGCCTGGCTCCGGGCCCTGTAAAGAGGAAGCTGTCGTTCCCCTCCACGCTGCGCACGATGTCGGCCGCGACTACGCTGGGATGGCATCCTTCGTCCGCGTAGTAGTTCTGCAGCTTCCTGATCTGTGCTTCCGTCATGCCCGACGCGGCTGGGCTCACGTGGACGATGGAAGTGTTGATGATGCCCGGGCAAACCACGAGCACCGAGATGTCGGTTTCGTGCAATTCCTGCGCGAGCACCTCCGACAGGCCGACGACCGCGTGCTTCGACGCCGCATAGGCCGACATGTTCGGCAAGGGCGAGAAGCCCGCGGCCGATGCCACGTTCACGATCTTGCGCTGGTCACCCGCTTCGCGCATCGCCGGAAGAAACGCGCGGATGCAGTGCACGATGCCAAGGACATTGACGTCGAAGATGCGCCGCCACTCCGACAGCGGTGTCTCCTCGAAGCCGCCGAGGAACGCAACGCCTGCGTTGTTGACGAGAACGTCGACGGGCCCGACCGTCCTGTCGCACGGCGGTCGCGAAGGCTGCAACCGACTCCTCCTTCGAGACATCGCAGGTCTGCGCAAGGCACCGCACGCCCAGCCCGGCGATCTCGCCGCGGACCTTCTCCAGCGCCGTCGCATTGATGTCGGAGATGACCAGGTTTGCACCGCGTCGAGCGAACGCCCGCGCGCATTCGAGGCCGATTCCCGAGGCGGCGCCGGTGACCAGTACCTGCTTGCCCTTGAGGTTCATCATGCGGACGGTCCGAAATAGACTTCGAAGAAGCGTGCAATGCCAGACTCGGGAACGGCGAGGTTCGCCTCCTTGCTGGTTCGCACGCAGACGAGTGCAGGGCCCGCGCTGCCCTTGGCACGCGTGAGCGCGGCAGGAAGCGCCGTGATCGAGTCCACGTACTCTCCATGGCAACCGAGTCCCTCGGCGACCTTGTCCCAGCGGACCTCGCCCATCCCTGTCCCGAACGTCTTGCCCCAGTGCGTCATCTCGTTGGGTATTTCCATTGTCCACTCGGCCTCGGCCATCACGACGAACGTGATCTTCAGGCCTTCGCGCGCCGCGGTCTGCAGCTCCATGGCATTGAATCCGGCGGCCCCGTCACCGGTCACGCAGACGACTTCGCGCGCGGGCGCGCCGAGCTTCGCTCCGATCGCGGACGGGATGCCGGTACCCAGCATGCCGAACTCAAGGATGCCGTGGTACGAATTGGGCTTCGTGGACGGCAGCGCGAAGCTCGCCCAGAGCGAGGTCATGCCGCCGTCCGTGCAATACACCGCACCAGGGCCGAACACCGCGCCGACGGCGCCGATCGCGTGGGCCGGATGAATGCCAGGGCCGGTCCACGCGGCGACCACGTCGCCTGCCGCCTTCGCCCAGGCCTGGAATCCTGCTCGATGCGAAGCGACATCGGTGCGGTCGTGGCTCGCAACCTTGCGGCCGCGAAGCTTCGCCGCCAGTCCCTCGAGCGTCGCGCGAGCGTCCGCGACGATGCCGAGCGCGACGGGTCGCGACACGCCGATGTGGCGGGGATCGACGTCGACCTGGATGACCCGACACCTGGTCGGATCGCCCCAGTACTTGTCGAAAGGCACGTCGAGATTGCCGACGCGCGAGCCCACGACCAGCAGCACGTCCGCGTTGCGACGCAGTTCGTCGGCTGCGGGACTCTGCGAATGGAAGTACAGCGGGTGGTCGTGGGGCATGACGCTGCGACCGGCCATCGACGGAATCACCGGGCACCTGAGCAGCTCGGCCAGCCCGATCAACGCGGCATTCGCACGCGCGCGGTCGACACCGGTGCCGGCGAAGATCACCGGCGCCTTCGCCGTCGCCAGCAGGTCCGCGGCTGTCGCGAGCTGTGCGTCCGACGGCTGCGGCAGTGACGCGCGACCGCTCTCGTCCGGGTGGATCGGCGCAGCCACCGGATCACCCGTGGCATACAGCACCGGCCCCGGAATCTCGAGCTGGACCGGGCCCGGGCGACCTGCCCACATCTCGCGGAACGCCATGCGCACGAGCTCCGGAATGCGGGTCCACTCGAACACGGGACCGTTCCACTTGACGACCGGCTTGAAGAGGTCGAGCTGATCCTGGCCCTGGAAGGTCGCGGACGTCGACGGATAGACGACGCCGGTGCGGTGCTGCGACGTGATCGCGAGCACGGGCACGCCTTCGTGCCTCGCGGTCAGCATGCCCGGCAGCAGGTTCGCGGTGCCGGGACCCGGATTGCCGAGCACGACCGCGACCTGGCCGGTCGTCTTGTAGAGTCCTTCGGCCATGTGCACTGCCGCAGCCTCGTGGCGGATCGTCACGAAGCGGATGCCGTTGACCTCGAGCGCAGCCAGCAACGGGTCGATTTCCGGGCAGGGCAGTCCGAAGACGAACTTCACGCCCTCGTTCGCCAGGGCTCGCGCAAGCAGTTCGCCACCAGTGACATCGGTCATGGTCGCTCTCCTCGTGCGGGCCGCGCGTTGCGGGCGCTTCGTGAGTGGGAGTCTGGGTGTGCGCGGTCTCGCCCGTCTTGGCATTTTCTGCCAAGCTACTGATGTTTTCAGACACGGTTCGTGGCGTTGTCCCCGGTGGTCGCAGGAGCGTCGAGATGCGCGAAGCCGACGAATCGCCAAGGCTCCCTGCGCGATACATCGCGCGGCTCGTCGATTTCCTGGAGTCCACCGGCATCGATCGCGGTGCGCTGCTGCGCGCGGGCGGCATTCGGTCGATCGACGCTCCGACGGCCCAGCTCACGCTGCGCCAGGTGGAAGCGCTGCTGCGGGCGGCCGAACACGCGAGCGGCAGGGCGGACCTCGGCTTCGAGCTGGGCCGTCGGCTCGACCCCACGTCGCACGACATCCTCGGATTCGCGCTGCTCACGAGCCCGACGTTCGGCCACCTGCTGCGCCTGGCGGTGAGCTACCAGCGCCTGATCCAGACCTATTTCACACTGAGCCTGCAGAGGCACGCGGGGCGGGTCGATCTCGTCTACCTGCCGGCCGCGTCCATGTCGCATCGGTCGACGCGCGTTTTCGAGGAGGCGATCGTGGTCTCCAATCACGTCGCCTTCGAGTCCAAGCTGCGCGGCAAGCTCGCGCCGTACGACGTCTGGCTGTCGATCGAGCGACCGCCGCACGCGGAACGCTACCGGGAGTTGGCCCCGGCCCGCGTTCATTTCGGCGACGCCGTGCCCGGCGTGCGGATCTCGCTGGATGCGGCCTTGCTCGACACGCCCCTGGCGATGGCCAACCCGAGGGCGATGCAGGCGGCGGAAGAGCGCTGCAAGTCGATGCTGCGCCAGGCGCATGCGCGCCGTCGCTGGAGCGAGTGGTGCCGTATGATGCTGCGTGAGTCCGAGGACACGCGACCGACGCTCGAGCAACTCGCGGGCTTCGTCAACATTTCCACGCGAACACTGGCCCGCTACCTGGATGCCGAGAACACGAGCTTCCGCGATCTCTCGCTGCAGGTGCGCACGGAGCGCGCCCGCGAGATGCTGGCGGACGGCAATCTCTCGGTGACGCAGGTCGCCTACCGACTCGGTTACACGGACGTCGCCAGCTTCGTGCGCAGCTTCCGTGCGCAGACGGGTGGCACTCCGGGATCGATCAAGCGATCACCGTCGAGGACTGCAGCCCTGTGAATTACGCGCCGATAGAACGCAGCTCTGACTATGTATCGAGTGTTACGAACCTTCCGGCTGGTCCGTCGGCATGATGGTGTGTACGCGCGCCCGATCCAGGAAACCGAGAATGGGACAGGTGGTGGCGCAACGGCGTCGACGTGGGACCTGCGCGGAGTGTCGAAACAGCGCAACTTCCACGTATTTCGCCTCCCGGGCACGCTGGAGTATCACTCGATCCGGACACGCACGAGTGATGGGTGACAACCCCTGGGATGGACTACATGGATACCGCCATCAACACGCCGCGAAAATCGGTCTACGCTTTCGAGGAAGGCAACGGGCGCAACAAGATGCTGCTCGGTGGTAAGGGAGCCAACCTCTGCGAGATGACGCAGATCGGGCTGAACGTGCCGCCCGGATTCGTGATCACGACCGAGACCTGCCTGGCGTATCTCGAGGACTCGCAACGACGCCTGCCGGAATGGGTCATGGACGAAGTCCGGCAGCACATGGCGCGCCTGGAGCAGAAGACGGGCAAGAGTTTCGGCAGCGCAGACGACCCGCTGCTCGTCTCCGTGCGCTCGGGCTCCGCGATGTCCATGCCCGGCATGATGGACACGATCCTGAACCTCGGGCTCAACGCCACGACGCTGGCGGCACTCATCCGCCACACCGGCAACGAGCGGTTCGGTCACGACGCCTACCGGCGATTCATCCAGCTCTTCGGCAAGGTGGCGCTCGGCGTGCCCGATGCGCTGTTCGACGAGCAGTTCGAGGCGGTCAAGGATCGCGCGGGCGTCAAGGTGGACGTCGGTCTCGGTCCCGACGACCTGCGCGAGATCGGCGAGCGCTTTCTCGCCGTCATCCAGCGCCACACCGGCAGGCCTTTCCCGACCGATCCGTACGAGCAGCTCGAGATCGCGATCAAGGCGGTCTTCAATTCCTGGATGGGCAAGCGCGCGATCGACTACCGGAGGGAGTTCGGCATCACGCACGCCATGGCGAACGGCACGGCCGTCAACGTCGTGACCATGGTGTTCGGCAACATGGGCAACGACAGCGCCACCGGGGTCGGCTTCACGCGCAACCCGGCGACCGGCGAGAACCAGCTGTACGGCGAGTACCTGGTCAACGCCCAGGGCGAGGACGTCGTCGCCGGCATCCGCACGCCGCGGCCGATCCAGGACATGGACCGCGAAATGCCCGGCATGTACCGGCAGCTGCTCGAACTGCGCAACCGGCTCGAGCGGCACTACCGCGAGATCCAGGACTTCGAGTTCACGATCGAGCGCGGCACGCTCTATTGCCTGCAAACCCGCAACGGCAAGATGAACTCCGCCGCGATGGTGCGCACGTCGGTCGAGATGCACGACGAAGGCATCCTGCAGCGCGAGGAAGCGATCACGCGCGTCAATCCGGCCCACCTCGAGCAGATGCTCTTTCCGCGCCTCGATCCCGCGCACAAGGCCCAGCCGGTAGCGACGGGGTTACCCGCATCGCCAGGTGCGGCGAGCGGCCAGGCCGTGTTCGACGCGGATCGTGCGGAGGAGCTCGGCAGGAAAGGCGTAAAGGTCGTGCTCGTGCGCGAGGAGACGAAGCCCGAGGACATCCACGGTTTCTTCGCGTCGCAGGGCATCCTGACGAGCCGCGGCGGCAAGACGTCGCATGCCGCGGTCGTCGCGCGTGGCATGGGCAAGCCCTGCGTCGCCGGGGCCGAGGGCATTCACGTCGACGTCCAGATGCGGGTCGCGTTCGTCGGCGACCAGGTCATCAAGGAAGGCGACGTGATCACGATCGACGGCAGCAACGGCCAGGTCTTCCGGGGCGTGGTGCCGACGGTCGAGGCCGACTTCTCGCCGTCGCTGGTCCGGCTGCTCGAATGGGCGGATCAGTACGCGAGGCTCGGGGTCCGCGCGAACGCGGACACGCCGGACGACGCCGCGCGTGCCATGCGCTACGGCGCGCGGGGCATCGGGCTGTGCCGAACGGAGCGCATGTTCAACGCCAGCGACCGGCTGCCGATCGTGATCGACATGATCGTGGCGGACTCGGCGGAAAGCCGTCGAGCGGCGATCGACCGCCTGCTGCCGATCCAGCGTGCGGATTTCATCGGCCTGTTCCGCGCGATGGCGCCCCACCCGGTGACGATTCGCCTGCTCGACCCGCCGATCCACGAATTCCTGCCGACGGAACGGCAACTCGAGGAAGACATCGCCCGCCTGCGCGACCTGCGCCGGGCGGCGCGTGGCCTGGAGGTGCTGGCGGACTCGGCCCGCACGCTGGCCGACGCGCGCGCAACGGCGGGCTCGCACGAGTGGCCCGACACGCGCCTCGTCGACGCGATCATCACACGCAAGGAGTCCATCCTGCGCAAGGCGCTGGCGCTGCGGGAGGTGAACCCGATGCTCGGGCATCGCGGCGTGCGCCTCGGCATCACCTACCCGGAGATCTACACGATGCAGATCCGGGCCGTGCTCGAGGCGGCGGCGGACTGCGTGCGCGCGGGCATCGAAGTGCACCCCGAGATCATGGTTCCCCAGGTGTGCACGGCCCAGGAGCTCAAGCTCGTGCGCGAGTACATGTCGGCCGTGCAGGGGCAGGTCGAGTTGACCTACGGCGTCAAGGTCTCCTGCCGGTTCGGGACGATGATCGAGGTCGTGCGCGCCTGCATGCGTGCCGAGAGCCTTGCCGAGGTCGCGGAGTTCTTCTCGTTCGGCACCAACGACCTGACGCAGGCCACGTTCTCGTTCTCGCGGGAGGACGCCGAGAACAAGTTCCTGCCCATGTACAACGAGCGCGGGATCCTGCAGGACAATCCGTTCGAGGTGCTCGACGTCAAGGGCGTGGGCCGCCTGATGGCGCTGGCGGTCGAGTGGGGACGCAAGAGCCGGCCCGGCCTGAAGGTCGGGATCTGCGGCGAACACGGCGGCCATCCGTCGTCGATCCGTTTCTGCGACTCGATCGGGCTGGACTACGTCTCGTGCTCGGCACCGCGCGTGCCGATCGCCCGGCTGGCGGCCGCGCAGGCCGCGATCCAGAACGCACCGGCGGTCGACCAGGCGGCGTAGGACGCTCCGAGGCGCGGGCTGGTCAGTGCGTCGTGCCGAGGTACTTGTCGTACCAGTCCAGGGCCGCGTGGACAAACTGGTTCTGTGGCAGCCAGCCGTGACCGGTGTCGAACAGGATGCGACGCTTGCGATCCAGTGGCGTACCGAGCATCCGCAACATGGCTTCCTGCGCCTGCGGGTTGACGTCGATGTCCCAGCGACCGCTCAGCATCAGGATCGGCTGCGTGACGCGCGGCAGGTAATTGAACGGCTCTTCGGTCGGCGGCAGGCCAACCAGGAACACGCCACCGCCGATCAGCACCGCGGGGCCGATGCGCTTCTCGACCGCGAGCAGCGGCATCATCGTCTGTGCGCCGTAACTGATGCCCAACGCACCCAGGCGGCCCGTGTCGATGTCCTTGCGCGTCGCGAGGTAGTCGATGGCGCGCCCGAGTTCCTGTCGGAAGTGTTGCAGCCGCAGCCGGTATCGGTCCTCCAGCGTCATGGACGCGCGGCGGCTGTCGGACCAGCGGCGTTCGAAGCTGCCGTCGAACGTGACGACGACGAACGCACGGCCGGACTTCAGGATGAAGTCGAGCGGCTGGTTCGTTCGAGTCGGGTCGAACTCGTCGGACGACTGCGAATACCGGAAGTGACCGGAGTGCGGCAGGTAGACGATGGCCTGGTACGGTGGACGCCCGCCCGTCGGCAGGAACAACTGCACGTTGAACCGCGACTCGTCGTACCCGGTCGCGAGCGAGATCCGCTCGCGGGTCCACGATGGATTCGTGGAAGCCAGCTTCTCGACTCGAGGGTCGAGGCTGGTGGACGAGTAGTGAAGCTGCGCCTCGAGCACCGAGTACGCAGCATCGTCCGCAGGCTTGAGCGCCGTGAAGTCGACGGTCTCGATCTCGACCGGGCCGCGCACGGCGGCGCTGGTAGGGCTTCCGCTCGGCGTTCGCATGCAGCGAAAGCCGTTGCCGGGCGATCGATCCCACGGTTCGGCCGAGTCGATCTCGTTGTACAGGTACGGCGGCTCGTTCCAGGCGCCACCCGCGAGCAGCCGCGTATTGCCTGTCGCCGTCCAAAGCCACTCGCGGGCGTTGCCGGCCATGTCGTACGTGCCGTAGGGGCCGATCCCCTGGTAACGGCCCACCGGCGCCGCCGCCTTCCCGGAGTAGTTGCTGTAGCGAACGACCGCGGACGATATCGAGTCGAAGAACTCGTTGAGCGAGTAGGCCGCGCGGTACCAGTGGTAGGCGGTCGGCAGCTCCTTGCCCCGGAATCGTGCGTAGGCCATTGCCTCGAACCAGCTCACTCCGGTGACCGGGTAGTCGCCGGCGTCGTCGGGGTACAGGCCGGATTCCCAGGTGGATGGGCCGGGCCGACCGGTTGCGTCGACGAATCGCGCAGCCGCCTGCTGCCACGAGGTGACGCTGTCGCCGAATGGCAGGTCCTGCCAGTACGCCGCCTCCCGGTAGCCGCCGGCATCGATGAATTCCTTGTATTCGCGGTTGGTGACCTCGTAGCGATCCAGGTAGTACGCCGGAAGCTCGACGGGCTTGCGGTCGCTGACCAGGGTGACCAGCAGCTTCGTTGCCGGCACCAGGACCATCCCTGTCGGAATCGTAGTCGCGTCGCCCAGTCGAACCGTGAAATCCACGTTCTTGAACTGGTCGGCCATGGCGGGTTCCCTCACGGCCCGCAGCTCGACTCCCGGGTTGCGAAACGCTCGCAGGGTCGTGTCGCTTACGGCGTGCTCGAATCGCCAGAGGCCCACGCCGATCGGGATCGAGACGTTCTCGAGCGGCGTCTCCCCGATGAATCGCCAGTCCGTTTCCTTGCCTTCGTAGGGTCGAAAGAACACTTTCGCGCCGGTGGGATCCGTCGCGAGGTGCACCGGCGCTGAATACTCCGGCCCGAGCGCGCGTAACTGCGGGTCGTTCGGAATGACCTCCGCGATGCTGCGCGCAAGGTCGAAGGCCGCCACGTAGTCATCCTTGGCGATCAATGCCTGAAGCTGCGGCAGGGCTTCTTCGCGCGCCCAGCGCTCCCGGCTGCGCTGCTGCCAGGTCCATGTCAGGAGGCCGGCCAGCACGACCAGTCCGACGATGGCAGGGACCGTCCGCCAGGTGCCGAAGAACCGGGCGGCACGACTTCGCGGGCCTGCCGGCTGCGGCGTGATCCCGCCCGGCATGCCGAGTGCGGTCGTGGCCATTGCCGTCGCGGGTGCAATCCGCGACTCGATCGCCGCTACCACTTCGCCACAGATTTCATCCTGCAACTCGAATACGTCGTTGAGCTTGCGGTCATACCGCTCGGCCCACAGGTGCTGGTCGTCCGCCGCGTCGATGAGCTGCGCCGTCACGCGCATGCGGTCGTCGATCCGGCGCACACTGCCCTCGACGACGTAGCGGCAACCGAGCTCGCGCGCGATCGTGCGTGTGTCGACGCTGCGTCCCTTGTATGCGAACGCCGATTGCCGCGAGATGATCCTGAGGCCTTCGACCGATTGCAGCCGGGTCAGGATGTCCTCGACGAGCCCGTCCGCAAAATGAGACTGTGCTGCGTCGTCGGTCATGTTGGCGAACGGCAATACGACTACCGCGCGCGCGTCGGCCTCAGGCGGGCGTGTCGACATGTCGGCGCCTCGATCGCGCACGACGTCGAAGCTCCAGGAAAGCATCAGCGCGACCGGAAAGCCGAGCAACAGGAGGATGGTCGTGAACGTCAGCGTCCACTCGGGGAGCTGCAGTGCCGGCAATACGATCGAGGCGACCTGGAGCAGCAGCCAGGCCACGACCGCGTAGGCCGCCGCAACGCGGACGACCTTTCTCTGCTTCAACTCGGTCAACAGGGACATGGCCGAAGCATCGCACAAATCGCGCCCGGTTCGATGCTGCGGGCGCTATCCGGGCATCGGTGCCGAGCCCTTCGCCCTACGATCGTTCCGGCAACTGCAGGTGCTTCAGCACGCGGTTGAGGTTCCTGCGGATCTCGCTGATTTGCCCGAGCGACGCGAGCGTGCGCATCGCGTCCTTCAGCGGCTGCAGCGGGTAGCCGCCGTAGTGGCCAGGCTCGCGGACGTCGCTGGTCACCGTCGAGCGACCGGCAAGAACGACATCGTCCGCCAGCGTCAGGTGCGCCGAGACCACCGAATTGCCGCCGGTCATGAAACGGCGGCCGATCGTGGTCGACCCCGCCATCATGAAGCCGGCCGTGTAGAAGCCGTCCTCGCCCAGGTCGCAGTTGTGCGCGATGTGACAGATGTTGTCGAGCTTGGCGCCGGAACGGATGCAGGTGGATGCGAGCTTTGCGCGATCGATCGCACAGTTGCTGCCGATCTCCACTTCGTCGCCGATGCAAACGTTGCCCAGGTGCGGGATCTTCTGCGGGCGGCGGCTCGCGCCCACGGCGTACCCGAACCCGTCACTGCCGATGCTCGTGTGCGGGTGCACCTCGCAATCGCGCCCGATCTCGCAGTCGGCGCCCACGAACACGTGCGGGTGCAGGATCGTGCCGGCACCAATGCGCACGCCGTTCTCGATCACCACGTGGGCGCCGATGCAGCAGCCGTCGCCGATCGTCGTGTCGGCGCCAACGACGCAGTAGGGACCCAGCAGCACGCCGGCACCGAGCGTGGCGGAAGGGTGCACGACGGCGGTGGCGTGACGCTCGCCCCACTGCGTGAACCGCTCGCGCTTGCGGTCGAAGTGCTTCAGCAGCACCGCCATGCCCATGGGCACGGACGACGCCGAGAAGCAGCAGCCGAATGCGGCATCGTGCGCGGCAAGCTGATCGGCGACGTCGCGCTGCACGACGAGGATTGCAGCGCCGCGCTCCCGTGCCGTTGCGAGTTGCGCCGCGTCGCTGACGAAGACGAGACTGTCCGGGCTCGCGTCCTCGGGAACGCGGCAGTTCGCCGCGACGGTCCCGGGATCGCCTTGCAGGAACGTGAAGGCGTCCGCGTACCGGCTCTGGACGGTATGGGCGTGGAGCATGGGACCTCGTTGCGTGATTCCGGCCGCAGCGCAGTCGCGCGGGCCGGGTGTCGGCCTCAGGCGACCGCGGTGGTCAAGGGGACCCGCGCCGTGATCCGGCCACTGAAGTCCAGCCATGTGTGCTCTTTGAAGTCGTAGAGCTTGCAGCGCCGCACGATGTCCATGTACGTCCGCCGGTTCAAGCGGTAGTCGCAGAGGTCCGGGAATTTCTCCCGCAACACCTGCTGCGCGGCGCGCAGCTTGAACATCGGGATGCCCGGGTTCAGATGGTGCGCATTGTGTTCCATGATGTTGTGCATCAGGCGGTCGAGGCCGAACGGAAATCTCACGCAAGTGGTGGACGTCAAGTAGGCCCGGCGACGCTGCCATTCCTGCCGATTCAGGAACCAGGCGACCTTGGGGTTCGTGTGGTGCAGGTAGACGACGAAACCGATGGCGGCGTTCCACAACAGGAACGGCACCGCGACGGCCAGCGTGACGACCAGGATCACTGACTGCCCGGTCGCGCGTGCCGCGAGCACCACCGCGCCGAGCCACAGCAGTCCACCCGCCGTCACGAGCAGGCTGTCCAGCTTGTACTTGCGACGACTGGAACCGATCTCCTTGCGGCTGGCGAAGTAGAGCTTCTTCCACCACATCTCGATCAGGTAGTAGGCGCCCCAGCCGAGACCGCACCGGTACAGGCGCTCGAGCGACCTGGCGATGCCACGGCAATCCGTCGAACTCGTCCTTCGAGAAAGGCGCCCAGACCTGGTCGCGGCCCTTCAGGTTGTTGAACCCGTGATGCGCGGTGTTGTGACCGACTTCCCACAGGCTGAATGCAGTCATCGACGGCAGGAAGGCGATGCGCCCGCAGACGGCGTTCAGCCTCGGGCTGGCAAAGAAACTGCCGTGGCAGGCGTCATGGCCGATGAGGAACAACCGGACGATGGCGGCCGTGACGCTGAGCGTGCCGAGCAACTTCAGTGCAAGGCCGTCAGCCAGCAGGACGAGCGTGGAACCCGCGCCGAACAGCGCGAGGTCGAACACGAGCACCAGTGCGGGGCGCAGCAGCGACGGAGACTTCTCGAAGGCGCACAGCAGCGCTTTCCGGTTCCAGGTGGTCGCGTGCATGTAGGGATGCGCCTCGTCGGTCCGATCTGAAGACTGTGCGGACGCGACGGCGACGTGCACCACGCGGCCCTCCATGATACTCCATGCCGGTCGAGCACATGCGACGAAATGCAGGGGCCCGCGAGGTCGAGGTTCCTCGACAGCCGCCATAGGTATAGTGCCGCCCCATTGCGGACCCGGTGGGAGAGCGCGGATGACGATGCGGAAAGTGGGGAAGTTCATCGCCTGGGCTGTCGGTATGTTCGCCGCATCACTCGCGGCAGCGTCGATGTGGTTCTGGTTCACGCCGGTCGGGCTCAACAACTACGTCAACAAGATCACGCTGCAGCTCACCTTCGACTCGCCGCAGCTCCTCACGCAACTCGGCTTCATCGACAACACGCTGTTCGACTTCCACAGCGGCCGCCTCGACGACCAGACCAGGGAGCACGAGGACAGGATACTGGCCCGCCTGCGCGTGGCGCGTACGGGCCTCGACGAGTACGGTCCGGAAGGGCTCGCCGGACAGGAGTTGATCACGTGGAAAACCACGTCCTGGTTCCTGGACGACTTGATCCGCCAGGCTGAGTTCGAGCACGGCGGCTATCGCGTCAACCAGATCTCGGGTGTCACGATCGACACGCCGAGGTTCCTGACGGACACGCACGTCATCAAGAACGAGCGCAGCGTCGAACGCTATCTTTCGCGGCTCCAGGAATTCGGGCGGGTGCTGCGCGAATCGCGTGCGAGGGTCGAGGACGACCGCGCCCACGGCGTCGTGCCGCCGGACTTCGTGATCGACCAGTCCCTGGCCGGCATGCGGGCCTTCATCGCAGGGGGCGCGGCAAAGAATGCGCTCGTCACGACTCTGCCGGCAAAGCTCGGTGAGATCGGAACGCTCACCGCGCAGGAGCGGCAATCGTACGTCACTCGAGCGGAACAACTCGTCGCCGACGGAGGTGATCCCGGGCTACGAGGCGATGATCGCGTTGTTCGAGTCGATGCGGCCCGAGGCCGTTCACGATGCCGGAATCTGGCGCCTTCCGGACGGCGACAGGATCTACGCCGCGGCACTGCAGTCGAACACGACGACGGAGATGTCGGCGGAGGAGATCCACGCGCTCGGGCTGTCCGAGGTGGAGCGCATCGAGCGCGAGATGCTCGCGATCCTCGACGCCCAGGGCATCGCAGGCACGACGCTTGCCGAGCGGGTCACGGCCGTGTCCGCCGACCCGGCGCAGAACTTCCCGAACACGGACGCAGGCCGCGCGCAGATGATTGCGTACCTGCACGAGGTCGACCGTCGGGTCATGGCCGTGGCGCCGAAGTTCTTCCAGACGATTCCGCCTCAGGCGCTCGAGATCGTGCGCGTGCCCGAGTATTCGCAGGACTCTTCGCCGGGAGGCTATTACAACCCGCCCGCACTCGACGGCTCGCGTCCGGGCCGCTTCTATATCAACCAGAAGGACACCGCGGACAACCCGAAATGGACGCTGCCGACGCTGATGGTCCACGAGGGATCACCGGGCCATCACTTCCAGCTCTCGGCGCAACAGTTGATCGAGGGCGTGCCGCTCCTGCGCAAGGTCCTGCCGTTCAGCGCGTACTCGGAAGGCTGGGCCCTGTATGCCGAGCGCGTCGCCAGGTTCGACATGGGACTCTACGACACGGATCCGTTCGGCGATCTCGGCCGCCTGCAGGCGGAGATGTATCGCGCGGTGCGGCTCGTCGTCGACACGGGCATGCACGCCAGGCGCTGGTCGCGCGAGCAGTCGATCGAGTACATGATTGCGAACACAGGCATGTCCGAGGCCGAGGTGACGCGCGAGATCGAGCGTTACGTCGTGTGGCCGGGACAGGCCACGTCGTACAAGGTCGGCCAGCTCGCGATGCTCAGGATGCGGGAGCAGGCGGAGAAGGCGCTGGGCCCCGGTTTCGACCTGGCCGCTTTCCACGAAGTCGTCCTGATGAGCGGCTCGATGCCGCTCGCGGTGCTCGAAGACGTGGTGGACGAGTGGATCGAGGCACGTCGCGCCGGTCCGGCACCGGTCGCGCAGAACTGATCGCGCGCGTGGCGGCATCCGCGCAGGCCGGCGATCACGGATGGAACCGGCTAAAAGGGTGCTCCGATCACGAATCGAATGCCGGAAAGGTCCCCTGCGAATCGATAACTGATACCCAGCCTGGGCAACGGGATCTTCCAGATACGCCAGCGTGGGCGCGTCCCGAAGGCGAGTCCGGTCTCGATCTGCACAGCAGGCACGTCGAGACCCGTCGCCGGCCCGGTCGGCGGATCGACATACGCGTCGAGCACGCCGAATGCCGCCCACTCGATCTCATACCCGGCCAACGTGTGGCCCGTGCCCTTGCTGAACTCGACGCTGTTGCGCAGCCTGACGAAGTCGTCGTTCGGCAGGTCCCCGCGGTACTCGACGCCGGAGTAGATGGCTTCCCCGGCATACAGGCCCGTGAAAGTCCGCACCGGAAACGTCCTCTCGGCCCGCACTCCTGCGCCCAGGAGCCGGGTCTCGACGTCCGCTTCGTTCGCGAGCGAGACACCTGCCTGCAGGTAAGGCAGTACGCGCCAGTGTGCTTCGACGGTGAACTCGAGTTCGAGCCCGGGAACGAAGCTGACGGAATCGACGCCCTCCGGCAAGCCGGTGCTGATCACGTCGGACGCGCGGAAATCGAGGAACCCGAGCGTCACGGGCAGCCGGAGACGGAGGCCGGTCCCCCTCGCGTCCGCGTCCCGCAGGTCCCACGCGAATGGCAGGCCATAGACCTGGAGCGTGCGGCCGTTGAAATCGTAAACACCCGAGCCGAACTCGTGTGCAAAGGCGTACGTCGTGAACTGCTTGTCGGAACGTACTGCCGCTGCCGTCCAGGGTGCCGCTGCCGCGCCGTGACTTGCCGTCGCGACGGCCAGGCCAGCCAGCGTCGCAAGACTTCGCATCGCGCGAGTGCTAGTGACGCATCGGCTGAGTACGATAGTCCGCGCATGACCGCGGCCGAGGATACGTCGTTCCGCATGCAGGCGCATCGCGCCGACCGGCAGCACGCGACGCGTCCCGCCGGCAGGTGAGGCGGGTCCGGATCGAAGAACGCGGTCAGTTCGTGGCGGCGCTGAACTTCGAGCGCACGTAGCCGACGAACTCACGGCTCTTCGCCGGTATCTTGCGGATCGACGCACTGCCGCGCTCTGCCGGCGCGTAGGGCAGCAGCAGCATCAGGACGAGGTAGACCAGGATCATCGTGCCGCCGGACGCGAGCAGCAGCAGCACGGCCATGATGCGCAACAGCGTGACGTCCACCCCGAAGTAGCGGGCGAATCCCTGGCACACGCCGCTGATCATCGCGCCTTCGCTGACCTGTTGCAGCGGACGGGGCGCGCTTTGCACACCGTGGTCTGCAGGACTGGCGGCGCCCGGCACCTGGACCGATCCGATTTCCTCGAGCGCCGGCTGCAGCTGGGCAAGCGTGACGACGCCCTGCCCAGGCTGCATGCGCTTCATGCACTGGTCGGCAACGGCTTGCTCCAGGTCGGCGAGTATCTCTGCCTTGTCCGGATTGCCGTCGAGCGTGCGTGCCGCCTCGGCGAAGTAGCTTTCCAGTCGCGCGTACGCTGCTTCCTCGAACTGGAGCGTGCTGCGATTGAGACTGGCGGTGACGGAGATGCGTTGCATGGCTCAGTGTCCGATTTCGGAGATGGTGCGGTTGATGCCCGTCCAGTAGTCGTCGAGGGCGGCGAGTTGCATCCTGCCGGCCTCGGTGAGCCGGTAGTACTTGCGTGGCGGGCCCGCGTCGGACTCCTGCCATTCGTACTGGACGAGATCTTCGCGGCGCAGCTTGCTGAGCAGCGGATAGAGCGTGCCTTCCTGGGTGGCGAACTCGGTGCCGGCCAGGCGGCGGAGGATGTCCGGCACGTACACGCTGCGGGCACCGACGATCTTCAGCACCAGGAACTCGAGCAGGCCTTTGCGTATCGGAGCTAGCTTGGTTTCCACGGCCGTTCTTTCAAACAAGTACCTTCGTGTAAAAAGGTACCAGCCTGAAACAAGCAAGTCAACATTGCTTCGGCCGCTTGGGCACCTGCGCCGCGCCTTGCTCTTCCTCGAATTTCAACGAGTTACGTCGAGCACGAGCTTGCCGATGTGCACGCTCGATTCCATGACGCGATGCGCCTCGGCCGCCTGGTCGAACGGATACACGGCGTGGATCACCGGGCCGGCCCGACCGGCGTCGAGCACGGGCCAGACACTGCGCCGCAGGTCGTTCGCGATCGCGCCTTTCTGCGCGGTCGTGCGGGGTCGCATCGTCGAGCCGGTGATGATCAATCGCCGGCGCATCACCTCGAACAAGTCGAGCTTTTCGACCCGCGAACCGAGTTGGGTGGACACCTCGACCAGGCGCCCGTCGAACGCGAGGCACTTCAGGTTGCGCTCGAAATAGGGCGCACCGACGATGTCGAGCACGACGTCGACGCCGCGCCCGCGCGTCAGCTCCAGGATCCGCTCGGCGAAATCCGACGCGTTGTAATTGATCGCGGCGGCTGCGCCGAGGCGCACGCATGCCGCGCATTTCTCGTCGCTGCCGGCCGTCGCGTACGCATGACCGCCGAACTCGCAGGCCAGCTGGATCGCGGTGACGCCGATGCCGCTGGTACCGCCGTGGACCAGCACCGATTCACCGCGCGCCAGCCGCCCGTGCAGGAAAAGATTTGCCCAGACCGTGAAATACGTTTCCGGCAGGGCCGCTGCGCGAATCGCGTCGTATCCGCTCGGCCACGGCAGGCACTGCGCGGCAGGCGCCGCGCAGTACTCGGCATAGCCGCCGCCGTTGGTCAGCGCGCAGACCCGGCTGCCGACCTCGAAACCCACCACCTCGGGCCCGGCCGCGACGACTTCACCGGCGACTTCGAGGCCGATGATGGGGCTGGCCCCGGCTGGTGGCGGGTAGAGTCCCTTGCGCTGCGCGACATCGGGACGATTGACGCCCGCCGCGCGCACCTTGATCAGCACTTCGTCCGCGCGTGGCTGCGGCACAGCGGTCGTGTCGATCGTCAATACCTCGGGGCCGCCCGGGGCGGCGGCGACGACGTAGCGCATCGTCTCCGGAATCACGGGCGGCACGTCGTGTAGCGCAGCATGGCCGGTCTGGTCATGCAGCGAGTCTACGACACGCGCCCGGAGCAGGAGCATGCGGTCGGGCGACGTGGCGATGATGGCTGTCGGCGAATCAGGCAGCCCCGCCCGGAGTAAGTGACCGTATCAGTCGATGAGATCGCCCGGGGTCGGCGGCAACCGCGGCATTTCCTGGGTCGGGAATGGACCGGACAACGTTTCCAGGAACGCCACGATATCCGTCACCTGCGCGTCGGTCAGCGACCGGTCGAGTTGCGTGCTCGCCATCACACGCACCGCCTCGTCCATCGTGTGTACCAGCCCGTTGTGGAAATATGGGGCCGTGTACACCAGGTTCCGCAGGCCCGGGACCCGCCACAAATTCCTGTCTGCATCGTTCCCGGTCGTGCTCGCACGCCCGGTGTCGCTCAGGAAGTCGTACTTCGCGACGTATTTGCTCTCCGGGAAGGTGGGGAATTTCATGAAGAACCCAGTGCCGACGGGCAGCGGCGGGCCGCTGAATGTCGCCCCCTGGTGGCAACTCGTACATCCGACGTCGGCGAAGGTCTCGAGACCGCGGACCTGCTCTGTAGTGAGCGCCTTGGTGTCGCCCTTGGCGTACTTGTCGTAAGCGCTGTTGGGTGTAATCAACGTGCGCTCGTAAGCCGCGAGGGCCTTGGCGGCGCTGTCCATGGTGACCACGTCGCCCGTGCCGAAGGCCTTTTCGAAGAAAGGCCTGTATCCCGGAATCTTGCGTACGCGATCGATGACGGCATCGAGGTTCGGCATCCCCATCTCGATCGGGTTCGCTGGCGGCCCCTTCGCCTGGTCTTCGAGTGTCGCCGCGCGGCCGTCCCAGAACTGCGTCGACAGGAATGCCGCGTTCCACACCGTAGGTGCGTTACGCCCACCGACGTGACCGTGCACGCCGATGGATGTCGGCCGATGGTCGTCGCCACCCTCCATGACGTTGTGGCACGAGAAGCAACTGACCGTGCCCGTGGAAGAGAGGCGCGGGTCGAAGTACAGCATCTTGCCCAGTTCGACCCTTGCGGAGACCGTCGGATTGTCCGTCGGGGCAGGGGCGACGTCGGGCAGGGCCTGCCACGAACCACTAGCTGCAATCGATGTCGCGGCAAGTAAGGTCGAAGCCAGGGCAAGCGAGGTGATTGCGACGAATCGCATGGCAGTCGCTCCGTGCAGGAGGAAAGGATGACCGCACGTTAGTACCGCAAAGGAGTCACGATAAGTCGGAAAAATACCGGCCCTATGCTGCATCGATGGCCGGCCTGTGCGTTTCTGGCGTGTACGAACGAGACTGATTCCTGACGACTGCGGCAGGCCTACGTGCCCCGGATGCTAGAGTGACCGGCGCATGACGCTGCCTGCATTCAACTCGAATACTGTGGCTGGGACTGATGCCCGCCAGTGCCGCCATGACCGTCGGGGACGTGGCGTCGCGGCCCGGCATGAGCGGGCGATCGGCGCTCCGAAGCGCGCGACCTTGCTTCTCGCGCTCATGGCCGCGGCGCATGGCCTCGCGCTGCAGGGTTGTGCGACCAAGCCGACGCGGCCTGTGCCGTCACTACCAGGCGCGTCCGAGGTGGTCGTGCCGGGTTTGCCTGCCGATGCGCGTTACTGGGGCGACGATTCGTCCGCCGCGTTCCGGGACTGGCTCGCAGCGCCCGGGGACGGGAACACCGACTGCTGCAGCGGCTTGATGGATCGGCCGCACAATTATCTGGTGCTTTCCAGCGGTGGCGTCGACGGCGCGTTCGGCGCCGGCCTGCTCGCCGGCTGGACTGCCGCCGGCACCCGTCCCGAATTCCAGCTGGTCACGGGAGTCAGCGCAGGCGCGATCATTGCGCCATTTGCATTTCTCGGGCCCGCCTACGACGGCGCGCTGCGCAAAATCTACTCGAGCTACTCGTCGAAGGACCTGGTCGCGCGTCGTGGCCTGTCGCGCGCGTTCGTGAGCGACGCGATCATGGATACGGCGCCGTTGCGCACGCTGATCGACCGATATCTCGGCCAGGACGAAATCGACCAGATCGCGGCAGAGGGACGCAAGGGCCGCAAGCTCCTGGTCGGCACCACGAACCTGAACGCCGCACGCCCGGTCGTGTGGGACCTGACGAAGATCGCGGGCAGTGGCTCGTCCGACGCGCGCCGGTTGATCGGCGACATCATCCTCGCTTCGTCCTCGATTCCGGGCGTCTTCCCGCCGGTGCGCATCGACGCCGAGGCCGCAGGTGTGCACTTTCAAGAGTTGCACGTCGATGGCGGCGTCACGGCCCAGTTATTCCTGGGTCCGGCCGGACTCGACTGGAAACGCATCGCGGAGCGTTTCCGGGTTCACGGTCTGCCGCAGGTGTACCTGATCCGCAATGCGCGCGCGTACCCGCACTGGACGGCGTTGCGGACACGATTGTCCCCGCTGCTCGAGCGAGCGCTGTCGACATCGACATCGGGAGCCAGCGACGTGCCCGACTGGCAGGTGATCGATCCACGGGTCTCGCCGATTCTCAGGCGGTCGATGTCGTCGCTGCTGCGGACGCGTGGCCTGGGAGACCCCGTGCAGGACTACCTGGATACTCACGGCGGCGAACTCGGATTCAACCTGGCGCGCATTCCCGACGACTTCAGTTACGACTCGACCGAGTTCTACGACATGAAGTACATGGGAGAACTGTTCGAGCGCGGCTACGCGATGGCGAAAGACGGGTACCCGTGGCTTCGCGAAGAGTCGCCGGTCAGCGAGTAGCTGGTGATGCGCTGGCGAGCGCCGCGATTTGTGCACGAATCTCCGCCTTGCGCCGCTCCAGCTCGGCGACGACCTCCGCATAACCCGGTTCGCCCTCCAGGCTCTTGAACCACGGCAGTTGCGGATAGAATAGATCCGGCAGGGGCACTTGTTTCATCGCAGCCTGCAGGTGGCGCACGGCCAGCGCGCGTTCACCTTCCGCGGCGGCGATGCCGGCCCGCAGGACATTGACCGAAGGGTTCGGCGTGCCGGTGAGCTGTGCCTTCCGCAGCGACTCCTTGAACTGCGCGGCGACGGCCCGCGCCGCAGCCTCGCGGCCCTGGGCCGTGTGCAGGCGCATCAGCGCCGGCACGGCGCCGCGCTCCATCGACGATCCCATGGGCCAGCCGCCGAATTCCTCGACGTGCCCGGCCTTGGCCAGGGCGGCATCGGCGTCGGCAAACCGGCCTTGCACCGAATACCAGAACGCGTTGACGGCATACCGGAAGTGCGGAGTGACCTGCAAGCGCACCGGGTCCTCGAGCATTGCGTTCAGTCGATCGAAGTCGCCCGTGAGTCCGTACGCCAGCAACACGAAAGGCCGGTATTCCAGTACATCGACATCTCCGGCCGCCTTGATCTCCTCGATACGCGCCAGGCATTCGGCATAGGCCCCGACCGCGAGCAACGGTTCCAGCGAGGCTCGCAGCACCGAACTCCGGTCACCGCCCGCACGTTCGATCGCCACGCTCAGCTGGTAAGCCTCGTAGGGGAATTCAATGCCCCTCGTGGAAAGCAGGAGCACGTCGAGCCCGTCGGCGTCGCCCGCGAACACCTGCAATGCCCGGGCGAACTGCTTCTGATACTCCGCCGGACCCTTGGACGCATAGGTGTGTCCCAGCTTGTTGGTCCAGACGATCGGGGAGCGCGGGTCGACTTCGAGCGCCTTGTCGTTCAGCGCCTGGACGTCTGCGTCGCGACCCTCGATGCTGCTGAGCAGCACGCCGTAATTGTGCATCACGATCGCATTGTTAGGGTTGAGCTCCAGCGCGCGCTTATATTCCTCCTCTGCGCCCGGTTGCTCCCGGTTTCGCAGCACGTTGCCGAGCGCGCCGTGCGCATCCGACAGCGCAGCATCGAGCGCGAGCGCCTTGTAGGCCGACCGTTCCGCACTCGCGAGCACTTCGGCAGGAGATTCGATCTCGCCGCCTCCATACCCTGCCCACAACAGGCGGGAGTTCGCGAGGGCTGCATGTGCCTGGGCGTACGATGGGTCGAGTGCCACCGCCTGTTCGAGGTGCGCGACCGACTCCGCGAGCCGAGGCACCGACCGGGAACGCTGCGCGGCGAGACCCAGCAGGTAGTGGTCGTGCGCGTCCAGGTTCGTCGTCGGCGGGGGAGCGGCAACTACGTCGCCGCGGGCCGTCGGCACGATCGCATCGATCACGGCCGCCGCGAGTTCCGCCTGCACGGCGAAGATATCCGTGACCTCGCGATCGAAGCTGCCCGACCAAAGCTGGAAGCCCGTGCTGCCGTCGATGAGCTTGGCGTTGACCTTGAGCTTGCGGCCGTCGCGCCGCACGCTGCCTTCGAGCACCGTGGTCACGCCGAGCTGCGACGCGATCGTCTTCGCGTCCTGGTGCTTGCCCTTGTACGAGAACGACGACGAGCTGGCGATGACCTTCAGGCCGGGCACCCGGCCCAGCCGGTCGAGCACCTCCTCGGCGAGTCCATCGGAGAAGTACTCCTGCTGCGGGTCGCCGCTCAGGTTCTCGAACGGCAGCACCGCGATCGCCGGGTTCGCGGGTGCCGGTGGCTTGCCGATATCGCTCTGCCGCACCAGCAGCACCGCGACGGCCACCAGCAGCACGCCGATGACCGCCAGGTCCGCGTAACGCCGCGTGCCGTGCACGGTCGGCCGCGCGTCGCCTGCGGGCGCCGTATCGCGTTGCAGGCCCTGGTCACCGACCTCGTAGAACCACGCGAGCGCGATCGCCACCGGGAAGCCGAGGATGGCGGCGACGATCAGCGAGGTCATGACCCATTTCGGGAGACCCAGCGGATCGAAGGTGACGTCGGCGATCTGCAACGCCAGCCAGGCGATGACGGCGTAGCTCGCGGCAACGCGCAGGACGCCGCGTTCCTGCAGGCGCTGCACGAAACCCATTTCGCGAATCGGTCCCGTATCGTTCACGCAAACCTGACCCGTGGCCGACGTTTGCGGATCATAGCCGGAACCATCGGGCGGACCGCTGAACGTTGATCCCGGGTCGGTCAGTGCCGCGAGCGATCGCCGGGGACTCGTCGGGACGAGTGCCCCGAGCGCTCGCCGAAGTCGCGACTCACTTCGCCTTTGCGCTGCTGGCCGCCTCGAGCGCGGCAATCTCGGCCAGGATGTCGGCCCGGCGCCGCTCCAGTTCGGCGACGACCTCCGCGTAGCCGGGTTCGCCCTCCAGGCTCTTGAACCAGGGCAATTGCGGGTAGAACAGGTAGGGTATCGGCACCTGCTTCATCGCCGCCTGCAGGTAGCGAACCGCGGCCGCGCGCTCGCCCGACACGATGGCGCTGCCTGCCAGGAGTACGTTGTCGGCGGCCTGCTCGGGCACTCCTTTCCGTTCAGTCCGGAACCAGTCGTGGAACTTGCGGGTCAGGTCCTGCGCGTCGGCTTCGCGGCCCTCGGCACGATACAGCGCGCACGAGAGCCGGCAGTGCGCCGAGCTCGAGCGACGATCCCATCGGCCCGCCTCCGCCCGCATGGACGCTTCCTGCCTTGGCGAGAGAGTTACTGGCATCCGCATAGCGGCCCTGCACCGAGTACCAGAATGCGTCGCTTGCATACCTGTAGCTGGGAATCGCATGCGCACGCGCGGGGTCGTTCAGCAACTTTTCGAGGTGCTCGAAGTCGCCCTTGAGACCCACGGCCGACAGCGCCGAGGGCATCACCGACAGCCGCTCGACGCCTGGGGCGGCCATGACCGTCTCGATTCGCGCAATGCTCTCGTCGTACTGGCCGAGGGCGGTGAGTGCCTCCACCGAGGCCAGCATGGCCATCGTCCGATCGCCGGCCCGGTCGATCGCGAGACTCGCACGGTACGCTTCCAGGGGAAATTCTCCGGTCGCGCGCACCCCGATCAACACGAGTCCGTCGACGTCGCCCTCGAATATCTGCAAGGCTCGTGCGAATTGCTTCCGGTAAGCCGCTGCGCCCTGCGTGCTGAGGACTCGTCCCAGCACATTGGTCCAGTGGTTCGGGGAGCGTGGATCGAGTTCCAGCAGGCGGTCTGACAACGCCCACGCTTCGGCCTCGCGATTGGCGAAGTTGCCCAGGTAGACAGAATAGTCGTGGACCACGATTGCGTTGTTCGGATTGAGTTCGAGCGCGCGCTTGTATTCTTCCTCGGCGCCGGGGCGTTCCGTCCCACGCAACACGTTGCCGAGCGCACCGTGCGCATCGGAGAGCGACGGATCCAGGGCGAGCGCCTTGTACGCGGCTTGCTCGGCACGCGCCGGTGCGTTTGCAGCCGATGGCTCGTTCGAATAGACGTCGAGCAACACCAGCGAATTCGCAAGCGCCGCATGCGCCTGGGCGTACGACGGGTCGAGTGTCCACCGCCTGTTCGAGGTGCGCGACCGACTCCGCGAGCCGCTGCGGTGTCCGTGCCCGTTGTCCGGCCAGCCCGAGCAGGTAGTGATCGTGGGCGTCGAGGTTCGTCGTGGGTGGGGGAGCGGCGACCGACGTCACCGCGGGCGGCCGGCACGATCGCGTCGATCACGGCCGCCGCGAGTTCGGCCTGCACGGCGAAGATGTCGGTCGACCTCGCGATCGAAACTGCCGGACCAGAGCTGGAATCCGGTCTGCCCGTCGATGAGCTTGGCGTTGACCTTGAGCTTGCGGCCGTCGCGCCGCACGCTGCCCTCGAGCACCGTGGTCACGCCGAGCTGCGACGCGATCGTCTTCGCGTCCTGGTGCTTGCCCTTGAACGAGAACGACGACGAGCTGGCGATGACCTTGAGGCCGGGCACGCGGCCCAACCGGTCGAGCACCTCCTCGGCGAGGCCGTCGGAGAAGTACTCCTGCTGCGGGTCGCCGCTCAGGTTCTCGAACGGCAGCACCGCGATCGCCGGGTTCGCGGGTGCCGGCGGCTTGCCGATGTCGCTCTGCCGCACCAGCAGCACCGCGACGGCCACCAGCAGCACGCCGATGATCGCGAGGTCCGCGTAACGGCGCTTGCCGTGCACGGTCGGGCGCACGTCCCCCGCGGGCGCCGTGTCGAGCTGGACGCCCTGGTCGCCGACCTCGTAGAACCACGCGAGCGCGATCGCCACCGGGAAGCCGAGGATGGCGGCGACGATCAGCGAGGTCATGACCCATTTCGGGAGACCCAGCGGATCGAAGGTGACGTCGGCGATCTGCAGCGCCAGCCAGGCAATGACGGCGTAGCTCGCGGCGACGCGCAGGACCCCGCGTTCGCGCAACCGGACGAGCAGGCCCGAATCCATGGTCAGCGTTGACTCGTCATGTGTGGCGGACTATAAGCGCCAACAAAGCAACGAGGCCAGCATTGAGGCGAGGCGGGGGGTCCCGGATTCGTGTCGGTGCGAGGCGCGATTGGGGGGGGTCCATGTACTCGGGCGCGTCCGCGGCCGTCACCGGAGGTTGGCCACTGTCACCCGACAGTAACGGGCCGCGCGTCACCCGTCGGTCCTGGCGGAAAGCCGCAATCGGTACGCTGTCTGCACTGCAAATCGCGCTGGCCTGGCCGGTCGTGGCGCAGGAGCACGCTGCGGACCTCGAGCAGATCATCGTCACCGGGTCGCGCATCGCGCGACCTGATTTCGAATCTGCGAGCCCGATCGTCAGCATCGCAGCGGACGCATTCGAACGCACGAGCGCCAGCAGCGTCGAAGCGGTGGTCAGCCGCCTGCCGCAATTCACGCCCGACGCAACGAGCACGTCGAACAACCCCGGCAACGGCGGGCAGGGCAACGTGCAGATGCGCGGGCTGGGCCCGACCTCAACTCTAGTGCTGCTCGACGGCCGGCGCCTCGTGCCGGCCAACGGCGATGGCGTAGTCGACGTCAACGTGATTCCGTCCGCGCTGGTCGAAAGCGTGGAGGTCATCAGCGGCGGCGCCTCTGCCGTGTACGGTTCGGACGCGATTGCCGGCGTCGTCAACTTCAAGCTCAAGGACAAGTTCGAGGGCATCCAGTTCGACGGCGGCTGGGCCGAGACGGAGCGTGGCGACGGCACGGAGTACACCGCAGGCGTCACGGGTGGCCTGTCGTTCGGCGATGGGCGCGGCGAGGCCTATGGCTACGTGGGCTATTCGGAGCGCGAGGCCGTGTTCCAGCGCGCGCGCAAGTTCTCCGAGGTCGTGCTCAGTTACGAAGGTCCTGGTTCGGGCGGGGTGGGACCGGACGGCGGGTTCCTGCCGAGCGGGTCTCCGGTCATCCCGGAAGGCCGGAGCCTGCTTTCCCAGCAACCGACCCACGCAAGCCGCCATTGACGCACTGTTCGCCAGCTATGGCTATGCCGCTGGCACGGTCAGGCTGCCGGCCAACGGCCTCAGCTTCAACGCGGACGGGAGCGTTTTTTCGACCGGCGACGGTAACCCCGGCAGCGTCGCGAATTTCCGCGGCGAGCAGGACCCGATTCTCTACAACGACCGCAACTACACGTACAACTACGGTCCCTGGAACTACCTGCAGTTGCCGCTCGAGCGGACCTCCGCCTTCGCGCGCGCGTCGTTCGAGATCTCGCCGGCGGCGGAACTGTACGGGCAGGCGTTGTATTCGGATTACACCGCCGATCAGACGCTGGCACCGACCGTGGCAATGCCCCTGCTCGTGCCGCGGTCCAATCCCGTACGTCCCTGCGGACTTCGGCGTGTTGCTCGACTCGCGCCCGGATCCGACTGCGCCGATCAGGATGGGCAAGCGCCTGGTGGAACTGGGACCGCGCATTGCGTCGAATCAACACGACGTCCTGCCAGGTGACGCTCGGTTCCAGCGGACGTGTGTTCGGCGCATGGAACTACGATGCCTACGTGCAGACGGGCAGGTACGAATCGACCGAATCGCAGTCCGGCAACGCGTTGCGCTCGAAGATCATGGAGCTGACGTTTGCGCCGGATGGTGGTGTCTCGGTCTGCGGCGGACTCGACCTGTTCGGGCCCGACTCCATTTCCGACGGGTGTGCGCAGAGTACATCGCTGCCGGCGGCACCAATCGCTCGCACTACGACCAGACGATCGCCGAAGCTTCCATGTCGGGCACGGCGTTCGCACTGCCGGCCGGCGACGTCAAGGTTGCGGTGGGTGTGCTGTACAAGCGCGACGAGTACGTCTACGAAGCCGATCCGATCGGTTCCATCTTTCTCGATGACGGAGCTGCCGACATCGTTGGATTCAATGCCAGCGACGACATCGAGGGCTCGGATCACAATGTCGATGTGTTTGCGGAGGCGGTGGTGCCGCTGGTCGACGGGGTGACGGGCGTCGAACGGCTCGAGACGGTGCTCGGGTACCGGCACTCGGAGTACGAATCGGCCGGCGGCGTCGATTCGTACAAGGCGGAACTCCTGTACAACCCGGTCGAGCCCTTGACGCTGCGCAGCTCCTACCAGCACGCGGTGCGTGCACCTAGCGTCTTCGAGTTGTACCAGCCGCAGTTGCCGTTCTTCTACGCGGACGAGCGCGACGACGGGTCGCCGCTCGATCCCTGCAATGCCGCCAGCCTGGAGCGCAATGGGCCCGAACGCCGCCCAGGTCGAGGCACTGTGCCTGGCCCAAGGTGTGCCCGCTGCCCTGCTGCCGGACTTCGCCGACTCGGACGGGTTGATGCCGGGAGTGGGCGGCGGCAATCCGGCGCTCGGCCCCGAGACTGCAGACACGTGGACGGCCGGGTTCGTCCTCAGTTCGTGGTTTACGCATCCACTGCTCGCGTCGATGCACCTGTCGGTCGATTGGTACAGCATCGACATGCAGGACGCGATCGTCGCCACCGTCGCGACCGACTACGTGCCATGGTGTTTCGACGCCCGCGTCAACCCCTCGTTCGACGTGAACAACGCGCAGTGTCGCCAGTTTTCGCGCGACCCCGCGACCGGCGAAATCGTCGACCTGCAGGACATCAACCAGAACATCGTGGGATACGACGTTTCCGGCATCGATACGCAGCTCGACTGGAATTTCGACGCCGGTCCGGGGAAAGTCGGGCTCAACTGGCTGGTCTCCTGGATGGACTCGTTCGAGAGCGTCCAGGTGCAGGGGTTATCGGCGGTCGACGAGGTCGGTTACGTGGGCGGGTTTCTCGGCGGCTCGTTTCCCGAGTGGAAGTGGAACCTGAACCTGAGCTACGTCTGGGGAGGGCTGACGGTCGCTGGACAATGGCGCTACGTCGACGGCATGAGCGACCGGAACTGGGACTATTCCATTCCGAGCCAGGACTATCTCGACGTGTTCGCCGGCTACGAGTTCGGCTCGGGCGTGTTCAACGGGCTGACCCTGCGCGGCGGCATCGAGAATCTCACGGACGACGATCCGCCGCTGATCCCGACGCAGGTCGCGGCGAACACCGATCCGTCGCAATACGACGTGATGGGTCGCCGCTACTACGTCAGCCTGAGCTACCGGTTTTAGGCGGGAACGATCCTCGCGAGTGCAGTGCCAGCGCAGCATGCAGCTGGCTGGCGACGCTCGACGTCGGGCCGCGCGAACGCACGGCGCGCGCTGCGGCTACCGGATCAGCTTTTCCTTGCGCAGGCGATCCGCAATCGCCGCCGCCACATCGTGCAGTCCGGCATCGCGGGTCTCGAGATCCTTGGCCACCGTATCGAGCGTGTAGACCAGCGTCCGGCCTTTCGTTTCAAAGAGTTTCGTGAAGACGTGTGCCTCGCCCTCGACCGTCGTCAAGGCAGCCGCATGCTGGAACTCGCCATAGATCACCGGGACGCCGTAGACACCGTAGTAGCCTGTCGCGAATCCTGAATCCGTTGCCTTGTAGTACGCGCCGCCGCGCGTGTCCATGTCGCCGCCTTCCTTGGAGTCGTACGACGTCGCAACGAGGCTCGTCGCCACGACGGCATCGGCCTGGTACTTGGCGACAGCCTGCTCGATGCTCTCGACCGTCAGGGGCTCCTTCTTCTCCACCGCGTCGCAGCTCCTGATTCCCACCGTCGATTCGCTCTTGATCTGCGACGCCAGGAAGAATTCGAATCCGCAGCGCTGGTTGACGTCCGGCGTGACGCCGACCACCAGCACCCTCGTAAACGTCTGGTTGCGGGCCGCCTTGTCCTGGTACGCGCTCGACACATCGACGTTGTCGGTTACGCACCCGGCGAGGCACGTGGCGCCGAAGAGAACGAGCACCGGCGCGATAGGAACGTTGCTGGACTGCAGTCGACGAACGAACCTGTTGTGCACCTGGTGCTCCTCTCGAGATGTGACTTGCGCTAGCCCGCTCGTAGCTGGCGACGGCCGGCCGGATCTACGAAACGAGTGCAGCATAACCCGGAGTCACCTGTGGCCTCGCATGATTTCGGGTCAGGCTGACGGGGCGATTGCCGTGATCGCCAGGCCCGTGACCGTCACTCGTGGCGCAACGCGTCGATCGGGTTCAGGCTGGCCGCGCTGTGCGCAGGAAAATAGCCGAAGACGATCCCGATCAGGGCCGAGAATCCGAACGCGACCAGGTTGATCTCCGGATCGAACAGGAACGGCACCTGCAGCACGGGCGCGAGCGCCCAGCTTGCGAACAGCGCAAGGACGAGGCCGATGATGCCGCCCAGGCACGAGAGCACGACCGCCTCGACCAGGAACTGCAGCAGGACCTCGCGACTGACGGCGCCGATGGCGAGCCGGATGCCGATCTCGCGCGTCCGCTCGGTCACCGACACCAGCATGATGTTCATGATGCCGATGCCGCCGACCAGGAGGCTGACGGCGGCCACGGCGCCGAGCAGCGCGGTCAGGATGCGTGTCGTGCCCTGCAGCGTCTCCGAGATCTGCGCCGTATCGAAGATGTTGAAGTTGTCCTGCTTGGCGCCACGGATGTTGCGCCGTTCGCGCAGCAGCGACTGGATCGACGCGGTGACGGCGGCCGTGTCGTAGGCTGGATCGACCTGCACCATGATCATTCGAACGTTGCGCTTGCCCGTGAAGCGACGTTGCACCGCCTTGATCGGCATCAGGACCACGTCGTCCTGGTCGTTGCCGAAGCCGCCCTGTCCGCGCGTGACGAGCGTGCCGATCACCTCGCAGGACAGGTCGCGCAGGCGGATCCGCTGCCCGAGCGGATCCTCGTCGCGAAACAGGTTGCGCTGCACGGTCGTGCCGATCACGCACACGGCCTTGCCCGATTGCTGCTCGGCCGGCGTGAACGTGCGGCCGGCCGCCGTGGCCCATTGCTGGGCCGCGAAATAATCCGCGGTCGTGCCGTTGATCGTGGTGGACCAGTTCGCCGCGTTGCGCACGGCGAGCCCGGACGACTGCGCCATGGGGACCGCCGCGACGACGCCCGCGACCTGGTCGCGGATGGCAGTGACGTCGTCCATCTCGAAGTCGGGCGGCGCCGGACCGCCGCCGCCGCGACCAAATCCTTGTCCCGGACGAATCTGGAGCAGGTTCGCGCCGAGCCCGGAGATCTGCTCGCGCACTGCCGCCGTCGCGCCCTTGCCGAGCGTCACCATGGTGACGACCGCGGCGACGCCGATGACGATGCCGAGCACGGTCAGGAACGACCGCAGCAGGTGGCGGCGGATCTCGCGCAGGGCAAGCACGATGGTGGTGCCGAACATCGCTAGTCCCGCCGCGCTTCGATGTTCGCCACGAGACCGTCGCGTACGTGCACGACGGTGCGGGCGAATGCGGCCATGTCGGGCTCGTGCGTGACCAGCAGGATCGTGATGCCCTGGCGATTGAAGTCGCGCAGCAGCGACATGATCTCCAGCGAACGCGCGCTGTCGAGGTTGCCCGTCGGCTCGTCGGCGAGCAGCACCTGCGGCGAGGTGACGATCGCGCGCGCGATCGCCACGCGTTGCTGCTGGCCCCCGGAGAGTTCGGCCGGCGTGTGGTCCCACCATTCGGCCAGGCCGACCTGCTCGAGCGCGGCCCGGGCGGCCCGGTGGCGTTCGCGCGGTCGCTCGCCGCGATAGAGCAGCGGCAGCTCGACGTTCTCGAGCGCACTCGTCCGGCTGAGCAGGTTGAAGCCCTGGAAGACGAACCCGAGGTAACGGCGTCGCAGCAGCGCGCGTTCGTCGCGCGTGAGCCGCTCGACGTGCACGCCGCGGAACTGGAACTCCCCGGTCGTGGGCACGTCGAGGCAGCCGAGAATGTTCATCATCGTCGACTTGCCCGATCCCGAAGGTCCCATGACTGCGACGAAGTCTCCCGCGGCGATGTCGAGGTCCACGCCGTTCAGGGCGTGAAACGCAGCCTCGCCGCTGCCGAAGGTCTTGGTGACGCCGCGCAGTCGAATCAATGGACCAGATGCGCCGGGTGCAGTCACGGCTGGATCCACGACGTCAGCGAGCACTTGGACTCGTACCCTGGCGGGTTTCGCTCGCCAACTGACCAGTGACGACGAGCGCGCCTTCATGCAGTTGGTTGCCGCTCACCTCGGTCAGGTTCCCGTTCGAATCGCCGGTTGTGACCGGGACCGCCCGCGGTTGGCCGTCTGCATCGAGCACGTAGACCTGTTGCGCGCTGCCGCGGCCGATCCCGACGTCGCGGCGCTGCCCGCTGCTCGTGCCGCGCGGCGGCCGCGGCATGAGCACGCTGGTCACGCCGCCCGGCGTAACGCCGGCCGTCGGAACGTCCGAAGCCGGCGCAAAGCGCAGTGCGGCGTTCGGCACCAGCAGCACGTTGCGCTTTTCGCTCGTCACGATTTCGGCGGTCGCGGTCATGCCTGGGCGCAGGATGCCCTCGCGATTGTCGACGGCCAGCGCCGCGGTGTACGCGACGACCGAGTTCGAGGAACCGCTCGAGGCACTCGAAGTCGTGCCGTCGCCCGCATTCGCGCCGAGATCGACGCGCTCGACCTTTGCGGGAAACGTGCGCCCCGGGAACGCGTCCACCTGGAAGGTCGCCTCTTGCCCGGCGGCGACCTGGCCGACGTCCGCTTCGTCCACCCTCACTTCCAGGCGCATGCGACCCAGGTCTTCCGCGATCAGGAACAAGACGGGTGCATTGAATGACGCGGCGACGGTCTGGCCGGGATCGATCTGCCGCGACAGCACCACGCCGGTCACCGGCGAGCGGATCAACGCCTTGGCGAACTGGGTCTGGTCGGACGAGAGCTGCGCCCGGGCCTGGGCAACCGCGGCCTCCGCGGTCCGCACGTTCGCGCGCGCACGGGCGTGTTCGGCGAGCGCCGTGTCCATCTCGTCGACCGAGGGCACTTTGCCCCCTGACAGCTCTCGAACTTTTTCCAGCCGGGACAGTGCCGCCGCGGTCTGCTGCGCGGTCGCCTCGGCCTGGGCAACGTTGGCTTCGGCCGACGCCAGTGCGGCACGACCCTGCACGATGACGTCCTGCAGGCGTGACGTGTCGAGGCGCGCGAGTACCTGGCCGCGAGTGACGCGATCGTTGTTGTCGACGCCGACCTCGGTGACCAGGCCAGACAGCTCGGAGCCGACCTCGACCTCGTTGGTCGGCTGCAGGTTGCCAGTGGCCGAGACCGTTACGCGCAAGTCGCCACGCTGAACCGCTTCGGTGGCGTAGGCGGGCGAATCACCGGCCCGGCCGGCGAACCACGAGTACGCGAGCGTCGCCACCAGCAGGACGGCCGCCACGACGCCGGCGCGTTGCAGCAGGCGCGTCCGCCGCGACGGCGGGCGGCGCCCGAGGAACTCGTCGAGCGACGTGCCGTTGGCGGATTTGATCGTGGTCTGCCGGTCCATGTTTGCCTTCAGGAAGATGTGTGCTGCAGCGACTGCGGCAGGGGTGCCGCCTCCCAGCCGCCGCCGAGCGCCTTGTACAGTTGCACGAGTGCGGCAGCGCGGCTGGCGCGGGCGTTGGCGCGGCTCTCCTGGCTCAGGAGAAGGCTCCGCTCGGCGTCGAGCAAGGTTTGGAAGTCGATGAGCCCCGCCTGGTACTGGCTGCGCGCGAGCAGGGCGGCGTTGCCGGCCGCGTCCTCGGCGATCACGAGTTCCCGCTCCCTGCGCTCGGTCACCGACACGGCGACGAGGGCGTTCTCGGTGTCCTCGAGCGCGACCAGGACGGTGCCGCGATAATTTGCGAATGCCGCGGCGGCCGCCGCACGTTGTTGTTCGACGGCGGCGCGCAGGCGGCCGCCCTCGAAAATCGGCGCGGTCATGCCCGCAACGAGACTGCCGACCGAGGCGTCGAAGACGTCGCTCCAGGAACCGCTCGCGCCGCCGAACGAGCCGGTGAGGCGCAACGCCGGATAGAGGTCGGCCTCGCGGATGCCGATGCGCGCGGTTTCGGCCGCGAGCGTCCGCTCGGCGCTCGTGACGTCGGGTCGCCGGCGCAGGACGTCCGCCGGTATCGCGGCGGGCGGGGCGGGCGCGAGCGGGATGGACTTCTCGTCGGCCAGCACCGGGTTCAGGTCGCCTGGAGCGGCACCGGACAGGACTGCGAGGCGATGCGTCGCTGCCGCGTAGTCCTGCTCCAGCAACGGCACGGCGGCGGCCGTCTGCGCGCGCAATTGTCGCGCCTGCTCCAGGTCGAGCGAGCTGACGAGGCCGGCCTGCAGGCGCCAGCCGACGATCTGCAGCGTTTCGTCCTGCGCGGCCAGGTTGGCATGCGCGATGGACAGTTGTCGCTGCGCCAGTCGTGCGTCGACGTAATTCAGCGCGACTTCGGCGGCGACCGCCAGCTGCACCGTGTGCAGGTCCGCCTCCACGGATTCGAGGTCGGCCCGTGCCGCCTGGTCGCTCCGGCGCTGGCCCCCGAACAGGTCGACCTCGTATGCCGCGTCGAAGCCCGCGTCGTAGACGGTGCTTTCCGTACTACCGGAACCCGCGTCGTCCTTGAACAGGCGCGTCGCCGTCGCGCCCGCACCGAGCGACGGCCACCAGCCCGCACGTGAGCTTCGCAATGCGGCGCGCGCCTGCCGGACGCGGGCTCCAGCCGCGTCCACGTCAGTGTTCGCGGCGAGTGCCTGGTCGACCAGGCCGGCCAGCACCGGGTCGTCGAACTGCTGCCACCAGCGACCGAGCTCGGTCGCCGAGTCGCCCGAGGACGGCATGGCGGCGCGGAAACTCGCGGGGACGCCGAGTTCGGCGTCGGACGGGGTCCGCGGCTCCGGACCCACGGCGCAGCCCGCCGTCGCGAGCAGCAGGAGCAGCAGTGGACATGAGCGTTGCAATGACGACATGGATACGTTGCGGAGTCCGTTGATGTTTCGCGCCTTCGCGCCCGGCCACTCTACTTGATGCGCATAGGCCTTGCCGGAAGGGTCAGCGCACGCCGCCGTATTCGCAGGCGTAACGCGGATACTGGAATTCTACGCACGAGGACCGTCCCGGGTTGACACCGGGCACGATTCTTCGCCGCCCTTTGCGCTTCTTGACGGACGGGCAGGTGCGGTTCGTCGCACGACCGTTCGCGCGTCTGCACCGGCTCCGTGTGCTGCAAGAACGGCGGCACGATGATCCCGGTGCGAGTAAGCGACGGCGAGGAAATGCCAGGAAGTGTCGGGTCGACGTTTTCCGACCTCAGTGCTGCCCGCGAGGTCATCTGCTCGCAATGGTTCGCTCATCGACCGTTCCCGTCAACGTCTCGCCTTTCAACGTTACGTAGAGTGTCCCGTCGGACACTGCGAGGTCGAAATCCATGCGTCGGTCGAGCCGCGCAACGAGCGCGACCAGCAAGTCAGGGTCCACTACGCGCACGCGCAGTGCTTCTCCGCGGTGTATGCGCTCACCGGCAAGACGCGTCATCAGCAGGTCCGCGTCGCGATGCGTGTACACGACAACCTTCGGTGCCGCCTTTGCAGCCTTGTGCAGCCGGCCCGCGTCGGGCACGCCAACCTCAATCCAGCCCCGCAGCGCACCGGTCAGGTCGCGGACGCTGATCGCGGGCTCGTCCGGGTCGGAGAGTCCTTTCGAGAATGCGATGCCGTCGACGTATTCGAGGCAGTATGCGAGCACGCGTGTCCAGAGAAACTCGGCCGATTCCGACGGATGTCGCGCGACGCGCACCGTGAGCGTCTCGTAGACGTGGCGGTCCGCGTCCGCCAGCCGGACCTCGAACACGTGCATTGTTGCGCCCAGGGCCACTGGTCGGGGACCTCAGTCGAACGCGACCATTGCGGTGGTGGAACGCGAGACGGAATGGCACGCGACTTCGTCGGGCAGCGGCCCGAAGTGGCTAGAAGCCATGTCGGGCCACGAAGTTGAACGCCACGTCCGGTGAGGCATCGACTTCGATGTCTTCGCTGATACCTAGATCGAACTGCCAGCCGCCGTTGGTCCGGTAGCTGCCGCCAAACGTGAGCACCACGGCATCGCCGTCGAAATTGGTCGCGCCGCTCTCGAAGACGGCGGAGTTCGCCGCGACCTGCGTCGTGAGATCGAGGCCTCGCCACGCGTTCCACGTGACTCCGGCCATCAACGCCCACGCATGGTCCTCCTGCAACTCCGGCAGGAGGTCGCCTTCACCAAGCCAGGCCAGGTCAACCTGTCCGAACAGCTGCCAGCGTTCGCCCAGTCGAGAGTCCCCCGCAAGCGTTACCGCCACATCCATCGCACCGCTGCCCGTGAAGTCTTCGACGCTGCCGACTGGAGCCTTCACCGTGAGCCAGGTTGCCAACGCGCGCGAGTCCGAAGCGTACAGCTGGTAGCCGAGAGCGAGCGGCACGTCTGCGATTCCTGAGGTGCTCTCGTCGACACGCAGTTCGGCGGTCTCGGCCGCGCGGTATTCGATGAGCAATTCGTCCGCCGGCAGCTGGCTGCGCGAGCCATCGGGCAGGCCGAATATCCCGTGCCAATCGTCGATGAAGTCGTCGAGCGATCCCTCACTCAGTTGTCGCCACGCGACCTCCGCGTGCACGGCGAATCGCGCACCCAACGCCCGTTCGACGTGCACCCGCGCTTCGAAGACCTCGCCGTCGATGGTGAAACTCGCCGGGCCGGTGGTTTCGGTGACCGCGGAATTGCCCCAGTTGACGACGCCGGCGATGTGGCCGATGCCGGGGGCCGGCAGTCGCGCTGGCAGCGGCGAGGGCAGGCCATAGAGCGCGAGCAGCGGACTCTGGTTGCGGACCACGAATGGGTCCGCGTGAGCGAAGGGCACGACCAGCAACACCAGTCCGGCCGCGCAGGCAGATCTTTTCATGCAGCTCCCTCGGCACGGGGCTCGAATCGGGGCGCCCCGACGCGGCTCGCGTGCCCTGGTGCGCATGTTACCTGTCGTTGATCACGGGACGCGTCAGTGTCTGCCGAAGCGGTCGCTTTGCGCGCATCGGATCCTCGGGGCTTACAATGCGCTACGGATCGGTCGCGGCGCGAGCGTGGATTGGCGATGCGACGTATGCGGGCCATGAATCGATACACGTCAGGCAAGGGCTCGGTGTTGTTGCTGGCCTTGCTCGCAGGCGTATTGATGGGTGTCGGCGCGTTCACGTTCCTCTACGCCGAGGGGTTCTCCTACCTCAGCTCCGACCCGCAGGCATGTGTCAACTGCCACATCATGCGGCCGCAGTACGACAGCTGGCAGAAGAGCTCGCATCACGCGGTCGCCAAGTGCGTCGACTGCCACCTGCCGCACGACTTCATCGGCAAGTACGTCGCCAAGGCCGAGAACGGGTATCACCACTCGAAGGGGTTCACGTTCCAGGACTTCCACGAGCCGATCATGATCAAGCCGAAGAACGCGCGGATCCTGCAGGAGAACTGCCTCGCCTGCCACGAGGACCTCGTGCATGAACTGGTCGGTGGAGTGAACGGCGACCCGGTCGAAGTGCAATGCGTGCACTGTCATTCCGGCGTAGGCCATGGCGAAACGACAGGCCTCGGCGGCCCCGGGCGAACGGACGAATACGAAGGTGACGCATCATGACGAAGCTGCAAAAAGGCTGGTCCCTGCCCGCGACGATCGGGATTGCGATTGTCGTGGCGGTGATCACGGCCGCGGTGACCGCGTTGCTGATCAATATCAGCGAACGAAAGAGCGAGGCCAGGAATCCCTACGTGCGCCTGGTGGAAGTCACCGAGGACACGACCGATCCGGCGCAGTGGGGTGTCAACTGGCCGAAGCAGTTCGAGTCGTACCAGCGCACCGCGATAACCACCCGCACGCGCTTCGGTGGACATGGCGGCAGCGAAGCGCTGCCGGCGGAGAAGATCGAACGCGACCCGTGGTTGAAGCGCATGTTCCTCGGTTACGCGTTCTCCATCGACTATCGTGACCGCCGCGGGCACGCGTACATGCTCGCAGACCAGGAACAGACCGAGCGTCTCACCAAGCCGCAGTCCGGTTCGTGCCTGCACTGTCACGCCTCGATCATGCCGCTCTACCGCAGCCTGGGGGACGGCGATGCCATGAAGGGCTTCGCCGAGAGTTACAAGTTCACGTACCAGGAGCTGAATGCCAAGTTGCACGAGTCCGGACACGCGCACCCCGTCTCCTGTGTCGACTGCCACGATCCGGGCACGATGAAGCTGCGCGTGACGCGCCCGGGTTTCATCAACGGCATACAGGCACTGGCCGCCTCCGCCGCCGCGGTGCCGCACCTGCCGTCGATCGAGCAGTGGCGTGCGGGCGCGCGCGCCAGGCCTTATGACCCGAACGTGGACGGCACGCGCACGGAAATGCGCTCCTACGTCTGCGGGCAATGCCACGTCGAGTACTACTGTTCGACCAAGATGCCGCTCACCTTCCCCTGGGGACAAGGCCTGCGAGCCGGGGATACGGAGAAGTTCTGGAACGAGACGAAGTTCCCCGACGGCGAGCAGTTCTTCGACTACAAGCACGCCGAAAGCGGCGCGAGGATCCTGAAGGCCCAGCATCCGGAATTCGAGCTGTGGAGCCAGGGAATTCACGCGCGCAGCGGCGTCGGCTGCGCCGACTGCCACATGCCTTACATGCGCGACGGCGCGACCAAGGTCTCGGACCACTGGGTGCGCAGCCCGCTGCTGAACGTCAACCGCGCGTGCCAGACGTGCCATCACTTCTCCGAAGAGGAAATCAAGTCACGCGTGGACGTGATCCAGACCCGGAACTTCGAGTTGCTGCAGCGTGGCGGTACTGCGATCGTGGCCCTGCTGGACGCCGTGCAGACCGCAAAGCAGGCTGGTGCGACCGAGGCGCAGCTGCAGGACGCGCTCGAGTTGCAGCGCAAGGCGCAATGGCGGCTCGACTTCATCGCCGCGGAGAACTCGATGGGTTTCCACGCGCCCCAGGAAGCGGCGATGGTGCTGGGCGAAGCGGTCGACTACGCACGCCAGGGTGAACTGGCCGCGCGCAGGTGGAGCGAGCCGACGGCGACGCAGGTCGCGGCAAAATAGCCGTAGATCCTTGCTGGTCGCCTTCGTCCCGGCCGCGATCACGGGTCGCGCAGCGCCGGAATCTTCGAATGCTCGCCGCGGCCTTCGAGGACCGGATCCGCCGAATCGTTCCAGCCGAGATCCTCGGCATGGTCCGGCGGCACCGGCGTCCGCGACAACCAGACGACGAGGCGCATGCCGTCGGTGATGTAGGGGTCGCCGGTCAGGTTGGTGCGCGGCGTGTCGGCGCCTGCCTCGCCGACGCCCCTCACGAACGCGAATCGGCCTACGGCATCACGATGCAGGAGACTGTGCAACAGGTACTCTCGCGACTCGTCGACGACCGGGTCGATCACGTGGGTCGTCAGCGTCGGCGACTTGCGCGTCATTTTCACGCCGATGTCGCGACTCACCTGCCCGATCCACACGGGCTGGCCTTCGCACCGGAAGGGCGCCAACCAGAGCCGCATGTGGTTGCGCTGCGAGATCGTCGACCGGCCGCGCTGCAACGCGACGTCCTGCTTCCGGCCGAAGGCATACAGCGAACTCACCGGTGCGGTGAGGAAAGACTTCTCCGCGACGGCCGCCCCCACCATCCTGCGGATGCTGTCGACGGTGATGGCCCCGGTAAAGGTCCAGCCGCTCGCGGTCAGCGACGCCATCGCGTCCTCGCCCGAACCGACCAGCACGACGTTCAGCGGATCGCCCATACCCGAGGCGCTCGCGTCGCTTGCGCAGCAGGGTAATCCGCGCAGGCGTTCCCGCAGCTCCGGCGCCGTGAGGTCCGGCAGGTCGTGCACCTGCGCGTACAGCTGGCGCAGGGCCGACCGCTCGTAGTCGAACCCCTGTGTCGGGAGCAGCACCGCAAATCGCAATCGTATGCTGCGCAGGTGTCCCGACAAGCGCACGTCCACGAACCGGCCGCCCCGCGCGTGGGACGCGTAGATGTAACCCTCGTTGACGGTTCCGGCCTTCACGAAGAAGGTCAGGGCATTTGCGCGGAACAGCGCCGTCTTCTCGGCGCGCTGCTGCTTCGACAGCCTGGCGCCGGTCACCAGTGCGGCTTCGTCCGCGGAGTAGTAATCCGGATCGATCGCGATGGGCAGCAGCCAGTAGTCCGTGTCGCTTTCGTTCTCGATCCGCATCCAGATCGGTTGAATGCCGAAATCGGCGAGTTTCACGCCGAAGTCCTGCGAAGCGTCTTCGTCGCCCGGAACCGTCAGGCTCACCGTAACGCCGTCCTGCTGCAGGACCTGGACACTTGCCTGCTGCAGCGGGGACTCCAGGTCGAGCTCGGGTGCCGCAATGGCGCGGGCGGGGAAGCCGGCGTAAACGATCACCAGCGTCAGAACCAGCAGCAGACGGAACGCGAGACGCACGCGCGACTGTCGAGACAGTGTCATTGCGTCGGTCGTTCTTCAGCCGCCGCTGACGAGTGCATCGGGAATCTCGTAACTCTCGTCCACGCCGATCCTGACGACACTGACGTCGCCCCGACGGGATACGGCAATCGGGTCCGGCGCATCCGACGCGACGGCCTTGCCGTGCACGAACAGGATGCGACGCTTGCCGTCCTGCAACTGCGGAATCTCGACGGTCGCGCTGCCATCGAAAGCCCGACGGATCACGAAGGCCTCGCATCGCTGTGGTGCGGTCGCGAGATACGGCACGCACTCGATACTCGCCGAAGCGTGGAACTGCGTTCCGGGGACGACGGCGTCGGTGGACACGGCTCTGGGTGCGAGCGCCTGGCCCGTGATGGCGATTGTCAACGTGTAGTCGCTCGATTCGTTGCGGCGCGCCGCGGGCCGCATCAGGTAGACGCGGACCACGTAGTCGCCGTCCGTGGGCAACATGCCCGTGAAATCCTCCCCGGACTGCCCGACGTACATTGCGACGTCCGAGCCCGGAGGATTCACGTTGAAATAATTCTGCGGGTTAGTCCGCCGGAGCATGACGGAGAGCGTCTGGCCAGCGCCCGCGCGCACCCGATAGTCCACGGTCGCGCTGCCCTTGATCTGGCCTTTGATGGCGACGGACGTCGCGCCCTTGGCGAACTGCACCGTTTCCTGGCGAATTGCCTGGTCCGCGGCCAGCGCAGTGCCGACCACCGCTTGCACGAGAATCATGGTGGCCGCCGCGATGACGGCGAGCATCGAACGCATGTCGAAACAGCCTCCGGTCATTGTTCCCTGTCCAGCGCCCGGACCGCTCTTTGCGGCGTGTATCGGCCTCGAAGGTATCGGGCGCATCCGGACGCCGAAGTATACGTTCATTGGCTGGCCACTAAGGCAACGAGAAGTGTCCCCGGTTCAATTCCTGACAGGGGCGCAGACCGGGCCGCCGGTCACGGACCTTGCGGAGAGTTCAGGGCGGTGTTTGCGGTACGGCGGGCTGGACGCTGCGCAGCCCGTCCAGCAATCGCGTCCGCTCGTTGAACAAGCGCGCCTGGTTGCCGCCGTCGCTTTCGAGCGCCGCCTGCACGACCTCGAGTTCCGCCAGCACGGCCGCGTCGTCCAGGCCCGGCATCGCGGTCGCGCGCGGTTGGCAACCGCGGTCGTGCTTCAGGACCAGCAACTCCTGGATGCGCCGATCGGCCGCATCGAGCACGGTGTGACCTCCATCGTCGATATAGGTCGGGAAATACGAGAGCAGGCTCAGTGGTACCACGACGGCGTTGCCGGCATATCGCGCAGCCTTGTGCCCGCTCGTCTCGAGGCTCCCGCCGTCATCGCGGATGACCCAGCGCACGGTGTCGGCGCGGTCGATCGCCAGGTCGATCTGCGCGCAATCCATGGACGTTTCGACCGGTACGAGTTGCGGCAGCTTCGGGTGTCGCAACGACTGGTGGTACGTGCATGCGCCGGTCATCAGGAGCGCGACGATCACACCGGACGTTCCCGCAAACGTCTTCACCGGGGTGCGCCTCACGGTCCTGGCGGCAGCATCGGCACCGCGCCCAGCACCGCCGCGTACGCCGAGACGGTCACCAGCACGATGGCCGTGGCGAGCACGACGCCGCCCGCCTCGACACGCGTGACCTCGAGCAGTGCGAGTTCGTCGAATGGCACAGTCAATGACTGGCCCTCCGGACGCAGTTCCTTCGGGCGTGGCTTGACGGTCACGCCGACGAACCGATCGCTGCGAACTTCGGTGACTTCGAACGTCAGGCGTTCGCGCCGCGTCGTCACGACGCGAATCTCGTCACCCGCCTTGATCTTGAGTTCGAGCGTGCCGGCAGCGGTGGTCGGTGCATAGCTCTGCGTCGTGCAGCCTGGCACGAGCCACGAGACCGTCGCCAGGAAGCAGCAGGTGTCCCGCCAGTACTGCATCGGACCTCCGCGCGACGTCCCGACACGACGCAGAGCATACGCCTGCAGCAACGGCACTCGTGGCCGGACGACGGCGTTGCGTCGCCCGGCGGTCGCGCTCGGCCGCGAGCGATCAGGCCTCCAGCAGGCTGCGCAGCATCCAGGCGGTCTTCTCGTGAACCTCGAGGCGTTGCGTCAGCAGGTCGGCGGTGGGCTGGTCGTTCGCAGAGTCGACCACCGGAAACAGCTTCCGTGCCGTCCGCGCCGTGGCCTCCTGCGCGGCGACGAGGTGACGGACCATGTCGTCCGCGTTCGGCACGCCGTCGACTTCGCGGATCGAAGCCAGCTTTACGAACTCCTTGTACGTGCCCGGGCGCCGGGTGGCCGAGCGCGCGAATGCGTTCCGCGATCAGGTCGAGCGCGTTCCACTGCTCGGTGTATTGCGCCATGAACATGAGGTGCAGGCTGTTGAACTGCGGCCCGGTGACGTTCCAGTGGAAGTTGTGCGTCATCAGGTACAGCGTGTAGCTGTCGGCCAGCAGTTCCGACAGGCCGCGCACGATCTTGCCCCGGTCCTTGTCGTCGATGCCGATGTCGATCGATGGCGATTTCAATTTCTTGTTTCCATGCGAGGTCCTCTACGATCGTGAATTTGGCGAGGTGCCAGTTTAATCCGCTCGGTTACTGCCTTCGGGCAAGGCAGGGCTCACAGACCCAGGGCCTTCGCTACGCCCGCGCCATAGGCCGGATCGCACTTCGTGCAGTTGGCGACGTGGCGACGCTGGATCTCCAGGGGCGCGCCGCCGAGTGACCGTGCGGTATTGTCGAACAGCGCCTGTTGCTGTTCCGGCTTCATCAGGCGGAACAACGCGCGCGGCTGCGAGAAGTAGTCGTCGTCGTCCTCCCGGTAGTTCCAGTGGTCGGCGGCGCCGTCCAGGTTCAGTGGCGGCTCGCGGTAGTCCGGTTGCTCGGCCCATTCGCCCTGGTCGTTGGGCTCGTAGCCGAGCGTGCCGCCGAAATTGCCGTCGACCCGCATGGTGCCGTCGCGATGGTAACTGTGCACAGGGCAGCGCGGAGCGTTCACCGGAATCAGGTGGTGATTGGTGCCGAGCCGGTACCGTTGCGCATCGCCGTACGCGAAGAGCCGCCCCTGCAGCATCTTGTCCGGTGAGAAGCCTATGCCAGGTACGACGTTGGCCGGGTTGAACGCGGATTGCTCGACCTCTGCAAAGAAGTTCTCCGGATTCCGGTTGAGTTCCATGACGCCCACCTCGATCAACGGATAGTCCTTGTGCGGCCAGATCTTGGTGAGATCGAAGGGGTGATAGGGCACCTTGGCCGCATCCGCCTCGGGCATGACCTGGACCTTGAGCGTCCACTTCGGGAAGTCGCGTCGCTCGATGCTGTCGTACGGGTCATGTCTCTGTTCCAATGTCGCCAGCAGGAGAAGCTCGTCTGTTCGATGAGGCCGGCGCGCGAATTGCGTCGAACCGATCCTGCTACCGTCGCGGCAACGAATCCAATCGGCAGAACCTCTCAAAACCATAGGCAAGTCCACTGGATTCGTGACGAGCCCGCTGCGCCGCATGCCGTGGTCATCCTTCGAACCTAGCGTCGATTCGCAGGCCGACGGCGACGGAGTTGCGCACGCGCCGCGCGAGGCCGGGATGCACGAAGTACTGCGGTCGGACTGGCCGCGACCGTCGGATTGACCGCGACGTCGCTCGGGGTGGCCGATGCGGCGACACCGAACTGGTCGCCGCGCGTGCCGGGCCAGAGAGTGACGATGCCCGCCGAGAAATCCAGATTGTTCGTTCGCGCTGCCGCAGGCGGTCCACGCGCGCCGGTCGACGCGTTGACCGGTCGAGTGTCGACGCGTCGTCGGGAGACCTGCAGCGTCTCGCGCAACCAGATCATCGGCTGGCGGTGTAGCGCCAGTGTCCGATGCTGATCTGCGAAGACGGTCCGGCCGACGTGGTCGCCTCGGCGATGAGCAGCGCGCCCTGCGACGTCGAGAAGTCGATCCCAGGCTGCCCGGGCTGCCCGGGCCGTCCCGGCACGCCGTCCAAGACCGCAAACTCGAGCAGCCAGGTGTCGCGCGGTGACCAGGCGATCCTTGCGCCAAACGCGTTGACCGGAAAGGCCGACGGGCCGTTCTCCCCTGTTTGCGCCAGGTCCTGTCCCATGCCATAGGCGGAATTCACGAACAGACTGCGGGACTCCGTCGTGTCGAATTCCGAATTGAGGTCGTAGAGGCCGGCGCGGATGGAGGTCGCGCGCGCGGTGGGGAGCGACCAGTCGACCCACGCCTCATAAAGACGCAGTCCGGCGTCGGTGTCGATGTTCGAGGCGACCGTCAGGTCGCCGACATGCGTGTCGCTGAATGTCGCCTGGTTGTTGTGCAGCGCCGATGCGAAGAACTGGAGCCCGCGCAAGCCAAAGGCCCGCTGGGCGTCGAGGTGAGCGGCGAATTCCACGTTGTCGACGTACGCGAACCCTTCCTGCCGACCGCCGCGCGCATTCAACCGGCTGTCTCCGATGTAACTCGCAGCCAGCACCAACGCTGCCCGAGGACTCGGCGCGTCGGCCGGATCCGCGACAGCAGGAACGATCGTCGACCACACGGCGGCAAGCAGGGCAAGCCGATTCAGGGCGGCGGGTCGGCGACAGATTCGCGGCAGGCGGGGGAGCATCGTCGTGTGGGGTCAAATGTCTTTTGCAAATAGTAATGCGAATCATTATCGTTACTATTCGGGCTAATACAGAGGCAACCCGCATGAACTCCCATGACCGTTCCGGCCCTGGCGCCCCTTGCGCACGACACATCGGCGGGCGACTTCCGCTCGGCGCGGCGATGACCGCCTTCGCGCTCTCCGCTTCCGCACCTGCATTGTCCGTCGAGCCGCCAGCGCCTGGCAGTCCGTCGTCCGGGTCGGAGCAGCAGATGCCGCCGATTCGCGTCGAGGCCGATGAACTTCGTGAATCGGCGGGTTATCAGCCCGTGACGACTCGCGTCGGGCGCATGGACCAGTCACTGATGGACATTCCCCAGTCCGTGACCGTCGTGACCGCGCCCTTGATCGAGGACCGGGGCGCAGACTCGCTCGAGGAGGCACTGCGCAGTGTCGCGAGCCTCACGTTCAACGCGGGCGAGGGCGGCCGTATCGGCGACAACATCACCCTGCGCGGTTATTCGATCGTGGGCGACCTGTTTCTCGACGGCATGCGCGATATCGCGCAGTACAACCGCGAGGTCTTCAACCTGGAGCAGATCGACGTGCTGCGTGGCTCCGCGTCGATGCTGTTCGCCGCGGCTCTACCGGCGGTGTCGTCAACCAGGTCAGCAAGGTGCCCGTGGCACGCGACTTCGCCGAGTTCGCGGCCACCGCAGGGTCGTACGACTACGCACGCGTCACGGCGGACGTGAACCAGTCGTTGGGGGAGACCACGGCCGTCCGCGTCAACGCGATGTACACCGACACGGACAGCTTCCGCGACGTAGTCCGGCAGGAACGCTGGGGCGTCGCGCCGTTGATCGTGTTCGGACTCGGCACGACCACGAGTTCACCGCGGCGATTTCCGGCCGCAGGACGTCAGACCCGCCCGATTACGGCGTGCCGTATTCGCTGGCGAGCCGCTCGACGTGCCGCTGGATCGCTTCGACGGCCTGGCAACGCTGACGACGAGAAAAATGAAACGGGATCAGCACGCTGGCGTATCGCGACCGGATCGACGAGTCGAGCAGCCGCGCATGCCCTGCGGTACGCGGATTATTCACGTGACCTCTGGCCACGGCGCCTCGCCTCGCCGGGGCACGACTGTGATCACTGACGCGACCGTGACGGTCGCCAGCGCCAGGCTCGCGGCGGAGAAGAGGAAACCTGGACCAGCCAGACCGACTACGTCACGTCGTTTGCATGGGGTGGCATGCGGCACGACGTCCTCGCGGGGCTGGAACTCGTGCGCGAGGACGCGAATCGCTGGAACTACGCGAGCGCAGCCCTGAACCCGGCGACGACCGTCGGTGGTCCGAACGCCTTTCCGACGCTGCCGGACAATTACTTTTCGAGCATCGTGCGCGTCAATCCTGTGAGCTACCGCGCCAGCACCGTCGGTGTTTACCTGCAGGACTACATTGCGTTGACACCGCAGTGGAAGCTGCTGCTCGGCGGTCGCTTCGACAATTTCGACGCGGATTACGACCGACCCCAGCCGCAGGGCGATCTCTCGCGGACCGACGACGTCTTCAGCTGGCGGGCAGGCGTGCTTTACCAGCCGACGCCGGCGCAGACCTGGTATGCGTCGTATGGGACGTCGTTCAATCCGTCGGGCGAGTTGTATGCGCTCGACGATCGCTCGACCAATACTCCCCCCGAGGAGAGCCGCAATGCGGAAGCGGGCGTGAAGCTCGAACTCGCGGACGGGCAACTGTCCCTGCGAACTTCACTCGCGCGCTCGGAGAAGACCAACGAACGCAACACGGACCTGTCCATGCCCGACGTCTTCCTGTTGTCGGGCCGGCGGCACACGGACAGCCTGGAATTCGAGCTCGTCGGGCGGCCCATGCCGCGGCTCGAAGT
>CAWBAG010000006.1:0-401510 GCA_963786705.1 uncultured Gammaproteobacteria bacterium
TCCACGGTCATGGCGTCGGCATAGACGCGCTCGTCCAGATTGTGCAGTAGTCCTGCGAGCTGGATCGATTCGCCGGCACGAATGGACACGCCCTTGTAATCGAAGTTGCAGGCGGCAACGCGCGCGGGCGCTGCCACGGCAAACCGCCGCAGGAGTTCTTCGACAGCGTTCGGGACCAGCGCCGGCTCGCGCACGAGTTGCTGCCGGTGCCCGGGGTGCGTCGCCAGGAACAGTGCCACGAAGCCCAGCGTCGAGGCTACGGTATCCGAGCCACCGAACAACACCGTCGAGAGATAGCCGTGAATCTCCTCGTCGGTCATCGGACGTCCACCGACCGTCGCATTGACGACGCGGCTGATGAGATCGTCGCCGGGCGAACGGCGGCGCTTTTCCACCCAGTGATCCAGATAGCGATTCAGGTCCGCGAAGGCCTGCTGGCGCTCCTCCAGGTCGCGGGCTGTGGTGCATCTTCTCCGAGATCTCGAGCAGCATGACCCGGTCCTGCACCGGCAGGTCCACGAGACGCAGAAAGACGATGATCGGCAGGTGCTTGGCGAAATCCGCCATGAATTCGCACTGCCCGCGGGCACGGAAGCCCTCGACGCGTTCGATCGCAACCTCGCGCGCGACCTGCGCGAGTTCGGCGACGCGCTTCGGCGAGAGCGCGGGATTCAGGATCGCGCGGTAGCCTGCATGCTCGGGCGGATCGGATTCGATGGGCAGGATGCGCATCGGCAGCTTGCCTGCCGGGATGCCGACGCATTTCGAGGAGAATCGCGTCGGATCCGCGAACATGATTGCGATGTCCTCGGCACGCAGCGCGATCCAGTGCCCGCCGTTACGGGGCGTCCATCTGAGCGGGGCGTCCGTGCCCGACTGCAGGCTACGCCACCGCTCGTAGATGTCCTCGCTTCCGGACGTGGGATTGAAGATGTCGAAGTCGACCACGAGCTCTGCGGGCACGTGGGCCGGCACGCTCGCGAGGGATTCTGCGTTCATGCGTTGTCCTCCGCAATCAATTCGGCTGCGCGCCAGGCCATGGCCATCGCCGGACCGTTCGTGTTTCCGGAGACCAGCGTCGGCATGACGGAGATGTCCATGACGCGAAGGCCCGACACTCCCCGCACGCGCAGGCGCGGATCGAGCACCGCCATCGGGTCGTCGGTTGCGCCCATCCGGCAGGTCCCCGCTGCGTGATGCCCGATCTGTCCGCGCTGGCGATACGCATCGAGGATCTGCTCGTCCGACTCCACCGCCGGACCGGGGTACGTTTCCTCCGCGACGAGCGCGCGCAATGGCTCGGTCTGCGTCATGCGGCGTATGAAGCGGAAGCTGCCGATCGCTGTCTCGCGATCGGCGTGAGTGGCCAGGTATCTTGGCTGGATGACCGGCGCCGCCTCCGGATCGGGCGACTGGATGCGCAGGACGCCGCTGCTCTCCGGCCTGAGGACGTATGCGAACAGGTGCATGCCCGGATGCGCGTCGAATCCGCTCGCGCCGAGCGACCACGGCGCCATGAGGATTTCGGCATCCGGGCGATCGAGGCCGGGGCGGCTGCGGATGAACGCGCAAACGTCGTGCGAGCCATTCGCCATCACGCCTTCCCGCAGCAGCCGCCACTTGAGAAGGTTCCAGCCCAGCCGCAGGCCGCTGAACTCACGATTCAGCCCAGGCACGCCGCGCAGCCGGTAGTTCATCATCAGCAGGTAGTGCTCGCGCATGTTCGCGCCGACGCCCGGCAGGTCCGACACGACCGGAATCTGCAACTCGCGCAGCAATGACGCCGGGCCGACGCCTGAGCGCTGCAATATCTGCGGCGATCCGAGCGCTCCTGCGGACAGGATGATCTCGCGGCCAGCCCGGAACTCCACGGGCGATCCATCGCGCACGCCTTGCACGGCTACGGCCCTTGCCCCTTCGAAGCGCACTCGATCGATCCGCACGCCGGTCACGATCCGCAGGTTCGGACGCGCCCGGACGGGTTCGAGGAACGCTCGTGCCGAACTTATGCGCACGCCATCCGCGATCGTGCGGGTGACGTACGCGATGCCCTCGTGCTCGGGGCGGTTGATGTCGTTGCGCTTCTCCAGCCCGAGCCTCGCCCCCGCCTCGATCACGGCATCGCAGACTGGATCCTGGCCCGGATGCGGCGTAATGGACAAAGGCCCGCCGACTCCCCGGATCGAGTCATCGCCCAGCGAGTGATGCTCGATGGCTCGGAAGCAGCGCGACATTTCCTGCCAACCCCACCCGGCACAGCCGTTTGCCTGCCACTCGTCGTAGTCGCGCGGGTGCCCGCGCATGTAGACCATGCCGTTGATGCTGCTCGAGCCGCCGAGCGTCTTGCCCCGGTGCCAGATCGCGCGTCGATGAGCGTTGCCCTCGTCGCCTTCGGCCTCGTAGTGCCAGATCATCGAAGGCGTGCCGAGAATCTTCCCGAACCCCTTTGGCATGCGGTACAGGAAGCTCGAATCGTCCGGACCCGCTTCGATCAGCAACACGTTTGCTCGAGGGTCGGCGGAAAGCCGGTTGGCCAGCACGCAGCCAGACGAGCCGGCACCCACGACGATGAAATCAAAGATCGCGTCGGCGTCGCTCACGCCCGAATTCCTCACGCGGCGACATGTGCCTCATGCCCCGTGCTCAGCGATCGAAGACGACGTGCAGCGACACCGGCGAGCGCTTGACCAGCCCGACGACCTCGGGCGCGGGGCGCTCCGGATCCAACCTCAGGTTCGGCAACCGGTCGAGCAGCGCATTGATGGCGACGGTGATCTCGAGCCGGGCGAGATGCTGACCGATGCACACGTGCGGCCCGCGACCGAACGTCATGAGTTTCGTGCGCGGATCGCGCTGCAGGTCGAACCGCTCCGGGTCGGGGAAGACGACCTCGTCCCGGTTCGCCGAGCCGATCACGATGTCGACTGCAGCGCCGGCGGGAATGGTCACTCCTCCGATCTCCACGTCCCGCCGCGGGCTGCGGATGATGGCCATGGTGGGTGGATCCCAGCGCAGGGCCTCGTCGATCGCCAGCCCGAGGAGGTCGCGGTTCTTGCGCACGGCGTCGAGCAACTCCGGTTGCGTCAACAGGGCGACGAGCAGCGTGCTCGTTGCTCGGTAGGTCGTGTCGCCGGCGGCGTTAAGCAGCTGCCGCAGGAATCCGACGAGGATCTCATCGGGCAGCCGCTCGCCTTCCACGTCCGACGTCGCGAGCACGCTGATGAGATCGGTGCCCGGGTGCGCCCGTCGCTGTCGCACGAGCTGCTCGAAGTAGGCACCCATCTTCCGATTCGCTTCCAGCCCGTGCTCCATGTCCGACACGACGCACATGAGACCCACGGCCAGCCGGTGGAAGACGTCGACGTGCTCGTCGGGCAGTTCGACCTGACCGTAGATGAAGCGGAAGGGATACTCGACGGTGAATTCGCGCACCAACTCCGCCGAGCCTCGCTGCGCGAATCCGTCAATCAGCCGATGGACCACCGGGGTGACGACCTCGCGGCCCCATTTCGCGAGCGCCGCGGGTGTGAAAGCGCGCTGGAAGAGCTTGCGGTACTTCGTGTGCTCCGGAGGATCCATCGTCGTGATGCTGCGACCGAACGCTCGACCCAGGTTCCGCATGTAGATTTCGTTCGACCACGCTTCCGCGTCGTACAGGATCTCCTGGATGCGCTCGTAGTCCACCACCATGAACCGCGGCAGGTCGGCCATCGTCATGTCCGGCGGAAAGCCGAAGGCCTCGCGGTAGCTGGTCCGGTGTACCGGACCGAGCCTGCGGAACTCGGCGAGACGCGGATGCGGGTTCGCAATGTCGTCGAGCCCCATGGTCCGCTCGATCTCGGCGAACGGGTCGAAGCGAGGGTCGTCGAAATCCTGGATCTGCAGCGATGCGTTCATGTGAAAGCCTTGCGTGGTGCGTGCCCTGGTCGCGTCAATCGTAGCGAATACCCACGGCCGCCCGGATCGCATCGCCGATCGGCGTCATGCGGCATTGCTCGGGCGTGTGCGGGTTGAAAAGCTGGTTGTGGCAGATCGCCACGGCGAACCGGTTGTCGACGTCGGCCCAGCCGATCGAATGACCGTAACCCGGCTTGATCAGGACGCGAGGACCGCGTCCTGGAAAGGCCGGCTGGAACGGCATGCTGAGCCAGATGCCGCCTGCTCCGAGCGGAACGTGCGGCATGAGGATGACGGGATCCGGCTCGCTGCCGAGCCGGGGCACCGGTTCGAGAAAGTGGCGCACCGTGCCTTCCGAGAGGATGCGCGCACCGTCGAGCTCGCCGCCCTGGGCCAGCATTGCCCAGAACCGGGCTTCACTGCGGGCACTGAAGATACCGCCCGTGGACGGCACGACCGCACGGCGCATGTCAGGCCGTTCCCAGACCTTCTTGCCGAGGTACACGGCCTTCGGGATCGACTTCAGGTGCATCGAGTCGTCGGCCCACAAGTGTGTGGCTTCCGGCTCGTTCATGATCGCGACGCGCGATTCGACTTCATCCGGGATGCCATGGTGCAGATCCGGTGCGCGCAACGGCTCAGCGATCTCGTCGATCAGGAACTGACGATAGCTTCGCTTCTTGAGGTCGGTCCGCCGAATGATCTCGCCGAGCATGAATCCCTGCGAGATGCATTGATAGGCGCTGCGCGACCCCGGAGGAAACAACGGCGCGAGCGCCGCGATCCCGTCGGTTACCCAATCCCAGTCGGCAAGGGTCTCGGGTGTCGTGCCCTCGGGCATGTGCGGTACACCGGAACGATGGTAGAGCACTTGGCGCACGGTGACGCCGTGCTTGCCGTTCTGTGCGAACTCCGGCCAGTAGCGCGCAACCGGCTGGTCAAGCTCGACCAGGCCCCTTTCGATCTGGATCCACAGCGCCACGTCGCAGAGGGCCTTGGATACGGAAAAGACGTTGAACAGCGAGTCGCCGTCGACCTTGCGATCGGTGCCGACTTCCATGACTCCCGCCCACACATCGACGATCTGCTCGCCACCGAGATAAGCGACGACCTGGATGCCTGTTTCCTTTCCCTCGCGCACATGCCGGTCGATCACTGCCTGGGCAGCCTCGCTCGCGCCGCGCTTCACCCTTTCCGCAACCATCGATTTGTGTTCTCCGTGACCTGGTGGGCGCGCGTGGTGGACACCGATGATGATGCCAGACCGCGGCCATCGAATTGTTCGCGATTCGGGAAAGTTCAATTTCGCATTCTGCGGGTTATGCAGCTCTCGACCGGTCACTAGACTCGGCGCAGCGAGTGTCCCCTCGCGGCATGCGCCTGGGCACGGGCAGGTACGGACACGCATGGAAAGAATCGACTTTTCTGGTCGCGTAGCGGTCGTTACCGGAGCGGGCGGCGGCCTCGGCCGCACTTATGCGCTCGAACTCGCCTCCCGCGGTGCGACCGTCGTGGTCAACGATCTTGGCGTCACCCCGGAGGGCGAAGATCGGAGCGTGGCCGCTGCCCAAAGCGTGGTAGACGAGATTGTCGCTGCGGGTGGCCGCGCAACCGCCTCGTTCGACTCGGTCGCGACACGCTCTGGCGGCGAGGCCATCATCGCCACCGCGATGGATGCCTTTGGCCGCGTGGACATTCTCATCAACAACGCCGGCTTCCTGCGCGCGAGCGAGTTCGGAGACATTTCCGAGGAGGACCTGGACGCCTTGGTGAACGTGCACCTCAAGGGCGCCTTTCACGTCAGCCAGCCAGCGTTTCGCCACATGAAACGGCAGCACTACGGTCGCATCCTCTTCACGGCCTCCTCTACCGCCGCCTATGGAGCCCACCCTGACCAGATTGCCTACGCGTCGGCGAAAGCGGGGCTTCTGGGGCTCGCGTTCGGCGTCAGCAATGCCGGCGCAAGTCACGGGATCCATGCGAACGTGCTGTTGCCAACGGCGAAGAGTCGGCTTGCCCGCGCCGTGAACCCGGCCAAGACAGCCTCGATTGCCCCCCTCGCAGCGCACATGGGACGGGCATTGGAGCCGGAATTTGTCACGCCGCTCGCCGTGTACCTGTGCAGCGAACATTGCCAGGCGACGCACGGGATCTACTCGGCGCTCGGTGCGCGCTACGCACGTGCATTCGTGGCCGTGGGCGACGGCTGGGTGGGCCCGCGCGATCGTCCGGCCTCCGTCGAGGACATCGCCACGCACTTCGCCGAAATCCAGAGCAATGAGCCGGTCAGCGAACTGCACAGTGTGGGAGACGAGTTCGCCCGGGTCGTGGAACTGATCAAGCGCCAGGCTGGGCCGCATTAGCAGGCTGTTGAAGCACAGATCAACGTGACGGTCATGCAATTTGTGCTCGGATCCGGCGAGCAGGCCGGTCTGGCGGTACTTCTATGACACGCAAGATTGGGATCATCGGCGCAAATTGGAGCCTGAAAGTCCACGGATCGGCATGGCGGATGCTGCCGGGGGTCGAGCTTGCAGCCGTTTGCACGGCGCACCGGGAAACGGCCGAGGCAGCTGCCGAAGCATATGGCGTGCCGCGCGCCTATTGGGATTTCCGGGAGATGGCCGCCGATCCCGATCTGGACATCATCGATGTGGGCAGCCGTCCGGCCTACCGTTTTGACATGGTAATGGCGGCGCTTGCCGGCGGAAAGCATGTCTACAATTCGCTGCCCTTCGCGATGAACACAGCGCGGGCAGTAGAGCAGCGCGACAAGGCTGCCGAAAAGGGTCTAGTCGGCGTAGTCGACGCCCAGTTCCGCTGGGTGCCAGCCGCCATGCACATGAAGAGCCTCATCGACGAGGGATTCCTGGGCGAGCCGCTCGGCTTCAATGCGCAGCTATTGTCGTCGCTGATCAATAATGCCGGATACATCTATCCGCATGCCTCGTACGCGGGGGCAGGGGTGGCTCCCTACAAATGGCTTGCGGAGGCGAGTAGCGGCGGCAGTGGGTGGCGGAATTACGGCACTCACACGATGCTGCTGTTGATGCACCTGATCGGAAAGGCACGTGCGGCGACCGGCACGGATACAACGGGGGTCAAGGAATGGCGTCATCCCGACGGCGACGTGCTCCAACCCGACACCGCCGATCTCGGCTGCGCGGTTCTGCGGATGGAAAATGGTGCGATCGGCACCATCCAGACGGGTTGGGCAGTGCCCGATGCGCCTCGCATCCGGATCGAGATCTGGGGCGCCCGGGGAAGACTGCTCTATGTCGATCCAACAATGGGAGACGGAATATCCGCCCGCCTCTACGCTGGTGATGCCAGCAAATTGGGTCTGGGCAATACGATGGGCGAATGGCTGGATACGCCCGAAGAATTCTATCGCATCCCCGGCACCGGCTTCAGCAAGGCAAACCTACCGGCCTATATGGTCTCGATGGGATGGATGTTCCACGACATGCTCGCCGCGATAAAGGATCGCAGGGCGGCGTCACCGAGCTTCGCGGAAGCAGTGCACGCGCACAAGGTGGTCGAGGCCGTTATCGAGTCCGGCCGGTCGGGTCGCTGGATCGACATTGACGACCGCTAAGCGTCAAGCCAAGGGAGAGAGACATGGGAATAATGGACAGGCTCGGCAATCTGCAGGGCCGCAAGGCCTTCGTCATCGGTGGCGCTGACGGAATCGGCAAGGCAATCACGATGGCGCTGGCCGAGGCCGAGGTTGATGTCGCATTCTGCGATAACAACGCCGATGCCGTGACGGCAACGCGGTGCGAACTGGGAGCGATGGGCCGGCCTGTCGTGGCCGAAGTGGCTGATGCCATCGATCCGCAGCAGCTGCGCCGTTTCTATGAGGTCGCTGGCGCGGCTTTCGGTCACACCGACATCGTCGTCAATGTCGTTGGCGGTGTCGTGTACGCTCCGTTCATGGAGAAGACAGCGGAAGGCTGCGCTGAAGATATTCAGCGTAATTTCGGCTATGTACTGGATTCGACGCGCCTGGCTGTGCCACTGCTGCGTAAAAGCGGCCGCGGCGGCTGCATCATCAACTTCACCACCATTGAGGCCCATCGCGGTGCGGGAGGGATTGCAGTCTATGCGGGCGCCAAAGCCGCAACGACGAACTTTTCGAGAGCGATGGCATGGGAACTCGGCCCTGAGTGCATCCGTGTCAATGTCATTGCACCGGATACGACAGACAGTCCCGGCAACAAGAAATCCGGCGCACGAGCAATGAGCACGGGGAACGCCGACGCGACCCCGCCCCCCTCCGAATGGTTGGAGAAGGCCCTGAGAATGTACATTCCGCTTGGTGCCCCGCCTGCACGACAGGCGCTTGCCAACGCAGTGCTATTTCTCGCGTCGGATCTTGCAATATCGATTACCGGGCAGGTGTTGCATGTGGATGGCGGCACGTCTGCTGCGCTCGGCAGGATCCGCTGGCCCCATGACGGCGGCAAGATAATGCCGCCCGTTCCCATGGGACCCACTCTCGACAAGCTGTTCGGCTGAAGAATATCACTCGGTCTGCCGGCAGCAGCCGGGAGCAGGGCAGACCTGATCAGACGGACCAGACAAGCGGCAGGTACGTAATGCTGCCGTGAATCCCGGTGCGGATACGTACCCTTTCACCGGGACTCATGTTGAAGTCCGGAATTCGTTGTAACCACTCCTGCAGGATCAGCCGCAGTTCCGTCCGCGCCAGGTAGGACCCGGGGCAGCGATGAACTCCACTGCCAAACGTCGAATTGATCGGTTTCTCCGCTCGATGAAAATCGACTTCGAGCGGATTGGCGAATTTTCGCTCGTCCAGGCCATGCATCATCGTCGGAAGGACCATCATGTCGCCCTCCTTGAACTGCACGCCCTTGTGCGTGAAGTCCTTGCTCACGATTCTGCCCGGGATGGTCAGGCCGAAGCGCCGCAGGAATTCGTCCAGGGCCTTTGGAATCAGCGCCGGGTTGTCGGTCAGCTGCCGCCGGTGAATTGGGTTGCGAGCCAGAAAATGCATCACGAAGCCGATCATTGATGCAACGGTGTCCAGGCCTCCGATCAAGAGCAACGAGCAAATCCCCTTCAGTTCGTCCTCGTTCAGCAGGCGACCATCGATCCTTGCGTGCACGAGTCGGCTTAGACGGTCATCTCCCGGCGGCTGCAATCGTCGCTGCCTGACTTTAGTCGCCATGTACTCGCTGATCTTCAGCAATGAGGCAGTTCGTTCCGATTCGTCGAGCGAATAGATCTGCTCTTCAGCCCAGCCCAGGATCATCTCGCCGTCTTCCGATGGCAGGCCGGTCATCTCGAGGAATATGCCGACGGGCACGTGGTTGGCGAACTGGGTGATGAATTCGCACTTTCCGCTTCCGTAGACTCGGGCGATGCGCTCCTGGACGACGCGGCGAATGAAGTCCTCCAGGCGGTCGACTTCTTTCGGTGCCAGCGGCTCCTGGAACAGCGCGCGATACGGTGCATGCTCCGGTGGATCGACATTGATCGGCAGAATTCGAAACGGGCTGCTCTGTCGGGGAACAACGTACTGCGCGGTCGACAGGTGTTCCCAGTCCCGAAAGAAGAGCTGAATGTCTTCCCCGCGAATCGGCAGCCAGTGCCCCCCGTTCAACGGTGTCCAGAGAATATCCGGCGCGCCAACTTCATGGAGCCTCGTCCATGCCCGCTGGTAGTCCTCCTCCGCACCCTGCGGATGATACACGTCGAATTCGAAGACCAGTTCCGCTGGCACGTGCAATGGTCGCTCGGCTCGATGCTCACTGTTCATATCTGAAGTCCGGGTTGCACGAACGCGGCACCGCGGGAAGCTAGAACGCCTGACCGATGCTGGCCCGGTCGATCAGTGGCTCCTGTTTACCCAGCGATGTCTTGACGTCGACCTGGGGGAAGATATCGACGTAACCTTTCTCCGCGATCGTGACTCGCTGCAGCGTTCTGTTCCCCACCGCGCTAACGTCGCCGCGGGCGTGCAGCAATGCCATGTTGTCCCACAGGATGACGTCCCCGTTGCGCCAGAAGTGCTCGTAGATGTTCTCTTTTCCGAGTTCGATGCTCCACAGCTCCTGTAGCAGATCCTCGCTCTCCTGTTCGGACAACCCCAGCACGGAGTCCGTCGCGTTGGCATCGAGATACAGACACTGTCGTCCCGTGACTGGATGCGTCCATACGAGCGGCTGGACCGCGCGGGGATAGTGTGCCGGCACGAGTGAGTTTCGATTGCGCCGCGCCGGGTCCAGGGGCCAGACCAGAAGACATTGAAGTCCGCTGAGCCGATCGCGCACTCTCAGGCGCAAGCAGTCCATACGCTCGTGCTCCGCTTGCGAAGCGCGTCGATGTGCGTCGTCGACGACATCGACCGCGTGCATGAACACCGCCTGGTACGGATATCGGCTGAACGAGAGGTCGGAATGGAAACAGAGTTCTGCCTTGCCGAGCGCACCATCTGGCCGACAATTGGAAATGTACTCGCCTACGGTCATTCCGTTGACCGACACGACCGGCCCGAAGCGCTTCGCCACTCGGACCTGCTGATTCATGTCCAGTTGCTGGCCCCGGAACAATAGCAAGTGGTGCTGCGCGAAGAGGGCCTTGAGGTGTGCCAGCGTCGGGGTGCTCATCGGCCGGGACAAATCCAGGTCCACCGCAAGCCCGAATGGGGACAAAGGCCGGCTGACCAGGGGCGGATCGGCGCGTTCCGCGCCGCGATCATCCGGGCCTGAGAAGGGTAGTGTCACCGGAGATTCCCCCACTCTGTGTCGATTGCCACGAGGAGCGACGTGAGTCGTGCATTCGATGCCGCCACTGGCGAGCGCGGTGTTTCGCTATCAAGGACCCCGGCTCGGGCGAGACCCTCCACGCCCGGTTACGCCTCGGGAGTGCCGAAGTTCAACACCTTAGAGGCGCCACGTGATGGTGGCAATCGCAGCGCCGGGAAAAGTGTATTCGCAACCTTTGAACAATCATTCGGGTGAAGATACATCGTCGGAGCCGCAACGCCATTAGCCGGGAACAGGGGGAGACGAACATGGCACGACTGGATGGAAAGGTCGCTGTGGTGGTCGGCTGTGCGACCGGGATCGGCGCAAGAACTGCGCGAATGATCGCCGCCGAGGGCGCCAGGGTCGTGCTGGGAGATGTCCTGGCAGAGGGCGCCGAGCGAGCCGCGTCGGACATCCGTGCTGCAGGCGGGAGTGCGGCCGCAACACGAGTCGATATTTCCAGTGACGCCGACGTCGCAGCACTGTTCGAGCTCGCTGAGAGCACCTACGGCGGCTGCGACGTGCTCGCAAACATCGCTGCCGATACGAGAATCTACATGGAAGACGCGAAGACGGATGCGGCGCAGGTCAGTATGGCGGTGTGGGATCGCACGCTCGACGTCAACTTGAAAGGCTTCGTGCGTACGATCCGGCACGCTATTCCGCAGATGCTGCGCAAAGGCGGTGGCGCGATCGTCAACATCTCTTCCATTGGCAGCCTGCAACCCGACACCTGGGCCGGCGCTTATTCCGCGTCAAAGGCCGCAGTGAACGCATTGACGATGCACATCGCCAGTGCCTACGGCAAGCGCGGCATCCGCTGCAACGCGATCGCGCCCAGGAGCAATCCGCACGCCGGAAAACCAGCGGGCAACCGAGTTTGCCGCCATGTGGCGAGCCTTCGAGAAACACACGCCGACTCCGCGCCTGGGGATACCCGACGACATTGCTCACGCGCTTATTTTTCTGGCGTCCAACGACGCCGCGTTCGTGAATGGGCAGATTCTGCAGGTGGACGGCGGTGCGTTTACCCATACACCGTGGTCGGCGGAAGCGTCCTTCGGTACCGTGGCTCAATTGCTCAGGGATTTCACGGACGGCCCCGGATAGATCGATTCGGGCCGCGCTCCGAATGCTAGTCGAGTCGATCGAGGTGCACGATCTCGATCCGTCCGGCACGCACGCGCCGGCACTCGTCGGGGTCGTGGCTCGGTGCGGTCGCCACGAAGAGTGTCCGCATGTCCGAGCCACCGATCGCACAGGCGAACGTGTCGCGTTCCATGGGTACACGCTTGGTGACGCCCCGCCCTTCTGCGCATCGCCACACGGCCTTGCCGCCGTACATCGCGGACCAGACGTAGCCGTCCGCATCGATGCCAATGCCGTCCGGTACCCCGTCCGGGAGCTCGGCCCAGACGCGACGATTCGTCAACGATCCATCTGCCTCGATGTCGAACGCCGTCAGGCGCGCGGCCGACGACTCGGCAACGATGAGCACACGTCCATCCGGGGTGATGACAGGCCCGTTCGGCGACAACATGCCGTCGGCCACCGGTCGCATGTCCCCTGCCGGGGTAACCAGCCACAGTCGCGCCGGCCTGAATGCCTCGCCGCCGTAGTAATCGAATCCGATGTTGCCGATGTACGCGTGTCCGCGCGGCCCGACCGCCATGTCGTTGAGAAACCATGGGATGTGCGGGCTCAGGTCTGCAGCCACGTGCAGGCCGTCGGGGTCGAGACGGTAGAGTTTGCGCTCGGTCATTGAAACAACCAGCAGTCGGCCATCGGGTTGCCAGCCCAGTCCGCCCGGTCGTCCTTCCACCTCGTAGACAACCTCGACATTGCCCGTCATGTCCGCCGCAAGCACCCGATGCGCATGCATGTCGGAAAAGAAAAGCCTGCCTTCGTGCCACCGCAGGCACTCCGCAAAGGCAAGGCCGCCCACGAGCGTTTGTGTCACCACGGGCGGCACACCACCGGACATCGGCGTCAAGGCGCCTGCGAAATGTACCGGTACAACACGCGGTGGAAGTTCGAGACGGTCGTTTCCTGCAGCGGGTTGGTGCGCGAGCCGCGAAAGCCCCGCGACTTCATGCCTTTCTGCACCTCGCCCATGTTCTGGAAGTCCTGCGAAAGCACGAGACCGAAGCGCTGCACGACCTCGGTCTTCCAGTCGTCGGCGCCATAAAAATATTCGCGCTGGAGGGGCGGTTCTTTTCCCGGCGCATAGCGTGCGAGCGACCAGATATCGAAAAAGCAGAAATTCGGATCGTCGACATCAGGACGCGCCCGGTATGCGAGTGCGCCATCCGGCCACATCAGGAAAATGAAGTTTGGAAAGATATGCCAGTCGGTGCCGGCGCGGGCAAGCTGCTCGAGCGTGATGTCCGGCCATCCGGCACCGCTATCGATGGCCGCCTGCTTCTGAATCTCCAGCGACTTGACGAAAACCTCCATCGGCCCGGCATCGGCGGGAATCTCCTGCATCAGGCGCGCCTGCAGCGCCTCGTAGTCGCGCTGGGTAAAGATGGCCTTCAGCGTGTCTTCCATCTCCTTGAAGAACCTCAGGAGACCCGGCCGAATGTCCGCCGGCATGGGCTTGCCGGTGCGCGAGCTCGGCGCACCGAGCGGACGCGTCGACGTCGGGTAGCCAAACATCGCGTGCTTGCCCATTGCGAAACTGCGGGTGACGTCATCCCCCTGCATATCGAGCAACTGGGTGTGAGTCGCTGCGACGTGATAACCCTCGTTGAACGCTTCGAGAGCCACCTTCCAGTTGCACGGCAGTCGCACGGACTTGAACCAGCGATAGCGCATCTTGTCGAGCTCGAAGCAGTCGACATACGAAGGCATCGGGTCCAGGTATCTCGCGAGGGGCTCGGACTCAGGGTCCATGCTTACGAAGACGAAGCCGCCCCAGGTTTCGACCTTGAGCTCAATCAGCCCCAGATCTTCCTTGGCCATCTCCGAGCATTCGGCCCAATCCTCGTGATCGAGCACCTTGGCGAGCGAACCGTCGAGCTTCCACGTCCATCCGTGAAACCGGCACATGAACGTCTTGACGTGCCCGCAGCCTTCCGTGAGCCTTCTGCCGCGATGCTGGCAAACGTTGTAGAAAGCCTTGATTTCCCCCGCACCGCTGCGCACCACGATGATCGATTCGTCGAGGATGTCGTAGGTGACGAAATCGCCGACGCGCGGGATTTCTTCCAGGCGGCACGCCACCTGCCACGTGCGCGGCCACATGCGCTCGGCTTCGAGCCGCGCGAAGTCGCGCGACAGGTAACCCTCCTTCGGCACGAAGTCGTCGCGCACGGCGCGTTCGTCCGTCGAACGCCCGGTGATGTTGCTGACTGCACTCATGGCCTGTCTCGATTCATCATCTGCGCAGCGCGCTCAGGCGGCACGTGGCGCGGCTTCGCGCCAGTTCATCTGGGCGGCTGGAGTCTTCGCGAGCTTGTCGATATCGAATCCGAACATGCGCGCCGCGTTGCCGGCAACGATCGCCCAGGCTTCGTCGCTCGGCACACCGGACAGGATCTTCGCCAGGTGTGGCCGCGTGTTCGGGAAAGTGCCTTCGGTGTGAATGTAGTCGGAGCCGAATAGAAGATTGTTCACGCCGACCTGGTGGCGAATAGCAACCTCCTGGGAATCCAGCGGACCCGCACAGAATCCCTGGCGTGCCCACTGCTCGCTCGGCTTCATCTGCAGCTTGTGCTCCTTGATCGCCGTGGGAGCGGCGAAGTAACGGTCGAGGTGCTGCAATATTGGGGGCACCCACGCCGAACCGCTCTCGATATAGCCGAATCTCATTCCCGGGTGGCGTTCCGGCACGCCGGCCAGCAGCAGGTACTTGAGCGCCGAGTGATGCAGCATCTCGATGTCGAGCATCAGCAGCGCTTCCCAGCCTCGCTCCGTCCCGTCCCAGCGCCACGCCGGCTTTTCGCGTCCGACGGACGCGTGCCAGATCGCCGCCATGCCGCGCTCATCGAGTGCACGCCAGATCGGCTCGTACGTCGAATGATTGAAGTGCGGCAGATTGGGCGCCGCAACCTGTGGAGTCGGCGGCAGGTGAATGCAGCGGATGCCATGGTCGTAGGCCGTCGCGATTTCCTTCACGACCGTGTCGACCCCCGCTGCCAGGCTGACCACGAGCGCTGCCGTGAACCGATGCGGCGCCGGCGAAGTGTAGTCCTTGAACCAGCGGACAAAGGCGAGAGCGATTTCGTGCTGCAAGGCGGGATCGGTGGTGTTCGGTCCGAAGCCGTCGATGAAGATCTCCGCAGCGACGCCGTCGGCGTCGATGTTCGCCATGCGTTCCTCGCAGGTCATTACCTGGTGATACTTGGCCTGGTCGATTTCGACGAGTTCGTTCGCCGACTCCCACGCAAACTCGGTCCCCGCGTGAACGAGGTCTGCCCAGAAACGGTTGGCGCCCGCGAACGTGCGGCGTCCCTCCTCCATTGCGGCGTCGAAAGCAGGATGCAGCGAACGCGTGAGCCACGGCTTGAGGTCGAGAAACGCTTCCGTGTGCCCGTCCATCGAAATGACTACGTTTTCACGACTCATGACGTTTCCTCGGGTTGATCAGCGCTGCGCTGCAGCATCAGCTCATGCCATGCGCGCGGCAACGCGCGAATTCTTAGCTCAGTTCTCCGAATAACACAGCCCATAACAGTTAATACGAGCGTTGACTTTCTGTCCCGGTACCCGGATCGACGGCTCCGACCGCTCGCAACCGCCAACCAGGGTCAACGTGCCGGTTGCACCGTTTTCGGCACCTGGTAGGCGTCGCCGCTGTAGTCCCCTACGACCTCCGCCATGGCATCCGCAATGGTCGGCGTCAGTACCGGCAAGACTTCCAGCGCCTTCAGGTTGTCAGCGAGTTGTGACGGGCTTGTCGCCCCCATGACCGCCGTGCAGACATTCGGGTTGGTGAGGACCCACGCCAGTGACAGTTGCGCCAGGGAACAGCCCAGCTCGAGGGCGAATTTCTCCAACCGGTCGACGATCTGGTTGCGTTGCTCGCCGACGAAGACTTCCCGCTGGAAGGTCAACGACTCATCGGCTCCGCGACTTCCCGGGGGCGCTCCCTTGCGGTACTTACCCGTCAGCGTGCCGCCGGACAGTGGACTGTACGCCGCGATGCCGATACCGATGTCAGCAAGCAGACGGGCCAGTTCCTGCTCGACGCGCCGTCGCCGCAGCAGATTGAACTCTGGTTGCTCGACGACCGGCTTGTGCAGGTGATGGCGCTCGGCGATGTCCCAAGCCGTGCGAATCTCGTACGCCGTCCACTCGGACGTTCCCCAGTACAACGCCTTGCCGCGCTGGATGATGTCGTGCATCGCCCACACGGTTTCCTCGATTGGAGTATCGGGATCGGCGCGGTGGCAATAGATGATGTCGACGTAATCGAGTTGCAATCGCTGCAGCGAGCCGTCGATGCCATCGAGCAGAAACTTCCGGTTCAACGTGTGTCGGTCGTTGGGGCTGTCGGACGGCTCCCAGTAACGTTCCGCCAGTCCGTACATGTACTTCGTCGAAATGACGTATTTGACGCGCGGCAGATTCAGCGCCTTGAAGACCCGGCCCATGATCTGTTCGGCCTGGCCGTTGGTATAGCTCTGCGCATTGTCGAAATAATTGATCCCGGCATCGAGCGCGACCGCGACACATTCGCGGACCCGCTTCTCATCCATGGCCTGATAGCCCCAGTTGCCGGCCCCGAACGCCAGCGCGCTCACCTTGAGGCCACTGCGGCCGACACGGCGATACTGCATGTTGTCTCCTCGGCGGTTCGCGCCGGCGCGTTGTGGTTCTTGCGCTCTTCAGGAGCCGAGTTGAAGGCGGCGTCCGAGCGAGACGAACTCGTCACCGACCGAGCAGAACTCCGAAGTCCTCGAGCGATCCTCGATCTCGCCGATATGCGCCAGCACTTCCTCGGCGGTGGCTGGCTTGTCACGGGGCCCCTGCCAACCGTCTGTGACACTGACGAACACGCGCGCATACCGCCCGCCCGCCGAGGTGTAAATCGCGTGGGTCGTTCGGTTTTCGTCGCTCACCAGGTAAGTCACGAGCGGCACGTTGAATTCCGGAGCCATGGCGCTCGCGAACCAACTGGGTGGGACGACCGCGAACTGGGGCATGCAACGCGCGTCCATCGCCTCTTCCATTCGACTCGATGCCGTGGGCATCAGCGCGTTGACGACGACGCCGTGCTCGCCGGCCTCGTTCGCCAGCGAGTGCATCATGCCGACAACGCCGCCCTTCGCCGCCCCGTAGGCCGCCTGGTAGCCTCCACCGAACATGGCCACGGCCGATGCTACGAACAGGATGCGACCGTAGCCCTGTGACTTCATCACCCGATACGCCGGCTGCGCGACGTTGAACTGGCCCTTGAGGTGGGTCGAGTGCAGCGAGTCCCAGTCGTCCTCGCTGATTTCGTCGAAGGCCATGCAGCGAAGATTTCCGGCGTTGCCGATCAGGATGTCCACACGGCCGTACGCATCGAGCGCAGTCTGCACAATTCGCGCTCCACCTCGCATCGTACACACCGAATCGTAGCTCGCGACCGCCGACGCGCCACTGGCGCGGAGTTCTTCAACTACGGCGTCGGCCACCGCGTGCGATCCACCGCCACCCCTGACCGGCCCACCCAGGTCATTTACGACTATCCTGGCGCCCCGCCGAGCCAGCTCCCTGGCGTAGGCCCGCCCAAGGCCATTGCCGGCGCCGGTCACGATCGCGACCTTATTTTCGAACGAGAGCCTGCTCATCTTTCCCCCGATGGATTGCCGCTACCAGCGCCGACGCAGCTGTCCGCCGATGCGTCTCACGCGCAACTCGGCCTCGCGCTGTTCACGCGATACGAGCGGCGTGTCGCCCGGCAGATACTTGCGCACTTCGCGGAGCTGCACCTTCTTGAGCACCGGCATCGGTGTCGTACTGCAGCCGTACCACCGGCCTACCACGGTTCCTACCGTGTAACCGCCGGTGTCGAGCCAATTGGGCACGCCGGGATCTGCGAGCGACAGGACTGCCCTGAACCTGCCGTCGCCATCGAGCCGAGCCTGGTGCCCATTGAGGCTGCTTTGGCGATACACGTATTCGATCGTGTTCCAGAGCGGATCGTTAAGTTGCACGTTCCAGTACACGTGTCGCTCCGGCACGTCGGTTTCGAGGATTAGCGCTTCGTCCGCCTCGATCTCGAAAATTCCGTCCCAGTACTGCTGGGCACGGACCCCACCGGCAAAATTAAAGAACTCGAGCTTGTTCACCAGATCTCGTTCGCGCATGTGATTCTGGTGCACCAGCCACTGCTTGGTCAGCCTCTCGGTGAATGCAATCAGTTCCTGTACCTGACCATCGATCTGCGCAGCAGGCATACGCGGCTTGAGAGGATCGCCACCGACCCGGTCGATCGCAAACCGTGCGTCGCGCTCGTTGCCCCAGTCATAAGATCGCTGGCGAACCAGGATGAATTCCGCGTCGGCGTGAAGACGCCGCCAGTTCCCTTTCGAATCACCCGGCCGCTCGGCGCTGAAGATGATTTCGAAACAGCCGTTCGGCCCGATTTCGAACTCGTCGGCATCGTGTTCATCGAGGTAGCCGCCCCGACTGGTCGGTCATGCCCATCATGTTGCAACCAACCGTGAACGTGAGCAGCTTGACGCTGCCCCGCTCGCCCGTGATCCGATACACATTGTCCCCGCGCACCGGTGCGTAGAAATACGTGTCGTCGGGATTCGGCTGCAGCAGGAACACGGAATTGAGAAACGGGGTCCAATCCGGGTGGTCGGCGTCGGCCTGGAAATACAAAAAATATCCCAGCGACAGGTTCATCAGCAGCTGTCGATGCAGCTCGCTCCGCAGTCGTTCGTCGTGCGGCGCCCATGTCAACGCCATCAGCTGATCGGCGACCTTGAGCCGGTCGAGGTGTTGTTCCAGCGCAGCGGCATCAATGCGCCCCCGGATCCGTTGCGGATCGACCATCACCTTGCACTGGTCCGACGACTTGCGCAGGGACTCGAAGACTTCAGGCAGGGCGTCGAGCGAGACGGTATCCGTGATCATGCTGCGGGCTTCCACCGAGCCCACATCGAGCGTGTCCGCCACGATTTCAAACTCGCGCGTGCTGTACGTGTTGGAGTAAACGAGCCGGATCTCCCGGAACAGGAAATCGGACGGACCAAGCACGTCGGGCACGGAGCAGAACCCCAGCACGACGACCGTGCCTTTGCGCGCGACACAATTGCCCGACAGGTTGATCATCCCGGGCTCGCCGACACATTCGAACACGACCTGTGGCGCGCCGCCGAGCTTTGCCACCGCCGCGGCCGGGATGTCCTCGGAGGCCGCCAGAAATGCCGTCGCCCCCATGGCATGCGCGATCTGCTCGTGGCGAGTCGATCGCGCCATTACGCACACGCGCCCCGCGCCGGCGCGGCGCGCCCAGTACGCGGCGGCGAGGCCGATCGGCCCGGCCCCAACCACGAGTACGCGATCGCCGACCCGCATGCCGGACGAATTGACCGCATGCAGCCCGACCGCGAGCGGCTCGATCAATGCGCCATCGCTAAGCGAAAGGCTCGAAGGCAAGCGGACACATTCGCGGTACCCGGCACGCGTGTACTCCGCGAACGCACTGCCGATGCCAAGCATCTGCGGACAATGCTTCGGCTCGCCTGCAAGGCAGGCCGCGCATGCGCCGCAACCCGTCAGCGGTTGTGCGGCAACGATGTCCCCGATCCTGATCCCTTCGACGCTCGAACCGATCGCGACGACCTCGCCGGCAAACTCGTGGCCCGGAATCGTGCCGACCGGATACTGCATCCCATGACCCGAGGTCATGTGCAGATCGGTGCCACAGATACCGCACCGTGCGATCTTGACGACCACTTCCCGGGGCCCGGGAGTGGGATCTGGTACCGACTCGATGCTCAGGGGCTTGTCCCACGCCTTTGAATACTGCGGCTTTCATGCGAATGGCCCTCGCCGGCTGTGCAAGCTCTTTACTATTCCTTGCGCGCGTAAGGACGGGCCTCACTGCGGCCACAGTCGCGGGAAGCAGGCTGCCTCCATCCGGTCGCCATCTTTCAGCGGCAGGTCCTTGAGCCAGGAATGCCACTCGCAACGACTCGCCTTGCGCCGGATGTCGTCGCCGATAAACCGGATACTGAATGAGCGCCGCCGTGCTCCCGCAGGATTCCCAAAAGTACTGTGCAGGGTCGCTGGATGCAGCAGGACCACGTCACCCGGCCGCGTGTCGTAGGAGACGATCGACGGAAACCGCGCCGGCTCGGCGTCCGGATCGGGGATCGGGCCGCCTTCCAGTTCGATGCGATCGTCCTCGCGTCCGGCCGGCATGAATGGCGGCGTGTACCAGGGCCCATTATGCGAACCCGCGGCGATGCGTAACGCACCCGTTGCTTCGACCACGGGATCCAGGCTGAGCCACACGCTGCACGCCTGGCGGCCGGAAACGCCGTGCTGAGGCAAGTCCTGGTGCCAGCCCGTCGGCAGGTCGCAGCCTTGCTCCTTGTAAATCATCAGCGTCTCGAATAATCGAGCCTCGCGACTCGCCATCGCTTCGGCAGCGATCCGGGCCACTCCGGACTCGAACGCGAAGCGCTTGAGCTTTTCGTTGAACGTCCAGCCGTTCTCGCTCGCAATGTAATCGCCCGTCTGGCGCAGCGCCGTGAAACCTTGAGGCATCGAATCGGTTCGGCGCGGTCTTGACGACCTTGACTGCCGCCCGAATTTCATCGGCGGCCTCGGTCAGCATTTCGAGCCAGGACGGATCGATTGCATTCTTTACGACGGCGACGCCGTCCCGTTGAAACGAGTCGCGCACGGTGTCGTTGACTATCCGGTCGTCGTGCGTGTGTCATTCGGTTTGCTCCTGGCCGCGCAGTACAGACTCTGATCGGCCTCTGATCGGCAGGTCCGGCACGGGTCTCGGGCTCGCAGCAGAATCCTGCACCTTCGTGGACCCATTGACTTCGCTGCATTGTTCACCGGCCGCGAATACTGAATTAGCAGGGTGTGAAGCTCCTACGGCACGGCGCTCAGGTCAACTCCGTGCAGGCAGAAATGGCGATGTCTGAAAGCCGCTGCCACCGATGATAGTTGTTGAGCTGGCCAGCGAGGCCAGCCGTGAGTCCGATGAAGGTGAGCTCTCGTTGTGGGTCCACCCACAGCACAGTCGACCCGTGGGTGCGCGACGCGAGCTGCGAGGGCGTACGAGTCCAGAGCCTCGCACGGGATCGAATACCCAACGCACCAAATGTGGCAGGCGAGGCGAGACTTCCGAATGGCGTCACGAAGATTCCCGTGCCTCGAATGGAGAACCCGAGCCCGAGATTGGCCGGGCTTTCATCGATGCCATGCTCTTCCCGCGCCATGACCATCAGGTTGTTCGAACGCAGTCCGGTGTGTATGGACGTGGCAAGTTGCACCATGGCCGGCGACAGGATGCGCGTATCGTCGATGCTTCCGCCCAGCCTGAGCATCTCGGCAAATCGAAAAAGGTCCGGTGCAGTAGAGAGGGCGCCGCCGCTCGGGATCTCCGACGTCTCGTTCAGCAGCGTGTTCATGCGGACGAGGAGCGCCGCACCGAACACGTTCGGGCTCGGATCGCGGATGACGATCGGCACGCGCCGCGGTTCCAGGTCCGCTCGAGAGCCCGCCTCGGAGTCCTTCATTCTCAGCGGCTCGAGCAGATCTTCGGCAATGATCTGGCGAAAAGAGCGACGGCCGCCGTCGAGCCTGCGAATGATTTCGCCGATGATGGTAAAGCCGACGGATGCGCTGTACGAAACAACGGCGCCCGGGATCGATTGCGGCGCCATCGCGCAGATGGCCTTGACGTTCGCTTCCAGGTCTCCCATCTGCTCCGGCGGCGTTGGCAACCCCAGCGGCATGCCACTCGTGTGCGTCAACAGATGAGCGAGTGTGATGCGCTGCTTGCCGTTCGCGGCGAACTCCGGAATCACATCGGCAACCCGCGTCGTGAGCTGGATGTCTCCGCGCTCGACCCGGTTCAGTATCACAACCGCCGTCCACGCCTTCATCAGCGACATGATGGAGAAGACAGCGTCGGCTTCGAGTCGGCACCGGCGCGTTGCGGTCCCTGAAGCCAGTCGTGCTGTCGAGCACGATCTGCCCGCTGCGCGCGACGATGATTCGTGCTCCGTCGTACCTGTTCTCGGCAATGTCCCGCTCGATGGTCCGCGGCAAGACCTCGAGACGAGCCACGTCGAAGCCGAGCGAAGCCGCAGCCTCTCTCTGCACACCTTCCTGTCGGGACGCTTCGAGAGCGCATCCGTCGCTACTCCAAAGAGAGCCGCCTTGTTCCGCCGTCGAACTCAGAATAGTCTGAAATGCCGCGACGCGCGCCGGAATCCGACTGTACATGAAGCGATCCAGAACCGACGACATCACAATCGGACGCAGGACATACCGCGTGCGTCACTGGGGCAGCGACGACGCCCCTGTCGTCTTCATGCTGCACGGCTGGATCGATTCGTCCGCCACGTTCCAGTTCGTCGTGGACGAGCTGCGCAAGCCGTGGCACGTGATTGCACCGGACTGGCGCGGACACGGCGGCTCGCATCGCACGGGGGAGACCTACCCGTTCTTGCAACTCGTCGCGGATCTGGACGCCCTGCTCGAGCACTACAGCCCCGACGAGCCGGTGCGTGTGGTCGGCCACAGCCTGGGGGCAAATACCGCGTGCCTGTACGCGGGAACTCGCCCTGAGCGCGTCCAGCGCCTCGTCAATCTGGAGGGCTTTGCGCCGGTGCCGGCACTGTCGAAGGGAACTCCCGCCACACGGCTCGCCCATTGGCTCGCCACGCTACGCAAGGGCGTGAGCAATCGCCCGTACGGCAGTTACGAGGAAATGGCTTCCCGGCTGCAACGGGAGAATCCGCGTTTGACTGCCGCTCGGGCGGACTTTCTCGCCCGCGAGTTCAGTTGCCGGCAACCCGACGGCAGCCTCGAGTTCAACACGGATCCTTACCAGCGAGCGCCTTCCCCGTTCTTCGGGCTCGATGGCGTCATCGAATCGGCCTGGCCGCAAATCACGGCACGGGTGCTGATGGTCACGGGAGCCGAGTCGGATCTGTTCGCGCTGCTGTCGCAAGTGCCCGGGCTGTTTGCACGCCGCATCGCGTTCCTGAAGCAGGTCGAGCACGTGCACCTGGAGGGCGCGGGCCACAACCCGCATCACGATTGTCCGGAGCAGGTCGCGGAGCTCATCGAGCGGTTTCTTTCATGATGTCCGCACGCCTGCGTTTTAAGTACGGACCGAACTCCTGTTCCATGAGGTTGACTGCGTCGATGGCCGCCTCGGCCTCGCGATCGATCCACGGAGTTTTTCCTTCTGTGGTTGCCGAAGCCACGTACAGGCCGTCCAGCGTTGCCACCTTGATGGGAGGTCGCTTGATGGGCTTCAGGTTCCATGCCATGACCTGGTCCGGCATGTATTGATAGCGGGCCCACTCGGCGCAGTCGTCCAGATCGACGTAATACTGGCGCAGATAGTCGAGGCTGACGTCGAGCGCCCGCTTAGCTTCATGAAACGATCCCCACCGATACTCGCCATGCGTGGGTAGCGTGAGCACCATCAGGTGCTTGCCAGGGGGCGCGGACTTCGACGACACCGACGACGGGAAATGGTAGCCGCCGTAATAGCTCTTGACCGCGCCTTCGCCATACAGGATGCGTTGCCAGGACAGATGATCTTCGACCTCGCCGTCGGACCGCCGACGCGGCAGACGCTTCAGGCCGGCCCACCAGGAGACGACCTGGGCCGTGTATTTCCGCACCCCATTCGCCATCCCCATGTAGTCACGCGGCAATGAGCTTTCATCGAGCAGGCTCGGCAGCTCCCAGCATTCGTAATCGGTGATCACCACCGGCGCATCGAACACTTCGACCATGCTGCTGCGATTCGCAGCCACGACGCCCTTCACCTGCCGATTTTCGACGACAATTTCCATCGGCTTCCACCCGAGCCACATTTCACCGCCCATTGCTACGATCGCCCGCACCCAGGGCATGATGATCCCCTGCATGCCGCCCACCTCGGGATCGTCCGGAACGCCAATCCGGGCGGTTGCGTAGCCAACGTCGCCGCGGGACTGGAATACGAAGCGGCCGAGGGACGCGTGCTCGCCCGGCGAGGCACACGTGTTCTCGAGCATCTGCAGGATCATGTTGCGCGCATGGGCATTCGGCACGTTGCGCTCGAGCCAGTCGCCCATCGTGACTTCGATCAGCTGCCATGCTTCCGCGTCCGGGATCGAGGCGATCTTTGCCATTGCTGCGGCGACGATCGCAGCGATCTCGTCGCTGCTTTCCATGCCGAGAAACTCGGCCATCTTGACGGTATCCTGCAATCGGATCCCTGGAAATCTCGCCGAGCGCCTGGGCCGCCGACATTTCCGACATGATTCCTGCCGGCAGGCTATGGCTGCGCCACAAGCCGTTGCCCCAGGGCTTGAATTCGATCGCGATCCCGACTTCTTCGGCAGCTCGCGCGCCGTAGTGAAACACCCAGGCCAGATCGCCATAGCCGTGACCATCGCGATGGCCCCAGTCGATCCAGTAGCCATTGAATTCCGTGCCGCCGCAGCGTCCACCCGGCTGATCGAGTGCGTCGACGACCGCGACGTGGTAGCCACGCTTGGCCAGCAGCGCGGCCGAGATCAATCCGCCGAGTGCTGCACCGACGATCACTACGTCGTACCGTCTCTTGACCATGGTCGTTCCTGGATCCCGTCGTGGATGATCCGTGACCTGCCCCGCGCGTCGGGCCGATCGAAGTTCGTCGCGCCTGCCTGGTCCTGGAGTCCGGATCAGCGAGGCGAGGAAGCTGCGATGGACTCCCGCGCCCGTTGACGCAGGTAGTGTTGGATCGACTGCAGATCGTCGTCACTCAGCTCCGCGAACCTGGGCATTCCCCGCGACACGAGGATGCCGTTGCGAACCACTTGTGTGAACGCGTTGCCGTCGAGTGGAATGGGCGATGCGCGCAGATCGGGCGCCGACCCCCCGGAAACCGCGCCCAGCCCGTGACAGCCTAGACAATTGTCGCCGTAAACCGCGCTGCCTCGCGTGGCGAGGCCGACATCCACTTTGAAGGTGGCATCGTCGATCGGGACGGCAGGTGTTGGCGGCGGTGTTGGAGGCAGTCGCGCCTTCCCATCCAGCACGAAGGTCAACAACCGCTTTGGATGCAGGCGGGCCTGCCAGCCAAACTGGCCGACCAGCGAGCCGAAGAGCGCGCCACCTCCGGTCACACCGGTCAACACGGAGACATATTGTCGTCCTGCGACTTCGAACGTGATCGGCGGCGCCAGAATCCCGTTACCGGCAGCGAAGTTCCACAGCCGCTCGCCAGTGTCTGCGGCGTACGCCGAGAAACTTCCGTCGACGTGCCCCTGGAAGACGAGGTTGCCTGCGGTCGTGATCGTGCCGCCGTTCCACACACCCGGCGTCACGACCTTCCACGCGGCCCTTTGACGAACCGGATCCCAGGCAACGAGCGCGCTCGAACCCGCATTCAACGGTGCATCGACATTGACGTTCTGGACGCCAAGACTGGGGACCATGTGCGCAGAGGGCTGCCAGTGCTCGACGTCGATACCCTCGTCGGAGTAGTAACCCGGCAGCTCGGTCGTCGGGACGTACACGAGGCCGGTCTGCGTATTGAATGACATCGGGGGCCAGTTGTGCACGCCACTCGGGCTCGGCCAGAGTAGAACCCCGCCGTGCTCGTAACGCGCGCCGGGCACTTCGACCGGCCGGCCGGTTTTCAGATCCACGCGCTCGGCCCATGTGATTTTGCCGATCTTTTCGGCAGATATCAGCTTGCCGTTCTCGCGATCGAGCACGTAAAAGAAACCGTTCTTCGGCGCGTGCAGCAACACCTTGCGCGGCTTGCCGTCGATCTCGAGCGTCGCGAGCACCATGTCCATCGACGAGTTGTAATCCCAGGCCTCTCCGGGCGTCGTCTGGTAGTGCCACACGTATTCGCCGGTGTCCGCATTCAGCGCCACGACCGAGCACAGGAACAGGTTGTCCCCACCGCCGGGACTGCGAATCCTCTGATTCCAGGGAAAGCCATTGCCCGTGCCGAGATAGATGCGGTTGAATTCGGGGTCATAGGTCATCGCGTTCCAGACCGTTCCGCCGCCGCCGAAACTTCCACCACTGTCCGTTCCAGGTCTTCGCGGCCATTTCCATGGCTTTGTTCTCGAAGCCACGCGCGGGATCTCCCGGTACGGTGTAGAAGCGCCAGACTTGCGCGCCTGTCGTCGCGTCGTATGCCGTGACGTAGCCGCGAACCGGTCCGTAATCGCCTCCACCATGACCGATGATCACCTTGCCGTTGAAGACGCGCGGCGGGCCGGTGATGTAGCGGGCGTCCTTCGGATCGACGGTCAGCACGCTCCACACCTGCTTGCCGGTGCGGGCGTCGATCGCGATGAGCCGGCCGTCCTGAGTGCCGACATAGACCTTGCCCATCCAGTACGCGATGCCCCGGCTGCCCCAGCCGCCGCGCAACTTGTCGCCCGCACGGCCGGCACGTCCGGATCGAAGCGCCACAGCAGCTTTCCAGTTCGAGCGTCGACCGCGTGCACGACCGCGAGACCCGCCGCGAAGTAGATGACGCCGTCGACTTCGAGCGGCTGCGTCGCCGAATTGTTCACGTCCAGATCGAGCGACCACGCGAGGCCCAGCCGGTGAACGGTTTTCGCGTTGACCTGAGTGAGCGGGCTGAATCGCTGTTCGTCGAACACGCGGCCGAACGCCGCCCAATTCGCGCCGCTCGGCTCACTCGTCAGAAGCCGATTGTCGACGGGCGCGGCTGCAAGGTGGCATGCCGGACCGGCGACGAGAAACGAGGAACGCAACGATGCGGGCCACGCAAGACTCGACGGCGAACGCTCTCTTTTGCATCGTCGCTGGCCGTCGATCGTCTGCATGCGTCATTCGGTGTACTCCTGGTCGCGCGGTATTGTAGGGGACCATCCGACGAAAGACAGGCAGTCGCGGCAAACCGACCGTTAACCTTCGGTCAGGCCGAGGCGGTCGCTTTTGCTGATTTGTGCCCAAACGCGCAACGTATTTGCGCTGGGCAAATATTGAATTAGCCGCGGGTGAATTGCGAGTTACGGCGTACGCACGAATACTGCCCTGATCATCAGAGCGCCGACCTGATTGTGAGGACAGTGCAGCCATGAGTTCCAGCCCAACTCCCGCCCATATTCCTGCTGAACGACGTCCGGGACATTGACTATGCTCTGCCCGGCGCTGCCGACGACATCCACCTCGCCTGGAAGCGCCTGCAGCAGGAAGGCGAGCTTTTCTGGACGCCGCGAAACGGCGGACACTGGATTGCCACCCGCGGCAAGCTGATGAAGGCCTGTTCCTCGACCCGGCCACGTTCTCCAACCGTGACATTGCCATTCCACGCGGGGCCCTGGCGGTTCCGCTGCTGCCGATCGAGGCCGATGGCGCGGATCACCTTGCTTATCGGGCACTGCTGGCTCCGTCACTGGCGCCAAAGTCCGTCGCAGGCTATGCGGCCTTTGCGCGGGGCCTTGCGGCGTCGTTGATCGACGGATTCCGTGACCAGGGCGAGTGCGACTTCATCGCGGACTTCGGGCTCAAGCTGCCGCTCGAAGTGTTCCTGCACATCGTGGAACTGCCGCGCGAGGATCGCGCGATGCTGCACGACATCGCCGAGATCATGGCGCGCGACGGCGATGTCGCAAAACGCCAAAACGCCTTCCAGTCGTTGCTCGACTATATCGACCGGTGGATCGCCCAGCGAATGGAACATCCCGGATCGGACGTGCTGAGCCGGTTCGTGCACGGCACGGTTCACGGCCGTGCGCTGACGGCGCGCGAGATACGCGGACTGTTTGCGAACACGCTTCTGGGCGGTCTCGATACCGTCGCGGCTATGCTCGGCTTCGCCGCCCTGTTCGTGGCACGGAGCCCTGATCATCGCGCAACTGTCCAGTATCCGGGGCCGATCCCGGCGGCGGTGGAAGAACTACTGCGCCGATTCGGTCCATCCACCATCGGTCAAGGGCAACGCGCGACGTGGATGTTGACGGTGTGCTCATCCTGCAGGACGAGCAGGTCCTGCTGCCCGCCTTTCTCCACGGACTGGACGAGGACGAATACGAGGATCCGCGACCGCGAATTTCAAGCGAGCGGCAGGCAGCCACGGTTCATTCGGCTACGGACCCCATCGGTGTCCCGGGTACCTGCTGGCACGAACGGAGCTGAAGATCTTTCTCGAAGAGTGGCTCAAGCGCATTCCCGATTTCCGCGTCAAGCCGGCGCAGTCGTCCGCACGAGTTGCGGCATGGTCAATGGCCTGCTGCAGCTGCCCCTCGAAGGGGACGTTCGATGATCAGAATTCGAGAGGTTGTCGCGAAATGATCAACGTGTAGCGATGCGCGCGACGCACGGCGTTGCAGTGCGGGAACCAGTTTCTCCGTGATATCCGCGACGTAGTCGCTCGCACAGCCCGGCAAACAGCTCGTCGCCACCCACCTCAGCCATGATTTCCGCCATCTGGCCCGCGACGCTGTCTGGAGTTCCTGCAAGACTTGCCGACACGAAGTTCAGTCGAGCGCCACCTGCGGAGAGCGCGCCTCTTCGACGCCCTCAGGAATTCATCGAGCACGCCGCGATGACCCTCGGTGGAAGGACCCGGCAACGGCGCGTCCAGTTCGAATTGGGAGAAGTCGATTTCCGTGACTCCTGCCATCAACCCGAGTGCTGATCGATCCGTGCCTGGGGAGGCGGCGGCTGCCTGGCCTTCTTTCCAAACGCTTCCTCGTGCTTGTCTCCAACGAAGGCTTCGACGAGGTGCATCACTTTGCAGTCATCCGGATTGCCCGCCGCCTCGACGAGATACGGCGTACCTTGGCACGGCCGGCCTTCATCGCCTCCACACCTTTCTGACTGACGATGATCATGTCCGCCCATCGGCGGCGAATTCCAACCGCCTGCGCGGCAGCAGGTACGGCGGATAGAAGCTCGTCGACAGCGTGGAGATGATGCCGATGTGCCGGTTAGCGTAACCCAGCATCGAAATGAAGGCATCGCATTATGCTTCGGCGCGTTGAGCCCGTGTTTCAGGTCGATCTCGAGTGTGCCCTGATAGACGTCCGGCACGAGTGACGAGTCTTCCATGATGACGCAGTCGGCTACGCCTTTTCCAAGGCGCGCACGACATCCAGCGTATCTTCCCGTTCGTCCAGTTCCCTGCTCCTTGCGGCACCACATCCGGGACCCTTCCGCGGGTGAGCGGAAGTTCGCTATAGACCGAGATGAAACGGCTTCGTCTGCCATGACGGGCCCTCCTCCGGCCACGCGTCCGCTCGTCCAGCGCCGCGCAGTCGTCCGAGCAGCGAGTCTGCCGCATCACACAGTCGCGCATGGAGGTCGTCGTCGATCTCGAAACTCTCGTCGTTCCGGATGCGAGCCTGCTTGTCGCTTGCGTCAACACCGCACAGGATCTGCCGGGCGCCCGAGCAGGCACGGCTGCTCAGGTCTGCCCGGACCCCGATGGACGGACGCCGGCAAACGCCGCCTCCATCTGGGCGCGAGTCGTAATACTCTCTCCACGCAGGATCTTACCGCCGGCGATTTCGACCGCGCCCATGACACGTACAGCGCGCCACGATCCGTTGACGAAACCCTACCGTCCTTCGTGGTGGTGTCGGACGCTGTTCGACGATCGAGATGGATCGAACCTGAGGCGGAACAGAGTTGGAAGAGATCCCTCCAGAATTCCGCGCACGGCTTCGATGCCGGATACAGGTGACGCCGGTATGTTGTGATAGACGGACTCACGCGTATAGAAGCCCAGCGCCCGTCGAGGTCCGCGCGCTGCAAGCGGCCACCTAATCGAGGAAAGCTTCCGGTTGGTCATACGACGTTGCTCCGACGCCGCACCGCGTAGGGACACGACTCACCAGTCGCACGAATTACCTGGCTCCGCCAGGTACACTGTGACCCCGCCTCGCGCGCCCTCTGGGCTCGCCAGTCGCCAAATCGATCTGCGAGCCATTTCTCGTAGTCTGCTGCCAGAGGTTCGACGGGTCGTCCCAGACCGGCGGGCGGCCCGACAACTTGTCGAAGATCTCCGAATAACGTAACGCCGTCGGGTCCAGGCACAAGCGGTCCGTACTGCACGTTCGGGGCACAGGTGAGCACGTCTCCTGGCGCAAGTGCGATCTCCCCCATGCGACACGACCCTTCGATGACCACGTTGACGGTCCAGCCTGCATGCGCGTGACGCGGTCCGGACTGATGCGGTTCGATACGAACGTACGTGACCGCCGGGCAATCGAGATCGGTCGGTCCACCGAGGCGAAATTCGCGGAACGAACTCCACGGCGAGTGCGTCAACTCCTCACGCCAGCTGCCCACGAACACACCTGCTTGCTTCTCGATCATCTGAGGCGTCACCAGCTGAGCGGCAAGTAAATCATGCCATTGTTGATGCTCCCAATCGTGCGGGGCTTCCTGCCGGGCGCAATCTGGAAATCCGGGATGTATTTCAGCCATTCCTCGAGACATATGCGCAACTCCATGCGTGCCAGGAATGATCCCGGACAGCGGTGCGGGCCATCGCCAAAGGCCGCATGGGGGCAACGCGAACGGTCGAGATGGATGCCCGAGCGGGTCCGGATAGCGGCGCTCGTCCAGCCCGTGCAGCGGTCGCGGAATCAAGATCAGCTCGCCTGCCTTGAACTGCAGTCCTTTGTACGCGAAGTCACGGGTGATCAGTCGCGCCGTATTTGGAATGGCGAAGCGGCGCAGGAGTTCCTCGATCGCCACGGGGATCTGCTTCGGATCCGCGACGAGCTTGCGGCACAACTCGGCATTTTCGGCAAGGCACCGGGCGAAGAACCCGAGTGATGACGTGACAGTATCCAGTCCGCCGAAGAGTACATTGCTGAGCATGCCCTCGGTCTGTTCGGGTTCGAGCGCTCGACCATCGATGCGAGCGTTGACGATGCGACTGAACAGGTCCTGCCCCGGACGCTCGCGCCGTTCGCGAATCCAGTGCTCGGTATACCGCTTCAGGCCTGTAAAAGCGTCCTGGTGATCCGCCTCTGATTCCGGGCGCGTTGCCTTGTCTGTGAGCGCCAGCAGATGTTCCCGGTCTGACAGCGGCAAATCGACCAGCCGCAGGAAAGTTTCGATGGGGAGGCGTTTGGCGAAATCGTCGACGAACTCGCAGCCTCCTTTCGGCGCGATACCTTCCAGCAGCTCCCGAGTCAGCTGGCGCACCTCCTGCTCCAACGCCAGTATCGCCTTCGGTCCAAAAGCCGGCGCCAGCACGGCGCGAAATGGCGCGTGGCGCGGCGGATCGTCATTCAGTGGCACCAAGGGTGGCGTGTCGTCGGACATACGCGGCACCGTGATCTGCCGCAGAGAGAAGCGCTCGTAATCCACCTGGATCACGTCGATGTCCTCGGCGCGTGTCGCGACCCAATGGCCGCCGTACCGGGGTGACCAGAAGATGTCCGGGCCGGCGTGTACTCGGCTCCATGCCAGGTGCACATCTTCTTCATGACCAGGCATGTTCTGGTAGTCGAAATCGATCACGAGTCCTGGGGAAACGTGCGCAGGAACGCTGTGAGGACTCGTCATGATGTCACCTGATATCCCGCCTGGACCGATCGTCAGTATCCATAGCGCCGGAGGAGCGCGCGTCGGCGTCGCGCCAGCGCAACGGCGCGTTCCGCAGCGGTCACCTTGCGCGTGCCAGGGGGCAGGTGCTTGTGCACATCGCCAATATGGACCTTGCGGGCGGTCGGCGTGGCAGGCGTGCTGGCGTGATACCAACGGATCAGGACCGTGCCCTGGACGCTGTCCACCGGATCGATCCAGTTGGGCACGCCGGGATCCTGTTTCGAAAGAACTGCGCGAAACTTGCCGTCTTCGTCGAATGCCGCCTGTGCACCGTTCAGGCTCGATTGGTGATAGACGAACTCAACCGACTGGACCCAGCTGTCCTGCAGCTGCAGTCCCCAGTATTTCGCTTCGGGAATGTCGGTTTCGACGATCAGTGCCTCGTCGGGCTGCAGATCATAGGCGCAGAGGTTGTAAGTCGCTGCCGGGCTTGCCCCGGCAGCCGCGTGCGTTTTTCCGAATTCCGGGGCATAGAAGTTGTGATGGCCGACATGATCGATGACGGTCTGGGTGACCGTGTACGAATAGTTGGCCACGACGTATTTCATGTACGTCACCGCGCCGTCCAGTCGGCGTATGAACTCGTTCTCGTCGAATATCGCCGGTCCAACAGGTCTTCCGTCGGCCAGCTCGATGTGGAGTTCCGTATCCCGCTCGTTTTCCCAGTCCCACGAGGCTTCGCGGATCAGGAGATTGTTGTTTCCCGAACTCGCGTCCAGTGGAATCCAGTTGCCGTGATGTTTCGTCGCACTGACGATGATTTCGAAATTGCCGCTGCCATCCGACTCGAAATCGTCGAGATCGAACGACGCGACGTACTTCATGTCTCCAGGGTGGTTGTAGAAATCGCTCATGACCTGGATCAGCAGCATCCGCGTGGTGCCACGCTTCCCGCGGATACGAAAAGTGCGCTTACCATCCAGAAACGCGAATCGATACAGGAAATCCGGATTCGGTCCCTGCTGTGTGTAGACCATCGGATCGAACACTGTGTGCACCATCAGCGTCGGATAATCCTGGCGGGGCGCAATCGTCAGGTTGAACGCGGCGGTCTGCAACTGATGAAAAAAGTAATACGCCTCGTTGCGGGTCGCCGGATTCTTCGCGAACGGGTGATTGAAAAGCGTCTGCCTGACGTCCTCGATTCCCCGGTAGTACCGAGTCCAGGCCTCCTGCACTGCCTTTGGTGCATGATGAGTTGGGATTGCGCCGGGCAGCGCGGCGTCGGCAGACATGATGTTCACCTAGGTTGTAGCAGGATCTGGAGCCAGGCGGGACAGCGTGCGGTTAACTTGCGGAGCGCGCTTTTCGGGCGCGCGAATCCACGCTACTGTAGGCACAAGCGGGCGGGCGTAAAAAGATCGCTCGACTGAAAATACATTTCAGTAGCGGCGAAGAATGGGATCCGCGCATCGACAGGTCCCATTGGCGGTCAGGGGATGCGCTGTCGGCGTCGGCCCGCGCCCGGTTAGCCGGCCACTGTGACCACGACCTTGCCGAAGTGAGTGCCACCCCGGAGGTAGTCATACGCCTGCTCTGCCTGGTCGAAAGGGAACACTCTGTCGATGATTGGATGCAGGTGATGATGCGCGATCGCCCGGTTCATGTCTTCGAACATCGCCCGGCTTCCGACGTGAACCGACGTCACGGTGGTCTCCCGCATGAAAATGGGCAGGAAGACGGGTCCAGACTGCGACTCGTCCAGCCCCGTGAGCAGGCCAACCAGCAGCACCCGGCCGCCTACAGCCGCAGCACTGATTGAAGCGGACCAGGTGCCTGGGCCCCCATTGTCGATCACGACGTCTGCTCCCCGGCCGGCTGTCAGTTTCAGTACCTCGGCCGCCCAGTCCGGCGATGTCTTGTAATTGATGACCGCATCGGCACCCAGCACTTTGAGGCGTTCTGCTTTTTCCGGGCCCGACGTTGTCACGATGACCCGTGCGCCGCTCGCCTTCGCAAATTGCAGCGCGAAGAGCGACACTCCCCCGCTGCCCTGCACGACCACGGTTTCGCCGGCCCTCGTCCTGCCGCGTGTCACCACCGCGTTCCAGGCCGTCACTGCAGCGCAAGGAAGGGTGGCGCCCTCTTCGAACGAGAGATGGGCAGGCAGTTCCACGAGCCCTTCCTGACCGAGCACGATGTACTCCGCCAGTACTCCGTCGGTCCCGCCGCCGAGGTCCGATGACGAATCCGTTGGAACATACCGGCCCGAAAGCCATCGCTGCCGGAAGATTGGGGCGACCCGATCGCCCGGCTTCCAGCGCGTCGTGTCGGGACCGACCTGAACGACTTCGCCAGCCCCGTCGGAAACCGGAACCAGGTCCGGCTTGGAGACAGGCCCCAGCATGCCGGACAGCACAATCAGGTCGCGATAGTTCAGTGAGACCGCCCGAACCCTGACAAGCACCTGGCCAGGTCCCGGCCGCGGCTGGTCCCGGTTGTTCAGAGCGATGGTGTTTTTTCCGTCGCGTGTAACGATTTCGTACGTTTTCACAGGCCGCACCCGTATGAATCCATCGTGTATTCAGTGTGCGGTACGAAGCCCTGGCTATTCGTCACCAGCACAGAAATCTATATTCACGCAGACCACTTTATGGGCCATGCTACTCGCGCTACGTTGACGGGACCAATAGCTGATCGCAGTGCAAACACTCGGGGGCACATGAGCATAGACGGCCTGAGTATCGAAGACTATGCCGATCCAGACTACGACCCTTACACGGCCGCCCTGACGCTCGGTGGTGAGGGCCACGTCGTGGATCCTACCCGGAGCTGGCACGCATGCGTCGAAAGGCGCCGGTGTGGGCCGTTGACTGTCGCGAGCATTTCGGGTGCGTGCGCGACGTGACAAATGCACAAGTTCCGGCATTTACGGCGCTCGCCTTCGATACGGTCATGACGATGCTGAACGACACGGAGACGTACTCAAACAAGAGCTACGAATCGAATCTGGGCGTTTACTTCGGGCGCTCGGTCACGATCATGGACCCCCCCGAGCACGGGCCCTACCGGCGTCTCTTTCAGAAGGCCTTCTCGCCGCACGTAGTAAACTCGTGGAGCAACGAAGTCGTCCCGCGCATCATCAACCGGATCATCGACGGCTTTGCGACTCGTGGTCGTGCCGAACTGGTCAGCGACTTTGCATTGTTGTTTCCGTTCCAGTTCATTCTCGAACTGATGAATTTACCGGAAAGGGATCGAAAGACCTTCCAGAAGCTCGCGTTCGGGCAGATCTTCATCACTTTCGACCCCGAACACGGCATGGAGGCGGTCGAAAAGCTCAAGGTATATCTGACGCGGCTTGTGCATCATCGACGCGAGCACCCGGAGGGTGAGAACGATCTCGTTCATGCCCTGGCTGTTGCCGAGTCCGATGGCGTGCGACTGCCGGACGACGTCGTCATTGCATTCTTCCGCCAGTTGATGACCGCCGGCGGGGACACGAGCTACCATGGCTTCAGCAATGTTCTTGCAGCATTGCTGACGCATCCCAAGCAGCTCGAGGCAGTCCGCCAGAACCGGGCTCTTGTTCCTCAAGCCATTGAAGAGGGGCTGCGCTGGGAGGGGCCGAACACGTTCCTTTCGCGCACACCGAAGCGTGAAGTGACGATCAACGGGGTTACGATTCGGCCTGGCGACAATATCAACGTCGTGATCGCTGCGGCAAACCGCGATGAGAACCACTATCCGGATCCCGATCGCTTCGACATATTTCGCAACGGCACTCGGCATCTTGCATTCGGCTTCGGCCCACACATCTGCATTGGTCAGCACCTGGCCAGGATGGAGATGCGCATTGCCCTGAACGGCCTGCTCGACCGTCTGCCGAACCTGCGCCTCGATCAGGATTTCCCCCTGCCGCGCATCACCGGGCTGACCTTGCGCGCGCCGGAAGCCGTGCACGTCACATTCGGCTAGCAAATCGGCCGAATCATTTGACAACTAATCGCTGCGCCGCGAGACCGCTCTAGAACATCCACTGCCCGCCATCGGCGTTTATGGTCTGGCCGGTCAAGTAACGCGCGTCATCACCGGCAAGAAATACCGCGACGCGGCCGATGTCGTCCTCTGGATCGCCCATGTAACCCAGTGCAACCCGGTCGATGACCTCTTTCAGGTGCTCGGGATGGTCCGCTAAATAGGCCTTCGCCGTCGGAGAGAGTGCCGCAGGATTGATGACATTCACGCGGATCTTGTACTTGCCCCATTCGCGGGCCGCGGTCCTGGACAGCGCTCGAATCGCTTCCTTCGTCGCCGAATACGCTCCATAGCCCACCGTGCTGGCGAGACCGACGTATGAGCCAAGATTGATGATGGAGCCACCCTTCGACTTCAAGTGCGGGAAGGCGCACTGCATGAAATGAAACGTACCGTAAAGACCCGACTCGATGTTGATCTTCATGTTCTCGAGCGGCATCTCCTCGAGTGCGATCGTGGGGGTGAACGAATGCGCGTTGTTGACGAGAATATCCAGCCGCCCGAAGACTCGGACCGCTTCGTCTACGCTGCGCTGCGCCGTCTCCCGATCGCTGATCGAGCCGCAGACGCTGAGCGCTCGGACACCCTGCTGCTCGATGCTTGCCGCCGTTGCATGCAATTTTTCGACGGTGCGCCCGGTCAGTACGACATGCGCGCCTTCCTTTGCGAGCGCATACGCAATGCCCTGGCCAACCCCTTGACCGCCTCCCGTGACGATGGCCACGCGATCGACGAGACGTCTTGTTTCGCTCATTGCACCCTCCGTCACGCCGCCCCATCACCGCACATGGCATTGGCCGGGAGCGACCGTCTCGACCCGCCCGGTCTCTCAGGGCTCCGGATACTCGACGTAATTCGGATCCGGCAGCTGTCTGAACGTCTTGCCATTGACCGGCGTATCGTCGAAATACGTGATCCGATAGTCGCGTCGCTTGAAGCGCCAGATGCCGTCGCTTTCCTTGACCAGTTGATCATAATACAGGCCGACCATCGTGAAATGGTCGGAGAATATGTGCAGCGTATGGCGGGACTTCGCCTGGTTGTTCTTGATCTCGTCGATCACGATCCCGTGCCCCATCTGGAAGACGAAGCCGAACTGGTATTGCTGCACCGTCGTCACCATCTCGAGCATGGCTTTCTTCGATTCGACGCGCATCTTACGCGGCTCACTGCAGCTCCAGGTGAAGTCGTCGGTCAGCAGTTCGCCGTAGCGCGCCCAGTCGCGGTGATTGAGACGATCGATGTAGAGATCGATCTGCTCGCGGATCGCGAGGCGATCCATGAAATTGGTGAGCTCTTTTTCAGTAGGCATGGACGTGCGTTCCTCTCGACGAACGGATGAAATGGAACCACGACGATTGTCGCGTGCCGTGATGGAACCTTAGAGGCGACTGCTGATTGCAGCAATCACCGCGCCGGGAAAAGAGTATTCGCAACCGTTGAACAATCGTTCGGGCGACAATGCGTCGACGGAGCCGGAAGTTCGAGAGCCGGGAACGCGAGGAATTGATCATGGCACGACTGGATGGAAGAATAGCAGTGGTGGTCGGCCGCGCGACCCGGATCGGCGCAAAGGCAGCGCGAGCCCAGGAGATCGATGGATGACCGACGCAATACGAGACGAAGCAGGCAACCTGAACCTGCCTGCGCGACGGATTCCCGTTCCCGATTCCATCAGTGAGCAGGCGCGCAAGGCGCTCGCGCAGTCCATCTTCGGCCCGCCTCCCCGCTGGCCGTCGCACGATGACAAGGCTGCCTGGAAACGCCTCATTCCGGAACAGGACGCAACGATCGCCTCGCTGTTCGCGCAGCTGCCTTTCTTTCGAGGACGAATCGAATCGCGGCGCGTTGGGGCGGCATCGATGTTCGAGCTCGTTCCGGATGGCGTTGCCCAGGATAAGGACGACCGTGCAATTCTTTACTTGCACGGTGGCGGATTCGTCATGGGAGGCGGTGAGCTGGCCGCCAAGGCGGCACAGGCCTTTGCATCGCAGACGCGGACCCGGACGTATTCCGTCGATTACCGCATGCCGCCCGATCATCCCTACCCAGCGGGCCTCGACGATGTCGTGGCTGCCTATCGTGACGTGCTTACGCGGCATGCGGCGAATCGGGTTGCGGTCATGGGCATTTCTGCGGGCGCCGGGCTGGCGGCTTCCGCTGTTCTCAAGCTGCGTGACCTCGGACTGCCGTTGCCAGGTGCGACGGTACTGCTCACGCCGGAGGCGGATCTCACGGAGAGCGGTGACACGTTCGAGACCAACCAATACGTCGATACCGTGCTCGTGCAACGAGTCCCGGAAATGCTGCTGCTGTATGCCGATGGGCACGACCTGCGCGACCCGTACCTGTCGCCGATATTCGGCGACTTCAGCCGTGGCTTTCCGCCGACGCTGCTCGTCTCCGGAACACGCGATCTGTTGCTGTCGAACACGGTGCGTCTGCACCGCGCCCTGCGTAGAGCAGGAGTCGAGGCCGATCTGCATGTGTTTGAGGCGATGCCTCACGGTGGATTCTTCGGAGCGCCCGAAGATCAAGAATCGATGGAGGAACAGTCACGCTTCATCGATCGCGTGCTGTCGCGGCGCTGAGTCCTCGAATCAAGGAGGTCGCGTGACCCAAACGGACCGCGCAGTGCATCGAACTGCCCTGCTGTTGATGGATTTCCATTCCGCGGTCGTCGAAGGCCATGGCGAAGCAGGCCGCCGCGCAGTCCGCGCCGCAGCCAGTCGCGCTTGAGCACGCTCGTCGGCGCCATCTCGCCATATTTCACGTCGTACCCCACTACCGACCGGGCTATCCCGAGTTGCCTGCCGGTCCACCATTCGACGACGTCAAGGCCGCCGGTTTGTTTCGCGAATCGAGCGCCGCCGCAGGCATCGCCACGGAGCTGAGTCCACACCACGACGAACCCGTCGTCGCAAAATGGCGATACAGCCCGTTCTTCGCGAACGACTTGTTGCATCTGCTGCACATGCGCGAAGTGCGGACTCTGGTGCTGGCTGGTATCGCGACCAGCGGGGTTGTGCTCTCGGCCGTGCGCGACGCCTGGGACCGTGACTATCGCATCGTCGTGCTCGGCGATGCCTGCGCGGACCTGGATGTGGAAACAGGACGCGTGCTGCTTGAGAAAGTCATTGCCAGGCAGGCAACGGTGATTCCGAGTCGAAAGCTGGATCAGACGGAGACGTCGACGAGGGTGCCGGTTAAATCGGGCCGCAGTTGTTGGAGGCGGGCGAATCGCGCATGCCTTCATCCAGGCGTCGCCTGTCAGAATGCCCGCAGGCCGGCATCCACCGGGATCAACGCGCCATTCACGTGCGAGGCCTCGTCGGAAACCAGGAACAGCGCCATCTGCGCGATTTCCTTCGCCGGCATCATCGGCGGCATGAGCGCCATCGCCGGAGTGATGCGGCTCATCGCGAACGCGTCGAGCTTGTCGGTCTCGAGGGTCGCGCCCATGCTCGTCTCGACGCCGCCCGGCAGGATCGCGTTGCAGCGGATGTTCTTCTGCATGAACATCCACGCGGTGTTGCGAGTAAGTCCCAGCAACGCGTGCTTCGACGCTGCATAGGCAACGCCGGACGCGGCACCGCTCGTACCGGCGAACGACGAGATGTTCACGATGGACCCGCCCGAGCCTTTCAGCATCAGTTGAACGGCACGGCGAGTCGCGTACATCGTACCGTACAGGTTGACGGCCAGCACGCGTTGCCAGACTTCGTCCTCGACCGTGTCGATGGCCTGGAACCGGTCGATGATGCCCGCATTGTTGACCAGGCCGTCGATGCGGCCGTAGTGAGCGACAGCGCCGTCGACGAGCGCCTCCGCGTCCGCTCGTACCGCGATGTCACCCACGATGCCGGTGATCTCGCCGCCTGCGCCGCGGACTTCGGCGACAGTTGCACCGAGCGACTCGGCGTTCCGATCGCCCGCCACCACCTTCGCACCTTCTCGTGCGAACAGCTGGGCCATCGCCTGTCCCATGCCCAGCGCCGCGCCGGTAATGACGATCACTTTCCCGTCGAGACGCATGCGATCAGCCCCCGAGAAAACGCTTGCCGTTGTCGTACATCACTTTGCGGACCTGCTCTGCGGAGAGCCCGGCGCACCCTTCTTTCACGAAGTCGATCGGCGCCGGCACGCCTTCCGAGTGCGGGTAGTCGGAGCCCATGATGATCCAGTCGGCATCACCGTCGCACCCGTCGACGATGCCTTTGATGTCATCCTCGGGATAGGCCACGACGCCGATGTGGCGCTTGAAGATCGCACTCGGTCGCTCCTTGAGCTGGCCCGCAGGCCAGTGCCCGTTCTTCGCGATTCCCCGCACCTTGTCCATTTTTCCAAGGACGCCCGGTACCCACTCGGCGCCGTTCTCCGCGGAAAGAATCTTCACGTTCGGGAAACGCGCGAAGAAATTAAGAAAGATGAAGCTCGACAAGGTCTCGATCACGGGACGCTCGCTGTATCCATGCATCCACATGAACGCGGTCTGCTTCAGGCGCGACGACTGCATGGTCTCTCCCCACACGGCCATGTGATCCCGGAGGTAGATCGCTTCGGAGACGTGGTACACGACGCGACAATGGGCCTCGTTGAGAATGGCCCAGAATCGGTCGTGGTCCGGGTGCGCCGGCGCCTTCCTGTTGACCGGACCCATCGGCATCAGGAAGAGGCGTGTGCCGTTCTTGATGGCCCACTGTGCCTCCTGGCACGCCCAGTCGACATCCTCCAGCGTCACCAGCGGCGCCGAATAGATGCGATCCTGGTAGTTGAACTGCCATTCGTCGAGCATCCACTGGTTGTAAGCGTGCAGAACCGCTTTGGCCGGTTCAGGCTGATCCAGGTAGCTGATCGTCGCAACCATGTCGCCGCAGTAGATGAAGCACTGCTCGACGCCGAACTGATCCATCTTCTTGACGCGGGGGGCGGCGTGCATCATGTCCGGGGTCTTGTCGACGCGATAGTCGATCTCGCCCTTGCCGGCCTTCATGGCCTTGAGCCATTCATGCAGCATGCCGGGCGCAGGGACCTTGCCGTCGGGCGAGTAGTACCCGGCACTGATCTCCACCTTGCGCGGCCCCACGTACAGGACGCGAAACCCATCCTCGATCTTAAAATGGTATTTCCAGTCCGCTTCGTATTTCTTCGGGAGGTGGCGACTCCAGGCATCCTCGGTTTCGTACAGATGCGTGTCACCATCGAAGATCGGCCCCTTGTACTCAGGGTAAGTGGTCGGGGTGGGATGCTCGTTCTGCATCACGGCGGTTTGAGGGTCCATTTTGTATCTCCACCAGAGCCTGTTGAGAAGTTCGGCCTTTGACGGGAAACTCGTCACAAGGCAACGGGATCAGCCCCCGCTCGGCAGAGTGAAGGCGACGATCACCTGACCACCGACATTCTGATCGATTCCCTCGCTGCCACCGGTGGCGACGACCAGGAATTGCTTGGCATCGGGACGCAGCCGGTAGGTCATCGGAATCCCATGCGCACTGAAAGGCAGGTGCACATTCCACAGGAGATCACCGGACGTGACGTCGAATGCGCGCAGATGCTCGTCGATGGTCGCACCGGCGAAGACGAGCCCGCCAGCCGTCTGCATCACGCCTCCGCTGACCGGCGCACCGACATTGAGCCATTGGCCGATCAGGGGCACGCGCCCGTACAACGATCCAAGGGGCCGGCGCCAGCGCAGTTCGCCCGAATCGAGATCGATGGCGACGAGTTCGCCCCATGGCGGTTTCGTGCAAGGGATGCCGGTGGCCGAGAGAAACGGCCGACGAGTGGCGGAGTACGGGGTGTCGAATTGGGGCGCCTCGCCCCAGTTGCCCGGCACACTCTGGTCGGCCCCGCCCTGGGGTGATGGCCGTGGCACCAGCGTGATCGTCCACGGCAAATCCAGTATCGCCCCAATGAACAGCCGTCGGTTGCCGTCCACTGAATTGCTGCCCCAATTGAAACCTCCGGACACTCCCGGAGACTGCAGCGTTCCCTTCACGGACGGCGGCGTGTACAGCCCATCCGTGCGTACCGCGTTGAACGTATCACGACAGCCACGCGAGGCGATCGGGAAGTTCATTACGTCCTTTTCAGTCAGTGCCTTGTATAGCGGCGCGGGCCGCGTCGGCACCGGCTGCGTCGGTGCGGACGACTCGCCTGGGACGTCGCTCGACGGGACGGGGCGCTGTTCGATCGGAAAGATCGGCTCTCCGGTGACGCGATTCAACAGGAAGACGTTCCCGGACTTGGTCGCGATGGCAATGGCCGGGACCTTCCCCTGATGCTCGTAAAGCGTGGGCTGAGTGGCGATGTCGTAGTCCCATAGATCGTGGTTCGCCGTCTTGAATCGCCAGACGACTTCGCCGGTGTCGATCTTCAGTGCGACAACCGACGAACCGTAGTAGTCGATCGGTCGCTCCCCGCCCTTGTAGAAATCGACGGCTGCGTTCCCGGTCGGCAGGTAGATCAGTCCCCGATCGACGTCGGCCGACATGAACGACCAGACGTTCGGCGTGCCCCGAGTGAACGTTTTGCCGTTGCGTGCATCGGTCGCCGTGACCGGCGTGAGGCCTGGTCCGACGGGGTCCCATGCCCAGACCAGTTCGCCGGAATGGACATCGAATGCGCGCACCACCCCTCCGGGTACATCCACTCGAAATCCGTCGTGGATGGCGCCGCCGACCACGATGAGGTTCCTGACGACGAGCGGCGGGCTCGTGTGATACAGCTCTCGCGGCTTCAGCGTGCCGAGATTGGCCGTCAGGTCGACGGTGCCGTGATCACCAAAGTCCTCGCACAGCTGCCCGTCTGCAACGTCGAGCGCGAACAGGCGTCCGTCCCCACTGGTCGAGATGATGCGACGCTGGCACGGCTTGTCGGCTTGCGGGTCCGTTTCGACCCAGGTCGCAACGCCACGGCAGGCGTGCGAGGGTGTGGCCGCGAGGTTCATGTGCGGATCGTAGGTCCATAACTGCTTGCCTGACTCCGGGTCCAGCGCGATGACTCGATGTTGCGGCGTGCAGAAGACCAGGTGGTCGTCGACGATGATCGGTGTCGTTTCGACTGCGGCGGAAGGATGAACAGCCCCTGCTTCACCCGGAGGATGCTTGTCGCGCGACTCCGGATCGCTGGAGTCGTAGGTCCATGCCACTTTCAGGCGCCCGACGTTCTCCCGATTGATCTGTGTCAGCGGTGAATACTGGCCGCCCCCGACTCCACCATTGACATTGCCCCAGGCTCCAACCGGGCCGCTGTAATCGACCGCCGCGGGAGGCGAACACGCGCTGACGCATGCGCACAGGACCCACGTGCACCAACGAATCGTCGATCTCTCCAGCATGTTCAACCCTCGGGAGCGGATACCCACGGGCGGTCCACGCGCGTCCGAGGGTTGGTGTCAACGAATATGCCACGGTCCGACGGTGTGCGCATGAAAAGACGGCGATCGGCGCCGCCAACTTGCTCCGGCCAAATTCAGTTTTCCCGGAGTCTGAACAATTGACCAGGCGCAATCGCAGAGGCCGCATCGACGAGACGCTGTCGTTGCTCAGACATCCTTTAGCTTGAGACTTTCCATGCCGGCCCGTCCGGTCCAGGGAAAGACGCGGAAATAGTCCTTCATCTCGTCGCTCTGCTCGAAGAGTTCCGTGCCGTGCTCGACGCTCAGGATCTGCGCGATGCTGTCGCGCACTCCTTCCGCCTTGAGATCGCGATCGACGAAGCCCCGGCCCTTGAGGAAAGCGACGCTGGAGATGTAGCCCCCACCGGTGCTGAAGATCCGTCCGTTGACCTGGCAATCGGCATGCAGGAAATACGCGGCTGCTTCAGCGATCCTGCTTGCCGGGAAGTTCTCCCTCAGCCACGTCAGGAACTCCGCGTCGGGAATTCCCTCGGCCATTCTTGTATATGCCAGCGGCATGAAAGCATTCACAAAGATGCCTGATGCGGCGCCTTCCCGTGCGCTGTCGAGCGTCAAACCCAGCAGGCCGGCCTTTGCAATGGCATACGGGGCGTTCATACCGATGCCGAACGCGGCGTTGGAGGACATGCTGAGGATCCTGCCATGGCGCTGGCGCTCCATCGTGGGCCACGCGGCCCGGATCATCGCGTAGGCGCCGTGCAGGTCGACATCGATGACGTGGTCGAGCGCGGCATCCGAATGTGCGGTGATCCCGCCAGTCAGCGAGATGCCGGCACTGTTCACCACGATATCGATGCGCCGGAAGGCTTCGATCGCGGCGGCGACGATCTGACGGGCCGAATCGTGGGTGCCGATGGCATGGAAATCCGCAATGGCGCGTCCGCCGCCGAGCTCGATCTCGTCAACCACCCGTTGCGCACTTCTGGCCGACTGGCCGGAGGCATCTGGCGCGTCGCCGATGTCGTTCACGACGACCGTGGCTCCCCTGCGCGCCAGGCATAGGGCAACCTCGCGGCCTATCCCCGAGCCCGCCCCGGTTACGATTGCGACCTGGTCGTCGAACCTCATCTCGTTCATGGCGCGAGTTCCTACGCGAGTGCATAAATGTCGTAGCGGACTTGACCCTCGTCGAAGTCGAGTTCCCCGATTCCGACGAACTGCTTCCTGTTCACCCATGCATAGGAGGGATCGCCTGCGCTCATTCTAGGCACCGTGTGCATGCGGTGCTTTCCGTGCATCTCGCCGGCCAGCATTTTCTTCACTCCGCCCGGTCCCATGTCGAAGATTCCGCCATAGCGCAGATAGATGAGCGGGCCATCGTGCATTTCCAGGCACATTCGAATGTCGATATCGCATACGTCGTCCCGACGGAATAGCGACCAGCCTCCACCACCGACCGGGCGGATGGTCCCACGGAGTGTGTCCCCCTCCACCACGCCACCCTTGAGAAATGCGTGCAGCCGGATTCCCTCGGGCGTTTCGCCGATCACGTCCATGCCCGCGCCTTCGAGGATGCGCAGGGAGCACACGTAATCGAGCCGGTACGGAAAGTCATACATGACAGCATCCCTCCAAGTCGGCACCGGACATGGCGGCAGCCACCCGCGCTGCGTCACGGCTCGACATGAACACCCGAGTACGACATCGTCAGCCCGGACCGCCCGGCTCGACGACGTATTGTCCGGTCACTCTGGTCACATCGATCGCCTCAGAATGCTATACCGTCACCAACGCAAGTGCCCGTAGCCATTGTTCCCGTTCCGTAAACAATGATTTCAACGAGCATCGGTTGTCCGGTTCCCGGCGGGACCGGACAATGACGCAGTCGGCGCAAGCCAATGCGGCCCGTCGCCGAGATCGAGAGCGCGGGCAGCCAGGACCGAATGATTGAAGGACGCGATCTTGTGAATACCCAGATACGTGCGAGCATCCCGAGCCACGTCCCGGCGCACCTTGTCGTGGATTTCGACATCTACGCGCTGAATCGAAGAGTCGAGAACCCGCTCGAATACTGGCAGGAACTCGAGCAACGAGGCGTCCCGAAGATCTTCTACTCCCCACACTGGGGCGGTCACTGGGTCCTGCGAAGCTTCGCAAGTGTCCAGGAGGCGTATCGAAACTGGGAGCGGTTCTCGAACGAACGCGCGGAAATACCGCACCTCGAAAACATGCTTCGGTTGCCGCCGGCCACGGTCGATCCGCCCGCGCATCAGAAGTTTCGCAGCGCCCTCAACCCGTACTTTGGTCCCGCACGCGTTCGCGCGCGCGAGGACCACATCCGCAATTTTTCGATCAGCCTGATCGAGCCGATTTTGCAGCGCGACAGATGTGACTTCGTCGCCGACTACGCGAGAAGACTCCCGACGAACGTGTTCCTCGACCTGATGGGATTGCCCAAAGAACGTCTACCGCAGTTCCTGGAGTGGGAGCACGACTTCTTCCGGGGTGAAATCGAGGCTCGCGAGGCTGTGTTCGCGAAGATCCTCGCGTATCTCGGTGAATTCTACGATTGGAAGGCCGGCCACCCCGGCGACGACCTTGCGACGGTACTGTTGAATGCGAAAGACCAGGACGGAGCCCCCTGGACGCGTGAAGAGTTAGTCAACTGCTCGTTTCTGCTGTTCGTGGCCGGACTCGACACCGTCGTGAATACACTCTCGTTCATCTGGCGCTACCTTGCCGAGGCGCCGCAGGCCCGGCAGTACATCCTTCAGAACCCCGGCAAGCGCCAGGGTATCGTCGAGGAACTGTTGCGGATCAATGCTGCCGCAAATCTTTCCCGACGTGTCCGCGAGGACGTCGAGCTCGAAGGCGTCAAGTTGAAGGCGGGCGACAAGGTCCTGCTGGTCAACAACCAGGCCAATCGCGACGGCCAGGTATTCGACGATCCGCTCGAGACCCGGTTCGATCGCAACGCGACTCAACAGCTGGGTTTCGGGTCCGGAATCCACAAGTGTGTCGGCATGCACCTCGCACGCATGGAAATCTGGATCACCCTCGAAGAGTGGCTCAAGCGCATTCCGGACTTCAGCCTGGACCCGGAGCAGGAAATTCAGGGCTTCGCAGGCATGGTGATGGGCTTGTCCACCTTGCCGCTTCGGCTCGGGCCGCGGACCTAGGTCCGGATGGAATCCAGCTTGAATGCACGACGCGGATACGCGCCCGCCGGAACCGCGCTTTGGGAGAGAACAATATGCCAAAACGAATACGTCGCGTAGTCGGCGGCTGCGATGCCAGTGGCCGGTCCAGCGTGATCTTCGACGGCGACGCAACCAGCCACTTCGAGGTACCCGGCGTACCGGGTCAGGCGGTCTCATTCCTATGGAAGACCGGACGGCGCTCCAGCCGACAACGCTGGCAGCGCCGATGCGGTCGATGTACCGATGCAGTTTCCGCCGCAGCCGCGAGGCACATGCTTCTTCGTCTTCGAGTATCCGCCGCTCTCCGCCTTCGATCATGCCACGCCCGAGCAGAGACTGCGCGTCCTGCAGGGTGGACATTCGGACGACGATCCGAATGACGCGACGAAAATTCACCCCGGCATGCACCGGACCGACACACTCGACTACGTCGTCATGATTTCCGGCGAGATCACGGTGATCTTCGAGACGGGCGAAGTCACGCTCCGCGCAGGCGACGTCTTCGTCGACCGGGGCGTCTATCACGCATGGGAGAATCGCGGCGCAGTACCCGCCGTGTTTGCATCCATCGTCATCGACGCGGCCTCGCCGTCGCGGCCGCGCGCAGAGTAGATCGCAGGACTCAGCCGGCCATCCTCAGTACTTCTGGACGCTGGTCCTGCGGAATCTCCTCGATGAGGTCGTCCGGCAACGGATCGCAGACCAGCGCGTCGATATCCACTTCCCACGGCTTGTATTGATGATCACCGGAAGGGCCCTGCATCGCTTCGGGCAGTTCCTCGGTCACTGCGAACGAGGCCATCAGGCGCCCCGTGCCCAGGTGCAATCCGCAGATCAGCCCCAGTTGCACGATTTCGCTTTCCGTGAAGTGCTCACGCATGCTCTCGAAATAGGCGCCATCGATCGACAGCCAGTCGAGCGCAAACTTGTCGCAATACTCGAGGGCCTTGCGCTCACGCGCCGTGAGATTCGTCGCCTCCTGGGGACGTTCGAGCGAGCAGATCACGTCCTGCGTGAGCCCGTCTTCGAGACCCTCCTGGAACCTGAGGGTCATGCACGTGCGGCATTGCGTGTGATACGCCATCCGGATACGTACCAGTTCGACCAAGCGGTGTGACAGCGTGCCCGCGTGCTTGGCAGCGGCCTTCGTGGCGACGAGATATTTGTTCGCCTTGGGGATGTGACCCATGATTCCGGCGAAAGCCAGCATGACCTTCTTGCCGACGTCGGTTTCCGTGTTGTACGCCGCTTCGATGTCTTTGCTGCAGAACTTGATGCGTGGCATGGGAGCTCCTTGCGATAAATAGGACCGCAGCCGAGCTGCGGCGGTTCAATTCTTCCCTAACGGCTCGATGATGGCCCGCCGCTACCCTTCACTTTTGGTGCCGGGCGGCCACGCGTCAGCCTTTGTATGAACTGACCTGGCGCTGCAGGTGGCGCAACCGGCCGGTCAACGAGATCCGGGGCGTTCCTCTGGAATTCCTCCCAGCTCGGAAAGGCCGTGTGGAAGTCGCCTTCGGACCAGGCATGCTTGGGCCAACGCAACTTGTTCGGTCCGACCGGCGGGTTCGCAATATCGCACTCGTACCAGAACAGTGGTGTGCGCCGCTGGAAGTACCAGACCCCTTCACGACGTTCGTAGCGGTCGAGGTAGACCATCATCTCGATCATCCAGACACCGTGTATCGATTCGAGATCGTTGCGGGAGTATACGATGCCGGCGCCAAGATCCGCGGATTCGAGTTCGATGACGTGTCCATTCACGCCGTGGGCGGTCCCGATTACGGAAGCACGAATCGAGTCGTTGTACCAGCGTCTCAGCGCATGACGGCCGCGCTGCTTCCCGGGCACGCCGACGTCCTCGACGAACAAATTGACCAGCATATCCAGGTCGCGCATATCCAGCGCCAGCGCGTACTTCACCGGCAACTGTCGGATCTGGTCCAGTGATTCCAGGCGATCGACGCGAGCAGCAATGTCTTCCATTCCTGAGGACCGCACTTCATGAACCTCATCGTCGTTGGCAGAGACCTGGCGCATCAGCCCGCTTCGACGAGATGAACCCCTCCCGACCATAGGCGGCAACGGTCAGGCTGTATATGCCCGGGGTCAAAAAAGTCTCTTCCCGTCGGCTGAACAATGCTGCGGTCATGAACGCGGCTCGACCGGCGCTGCTAGCGGGACGGCAGCGCGTCAGCCTCAGGCTTCGCCCTGATTTCGCGCACGACCTCCAGCGGGTCGCGGCCTTTCAAATTCTCGAGCAGAAAATCGACGAGCACGCGCACCTTCTGCGGCAGCTGCTTCTTCGCGGCGTATTGGATGATCACCTCGGAGTTCACTTGCCCGCGGCCGAGCACCTCGTAATCCTCCAGCACGCGCACGAGCCTGCCCTCCGTAACGGCCGCCAGGACGGTCTCGGCCGACGTGACGGTCAGGCCGAGGCCGGCTTCAGCCGCGACGGTCACGGCTTCGAGCTCGTCCATGATCGTCAGTCGACCCTTGGGGACCACTACGAAGCGGCGAGCGTTGCCATTGCGGGACACGAATTCCCAGTGACCGCGCTGCCCGCCGGCGAGCGCGACGTTGATGCAATCGTGCTCATCGAGATCTGCAGGGGATTTCGGCGTGCCGCGCGCCCGCAGGTAGGAAGGGCTCGCCACCAGGATGAGCGGCATGCGGCAGAGCGTCTGGGAGACCTTGCCCTTCTCGCGCTCTTCGCCCCAGTTCAGGCGCACGTCGAAAGTCTGGCGACTGAGCCCGCGGCCGCCGTCGTGCAGGCTCATGACCAGTTCGATTCCCGGATACCGGGCGAGGAATCGCGGCAGCAGCGGCAGCACGCAGTTCTTCCCATACGCAGTCACGGTCGAAAGGCGCACCACGCCGACAGGTTCGGCGCTGCTGCCGCTCACCTGTGCCAGGGAGTGCTCGATGGTGCGCAGGGCGCTGGCGACGCCATCGAGCATCACCCTGCCTTCGCCGGTCAGGTGCAGCTTGCGCGGTGTGCGGACGAAGAGTTGCACGCCGACGTGCTGCTCGAGGCGTGAGATGCTCTTGCTCAGCGCAGCCGTGCTCAGCTGGAGGCGTTCCGCCGCCGCCGAGAAACTGCCGGCGTCGGCCACCTGGGCGAAGAACCAGATGCTGCGCAGGTCCTGGAAGACATGCCGCTCGGCCAAGGGATCGGTCCGCGTGCTCTACGCCGCCACGGCGCTTTCGCGCCGGGTACGGCGGGCAGCGGTGTGGCTATTGACGGAGATGATCACGTTCTCGCGGCTCATAATTGCTGATCCTCGTGCTTTGGCCATTCACCCGCCGTCACGATGCAGCCGACGGTCGAAATCCAGCTGCGCTCCGCGGCGCGACGCCCCGCGACTCGACCGCTGAGGATGCTCGCCGTGACCGTCCGGCACAAGTACAAAGAGTTAAAATCAGTGTTAACTTTTGCGCGATTCTTCCACGGGACCGCATCCGGCAGAATCGGTGGTTGCATACATCCCCATGGAGACGAACATGTCAGCCACCGCAGCCGAAGTGAAGGGTGCCCAGCTGGTCTCGCCCGACGCCACGGCCACGTTCGCCGCAGACGGCGCCGTCTGCGTGCGCCGCCTGCTGGACCGCGACTGGCTCGCCCGACTGGGCAGATTGTTCGAAACGATCGTGTCGCAGGGGCAGGACATGAGCGGCTATTACGGCGAAGGCCAGTCAGGCCGTGGCAAGACGGTTGTCCGGATCAATGGCTGGCAGGTCTGCCCGCCATTTCTGGCCCACCTGCAGGATTCCCCGCTGCCTCGCGCAGCAGCCGAAGTGGTCGGGAGCGAGCATGTTCGGCTTTTCGAGGACCTCATCATTTTCAAGTCCGCAGGCGCGGAGCAGCCTACCCCCTGGCATCAGGACGAGCCGCAGTGGCCCGTGGCCGGGCGCAAGATGATCAGTGCCTGGTTCTGCCTCGACCCGGTGACGGCGGACACGGGGGCTTTGCGATTTGCCGCCGGATCGCACCGCGGGCCGATGTATCGTCCCTATGCTCCACCGGAGCGGGCCGCCGACTACGAGGCGGATGCGTCATTCTTCGAGGGCGGGCCGTTGCCGGACGTCGACGCAGACCCGCGACGCTTTCCGGTCCGCTCGTTCGACGTCAACCCCGGCGACGTGCTGTTTTTTCATCCCCGGGCCCTGCACGCCGCGTTCGGCAGCGCGCCTGCGCACCCGCGCCGGACGTTCAGCATCCGGTTCCTGGGCGATGACGTCCGGTGGCAACCAAAGAAGTCGGTCTTCTATAAATCGCTCGGCGAGGTGACGCTCCGCGAGGGCGACCCCATTGCCGGCGACCAGTTTCCTGCCATGTGGCCTTTGGCCTGACGACGGCCGACGAGCGCGATCGTCACGGAGCACAGCATGAGCGCAACATTACGCATCCGCGATTACGACGATTCGACGTTCGATCCATTCAGCACCTTCGACCGGGCGCAGGGCTTCGGCGAGGTGGACGACCCGTACCCGACGATCCACGAGCTGCATGCGCGCGCGCCCGTCCACCGCGGCGACTTGCGCGAGGCCTTCGGGCTGCGGCCGTTCGAGCTGTGGAGCGACCTGCCCAGCGTGATGGTCATGGGGGCCGACCTCGTCGAACGCGTATACCTTGACGGCGCCACGTACTCGAACGCGATCATGCAGCGCCTCTACGACGACTCGTTCGGTAATTCGATCAATGGCATGGACGCACCGGAACATCCCCGCTACCGCCGGTTGTTCCAGAAGGCCTTCATGCCGAAGACGGTGGCGGACTGGGGCAATGAGCTGGTGCCGAGGGTCGTGAACGGCATCATCGATCGATTCGCCGACCGTGGATCGGCCGAACTCGTCAGCGAGTTCACGTCGAGGTATCCGTTCGAGGTGATCTACGGGCAGCTCGCGCTGCCGCCCGATGAGCTCGACGTCTTCCACCGGCTCGCCGTCGGGCTCATGTGCATCACGATCGACTATCCGCACGCCGTGGATGCGTCGCGCAAGATGGGCGACTATTTCAGCGTACTGCTTGCGGAGCGACGCGAGCAGGGCACCGGCGACGACCTGATCGGAATGCTCGCTCGCGCCGAGGTGGACGGCGAGCGCCTGCCGGACGACATTGCGGTTTCGTTCCTGCGCCAGCTGATGAACGCGTCGGGCGACACGACATTCCGCAGCACGGGCTCCATGCTGGTCGGACTGCTCACGCACCCGGAACAACTCGACGCCGTACGCAACGATCGCTCCCTCGTGCCGCGCGTCGTCGATGAAGCGCTGCGCTGGGACGGCCCCCTGACGGTCCTGACGCGCCAGGCGACGAAGGACGTGATCATCGAGGGCATGGACGTCGCGGCTGGCACCAAGATCGACGTCGTGCAGGGCTCCGCGAACCGCGATCCCGCGCGCTTCCCCGACCCGGACCGCTTCGACATCTCGCGCCCGCCCGCGCGGCACGTCGCATTCGCCTACGGACCGCACGTCTGCATCGGGCAGCACCTCGCGCGACTCGAGATGGCACGGGCGCTCAATGCACTGCTCGACAGGCTGCCAAATCTGAGGGTCGACCCGGCGTTCCCACCGCCGCGAGTCGTGGGTTTCAATTCCCGTGCGCCGCAAGCCGTGCACGTATTGTTTGATCCGGCCGGCTGACGCCGGCCCGGTCGCCCTCCCCGAGGCCAGTTGAAGCATGAAATCGCTCAGCCACTACGCCGACCTTTATCGCAACATCCGGTTCGAACGACGCGACGGGGTCCTGCAGGTCACCCTGCACACCGACGGTGGTTCGATGAAGTGGGGCGCAGACCAGGGCGCCGTCCATGAGCAGCTTGGCAATGCGTTCTACGATATTGGGCGAGACCCGGAGAACAAGGTCGTCATCCTGACCGGCACGGGAGACGTGTTCTGCACCGAACGCAATCCGAACGAGTACAACGACAAGTACAGCGCGGAGTACTGGTACCGGATTTCGCGGGAAGGCCGCGACATGCTCATGAATCTGCTCGAGATCGACGTGCCGGTCATTTCGGCGGTCAATGGACCGGCGCTGATTCACTCCGAGCTGCCGGTGCTCGCCGACGTGGTGCTTGCGTCCGAAACCGCAAGCTTCCGTGACAGCCACATGGCCATCGGCGTGGTGCCGGGAGACGGCTGCCACTCGGTGTGGAACCTGCTGCTCGGGCACAGCCGCGGACACTACTACCTGCTCACCTCGGAGGTGATGAAGGCGGAGACCGCTCACCAGCTCGGCGTCGTGCACGAAATCCTGCCCAGGGAACAGCTGCTGCCGCGAGCTTGGGAACTCGCGCTCAAACTCGCCACCCGGCCGATGACCACGCTTCGCTACTCACGCCTGCTGTTCACCCAGCCGATCAAGGAGGCGTTCCAGCGCGACTTGGCCTTCGGGCTGGCCCTCGAGGGGCTGTCGGTCGGCGCGCTCACGGCCCCCGCGATCCCGCCGGCGAAATCCCCCAAGGGCGATCACCTGACCACGCCACCGGCCCACCAACCAGACCGCAACAGGCGTTCCCCATGGCCAAATGGCTCACTTCAACGGACCACATCCAGTTCGAAGTCCGCGACAGGGTTGCGACGATCACACTCAATCGCCCCGAGAAGCGCAATGCAATCAGCCAGGTGATGCTGCGGGAATATCGCCAGGCGCTGCTCGAGGCAGATGATCGGCGCGATGTGAGCGTCATCGTGCTGCAGGGCGCGGGGAAGGATTTCTGCGCCGGCTTCGATCTGACGGGCGTCTATGCCGGTCGCGCGGAAGATGCCCTTCGTGGCGACGAGCGCGAATACCGCACGCAAACCGGCAACATCGACGATGATTGCTGGTATATGGAGCGGCAGCAGGACACCCTGCTCGTGCCGTGGGACGTGCACAAACCGATCGTCGCCAAGGTGCACGGCAACTGCCTCGCGGGCGGCACCGATCTCGCCTTTGCCTGCGACATCGTGGTCGCGGCAGACGACGCGCGCATCGGGTTCCCGGCCGTACGCGCGAACGGCATGCCGCTCAGCAACATGTGGCTGTACCACCTCGGGCCGCAGTGGGCAAAGCGGCTGATGTTCACGGGCGACTGCCTCTCGGGCCGGGACGCCGCGCGCTGCGGGCTGGTGTTGGATGCGTTCCCCGCCGCCGAGCTCGACGCACAGGTCGCGGAACTCGCGCGACGTATTGCGTGCGTGGACGCCGAACTGCTGTCGGCGCACAAGCGCGCGATCAACCTGGGCCTCGAGCTGATGGGCAGCAAGACACTGCAGCGCCTCAGCGCCGAGACGGACGCACGGGCTCACCTCTCGACCGGGCCGCGACGTACCCAGTTCAAGGCGGACATGGCCGCACACGGGTTGAAGACGGCACTGCGCAATCGCGACGAGCCGTTCGGCGACGGAATGGTTCGTCTCTCGAAGCGGGACTGAACCCTGCCCGTATTCGTCTCAGCATGAGCCCGTCGTCGACAGGCTCAGCGGCTCCCAGGCGTCCACATTCTCGCGCAGGCTCTCGATTTTCACACGGATTCCCGCGAGCGCGTCGGCACCGAGCACGAGTCGCAACGGCGGTTCAGGCTCGTCGACGATACGAAGGATGGCCTCGGCGGCTCGACGTGGGTCCCCAGCGTGAGAGCCATACCAGTGTTGCAGGCCGGCCGCGATTTGACCGGTCAACGCGGAGTACGCCTCGGACGACTGGCCGACGCGAACGAGGCCGCCTGTCGGGAACCCCGTGTTGAACGCGCCCGGCTCGATGATCGTCACACGGATTCCGAACCCCGCCACCTCGGCGGCCAGTGCCTCGGACAGCCCTTCCACCGCGAACTTCGTTGCCGAGTAGAGTCCGAGCCCGGGCACCGCACCGACGCCCGCCCCCGACGACATGTTGAGGATGTGACCGGCACCCTGCTTGCGCAGCTGCGGCAGCAGCGCCCGCGTCATCAGGAACGTGCCGAGGAAGTTGGTCTCGAGGATCGCGCGCGCTTCGTCGGGGCTGGTCTCTTCCACCGCCCCGAGCAATCCGTAGCCCGCGTTATTGAACAGCACGTCGATGCGTCCGAAGCGCGAGACGGCCGATCGCGCGACGTCGTCGATGCGCGCAGCGTCGCGCACGTCGAGCTGCTCGGCGAATGCCCGGCCCGGCGCCAGATGCTCGAATTCGCGGCACTGGGTCGATTGCCGCAACGTGCCGATTACACGGTCACCGCGCGCGAGCGCCGCTTCTGCAACGGCACGACCGAAGCCACTCGAGCAGCCCGTGATCAGCCAGACGCGGGGCGACACCGTTGCGTGTTGTCCGATTCATGGGAGTCGCCTCAATGCCAGACTAGCGGCAGGTACAGCAGGCCGTTGACCGGGCCCGAACTGGTTCGCACGGCCTCGCCCTCGGCCACGCGGAAGTTCGGAACGCGCGCCAGCCACTCCTCCAGGAAGACCCTCAATTCGAGTCGCGCCAGGAACGAGCCTGGGCAGCGGTGCGGTCCATCCCCGAACGCCGCGTGACGGCGGACATCGCGGCGGATGTCCACGCGCAGCGGGTCTGGGAAGCGTCGCTCGTCCAGACCGTGCAGCGTTTTCGACAGCAGCACCTGTTCGCCCTTGCGGAACGACACGCCGTTGTAGTCGAAATCATGCGTGATCAGCCGCGCTGTATTCGGGATGCCGTACCGGCGCAGCAACTCTTCAATGGCGTTCGGGATCAGGCTGCGATCATCGGCCAGCTGCTGCCGCACGTCGGGCTGGGTAGCGAGGCAATGGGCGGTGAAACTGAGCGAGGACGCCACCGTGTCGAGTCCGCCGAAGATCACGTTGAACAGCATGCCGGCCAGTTCGTAGTCGTCGATCCGACGGCCCGCAATCTGCGCGTTGACCATCCGACTGAAAAGGTCCGAGCCCGGGTTTTGCCTGCGCTCGACAATCCACCGCTGCGTGTATTGCTGCAAGCCGGTGATCGCCTCGCCCCGCTCGATCTCCGATTTCGGCCGCACGCTCTTCTCGGTGAGCTCGAGCAGGTGCTCGCGGTCCTCGAGCGGCAGGTCGACCAGCCGCAGGAACGTGATTACCGGCAGGCGCTTGGCGAAATCGTCAAAGAATTCGCAACGACCGCGCGGCACAATCTGATCGAGCAACTCGATGGTAAGGCGGCGGAGGTCCCCTTCGAGTCGCTGCATCACGGCGGGACCGAACGCAGGAGACAGCACCGCACGTAGAGGCGTGTGCTCGGGCGGATCGTATTCGAGCGGCGCCAGTTGCGGCGCCTCGGGCATCGGTGGGATCGTCACGAATCGATACGAGAATCGAGCGTGATCCGTCTGCATCACGTCGATGTCGGCCGCACGCGTTGCGATCCAGTGACCGCCGTGATGCGGCGTCCAGACGATGTCGGGCCCCTCGTGAAGTTTTTTCCACGCCATGTGCACGTCGACCGTGTGCCCCGGCGGCTCCCGGTAATCGAAGTCGACGACGAGTTCGGGCGGAACGTGTGCAGGTCGGGCTGCAGGCGCGGTCGCGTTCATGACTTACTCCGGTCGCTGGACGACGGCATCGCGGCGCACACTTGCACCCGTAACCCCGTCAGGCATGGCATGGCATTGATCGGATCACTGTGCTCGACCGCGCTGGTGAGGATGTTGGTGTTCGCGCCCGGAGCGATCGTCGGATCGGCATCGCTGGCGTCGAGCAGATCGCCCCATCCATGTGGCACCGAGACCACACCGCGACGCACGGCGGCGTCGGTGCGGGCCGGCAGGCGGATCGAACCAAGGTCCGACGCGACGTCGACGTCCTGCCCCTCCGCAACTGCAAGAGCAGTCATGTCGTCGGGATGCAGGTAGGCCGCGTTCTGCGGCAGTCGTCGGCGCACCGTGTCGAGCCGGTGAAACATCGTGTTCTGCACATCACGCAGGCGGCGCACGGCCAGGCGGAAGCCCTCGCCTTCCGGTGCGATCGACTCCACCCTCACCATCTGCAGTTCTTCGACGACATCCGGGGGCGCAACGTCAAAGCGGGAGTCGACGCCGGCGTCTCCAACTTCGACGAATTGCGCCGGCACGTCAAAGATCCGGCCACGCGTGGCGCCCCGAATTTCTCCGAACGGGACCGACGAATGCCGAGTCAGGATTGCGAGCAACGCCTCGGTGGTGGGCGCCGCGTCCATGTCGAGCGGAACCCCATCGAACGTCAGCGCGATTCCAAGACGGCGCGCAAGTTCGTAAAAGACCTGCCAGTCTTCCACCAGCTCGGCGCCCGCGGGCGGCTGCAATACCGGCTCAGCGTATTGTGCGTATGGCCGCTGCATGGTGTGCACCTCGTAATCGCGCGAGCCGAGGTCATGCCGCTCCAGCATCATGCGCGGCGGCAACACGTAGTGCGCGAGACGCGTGGTCGCGGTGAGGAACGGGTCGATCACGACCAGCAGGTCGAGCGCCCGGAATGCGCGCTCGGTCTTGCGTTGTTCCGGCAGCGCAATCACCGGATTGCCGCCGTCGACGAATAGCGCACGCACCTGCCCCACGCCGGGTGTGAGGATCTCGTCCGCCAGCGCACCGCTCATCTTTTCGCCGAACAGCCGGCCGAGGCCGCGGACGCGGCTGCGCGGTTCCTGTGTCCAGCTGCGTCGCGGCGCGATGACCTGCGCCTTGCGTGGCACACGCATGCCGAGCACGCCCGGGTTCGGCACAGGATCCCCAATGCGCGCATACCGGCCGCACACCGCGTTCAGGCATTCGACCAGGTGTTCCGCCAGGTTCGAGTGCGGTCCCATGTTTGGCCCCACGCCGGATGCCGCCGACCCGCGCTTCCGACGGCCCTGCAGCGGTTCGGCGAAGAGCGCCGCGGCGCGCAGCAGATCCTGCGGTGCAATGCCTGCGCGCGCAGCGACATAGTCCGGCTTGAAAGCGGCGACTGACTGCGTGAGTGCCCCGTGGCCCGCGACATAACGGTCGCAGAATTCTCCGTCATGCCAGCCTTCGCGAAATATCAGATGCAGCAATCCGGCGAGGACCGTGACGTCCTCACCCGGAAACGGCTGCAGGAATACGTCCGCGTGGCGTGCGCTTTCCGTACGTCGCGGATCGATGACGACGAGCTTGAGCCCCCGCTCCTTTGCTTCACGCAGGCGCTGCACGGGGTGTTGCAGGTCGAAATTGAACGTCGACAGTGACACCAGCGGGTTCGTGCCGACCCACATCAGCACGTCCGCGCTCGCGAATGGATCGCGCCCCGCGGCCCAGCCTCCCAGGCGTTCGAAGGTGACCCATTTTGCCGACTGGTCGATCGTCATCGTCGAATAGAACGACGAGGACCCGAGACAGCGCAGCCACTCGGGCAGCATGTGATTCGCGACGAGGTTGCTGTAGTTCATGGTGCCGCGAAACGCGGCGATCGCGTCGGATCCGGCATTCGAGCGGATTTTCCGCACCTGCAACGCGATCTCGTCGAGGGCCTGCTGGAGTCCGATGCGCACGAAGCTGCCGTCAGGCTGGCGCTTGAGAGGATGCAACAGGCGCTCCGGATGCCGGTGCGCCTCGGGCAACGTGATGCCTTTGCTGCAGGCGTAACCCAGCGTGACGGGATTGTCCTCGTCGCCGCGCACCGACGTGACTTGGCCGTGGTCGTCAAGTTCCAGGCGGAGCCCGCATTGTCCCGCGCAGATCCGGCACGACGTGTACGCGATGCGCGTCATGGCGACCCTCGCGTCACCCGAGCCACTCGAACGTGCCGTGGTCGATCGCGGCGAGTGCGAAGCGCGACGCGACCGCACAGTTGTTCTCCTCGACCTGGAATTCGACAGGGTTGACGAGCCAGTAGTACAGGCCGTAGATGGTCTGGGTGCGATACGCCTGCCAGGCCTCGTCGAAGGGAGGCGACGCCACGCCGCGCGAGCGAAGTGCGTCGAGGTAGTGCTGCAACAGTTTGCGTTCCCAGGACCGCCGGTCGAGCATGTCGACCGACGAGACCAGGCAATAGTTGACATCGTGTGACCAGGGCCCCTTGCGCACGCTCTGCCAGTCGAGCAAGCCCGGCCGACCGTCCCGATCGACGTACCAGTTGCCGAGGTGCGGGTCCGTGTGCAACAGGCACTGCGGGCCGACGCGATCGAATGTGCGCAGCCGTTCCATAGCTCGTTCCATTCGGTCGCGGTCGTGGAAGAACGTCGACACCGCGGCGCCGCGCGGCAGGGCCATGCAGGACGCATAGACCTCGGGTTGCAGGCGACTGCGCTGGTAGGTACCCAGCACGCCTTCGGGCAGCGGGTCGAGCGCGTCGACCCAGTCCAGCCGCCCGCCGTCAGCAAACTCGTCGCTGAGCCACCACTGCGCGTGCAGGCTCGCCAGGGTTTCGAGTTGTGCAGCGGCCTGCTCGTACGTCAGCGTTCTCTGCACACGACAGAACGTCGCGCCCCGGTGGTCGAGGTCCTCGAGGATCACGATCGCCTGGCGCTGAGAATCGTCGTGCAGCGAATAGAAAGAGGCCGGCACGCACACCTGTTGCAGCCGCGGCGCAAGCTCGGAATAGAAGCGCGACTCGAGCATGTATTCGCGATACATGAGCTCACGGTGCGCGCTGAAGCCGCCCTTGACGATGATCGTCGGTGGCAAGTCGGCGCCGCCACCGGCCGGGTCGTACTCGACCCGCAGACGGATCTTGGTCGCCGTGCCGTACATGGCGTCGCCGACGGTCACCGTGCGGACGCTGACGTCGGGGTATGTCCTGCGCAGCGCGTCCGTCACCCAGTTCGCGGTGATGTCGTCGAAGGTCACCGGCAGTCGATTCACGCAGTTGTCCTTGCCGCGCGCCCCGCGCGCCGTACGCCAGCCGCCCAGTCCAGCGTCCGATCCCACAACAGGGCCCGCGTCGAGGCAAAGTTGTGCATGTGCGCCATGCGCGGTGCCACGAACACGGTGATGTCCGTCGCCCGTGGGAACATGACCGGTTCGCGATTGGGCGCCTCGGACACGTCGCGGTCACCGAATCCGAGGAAGACCGGAACGTCGACGACGGCCGCCTCGTCCGCCACGTAGCCCGGCGACATCATTGCGACGACACAACGCGGCAACGTGGCGCTGCCCCACGGCGGCGGCGTCTGACGCATCGGGTAGCCACCGGCCAGGTCGGCCTTCAGCACGTCTTCCGGCACGTCCTCGCAGTGAAACGGATAGAGGAAGTCGGGGATCTGTTCGCTCGAGTGCGGTATCGACAACTGCTCGAGCGGGGTCGACCGCGAAAATCCGGCGAACACTTTTTTGACGGCTTCACGCATGGCCGGGCTGCGCTGCGGCAGGCTCGTGTGCACGGGACTGTAGCCGAGCGGCGCGATCGCATCATAGGTGCGATGTCGGCCTTGCATGATGATCGTCACCCCGCCGCCCATCGATTGGCCCGTGCCGACGACGAAACCAGGCTCGATCGGCGCCTGCCCCTCAATGAGGGACCCTGAGCGCAGGCGCGCCAGGATCTCGCGCACCGCCTGGTCGTTGGCCGCCGCGATGTCCTCGATCCGCAAGACATCGTTGGCATCCGTGCTGCTTTCGCCGACGCCGAGATGATCCATCGCGACGAACACCACGCCGTGCGCCACGTGATGCTCGGCCTGGCTGTAACCCGTGTGACCCGTGATCTGCAAGTCGAAATAGCCGCGCGCATACCCTCCGCCCGGCAGCGCAAACATCACCGTCGGTGCTGCCAGTACGCGTTCCGGCAGAAGCACCGTTGCAACGACGTGGCCGCGTCGGTGCGGCGCTTTCGTCGCGTCGACCGGGACGACGATCCTCGCAGAAACACCCATGCGCAGCCCCCCGGAGTGTGGACAAGAGACCGAGCAAGGGTCCCCGGTCAGGTCGCCTTACGCGACGAGCGCCGCCGGATTCGCCAGCACGTCGGCGTAGCGGCGGGCAAAACGCGCGGCATCGGCGCCGTTGATCAACCGATGGTCGTAGCTCAGGGAGAGTGGCAACATCAGCCGCCACTCGAGGGCGTCGTCCGCTCCGCGCTGTGGCAACCAGCGGGCACGGCAGACACCCAGGATGGCGACCTCAGGTGCGTTGATGATCGGCGTGAAATACGTGCCGCCGATGCCGCCCAGCGACGTGATCGTGAAACAACCACCCGACATCTCGCCAAGGGGCAAACCCTTGGTTCGCGCCTTGTCGGACAATGCGACAATGTCGCCACTGAGCTCCCGCACCGAACGCTTGTCGCAGTCACGCACGACCGGGACCAGCAGACCATTGGGCGTGTCGACTGCAATACCGACGTGGCAGTACTTCTTGTAGACGACGCTGCCCGCGGCGACATCGAGCGAAGCGTTGAAGTCCGGGAATTCGCCGAGCACGACGGCCGCCGCCCGCGCGAGAAACGGCAGCAGCGTGAGCTTCGCCTGCGGCTCTGCCGCATTGAGCTGCTTGCGCAGCTCCTCGAGCGCCGTAACGTCTGCGTCGTCATGGTGCGTGACGTGCGGGATCATCGCCCAGTTCCGCGCGAGGAACCCGGCAGCAATCTTGCGCATGCGCGGCAGTGGCTTCACTTCGACCGCGCCAAAGGCCGTGAAATCGACGGCCGGCCACGGCGGCAGGTCGTCGGCGAAGTTACGGCGTGCGTCGTTCACGGCGTGCTGCACTAATCCACGATTTCGCCGAGCACGGTCCCGACCGGGTAGGTCTCACCGGTCGCCGCCACGATGACTTTGAGGCGCCCGCTCGCCGGCGCCTCGACTTCCTGCAGCGACTTGTCGCTTTCCAGCTCGTAAAGCGGCTGCCCCTGGGTGACCGCGGCGCCGTCGTCGACCAGCCAGCGCGTCAGCACGCCTTCGTTCATGGAAAAGCCGATCTTGGGCAGGAGGACTTCGGTGCTCATCGTTGGGAACCGCCTTCAGCGCAGGGTGTTACGGATTGCCGCTTCGATGCGGCCCAGGGTCGGAACGTACTCGGACTCGAGCGCCTTGGCGAACGGCACGGGCGAGAAGTTGGCGCCCACGCGTTCGACCCTCGCCTTGAGCTGTCCGAAAAGTTCCTCGTTGATGCGCGCAGCGATCTCGGCTCCGACGCCGAACGGTTTGACGGCCTCATGCACGATGACAGCGCGTCGGGTGCGCGCCACCGACTTCAACACCGTCTCGGCGTCGTAGGGAGCGACCGTACGCAGGTCGATCAATTCGACATTGATGCCATCCTTGGACAGCTTGTCCGCGACGGCGGCGCAGTCCGCCACCGTGCGGCTGTAGCTGACCACCGTGACGTCGTCGCCCGCGCGCAGCACGTTCGCCTTGCCGAGCGGGATGCGCTCGCCGTCGGTGGGCGCCGGGCCGGGGTTCCAGTAGCTCGGCAAGTTCTCGATGAACAGGCAGGGATCATCGTCGAAGATGCACGAGAGCATCAGCCCGTACGCGTCCGCCGGGCAGGAGGGCGCGACGACCTTGATGCCGGCCGTGTGTGCAAACCAGGCCTCGAGGTAGTCGGCGTGCTGGCCGCCCGTGCCAAACCCTGCGCCCGTCATCGTGCGGATCGTGATCGGCACGTGCGTCTGGCCGCCCGACATGAAGCGCAGCTTGGCCGCGTGGTTCACGATCATGTCCATCGCGACGGTCGTGAAGTTCATCAGCATGATCTCGGCCACCGGGCGCATGCCGACGATCGCCGCGCCGATTGCGGCGCCGATGATGGCCTGCTCGGAGATCGGCGTCGTGCGCACGCGGCTCTTGCCATACTTGCTCGACAGGCCGCTCGTCACGCCGACGACGCCGCCCTCCTCCTCGTCGCCGATGTCTTCGCCGAGCAGGATGACGTTCGGGTCGAGCGCCAATGCCTCGTCGAGGGCCTTGTTGACGGCCTGGATCGTGTTGATCGGCTTCGCCTGGCTGGCGGGGGTCGCGCTCATGCGTGCATCTCCTCGGCGAAGACGTCACGGCGCAGTTCCGCGACATCCGGTGTGGCGCTGGTCAAAGCGAACTCGACCGCTGCATCGAGTTCCCGCTCGATGCCCGTTTCGATCGCGGCAAGATCGGTTTCGGTCGCGTGCCTGTTCTGCAACAGCCACGCGCGGAACGCCGGCACGGGATCGCGTGCCATCCACCCGTCCTTCTCGCCCTTGCCCATATAGCCGTCCATGTCGCCAAAGACGTGGCCGTGGAAGCGGAACGTCATGGCCTCGATCAGCGTGGGCCCGCCGCCCGCCCGGGCGCGGTCCACGGCCTCTTTCGCCGCGGCATACATCGCCAGCGGATCGTTGCCGTCGACGGTGACGCCCGGCATCTGGTAGCCGACGGCGCGGTCGGAGATGTGCTTCGCCGAGGTGGCAACCTCGTAGCGCGTATGCTCGCCGTAACGGTTGTTCTGGCACACGAACACGACCGGCAGCTTCCAGACCGAAGCCATGTTGAGCGACTCGTGGAACGCGCCGATGTTCGCCGCGCCGTCGCCGAAATAAGCGATGGCGACGCGGTCTTCCTTGCGCACCTGCGCGGCGAGCGCGAGGCCGTTCGCAATCGGCATCGAACTGCCGACGATACCCGTCGTCACCATGACGCCACTCGCCGGATGGGTGATGTGCATCGGCCCGCCCTTGCCCTTGCAGGTGCCGGTGACCTTGCCCGCGATCTCGGCCCAGAGCTGCTTCATCGGCACACCCTTGGCCAGCATGTCGTGGATGCCGCGGTAGATCGTGCAGATATAGTCTGTGTCGCGCAGGTTGACCGACACCGCGGACGGAATCACTTCCTGTCCGCGTGGCGAGTAGTACGGCGCGACGATTTTGCCGGCCTTGATCGTCGCACGGAAACGCTCGTCGTTCTGCTTGATCAGCGTCATCCGGCGGTACAGGTCCAACAGGACCGACCGTGATGGGATGGAAGTCATGCTCTTGCCTCCTGGGCAGCCGAAGTTGTCGCCTTGGCCGCGTGCTGCGCCGCGCGGTACCCGAATACAAAAGACGCACCGATGCTCGAGCCCGCGCCGGGATAACAGCGGCCGACGACCGATGCCGTGGAGTTCCCCGTCGCGTAAAGGCCTTCGATGATCGAGCCGTCTTCGCGCAGGACTCGCGCGTGCTCGTCCGTCACGATGCCACCCGCCGTGCCCACGTCACTTGGGTACATCGCGACGGCGTAGAAAGGTCCCTGCTCGATCGACCCCAGATTCGGGTTCGGCTTGACCGTGGGATCGCCATGCGCCCGGTCGAATGCGCGGCCGCCACGATTGAACTCCGGATCAACCCCCGTCCGGCAATAGCCGTTGAACTTCTCGACTTCCGCAGCGAATCCGGCGGCATCGATACCGCACATTCGCGCTATTTCCGCGAGCGTGTCGGCCTTCTTCATGTAGCCGGTCTCGAACCAGGACTTCGGAGTCTTGCCGGGCTGCGCGGTGCCCCATGGATAGTTGTCGCGATGTCGGCTGTCCATGACGACCCAGCTCGGAACGGCTTTGCCAGACTCATTGTGCCGCGCATACATGCGCTGCCCGATTTCCATGTAGGCGCCCGATTCGTCGCAAAAACGCTTGCCGTTCTGGTCGACCATGATCAGGTGCGGCAGGGACAGGTCGAGGTGATGCATGAATGGGATCGGCACGCCTTGCGGATTGACCGCGCCCTCAGGCAACTTTTCACCCGGGGCGAGCGAGGTGATCACCCACCATGCCTCGTTCATGCAGTCGATGGCGGCCCCGAGCTTCATGGCCGCCTCGATCATCTCGCCCGTGTCGCCGGGGTTCGCGTTGGTCCACTGCCAGGCATTGGGCTTCGCCTGGTAACGCTCCCGCATGTCGCGATTGTGCGAAAAGCCGCCGGCGTTGATGAGCACGCCGTCGCGCGCCGCGATACGAATCTCCTTGCCGCCTCGGTCGGCGACCACACCGACGACGCGGCCGTCTTCGACGACGAAGTCGCGCACGGCGGTCTCGGTCTGGATCGGCAGCTTCTCACGCAGCGCCATCTGCAGCATGCGACCCTGGATGGCCGCGCCGCCGCCCCTCACGTCGCGACCGAGGATCTTGTTCTTGAGCAGGCGCCACACCAGCGTCAGCCCCATCTTCTTGCCGGCACTGGTCTTCTTCGCGAGGAAGAGCGTCGGGAAGTCCTCGGAGCCCAGGGGCAACGCCATGCCCGGGTATGTCGAGAGCTTGGCCTTCCACTCGCCGAGCTCGTTGATGTCGAACAGCTCCGCAACGAGCGAGCGGCCGCGTGGCTGCCCGCCGGGTAGATCGTCGTAGTAGTCCGACCAGCCATCCGCATACTTGAAACGCATGCCCTGGCCCTCGAGGAACGACACCATCTCGGGCCCACTCCGCAGATAGGCCTGGCGACGCGCATCGTTGCTGCCCGGGCCCTTGTATGTTGCGGCGGCCTCGAAATACTGCAGTGCGCGCTCGTAGGAATCGTCGACGCCGGCGCGCTTCATCACTGGGTTGTTGGGGATCCACCAGACGCCGCCGGAGAACCCGGTCGAACCGCCGACCTTCGGCTGCTTTTCCAGGATCAGCGCCTTGCGTCCGAGCGTCTTGTAGAGCAGCGAGGCGCACATCGAGGCGCCGCCGCTGCCGACGATCAGGAGGTCACAGGACTCATGCCACTGGCTCATCCGGCGCGCTCCCAGCGATGATGAATTTCTGAACGGCGTTCGATTATATTAATGGAACGACCCAAAGCTCAAGCGCCGCATGACTCTGCAACCATGCCTGGGCCTCTCCAGGCGGGTGGTCCCACTCCGACCGCTGCCTCGAGGGCCGGCTGAGCAGGACCAGGGACCCGACCATGTTCCCCGGGAACATGAAGGTCAGGGGTATGCCCACGTCTGCCTGAAGCTTGATCGGCGACCAGACCCAGCTGATGCGACCGGCCGCCGTGGTCAGGCAGACGAGCGCTTTTGCTGCCACCGCTCGGTGTTAGGCTCGGACCAACCGATTCACGTTGCGATTCTTAGAGAAGGAATCATCGATGACTCAAGCCCATTCCGTGGCACCGCTGGTCTGGCGTCACTTCCCGGCCGGCGAGCACGGCTTCTACCGTGCTCCCGTGCTGATCATCGGCGCGACCGAGGCCGTGCTGATCGACGGCGGCTTCACCTATCCGGACGGCCGCAGAGTTGCCGAGGCGATCAAGGCAACGGGTAAACGCCTGTCGGTGATCTACATCAGCCAGAGCGATCCCGATTACTACTTCAGCCTCGGCCCCATCAAGGCAGCGTTTCCTGACGCGCGCATCATCGCAGCGTCCGCGACGGTGGCAGCGATTCGGAGCAGTGTCGAGAAGAAGCTCGCCATCTGGGGTCCGCAGCTCAAGGAAGACGGCCCGCAGACACTGGCCGATGTGACGATGCCCGAGACCTTTGACGGCAAGGACGCTCACCGTCGATGGCGAGACCATCGAGATCGTCGATGCTGAAGGGCTCCCCAACCGCCGCTACCTGTGGGTACCGTCGTTGCAGGCGGTATTCGGTGGCGTGATGATTTTTTCGGGCGTCCATGTGTGGACCGCGGACACCAACGGCGCTGACCAGCGAGCCGCCTGGCGCGCGAACCTCGACGCCATCGCTGCACGCAAGCCCGCGATCGTAGTGGCGGGTCACATGACGCCCACTGCCGCTGCCGATGCGTCCGCTATCAAACATACCAAAGCATGGCTACTTGCCTTCGAGGAAGAACTTGCCAAAGCGGCGGACTCCGCGGCGCTCAATGCCGCGATGAAAGCCCGCTTCCCGGGCCTCGGTATGGAAGTCGCCATCGATATCGGCGCCAAAGTCGCCACTGGCGAGATGAGTTGGGGTTGAGCCAAGCCGGCCAAGCGTGCAAGAGGAGGATTCGATGACGTCTGTTCTGGTGCCCGATCTCGGCTTTCCCGAGGGACTGCGCTGGCATGCGGGGCGACTCTGGTTCTCGGATTTCGTACTGCGCAAGGTGTACGCCGTGTCGACCGATGGATGCATCGAGCAACAGGTTCACGTGCCAGGCCAACCTTCGGGACTCGGTTTCGCGCCGGATGGGACCGCGCTGGTGGTGTCCATGCTGGACCGCAAGTTGCTGCGCATCGATGGCGGCGATCTGAGTGTTGTCGCCGCTCTTGATCGGCTGGCAGTAGGGCCGTGCAACGACATGGTGGTGGATGCCCGGGGCAACGCCTACATCGGCTGCTTCGGCTACGAATGCTGGTACAACCGACCGACGTCGGACGCTGTAGGGCCGCTGCTATGGGTTGGCGCCGACGGGCGCAGCGCAATTGCGGCGCCGGATCTTGCCTGCGCCAATGGCATGGTCCTGCTCGACGGCGGTCGTCGGCTGGTGGTGGCGGAAACCATCGGCCGCCGCTTGACCGTGTTCGATGTGGCCGCGGACGGAGCACTTTCCGGCCGCCGCGTTTTCGCCGACCTGGAGGGGCGGCGACCGGACGGCATCTGCGCCGACCGGGATGGCAACATCTGGGTTTCCTGCGTCGATGCCGAGGAGTTTCGGCTGGTGCACGAAGGAGGCGCGGTACTGGACGTCCGGCGCACGCCGGGTCGTTGGGCCGTGACCTGTGTCCTCGGCGGCGAGGATGGTCATCGTCTTTTCATGGCCACCGCCCTGCTCAAGCAGCCGGAGGATTTCCGCCGCGGCCGATCCGTCGGCACGATAACGTACGAAGACGTGGACGTGGGCGCATGGTGAGTGCGCGCTCGCGCCGGTCGTGAGGGTGACCGCGCCGGCGCGACCGCGGCCACCCCCTCCGTCAGCGTGCCCAAACCGTCGATTTCGGCCATGATCAGCAGCCGGCTAATGCGCCGACGTCTGATTGTGCCGCTCCTACCTTGTAGGTCTTCGCATCGGCCGGCAGGACGAAGCCAGCGCTCTCCGCGTCCTTGGTCGCCTTCACAAATCTTCGAGACGTACTGGCCGTGATTGCCGTACAACTCGGTCGGGCTCGCGGGCTCTGTCCATAGATCGTCAGGACCGGGCACGCCCGCCGGCTCGCCATTGAACGAGTCGTAACCGTACAAAGTTGCGCAGAAGAAAGGATCCGGCCCGTTCCTGCCGACGTGGCGCACGATCGGCACCACGACCTCCGGCAGCCGGATTCCGCCCGTGACGTTGCCGAACGAGTCGCGGGCCAGGCCGCCAGGCACGCGGTCGATGCGCGGCGCACTCACGGCCGGATGACCCGTCGCGGCCCACGTGGAGACCTGCTCGACCGCGGACCTGATGGGAACGTCGTAGCGGCTCACGCCCCAGGGAATGGGCTGGATCCCGAACGGATAGGTGCATGACGCGCCGGGGAAGAACCCCATGTCGCGAATATATAGCGCCTTGAACTGGTCCAGGCTGATGACCGGCGTGTGCGCTGCACCCGCGACTTCCCACAACCGGAAGTTCGTCGCGTCGGCGGAAGGCTTCGGCGTCGCGGCCGCCTCTCTCTCGCTGTTGACGGTGATCGTCGGCAGGTTTGCGTTCGGTGCCGACGGCCCCGAGTTGAGAATGAACGCGTCGTACACCCGCTCGGTCGTCACATTGTGGATGTTCTGGGAGTAAGTACCCAGGCGTCCCGGCTGACTGTGACTGACCGATCGCGATCAGCTGACTCACGGTGAGACCCTGCGAGTGGATCGACGCCGTTGGGGTGACGCAGGACTTGTCCGATCTCCGAGAACACGTCGAACGACCCGGGATTGTCGCCAGGGTGGGTCAGGGTCCCGTAGCGCGCCACGTCCCACGGCTGGCAGATGTTCGGGTGAATGGCTCCGAAGACTGGGCACAAGACCGGATTCCCGGTGTGACCCAGCGAAATCGACGCCGATCTTCTGTGCGGTGACCCCGACGTAATGCATAACCCTCGTCGAGGACCAGGCTCATCACCGCGGCTCGGTCGACGGCCAGGTCGTTCCCGCCCGTGACGTTCATCCATTCGACGATGACTTTGCCGTTGAATCGCTTCGCGATCATCCGGGCGGACAACGAGCATGCGGGTCTTGAACGGCAACGGAGTTGCCGTCGTGAAGGTATTGCCGTCGACGAAGTACTCCGTCTCGGTCCAACCGGCCGGCAGGCGTCGCTCGGCAACGCGTGGAACGGATAGCCGTGCGTGCCCGGATCGGTGACTGTGGAGACAGTGGGCGTCGGCACCGCGATGAGCGGAGCCGCCTCGACAACTGTCGCAGTGCAGAGCGCTGCCAGCGCAGCTACGGTTACTCGCGCTCGGACCTGTTTCGTATTCATATTCTCTCCTTGGCGCCTTTATCTTCCAGACCGTTCATAAATACGAACGACATTTACGTTTTAATCATTCTCCGCTCCCGCGCCGTATGAGTAAAATGACATTTAAAGCAATCCAGCATTAGCGCATCTAATATCAATGAGCATAGACCTGCGTAGACTGCGCCACGCGACAGTGCTGGCTGCTGAACGCAGCTTCGTGCGCGCGGCCGCACGTCTAAACATCACGCAATCGGCCGTCAGTCAGAGCATCTCGCGGTTGGAGAAGGAGATCGGGCTGGTACTCTTCGACCGGCGGCGCAGTGGTGTCCTGGTGACCAGTGCGGGCAAAGAGTTCCTGAAGCGAGCCACAACCCTGGTACTCGCTGAGCGCGGACTGTCCCACGAGCTCTCGCTGATCCGCGAGAGCCAGCTCGGGCGTGTCGCTTGTGGATTCACACCGATTCCCGCACAAATCTGGCTGCGGGCCCTGCTTCCCGAAATTGTCCGAGAACAACCGTCGCTGGAGATTCACGTCGACCTCGCTACCAGTAGCCACCTGCTCGAGCAATTGCTCCTCGACAGGATTGAGTTCGTCATCGCCATCCAAGCCAACATCAGGCCGGCGCGCGAGCTCGCCATCCGGCCTTTGGCGCGGGTAAACGTCGGCTTCTTCGTACGTCGCGATCACAAGCTTGGCGGCAGGCGCGACCTGAGTGTCAAGGATCTGAAGGGCCATGCGGTGCTATCCCTTCCGATCGATGATCTCAGCCAGCCACGCGTTCGCCAGTGGCTTGGCTTGCCAGCGGCGGCGCCGCTGCCGATCAGCGTCACGGCATGTGATTCCGCGGCGCTCAAGGATGTGGCCCTCGCGAGCGACGCCATTCTCGTCCTGCCTCACGCGCTGATTCGAAAGGAGCTCGCCGCAGGCGACCTGGTCGAATTGCCCATGAAGGGATTGCGGCATGTGGGCTCAGCAGACGTTTGTCTCGTCTCTCTGGCAGACAGTACGCTCTCTCCGGCTGCCGCGCTGTTCATCAGCCGCCTCGAAGGACAGATCGCCGATCCACGCATTCGGAAGTTCGTAACCCCTGCGGATCTGCAGGTCCGTCGACTTACGTGATGGTGGACATCGGTCGGGGCGACTTCGAGGATCCGGAGATCCCCGAATACCCATCTGTTGACGGTGCTGTACTCTGCCCCCGGAGAGCGAGGCGCCTGCATCCCGCTGCTACCACCTCATCCGGTCCAATGTCTGATACGGAGAAGAGCGATGGCAAAGAAGTACGATGTGATCGTCGTCGGCGGCGGGATCAGCGGAACAATAACGGCCGCCTACCTCGCGAAGTCGGGCAGGAAAGTCGCACTTCTGGAGGCGACCGACCAGATCGGCGGCCCGTACTGGGGTGCATACACCCGGCCAGGCGGATACAAGACTGAATACACGTCGCACCTGCCCGCCTGGTTCGCGTTCTCCAACGGCGGTGGCGGCTATTGGTCAAAGGCGGCGAACGAAGTCGGAGCTAACATCCAGTGGGTCGTGATGCCGAACAACGCAACGTGGGCCTACAAGACGATGAAGGAGCCGGTCATCCTGCCGATCTGCTCGACCGGTGACGCTTTTGTCGAGTTCTACCAGAAGCTGATTCCGCAGCCCCTTCCCGAATCCACGAAGTTCGGATTGTCACGCTTGTTCGAGTCAATGAAGGCCATGTCGCCGGAACAGAGATGGGGCGAAAAGGCGGATGAAACTCCCGCCATCGAATGGATCCGCGGCGTGACCCAGGACGAAGGCGCCATTTACTGCATGGCCCGTGTGGCGGCATTTACTGGCGCGGAAACGGCCTCCGCGCTCGAAAAGACGTCGATCGCACTGTTCAGTGCGACCTTCGGCCTCTACTCCGGGGCATTCTTCCTGACCGCCATTCAGGGCGACACCTCGTGCAAGATCCCGCAGGAATTCGCGCGTGTCGCCAGGGAAAACGGCGCAGATATTCTTCTCAGCAGCACGGCACATGAAGTGATTGTCGAGAACGGCGCGGCCCGCGGCGTCCGGGTCGCGGCGAAGAACGGCGAATTCACACTCGAGGCGGACACGGTCGTCATCTCGACGTTCTGGAATCAGTACCGCCGCCTGCTAGGCAGCCATATTCCGAGCGGATACGAAGCGACCTTGGCGCAATTCGACAGCAACAGACGCGTCACGATTGATATCCACTACGGCCTCAACAAGGACATCGTCAAGTATCCGAACTGGGCGAACGTGATGCTCCTCGATGACAATTACGAATACGATTTCATGATTGCCGTTCCTTCCTTCTACAACAATGCGTTCGCACCCCAGGGAAAGCAGCTGATCCAGATCGAGTGCTACCGCAATCACGATGTGTTCAAGGCCAAACCCCTGGACGATTGGGTGGCGCACATCGAAGGTGTGTGCGAATCGCTCTATCCGGGCTGGCTTGCCGCGGTGGACTTCAGGGAAGTCATCGTTCGCTCGCCGATCCTGAACCACGAATATCTCGCCGTTAGAAAATTCCCGGCCAAGCATCCCGACGTTGAGGGAATCTATTTTACGGGCGACAGCACCTACGGTCCGACGATGGTCACGGAACAGGCCGCGGCAACCGCGATGCGCGTCAAGGACATGATCCTGGGCAATCCCGTCGTCAATCGGTTTTGACGTCGCGATCGAGCGTTATGATCGGCCGAGTAAGATCACGGTCGACCGCAGCGCCGAGTTCACGTCCAAGGCGCTCGACGAATGGGCCTATCGACGCGGTGTGATGTTCGACTTCATCCGCACGACGGGCCCGAAGGTCACGCGATGCTTGCAGTGGACCGGACGTCACGCAGGAGGAAATACGACAGCGAAGGTATCAAGGCGAGCGAACCGATCATGTTCCACAGGAACATGAAGGTAAGGAGGATGCCCATGTCGGCCTGGAACTTGATCGGCGACCAGACCCAGGTCACGACGCCGGCCGCCATCGTCAGGCCCACGAGGGCGACGACCCGGCCGGTGAAGCCAAGCGACACCAGGTAGGCTTCCCTGAGCGTCCGGCCCCGGCGCTGTTCGGCCAGCTGTACGCTCAGCAGGTAAAGGGCATAGTCCACGCCGACGCCTACGCCGAGTGCAATGACCGGCAATGTCGCCACTTTCACGCCGATGCCGAGAGCGACCATCAGCGCCTCGCAGAGCACTGATGTGATCATCAATGGAACCAATGCCACGATGACCGCGCGCCAGTTGCGGAACGTGATGAAGCACAGTAGCGCGACCGAGCCATACAGCAGGACCAGCATGCGGCGGTTAGCCTCCTTGACGACAATGTTCGTCACTGCCTCCACGCCGGCCGAGCCCGCCGCGAGTTCGAACCGGCGCTGCTCCGTTCCGTACCTGGCCTCGTAGGCCGCCGCCGTCTGCACGAGGCGCGTCAGCGTGTCGGCCTTGTGATCGGCCAGTGAAGCGATGATCGGCGTGACGGCGCAGTGGACGTCCACGAGTTCCTGCTGGTCGACGATGACCTGGTCCACCGCGACGTTCAGCGTGGAAGGATTGCGCGAGATCGCGAGCCATTTCGGGTTGCCCTCGAAGCCGCCGGACGTGGCGAGGCGCACGCCGTCCACCACGGACCGTACGGATTGCACGCCTTCGACCTGCGCGAGTGCCGCTCCGAATCGATCTGCCTCGACGAGGGTTTGGAACAGCTTGCAGTCGCCCGGCGGCGTCACGAGCATGACGACGAACTGGTCCGTCGACAGTCCATAGTTCGCAGTGACAAACGCGACGTCGCGGTTGTAGCGGGAATCGGGCCGCAACTCGGGCGCGCCCGGATCCAGGTCGCCGATTTTCAGTCGCGCGCTGATCGCGACGGCTGCTGCCAATACTAAGACGGCACCGACCGTCGCCACGATTGCCATCGGTGGCGATGCGTACGACGCCAATATCCGCGACAAGAGGCCGAGGCGGTGGCGTTCGGTCTCCTCGTTACGCAGCGATCGATCCGCTGCGGTCTTGCTCACGCCGATATAGGAGAGCAGGACTGGAATCAGGATCAGTTTCGTGAAAATCAGCACCGATACGCCGATGCTGGTCGTGAGCGCCAGGTCGCGAATGACCGGGATGTCGATCACCATCAGCACGGCAAAGCCCACGACGTTGGTCAACAGCGCGGTGAGCCCCGCAACGAACAGCCGGCGGAACGTGTAGCGTGCGGCGACGTACCTGTGCGTGCCGCGCCCCACGTCCTGCATGATGCCATTCATCTTTTGCGCGCCGTGCGAGAGCCCGATCGCGAACACGAGAAACGGCACCAGGATCGAATATGGATTCAGCACGTATCCGAGCCACTGCATCAGTCCCAGCAGCCAGACGACTCCCAGCAGGGAGACCAGCACGAGGAGCAGCGTGCTACGGAGATCGCGCGTAAAGACGTAGACGAAGACTCCGGCGATCATTACGGAAACGGCGAAGAAACCCATCACCTGCCGGAGGCCGTCGATGAGGTCGCCGACGATCTGGGCAAATCCGACGATGTGGATGCGGACCGTGGGAGTCTCGAGCGACCGGACGCGGCCTTCGAGGTCACGGGAAAACGCCGCGTAGTCGAGCGGCTGGCGGGTATCAGGATTCAAATCGAGCAGCGGGACAACGACCATCGACGATTTGAAGTCGTTCGCGACGTAGCTGCCGACGATGCCGGCCCGCAGGATGTTGCTCTTCAGCTGGGCCATCTTTTGCGGTGAGCCGTCGAAGTTGTCCGGCATCACCGGCCCGCCACCGTATCCCTCCTCGGTGACCTCGTTCCAGCGCAGGCTGGTCGTCCACAGGCCGCGCATCCAGGAGCGGTCGGCGCCGGGAATCAGGACGATCGTGTCGTTGACCTTCTGCAGGACCTGCAGATAGTCGCGGTCGAAAATATCGCCGTTCTTGTTTTCAACGACGACGCGGACCGAATTTCCGAGCCCGCGCAGGGCCTCCCGATTCCTGTAGTAGTTCAGGATGTACGGGTGCGAACTCGGGATCATCTTGTCGAAGCTGGCATTGACCTTAAGGTGGGCCGCGTGCCAGCCGAAGAGCAGCGTGGCCGCCAGGCACAGCAGCAAGACGGCCCAGCGGTGATTGAATATGGCGCGCTCGAGCCAGACGCCGCTCGCGCGATCGAAGTCCTTCGGATCGGGGACGACGGGCATGTTGATGATATCGCCGAGCGTCATGTTGCTCCTTCTTCGAGCTCGTCCGCCCGGCTCGACCGCGGAAAATTCAGTGCAGAGCGATCGCCTGGACTCCAGACAAGCCAGAGAGCACCGCTATACCTGGCGCGACCTGTGCCGCATCGGTGAACAGCGTCGGTCGCTGCGGATGCAGCGCCTGGAACGTGTCGCCCTGGTCGGCCGTCACGATGGCTCGCCCGTCCTGGCTGACGATCAGCACGCGACCGTCGTCGAGGAGTGTTGCGCCGGTGATCGTGCCTGGAAGGTCGGTCGCGAGGCGCATCCACGTCGCACCGTGGTCGCGCGACCTGTAGATCGTCCCCCGTAAACCAAACGCGAGTACGTAGTCGCCGGTGCCCACGACGCCGAAGAAACTGCCTGCGTAACCCGTGTTCACCGCATTGAAATACTGGCGATCGACATCGAGCTTGAAGACGATCCCCTGCTCGGACGGCATGTAGACGTCGCCACCGATCGCGCGGATCGCGTGATAGTGCAGCATTTTCGGGTTGTCGACTTTTTCGATCCAGGACTGCCACGACAGTCCCCCGTCCACGGTCCCGAGGATGGTTCCGAACGGGCCGACAGCCCAGCCGCGTTGCGCGTCATTGAACCAGAGATCCAGTACCGGCATCTCGGGCCCGTATTCGAAATTGCGCCTGACCTCGCGCAGCAGTCGTTGCGCGTCAGCGTCGCCTGTACGGGCGAGATCCGAGAAATGTTTGACTAGCATCGGCCCCGTCTGCCGCCCATCCACCAGCTTTATCCAGTTTTCGCCTCCGTCACGCGTCACCAGGACGACGCCGTCATGGCCGCCGGCCCAACCATGCTTCGCATCGATGAATCGCACGGTGACGAGATCGGAACTCACGGGCGCCGGCACCTGTCGCCAGGTTGCGCCCTTGTCGTCGGAGATGATGATCAGACCGCGCACACCCACGGCCACGACCCGCCCTTCACCGGCGCGGGCGAGCGCGCTGCTTTGCGTCGCAGACGCGAGCCGTGTCGGTGCGGCAGGTGCATCCAACGGGTCCTTGAAAGATGGCGCTGCGCCAGCGGACGCGGCCGCGACGACAAGAAGCGCGAGCCACGGCGCGCGTCCGCCCTGTGCGGGACTGGATCGGGCGCGCGCATCGACTCGCCACTCGTCGCTGCCGGTCACGCGTCTCACCTCACGCCCATGGCTGACATGTTTTCCGGGGTGAAGTAGTTCGCGGGCACCGGCGGCTTCTCGCCCCACCCTTCGGTACCCGGAACCGCGCGCGCTCCCACGAACCACCCTTGTTTGCTGTGGTCATAGCCGATCTCGTTGTTCGAGATTGGCGCGGGGATGTCGTATAGCTGGGCGATCGGGTAGGCCTTCGAGCGGTAGAGCTTGCCCGCATCGTCGTAGGTCTGCTCGCTCGAGATGATCCAGCTGTCTTCGTCGAGATAGAACATCTTCTTGCTGTTGATGTGCCGCACACCTTGCTTCCGGGTTGCCTCGACCACCCAGACCCGGTGCAGCTCATACCGAATCGCGTCCGGATTGACGTGGTTCTTCATCATCAGTTTTTCGATCGGCCACTGATGCTGCTTGATGCTGTTGTAAGGGATGAGCAACTCCTTCTTGCCCACGAGCTTGAAGTTGAACCGGTCCATCTTGCCGTCGAATCCGGAGATCTCGTCGAAGATGATCAAGCCGCCGTACTGAGCCGCGACCGTGTCATAGGTAAACTCGGGAGCGAGCCTCACGCGGCGCTGGCCTGGCACGTACTGCCACGCCTTGGGTTCTTTTTCGTCCATGCGTGCCCAGGTGATGCGCATGTCCATCGAGCCTACTTTGGACGCGGGCGCCTGGTTCGCATTGAGGAGCGCCTGTATGCGATCGGAATTCGTAGTACTGTTGTCCCAGTAGTTCCATTCGTAGCTCACCTTGGAACGGGACACCAAGGTTCGGTTCCCGGCGGCGTCGGACAGGTAGGTTTCGAAGTCGCTCGCCCCGAAATACAGCGGGTGATACGCGGTCAGGAAGTTCCACATCACCTCGTAGCCCGTCTTCGGAATCGGGAACGGCACCTGGCCATGTGCGCCGTCGAGCCCCGGCGCCTCGCCGACCAGCTTTGGCGCCATGACCCTCTTGATCGTATTTTCGTAGACCCAGCCCGGCATGCAGGCCGTCCGGTAGGTCTTGTATACGTCGATGCGGTAGGTCGGATATGTCTTGAGCAGGTAGACCTGCCCCTCGTCCAGCTTGTCGGCGTACTGGGCCATGTTGGCGGCCGTCACGCTGTAGAGCGGCTTCTCGTCGTCGAAGGAATACACGTACGGGAATCCATGCCCTCCTTTCAGTGGCTTGTAATTCGCCGGCGGCGTGCAGATACCCCCGGTCCACTCCGGAATCGTGCCTTCCTTGTTGCCGGCTCGCTCCGCGCCGATGGGTGTCAATTCCTTACCGAGGCGCTCGGCCTCCGCGGCAGTTGGTGCAGCCATCGTTCCCGTTGCGCACGCGAGTAGCACCGCGGCGACGAGCAGGTCGAATTGCATCTTCATGTCTGTCTCCTGGTAAGACTTCGCTCAGGCGCGTGCTGCGAACGGGTCCCTGTCAGAACGTCGTCTTGAACGAAAGGTAGAGGTAGCCGTGGTCGTTCTGGGCAGCATTGCCTCTGGACGTCGCGGCCAGACCGTTGGGCGCCTTGTTGTAAGGGGCGTAGCTGTCGGCGTACCGGAGCACCACTGTGTACTTCTGCAGATAATCGAACTGGAGGCCGAGCGACCAGGAGTAGGCGTCCTCGAAATTCGGACCCAGCGTGGGACCATTTCCCAGGAAGCCATAAGTCAACGAGAGGGGTGTCGACAGGTCGAGGCTTGGCGCCACGCCCAGCCACTGCGGCGTGAAGACGGCCGCGATCTCCGCATAGTCACCGGTCGAGCAACCGTCTTTCGACGTGCCCTGGCCCGGCACATTGTCGACGTCGGTGCAGCCCGAGCTGCCGACCTTCTTGTAGACCGCCTCGTTCTTCGTCACCTTGTCGAGCTTGCTGTAAAGAGCCTCTGCGAGCAGCGTGCCGCTGTCCCAGAGCCGCGAGGATGGCAGCAGGTATATTCCATTCACTACCCAGTGCCAGGTGTCGCCGCGCGCACCCTCGACACCGGTCAGGTCACCATCCGCCGCGAACGCCGACGCGCTGACGAGCGCCGTGTTGTGGCGGTAGACGAGGTCGCTGGATAACGCGACCGGTCCCACGCTCGTCGTGACGCTGGCCGCGTACATCTCGGTGTCTTTGGCATATACGAGGTGATACGAGGACGGGATAAACGTGGGGCCGACACCGGGAATATCGACCACGTTGCCGCTCAACACGGGAGCCCACGGCTGTGTCTCGTCGAATTTCCGGTAATAGACGCCGAAAGTCGTGCCGGCCAACGCGGTAGGTGCATAGCGAAGGCTGACGCCGAAGTTGTTCGTGCCACTCTTGTCAGGCCCCACGTAGCGAGTCTGCGGCAGGTTGCCCAGAGGTCCAGCGAACAGGAATTGCGGACCATCGAACAGCATGTCAGCCGCGCCCCAATACGTACCGCCCTGCGGAAGGCGATTGGGCTGCCACCGGAAGAAATACTGCCCGTTCAGGGTCAGTTGCGACCCGAGTCCGACGGAACCCGAGACCTGCTGGACTGGCATGAACACTTCCTTGGCTTCGATGCCCGGGCTCGCAGATGCTTTGAGCCCATCGAGCGGAGCTTGTGAATAGGCGACGCCGTGAAAGGGCGTGAACAGCGACTCGCCCCAGTACACCGTGTGCCGGCCGATCCTGACTTTGATCGGAACGCCCAGCGTGAAATTCGCGAAGGCGAATGCATCCAGCCACTCGCCTCCCTTGCGGATGAAGCGGTCTGTGTCCGAGGTGTACCGGTCGTTCTCGTAGCTGCCGGGAATTCCGAACGCGGCCAATTGCGGATTGCGGACGGCCTTGTCGTCGTACGCGAAGTCATCCCACATGGCGTAGCTGACTCGCGCGCCATAACTTTCCTTGTAGACGATGTCGAACTCGCTCAGCAGGTCGAAGCGATTCATCATGACGTCGTGCTGCTCGAACTTGTACTCCGTCTCGTCGTAGGTCGGGTCGTTCCCGAATGCGGGGTCGATTCCTTCCATCCTCATTCCGACGGCATACCGCACCTGGTTGTCGAAGTGGATCCTCAGGTCGCTGTTACCGGTATCGATTTCGAAGGCAGGCGTGGCCGGCGGCAGTATGCACGCGCCGGCAGCGGTTGCCACGAGTGCCAGACGCCGCAGGTTCCACCGCCCCTGCAACTGCTCCCGGATTGTGGTGCTCATCGGCTCCTCCTGAAGAGATGAATTGGACGGCGCGCCCGACGAGGCGCGACCGTGAAATGGCCTGCCACACAAACGAACGGTTCTGGACTGATCGGTGGCCCCCTCCCGGCCGTGCCCGTGACCCTGACGTGTATTGAGCCGTCGGTAGGGTCGCTGATATATGGTGATAAATTACCTGCCTACCCGGAGCCGAAGACCATTCGGGGTGTCCACGGTTAAGCGGATAGCACTACCTAACCGCGAGCTCGCAGAGACCGAGAGGGCGGTGCCCTCCCGGTCGGCCGCGCCCGCCGACCGACGCCTCATATACTTGAGCGACAAGCAGTCGCGGCTCCATGCGTGGAGCAACAGGGGTTCGTTCGATGCCAGTCGTAGGCCCGCATCCGCTGCTCGGCTTCCTGGAGCCACCGCTCGCCGCGTTGGCCGACCTGGCCTGCGACCTGCGCTGGAGCTGGAACCACGCAACGGACGCCCTCTGGGACGCACTCGAGCCGACGGTCTGGCGGCGGACGCGAAATCCGGTGCTCGTCCTGCGGAACGCGTCGCGTGGGCACCTCGAAGCACTGGCGAGCAATCCGGCCTTCGTCGATCAGTTGCGCACCGCGGTCGCGGCACGACTCGAGTACATGACCCGACCTGCGTGGTTCGACCAGGAATACGGTGGTGGCAGTCCGTTTCGGGTGGCCTACTTCAGCATGGAGTACGGCATCACCGACGCCCTGCCACTTTACTCCGGTGGGCTCGGTGCGCTCGCCGGCGACCACCTCAAGGCCGCGAGCGATCTGGGCGTGCCGCTGGTCGCGGTCGGGTTGCTCTTTCGCCAGGGATACTTCCGCCAGGTCCTCGATTCGAACGGCTGGCAACGCGAGTTGTACACGAACAATTCGCCGTACTCGATGCCGGTCTGCCCGGTGCTCGAGGACGACGGCCGGCCATTGCGAGTCAACATTCCGTTCCCGGGTCGCGATATTCTGTTCAGGGCGTGGCGCGCCTGTGTCGGACGCGTCGATCTGTATCTGCTCGACAGTGACGATCCCTTGAACAGTCCGGCCGACCGCGGCATCACGGGCCAACTCTACGGCGGCGACCGCGAGACGCGCCTCGAGCAGGAGATCGCCCTGGGTATCGGCGGCTGGAGATTGCTGAAGGCCCTCGGTATCGAAGTCGACGTCTGCCACCTGAACGAGGGGCACGCTGCTTACGTGACCATCGAGCGAGCCCGAGGATTCATGGCGTCGCATGGCGTCACGTTCTGGGAGGCTCTGTGGGCCACCCGTGCGGGAAACGTATTCACGACGCACACACCTCTCGCAGCTGCATTCGACACGTTTTCTGAGTCCCTGCTCGAGAAGTACTATCGCGCTCAGGCCTCAAATTACTACTTCGCAGACCTCGGCCTCGACCCGGCGGGCGTGACAGGCCTCGGTCGCCAGAATCCCGGTGACGCGGGAGAACCCCAGAACATGGCGTACATCGCTGCGAGGACTTGTTCGAGGCTGAACGCCGTGAGCCGGCTGCATGGCGAGGTGAGCCGGCGCATTTTTGCGCCGCTTTACCCACGCTGGCCCGAGGAGGAGGTACCCGTCACGCACATCACCAACGCGGTGCACGTCCCGAGCTGGGAGTCTCCGGCCGCGGATCGGCTGTGGACTGGTGTCTGCGGCGAGGACCGATGGCTGCGCAGTGGAGCTGGCCTCGCCGAGGGGATTGCCAGGCTCGACGATGAGGTGCTCTGGAGGTTCCGTAGCGACACGCGGCAGAGTCTCGTGGGGTACGCCCAGCAGCGACTTGCCCAGCAGCTGGGACAGCGTGGCGCCGATCCCCCGGAGGTCGAGGCAGCCGGGAAGACTCTCGATCCGAACATCCTGACGATCGGCTTCGCGCGACGATTCACCGAGTACAAGCGGCCGGACCTGCTGCTGCACGATTCCGAGCGGCTCGTGCGTCTCCTGAACGATCCCTTGCGGCCGGTTCAGATCATCGTGGCCGGTAAGGCGCATCCACACGACGAACCGGGCAAGCGCGCCCTGCAGCGCTGGGCTGCGTTCGTCAATCGCGCCGACGTCCGCGCCCGCGCGGTCGTGCTCGAGGACTACGACCTCTCGCTCGCAAAGGAACTCGTGCAGGGCGTCGACGTCTGGATCAACACGCCGCGCCGCCCGTGGGAAGCGAGTGGAACCAGCGGCATGAAGGTCCTGGTGAACGGTGGCCTGAACTTGTCCGAGCTCGACGGGTGGTGGGCCGAAGCGTGGAAACCGGAGCTCGGCTGGGCGCTGGGTGATGGCGCTGAGCATCCGGAGGCTGAGTGGGATGCGATTGAGGCGGCGGAGCTCTATCGGCTGCTGGAGAGCGAGATTGCCCCTCTTTTCTACGAGCGCGATGCGACCGGCATACCGCGCCGCTGGGTGACCATGATCCGTTCGAGCATGTCCGAGCTCACGCACCGGTTTAGTGCCAACCGCATGCTCGCCGACTACGTCGCTCGGATGTACGTTCCGGCGGCCTCGACCTACCGGTGCCGTGCGCGAGACGACGCCAGTGTCGCGCGTTCGCTGGCCCGATGGATGCGCGACATCGAAGATCACTGGCGCGAGATTCACTGGGGCCGGGTCGAGGTGCAGCCCGCGCCACAGGGCTGCGCGTTCAGCATAGAGCTCTACCTCGGCCGCCTCCCGCCGGGCGCGATACGCGTACAGGTCTACGCCGAGCGACGCGGGCACGTGCCTGCCGAGTGTCACGAGCTTGCACGTGGCGAGCAACTGCCGGGGGCAGTGAGTGGATTCAGCTACCGCGGTGTCGTATCGACCCGGCGTCCGTCGGCCGACTTTGCGCCGCGCGTCGTGCCCGCACACGACACCGCCGCCGTCCCTGCCGAGGCTCCGTTCGTACTCTGGTATCCCGACTGATACCGAGCCGCCCGATAGTCCGCGAACAGCAACTCGCCGAACGCGAGGATCGCCTCCGCGGTTGGGTGCGTCCATCGTGAATTCGCCATGTCATACCCATGCTGTGCCCCATACAGCGGTGCAAACGCCACGGGCGCGCGTGCCACGAGGCGCGCCTCCCGCACGAAATGCTCCGCCTCCTGGACCGGGATCACGGTGTCGTGCGTGCCATGTACGACGAACAGCGGCGGCATGTCCGGATGGACGCGCGCGATCGGCGATGCCTCGTCCCACAACCCGGGATCCTGCTCGTACCCGCAGGGCATCACGTTGTCGACGAGAAATCCGCGCAAGTCGGGACTGCGGGCGACCTCGAAGCGATCGGTGAAGTCCAGCCGCGCGTAGATCGGGACCGCACCACGCAATGAGGTGTCGATCCGCTCGAACCCCGGCTGATATTCCGGACGGTTGGCCGTCAGTGCCGCCAGCGCAGCGAGATGGCCGCCGGCCGACTCTCCGCAGGCGATGACGAAATCCGGGTCCCCGCCATAGCGGCCCGCCTCGGCCCGGATCCAGCCAACTGCCCGCTTGACGTCGACCAGGGGATCCGGAAACCGGGAGCGCGGCCCGAGTCGGTAGTTGATCGCAACGACGAGCCAGCCACTGCTCGCCAATCGGCCGAGGATGGCCATGCTCTGCATCGCCTTGTGTCCCATGACCCAGGCGCCCCCATGTATGGCGAGCAGCACGGGCAGGCCGGACCCATGATCGCGCGGACGGTAGATGTCGAGGAGGTTACGCTCCCCCGCCTCACCGTAGCTGAGATTCTCGAGGCGCTCGACATTCTCGGGCCGAACGTACAGCGGACTGATGCGGAAGGGCGACACGTTGCGCATCGTCGCGCGCTCCGGCGGAATCCGCTGCCTGTACTCCGTACCGAATGCTTCCTGCAGCGCACGCTCCAGCGCGATTCCGGTGGCATTGGCGCGTCGCTCGAGCCACAGCAGGAATGCCATCGCAATCGCAGATGCTGCGAGCCCGACTTGCCCACAGCGCGTGGCGTGAGCACCAAGCGCCGCTACAGCGGCCGAAACGATCACCAGCGTACACATCAGGAGCGGAGCGGCGTGCAAGGCAGGGGCCGAAACCGCGAATTGCAGCATGCCGCGCTTGCCCCCACTGCCGGGGATCCGAACCAGCGCCGCAAGCCCGCTAAGCGCCACCAGCGCCGCGAACCCGAGGTAGACGCAGGGCAGCACGGTCATCGATGGTTGCCCGAACTCGACCTCCCGGGCTTGACCCGGGCGACGGCGGCTCCGGATGCCGCGGGGCGCCCCCGATGAAGGCCGTAGGCCTCCTCGAGCTCGCGAAACACGTCGGCCGCGTGAACCGCGAGGCGCCGCACGTGCGGCACGGCATCCGAACACACGATTCCCATGTGCAGGCCTTCGCTTTAGCCAGGCAGCGTCATGTTGAGCCCCGGACCGGCCAGGATGACCGAAAGTCGTTGCGCAACTTCGCCCACCGGGCAGCCGCGCTCGACGACTTGTCGAACAGCCTCGTCCGCCACGCCACGAATGCGCGGAGCACTTGCGGGGTCGAAGTCCATTGCATGCAACACTACCATGACCGTTCGGGGGCCTTGACTCAACATTGCTGCAGGGGATCTGCCGTGGACCTCAATATCGAGCCGGACCGTCCATTGCGCGACGACATTCGCCTTCTCGGCCGGCTGCTGGGCGACACCGTGCGTGACCAGGCAGGCGCCGCGGCCTTTCAGCTGGTGGAGCGCGTCCGGCAGAGTTCCATCGCGTTCCGGCGCAACGAGGACGTGGGTGCACGTCGCGAACTCGAGCGCATCCTCGATGCCCTGAGCCGCGAGGAGACGATGGTGGTGGTGCGGGCATTCAGTTACTTCTCGCATCTGGCCAACGTCGCCGATGATCTGCACATCGTTCGCCTTGCGCGACGGGCCGAGATCGACGGTGATCCACCGGCCGAGGGCAGTCTCGTGCGGGCGCTGGACAGAATCGAGGCAGCGGGCATCGGGTCCGAATCGCTTTCGGCGTTCTTTCGGGATTGCATGGTGGTGCCGGTGCTGACCGCGCACCCGACCGAGGTCCAGCGCAAGAGCGTGCGCGACCTGGAAAGGAAGATCGCGCGCATGCTGCAGGCGCGTGATCGCTGGCAGCTCACGCCAGCGGAGCTGGCCGCCAACGACGAAGCCGTCCGGCGCGCCGTGCTTGCGCTCTGGCACACCCGGATGCTGCGCCTCGAAAAGCTCGGCGTCATCGACGAGGTGGCCAATGGCCTCTCCTACTTCGAGCAGACTTTCCTGACGGCCTTGCCGTTGCTCTACGGCGCGCTGGAGGACGAACTGGACCGACGCCACCCCGGCCGACGGGCTGCCGCGTTGCCATCGTTCCTGCGAATCGGGTCGTGGATCGGCGGCGATCGCGACGGCAACCCGTTCGTGACCGCCGACGTACTGCGGCAGGCTTTCCGTATGCAGTCGTCCCGCGCGTTCGAGTTTCACCTCGAGCAGCTGCACACGCTCGGCGCCCAGCTGTCGCTGACGACGCTTTCGACGGACGTCTCGCCGGAACTCTGGGCGCTGGCCGGGCGCTCGCCGGACAGCAGTCCGCATCGTCGCGATGAGCCTTATCGTCGCGCACTCACCGGGATGTATGCGCGGGTTGCGGCGACGGCGCTGGCACTGGACCTGCACGGGCCCCTGCGGCTTGCGATAGGAGACGCCCCGCCCTATGCGAATGTGGCCGAGTTCGCTGCGGACCTCGATGTGATCGATCGCTCACTGCGGGCACACAACTCGGCCCTTCTCGGCCGGGGACGACTGCGTCGGCTGCGACGGGCCGTCGGTGTCTTCGGCTTCCACCTTGCTGGCGTGGACCTGCGCCAGAACTCGGAGGTCCACGCGAGGGTCGTGGCCGAGCTGTTCGAGGCGGCTCGGCCGGAGGTCCGCTACTCGTCCATCGACGAACCCGCACGGGTGCGCGTGTTGGTCGAGGAACTGGCGACACCCCGCCTCCTTTGTTCTCCCTTCGTCGAATATTCCGCCGAGACCCGTGGTGAACTCGAGATTCTGCAGGTCGCCGCGCAGATGCACGCACGTTACGGCGCCGAGTGCATCCCCAACTACGTGATTTCCAAGAGCAGCGAAGCCTCGGACGTGCTCGAGGTCGTCATGCTACTCAAGGAAGTGGGTCTCTTCCGGGCGGCGGACGCGCACCTGGGACTCAACGTCGTCCCGTTGTTCGAGACGATTGCCGATCTCCGTGGAGCCGCCGCGGTGATGAACGCACTGATGTCGATTCCCGTGTACGCCCGCATGCTGGCCTCGCGAAGCGCGGCCCAGGAGGTCATGCTCGGCTACTCCGACAGTAACAAGGACGGCGGCTATCTCACCTCCCGCTGGGAGCTGTTCAAGACACAGCGCGAGCTGGTCGAGACCTGCCGACGTCACGGCGTGCGCCTGCGACTCTTTCACGGCCGCGGCGGCTCAGTCGGCCGCGGCGGTGACCCGAGCTACGAGGCTATCCTGGCCCAGCCGGTCGGCAGCGTCCAAGGCCAGATCCGCATCACGGAGCAGGGCGAGGTGATCGGCACCAAGTACTCGAATCTCGAGGTCGGGCGCCGCCATCTGGAGATCCTGGCCGCCGCCACGCTCGAGGCGACGCTGCTCGGTGACACCGTGCGCGAACCGCAGGAGGAGTACCTCGCGGCACTCGAGACGCTCTCGGCTCTTGCGTTTGCGTCCTACCGGAACCTCGTCTATGAGACGCCGGGCTTCGAGAACTATTTCTGGGAATCCACGGTCATCAGCGAGATCGCCGAGTTGAACATCGGCAGCCGACCGGCGTCGCGCAACCAGTCACGCTCGATCGAGACGCTGCGCGCCATCCCGTGGGTGTTCGCATGGGCGCAGTGTCGGCTGATGCTGCCCGGCTGGTACGGGTTCGGTTCCGCCGTCGACACCTGGCTCGCCGGCGGCGACGACCGGCTCGACCTGCTCCGGGAGATGCACCGCGAGTGGCCGTTCTTCGCCTCCGTGCTCTCGAACATGGAGATGGTGCTGGCGAAGGCCGACCTCGCCGTTGCCTCGCGGTATGCCGGCCTGGTCACCGATGCGGCGCTGCGCGACGCGATCTTCCAGCGCATCCGCGCCGAGCACGAGTCGACCGTCGCCGCGCTGCTGCGGATCATGGGAACCCGAAGGCTGCTCGACGGGAACCCGGAACTCGCGAGCTCGATCAAGTATCGCTTCCCGTACCTCGACCCGCTGAACCACATCCAGATCGAGCTGCTGCGGCGCCACCGGGCCGGCGACCGGGACGAGCGCAGCCGCCGCGGCATACACCTCACAATCAACGGCATCGCGGCTGGCCTGCGCAACAGCGGGTGACCGGCTGGCGGCAAGGGCGTAATCAATCTCAGTTTCGTTTCGACGCTCCAGATGGTGTCGGACGAGATGTCCAGCCAGGAGTGCCCGCAGGAGCCGTTCGACGCACTGAAGTCGCGGCGCCGACGATTCTCCGCCGAAGGTCTCAAAGCTGCCTCGTAGACCGCCGTTTGTCGGCCAATTACGAGGCCGCCGGCGGGAGTATTCCGCAAGCCTAGCCAGGAAATAGTTTATTTTTTCATGTAGTTACGCATTGCGTCACACTCTTCATGTTGCATCGCAACATCCTGGGCGTAACATTGATTTCAGGTAATGGACCGGAGGCCGGGATACCTGGAAGTAGAGATGGAATCGAACTGGCTCCAAGCCGTGCGACTGATCGGACTCGACATCGTCGTGGTGTTGATCATGATCCTATTCGCACTGGACGCCGCCGGCTTGCTCTTCCGGCGTTGGCGGGCCCGAGACCGGGTTCATGCGGCCGGCGCGGAATCGGTCAGGCCGGACAAGACCGCAGACGCGGCGGTGCAGGCGGTCGCGGGCGACGTGGAGCTGCCACGGCCGCGGTGGCTATGGCGATTGCGAGGGTGACGTCTCCCCTGTTTTGAGTAGCACGTTGGCTAGAGTCTTGCCCCGGCGGGCAGCGGCGCGAATTCGGTTGCGGAAATCAAGATCAAGGTCGAGTTTGGCGTGACCGGGCATGCGTCAACCAACCTTCGTCGATTCCGTCGAGGGTTCGAGGAAGATTCGTCATGGCGTGACGGCTACGATACGCGGGAGGGCTGTTCGGAATCCTGCCACAGCAGCGGCGCCACGGCGAGGGTCGGCAACCCTGAATCTGGCAGCCGCCGAGTGTCGCCCGGCTGCAACGAGTGCCATGCTAGAAAGGCTTTCGGAGACTTGGCCGCTCGCGAGGGAGGGGTCGGGGCATGGCGACATCGACTGGCCTCAGCATTCTGGACACTGCGATCCTGGCCATGGATTCGCTCGAGATGCCCATGCATCTCGGCGGCGCTTCCATCTTCCGCCTGCCCGCCGACGCGGGGCCCGACTACGTGAAGGGACTCTACGACGCATGGCGCCGCATCGACGTCCGTCGCTCGCCGCTCGACCGTCGGCTGGCGCCGCGATCGCTCCTCAACCTCCGCCCGGCCTGGGAGATTGCCGATCGTGTCGATCTGGCCGAGCATCTTTTCCATGTGGCACTGCCGACGCCCGGCGGACGGCGCGAACTGGCAGAGTTGATGGGGCGGCTTTACACCGCGCCGTTCGATCGCTCCCGGCCGCTCTGGGAAATCTACCTGATCGAGGGGCTCGACCGTCGACGTTTTGCGATGTACACGAAGGTCCACCATGCATTGATGGACGGGGTGACCGCGACGCGAATCCTGTCGACGGCGCTGTCGGAGGACCCCGCGGCTCGCGGCAATCCGCCTCCGTGGGCCGCGCCGGTCCCGGCGCGCAGGCGCGGCGAGGCGGATCGTCGCAGGACTGCTCCACCCGCCGTCGCTGAGCACGACTGGACGGCGCGCCGACTGCTCGATGAGATCTCTCGGTTTCCCGCGGCGGTTGCCGCGCTCCGGTCCCTGGCTGGCAACGACGTGTCCGCACCCGACACGATCCTGAATCGCCCCATCACCGCGCGGCGCTTCGAAGATTGGGCGGCGTTCGATCTCGAGCGGATCCGCGTCGTCGGTCACCCGACCGGGAGCACGGTGAACGACGTGAGTCTGGCGGTCTGCGGTGGCGCGTTGCGCCGCTACCTGCGGGGAGCCGGCAAGCTCCCTGTCGACTCACTTCGTGCGCTGGTACCTGTATCGCTTGCGAGAGCCGACGACACGCGGGTAGGCAACCTGGCGTCGGCCATCACGGTGCCTCTCGCGACCGATATCGACGATCCATTGCGGCGCCTCTCGCTCATCACGCGCGCAACCCGCGCCGCCAAGGAGGCGTTGCGCAACGAGATGCCCGATTACGTGACGGCGTTGCACGGAGCGATGCTGATGGCGCCGGCCGCCGTCGAACATTTCGTCCGCCTGCGCCTGTTAGGCCGGCCAACTTTCAACCTCGCGATCTCGAACGTGCCGGGTCCACCGCGCAGGCTCTATCTCTACGGCGCGGAGTTGGAGCAGGTGGTTCCAAACTTCCTCGTGGCCCCGGGCATGGCGCTCAGCATTCTTCTGAACAGCTATCACGATCACCTCGGGATAACCGTGACCGCATGCCCCGACGCCTTGCCCGGCGTCGAGAGTATCGTTCCGATGCTGGGGGACTGCTTCGCGGAGCTGGAAACTGCGGTGAGGAAGGCGTCGCGCCGTTCCGCTCGACGGAGGCAACCGCAGCGACGCAAGTGAAGCCGGCAGCGCTGTCAGGCGGCGGTCTCGCTTCGCTCGGCCAGGCGCTGGTACTCGGCAAATGCTGCACGGAAACGCTCCAGCATGGCCCAGCCGTCCGGCAACAGCTTCTTGTCGGCCATGATACAAAGGTTGTATTGGCCTGCGTAGGTCCACACCGTGACGTTGATTCCCATGCCCTGCTGGACCTGCCCCATGGATATCCAGTTCGCGAGGCGCATGCGTCCCCAGTAGAGCGGCTCGCGCGGGCCCACGACGTTCGACATGAGGACGTTGGCATCCAGGCCGATGTGGTTCTTGCGATGCATCACGATCCAGTCGGGCAGTCGCAGCATCACGGGCGGCATGATCTCGAGCAGACTCAGCGTGTCCACACCCTCCGCCGCCTTGATGTGCTCCTTCATGACGTCACACGAGTGCTTCGTGGCCCGAAGCCGTTCCATCGGGTCGGCGATCTGCACTGGCAACCACATGTAGTCGGCCGTGGTCTGGTTGCCGATGTTATCGTCCTGCTCCTTCGGTGGACGGCGCTGAAAGGGGATCGTCGCCACCAGCGGTCCCTTGTCGGGGTCGTAGCCGCGTTCACGCATGAAGTCGCGATAGACCGTGGCCGAGGCCGCCAGCAGCAGGTCATTGACGGTGACGTTGAGGCCGTGCGCAATGCCCTTCATCCGCTCAAGTGAATACGTCTCGAAGACGAAAGTCCGGCCGTGGCTCAGGCCGACGTTGAAGGGCGAGTCACGGCTGTCCCGGAAAGGATCGGGCGGCAGCTCACGCCGGGCCTTCGCGTATTGCTGCTTCAGGCGCCGCAATCGTCGGATCCCGTGGATGAGTTCCGGCACGCCTCGTGCGAGCGACACCGGCACGTCTCGCAGCGCGGACAGCACCAGTCGCACCTTGCCGGGGATTGGCTCCGGTATCCAGGCCGCCGCCTCGGCAGGCGGAGCCACAATGGGCGCTGCGTCCGCGGATGTTGCGTCCGGTCGCGTGTTCAGGAATTTCTCCATCGCGCGGGCCGCACCGGTGCCGTCCGTGTAGGCGTGGTGAAGCAGCGTGATCAGCGCCACCCGTCCGCCCTGCAGCCCCTCCGTGAACCAGGTGAGCCACAGGGGCTTGCTGAAATCGAGCGGCCAGGCGTAGAGCTGCGAAATGAGCGCACACAGCGCACGATCATCTCCGGGCGCAGGGCACACGATGTGGCGCAGGTGGTAGTCGATGTCGAAGTCCGGATCGTCCACCCACAACGGACGATGCAGGTTGAACGGCACACGCTGCAGCTTCCAGCGCAGCATCGGCGTCAGCGGCAGTTGGCGCTCGAAGTCGTCGCGGAAGCTCGGGTAGCTCCAGCCGCCCGGCACGTCCGTCGTATCGAAGATGCCGATCTTCAGCGTGTGCTGGAAGGCGCCTGGCTTCTCACAGGCGAGCAGGAACGCGCTGACACCATCCAGTCGTCGCACGGGTTCGAATCCCTCCGCCGACCAGTCCCGCGAGCGTCGGGCCTCGCGCCCAGGTTCAGCGCAAGCGGCCGGAGAAACCAGGCGCCAACCTGTGCGCTGGTGCCATCTCCGCAAGGCCCGCGATGCGCCGGCGCTGCGGCAGCCCGTCGGCTGCCGCCAGCGCGGCGGCGTCTACAGCTGGTGCTCGGTCCGCGCGATGATCTCGTCCTGGATCTCCGGGCTCAGTGCCACGAAGTAGGCGCTGTAGCCGCCGACCCGCACGATGAGGTCGCGGTGCTTCTCGGGCTCGAGCTTCGCCGCGCGCAGCACATTGGCGTCGAGGATGTTGTACTGCACGTACGAGCCGCCTTCCCTCAGGTAGGTGTCGGTCATCCGCGTCAGCTTGTGGCGCAGCTCGGGCGTCTTCATCAGCACCTCGGGCAGCTTCGGCGTGAGAATCGACGCCATCGGCTCGTACGAATCGGAGCGCAGCGCCGAGTTCAACAGCGCCGTGGGGCCGCAGCGATCCATACCCTGCATCGCGGACAGTGACTCGTCCGCCAGCGGCTCGCGGGCCTTGCGGCCGTTCGGCAGCGCTGCCAGTGCCTTGCCTGACTGCCAGTGCCAGCCCTGTCCGTTCCGGATCGGGACATAGTTCTCGCCGAACACGTTCTTCTCGGATTCGATGACCGATGCGGTGAACTTGCCGACCAGGCGCAGGATGTCCTCAGGCAAGCCGAAGTCGTTGCCGTACTTCGGTGCCGCCAGGCACAACTTGCGGATCTTCTCGCCGCGGGCTCCCTCGAAGTTGTGGTCGAGGGCCTCGATCAGCTCGTCCATCGTCAGCTTCTTCTGCTCGTACACGAGCGTCTTGATCGCCGTGAGCGAATCGGCCACGGAGACGAGGCCGCGGTCCTTCGAGTACTGCATCTTGTAACTCGCGGCTCCGCCCGCGTTCACGTCCTTGCCGTTCTCGAGGCAGCCGGCCATGAACACCGACACCAGCGGTTGCCGGTAGTAGAGCGCCCGTGCCCGCTCGAGCAGCCGGGTGTGCCAGCTCTGCCGGCGGATCAGGAACTCCGCCTGCTTCTCGAACGCCGCATGAAATTGCTCATACGTCTCGAAGGCTCGCGCGTCGCCCGTCTCCGGTCCGAGCTTGACCCCGGTGAGTGATGCCACGCCGTTGTGCAATGCCATGTCGACGCACAGCGGGACGTTGATGAGCTGGTTGATCAATACGAGCGGCGCATTGGCCGGGCTGATCTGCGAGCAGCCGTGCGAGCTGTAGTTGCGCGCGTCCTGCAGGCTGATGCCGTGCGAGAGAAAGAGTTCGATCGCATGATCGATGTTCTGCCACTGCGGCATGCCGCCGCCCGCATGCCAGGCTGCCTCGGTCGCCTTTTCCATCAGCCAAGGTGCCACGTCCTTGTGCCAGCCGAACACCACGTTGACCCCCGCGACCTTGGTGATTCCGAGGGAGTGCAGGACGAGGTAACTCAGCTCGTTCGAGACGTCGTTGCCGTCCTCGTCCGTCCCCGCGATGCCGAGGCTCGAGTACACGCCCTTCTGCTGAAAGTCCTGGTAGCTGATCGAGGTATGAACCTCGAGCCGCGCGGAATACAGGAACAGGTCGTTCATGAGGTCCACGGCGTCCTCGACCGCAAGCACTCCCTCCTCGATGTCGCGCTTGAACAGCGGGTAGAGGTAACGGTCGAGCCGGCCCCAGGTGAACGGCGGCACCAGCGGATTGGCAATCCCGAGCGCCGCATGCAGCAACATGGCGCCCTGCAGGCCCTCACGGAACGTGCGCGGCGGATTCTCGGGCACCCAGTCGCAGATCCGGGCAATGTCCTCGAGTTCCGCATGTCGTGCGGGATCAGCCTCGATGGCTGCCAGCCGCCTGGCCTCCGCCGCATAGCGATGACCGAATGTGATCGCGCCCTCGACGCACATGAGCGCCGACTGCCAGAAATAGAGCTTCTCGAGATCGTCCTCCATGTCTTCGGAGAACTTCGCGATGCGCGCACGCAGCTCGTCGCGGTAGCCGCGCAGGCCTTCGCTCATGAGGCGCTCCCACGCATGACCGCTGATCTCGGCCCAACCCTGTCCGCATTCCGTCTTCTCGTGGCCGTTGCGCTGGTAGAGATCGTCCCAGTCTCCGAGCAGCATGCGCCCGGCTTCCGTATCCGCGCTCCACCATGGTCCTGCCATGCCAGAACGCAGCCGCCTCCATCATGATGTCCCAGTCCTCCTCGGTGATGGATCCTTTCTCGACCGGGCCGCCCATCGTGCTCTCGCCCTTCACGGTGAGGAGCGGCGCGAGATAGCCACCGTCGTTCTCCGGGTGCGGGTAGCAGCCGCGGAAGTACTTGGTGACGTTGCCGACGAGTCGCTGGTCCGGGAAGATCGGCGTCGGCACGCCCTCCAGCCACTTCCTGGTCGATCTTGCCCCAGCGGATGTCGAGCGGCTCGCCTTCCGTTTCGCGCCAGGACTCCATGCCGAGCGCAGTTCGCTCCGCCGCGAGACCGGGCTTGGCGGCGAGGAATTTCTCCTTCAGGCGGGCCGCGCGGGCGCTGAGCGGTACCGCGTCGATGGCATTCAGCAGCGACTGATTGACCGCAGCCTCCACGGCCGCATGCCATACCTGGGTCGCAGTGTCTACTCTCATGTCCATGGTCGCCCCCTGTTGAGGATTCGCCTGAGGTTTCAAACCGATACGAGGCAGCGCACGCCGAACTGCTCGAGCGAGTGCTGGGCAGACCTGACGCACTCCGGCGTCGCCGCCGGCAGGCCTTCGAGCTGATACTGATACCCGAGCGCTTCGTACTTGCCTGCCGCCAGCCGGTGATAAGGCATGAGTTCGAGCGAGGCGCGCTCGCCGAGGTTGTCACGCAGGAACTGCGCGGTGGCCTGAAGATTGGCCGCGTCGTCGTTCAGACCGGGAACCAGCGGCATGCGAAACTGCACCGGCACGCCGCTTCGCGCGACGAGTTTCGCGTTCTCGAGGATGACACGGTTCGAGTGGCGGGTGAGCCGTTGATGCTCCGCGGTGTCGAGGTGCTTGAGGTCGAAGAGCACGAAGTCGAGCAGCGGCAGCACGCCGGCGACCACGTGCGCCGGAACGGCGCCGCAGGTCTCGATGCATGTCCCGATGCCTTCGTCGCGGCACATCCGGAGCAGCGCGTGGACGAAGCGAGCCTGTGTCAGCGGTTCCCCGCCCGATACCGTCACACCGCCGTCCGAGCCGTACCAGCGCTTGTCCCGCAGGACTTCCTGGAACACGTCATCGACGGAACGCGTCTCGCCGTACAGGGTGATGGCATCGTCGAGGCAGGCACTCACGCACTTTCCACAGTTCGTGCAGCGTTCGCGATCGACCTGGGCCGTGCCACGCTCGTTCATGGTGATCGCGCCTTCAGGACACGCTGATACGCAGTCGGCGCAACCCGTGCAGCGACGCGGGTCGAGGCCGAGCTGAGCGTAGGGCTCCTGCGATTCCGGATTGCAGCACCAAAGGCAGCGCAATCCGCATCCCTTGAGAAACACGGTCGTGCGGATGCCGGGGCCGTCGTGCAGACAGAAGTGTTGCACGTTGAACAACGTTGCCTCGATCCGTTCTGTGGAAACCCGTGACATCTGGTTCGTCGGCCGCAGCGCCCTTGGTGTAATAATCCCTGAATTTGTTAACTAGTTTAGTTTATGTGGTCCTGAGGTCGATACGCGGAAATGCGTAGGACTACGTCGAATGCTCCGTCGCGTGCTGCCACTGACGCAACAGTTGCTCGAGTTCGATCCGCCGATCGTATGGCATGCGCGTGAGCGCCACGTAGGAGCGGTTGGCCATGCCTAGCCCGGTCGCCCGGAGTGCATCCAGGCCCCGGTGGGTGACTCGAACCACCTGCCCGCGACGGTCGTCGGGGTTCGGCAGTCGCTTGATGAGGCCGCGGGACTCGAGCAGGTCCAGTCGCTTGCCAATGCCCGCCAGCGAGATCCAGAGCGCCCTCCTCAGTTCGGTCGGGCTCGACTCGTACGGCGGCCCCAGCGCCCCGATGGCGCCCAAGGTGAGCATCTCGCCGCGTGACAGCCCTGCGTGTGCAGCGCTGCTCTGCATTTCCTTGTGTATCGCGTGAACCAGCCGCTCGATCCGGAACGTGATCAGCAAGTTCAGGGCATCGAGCTGCGGCCACGCGCACGCTCGTTGACGGGCGAGGACCACCAGCGGATCGACGCGTGACTGGGGCTCCTGGCGGGACCGCGGGCGAAGAACCCGCGCCGCTTCGTCGTGCACCGATTCGAGAGCGCCCGGCGCGAGGCGGTAGATGCGGTGACGGCCATCGGAATCGGAGGTCACCAGCCCGACTTCGCGCAGGACCTTCAGGTGCTGGGACACGGCCGACATGCTCACGTCGAGGCGATCGCTGATGCCCTTCACCGACGACGGCCCCGCGGCCAGTTGCTCGAGCAACAGTCGACGGGTGCGGTCTGCGAGCGCGCCAAGGATACTGTCGGTCCTCACAGAGAATAGTTTAGTTGTTACTAAAATGAACTGCAACTTTGCCGCAACGCACTTCACTGACAGTACGCATGACGCCTCGCGCCAAGGCGCTTTCGGCGGGACCGGCGCCTCGCGAACAAGAATCGATCAGGGCCGCGGTTAGCCCAGATTGCAATGCACCCGGAACCGGGGTATCGAGTCAATCGAGTCAGGGGACATCCTGCCGAGGACGAGGCCGTGGCGACACGAACGCGATCGAAGAGGCGCACCGTTCCCGGTGCGGACAGGATGTTCCATGAGTTGAGGCACGAGCATGCGCGCTTCGGGCGCGTGCTGGCGCTCATCGGCCGGCGTGCCAGAATCTGGGTCGACACGCCGGACACCGCGACGGAACAGTTGCTCACGGAAGCCGTCGACTACGTCGTTAATTTCCAGAATCGCTACCACCATCCGCGCGAGGACCGCATGTTCGAGCGGATCGCACGGCGTTCCACGGTGCACGAGGCAGCACTCGCCGTTTTGCGCAGGGATCACGATGAGTCCCACCGGGCGGGACAGGGCCTCCTGCGGCAGCTGCGACTGCTGGAGCGCGGTCCCGGCAGCCGTGCGCACCGCTCGGCCCTGGCGCGTCGGCTCGAGAACTTCGCTCAAGGCATGCGCGGCCACATTCGCCGCGAGGATGAACTGATGTACTCGTCGGCCCGGACGGTTCTGGATGCGGCCGACTGGTGCATCCTCGCGCGGTCCGGCCCGACACCACCGGACCCGCTGCTCACCGTACCCGGCGCAACGGCCAGTCCTTACCCGGCGCTAGCGCGTTACGTGGCCGAAGGCGAAGCCGAAGCGCGTGTGATCACGCGTCCTTCCGATCGCGTCGAGGTGGCATTGTCGCAGGGAACGCAACTTGCCGACCTCGGCATTGGCTGTCTGCGCTTGCTGTCACGCCAGGCACGGGAGGCGAGCCGCCTCGGGCTGTCGACGTACGTTGCGGCATTCCGTCCCAGGCTGCCGAGGGCCTGGGGCGCGGGCCTCGTGAAGGCGCTCAAAGCGCAGCGCCTCGCCAATGCTCGATGGATCGAGGAATGGCGTGCGCAGCTCGGGCTCGCAGAACCGGAGGGACGTTGATGGGGACGACCCGCACACTCAACGCCCTGGATGCGTCCCTGCTCATCATGGAGACGCCGGTCACACCTACGCACATGGGCGGTGGAAGTCTGTTCCGCCTTCCGCCGGGTGCCGGGAAGGACTTTGTCCGGCGACTGCACGATCGCTGGATCAAGTTCCCGATTGACCGCGCGCCCTTCAACTATCGCCTGTCCCGGGCGCCGCTCTCGCGGATTCGGCCGCAGTGGGAGATCCTGGACGCCGTTGAACTCAGCCAGCATTTCTTCCGCGTCGCCCTTCCCTATTCTGGAGACGACCACGAACTGGAACAGCTGCTCGCGCGATTGCACTCGAAGCCCCTGGACCGCAGCCGACCGCTCTGGGAAATCTACCTCATCGAGGGTTTGAGCAATCACCGCTTCGCGATGTACACAAAGTTGCACCACGCGCTACTGGATGGCGCAAGCGCGATGCGCATATTCCAGGACCAGTTTGCGGAGGATCCGAAGATCGTCTCGACGCCGCCCGTGTGGACGATGCGCGGCAGGGCCAAGAGGCAGTCGTCTGGGGCCGCGGACCGCACCCGAAGCGCGAGCCAAGGCGCTCCGCTGACACTCGGCGCGGCTGTCGAACTCGCGGGTCGCGTATACGGAGGCGTCAGCAAGGTGACCGCGCTGGTCTCCGAATTGCGGGCACTTGCTGCGACGCCCGTCGTCCGCGCACCCGATACGATCTTCAATGGACCCATCACTGCGCGCCGGGAAATCGGCCAGGTCGTGTTCGAGTTTGCGCGTGTCAAGGCCCTCAGCAAGGCTCTTGGCTGCACGATCAACGACATCGCGCTCGCGGTCTGTGGCGGCGCACTTCGCAACTATCTGCTGGGAATCGACGCCCTGCCAGGGGACTCGCTCGTCTGCGTCGTGCCGGTTTCCCTGAACAAGGACGGCAACGCGCAAGGCGGCAATACGCTCACCGCCGTGCCGGTTGCGCTCGGCACCGACATCGTCGACGTACGCAAGCGCATCGAGGCCATCTGCGCCTCCATGCGGGACGTCAAGGCCCGCATGGCGGAAGTATCGCCGGATGCACTCAAGCTGGCCACGACTCTGCTGGAGATTCCGGTCGTGATCGAACAGGTCTCGGGCCGGTGGCTCCTGCCGTATCGAGCCTACAACGTCATCCTCTCGAATGTTCCCGGCCCGCGAGCCCGCCTCTACCTGTGCGGCGCAGAGTTCCTTGGCAGCATTCCCGTCCCGATGATCCTGCGCGGCATGGGGCTCAACATCACGATCACAAGTCTCCTCGATCGCATCTGGTTCAGCTATACAACTTGTCCCGATATCGCTCCGCACATCGACAGGCTCGGCCCGCTCATCAGCGAGAGTTTCGAAGAACTGGAGCGGGTCATGTCTCGGCCACCGCGCCGTGCAGCGGCGCGTCGCACGTCGCGCAGGCCGAGTCGCGCCCGCTCGCATTGACCTTCCGGGAGAAGGTGGTCCCGGGAAATTCCGGCAATTCCCATGCGCCGCATGGGTGAAGCCGAGAAAGAGATCGGCAGGGTCGTGGTGTTTCTTGCCGGCCCCAGCATTGGCGCCATTCGTACACGTCGTCGCATTTGACGTCTGAAACGGAGAAGGAGCATGGCAGAAAGTACGATGTGGTCGTCGTGGGCGGCGGCATCAGGAATTCGCGCGTGTCGCCAGGGACAACGGCGCCGATATCTTTCTCAGCAGCACGGCGCATGAAATCTTTATCGACGACGGCACCGCACGCGGCGTCCGGGCCGCCGGGAAGAACGGCGAAAAGACACTCGAAGCGGAGACGGTCGTCATCTCGACGTTCTGGAACCAGTACCGCCGCCTCCTAGGCAGCCATATTCCGCGCGGATACGAAGCGACGTTGGCGCAGTTCGAGAGCAACACGCGAATCACGATCGATATCCACTACGGCCTCAACAAGGACATCGTCAAGTATCCGAACTGGGCGAACGTGATGCTGCTCGACGAGAACTACGAATACGACTTCATGATTGCCGTTCCATCCTTCTACAACAATGCGTTCGCCCCCCAGGGGAAGCAGCTGATTCAGATCGAGTGCTACCGCAATCACGATGTGTTCAAGGCCAAACCGCTGGACGATTGGGTGGCGTACATCGAGGAAGTGTGCGAATCGCTCTACCCCGGCTGGCTGGCCGCGGTGGATTTCAGGGAAGTCATCGTTCGCTCGCCGATCCTGAACCACGAGTATCTCGCCACCAGAAAGTTCCCGGCCAAGCATCCCGACGTCGAGGGACTCTATTTCACGGGCGACAGCACGTACGGTCCGGCGATGGTTACGGAACAGGCCGCGGCAACCGCCATGCGCGTAAAGGACATGATCCTGGGCAATCCCGTTGTCAATCGGTTCTGATGTCCACACGCATCGGTGCGACCGGGGAGATGGCGGCCCGACTTCGCTGCTAGCCGCCCCGCTGGGGGCCATTGCCGATGCGCTCACGCGAATCGGCAATGTCCAACCACGCGTTGCGTGGTTGTTGAACTCCCGACCGTCCGGCGCGTAGGTATATGCTCGTCCCGCAGCCGCGGCGACCGCGATACAGTTTTGCCGATACCGGACCGCACACCGGGCCACAACCTGGGGCCTCGCCGCGGGATATGCCTGCCGCTTGGACGGTCCAGCCGCTCCGGGAGCCGTTGTATGGCCAGCAAGATTTCGATGATGGACCTCATGTTCCTGCTGACCGAGAAGCCGGAGGTCCCGCGCCATGTCGGTGCGGTGCTGATTTTTCGGCGGCCGCGCGTGGGTGGCGCGCGCGTCGCCCGGGAGATCTTCGATGCCTATCGCCGCTCCAGGCCGCGGTCACCCTTCAATCGCATCCCGGTCCTCGATGGGACCGGTCTGCCGGAATGGCGCGAGGTCGACGAGATAAATGGCAGCCACCACGTGCTGCACCTCCGTTTGCCACCCCCGGGATCGGACAAACAGTTCCACGAGTTGATCGCCGAGCTCCACGAGCCGCTGCTGGACAGGCATCATCCGGGCTGGCAGATCTATGTGATCGAGGGACTCGAAGGCGACCGATTCGCGATCTACCACAAGTGCCACCACAGCCTGGTCGACGGCGAACTCGGGATGGCCGTGCTGCGCAGTTCACTATCAACTTCGCTGCAGGACCGCCGCATCCGCCCGATGGCCGCGCCGGCGCACCATCGGCGCCCGCCCCGCAAACCGACCGGACTGCTGCACAGAATCGAGGCAGACACCGGTCGCCTCGCCGTCGACGCGCTGTCGATGGGCCTTGGCTCACTGCAGGCCGTCGCACGGGTCCTCGAGGGGGTGCGGGGCTACTCCTCGAGCGAAGCGCGCGGGTTCACGGCGCCTCACACCCCCATGAACAGTCCCATACGCGGCGCACGTTCAATCGCACACATGGTTCTGCCGTTGCAGCGCATGAAGTCCGTCGCACACGCGTGGGATTCGACGCTGAACGACGTCGCGCTCGCGATCCTCGACGAAGCCATGCACCTGCACCTCAGTGACATGGGACGTACACCCGATCGTCCGCTCGTCGCCATCTGCCCCGTCGCCTTGCGCGATCCCGGAGTGAAACGGGCCGCAAACCGGCTCTCGATCATCCTCGCGCCGTTGGGTGAGGTCGCCGCCCGCGTGGATCGACGACTGCAGCAGATCGAGGCCCGGATGCGGGTCGCCAAGGAGCAGCTGGTCCGGCTCGGCCCGGATGCAGCGTACGCATACACGGTCGCGACATTCGTCCTCACGCAAGCGCTTGGCATCGCACGCCCGGCGTTGCGAGGGTCGGCCATGCTGCTGGGGAACGCGGTCGTCTCCAACGTGCGCGGGCCCGCCGAGACGCTGTACCTGAACGGCGCGCGGCTCGAGGTGATTTTTCCCGTGTCCATGCTCGACAACGCCGTCGGACTCAACATCGTTTTCATTTCTTATGCCGACAGGGTCATTTTCGGCTTCACGGCCAACGCGTCGGCCCTGCCGGACATCGAACCGCTGGCGCGGCACGCACAGGACGCATTCGCGAACCTCGAGCGAGTGACTTCGCGTCGCAGGGCGCGCCGCCGCAGCGCCGTGGCACGTTGACCGGCCGCAAGTCGCCGATCATCGACGGTGATGGTCGGGTCGCGTGATGCAGGCGACACCCGTCCGCCGAGGTATTCGGGCTCACCCGATCACCTCGCGAGTGCCGACGTCGATCGCTGCCATCCCGAATCGCGCCGAGTAGACCGTATCGACCGCCTCCGGCTGGAACGCGAGAGGATTGACCGCCCAGAAGAACAGGCCCCAGATGATCTGCTGCCGATACGCGAGCCAGGCGTCTTCGAAATCTGGAGCCTTCACGCCGTAGGCCTGCAAACGCGCAAGGTAATGCGCGAGCAGCGGCTTCTCCCACTGGCGCCGGTCCACTAGATCGAGCGCGCTCACGATGAAATAGGTGACGTCGTGGGCCCACGGGCCCTTGCGGAACACCTGCCAGTCGAGGAACCCGGGCCGGCCGCTCGCCTCCGTGTACATGTTGCCGATGTGCGTGTCGGAATGCAGGAAGCAGTACGGCCTGCGCTGGTCGAGTTCGATCAGCTCACTGAATGCACGCTCCATCCAGTCCCGGTCCTGCAGGACCCGCGGCAGGACGACGCCCCGGGGCTCACGCATGCACGAGGCCCAGGCTTCTCGAGCGAGATGGGTCTCGGCATATCCCATCGTCGTATGGTCGCGGCCGTGCGTGACGAGCCAGTCGAGGGACGCGCCGTCCTCGAATTCCGGGCTGTCCCAGAAGGCCGCATGGTACGCGGCCTGTGCATCCAGGAAGGCCGCCGCTTGCGCGTAAGTCATCGCATCCGTGGCACGCCAGATCCTGGCGCCCCTCGCCGTGAGATCGTCGAGGATCACGATGGACTGGTCCGCCCCCGGGTCGTGGCCCGCGAAGTAGCAGGCCGGCGAGTTGACTCCGAGCAGCGGCTGCAGGTCGCGATAGAAACGCATCTCGTCGAAATAAGCCGGCGCCATCAGGTGGCGGTGCTCGCCGACCCCGAGCTTCACCCACAACGACTCGGGAAGTCCCGCGTTCCGACCGGCCTCATTGTAGCTGAGACGAACGCGGACCTTCGTCGCCGTGCCGTAGATGACGCGATCGTGTTCCATCGCGGTCACTTCGGTACGCGGATGGCGGACCGACAGCGCTTCCGTGAGCCACTCCGCCGTGACGTCCTCGATGCGAACGGGCAGCTTGACGAAACCAGCGCCTGGTGCCGTGGATGGCATGGTGCGTCCTCAGGATTGGGTGGCAGCGGTGACGCCCGCGTACGCTGCCTCGATCAGCGACGAAACCCGCGGGTCCCCGGCCAGGTCAAAGCGCAGGTCGTTGATCACGTAACCGAACGCGAGCGACGCCTCCGGGTCCGCGAAACCGATCGCACCGCCTGCCCCCGGGTGCCCGAAACTCGCGGGTCCGCAACCGGTGGCCAGCATCGGCGGCAACGTGAACCCGAGACCGAAGCAGGTCTCGATGGGGATCGACAGATCGGGTCCCCGCGAGTGCACAGTCGACGCCGCGCAGACCGTTTCCGCGGACAGCAGGCGCGTCACCGTCGACGGTGCCGATCGACGCCGCGTACATCCTGGCGAGCGCCCGCGCCGTGCCCACGCCGGTCGACGACGGCATCTCGGCGCGCAGCAGTTCGGGGCGGTTCCACATGTCGTTGTAGCCGAACAAGTGCGAGGGCCCTGTCGACACGCGCACCGTCAGGGGCGTGACCAGCGGCAATATGGTCGCGGGCGGAGGGAAAATGAGTCGGGCGCAGCGCGGCAGGTATTCGGTCGGCAGTCCGATCCAGAACTCGAGCCCGAGCGGGGCAGCGACCTCCTCCGCGAAATAACGGCCGAGTGAACGGCCGGTGATGCGGCGAAGTATTTCGCCCAGGATCCAGCCGTACGACCGCGCGTGATATCCATGCGCGGTCCCGGGCGTCCATTGGGGCGCTTGCGCGGCGATCGCATTGACAACCGGACCGCCGGCGAGGACCTCCTCGAGGGAAAGCTCGCCATCGACTGCGGCAAGGCCTGCGCGGTGCGAGAGCACCATGCGGGTAGTAATCGCTCCCTTGCCCTGGGCGGCGAACTCCGGCCACAGGTCGGCAATCGGTGCGTCGAGGTCCAGTTGGCCGCGCTCCACCAGCCCGTTGATGCAGATGGCCGTGGCGCCCTTGGTCGCGGAAAACGTCAGCGCGATCGTGTCTGCGGCCCATGGCCTGTCGCTGCCAACGTCGGCGATGCCACCCCAGACATCGACGACCGGGCGACCGCCCACGTAGACACAGCACGCCGCGCCGACTTCGCCTCGCTCGCGAAAGTTGCGTGCGAACGCGTCGCCGACCGCCGCATACACGGGATCGACCTTACCGAAGTAGCTGCTCACGCAACTCTCGCTTCAGGATCTTGCCCGCCGGCGACATCGGCAAGGGCTCGTGCCGGAACCAGACTCGACTCGGCACCTTGAAGGCGGCAAGATGCTGACGCAGGTACGAATCGAGTTCGGCCGCATCGACCGGATCGGACGGGTCCACCTGCACGACGGCGCCGACCTCTTCGCCGAGCACGGCATGCGGCAGGCCGATCACTGCGGCAGCCTTGACTTTCGGGTGCGTCACCAGCGCCGCCTCTACTTCGCTGCAGTAGACGTTCTCGCCTCCCCGGATGATCATGTCCTTGATGCGATCGACGATGTAGATGAATCCGTCCTTGTCGATCCGGCCGACGTCGCCGGTCCGAAACCAGCCCTCTACGAAGGACTTCGTGGTCTCGGCGGGCCGGTTCCAGTACTCCGCGATGACATTCGGGCCTCGCAGCCACAACTCGCCGAGTTCCCCGCGCGCTACTTCCCGGCCGCCCGGGTCGACGACTTTCACGTCGCAGATCGGCAAGGCGACACCCGCGCTGTCCGGTCGTTCGACGTAGTCTGCACCGGAGTTGTTGCTGATCACGGTGGCGGCCTCGGTCAGGCCATACCCGCTGCTGTACTGCGACGTCGGAAACGCCGCTTGCAACCGTCGCATCAATTCGGGCGCGGCGGGTGCGCCGCCATAGCTGATTGCGAGCAGCGACGACAGGTCACGCCGCTCGCGGCCCGGGACCTCGGTCAGTTGCCACGCCATCGTCGGCACGCAAGCGCACAACGTAAGGCGCTCGCGCTCGATCAGGTCGAGCGCCCGCTCGGCATCCCACTTGTACATGAGCACGCTCTTGCCGCCGCCCGCCAGCATGTTCACCAGCACGCCGACGCAGCCGGTGACGTGGAACAAAGGCACGGGCAGCAGGGTGCTTTGCTGGACGCTACCAAAGCGCGCGAGGTCCTCGAGCTTCCCGCCGGCACGCAGGACCGAGCGCACGCCGAGATACTTGCCGCTCATGACCTGGTTGCAGATGTTGCGATGCGTCAGCGCGGCTCCCTTGGGTTGCCCGGTCGTGCCCGACGTGTACAGGATCATGGCCAGGTCGTCCGGCGCGATCTCGACTTGCGGCAGTTCGTGCCCGCCGTCCGCGACCAGTGCCGCGAAATCCCGCGCGGCCTGGTCCGGGCGCATGGCGCGTGCCACGATGATCTCGCTCCGCTCGAACCTCGGAACTACATCCGCCAGTCGATCGAAGCGCTCCTGGTCGACTATCAGCACTTTGCTGCCGGAGTCGACGAGACCGTACTCGAGTTCGCCGCCTGTCCACCACGCGTTGAGAGGCACAGCGACGGCGCCGATGGCCGTCGTGGCCCAGAACGCGATGCTCCACTCGGGGTAATTGCGCATCGCTATGGCGACGCGGTCCCCCTTGGTCACCCCGCAGTCGTCGACGAGATGCACAGCCAGCGCCGCGACGCGCCGAAAGTGCTCCGCATACGTCAGTCGCTCGTCCTCGTAGACCAGGCCAATCCGGTCCGAATGCTGGAGGCTGCCGAGCAGCACCTGCCGCAGCGAGGATGGGGCATTCTTCCAGGCCCGCACGTGGACTCCACGCAGTACCTGGTCGACGACCTCGAACGGCTGCCCGGCGGCCGTGAGCGCCGCGTCGATCTGCTGGAAGGTCGGTGTCATTTGAAGGCCTCCTCGAGTTCGTCGAACGCGTCCCGAAGATAAGTTGCAATGCGCTCGAAGTGCGGCAGCGCGCCACAGGCGCCGACGATGCCGACGTTGATGCGATCGCGATAGCCGCGTGCCGTCAAGTTCAGCGGATATCCATGGAAAATGACGGAGCACGGATACAGCGCCTCGACCTGTGCTCCATGGAAATAGAGTTCCTCGCGTGGGCCGGGCACGTTGGACACCAAGAGGTTGTATATCAGGTGGCGCGGATTACCGATGGCGCGTGCCGCGGTCACGGGGCGAGTCTTCAGCCGCTGAAAAAGTCGAAGCACGAAATCGAGAGCCTCGTCCTTCGGCAACCGGTACACATTCAGCGATGCCGTGTGCATGGGTGTCTCGCGCGAGTCGACGCGGAGCAGGTATCGGTCTATCCGGTGCAACGGAATCTGCTGATTTGGGGCATTCACCGTCGTTCGCCTCACCGGCGCCGGTCCTTCCTAAGGACAGCAGCGCCGCACGAAGTCCGCCAGATGCCCGATCGCCTGTTTGCTCTCCGGGATCGGCATCCCGTGCCAGACATGCGGTACGTCGTCCCAGACCTCGACCTCCGCGTCGACACCGGCGGCTCGGGCCTTGGCGGCAAGCTCTGTCGAGTCGTCGCGCAGGACCTCCGTACTGCCGACTTGCAGGAGCAGCGGCGGGAATCCGCGAAAATCCCCGAATTTGGGCGAAACGTAAGGTTCCGTCAGGAGCGCGGAATCGCCCCCGACATAGAGCGCGCGAGTATCGAGGCCACGGTGCCCGGGCCCGGGCAACAACGGGTCAGCCAGCGCGTTGGACTGACGGGAGCCCGTCGCCTGGTCGGTCAGGTTGGTCAACGCGGAGATCGAGAACCCGCCCGCCGGAAGTGGTCTGCCGGCGTCCCGCAGGGCCATGATGGCCGCGAACACGAGGGTGGCGCCGGCCGAATCACCCCCGAGCACGATGCGATCGTTGCGAACGCCCTGGAAAAGCAATCGCTCGTATTCGGCCAGGATGTCCTGCAGGGCGCACGGATAAGGGAACTCCGGCGCGAGACGATAGAACACTATGGCAGCCCGGGCCGAGGCGGCCCGCGCAATGCGGGCAGCGATCAGCCGGTGCCCATTCGGTGTGCGCAGGACGAAGGCACCTCCGGGCGCATAGAGAATGACCCGGTCGCTCGCTTCGAGCCCCTCAGGCACGATCCAGTCGACGTCGCAAGTCGGAAGAGGCTCCGGCACGACGCGAACTCCCTTTGGGTTCGGATAGAGTCTTTCCGTCTTCTGCACGAGACGCCGCATGTCTTCGACAGGCGCGGATCTAAAGAGCCGCGGCTTGACCACGTTGCGAGTGAACAGATTCAGCAGGCTGGCCTGCAGGCTAGGCATCTTCCGGTCTCTCGAGATCCTTTGTTTACACGCGTCCTCGACACGGTTGTGGCGCTTTACGAGCACCACCGCAATGCGAGTAAACCGAGAGTTCCCCGGCACGGCGTCGGAGCCTCATGCACGGGTTCCGACGGCGTCGGGCCGGCGTCGTCGAACTCCGGCGCACGAGTCCGGCGACATACCAGACAGACCTGGGTCCAGCGCGCCAGCGATCGTGCGGGTGGCCCGCGCGGCGGCCTCCGTCCATGATGTATTTCTGAACGCTGTTCGATTATATTAATGCCCACGTGTCGGCCGCGATCACCGTAGAGGCGCCGTCTGGGCCAGCTTGGGGTCGGTCTACAACTACAGGCGCAGGAGCGATTCCCACCCATGTATTCGCTGAACGAAGAGCAACTTGCGGTGCAGGATCTCGTGCGGCGTGTGGCGCGCGAACAGGTTGCCCCGCGCGCCGACGCGATCGATCGCGACGCAGAATATCCGCAGGACATGTTCGAGCTCCTGAAGGACGTCGGCCTCTTCGCCCTTCCGCTACCGGCGGAGCACGGCGGCACGGGCAGCCTGCTCGCGGGCTGCATCGCCGTCGAGGAATTCGGCCGGGTCTGCTACAACACCGGCTACCTGCTCGTCGTGCAGTGGGTGGCCTTCGGCGCCCTGCACGCGGCGGGCAGCAACGAACAGAAGGCCCGCTTTCTGCCGGGTCTCGCGACTGGCGAGTTGCGCGGCGCCTTCTCGACGACCGAAGCCCAGAGCGGTTCCGACGTGTCGGGCATTCGCACCCGCGCCACGCGCGCCGAGGGCGGCTACACGCTGAACGGCTCGAAGATCTGGTGCACGAATGCCGACGTGGCGGATTTCGTGCTCGTCGGGGCCAAGTGCGCTGGTCCGGACGGCAAGGACAGCATCAACCTCTTCATCGTGGAAAAAGGCACCAAGGGGTATCAGCGTCGGCCGGAAGGAAGACAAGATGGGAGCGCGCGGCATTCCCTCTTGTCCGCTGTTTTTCGACGACACGTTCATCCCCGAAGCCAATCGCATGGGACCGGAGGGTGGCCAGGGCTTCAAGTCGGTCATGGAGGCTTTCAACACGAGCCGGCCGATCGTCGCGGCGCGTGCGGTCGGCCTGGCCCAGGGGGCAATCGACCATGCCACCGCATTCCTGCAGTCCCGCAAGGCCTTCGGGCGGCGCATTGCAGATTTCCAGGGTTTGCGCTGGATGATCGCCGACATGGCGATGCACACCGAAGCCGCACGCCAGTTGACCTACAAGGCCGCATCGATGGTCGATGCGGGGGTCACCGGGCCCGAGCTGGCCACGATGGCGGCCATGGCCAAGTGTTTCGCGTCGGACGTGGCGATGAAGGTGGCCACGGACGCCGTGCAATTGTTCGGCGCAGCCGGCGTATCTAACGAGTATCCGATCAACCGTTACTTCCGCGACGCGAAGGTCGTGCAGATCATCGAAGGCACGAACCAGATCCAGCGCAACATCATTGCGAACATGTTGCTGGGACGCGAACAGAAAGCCTGAACAGGCGTCAGGGCAAGAGAGGCAACGCGATGTTTCGTACCGACCTGCTGCAAGGCAAGCGCATCCTGGTGACGGGCGGCGGCACCGGCCTGGGCAAGAGCATCGCGAAGCGCTATCTCGAACTGGGCGCCGACGTCGTGATCTGCGGGCGGCGCCGCGAGGTCCTGGAGGCTGCAGCAGCGGAATTGCGCGAAGCCACCGGTTCCAGCGTCGAGATACATGGGTGCGACATCCGCGACGCAGAGGCCATCGACCGGATGATGTCCGGCATCTGGGCCAAGGCGCCGCTCGATGTGCTGGTCAATAACGCTGCCGCCAATTTCATCGCGCGAACCGAGACCCTGTCCCCGCGGGCGATCGATGCCGTGCTCAACATCGTGCTGCACGGTTCGTTCTATTGCACCTCGAACGTCGGACACCGCTGGATCGAAGCCGGGCGTCGTGGCACCGTGCTGAGCGTCGCCACGACGCCATCGTTCACGGGTTCTGCGTTCACGGCGCCCTCCGCCGCCGCCAAGGCGGGCATCGTCGCAATGACCCGCAGCCTCGCCGTCGAGTGGGGCCCTAAGGGAATACGCCTGAACGCGATCGCGCCGGGTCTTTTTCCGACGGCCGGCGCCTGGGAGCGCCTGTATCCAGACGGGTCGCAGGTCGAAGCGCAGCAACTCTCCGTGCCACTGCGTCGCTTCGGCGAACACATCGAGCTGGCCAACCTGTTCGCGTATCTCGCATCCGATGAGTCGGGTTACATCACCGGCGACCTCATCGTCATGGACGGCGGCCGCTGGATGCAGGGCGTCGGCGGCGCAAGCGTGCGAGCCATGCAGGACTGGACCGAGGAACAATGGCAGGCGATGCGCAAGCGATAAGGCCGGGTCCGCTCTCCGGCGTTCGCATCGTCGAGCTTGCGGGCATCGGGCCGGGACCGATGTGCGCGATGCTGCTCGCGGATCTCGGTGCAACGGTGATCCGCATCGATCGCAAGCAGCCTGCCGAGCTCGGCATCAAGCGGCCGCTGCGCTATGACCTGCTGCTGCGCAATCGGCCCGTGATCGCACTCGACCTCAAAGACCCGCACGGTGTCGAAGCGGCGCTGCAGCTGATCGAGCGCGCCGACGCACTCATCGAGGGATTCCGTCCCGGCGTCACCGAACGCATGGGGCTCGGACCCGACGTGTGCCTGTCGCGTAATCCTCGACTCGCCTATGGCCGCATGACCGGCTGGGGTCAGGAAGGTCCGCTGGCACAGACCGCGGGGCATGACATCAACTACATCGCCATCACCGGCGTGTTGAACGCCATCGGCCGCACCGGCCAGCCGCCCTCCGTGCCACTCAATATCGTGGGCGACTACGCTGGCGGCTCGCTGTATCTCGCCTTCGGCCTGCTCGCCGCGATCCTGCAGGCCCGGCAGTCCGGTCGTGGCCAGGTCGTCGACGCCGCGATCGTCGACGGCACGGCGTCCCTCGCCACCACGTTCTTCGGCATGCATGCGGCGGGCATGCTACAGCCGCAGCGGGGACGCAATCTTGCGGACTCCGGTTCGCATTTCTACGACGTTTACGAATGCGCGGACGGTCGCTGGATCTCGGTCGGACCGATCGAGGCCAAGTTCTATGCCGAGTTGTTGCTGCAGCTCGGGATTAATACGGCGTCGCTCGGCGCACAGAACGATCCAGCCGCATGGCCTGGTGCCAAGGCAATGCTGGCCGCGAAGTTCCGCGAACAACCACGCGATCACTGGGCCCGCCTTTTCGCGCCGACGGACGCGTGCGTTGCGCCGGTGCTCGACTGGGGTGAAGCTCCCCGCCACGAGCACCTCGCGGCGCGCCAGACTTTCATCGAGGTGGACGGAATCGTGCAGCCTGCACCAGCTCCTCGCTTCAGCGCGACCCCGTCTGGCCTGCCTACACCACCCGCTCCAGTGACCGCGGAAAACACACGTGCGGCGCTGGCGGATTGGCTCACGCCGAATGAACTCGAGGACTGGAGCGCACGAGGCCTGGTTGAATGATGTTTACGAACCGCACGAGGTCGACATGGACCTGCGCCTGACTGACGACGAATTGCTGTTTCGCGATGAAGTGCGCTCCTACTTCAAGGAAGCCCTGCCGGCAGACATCCGCGCGAAGTCTGTACTGGGGCAGCGGCTCTCAAAGGACGAGCTGAAGCGCTGGCAGAAGATCCTGCACGACAAGGGTTGGGCAACGCCCGCCTGGTCACGCGAGTGGGGCGGCACCGGCTGGAGTTCGATCAAGCAGTACATTTTCAAGGAAGAGCTGCACATGGCGCCGGCGCCGGAACCGCTGTCGTTCAACGTCAACATGATCGGGCCGACATTGATCGCGTTCGGCACCCAGGAGCAGAAGCAGCATTTCCTGCCGAAGATCTCGAGCCTCGAATACTGGTTCTGCCAGGGTTTCTCCGAGCCCGGCGCGGGCTCCGATCTTGCAGCGCTGCGGACTACCGCGGTGCGTGACGGTGATCACTACGTAATCGATGGCCAGAAGCTCTGGACCTCGACCGCGCATCACGCGGACTGGTGCTTCCTGCTGGTGCGAACGGATCCGCAGGCCAAGAAACAACAGGGCATCACGTACCTCCTGATGGACATGCGCACGCCCGGCATCACCGTGCGTCCGATCATCACGCTCGACGGAAACCACGAGACCAACGAGATGTTCCTCGAGAACGTGAAGGTACCGGTTGCGAACCGCCTCGGCGAGGAGAACAAGGGCTGGGACTACGCCAAGTACCTGCTCGGCCACGAGCGCAGCGGCATCGCGCGCGTCGGCATCTCCAAGATGCGATTGCGCCGGGCAGTCGATCTCGCACGACGTGTTCCCGTGGGCGGTGCGACGCTGGCCGACGACCCGCGTTTCAAGGAGCGTGTGGCCGCACTGGAAGTTGAGCTGAAAGCTCTCGAAATTACGCAGATGCGCGTGATCGCGGAGAGTGGCCGCAACACCTCGGGCAAGCCCGACCCGAAAGCATCGATCCTGAAGCTCAAGGGATCGGAGCTGCAACAGGCCGCGACGGGACTGTTGCTCGAAGTGGCGGGCTACGAGGCATTCGAATTCGATGCCGAGTTCGTGTGTGGCTTGCGCGAGGGCACTGAAGATCTCGACTGGGCGCGTGCCGTTGCGCCAAACCATTTCTTCGCCCGCCACGTTTCGATCGTCGGCGGGTCGAACGAGATCCAGCGCAACATCCTGGCGAAGACCGTGCTCGGGCTCTGAGAGAGGCACGACGATGGATTTCGACCTGACCGAAGAACAGGGCCTGCTGCAGGACAGCGTTACCAAGCTGCTGAGGGCGTCCTATGGGTTCGAGCAGCGCAAGGCGGCGCAGACGGCCCCGGGCGGCTACCGCCGGGAGATGTGGCAACAATTCGCCGACCTCGGATTGCTGGCGCTGCCCTTTGCCGAGGCGGACGGTGGGCTCGGCGGCGGTCCGGTCGATGTCATGTTGCTGATGGAAGCCTTCGGCCGGCACCTCGTCCTCGAGCCGTACCTTGCGACCGTCGTGCTTGCAGGCGGCTGCCTGCGTCATGCCGCCGGTGACGCGCAGCGCGCGCTGTGGATTCCCGGGATTATCTCGGGCGAGACGATGTACTCACTTGCCCACGTCGAACGCGACGCACGATTCGACCTGGCTCACGTACGCACAACAGCGAGGCGCGACGGTACCGACTGGATCGTCGACGGCACAAAAGCGTTCGTGCTCCATGGCGACACGGTCGATCGCCTGGTCGTGTCGGCACGTGTCGACGACCCGATGGCGGGTCCTGGTATCGCACTTTTCGTCGTCGACGCAGCGACATCCGGCGTCGTACGTCGCGGTTACCCGACGCAGGATGGACTGCGCGCGGCAGACATCGAGTTCCGCGGCGTCCGTGTCAGCGACGAACGACGACTGGCCGCGGCTGATGGCCTGGCTGCACTGCAACGCGTGACTGACGAAGCGATTGCCGCCATCTGCGCGGAAGCCGTCGGCACGATGGAGCGTGCGCACGAAATCACCGTCGAGTATCTCAAGCAGCGCAAGCAGTTCGGCGTCGCGATCGGCAGCTTCCAGGCGCTGCAGCATCGCGCGGTCGACATGCTCGTGATGATCGAACAGGCGCGAAGCATGGCGTACTTCGCGACCATGATGGTGTCCGAACCCGACGTCACGCAGCGCGGTGCCGCCATGTCCGCGGCCAAGGTGCAGCTCGGTCGCTCCGCTCGCTACGTGGGTGAGCAGGCGGTGCAATTACATGGTGGCATCGGCGTCACCGAGGAATGCTCCGTCGGTCATTATTATCGGCGGCTCACGCTGCTCGAAATCCTGTTCGGCGATGCGCATCATCACCTTGCGCGACTGGCGCAGGCCGGTGGTCTCGGGACGGACTGAAGACCGGCACGTTGAAGGTTCGCTGCCCGATCGTATGGGACGAGGATCTGCGCATGCCTGACATCACCGACCAGGATCGTGCCGGCCTGCACGCAGCCTGGGGCAGCTATTGCGATGCACTGCGCCACGAAGGCGAGGACATCATCAATGGCGTGTCCGGCGATGCCGCAACGCCGCAGGAACTCGCGGAAGCCCTGCGCGCCGTGGCCCGCATCGGAATCATGTCCTTGCAGCACCGCATGGACTTCAACGATCCCGACTTCCCGAACTTTTTTCGCACCATGGACGACCGTTACAAGTACGGCGGGCCGGACGCACACATCACGTACCTGACCGCGACCTTGCGCGGCGGCGCCTCCTATCGCCTGCGCGCCAACCACCATCACCGCGAATTCAACGTCAATCTCTCGGCGCCGGTCGCGGTGCAGGTCGACGGCGACACGAAGCAAGCGCTAGGCGTGCGCGAGTTGTGGTCAGAGGAGATGCAGACCGAGGCCGACGGCAGCTTCGAGTTGCTCCTCAGCGACAACGAGCAGCCGGGCAACTGGCTGCACCTGGAGCCGACCTTCGAAGGCGGCACCAGGCTCCCTGACCAGTATCCAATGGCCGCCGGCGGTCTGATGCTGCGCACCTATTACTGGAATCCGGACGATGGCCTGCCGCAAGGCAAGTTCTTCATCGAACGCGTCGATGACGCCGCCCCACTGAGCCCTGCACCGCTCTCGTTGTTGCGTTTTGCCGATCAGTTGCGCAGCGCCGCCGAGTTGTGCACGAAGGCGTCCAAGTGGTGGATCGCGCGCGCCGCACGGATGCGCGTACAGAACGAGCCCAACGTCGTCTCGGCGCCGGGCAAGACGCCACCCGGCGTGGAAAACTTCACCCCGCCCAAGACCGGGCCGCTCAACTACGGCGTGACCGCCTACGACCTTGCGCCGGACGAAGCCCTGATCATCGAGAGCGACGTGCCGCCGACGTTGTACTGGAGCTTCCAGCTTTACAATGCCTGGTGGGAATCGCCCGACGTGCAGGATCGCCAGACGAGTATCGGGCACAGCCAGGCCTATATCGATGCCGATGGTCGTTTTCGTACGGTCATCGCGCACAGCGACCCCGGTGTTCCCAACTGGCTCGATACCGGTGGTGCACGCCGCGGCTTCGTGTTCTACCGCTGGCTGCGTCCGGTCGATCGCCTGCCGGCGCCGATGGGCAAGGTTGTCAAGCTGTCCGACGTGCGCGGACTGCTCCCCGCGCAACACCCGCACGTCGACCTCGCGACCCGGCGCGCGCAGCTTGCCGCCCGCCGCGCATGGTTTGCAGGCAGGTTTCAGTCGTGACGCCGTTGACCGAACAGGGTCTGCACGAAGCCGCCGTAGCCCAGACCGGCCTGTCGGACTTCGGCGATCCGACGTACCTGGAAGGTCTTCGCGTCGGGCTGCAAGCGGTTGCGCAGCAACCGCACAGTGCAAAGCTCAACGAGTTGTTCGCCAAGCGCGCGCTGGTGGCGCTGGTGGGACGCCTGCACACCGAGGCCGGCTGGCGCACGCATCCCGAGTACAGGCACACGAGAGTCGTCGCGCCGATCATGATCACCGGGATGTCACGCTCCGGTACGTCGGCGCTGCATCAGCTCCTGGCGGTCGATCCACAATTTCAGTGGGTGCCACACTGGATTGCGCAGGCCCCGACGGTACGGCCGCCGCGTGGCGAGTGGCTGTCTCATCCGGTCTATGCGGCAATGGCCGCTGCCGTAGAGGCGGAGTTTCGCAACAATCCGGCGCAGCGTGCCACTCATAACATCGAGGCTGGACTGCCGGAAGAATGCATCAACATGATGTGCCAGAGCTTTGTTTCGATGATGTTCGTGACGACGATGCCGCTGCCGCATTACTTCGAATGGTTGCAGCGCCAGGACGAAACCGGGTCCTACCGCCGGTATGCCGACGTGCTGCGACTGGTCGGCGCCTCGACCCCCGCCAGCACGCGCTGGCTATTGAAGAACCCCAGCCACACTTTTGGCATGGCGGCACTGCTGCAGGTATTTCCCGACGCACGCGTAATTGTCACTCACCGCGATCCGGTGGCCGCTGTCAGCTCGGGAACCAGCCTGACCCAGATCGTTGCGGGCGACCTGTTCGAACCGGGCGAAGCAGGCCGGCTGCGAACCGAAGTTGGCGTGCGCAACATGGAACGGCTGCACGCCGCGCGCCAGGGCCGTGACGACCAGTTCCACGATGTCCTTTACCGCGAATTCATGGCCGAGCCAATGAAGTCCGTCGAGGACATTTACCGCAAGTTCGACCTGACCCTGAGCACCGCAGCGGAAGCCGCGATGCGGGACTGGATCGCCGGGAATCCGCAAGGCAAGTTCGGCAAGCACCGCTACACACCCGTCGAACTCCAGCTTGATACCGCGCTGGTACGCACACGCTTTGCCGACTACATCCAACGCTTCCGGCTGGACTCATGATGCCGTCAGTTCTGATCATCAATATCACGACGAGGAAAATGTCATGAACGCTGCACTCAAACCGGACGACACACCTCCCATGCGCGAGTTCAATGTCTCGAACCACCTGTTGCACGACCGCGCGGGACTCGAGGCCGCGTGGGAACGCGACGGTTATTGGTTTTTCCGTGACGTGCTGGACAAGGACGCCGTGGGCCGCCTGCGTGCGGTGTACCTCAAGGTCATGAACGAACTGGGCGTGATCGATCCGACGCGAAACGATGCGGCCGTGCATAACGGTGCGCCGCTGGACAACTACCCGATCAAGAACGACGGGACCATGGGCAACGATCCGCTACTGAAACTCTATCCGAGGGATCAGTTTATCGCCGAACCGAAGATCCAAGAGTTCTTCACGCACCTCTTCGGCGATGAGCCGTTCTGGGTGCCCAACACCGAGTATCACGCCTACCCGCCGAACAGGAACCACAGCGACAGCCGCTTCAACTTCATCCATTGCGACGGCCCCAACAACAAAGGGTTGCCGCTCAAGATCTGCTGGATCCCTCTGGCAACCATCGATGAGGCGACCGGTGGCGTTGCCGTGACCGAGGGGCTGCATAAGCCGCGCATGAACGACTTCCCGCGGCCTCCGCAGGGCATCGCCCACGACGCGATACCGGCGGATGCATGGCGACGCACTGTTTTTCAGCCGGGGGACCTGCTGGTGTTCAGCCTGGAAACACCGCACAGCGGACTGGCCAACCGATCCGAACGCTACTTCCGCCTGTCCATGGATATTCGCGGCATGAAGAGATCGGAAAACGTGCCGATGGTCGGCAAGGTCGCGGCAATCGACGCTTGCGCCATTACCGTTGCGAGCGGCGACGGGCAGCAGAAAACGTTCCGGCTGGACAGCGACACGTTCTGCCGGATCACGCGCGGTGTGCTGACCGGCATGCCGCTCGCACTGGCGGAAATACCGCAACTCGTGAAAGTGGGTGATCCGGTCTACGTCGCCTCGGACCATGGCACGGCAACCTTCATCCGTCCGCAACATTGAAAGCGAACTGGCACGGGACACGGAAGCACCGCGAATGAAAAACTTCATTGACGGCGTGGCGCTCGTCACCGGGGGCGCCAGTGGCATCGGGCTGGGCCTGGCGCACGCCCTGGCCCGCGCAGGGATGAAGGTCGCCGTCGCCGATGTCGACCTCGCCGGCTGTGAAAAGGTGGCTGCCGATCTTCGGGCAAAGGGAGCAACGGGGCTGCCCTTGCACCTGGACGTGCGTGATCCCGTCGCATGGGTGGCCACGGTCGATCGCATCGAAAAAGAACTCGGTTCCCTTCAGGTGCTCTGCAGCAATGCAGGCGTCGGTGGCAGCACGCTGCCGATCGAGGAGACCGATTGGGCAGGCTGGCAATGGACCATGGATGTCAATCTCAACGGCACCTTTCATGCCCTCAAGACGTGCCTGCCGCGCATGCGAAAACATGGCCTGCCATCGCATGTAGTGTGCACTGCATCGCTCGGCGGATTTCTCGTGACACGCGGCAACGGTGCGTACAGTGCAACCAAGGCAGCCGTGATCGCGACATGCGAAGCCGTCGCCAAGGAGGTTGCCGGCAGCAACATCGGCATATCGGTGCTCTGCCCTGGCCTGGTGCGAACGCAGTTGCTCGACAACAGCGCCAGGTTGAAACCGGGCGCATTCGACATCGGTAGTCATGGTCCGGAGATCGAGGCCGCCATGAAGACTGCCCTCGACCCGATGCATGTTGGTGAGGATGTCGTTCGGTGGATCGCCGAGGGGCGATTCTGGATGTTCACGCATCCCGAACTGAAGCCGTACGTGCAGCAACGTTGCGAGAGCGTGCTCGCCGCGATCTGACGTGTGTCCATGCCGCTGTTCACGCCCGCGCGTTACAACCTCGATGACCTGGACCACGTGGAGCAGCCCTGACCATGCAATACCGCAGACTCGGCCGTTGTGGCCTCAAACTGAGCGAACTGTCGCTGGGCGCCGGCAATTGGGGCTACAAGGCGATGGACGAAAAGACGGTCGCCGAAACTGTCGCCCTCGCGCTGGATGCGGGCATCAATTATTTCGACAACGCGCAGAGTTACACGAATGGAATGGCCGAAGAGATCATGGGTCGCGTGTTCCGCAAGCTCCACCTGCGTCGCGTCAGCTATGTGGTGTCAACCAAGTATTTCTGGGGTATTTCCGACGGACCCAACGAGCGCAATACGCTCAATCGAAAATACCTGATCGACGGCATCAACGGCTCGCTACAGCGCTTGCAGATGGACTATGTGGACATCGTTTACTGCCACCGCAACGATCCCGACACGCCGCTCGAGGAAACGGTCCGGGCGCTGCATGACATCATCGAGTCCGGCAAGGCGCTCTACTGGGGGACCTCTGAATGGCGTGCCGACGAAATCCGCGCGGCGTGGGAGATCGCCGAGCGCCACCACCTGCACAAGCCAGTGGTCGAACAGCCGGAATACAACCTGCTGCGGCGCAAGCGGGTCGAACAGGAACATAGTCGGCTGTTTACCGACATTGGCCTCGGCATCGCCGTGTTCAGCCCGCTGGCAGGCGGCACACTGACGGGCAAATATCGCGGCGGGCTACCGGCTGGAAGCCGCGCCGACGATCCCAACCTGGCGCGCTTCCACGAAGCCCTGCTCGGCAAGCAACGCAACCAGATCGTCGATGGCCTGGACAAGATTGCGCAATCGCTCGGCTGCACGCTGGCCGAACTGTCGCTGGCCTGGGTGCTCTCCAGCCCGCATGTCGCCACGGCGATCCTGGGTGTGTCGCGTCCGTCGCAGTTGACCGACAACTTGCGCGCGCTCGAGGTGGTCGCGAAGCTCACCGCAGAGGTGAAACAACAAATGCAGGACGTCGTCGGCGACTACAGCGTGCCATGGTCGACCGTCACCGACCCGCAGTGAACGGAGAAGAAAGCAATGCCCCTGTCCAGGAAAGATCCAGCGATCGAGCGGATTGGTGCGCGCCGCCGTCACCCAGCCCCAGGATCGTGTTGCTGGTTTTCAGAAAGTTGCGGCCGCTGCTCTCGAATCTCTCGCCTTCCATGTCGCCCATCGGGCGGTACAGGATTTCACGCCCGTCCCGCTCGAGCAGGATGTCATAGATGAGTTCGTTGGGCGCCTTGCCCATGCGCCTGGCGCGCGCGGCGATGCTGTCGTCCGGTGCGGGGTTGTAATTTGGCGGGTCACCCAGTACGAACATCGCTTCGAGATCGGAGACGACGCATTTGAAGAAATCATGCGGATCCGCGGCCTGTTCGGACAAGACACGCTGGCGAAACACCGGATCACGCATGCGCCGTATCTTGTCGGCCAGCGATAGATGCTCGATCGCGCGGAAACTCGGATTGAGCGCGAAAGGATGCAGGGAAAGCTCCAAGCCCAGCATGCCGCCCGTAGGACGAGGAATCGCGAGGATTTCAGCGGCTTTGCTGAATACACCAAGCCTGGCATGCACATCGTGGCAGTGCGGGTTGGAGATCGTGCGGCCATGCTCCGCAAGGGAACGTACCCGTAACGGTCGTCACGACGACTTTTCGAGCTTCCCTTGCCAGCCGGCGGTCGCAACCGGAAGTTCTGCGCGAATGACCAGTGCATCGTCGAGGGAGAGGCGAACCCACAATTCGTGCGCAGGTTCCCCCTGCTTCGTGATGGCGTGAGTGTGAGTGCAGGTCTGAATCGCAGACTACTTGGTGCAGGTCAGACGAGCCAGTCTTTCAGGCCGGACAGATAGCGCCGCATCCGGCGTTCGGCGACCAGCTCGTTGCGCTCGATCATCGCATTGACGATCTGTACATGAGAGCGCTTGATTCGCGCGACGACCGCCTCCCGTTCCTTGCGCGGACGCAATGGGAACGATGACCGTTCTGCAGTTGCGTGCAGGGCAATGCGCAGCAGGAACTGCAGCGTCTTGTCACCGCTCATGTCCCCAAGCGCCGTGTGAAACCGCTGCAGTTGCAGCGGTGACGCGTCGCCGTCCAGCGCCGCACCTTGCTCGATCAGGGCGCGCAAACGCCGTTCGATGTGTGGATTCATGCGGCCAATGACGAGCCCGACGGCCGCGACCTCGACCAGCTCCCGCAGTCGCCGGATGTCCTCCGATCGCAGGGCACTGCGCGTTGCCGCGGCACCCAGGTCCCTTGGCACGGTAACCGACCGGCGCCGTCCCTCACCTGTCTTGTTCCACTCCTCGCGGCGTCGGCCCGCCCATTTCGCCAGCGGGACCGCATCGTCCTTCGGGACCACGACCGTCACGGTCGTGAGACCTGCCCGACGCTGCCGGGCCCGCAGACCTGCCATTCGATCCGCCGCGCTCTTCGGCATTATTTCAACTCCTGCCTGGCTTCGGATTGCGTAACAAGTGACGATTTGACCTAAGGAGTCCGCCGCTCTAACTTCCAACAATACTCCACGCCCGCACCCTGGGAGCCTGATCATGACCAGCATCAATGGCCGGCCGCGTCGCGGTGATTTCGGCTGGCAGCCACTGGCAAGCGCATTCGAACCCACGATCGAGGACATGATGTCCGATCGTTCGTATTTCGGTATGCCGCCCGAGGCGCTGTACCTGTGGGGTACATTTCGCGACGCAGGGGGCGAAATCTACTGCCCGCTGCGCCGCATTCCCACCGGCTTGCGGGGTGCAGCCAAGGACACACGGCGTCACTTTTATCTCTGCTCTACGGTCGGTCACGACGACGGCATGCACATGGACCCTGCAGGCCGCGCGTCGGCGCCGAACGACAATTGCCGGCGCGCGCTGGAGGGCGATCGCGTTCATTGGCGCAGCGATCCGGCACAGCGGGGCACGCCATTTCACGTGACGTGGACACCGGATGACTGCAGCTGGACCGAGGACGGCGCGATGGACGTGCGTGGCCGACTGGTGAAGCCCGGCATGCACTGGTACCTTCCCGGCCGCGACGCAGGCATGTACTACGTGGCCAACATCTTCGAAATGGAGGGCACGATCCTCGGCAAGAAGGTTCGCGGCATGATCGGCTTCGATCCGATCTACATGTTCGAGGGCGGGGAAATCTACAAGTCCAAGGATGCTCTCGTACAGGAGCAGCTCGAGCTGGTCTGGTACACGTGGGCAACGCGTTACAAGGACGGCAGCATCGATTTCGGCCACTTCACGCTCGGCAACGACATGTTTGGCTTCGCCATTCTCGGCAACGAAAAAGGCGAAGTCCGCTATACCTACGACGTCACCGGCGAAGTCGATTTCGGCAAGAATGGCTACTGGCAGGAGGGCATCCGTTATACGGCCTTCGGCGATCAATGGGAGTTCCTGCCGGATTCGAAAGGACGTCTCGTGGGCCTCGGCACGCTGAAGAATCCGCAGGTGGACGGCCGCTGGCGCCGCGTCGGCGATACACGCGAGCCCGAAGTCTGGTTCGCATGGGGCGAAGCCGCACCTGGTCATGGCGCTCGTCCCGTCAACCGGTTCCCAGGACTCGGCACCCGGGTGGGGGTGAACTTCCAAAAATACCCTTGAAGCTGGAATCTCTTCAGGGACCACACGCGTCACGCTGGCCAGGTTTAGCGCAGCGAAAAAGTCCTGCGTCGCAGGCTCAGCCGCCGATGACTTTCGGCGCGCGCTTGGAGCGTATCCTCGTCGCGACTCCCGGCGGCGGCGGCCTGGGATACACTGCGCGGCGGGACGCACGCGGGGGGCAGGAAAGCTCCCGCCGCACGATCCACCGTTTCATCAACGTACCGATTCCGATCATCGCGGCGGTCAACGATCCGGCCGTTGGCTGGGGCGCGACCCTGGCCACGCTGTGCGACATCGTCCTGATGTCCGAAAACGCTGTCATGGCCGAACCGCACATCAACATCGGCCTCGTCGTGGGCGACGGCATCTCCGTGTCGTGGCCGCTCTACGCCAGCCTCCTTCGTGCCAAGGAACTCATTTTCAACGGCGACCGGATCACGGCACCGCAGGCAGTGGAATATGGGCTCGCCAACCGCGTCGTTCCTGCTGACAAGCTCATGGAGGAAGCCTGTGCACTGGCAGCAAAGGTGATCGGGCAACCGCGGGAAGCCCTGCGCGAAGCCAAGAAGATCATGAATAGCTACCTGCACGTCACGGCGGCGCAGCATCTCGATGTCACGCTGGGACGGCAGCTCGCCGCGACACTCAGCGAGGAGCACTATCGGATCGCGCGCGACTTTTTCGCCAAACAGAGCCGAGCGAAGTAGCGGTCTTGACGGCTACAAACCGAGCGCAGTAGCGGCCTCGACGGCTACAAAGCCGGGCGAGTAGCCGGCCTCGACGCTGGTGCGAGCGTGACGTGCGTGCGTGGTAGCCGCGTTAAGCCCTGAAGTACTCGCCGCGCCCGAAGAATCGATCCAGCGTGCTGACACTGGCCGCGCTCTGCGCCGCAAGTCCCGCCTTGAACAGCGCCTTGAATGAGTCGTGGATGCGGCGGTATGCGGGCCGCTCCTCGATTGCCACGATCCAGCGTGACAGGTTTGGAAACGACGCGAGCGCGACGCCGATTGCGGGATAGTTGGCATATTTGCCGAGCCACGGCCACGCCGCGATGTCCGCGATTGAATACTCGCTGCCGCCAAGCCATGGCGCGAGCGAAAGGCGCTCCTCGGCGACGTCGTACAGCCGCCGCACCTCGGTTAGATACCGCCGGCGCGCGTAGTCGTTGCCCTCTGGCGCTATGTACTGGAAGTGCAGCGCCTGGCCGAACATCGGGCCGACCCCACCCATTTGCCACATCAGCCACTGCATGCACTCGCTGCGCTCGAGCGCCGTTCGCCCGAAAAAGCGGCCGGTCTTTTCGGCGAGGTAGAACAGAATTGCACCAGACTCAATGACGGTATGCGTGCTCGAGCCGACAGCGTCACGATCGACAAGCACCGGCACCTTGTTGTTCGGATTCATGCGCAGGAACTGCGGCGAGAATTGTTCGCCAGCGTGCACATTGATCTCGTGCAACCGATACGGCAGTTGCGTTTCCTCAAGCATCAACAGCACCTTGAGGACGTTCGGACTGCCACACCCGTAGAGGTCGATCATTGCGTCTCGCGCGAGTTGCACGTCCACCGGGCGTCTCCTCTCGGGAGTGAGTGCTCTTCAGATATCAGAACAATAGTCAAATATATGGTTGATGGCACTCCGCCCGTGCCATCGACGACCGTTCCGCCCTTGACGACGATATCGCCGTGATTTCCTCCAATTCTAGGGCTGCGCCAGCAAGTCCGTGCGTAACTGGCGCTTGCGGACCTTCCCGGACGCGGTCATCGGCATTTCTTGCAGTAGTACGCACTGTGCCGGCACCTTGAAGCGTGCAAGTCCTGCGTCGAGGCAATGCGCGACCAGCGCTTCAAGCGACGGCGACTCGCCTGCGCGCGGCACGATCACAGCACACACCCGTTCACCGTAACGTTCATCGGGCATGCTGATCACCGCGACTTGCTGCACGCGCGGATCGAGCAACAACACCTCTTCGACTTCTCGCGACGAAATATTCTCACCGCCGCGAATGATGATATCCTTGATCCGATCCGTGATCGTCAGGAATCCTTCGTTGTCGAGGCGGCCCAGGTCACCCGTGCGGAACCAGCCGTCGAGCGTGAAGCACTCCGGATTGAGTCGACTGTCCGTGTATCCCATGAAGAGTTCCGGTCCGCGCGTCTGGATCTCGCCCTCTTCGCCGGTAGAAAGGACACGCTCTTCCGGATTGACGATGCGAACTTCCGTGCCCGGCTGCAGCAATCCATCGGTGTACGCGCGCTTTTCGAACGGCATGGTCGGGTCGCAACGCGTCACGGTCGAGTGCTCCGTCAGTCCATACGAGCGCCCCGCTCCCCAGCCGCGCTCGTCCGCGTAGCGCACGAGGTCGGGTGTCACGCCGGTCGCGCCCAGACTGTAGGCACGAATCGATGACAAGTCGTAGCCTCCACGTTTCGAGGCGTCGATCATTGAATGCATGAAGTACGGCGTGCCGCCCGACTGCGTGACGCGGAACTGCTCGACGACACGTGCCGCGACATCCGCATCCCAGCGATCGAGGTACACCATCGGCACGCCACACACGATCGGACGCAGCATGAAGTTGAAGCCGGCAATGTGCCCCGCCGGGAACGGGTTGAGGAACGGTCCATCGTTTGGCAGGAATGGAATTTCCCATTCACTGCGGATCGTGTTGTGCGTGTGCTGCACGCCTTTTGGCCGTGCAGTCGTGCCGGAGGTGTACAGGAGCACGCAGCGCTGGTCCGGGTCGAGTTCGAGCGGTGTGATGGGGTGACTTGGCGTCGACAGTAGCGAGCGCCACGTGACGCCGCGCGCTGGCGCCCCTGTCGCCGACCACGACCAGTCCCTTCATGTCGTCCAAGGCAGGAATACCTGCCAGGCGTTCGAGAAAATCCTTGCCGTACCAGGTGTCAGGAGTTGCAAACCAGCGCGCGCATGAATCGCGAAGGATGAATTCAACGTCCGCCGGGCCGAGGTTGTGAACGAGCGGCAACACCGTCGCCCCTGCGCGGAAAGCCGCAACGTACAACGTGACTGCTTCGAAGGATGTCGGCAGCTGCAGCGCGAAGACGTCCTCGCGGCGCAGCCCTCGTACCTGCAACGCTCCGCACAGTACTTCGCTGGCGGCCCAGACGTCGCGAGCCATCACGCTGCGCAATCCCTGTTCCGTATGGAAATGCAGCGGCGTGTCCGGCCGTCTCGATACGGCGCGCGCGAGGGCCTCGGCCAGGGACTCGCGCCGGTAATAGCCGCTGCGATACCAATGTTCGCAGCGAAGTGCGAACGACGCGGGATCCGCGCGAGTCGTTGGGACATGGCCAGTCGTCATTTGCGCCTGACCGGCTTCCAGGCGGACATCACGAAGTGCTGCACGGCCGCCACCCACTGGCGGCGGCTGTTCGGGTCCGTGCGCGGGCTCTTGAGCAGGAACCGGCTGCCACCGGCGGCAAGTGCCGCCAGTTGCATTGCGCCCGCATATGCGTCAGGTATCGAAAGTTCTCCCGCGGCACATGCCCTCTCAAGGTAACTCACGATCGGTTCGAGCATCATACGATCGTTGCCAAGCAGCGCTTCGCCCAGTTCGGGAAAGCGCGCCCGCTCGGCAATCACCAGGCGAAGAATAGCGAGGTAACCCGGGTCGGTAAGCGCGACGTGCAGGCGCTCGATCAACTCGGGCAAAACCTCGTCCGGCGCTCCAGTCAGAGCCTGCGGCGATTGCAGTCGTTCACGGACCTTGGCGATCTCATGCCGGGCCACGAGGTTGAACAGCTCGGATTTGTTGCCGAACTGCCGGTAAAACGTCATTTTTCCGGCCTTTGCCACGCGGGCGATTTCCTCGATGCTCGTCCCTTCATAGCCTCGAACGAGAAACGTCTCCAGCGCGATCTCGAGGAACAAGGCGCGCAGAACGCTTGCGTCGTCCCTATTGGGCCGGCCGGCAGGACGGCGTCGGACGGGGCGGCGTGCGGCGGCGGACGAAGCTGGCGACATCGTTGAATCCATCCCTTGTGCGGAACAGTAGCGTTCGCTTTAATTATACGATACGGTATCATTTTGGTGGACTCGGACGGGCAACGGATACGGCTGCAAGGATCTCGACTTGAGCGACACCATCGTCTGGATCAGCGGCGCGACGCAAGGCGTCGGCATGGGGCTGGCGCACACCGTGCCTTATCCTGGCGCGCGCGTCATCAATCTGTCGCGTCGAAAGCACCCGGATCTCGAGACGGTGCGTTTCGACCTCACGCAACCCGAGACGTATACCGCTGTGGAAGACAGCTTCCGACAGGAACTGTCGTCCTTCAAGGGTAATCGAGCCATCTTCATCCACAACGCCTATTACCCGGGCAACCTGGGATTCGTGGCCGAAGTGGACCAGGCCGAATATGCGAGATGCCTGCAGGCCAACGCCGTCGCACCAATGATCCTGGGCGACATGTTCTTGCGGGCCGTCGGCGCGGAGTACGAGTCCGGACTGGTGCTGATGTCGTCCGCGGCCGCGCGCCATCCATTCCTCGGCAACGCCAACTACTGCGCGGCCAAGGCTGGCGTCGAAATGTGGGTACGGGTGGTCAAGCGCGAATTGCGTGAGCGCGGGCGCGGAACCTGGGTAGTTGCAGTGCGTCCCGGGTTCGTCGATACGCCCACGACGCGACTCGTCGCTGATTGCACAGTGCACGATTACCCAATCTCCGCCCAGGTCGCCAGGCAACTCGAGACACGCCAGGGCGTACTCACTCCCGACGAGGCCGGACGCGATATCTGGGCCGCCTTGCCCCCGCGAAACGACGAGTCGCTGTTGCTGTTCGGCGAGATGGTCACTGACAAGAAATGATGCAACGGCACGTTACCGTGGAAGGCACCGCATGATCCGATTCGACGGACAGGTCGCGATCGTCACCGGCGCCGGGCGCGGCATGGGGCGGGAAATCGCATTGCTGCTGGCAGCACGTGGCGCAAGTGTGCTCGTCAACGACTACGGCGGGGACCCGGAGGGCCACGCCGGAACCTCCGGTCCGGCGGTGGCGGTGGTCGAGGAGATTCGCGCGGCAGGCGGAACAGCGGAGGCGGACGCCACGACGGTCGGCACGTCGGCCGGCGCGGATGCGATCGTGGACACGGCCTTCGCCAGGTTCGGCCGCGTCGACATCCTCGTCAACAACGCCGGCGGCTCCACCATCGCACCGATCGATGCGCTCGACGACGAGGACATCGAGCGCGTCATGCGGACCAACTACTGGGGCGCGTACCTTCTCGTTCGTCGAGTCTGGCCACACATGCGACGCCAGAACTACGGCCGCATCCTGAACATGTGCTCGTCCGCGACGCTCGGCATCGGCACGATTGCGCCCTACTCGTCGGCCAAGGCCGCGATGATCGGCCTGACCTGCGAAGCAGCCATCGAAGGCAAGACCGAGGGTATCCTCGTGAACGGAGTCTTTCCGGCGGGATATACGCGGTTGGCGGCGAAGTCGCAGGAAGACGCCAGGGTCTGGATGGAGAAGCACTTCGCACCGAGCCTCGTGGCACAGGCCGTGGCGTATTTCGTGAGCCGCGAGATGACCCACACGGGCGAGATCTACGGTGTCGGCGGCGGTCGTGTCTCTCGCATCGCGACCTTCAACAACGACGGCTATTTCGATCGTGAGCTCACGCCCGAGAAGGTAGGTGAACACATGCCGGAGATTCGCGATCTCGCCACGGCAGCGCACGTCGGCAGTTCCATGGAGGAGAACATGCGCTACACGCGTTGGCTCCCATGGACCGGCGGCCACGCCGGTACCTTCTGATCCTGGAGCCGTCATGAACCTGGACCAGGCATGGAAGAAATACCTCGCGGATGTCGAAGAGATCCGTCAGTTGTTCCTCGCGGAGCCCATCATCAAGGAATGCCCAGCCACCGAGGCAGCCGCGGTGACACTGCTGCACCAGACGATCGCGCTTTCCTACAACCTCGTGATGGCACCGCGGCAGGATCACCCGGTGTTCTATCTCCAGTCCTACCTCGATCCCTTCGTCTACCTGGGCCACCTCCCCTGCCCGGATTTCGTCTATCGCCACGCCTTCCTCAACGGCGCCCGCACGTGGCGCATCTGGGGCAAGCGAAACACGTCCCACTGGACGGACATCCAGGTGCACACCGGATTCTGGGGCGAGCCAGGCTATACCTGCCAGGCCAACTACGACTTCGACGATTTTCACATCGAAAGGGATGGAACCTACGAGATCGTCGCCAGCGCCGACCCCCACGAGGGCAACTGGATCAAGCTGGACCCTGCTTCGACGAACAATACGTTCCTCGTCCGTCAGACAACGTACGACTGGGAGCATGAAGTCCCGATCGAATTCAACATCGAGCCACTCGACGACGAGCCCGGATCGCCCGTCGTGATCACGGACGCGGACGAGGTGATCCGTCGACTCGACCTCGCCGGCCGGATGATGCGGCACTGCGTGAGCATCTGGACCGCACCGGCCAGCCGCCGCCTGCTGCGTCACGCCGCAAAGAACGCGTTCGTCGTGCGCCGCGGTGACGGTGGCCGCGGCGCCAGTCCGCTGGCGCAGTACGCGCAAGGTGTCTTCGAAATCACCGACGACGAGGCACTGGTCATCGAAACCGACGTTCCCGCGGCAAAGTACTGGAGCATCCAGCTCGGCAACTGGTGGTGGGAGACGCTCGATTACAGCCACCACAAGAGCAGCATCAACGGCTCGCAAGCTACGGTCGACAGCGACGGCAAGTTCCGCGCCGTGCTTTCCCGCCGCGATCCGGGCGTGCCCAACTGGCTCGATCCCATCGTCTGGAACACCGGGCTGATGCTGATCCGCTGGTATCGGGCCGACGCGGAGCTCGAGGTGACGACACGGAAGGTGCCCTTCGCGGAGCTGGAACGATACCTCCCGGCCGACACGGCACGGATCTCCACCGCCCAGCGCAAAGACGACATAAGGCGGCGGCACCAGGGGACGCTGCGTCGCTACGGATACTGAGTAGACACCGATGCAGTTGAACGCACAGCAACTGCTGGCGGACGCCGAGAAGTCGACGGGCCTTTCGGCCTGGGGCGGCGACCCGTATTTCGAAGACGCCTTTCGCGAGCTGTTTGCGGCGATGGTGTCCTCATTGAACGACGAAGCTCAGCTCCATGAGCTAGGCCTGCGCGGTGCAGCTGTTCGTTTGCAAGCCATGGCCGAAGCCCGCCTGCAGTTCATTGCCGACCGCGAGCAATGGCCAGGGATCCCGCACGAGCCCATCGTCAGGCCCGTCTTCATTCTCGGCCTGCCACGTGCCGGTTCGACGTTCCTGCACTCGCTGATGAGCCAGGATCCGGCCAACCGCAGCCCGCAGACGTGGGAGATGATGTTCCCCTCGCCGCCACCGCAACGAGAAACCTACGAGAGTGATCCGCGGATCGACCGTGCGCAGAGCGTCCTGCGCGCGATGGGCCTCGAGCAACCAAGCGTCACGTCACTGCATCCCTTCGGTGCACGGCAGCCCGAGGAATGCCATCTGCTGATGGAATTGATGGGCCTGGGCGACAACCTGCCAGGGCTGTGGCGGATGCCTTCTTTCAACAAGGTGCGCGCCGCTACCGACCTGCGCCTGGGCTATCGCCTGCACCGCATGGGCCTGCAGAACCTGCAGCATCGCCATCGCGGCGAACGATGGGTGCTCAAGAACCCCGGCCATGTCTTTTACCTGGATCACCTGCTGGCGGTGTACCCGGACGCCTGCATCGTCCAGACTCACCGTGACCCGGCCAAGGTAATTCCTTCTATCACCGCCCTGCTCGTGGCCATGCGCCGTGCGAACAGCGATGCTCCTATCGACGGACTGCGCATCGCGCAGGGCAACCTGCGGGCCTTTGCAGCCGGCCTCGACAAGGCCATCGAGTTCCGCCGGCAGGCGGGCATGGCAGCACATTTCCACGACGTGCATTTCCGCGAACTGATCTCCGACCCGATCGCTACGGTGCGGAAGATCTACGACCGCTTCGGCGTCCCTCTCAGGGATCGTGCGGTTGTAGCGATGGAGCGCTGGCTCGCCACCGACGACAGCCATTCAGCCAAGGCGAAGTTCACGCTGGTGCAGTTCGGCCTCGACGAATCGCAGATCGACGAAGCGTTCGGGAGGTATATGGCCCACTACGGAATCGCACCGGAACGCGGCTGATGCCCGCTTGTGCCGGCGCCTCCGACCTGTACGGAGGACGTCTTCAAGGCCGCATCGTCTCCCGCAGCTTGTGTTTCGCAATCTTGCCTGTTGGACCGAGCGGGAAATCCTCGACCAGCACGATGCGCGCGGGTCGCTTGTAAGGCGCAAGTCGTTGAGCGAGCTCGCTCGCGATCGAAACGACGTCCTGCGAGGCCGCATCGCGTAGTTGGACGAACGCCACGACTTCCTCGTTGCCGTCCGCCAGTTTGCAGCCGAGCACCGCGGACTCTCGCACAGCGGGCAGCGCATTGAGCGCGGCCTCGACCTCGGTGGGATACACGTTGAACCCGGACCGGATGATCATCTCCTTCTTGCGCCCGACGAGTTGAAATGAGCCGTCGGGCAGGCGGCGTGCGAGGTCGCCGGTCGCCAGCCAACCGTCCGGTCGCAGGATCGCCGCGGCTTCGCCAGGCGCGCCGAAATAGCCCAGCATCATCGTCGCGCTACGCATCAATAGTTCGCCGGTGTCGTCGCCGTCGATCTTCATCTCGACTCCCGATTCCGGCCAGCCGATGCAGTCCGCCGGCGCGTCGCGATCGGGACGCGTGCGACTGCCGGGCGCGCATTCGGTCATCCCGTACCCATTGACGAGACGCAGCCCGAGCAGGCGCTCCACCCGGATTTTCAGGGTCGGGTCGAGCGGCGCACCGCCGACGCTGATGTAGCGCAGTCCCTTGCCGCTCAAAGAGAAGCCGTCGCCCTCCACGTAGTCGCACAACCGCTGGTAGGCCGTCGGCACCAGCGACAGGTGCGTGACCTCCCCGGCCTGGATGGCGGCGATCAACGCGGCAACGTCGAGTTTCGGCATCAGCTGCAGCGTCGCACCGGCGACCAGTGCTGCCATGAAATTCGAGATCCCCATGATGTGGGACAGCGGACCTGCGCACTGCACGACCGAACCTGGCATCGTCGCGCGCGACCGGGCTAGCACATGACCTAGTTCGACCAGCGCGTCGTGCGACCACATGACCGCCTTGGCGCTTCCCGACGTGCCTGACGTAAACAACAACAGCCCGACGTTCGTCCGGGTCGATGCATTGCCTGCGGTCGTCATTCCGCGGGCGACGAGCAGCGAACCGCACTGCAGGTCGGCCCATTCCTCCGTCGATTCGAGCCGCGCCAGCACGGATGCGGAAGTCGATCCGTCCGTGGCGTACACGACGAGCGAGGGATGCGCGCAGGCGCGCATCGCGGCCAGTTCCGCCGCACCCACGCGCGCGTTGACCGGCGCCGGCCAGGCGCCGATGCGCTGGGCGGCGAGAATCAGCAGCGGCGTCGCGACATTATTCTCCGAGACGATGAGCATGCGGTCGCCCACCCCGAGGCCTGCGCTTGCCAGCCGTTCCGCCAGTCGTCCCACCGCGGTCGCCGCGTCCACCCAGTGTACGGACCGTATGGCATCGCGAAACGCGGGACGAGTCGGGGTGCCAAGCGCGTGCGCCGCGAGAAAATCCGGGGCGATCATTGCATCGCCCGCCAGAGATCGCGCAGTTCCTGTTTGCGGATCTTGCCGTTGGCCGTCAGCGGCAATTCGGCCAGCTGCACCACGTGCTGTGGACACTTGTACGGGGAGAGCCGCTCGCGCACGAAATCCATCAGCGCGGCGGGCTCCAGCGTTTCGTCCGGCGAGCGTGCCTCCACGAACGCAACGATCTGCTCGTCCCCGGATTCCGTGGGTATGCCCACGACGCCCACCTGCCGCACGGCCGGATGCTCCGCGAGTTGCTGCTCGACCTCGAGCGGATACACGGTGAACCCTGAGCGCTTGATGATTTCGCGCGCCCGACTGACGATTCGCAACGCCCCGTCCGGCATCAGGTAACCGAGATCCCCGGTGCGGAGCCAGCCATCGGGAGTGATCGTCTCGCGAGTCAGGACGGGTTCGCAGTAGTAGCCAAGCATCGTGCCCGGGCCCCGCACCCAGATCTCACCGGGCTCGCCCGATCCCGCGTCATTGCCCTCGAGGTCGACGAAACGCACCTCGCAGTCGGGCGCTATCTCGCCCGGCAGCGCGTCGTCTCGGGGCTGGTCGATGTGCGTCACGAACATGGAGCCGGCATACTCGGTCATGCCGTACCCGTGATGCAGTGGCAAACCAAGCGCGGCTTCGATACGACGTTTCAACGCGGGATCGAGCGCGCCCCCGCCGGCGTAGATGTACCTCAATGCCGGAAAGACACTCCCAGGTGCTTCAGTCTCCAGTTGCGCGAGAAGTCGCCTGTACAGTGTCGGGACGCCGTGCAAAACCGTGAGATCACCGTCCCGCAAGGCTCGTACCGTCGCTGCGGCGTCGAATCGAGGCTGCAGCCAGACGCACGCGCCGGCATGAAGCGTCGTGAGCAGGATGGTGGCCACGCCGAAGATGTGCGACGTCGGTAACGCACCCAGCACGACGTCGCCGGGCTGCAGACGTCGCACCGCGACCGATCGATCCGCGAAGTTCAGCAAGCCCGCATGCGTCGCCATCACGCCTTTGGGTGCGCCTGTCGTACCCGACGTATAAATCAACGCACCGACGGAATCGCCCGCAAGAGTCCGCTCAGGCTCAGCAGCGAGGTCGGTCGCACCGATGGCGAGCGCCGCACACGGCGTTTCGGCGATGACGACCTGCACGTCGGCACCGTCACGCGTCGCGTGTGCGGCGGCATCCGTCGAATTGCCTGTGGTGAACACGACGATGCGCGGCGATGCATGCGCGCGGATTGCATCGATTTCACGCGGGCTGCCGCGCGAATTGATCAGTGTGGGCCACGCTCCGAGCAGGCTTGCCCCGAAAAACGCGGCCACCTGTGCGAGCCCATTGTCGGCGACGATCATGACGCGGTCGCCGCGCACGACGCCGCGTTCGGCGAACAACTGCATCGTCTGGCGCGCAGCACGCAGCAACGTGCCGTAGGTCCACTGCGCCTCGCCTTCGCGAAGTGCGATAGCGTCCGGCTGTCGTGCGGCCGCGTGCTCGAGGATGTCCGTGACTTTGCGCGGCACGGCGCCGACGCACTCCTGACCGGGCACGAGCATTGGCGCGCCGGATCTCAGCGGCCCTTGAAGCGCGGCTTGCGTTTCTCGCGGAAGGCGCGTTTGCCTTCCTCGTGATCTTCCGACAGCCATGCGTAGGGCTGCAGGTCGATCTCCGCCTGGATCATCTCCTCGAGGCCACGCGCGAAGACCGATTTGGTCAACGCAAATGCAATCGGCGGACCTTCGGCATAGCGCCGGGCCAACTCCAGCGCGCGCTGGAGTGCGTTGCCGACCGGCGTAATCTCATCGGCGAGGCCGATGCGTTCGGCGCGTTGCGCATCGACGTCGTCGGCCAGCGCGATCAGCTGCTTGGCTCGCGCCGGGCCGACACGATGTGGCAGCGAGTACATCAGCGCCAGGTCGGGGATGAAGCCGACCCGGGTAAACGCGCAACAGAAGCGCGCGTTCGTCGCGGCGACCACATGATCGGCGGCGCAGGCCAATGCGAGTCCGGCTCCATAGGCATACCCTTCGACCGCCGCCACGATCGGCTTCGAACCGCCGATCATCTCGCGCATGAGCAGCGTACCGCCCCGTTTCAGGCGCTTACGACATTCCTGCAAGGTCTTTTCGCCCCACCCCGCCATATCGGCGCCGGCGCTGAACACGCCGTCGGCGCCGGTGAGCACGATGGCACGGCACTCTTCGTCATCATTCAGACGCGCGAAGGCCGTCGTGAGCGCATCACGCAAGCCTTGCGACATCGCATTCAGCTTGCCGGGATTGCTGAGCGTGAGCGTGACGATCGCTCCATCGCGCGACTCGATGCAGCGCACCCGTGTCCTTGGGCGATGGCTTCGTGGCACTCTCCTGATCGGTCACGCCATCGCCCCGCGCACGTAAGCATCGATGGTCCCGGCACAACCGATGTGGTCGTCGCCGCCGGTCACCTGCGTGTACCGCACGATCGTGTCGAGGATCGTGGGGCCATGTCGCCCGCAGGGGCAGCGCTCGGAGAAATCGACCTGCGACCTTGTCGCCGGAAATCAGTCCGCCCCAGCGCCCTTCGTACAGCAGGTCGAGGAACGCGAAGCGCCCTTCCACGATACCGGCCGTGCCGACGGGCGGGGCAATCAGCTGTTCGCCTGGCTGGTCGAGCAGCAGCATGATCAACCCAGGCGGACAGTGATAACGCATGTGCTCGCACCGGGGCAGCACCTGCGCCATTTCGGTCATTCCGTAGCCCGTGCCGCGAATGACGGGGCCCCAGAAACGGTCGACCTGCTCCTTGTAGTCGTCCGGCAAGGAAACGCCCTTGACGCCACCCCCGGACGATATATGGCTCAGCGGGTGGAATGCACCGTCCGGGATGCCCAACTCGCGCGCACGGTGGATGATCGCCATGTGCTGGGCCCAGAGACCCGACAGCACGATGGGCTCCTCGCGGTGCGCCAGGATGGTGTCGACCAGCTTGTTCATCGCGTCACGCATGCGCGCGCCCTGCTCGGCCCCGCGTCGCTCGAGGTCCGCAATTTCCTGCGGGGTCGCCACGCCGTCCGCCATTCGTTTGCGCATCGCGGCCGTGGCACTGACTTCGGAAATGCGCAAGGGCTCATCGGTCAGGAAAAAAATCGAGCCGGGCCGTCCCCAGACCGCCGCGCAGATCTGCGCCGCCTCGATAGCGCTGTTCGGGCCGTATTTCGGTCCCAGCTGGAACACAGGGCGGTCCTTGGCAGGCTTGAGCCGCGGCCACCCCAGCATGTGCGCAAAATGGCGCGTCTTGAGTTCGAGGTCGCCACGTGTGGAATTCAGGAACGAGCATTTCCCGCTCGACCCGCTCGTGGCGAGCAGCAGGTGACCCGCATCCCGCATCCGGTCGATCCACTCGTCGACGTTGCTGACGCCAGCGAGGTCGACCTTTGTCGGATCCTCCACCGAGAGCGTCTTCAGCCAGCGCGCCAGCGCGTCCCATTTTCCCTGGTCGACCAGGTTCTGGGGATAGGATTTGTAGACCGTGTGGGAAAACATCAGCGGGACCAGGTCGGAGAAGCCCCGGATTTCAGTGACACCGGATTCTTCCGCGCGCCGCCGGAGCACTGGTATCTGCTCCCGCCGCTCGGCAAAGAGTTCCCGGGCCGCTTCCAGCCGGAGCGGATCGAGGTAAGAGGACGGCAGGTCGTACCTGTCGTCCTGGACGATCATATCGAGCAGTTGCTTGCGTACCGGACCCATTTCGGACCCCCTGACATATTGAACGGCGTTCACATAGGTGTACCATGTTCAATAATACACCCGCCTCGCCCAGGAGGAACACTTGAGCACCGATTACGCCGGCGCGTCCTACGACGGCCCGATCTTCGACAGCGACACGCACGTCCACGAGCACGACTTCGAGTTCTTCAAGGAGTACCTGCCGCGCGAGTTGCACGCGAAATGGCTGCTGCAGCGGCGAGACGGGCCAGAAGGCTTCGGTCTCTACATCGGTGAGCGAAAAGTCCACAACGCGGAAGCCAATTCCCAGGGGCTCGTCGCGCCGCCGGGCCGCCTCAAGGAATGGCTCAAGGCGATGAAGGAAGGCAAGTCCAGCGTCGAGGGCTGGATCTCGCCGACCGCCGACATGTCGGACCGCGAGGCCCGCGTGGCCAAGCTCGACGAGTTCGGGGTCGACGGGTCGATCATGTACCCGGGCGAATTCATCGCCACCGTTGGGTATTACTCTCCAGACACCTCGGGCAATGCCGTCCTGCATGCCTACAACCGGTATTTCCACGAACGCTGGGGCTTCAATGTCCGCGACCGCATCTACACGACACCAGTCCTCAGCCTCTGGGACCTGGAGACCTCGATCAGGGAAACCGAGTGGGTCATCCGCAACGGCGCCCGCATCGTCGTGATGCCCATGGGGCCTGCGCATAACAAGTCCCCTGCCCACCCGGATTTCGACCCGATCTGGTCGCGCCTCAACGAAGCAGGCGTTGCCGTCGCCTACCACGTCTCCGAAGCGACGTTCATGCACCCGCTGATTCACGCCTTCGGCGAGAAACCGTTGCAGTCGCGCCGTACCGGCCAGACCGCCTGGCAGTGGATGTTCTGCTACAGCGAAATCCCGGTGCAGATGACACTCGCCAACATCGTCTACCACAACTTCTTCGAGCGCTTCCCGAACATCCGCATCGTGAGCGCGGAGAACGGCGCGAACTGGCTGCCGAGTTTTCTCGAGAAGATGGACAAGATGCGCGGCATGGCCAAGAACGGTTTCTGGCCGTGCGGCCAGCTCAAGGAACGTCCGAGCAGGATCTTCCGTCGACACTGCTACGTCGTCGCGTATCCCGAGGACGACGTGCATGGCATCGTCGAAAAAATTGGCGGGTCGGAGTGCCTGTTGATGGGATCCGACTATCCCCATGCGGAAGGCGTGCCGGAACCCCGGGATTTCTTCGCGGAAGCGTTGACGGGGCTTTCCGCCAGCGATGCCAAGGCCATCATGCACGATAACGGCCGGCGATTGATGCCGAAAGGTCACTGACGGACTGGTCGGCACCAGCTTGGGGCGCGGGACCGCGGGCCTGGTCTTTGCCTGCGTTGATTATTCGCGGAACGGTCGCACGCTTACGGGTACGCGATGCCCGTGAGTTGCTCGGAGACCTGCCACAGCCTGGCAGCCACGTCATGGTCGAGTGCATGGCGAGGAATCTCCGCCGGAGCGGGCGGTCCTTTCATTTCCTGGAAGCCGCGCGGTCCGTAGTAGCCACCGGGCTCCGCCTCGGTTGCGGTCGCCGCGAACAGGATCGGCAGCGCACCCTGTTCGGCCGGTTGAAACATGAACCGTCTCATCAGTGGCGACAGGACGCGCTTGACGAAGAAAGAACCCGGCGTGGAAAACAGGTTCGTCGTCGACGCACCCGGGTGTGCGGCCATTGCCATCGTGGCTGAGCCTGCCCGCAGCAACCGGCGCTGCAACTCGATCGCAAACATCAGGTTGGCCAGTTTGCTCTGGTTGTAAGCCTTCCATTCGTCGTAGTGGCGCTCCCCCATCAGGTCCCCGAAATCGATTCGTCCCGACCTGGCCGCGATGCTCGAGATCGCGACGACCCGGCTGCCGTGGCGCGCGCTCAGCTGCGGCAACAGCAGGCCCGTCAGCGCGAAGTGACCGAGATGGTTGGTCGCGAATTGCAGTTCAAATCCGTCCGTCGACGACTGCTGCGGTGTCGCCATGATGCCGGCGTTGTTGATCAGCAGGTCGAGCGCAGCGAACCGTCGTCGAGTTGCGGCGACGAACGACCTGACGCTCGGCAGGGATGCGACATCGAGGACTTCCGGCTCCACGATTGCCCGGGGAGTGACGGCGAGGATTTCGGCACTGGCTCGCTCGGCTTTCAACTTCGACCGGCAGGCCAGCACGACCGTGGCACCCGCCGCGGCAAGCGCGTGCGCCGCAGCGAGACCGAGCCCACTGTTCGCCCCCGTGACAATCGCAACACGTCCCGACTGGTCCGGAATATCCTTGGTCGTCCACTGCCCCGTCGGCATCGGCCCATCTCCTCTATTCGACGATGCGACGGGCGATGGCTGGTCGGGCCCCGTTGCAACGCCATTGTCGAGCCCCGCGCGATTGACACTCGGCGCGACCCTCTCTAGGATCGTTCTTTAATGTAAATGATGTTCTATTATATGAACGATTGTGGGGCAAAGGAAAGGATCGGCTGCGCGGGCACGATCGATTCCTGCCTCCGAGGAGCACTGCCATGAGCGCGAATCCGAACCTGGCTGCCGGCGACATCGTGCACGTCCCGCACGTCATCAAGGGCGAGGTGGTGACGGGCGCTGCAAACGTGTTCGGCCCCGCGGGCGCCCATTTCGCGACGCCGCACCTCGACTTGAACAGCCTGGTGTGGCCTCGCTCCGAGCCGGGGCCCGCCTTCGACGTTCCGTTGCATGAAATCATGGACCTGATCGTGGCTACTGGCGAGCGCATGACGCGCGACCCTGATGGCACCCTGGCGCAGGCGTGCGAACAGGCGAAGCGCGTCAGCCCGATCGATCCGGGCGTCCTGGAACGCGACTACGCGGAACTCGGGGCTTTGCTGAACCGGCCCGCAATGGAAGCGATGGTCCAGCACGAACTGGGGGGGGCCGACGTGCTCGACGGCTGGCGCGACGTGGTCACCGGCTACGGCCAGGCGCGGGTGCGTGCATTCCCGCCGCGGCTCATCCATATCCTCGCCGGCAATGCACCCGGGGTCTCCGTGCTTTCGATCGTGCGGGGCGCGCTCGTCAAGGGCGTGCACCTGCTCAAGCTGCCGTCGAACGACCTCTTCACCGCGTCGGCCGTGCTACGGACGATGGCGGCGGTCGCGCCCAACCATCCGTTGGTCCGGTCGTTCAGCGCCGTCTACTGGCGCGGGGGCGACACATCGGTCGAGAGTCACCTGCTGCGCCCGCAGTACTTCGACAAGCTCGTCGCGTGGGGCGGCGAAGCGGCGCTGCGCAGTGCCAAGAACTACATCGGCCCGGGTTTCGAGCTGGTGGCGTTCGACCCGAAGACCTCGATCTCATTCATTGGCCGCGAGGCCTTCGAATCGGACGCGGTGCTCGCGGAGGTCGCGCGTCTCGCCGGGGACGACTCGACGCCGTACAACCAGGGCGCTTGCGTCTCGAGCCGTTTCCAGTACGTCGAAGGCACGCCCGAACAGATTGACCGCTACTGCTCGCTGCTGCAACAGCAACTCGGCATGCAGCGCCCGAGGTGCGCCGCAATCGGCCAAGCAGGTAGACGGCGAGTTGCGCGAGCAGATCGAGGTGTTGTCGACCCTCGAGCCGGACTACCGCGTGTGGGGCAAATTCGACGGTCGGGGAATCGTGATTCGCTCCGAGGAGCCGGTCGACTTCTACCCGGACCGCAAGGTGGTCAACGTCGTGCCGGTGTCGTCGCTGCGCGACGCCGTGCGCTATGCCAACGTCGCGACGCAGACGGTCGGCGTGTATCCGGCTTCTCGCAAGACCGAGGTGCGCGATGCGCTCGCCTCGGCCGGAGTACAGCGCGTAGTGACACTTGGCAAGGCGGTCGTCCTGGTGCCCGGCCTGCCACACGACGGGTTCTATCCGCTGCATCGCTTCGTGCGCTGGGTGAACGACGAGGATTGATGGCGATCAGTTCACCGAATCTCGTGGCAACGCAAGGTTCCGTCGTTCCGGCCCCCTGGGCCGACTACGTCGACTTGCTGCGCAGTGCCGGCGACCTGAACGCGCTCACGTTTGCACCGGGCGACGACCAGCTGCGTGCCGAACTGTACCGTCAGCTCGCGATGAACGTCGCACTGGGCTACTTCATGTATTTCCAGTCGGACGCGACGCATCCGGACTGGACCCCGTTTCTCAACTCGGTGTTCCTGCTGCAGCCGAATCCCGACGACGCTTACTTTCATGCTTACGTCGACTCCGCCGGCACCTACCGAATCGTCGGCGAGCGAGGCACGGTCCGGCTCTTGACGATGTCCATGGGAAGGACGGCGATGGGTCTCGGTGACCGTCCTGGACCGAGCCTCAGCTACGTCGACTTCGACGATCTCGAGCTGGGGCCCGGCGGCGAGTTCGATCTTCTGCTGAGTCGCGAGCTACCCGCGGGGCATACCGGGAACTGGATCGCGCTTCCACCGGACGCCGACTACCTGCTCGTCCGCTCACGTTCCTACGACTGGGGCAATGAACGCGACCCGCGAATCGCCATCGAACGCCTCGACGGGTCGCCGATCCGGCCGCGGATGGACAAGGCGGATATCGACCGTCGCCTGCGGGAAGTGCTCGGCGGCTTTCCGCGCCGGCTCTCGGCCATGTGGCTGCACTACCAGAATTCGTTGCTGGAACGCGGACTGGTCAACCAGCTCGAAATGACGGATTTCGGCGGTGCCGTTCCCAACCAGTGGTACTGGCAGGGATTCTTCGAGCTCGGTCCGGACGACGCGCTGATCCTGGAATCCGAGCTGCCCGCGACACGCCCGTATTGGAACGTGCAGCTGAACGATGCGTTGTTCAACACCGTTGACTTCGTGTATCGCCAGAGCAGCCTGAACGGCCACCAGGCACGCGTCGACACCGACGGCAAGTTCCGTGCGGTGATCGCGATGCGGGATCCGGGCGTGCACAACTGGCTCGATCCCGGCGAGACACGCCGTGGCATGTTGATCGGGCGCTGGCTCGGTTGCGATAGCCGTCCGATGCCGACACTCACGCAAAGTATCGTTCGCGGAGCTGCGCCGTCACTTGCCGGCCGACACGCCGACGATCAGCGCCGGGGACCGTGCGACACAACTGCGCGCACGACGCATCGGGTCGCAACTGCGGCGTCGCTGGTAGGCAGATGCCCCGGCTGCTGCCGGGCCGGGATCGACGTCAGCGCACGGAAGCTCGTTCTGGCCGAGGCTGCTGACCGCTTGGATTCCGCGAGCGCCGCCGCTTCGTTCGCGCGAAGCATGCTGCGCGTCGAGCCGGATGCCCGGCTCGCAACGTCCACGATGATCGGCCGCAATTCCGACAGCCGCGGCTCGAGCCGGCTGACCGGGGCACCGATCGCGATGGCCGCGATGATCTTGCCGTCCGCGCCGAAGATCGGGGTCGCAATGGCGCCTGACTCGGGGAACGTCTCGCCCAGGCTGACCGAGATCTTCGTCTTGCGGATGTTCTCGAGTTCCTCGCGCAGCGCCTTGCGTGAAGTGACCGTGTACGGCGTGAAGGCCGCGATCTTCGTGTTGCGCAGGTAGTTCTCGACCCAATCCTGGTCGCCGAAGGCCAGCAGGACGCGTCCCGCAGCTGTGGAATAGAGTGGCCGGGCCGCGCCGACTGGAACGCTGAAGCGCACCGACGACTTCCGGCTTTCGATCGAATCGACGTAGGTGATCACGCTGCCGACGGTATCGAGCACACCGATGTACACGGATTCCTCGGAAAGCTGCGCGAGTTCCTCCAGGTACGGTCGCATCGTGCTCGAGAAATTCCACACCGACATGATGCCGGCGGCGAGCCGGAAGATCGACGGACCGAGGCGATAGCGCCCGTTGTCGCAGGCGAGGTAGCCGTCGATGACCAGCGGGCGCAGGAGGTTCAGCAGGCTGCTTTTCGGCGACTGCAGCGCCTGGTTGAGCTCGGCGAGCGTCATTCCGTGCTTGGACTTGGCGAGCACGTCGAACAGGCCCAGCAACCGCGTCAGGGAACGCGGACCCGTCACTTCGCTCGTAGCGTCCTTCGTCTGGGCATTTCTCGGCATTCGATCGGTCCTCGCGGGAAACCTGTTCCGCGTTCACATATTAGTACGTCGCCGTGGCGGCCATCCACATATTTGAACGGACGTCGCCAGTCAGGATGTGATTGCGACCGGCAGCGACAGCACTTCAGCCACGCCCCCGTCCACGTGCAGCGTGTGGCCGTTCACGTAGGATGACGCCTCCGACGCCAGGAAGACGGCCGGGCCTGCCAGCTCCCCCGGATCGCCCCAGCGGCCCATGGCGATGGCGTTGGTGAAGACCTGCATGCGTGCCGGATCGCGCCGGACGGGCTCGGCCATCTCGGTCAGGAAGAACCCTGGCGCGATGGCATTGCACGTCACGCCGTGGCGCCCGACCTCTCCAGCGATCGACTTGGTCAGGCCAAGCAGGCCGTGCTTGCTGGCCGCATATGCCTGCAGCCGTTCGCGGCCGATCACCGAAACATAGGAGCCGACATTGATTATGCGGCCCCACCGCTGCGCGATCATCGGCCGGGCGGCTTCACGCGCGAGCAGGTACACCGCCGTCAGGTTCGTCGCGAGCGTGCGGTTCCACGAGTCGAGCGTGGAGTCGAGGAAGCCGCTCCAGATGCAGATGCCCGCATTGTTGAGGAGGATGTCGAGGCGGCCATGGCGCTCGATCAGCTTCGGCACGGCGGCAGTGACGGCCGCTTCGTCGAGCAGGTCGAACGGCAGGACGTGCACATCGCCGCCCTCGGAGCGGATCTGCGCTGCCGCCTGCTCCAGCCGCTCGGCGTCCCGGGCGGCAAGCACCACGCGCGCCCCCGCTTGGGCATAAGCCCGCGCCATGGCGAACCCGAGGCCGCGTGACCCGCCGGTCACGAGCGCCACCTTGCCACCGAGGTCGAACAGCGCAGTCACGAGAGTTCGATCAGGCCGTTGTTGAGCACGATTGCGTTGCGGGCATCGACGCTCGCACGCAGGTGAAACACGCCGTTCCCGGCATCCCAGAACTGGAAACGCACCGTTTCCCCGGGCGTCACGGGCGCGGTAAAGCGCACGGCAACGCTGCGGATGCGTGCGGCGTCGTGGTTGCATACCGTCCGCAAGAGCGCATGCGCCGCCATGCCATACGTACAAAGACCGTGCAGGATCGGCCGCTCGAACCCGGCGGCCCGAGCGACCGCAGGATCTGCATGCAGGGTGTTGTAGTCGCCGCTCAGGCGATAAATGAGTGCCTGTCGCTGCAGGGTCGGCAGCGAGACCTCGACGTCACACGGCCTGTCCGGCACGGAAGGCAGCGGCTCGGGTCCCGGATCGCTCTGCCCGCCTTGCTGGCTGTAGCCGCCATCGCCGCGCAGGAAGGTGACGTTGCGCCCCTTCGCCACGAGTTCGCCGCTCTGCTCGTCGCGCAATTCCCGTTCGATGACCGCAATGGCGCCCTTGCCTTCGCCCTTGTCGGTGATGGAGACCACCTTGTTCGTTGCGACCAACGTCGCCGCGACGGGCAGCGGCTGGAACAGGCGCACCGCCTGTTCGCCGTGGACGAGCTTCACCCAGGCAGCGCCCGTGCGCGGGTCGCGCCACCAGAAGCCCGGGCTGCCGAGCACGGTGGCCATGGTCGGCACGGCCTGCAGCTCCTTCTCGAAGACGAAACGAAGCTCGCCCTCGTCGAGCGGATCAGCGCCAATGCCGAGGCCGAGCGCGTACAGCATCGTGTCGCGCTGCGTGTAGGCGTGGACGATCCTGCCGAAGTCCCAGTGGCGGACTGCCTCGTCGTTGAGCATCGCTGTGTCGTCTCCTCAGACCGTAGCGCCGGAACCCAGCACGAGCACGGCCTCGCTCGACAATTCGCCACCGTTGCCCTGCGCGATGGCGAGTTCGACGTCCTTCTGCTGGCGATCGCCACAGACACCCATGATCTGCTGGGTTGCCTCGACCATCGTGAACAGGCCGTACATGCCCGGGTGGCAGTACGAGAGCCCGCCGCCGTTGGTATTGACGGGCAACTTGCCGCCGGGCGCGATGTTGCCGCCCGCAACGAACGCGCCACCCTCGCCCTTGGCGCAGAACCCCATGTCCTCGAGGAACAGGATCGTGTTGATCGTGAATGCGTCGTAGAGCTCGACGACGTCGACATCGGCCGCAGTGATGCCGGCCTGGGCGTAGGCCCGACGCGAGGCCTCGGCGACACCGGTCGTCGTCAGGCTCGGCATGCCGGCGATCTCGCGATGGGTCGTTTCGTGCGCGGCGCCGAGCATGAACGCGGGACTCGTGCAAAGATCGCGCGCGCGATCGGCGCGCGTCATCACGACCGCTGCCGCGCCATCGGTCACCAGGCAGCAGTCGCGCATGCCGAACGGATCGGCCACCATGCGCGCGCCGAGGTAGTCCTGCATGGTCAGCTCGTCGCGCATCGTCGCTTCCGGGTTGAGCTGCGCCCACTTGTCGCGCAGCGATCGCCACCTCCCCCAGTTGCTGCTTGGTGGTGCCGAACTCGTGCATGTGTCGCGCCGCCGCCATGGCGTACGAGGAGATCGGCCGCAGCGGGCGATATGGCGCCTCCCACGGCGAGGAGCGCGCGCTCGAGATCAACTTGCCGGCCGCACTCCGCTGGTTGCTGCCGTAAGCAATCAGCGCGACGTCGCACTGGCCGGTCGCGAGCGCCAGGGCGGCCACCGAGGCCTGGATCTGGAACGACGAACCGCCGGTACGGCAGTTGTCGTTGAACCGCGTTCGCGCGCCCAGGTACTCCGCGAAGTTCAGTCCGGACAGCGTCTCGTCCATCACGACGCAGAAGAGACCGTCCACGTCACCGGGCTTCAGGCCGACACTGCGCCAGCGCCCGGAGGCTGGCATGGGCTGCGAGGTCGAAGTTCGAATAACCCGGCGCGTTGCCCACGCCGAACGTGGCTGCACCGACGATTGCAGTCTGGCCGCGAGGAAATGCGTCTTTCATGGGATTGGCCGGCAAGCTCAGGCGGGCTCGAAGACGAGCAGGGGGCGCTCGCCCTCGCGCACGACCCTGGCGCGCACGCGCATGCCGATGCGGACAACTTCGGGCGGCACGCCTTCGACGCGACTCATCATGCGCGGGCCCTCCGCGAGATCGATCAACGCGAGGTTGTAGTTGGGAGCCGGTGGTTTCTGCCGGATCACGGTCGTCGAGTAGACCGTACCCTCGCCGCTGGCTTCGACCCACTCGAGGTCGGTGCAACCGGTTCCGGGTTCGGCGACTCGCGGGAACCAGAAGCAGCGTCCCGTTGCACGATTCCGCAGCAGCATGAAGCGTCCTGCTTCGAGGAACGCCTCGTACTGCACTTCGGGCTGGATCTCGCTCATGGTTCGATCAGCCGTGCATCGTGAGACCGCCGCTCACGCTCAGCACCTGGCCGGTGATGTAGTCGGCGGCGGGCGACGAGAAGAACAGGATCGTCTGGCCGATCTCGCTCGGTCGCGCGACGCGCTTGAACGGGATGGCATTGGCGAGGGCTTCCTGCAGCTTCTCGGCCGTGGCTTCGAGGAACAGCGGCGTGGCCGTCGGGCCCGGGGCGACGCAGTTGCAGTTGATGCCGATAGCGTGCCGTTTCGCGCGCGAGCGCCTTGGTGAAGGCGATGATCGCGCCCTTGCTGCCGGAGTAGAAGGTCTCCCCGCTACTGCCGACGCGGCCGGCATCGCTCGCGACCGTCACGATCTTGCCGCCCTGCCCCGCCTCGATCATCGACGGCAACAAGCCGGTGAATGAGACGCACGGGTCCCACGTAATTGACGTTGATGATCAGGTTCCAGTCGGAGGGGTCGTTCTTCAGGAACGGCTTGATGATGTCGACGCCGGCGATGCTCGCCACGACGTCGACCGTGCCGCCGGCCTTTTCGCGGACGGCATCGACGAAGCCGTCGATCGACTCGGGCCGGGTCAGGTCGAGCGGAAGAAACTCGGCTTTGCCGCCCGCCGCACGAATCTCGGCCATCGCCGGTTCGCCCGCGGCGACGTTCACGTCGCCTCCGTACACGATCGCCCCGGCCTGCGCGTAGAGTGCGGCCGTGGCGCGGCCGATGCCAGAGGCGCAGCCCGTCAACAGGACGCGCTTGCCCGCGAGGTTCGTGGCCTGTTGCCAGGTGTATTCGATGCCGTCCGCCATGTGCCTTCTCCGAACTGTCCGTTATTGCTTGCTGTTACGGGCGAGGAACTCGCCGATCAATTCCTGCGTGCGCACCGAATCGAGCAGCGCCCCGCCGAGATCACGCTCGAGCTGGAAGCCGAGCACGCCGGTGTCGGCGAAGCCACGGATGCACTGCTTGGCGACTCGCTGCGCGTGCCCGGGCGTCGCGGCCAGTCGATCCGCGATCGCACGTGCGCGCTCGACAATCTCCGCACGCGGGACCGCCCATTCGACCATGCCTAGCGTTGCCGCGGTCCGGCCATCGATCGGCTCGGCTGTGAGGATCACCCGCGCGGCCACGCCGCGACCGCACAGGCGCGTCAGGCGCTGCGTGCCGCCGGCGCCGGGAATCAGGCCCAGGCCCGACCTCGGGCAAGCCGATCTTCGCTTCTTCGGCCGCGATCCGCAGGTCGCAGCTGAGTGCGAGTTCATAGCCACCACCCATTGCAGCTCCCGCGATTTCACAGAGCGTGACCTGCGGCAGGCTCTCGATGCGGTGATACAGCCCCTGCAAGCGTTCGATGTAGGCGCTCAGTGCTCCACCCGGTGATGGGGCGTCCTTCCACGAGCGGATCAGGGCGAGGTCGGCGCCCGCAGCGAATACCTTGCCCGCGCTGCGGATGTGCAGGACCTGGAAGTCGCCCGCCGTGCTCAGCTCGTCGAGGGCGCTGTGCAGCGCGGCGATCATCGCGTCGTCGATGGCATTGACCGGCGGGCGGTCGAGGGTGAGTTCGGCGATGGCGCCCCGACGGGTCACGGCAAGCATGGGATATTCCTATATGCGAACGCCGTTCAAATTATACGCATGAACGGGTCTTGCGTTCAATCGGGCCGCGTCCCTATGTTGTGCCATACGGATGCACGCCGGTTCCCGCGTTCCAGCGCAACCCGGCACCCTGCCGCGAGGCCAATGAAACAGATCATCTTCCTGCAGTCGCAAGGTCCGGTCGAAACGCTCCACGAGAGGCTCCTGCAGCACTTTGCAGCGGGCGACAGGTCGATCGGCGCGAACGTGTCGGTCAATCTCGTTGCGGACGCCGCCGCACCCTGGCACGCAGTCCTGGAAGTCTGGCACGGCACACGGAATGCGGCGGGTCTGTCCCTGTCCGCGCTCGACGACGTCATCGCGAAGCGCGCGACGTATCGAGTCACCGAACTGGTCGAGAAAGACACCGGCGTGGAACCCGGCTGGCCGACGGCCGGCGTGAGGCTCATCGTGCCCTGGATCGGACGGCACGACGTGTCTCCCACCGAGCTGCGACGCCACTGGGACGAGCACGTGCCGCTCGCGAATCGCATTCACGTCGGGGTGTCCCGGTACGTCCGCAATTGGGTCGAAGGCTCCGAGGCCGGCGCCCCGCCCTACCAGGGCATCGCCTCGCAGCATTTCGCGACCGTGCAGGACCTGCTCGAGCGGTCGTTCGACTCGCCGGAGAGCGTGCCTGTGATCATGAACGACGTCGCAGACTTCATTGCCGAGCCCGTCGTGCTGCAGGTCATCGAGTACCGCAGGCAGACGACGGCCGCTTGAGAAAAACCCGACGAGCAAGGGCGCACCCTCTTGAAACGATGCACCAACCCCGCCGATGCAGTCCGCCGCACGGCCACATGGACGACAGCCATGGTCGCGACCGTGGCCTGCTCCTGGTCGGCCTGGAGCATGGCCCAGTCGGCGCTGCCCCTTCCGGAGGGAACCTTTCAGGGGAACGTTGGCCGCACGTTCAAGGACTCCGATCCACCGCCGTTGCGCCAGGCCATTCGTCCGCCGGCGGACGCTCCCAACGTCGTGGTCGTCGTGCTCGACGACGTCGGTTTCGGCACGTTCAGCTCGTTCGGTGGCGCCGTTCCAGCGCCCCACCTCGAACGACTGGCGGCGGCGGGACTGCGATTCAATCGGTTCCACACGGCAGGTATCTGCTCGCCCACGCGCGCCGCACTGCTGACGGGACGTAATCCTCACCGTGCAGGATTCGGCAATGTCGGCGAACTCTCGACTGGATACGACGGTTATACGGGTTTCATGCCGCGCAGCACAGCCACCGTCGCGGAAGTTCTCCGTCAGCACGGCTATGCGACGGCGATGTTCGGCAAGAACCACAACACGCCGCATTGGGAGACCGGCCCGGCGGGACCGTTCAGTCACTGGCCGAACGGCTTTGGCTTCGACTATTTCTACGGCTTCAACGGCTGGGGCACCAGCAACTGGCAGCCCGTGCTGTTCGAAAACACGCGACCCGTGGTGCAGGACCGGCCGCCCGGCTATCACCTCACTGCCGACCTCGCGGACCATGCAATCGCCTGGGCGCGGCAGGTCAAGGCGAGCGATCCAGGCCAGCCGTTCTTTCTTTATTTTGCGACGGGCGCAACGCACTCGCCGCACCACGCGCCGGTGGACTGGATCGCGCGCTTCAAGGGCCAGTTCGATGGCGGCTGGGACCAGTATCGCGAGCGGACGTTTGCGCGACAGAAATCGCTGGGGGTGATCCCCGCGGACGCGCAATTGACGGCTCGGCCTTCGAACATACCGGCCTGGGACTCTCTGACCGCCGAGGATCGTGTGGCCGCCGCGCGCCAGATGGAAGTCTTCGCTGCCTTCGGCGCCTATACCGATCAGGAAGTCGGCCGCATGCTGGATGCGGTGCGCCGGCTCCCCGGTGCCGAGAATACACTCGTGGTGTATCTCGTCGGCGATAACGGAGCGAGTGCCGAAGGCGGCGTGCGCGGTTCGCTGAACGAAATCGCCCCGATGAACGGGCTCGACGGCGCGCTGGCCTTCACTCCCACGATTCTCGGGGAACTCGGCGGGCCGCGCTGGGACAACAACTACCCCATGGGCTGGGCCTGGGCGATGAACACACCGTTCCAGTACTACAAGCAGATCGTCTCGCACCTCGGCGCCACGCGGAATCCGCTGGTTGTGACGTGGCCAGGACACATCAAGGACGCCGGTTCGCTGCGCACGCAATTCCTCGACGTCACCGACGTCGCGCCGACACTGCTCGCGGCCGCGGGCATCGCCAGTCCCCGGACCGTCAACGGGGTCGAGCAGAAGACCATGGACGGGACCAGCTTTCTGCCCGCGCTGCTCGATGCAGGTACTGGCGAACTGCGCCAGACGCAGTACTTCGAGGTGTTCGCGAACCGGGCGATCTACCATCGCGGCTGGTTCGCGTCGGCGCTGCTGAACGCCGAGGCCTCGCGCCCGGATCGTTCGGCGCTCGACCCGGACCGCGTCACCTGGGAACTCTACGATCTCCAGCACGACTTCTCGCAGGCACGCAATCTCGCCACGCAGGAACCGGGCAAGCTGCGCGAACTCCAGGACCTCTGGTGGGCCGAGGCGGCGCGCAACGATGTGCTGCCGCTCGACTGGCGCGCCGGCGAGCGCCTCGGCGGTGCGGGCAGTTCGGGAGCGGCGCAGGCGCGCAAGACTTTCACGTACTACCCCGGCATGGTGGCGGTGCCCAACTCGATCGCCCCACGCGTCAACAATCGGTCGTGGTCTGCAACCGCGACCGGCGAATTCGCTGCGCAGGACCATGGCATGCTGGTGACTCAGGGCGGGCTCGTCGGCGGATGGGCGTTCTACGTCGAGGATGACTTGCTGTGCTTTGACTACAACTTCGGGCTCGCCGCGCACTACAGGATCACCGCACCCATGCCCGCTGGCAGTACCCGGCTGGAGGCACGCTTCGCGTACGACGGCAAGGCAGGCAAGCCTGCAGGCGCCGGCGGCATGGTCACCTTGCTCGCGGACGGCAAAGCCCTCGCCACGGGCCGAGTCGAGAAAACACTGCGTGCCGTCTTCTCGATGACGGACGGCATGGACGTCGGCCTGGATACGGGCTCTCCCGTGAGCAACCATTACGTACCCCCCTTCCGCTTCACCGGACGCCTGGAGTCGGTGACGATCGAACTCGATTAGGACCATGCCTGCGTTCGACAACTCGCCGGTGATGCCGCGCGACACATTCCTCGCCAGCCTCGATCCGGCTCATCCGGTCATCGTGCGCATCAATGCTGTCGGCACCGACTGGTTCGAGCGCGACCTCGCCGCGTGCCGACGACCCGGCATCGCGGCGGTCATGCCCGAATCCAGCGACGAAGCACTGAACGTGTGCCGCGCTCAAGTCGTGCTCGCCTCCCGTGTCGCGAACATCGCGCCGCCCATCGACTCGCCGACGCCGTAACTCACCGACGAAGAAGTGATCCGCCGGGACTCGGCGCGGGCGCGCAACCTCGGCTTCGGCGGCAAGCTCTGCATCCATCCGGCACAAGTACCCATCGTCAACGCGGCATTTTCACCGTTGCCCGAAGAGATCGCCTGGGCCACGCGCGTGGTTGCAGCGGCGCGAACTGCCGGTGGTGCGGCAGTTGCGGTGGACGGAAAGATGATCGACCGGCCAGTGCTCGACCTCGCGGAGCGCCTGCTCGCGCAGGCCGCCCGCGTCCAGTCCTGGACGACGCTGGAGCGGTTCCCGCGCGGACCGGCGCCTGTCATGCGTCGTCGGATCCGTCGCCGAAGATGCGCTGGATCGATGCCGGCGCGGGGATCGGCAGGTGCCCCTCGCCGAACGGCCAGCGCAGGAATCCCGCCGCCGCCATCGTGCCGCCGTCGACGTGCAATGTCGTTCCGGTCACGAACCGGGACAGGTCGGAGGCAAGAAACAGCACGCCGTCGGCCAGGTCTTCCGGCATCGGCGGCGCCTGCAGCGGCACATACATGCCCAGCGCCTGCATCATTGCCGGCAGCGGCACCGCGGCCAGGCGGCTGCGCATCGGTTCTGGAATCGCCAGCCGATTGCCTTCGCTCGGCGTCGTGTCCGGCGCCAGCGTGTTGACGCGGATCCTCTCTGGCCCGAGTTCGACCGCGAGCGAGCGCGTGAAATTGGTGAGGCCCGCCTTGGCCCCGGCGTAAACGGAAAAGCCGGCCGCACCGCGATGCGCCTCGATCGTCGTGAAATTGACGATCGAGCCGCCCCGACCGCTGCGCCGCAACAGCGGCACGGCGAGCTTGATCGAATCGAGCACGTAACCGTAATTGCGACGCAGGTCGGACGAGAAGTCGTCGCCGTCCATGTCCATGAACGCCTTCTGCGTGGTGCCGCCCGCCACGTTCACGACGATGTCGAGGTGGCCGAACGTGGCGGCGACCTCGCCGTAGAAGCGCTCCAGGACCCGGCGCTCGCAGGCATCCCCTTCGATCCCGACGGCTTTGCGCCCAAGCGACCGGATCTGCTCGACCGTCGCGGCGACGGCGTCGCTCCGGATGTCGCACAGGGCGACGTCGGCCCCGGCGCGAGCCAGGGCAAGTGAGACGGCCTCGCCGATTCCCGAGGCTCCGCCAACGACGGCTGCCACTTTGCCGGCGAGTCCGGCACGGTCCTCCAGATACCCCATCGGACATCCCCTGTTCGCCCGTTGACGCCGCGATCGGCCGGTGTTCATACTAGCGCACACTGTTCAATTATTCGACCTGCCTCCTCGGGGTCGAATGCCGGGAGAACTGCGTGGGCAACATGGTCGAAGGCAAGGTCGTCGTCGTCACCGGATCGGGGGCGGGCATCGGCCGGGATTTTGCGTTGGCGTTTGCCGCCAATGGTGCGAAGGTCGTCGTCAACGACGTGAGCCGTGGCAACGACGGCGAGCCCGGGGCCGCCGAAAAGGTGGTCGCCGAGATCCGGTCGAACGGCGGCGAGGCGGTCGCGAGCACCGACAGTGTCGCGGCCCCCGACAGCGCGTCGAAGATCGTGCAGGCTGCGCTCGACACGTTCGGTCGCATCGACTGCGTCGTGAACAACGCCGGCATCGTGCGCGACCGCTTCTTCTTCAACATGTCGATCGATGAGTGGAAAGCGGTCGTCGACGTGCACCTGAACGGATCGTTCTACGTCGCGCGCGCCGCCGCACCGTATTTCAAGCAGCAGTCCTCGGGCTCGTACGTGCACATGACGTCGACGTCCGGCCTGATCGGCAACCTCGGCCAGGCCAATTATTCGGCCGCAAAGATGGGAGTCGCCGGCCTGTCGAAGTCGATTGCACTCGACATGGCCAAGTTCAACGTCCGCTCCAATTGCATCGCGCCGTGGGCCTGGACGGCGATGACAGCGACGATTCCAGCCGACACGCCTGAGAATCTCGCGCGCATCGAAAAGATGAAGAAGATGGAGTCCGCAAAGATCGCCCCGCTCGCCGTCTACCTCGGCAGCGACCGGGCGGCCAAGGTCAGCGGCCAGATCTTCGGCGTCCGGGCCAACGAGATCTACTTCTTCAGCCAGATCCGGATGACCCGCTCGGTCCACCGCTCCGACGGTTGGACGCCGGAATCGATCGCCGAACATGCAATGCCTGCGTTCGAGTCGAGCTTCTTCCCGAACGTGCCTTCAATGGCCCTTACGCCATGGGATCCGATCTGATCATGAGCGACGAATACGAACTGGTCGGTCTCGGTATTCATTTCGACGACCTGCCGCTCGGACGCAAGTTCAAGACGGTGGGCCGCACGATCACGGAAACCGACATCGTGCTGTTCATCAACACGATCGGCATGACCGAGGTGTTGTTCACCAACTACGAGTTCATCAAGCACGAGTCCCCGACCAAGGGCCGCGTGTCGCCGGGCTCGCTGGTCTTCAGCATGGCAGAAGGCCTGCTGACGCAGTCGACGATGCAGGGTGTCGGCCTGGCCTTTCTGAACATGACGCTCGACATCAAGGGTCCGACGTTCGCTGGCGACACGATCCACGTGGAGTGCGAAGTCATCGAGTCCCGTCCGTCGAACAGCCGTCCGGGATGCGGGCTGGTGCGCACCCGCAATCGAGTCGTCAAGCAGGACGGCACGGTAGTCATGGAATACACGCCTTTGCGGCTCGTGAAAGGCCGCAACGCACAGCTGAAGTCGTAAAGGAAACTCCTGGGCCTACATGAGCGACGGGATGCAGCTGCAGAGTTCGCCGAGCGGCCCCCTTGCGGGCGTGCGCGTCGTCGACCTGACGGTCAACGTGCTCGGCCCCGTTGCGACACAGATCCTGGGCGACATGGGCGCCGACGTGATCAAGATCGAGACGCATTCGGGCGACCCGAACCGCGACACCGGCCCTCGCCGCAACGAGCGCATGTCGGCGATGCACCTCAACGTGAATCGCAACAAGCGCAGCATCACGCTCGACCTGAAGACCCCGGCCGGTCGCGAGGCGATGCTGCGGCTGGTCGACACGGCCGACGTGTTCGTGCACAGCATGCGTCCCGCCGCGGCCCTACGGCTCGGCGTCGGCTACGAGGCCATCTCGGCCCGCAATCCCCGCATCATCTACGGCTCCGGTCCGGGCTATCGCCAGGACGGGCCGAACCGTGACTACCCGGCCTACGACGACGTGCTCCAGGGCGAGAGCGGCATCGCGGCTCTCATGGCCCAGGTCAACGGCACCGGGCCTCGCTTCTACCCGACGGTCATCATCGACAAGCTCTGCGGCTACGTCCTCGCCTCGAGCATCGCGATGGCCCTCTACCAGCGCGAACGGTCCGGACAGGGCCAGGAAGTCCAGGTGCCGATGTTCGAGACGATCCTCTCGTTCAATTACCTCGAGCACCTCTGGGGTGGCGCGTTCGACCCGCCTTTGCCGCCGGGGATCGGCTACGTACGCCTGCTGACGCCGCACCGGCGCCCCTACCCGACGCAGGACGGGCACATCTGCGTGCTGGCCGTCAACGATGACCAGTGGCGCCGGATCTTCCCGGCGCTCGGGCGGCCGGACCTCATCAGCGATCCGCGTTTCGCGAAGACCGACGATCGTGTCCGCAACTACGACGAGTTGTATGCAATCGTTGGCGACGAACTGAGAAAGAAGACCACGGCCGACTGGCACAGGATCCTGGACGAGGCGGACATCCCCAACGGGCCGATGCATTCGCTGCAGGAACTGCTGCACGATCCCTACCTGAACGAGACCGGGTTCTTCCAGCGCTACGAGCACCCGACAGAGGGCCCCGTGGTCACGCCGATGGTGCCGGTGAACTTTTCCCGCACGCCGGCTGGGCTGCACCGTCCGCCGCCGCGTCTCGGTGAGCACACCGAGGACGTGCTGCGCGAGATCGGTTACTCCGACGCCGACATCGCTGCCCTGGGCGCCTGATCCCTTCGAGCCGTCAGCCGCCTTCGCCGGGCAAGCCTTCGGCCAGCATGTGCTGCATCTCGGGTGCGTCGGGACCGACGTGCAAGCTCCAGGCTCGCTGCTCCACACGTCGGTCCGCTTCCGTTGCACGCGCACGCTGGCGCAGGTAGTCGGTCCACGAGCGAACCACGAAGCGCTCGGCGTACCTCTGGGGATGACCCAGGTCGCGGTAGATCCGCCAGAACAATGCGCCATCGCGCTTGCGCGACCGGCCCAGCGCCTGCATCACCGACAGGAACTCGGCACGGTCCTGCGTTCGGATGAGGTAGTTGACCTGCACTGCAATCGGCCCTTCCTGTTCGTCGGGCGTCACTCCGAGGGCCGGCAGGCCGGACACCTCGGACGGCGTGGCTTCGTCCAGTTCGCCTATGCGGGCGGGCAACGCACGCATCAGCAGCGTCGTGGCGCCGAGCACCAGGGCGCTGGCGAGCAAGGCAACCTCGATGCTCCAGCGCGTCGCCGCGCGCGCCCCACAGCGCGCCTCCGGCCGCCATCGCACCTTGAAAGACCAGCAGGTACAGGGCCATGGCGCGCGCGCGAACCCATGGCGGGATCGCCGTCTGGATGGCAGTCAGGTTCACGTTGCCCACCACTGCCCAGCCGGCGCCTGCGAGGCCCAGGGCAATGCACACGACGATCGTGCTGGACGACTCCGCGACAGCGGCGACGCCGAGCGTGTACAGCATCGCCGACACGATGCCGACGGCGTTCATCGACCACTTGCGTCGCAAGCGTACCGCCGCCACTGCGCCGACGACCGCCCCTGTCCCGAGGCAGCCCAGCAGCAAGCCATAGCCGTCCGCACCGAGCCCGAGTCGATTCCGCGCGACGATCGGCAGCAGTGCCCAGAGGCTGCTGGCCGCGCCGACGAAAAGCAGCGTGCGCAGCAATTGCGACCGCATCACGGGTGAGTGTCGCGCGTACTGCAGCGCGCCCCGGACTCCCACCAGGACCCGTTCCGGGGGAAGCTCGCTCTGCTGCACCTGGTGTCGCCAGCGCATCGCGGCGACGAACGCAAACGCGAAGAACACCGCGCAGAGACCGAACACCGTGACCGTGCCGGCCCACGACACGACGGCACCCGCGAGCGCGGGCCCAACCGCGCGAGCGACGTTGAACGAGATCGCGCTCAAGGCCAGCGCGGCGAACAGCTGCTCGCGCGGCACCAACTCGGCGAGGCTCGTGTGCATGGCGGGGGCCTGCAGCGCAAAGGCCGCACCGATCGATGCCGTCACGAGCAGCAGCAGCACCGGTGTCATGTCGCCCGTGAACGTCGCAATGCTGGCGAGAACTGCGGAGCCACAGAGCCAGGCGCAGGCAATCAGGATCAGCGCGCGACGGTTGACGAGATCTGCGAGGACGCCGCCCGGCAAACCGAACAGGAAGGCCGGCAGGCTCTGCGCCGTCTGGATCAGCGCCACCATCAGCGGCGACGGCGCAAGTGACAGCATGAGCCAGGAAGCGCCGACTGCCTGCATCCAGAGCGCGAGATTGATGGCGAGGCCCGCCGTCCAGAGAAGCCGGAAGTCCCGGAGGCGCAGCGGACCGGCGGGCGATTCACCACCTGAGGCCATCGGGACCCGCACCAGTCAGGAATATGAACGACGTTCCATTATATAGTAGTCCCATGTTGCTCGAACATCGCCGTGAGGGCACGGTTGCGGTCGTCGCGATGACCCATCCCCCCGTGAACGCACTGAGCCACGCGCTTCGTGAAGCGTTGTGCGCAACGTTCCTGGCCTTCAAGTGCGACGCTTCGGTCGATGCCGTGGTGCTCTGTGGGTCCGGAGGCGGTTTCTGCGCGGGGGCTGACCGCACCGAGTTCGGCACGCCCGACGCGTCACGCCGTCCGACGCTGTCGCGCGACGTGCTCGGCGCGATCGAAACCTGCGGCAAGCCCGTGGTCGCGGCGCTGCGCGGATTTGCGGTCGGCGGTGGGCTCGAGCTGGCCCTCGCCTGCGACGCGCGCGTGGCCGTTGCGGGCACCCGGATCGGCCTGCCGGAGGTGAAGATCGGCGTCTTCCCGCTCTCGGGCACACAGCGATTGCCGCGACTCCTCGGCATGGGCAAAGCCGCCGAACTGATGCTGGAAGGTGGCCTGCACACGGCGGAATCGGATGAGACTTCGCGCGCGTTCGATCGGATCGTCACTTCCCAGGAGGACCTGCTGCCCGTCGCGTTGCGGGTCGCACGAACGGCGGTTGCCAGCCGCCCGCTGCGCGTGCGCGATCGGCCGTTTCCGGATCGCGATCCGCGGGCGGAGCTGCAACGGGTACTGCAACGCTATCCGCAGGCCTCGCGGACCGCACCACAAGTTGCGCTGGTGGCAGCGTTCACGGCGGCCATCGAAGCGCCGGACTTCCAGTCGGGCCTCGATCGCGCGCAGGATCTGTTCGATGCCCTGGGCGGCAACCGGCGCGCGCTGCGTCAGTAGGAACGAACCTTCGAATCTCGACATGGAACTGCGCCACTTACGTCATTTCGTCGCTGTCGCCGAGGAACTCCATTTCGGTCGCGCGGCACGCAAGTTGCGCATGGCACAACCACCGTTGAGCCAGTCGATCATGCGACTGGAGGAGTCGCTCGGGGCCAAGCTGCTCGAGCGGTCGAGCCGGGAAGTGCGTCTCACACCGGCCGGCGCGGCATTGCTCGCGGAAGCGCGAGGAATTCTCGAGCGATCGGAGGCGGCGGAACTCGCCGTGAAGCGTGCTGCGTCCGAAACGTCGACGGTCGTGAGCCTCGGGTTCGTGCCGATGTCCTCGACGCCTGCCCTGCCGCGGGCGGTAAGTGAATTTCGCCGACGCTGGCCGCGAGTGGAAGTCGAGTTGCACGAACAGACAAGCGTCACTCAACTGCAGAATCTGCGCCGCGGCGCGCTGGACCTGGCACTGATCGTCGGCAGCCACGACGTGGACGGGCTTGCCGTCGAGCCGATCGGCCACTTCGGCCCGGTCGCCGTGATCCCGGAGCGCTGGCCGCTCGCTCGTCGACGCAGTGTGCGGTTGGCAGAGCTCAAGGACATGCCGCTGGTGCTGTTTCTGCAGCAGCTCAAGCCCTCGTACTTTTCCGACCTGTCGGCCGCCTGCCGTCGCGCCGGGTTCGTGCCGAAGGTGGCGCAGCGTGTCGGCCAGCCATACACGATGCTGAGCCTCGTGGCGCAGGAGATGGGCATCGGGTTCGTGCCGGCCGCCGCTCGCCACCTCGCGGTCGACGGCGTCGCCTTCGTCATGGTGCGAGACCTGCCCGAGACGTTCGATACGCACGTCTTCATGGCCTGGGTCGACCGGAAGCTGCCGCCGCACGTGACTGAGCTGGTCGGCCTGATCCGCCAGCTCAGCGGCGCTTACACCGAGGACGCCACGCGACGCTAAGGTCCCGTGGCCGACTCCGTCGAACTGCCGGCCGGGTTCGCTTCGCCCGCGGCTGCTTCGGCCTACGCACCCGCGACGTGCACCAGTCGCCGGTGGATGATATCGCGCGCATCCAGCACGATCCGCGCGATCAGCTCTGCGCACGTCGGCAGATCGTTGGCGAGCGCCACAGACATGCCGAGCGGAATCGCCCCACCATCGGTATCGCCGGACGCCATGGCGTCCATCCAGCGCTTGGCGCCGATCAGCGGCATCAGGTCGTGGTGCGTCACGCCACCTTGTTTCTCCATCTCGAGCACCTTGGCGCTTATTGAATTGCGCATCACGCGACTCGAGTCGCCGTACGAACGGCCGATCAGCACGGTATCGCGTTCGGTGGCCTGCACGAACTTCTCCTTGAGCGCAGGGTGCAGCGGCGATTCCCGGGTCAGCATGAAGCGCGTGCCCATGTTGATTCCTTCCGCTCCCAGAGCCAGGGCGGCAACGAGGCCACGACCGTCTGCAAACCCGCCGCAGGCGACGACGGGAATCTTGAGCTTCGATGCGGCCACGGGAATCAACACGAGCCCGGGCACGTCCTCCTCGCCAGGATGCCCCGCGCACTCGAAGCCATCGATGCTCACGGCGTCCACGCCCAGGCTTTCGGCCTTGAGTGCGTGCCTCACGGTGACGCACTTGTGGACGATCTTGACGCCGGCACGCTTCAGCGTATCGATGTATCGCGCCGGGTTGCTGCCCGCCGTTTCGACGGCCGTGACACCGTTCGACACGATGGCCGCGACATAACCGTCATAGTCGAGACCGGTGTTCGACGGGAGCAGCGTGAGATTGACGCCGATCGGCCTGGACGTCAGCGCCCTGGCTTTCCCGATCTCGGTCTCGAGGTCTTTCGCGGTTGGCTGCGTGTGCGCCGAAATGAAACCGATGCCTCCTGCATTTGCAACCGCCGCCGCCAGTTCGGCCCGTGCGGCCCAGCGCATGCCGCCCTGGAGGATCGGGTAATCGATGCCGAGCAATTCGGTGATCCGCGTATGAAACACTGGCTGCAGCCTCTCTGCGACGTGACGTTCAGCGGCCCGTGAAGCGCGCGTCGCGCTTCTCCAGGAACGACTGCACGCCTTCCTTCGAATCTTCCGAGTTGTACAATCGTCTTTGCGTCGCGGCAATCTGCAGGTAGGCCGCCTGCCAGCCGTGCGTACCGGCCACGCGTGCGTTCTCGAGCGTCGCCTGCACAGCGAGGGGTGCCTGCTTGCAGATGCGCTCGGCAAGCTCGATCGCACGAGGCAACTCCTGTCCCACCGGCACGACCTCCTGCACGAAGTCCATGCGCAGCGCCTCCTGTGCGTTGAACTCGTCGCCCGTGAGCAGGTACTTCATGGCATTGCCCCAACCGGCGCGTTCCACCATGCGGAACGTGGCACCGCACCCGGCCATGATGCCGCGCTTGACCTCGAGCTGGGAGAACCTGCAGTTCTCCGCTGCGATGACGACATCCGACGCGAGCATCAGCTCTATCGCAACGGTAAAGCAGATGCCCTTCATGGCGGCGACGACGGGCTTCGTCCGCAGCGGCGGGCGCAGGTTGAAGGGATCGACTTCGCTCGTGGGCAGCAGCGGCTTGCCCTCCTTGCGCAACGGGACGATCGTCGGCATGTCGAGGCCCGCGGTGAAATGGTCCCCCTCCGCGTACAACACGCCACAGCGCAGGTCCGGGTCGGCCTCCAGCCGCGAATAGGCCGCCGCAAGTTCGTTGAACAGTTTCGGGGTAAAGCCGTTGCGCTTTTCGGGCCGATCGATGCCGATCAGCAGCAGGTGGCCGCGCTGCTCCGTGCGAATCTGGCCGTGCGGATCTCTCTCGGTACTCATGCCGGTGGCCTCAGTTGGTGTAATTCGTGCCGGAACTCAACTGCTCCCAGGCGGCGATCTCCTCGCCCATCCCGGCGAGCCTGCCGCGCACCATCGCGACGGCGTCGGGCCCCAGGAGGAGGTGCACTGGTGGCTTTCCGGAATCGACCACGGCAACGATGGCCTGCGCCGCCTTGACGGGGTCCCCCTGCTGGGTCCCGTGGTAGTGCTGTCGCATCCCGCGGGGCAATGCCGCAGGGGTCCCCTCGTACTCCGGCATGAGCCTGCTCGCGAGCACCATCGAACCGCCGGCGAAGTTCGTGCGGAAACCGCCGGGGTGCACAACGGTCACGCGTATCCCGAACGGCGCGAGTTCCAGTGCCAGCGACTCGCTCAACGCGGTGACGGCGAACTTGCTGGCACAGTAGAGCCCGACACCGGGCATTCCCATGACGCCTGCGATCGACGAGATGTTGACGATGTGGCCGCCCTTCCTGGCGCGAAAATGCGGCAGCACCGCCTTGATGAGGTTGAGCGAGCCGAAGAAGTTCGTTTCGAATACCCGCCGCGCTTCGGCATCGTCGAGTTCCTCGACTGCGCCGAACAGGCCATATCCTGCATTGTTGACGAGCACGTCGATCCGACCGAACTGGCGAATGACGTCCTCCACCAGCGGTGGGATCGCTGCCGCATTCGTGACGTCGAGCAGGCGAGCATGCGCGCGGCCGGGCGCCAATGCCTCGAAGTCCGATCGCTGCCCTTCCTGCCGCAAAGTACCGACCACGGACTCGCCCCGGTCGAGCAGTACGCGGGCGAGTTCCAGCCCGAATCCCGACGACACGCCCGTGACGAGCCATACACGCGAAGCATTGCCCACGGTTCTGTTCTCCCCGAAGGTCGATAAACGGCCCGCCACCCGGGCGCGCTTTGACAAAGTTCGAAAATGCGTACAATGTTCGAAAACATGTTAACCATGGACCGGCCAGCCCGCAACCCGAACGCTAGAGCCATGACCGATTCCCGGGCCCTCAACGACGATGCCCTGCGACGTATCGACCGCATCGAGTCGCATCTGGCGATCCAGCAGCTGCCGATTCGGTACGCGATCGCAATCGACTCCCGTGACCTGGACACCTGGGTTGGTTTGTTCATCGAGGACGTGAACTGCGGACGGCGCGGTCGTGGGCGCGACGTGTTGCGCGGCATCATCGAGCCGCAGGTGCGCACGTTCTACCGCTCGATCCACCAGATCTGCGGGCACGCGATCGATTTCGCGGACGACGACCACGCCACCGGCAAGGTCTACTGCCGGGCGGAGCACGAAGCCCGCGGCCAATGGGTCGTGATGGCCATCTGTTATTTCGACGAATACGAACGCCGGCACGGGCGCTGGTACTTCGTCCGGCGCCGGGAGCGACACTGGTATTCGTCCGACGTGCTGGAGCGTCCGGGGCAGCCCAGGTTCCAGAACTGGGATGCCTGGCCCGACGCCCAGCCGGAGTTGCCGCACGCCTTCCCGACGTGGAAAGCGTTCTGGGACGACGGCGACGGTGCCGTGCCCGGCGAGCTGAGTTCTACTCCGTAACATTCGGTTCCTGCAGCAGGAGACGGTTCGATGAGTGACAAGTGGCAGGCGGGTCACGACCTGATGACCAGCATGATGGGCCCGCAGTTTGCGGCCGCCGTCGAGGGCGCAGCCAAGGCGGACAACTTCGGTGCGGACATCGCTCGCATGGCGATCGAGTTCGCCTTCGGCGACGTCTGGTCGCGCCCGGGCCTCGAGCGCAAGCAACGCAGCATCGTCGTCATCAGTACGCTCATCGCGCTTGGCAAGCCGGCGGAATTGAAGAACCACGTTCGTTTCGGCCTGAACAATGGGCTGACGCGTCGACGAACTGCAGGAAATCCTGATCCAGACGGTGCCGTACGTCGGCTTTCCCGCCATTGCCGAAGCCACCACGGCCACGATCGAGGTGCTGCGCGAACGCGGGCTCGACGGGGGAGTGAAGACGGCCAAGGAAAACAAGACGCTCTGATCGGCCGGCGGTTGCCTGCCGCGCCAACGGGAGACGGCACTCGCAGGAACGCAGCCCCGGGGGAGGTTTGTCATGACGGACCGGGATCCGCGTCCAGCCGACCGGCGTTACGCGTGGTACGTCGTCGGTGTGCTGCTCGTCGTCTACATGGTGCATCACCTCGACCGCATGGTGGTGACGCTCGTGCTCGAGCCGATCGGACGCGAATTCGAGTTGTCCGATTCGCAACTCGGACTGCTGGCGGGCGTGGCCTACGCCATTCCTTTTGCGATTGCGGGCCTTCCGCTCGGCATGCTCATCGACCGCGTCCGGCGCGTTCGACTGCTGGCGCTGTTGCTGACGATATGGAGCGGATTGACCGCTCTCTGCTCGCTCGCGGGCTCCTATTGGCCGCTGTTGCTCGCTCGCGTCGGGGTCGCGGCCGCGGAATCCGGCGGCACACCAGCGAACATCGCCATCATTTCCGACTACATACCCCCCGAGCGCCGCTCGACGGCGTTCGGCGTGTACTACATGGGCGCCCAATTGGGCACGATCGTCGGCTTCGCCGTCGCGGGCGCCGTCGCGGCATTGTATGGCTGGCGGGCCGCGTTCCTGGTCGCGGGTCTGCCGGGACTGCTGCTCGCGGCGCTTGTCGTCCGGACGGTGCGCGAGCCGAGGCGTGGCGGAGAATATGCCGGCGCTGGCAACTCTCCGATGCGTGCACCGCCAACCTTGGGCACTGCCCTGCGGACGCTCTCGAATCAACGCGTGGCACTGCATCTCATTTTCGCTTCAACGATCGCGAACATGGTCGCGGCGGGGCTCGCGACGTGGCTACCCGCGCTTCTCATCCGCAGCCATGGTGCAGACCTGCGAGCGGTCGGCATGACGATCGCCTTTGGTATCGCGCCCTTCGGCGCCATGGGTTCTTTGCTGGGGGGTCGACTGGCGGACATCATCCAGGCGCGCGGGCGCGCTCGAGTCGCCGTCTTCCTTGCGGCCTGCACGGCCGTCACAATCCCGGCGGCCGCGATCGGCATCATGACCCCGGTAATTACCATACTCATAGCTGCTTTCGCAGCCCAGACTGTCGCACACGTCTGCCTGATCGGGCCGAGCTATGCTGCTGTCATGGAACGAATGCCGGTCGAAACGCGCGGCGTGACAGCCGCCGTGATGCAAGTGGCGTCCAACGTATTCGGCTTCGGGCTCGGTGTACAGCTCGTCGGGTTCGGCAGCGATCTTCTTCACGCACCAGCGGGCGAACAATCCTTGCGCTATTCCATGCTCGCCTTCTGCACGCTGAATCTCTGGGCCGTCGCGCATTACCTGCGCGCTGCCTCGTTGATCCGGCACGAATCGAGTCAGTCTTCGGACGCGCTGGTTTTCGGCCGATAGGACTGCGGCCAGAGGCGTTTGACGACCTCGCTGTCCGCAGCGTACGAACGGCACGTATCGACGAGCGGGTGGCGATTCGCATCGCGCGTCCCGTACGTTCCGAGCATCGTGTCGCGTCCGTCCCCTCGCCTCTTTCCGGCGAGCGCGTGCACTGCCACGGACGACATCGCGTCGATCAGCGCGAGGATGTGCGTGCAGCCCTCGGTGCCGCCGATGCGCTCTCGCACCTGCTTCTTGAATCCACCCGTAATGCGCAACCCGGCGAGTCGAGCCAGGTTGGGCGGAACGTCCCGGCACGAGGGATAAGGCGCTGCGACCGTGCTGCAGGCGACCTCCTGGATGACGAGCTGGTCGTCGATCGTGAACCGCACCCACATTTCGTGGGCCGGCTCGCCCTTCGCCACGTTGCCGCGCCAGTCATTGCGCACGTCGTAACCACGCACGTCGACGAGCCGCCCCTCGATGTCGATCCGGCCGTCGTCGCGCAGGAAGCCGTTGCACGTGAGCGTGCGGCCCGTGAGGAATTCGCGTGGGCGCGGTTGGGGAAGTGACACGTTCGCAGTTCCGGCGGTTCGACGTTTGCGGCGGCGTCAACGCCCCGTGAACTTCGGTGCGCGCTTCTCCATGAAAGCGCGCGCGGCCTCGGCGAAGTCCTCGGTGCTTTGCAAGGTCGACTGGTACGTGACCTCCGTCGCGCAGGCCGCGTCGACCGTGTCGGCACCTGCATTCAGCGCGGCACGCAGCAGGGCCATGGCAACCGGGGGGTTGGTCGCGAACTTATCGGCGATCACCACCGCACGCTCCAGCGCACGGCCCGGCTCGCAGAGTTCATTGACGAGCTGGAGACGCAGGGCTTCATTCGCATCGAAGCCTTCGCCGAAGGCGGCGAGCTCCATCGCCTTGCGGTGACCGACCCGGCGGGCGATCGACCAGAGTCCGCCCACGTCCGGTACGAGACCGACCTTGATGAAGGCGACCTTGAACCTGGCGTCACTCGCCGCAACGCAGTAATCACTCGCGGCCGCGAAGGACACGCCACACCCCGCCGCATTGCCTTCGACCGCGCACACGAAAGGCTTCGGACCGGTCACGAGCAACCGGAAAATGCGCGCCGCAAGATCGATGCGCATGCGGCCTTCGAGGATCGGTCGCTGCTTCATCTCGGTGATGTCGCCGCCCGCGCAGAGGTTTCCCCCTGCCCCGGTCAGCACGATCGCGCGGCAGCTGTCGTCCGATTCCAGCTCGACAAGCCGCTCCCACATGGCCTTGCGCATGGCCAGGCTGAATGCATTGAACCGCTTCGGGTTGTTCAGGGTCATCACCGCGATAGACCCCTCGCGGCGCACCAGCAGGACGTCTTCGGTGGCTTCGCTCACAGCAGCGCTCCGTACAGTTCGAGGTGATGCCCGGCATCGCCATAGGTCAGGTCGATGCAGACCAGGCGCTTGAAGTACCAGCCCACCGGCAGGTCGTCAGTCATGCCCATGCCGCCATGCAACTGTACCGCCTGTTCACCGACGTATCGGCCGGACTGGCCGATCATCGACTTCGCTGCGGAGATGGCGCGACGACGCTCGCGACAGTCGTCCTGGTCGACCTTGGCCGCCGCCAGCAGGGCCATCGACCGCGCCTGCTCGATCGCGATGGCCATGTCCGCTGCACGGTGCTGCAGCGCCTGGAAGTTGCCGATCGGCTGGCCGAACTGGCGCCGCGTGCGCAGGTGCTCTGCCGTCATCTCGAGCAGGCGCTCCATTGCGCCAACGGCCTCGGCACAGAGTCCGGCGATGCCGCGGTCGATCGCGCGCTCGAGGTCGTCGTAACCTTCATGCAGCGTCCCCAGCAGCGCATCGGGCCCCAGTTCGACGCCACCGAGCGTGACTTCTGCGCAACGCATCCCGTCGAGAGTCGGCGTCGTACGAAGTTCCAGCCCCGCGGTCTCGGTCGGCACCACGAAGAGCGATATGCCGCTGGTATCGCGCGTTGCACCCGCCGTTCGGGCCGAAACGATCAGGAACTGCGCGCTGTCGGCGCCGACGACGACCGCCTTGCGACCGTTCAGCACGTACCCATCGCCGTGGCGCGACGCGGTCGTCTGTACGTGGTCGAGGTCGAAGCGTGCGTCGGGCTCGTACGTGGCGACCACCATCCGGCAGTCACCTGCGACGATCGCTGGCAGCCACTGCTGCCGCTGGGACTCGTTGCCGGCACGCGCGATCAACGGCGCGGACACGAGCGCCGTCTGCAGGTAGGGCTCGACGACGAGCGCGCGACCGAACGCGTGCATGACGATGAGCGCCTCGACTGAAGTGGCGCCCATGCCCCCCACGTCCTCCGGCACGTTGAGCCCGAGCAGCCCGAGGTCGGCGAGCTGGCGCCAGTTGGCATCCCAGGGCTCGTCGCCCGCGGCGATGCGCCGTCGCCTGGGAAAATCATAATCCGATGCGAGCCAGCGGGTGACTGCGTCCGCCAGCATGGTCTGCTCGTCGGTGTGGTTGAAATCCATCGATTACAGCCCTATCACCGCGCGCGCGATGATGTTCTTCTGGACTTCGTTCGTGCCGCCGTAGATCGAGACCTTGCGCAAATCGAAATACTGGGCGGCCAATCCGGCGAGTTGCGTCCCTCCGGGCGCATCTTCGCCCTGGCCTTCCTCGAGTGCGCCGGGCGAAAACGGCAGCGCGTACGGACCGGCGCACTCCATCAACAATTCGCCGAGGTCCTGCTGGATCTCCGAGCCGCGGATCTTGAGCATCGACGCTTCGGTGCCGACCTCGCGTCCGGCCTGCTCGAGCGAGATCACGCGCATGAGCGACCATTCGTGCGAGAGCACCTCGATCTCGAGCCGGGCCAGGCGGTCGCGGAAACGAGCGTCCTCGATCAGGGGGCGCCCACGTCGGGTCTCGTGCGCGGCGAGTTCCTTCACACGGCGCAGCAATCGCTTGCACATGCCGATGCCGGCAATGTTGGTGCGTTCGTGGCCGAGCAGGTACTTCGCAATCGACCAGCCGCGGTTCTCTTCGCCGACGAGATTCTCGACCGGTACTTCGACGTCGTCGAGGAAGACCTCGTTGACGTCCGCGCCCTGGTCCAGCGTGCGGATCGGCTGCACGCGCAACCCGGGCGTCGTCATGTCGATCAGCAGGAACGAGATTCCCTGCTGCGGCTTGCCTTCGGTGCTGGTGCGCACGAGGCAGAAGAACATGTTCGCGTAGTGGGCAAAAGTGGTCCACGTCTTCTGGCCGTTGAGCACGTAAACGTCGCCACGGCGCTCGGCCCGGGTCTTGAGCGAGGCGAGGTCCGAGCCCGCCCCGGGCTCGGAATAACCCTGGCACCACCAGTCCTCCATCGCGACGATACGCGGCAGATACCGCGCCTGCTGCTCCGGCGTCCCGAACTTCATCAGGACAGGCGCGACCATCGACAGCCCGAAGGGAATCTGCCGGGGCGCACCAGCTTCGAAGCACTCTTCCTCGAAGATCGTGCGTTGCCGGGCATTCCAGCCGGGGCCGCCGAAATGCTTCGGCCATCCCGGAGCGCCCCAGCCTTTTGCGTGCAGGATCTCCTGCCAGGCGACGTAGTCCTCGCGAGGCACCCGGCGGAAGCCAAGCACACGGGACCGGATGTCGGAGGGAAGATTCCCGGCGACGAACGCGCGCACCTCGGTGCGGAAAGCGATGTCGTCGGCGGACTCGTGGAAATCCATGGCGCCCCCCGTTCAGCGGCCGGTGAAACGCGGAGGCCGCTTTTCGATGAAGGCACGCTTGCCTTCCTGGAAGTCCTCGCTGACGTTCGCGCGCAGCATCTCGTCGCTGTCGGTGATCAGCGCCTCGTGCAGCGTCTGGAATGGCAGGTTCCAGAGTTGCTGCTTGAGCGTCCGCGTCGAGCGCGGCGAAACGAAATCCGCGATGTCGCGCGCATAGGCATGGGTCGCCTCCGCGAGCTGCACAGCCGGGTGCACCTGGTTCACGAGACCCAGTCGCAACGCCTCTGGCCCCTTGACCTTGCGCGCGGAGAGCAACAGGTCGAGCGCATGGGCATGACCCGCCACGCGATTGAGGACCCAGCCCATTCCGTATTCGGATGCGAGCCCGATGCGCGCGAAGGCCGTCGTCAGCGTGGCCTCCTCCGCGGCAAAGCGCACATCGCAGAAAAGCGCGTGGACCAGGCCGAGGCCGGCCGTGGCGCCGTTCAACATGCCGATGATCGGCTTCGGGATCGACGGGAAATACGCCGCGCGACTCTGGTAGTCGGGCCGACGGCTGAAGTCGTAGGCACGGGGCAGCTTGTCGAGCAACTGGCGTGGATTGTCGGACTTGAAACCGGTGATGTCGCCGCCTGCGCAGAATGCGCGCCCGGCCCCCGTGAGCACGATTACGCGCACTGCGTCGTCGGCTCCCGCAGCGTGCATGGCCTGGTAAACCTCGTCGGCCATGACGTCCGTCCAGGCATTGAGTTGCTCGGGGCGGTTGAGGGTGATCGTCGCGATGCCGTCGCGCACGTCGTACAGGATCTGCTGGTACGGCAAGGCCCTCTCCTCTATATGGCAGCTTCGGCTCGCAGGCCGGCGATCGACTCTGCCGAATACCCGAGTTCACGCAGGACCTGGTCCGTATGCTCGCCCAACGCCGGCACCGGGTCCATGCGCGGCGGCACGTCGTCGAGGCCGGCCGGCGGCTTCAGCGCCGGAACCGTGCCCTTGGGCGTATCCACCTGGGTCCAGCGGTCGCGGGCAGCGAGCTGCGGATGCTGCCAGACCTCCGCGATGTCGTTGATGCGCGCATTGGCAATACCGGCGGCATCGAGCCGAGCCACGACTTCCGGCGCGTTCAGGGACGCGAGGGCCGCATGGATGGCTTCATCGAGTTCAGCGCGCGCGGCAACGCGCGCGGCATTGCTCGCAAACCGGGGATCGCTGGCCAGGCCGGGCTGCCGCAATACCTTTTCACAGAAAATCGTCCACTCGCGCTCGTTCTGCAGGCCGAACATCACTCGCTTGCCGTCCCCGGCACGGAAAGGACCGTACGGGTAGATCGTCGCATGTGCAGCGCCCGTCCGCCGGGGTGGTGACGCTCCCTCGAATGCGTAATAGAGCGGGAAACTCATCCATTCGACCATGGTCTCGAGCAGCGACACGTCGATGTGCGAACCACGCCCGGTCTTCGTGCGCTGGAGTAGTGCCGCAAGGATGCTCGAATAGGCATACATGCCGGCGGAGATGTCCGCGATGGAATTGCCGGCCTTGCTCGGTGTTTCGGGCGTGCCGGTCACGGACAGGAATCCCGATTCGCTCTGGATGAGCAGGTCGTACGCCTTCTTGTCCGCATACGGGCCGTCACTCCCATAGCCGGAAATGTCGCACACGATGAGCGACGGAAACTTCCGCGAGAGATCGCCGTAACCGAGCCCGAGCCTGCCCGCCGCACCCGGCGCCAGGTTCTGGACCAGCACGTCGGCCCCTTCGAGCAGCCGGGCAAGGATCTTGCGCGCCTCGGCGTGCTTGACGTCGAGTGTCACGCTCTCCTTCGAGCGATTGGTCCAGACGAAATGGGATGCGAGGCCGCGCACACGCGTGTCGTAATCGCGCGCGAAGTCGCCGCTGCCGGGCCGCTCGATCTTGATGACCCGGGCGCCAAGGTCCGCCAGTTGCCGAGTGCAGAATGGAGCCGCGATCGCGTGCTCCAGCGTGACTACCGTGACGCCATCGAGTGGACGCATCGCGGTCGACTCAGAACGAGCGCGGCAGGCCGAGCACGTGCTCGGCCACGTACGACAGGATCAAGTTCGTGGAGATCGGCGCGACCTGGTAAAGCCGCGTCTCGCGGAACTTGCGCTCGACGTCGTATTCGCAGGCGAAGCCGTAACCGCCGTGCGTCTGCAGGCAGACGTTGCCGGCCTCCCACGACGCCTTCGCAGCGAGCAGCTTGGCCATGTTCGCCTCGGCACCGCAGGGCTTCTTCGCATCGTAGAGTTCGCACGCCCGGAACCGCATCAGGCTGGCCGCTTCGACTTCGATGTAGGCCTCTGCGATCGGAAACTGCACACCCTGGTTCCTGCCGATCGGCCGGTCGAAGACGACACGTTCGTTGGCGTACTTCGACGCGCGTTCGACGAACCAGTAGCCATCGCCGATGCACTCGGCCGCGATCAGCACTCGCTCCGCGTTCAAGCCGTCGAGGATGTACTTGAACCCCTTCCCTTCCTCCCCGATGAGGTTCTCGGCGGGAATCTCGAGGTCGTCGAAGAACAGTTCGTTGGTCTCGTGGTTGACCATGTTGTCGATCGACCGCAGCGTCAGGCCCTTGCCGATCGCCTCGCGCAGGTCTACGAGGAAGACGGACAGACCTTCCGACTTCTTGCGGACTTCGGACAGCGGCGTCGTGCGCGCCAGCAGCAACATCAGGTCGGAATGGCGCACGCGGGAGATCCAGACCTTCTGGCCACGCACGACGTAACGATCGCCCTTGCGCACCGCGGTGGTCTTGAGCTTCGTCGTGTCGGTGCCCGTCGTAGGCTCGGTGACCGCCATGGACTGCAGCCGCAGGTCGCCGCTCGCGATCCTGGTGAGGTACTCCTGCTTCTGTCGCTCGTCTCCGTGGCGCACCAGCACGTTCATCACGTACATCTGGCCGTGGCAGGCGCCGGAGTTGCCGCCGCTGCGGTTGATCTCCTCCATGATCACCGAGGCTTCGGCGAGGGAGAGGCCCGAACCGCCGTACTCGTGCGGAATCAGGGCCGCGAGCCAGCCGGCCCTCGTCAACGCGTCGACGAATTCGGTGGGATAGCCGCGCGCGAGGTCGACCTTGCGGAAGTACTCGTCGGGAAACTGGGCGCAGAGCGCACGCACGCCGCCGCGGACTTCTTCGTAGCTGTCGATCGAACTCATAGTTGAATTATGATCGAAAATGTGAACGCTCGTCCAGCAGCGTGAACCTGTCGATCGTCCCCGTCGAGCCTCACTTGTTGCCGAAGACCGGCGGGCGTTTCTCCAGGAATGAGGCGCGCTTTTCCGCGGCGTCAGCGGTCGACTGGGCCAGCGGAATCGCCCGGGCCTCGAGCTCGATCGCGGTCTCGAGGCTGCCCACGTTCTGGTTGAGCCAGAGGGACTGCTTGGTGAGCCAGATCCCGAGCGGCACGTTCTGCATGATCGCCCGCGCGATGCCGAGCGCCTCGTCCAGCAGGTGCTCGTCCGGCACGGCGCGCAGGACCAGGCCGATCCGCTCCGCTTCGTCTGCCAGCACCGGGCGCGACGTCAGCAGCAATTCCGCCGCTCGCTGCGTGCCGACGGCGCGCGGCAGCATGTACGAGACACCGAGTTCGTGTCCCGTGGCGGCATTGTGGAAGGAGTTGACGAACTTGGCGCTACTTCGCCGCCAGCGTGATGTCCGCCGCCAGCGCCAATGCGTAACCGAGGCCGGCGGTCGCGCCATTGACCGCACAGATGATCGGTTGCGGCGCCGTGCGCATCAGCACCGGAATCGAACCGAGTTCGGAAATGATGTGCTTGCCCTGGTAGACCTTGCCCATCGCCGGGTCGTCGATGAAACCAGGCTGCCCCGCGCCGCGCAGGTCGTGCCCGGCACAGAACCCTTTGCCACTGCCCGTCAGGATGACGACTCTCGTGGTCGAGTCGTGTCGCAACCCGCGCAGCACCTCTATGAGCCGGACGTACATCGTGTACGTGAAGGCATTCAGGCTCGCAGGTCGGTTGAGCGTGACCCGCAGGACACCGGCTTCGGGCCGCTCGATGAGGATCTCTTCGTCAGCCATATGCGTGGTCCTCAGTCCTGCATCCAGCGAATGCGCACCATGCCGTCGCCGAAGGGCTCGTCACGGTTCTTGAGTGCCTGCTTGAGACCATGCTCCGCCATGTCGGCCTTGAATTGCGTCCGACGCGGGCCCTTGGACAGGTGCGCGCGGGCATCCATTTCCGCGGCAAGCCGTTGCAGGGTCCGCGCACCGTACAGCTCCATTGCAAGATTGACGACGCGCTTGTGGGCCGACAGCAGTTCAGCGTCCACGCAGGAGACTCGCCGCGCCAGTTCGTCGACCGCGGCGTCGAGCTCCGCGGCCGGAACGGCATCCAGCACCAGGCCGATGCGGGCCGCGTCCTTGCCGGTGAGAGAATCACCCGTCATCAGCAATCGCTTCGCCCACTGCGGCCCAACGTGGTAGACCCACATGTGGCTCGGCGGCGTGCCGTTCGCTCGTGTGGCCGGGAAGCCGATCCGTGCTTCGTCCGCCGCGACGACCATGTCGCACATCAGCGCAAGGTCGGTCCCGCCTGCAAGGCAATTGCCGTGCACGCGCGCAATGACGGGCTTGTGCATGTCGAACAGGACCATCGTCAGGCGCTGCGTCCGTTCGAGCTGCCAGCAGTCGTCGTCCATGTTGCCGGCAACCGTCCGGTACTCGACCTGCTCGGCATCCCCTGCCCGGCCCGCGTAGGCGCCCGTGAGGTCGTACCCGGCGCAGAAATCCTTGCCGGCGCCGCCCAGCACGACCACGTTGACGTCCTGCCGTGCATCGGCCTCGAGCAGCGCCGCATGCAGTTCCTCGAGCAGCGCCGGGGAGAGCGTGTTGCGCTTGTCCGGTCGATTGAGGGTGATGCGCGCGACACGATCGCGCACTTCGAACAGCAGGAACTGAGTGGAGTCGAGGAACAATCCCATGGCGTTACATCTCCTGCCGTTGCAGGCAAATACTGGAGGGGGATCCTGCGCCGGGTGCCGCCGGCGACATCATCACGCTTCCAACCGCCTGGCAAACCGCTCACGCAGCGCGATCTTGCTGATCTTGCCACTCGGCAGGCGCGGCAGCTGCTCGACGTACTCGATCTGCTTGGGGCACTTGTAGCCGGCGATGAGGCCGCGGCAATGTGAGATCAATTCGTCCGAATTCACGGCATGCCCGGGCCTGGTCACGATCACGCCGAGCACCGCCTCGCCCCAGCGGACATCGGGCACGCCGATCACCGCGGCGTCCGCCACGGACGCATGCGCCATCAGCGCTTCCTCGACCTCGCGGCTGTAGACGTTCTCGCCGCCAGTCACGATCATGTCCTTCTTCCGGTCGACGAGGTAGACGAAACCGTCCTCGTCCATGCAGCCCACGTCACCCGTGTGCAGCCAGCCGTTGCGCAGCGTCTCGATCGTCGCCGCGGAGTTGTTCCAGTAGCCGGCCATCACGGACGGGCCACGAAAGCAGATTTCACCGATCGTGCCCGGCGCAACCTGCTGGTCGTTCTCATCGAGGATCGCCACCCGTGTCGCCGTCGTTCCCTGCCCGATCGACCCCAGGCGCTTGAGGTCGCGTTCGTCGCCGTCGAGTCGATGGTAGAACTTCTTGAGGACGGTCCCCGCGCCTTCGGTCTGCCCGAAGCCGTTGATCATGATGCGCCCGAAACGCCTCAGTGCACGCTTGAGCACGGTCACGGGCATCGGCGCCGCAGCGTAATTGAGCGTCTTCAACGAGGAAAAGTCGCACTCGTCCTGGCCCGGCAGATCCAGGACCTGCTGCACCAGCGTAGGCGCCAGGTGAAGCTGCGTGATCCGTTCCGACTCGATCGTGGCTGCGACCGCCTGCGCATCGAACGAGCGCAGGATCACCATGGTGCCGCCCGCGTAGGTCACGGCACCGCCCTGCGACCGCGCACCGACGTGGAAGAACGGCATGGACAGCAGGATCTTGTCGCCCGCATCGGCGTCGAGTTCGCGCGCCCAGTCCGCGATCAGCGCCAGGTACCCTTCATGAGTGAGCATGGCTCCCTTGGGCCGGCCGGTCGTGCCGCTCGTGTACATGACCGCGTGGATATGCTCGGGCAGCACTTCCAGCGGGGGGCCCTCGGGCGAGCCCTGCGCCATGACAGCCTCGTAGTGCCTCGGCCCAATCCGGGGGCGCGCCCCCGACGCAGATGTAGCGCCGGACGCTGGGAATCTGCTCACGCAGCGTCGCCACCGTCGCCTCGTATTGCTTCTCGAAGAACAGCACGACGGGCGCGGCGTCGCGAACCACGAACAGAATCTCCGGCGCAGCGAGCCTGAAATTGACCGGGGCGACGATGAACGGCGCGACCTCGCCGACGCCATACACCTCGAGGTATTCCGCGCAATTCATCGCCAGGATTCCGATACGATCCTGGCTGCGCACCCCGCCAGCATGCAGTGCACTCGCCAGGCGCCGCGCGCGGTCGGCGAACTCGCGGAAGGTTTGCCTGCGCTCGCCGAACACCAGGAACAGCCCTTCGCCGTGAAACCTGGCGTTGCGATCCACCAGATCTTTCAGCGTCGTGAGCGCGTCCCCCTGTGCTCGCATGGCGCTGACTCAGGCCTTGGTGTCCACCGGGAACGCGGCGGGACGCTTCTGCAGGAATGCGTCGATGCCTTCCTTGCCTTCAGGGCCGGCGAATCCGATGAATTCCAGCGCGAGCGAGGCATCGAAGATCGGCGCCGCCTGGCGCAACCAGTGGTTGAGCGTGTGCTTCGTCCAGCGCGTCGCCGCGGGAGCCTGCTCGGCCAGGCGCGTGGCGATTTCGACCGACTTCGCCTCGACCTGCTCCGCGTCCACAGCCAATGAAACGAGCCCCATCTGCGCGGCTTCCTCGCCGCTGAAGGGTTCGGAGAGCAGCAGGTAGTACTTGGCGCGCGCCATCCCGCAGAGCAGCGGCCACAGGATCGTGGCGTGATCGCCGGCCGCCACGCCGATTTTCGCGTGACCGTCGGAGAATTTCGCGTCTTTCGCGGCGATCGAGATGTCGGCCAGCAGCGCCGCGGCGATGCCCGCGCCCACCGCCCAGCCGCGGACGGCGCTGACGATCGGCTTGCTGCAGTTGATCATGTTGAGCACCAGATCGCGCGATTCCTTCATCGCCTGCATGCGCATGTCGTAGTCGTCGCAGACTTTGCGCTCGTGCGCAAGATCGCCGCCCGCCGAGAAAGCTTTCTCTGAGCCCGTGATGATGACGGCGGAAACCGTCGGGTCCACGTCGACATCGCGCCAGACCGCCGAAATTTCGCCGTGCAGGCGGGCGCTCATGGCATTCATCTTGATCGAGGATGCAATGGTGATCCGGAGCACGCGCGGGTGCGGGCGATCGAACTTCAGTTCCTGGTAGCGGGCATAAGGGTCGGACATGGCGATCTCCGGTTCAATGAATCCGTTGGCGAAGCGCGATCAGCGCATCGACCGCGACGATGCGGTCGGACGAGCAGATCAAGGGATTGACGTCGAGTTCTGCGATGCGGCCGGCCTGGTCAGCTGCAAATTCCGAGAGTCGGCACACGATCTGCGCGAGCCGGTCCACGTCGACGGGCTCGCTGCCACGGAACCCCGTCAGCAGCGCAGCCCCTTTCAGCCGCAACAGCATCGCACGCGCCTCGGCCTGGGTCACCGGTGCGAGTTCGACGGACGTGTCCTTGAGCAGTTCGACCATCGTGCCGCCAAGACCCGCCACGATCAGGGGCCCGAGCTGCGGATCGACACGTGCGCCGATCATGATCTCGACACCCGCCGGGATCATGGGTTGCACCAGCACGCCGGTGATCCGCGGCGGTGGCGACACTATGTGCGCGTTAGCGAGGATGGCCTGGTACGCCTGGCGGACCGCAGTGGCATCGCGCAGGTTGAGGCGCACGACACCAGCCTCGGTCTTGTGCGGCAGGTCGGGCGATTCGACCTTGAGCACGACCGGATACCCCGCCGCTGTCGCGGCGGCGACGGCCTCGTCCTCGAACTGCACGAGCCGTTCCTCGACGACGGGAATGCCATATGCAGCGAGCACGGCCTTGGCTTCTCGCTCGGCCAGGGTCGTGCCGCTGGCTTGATCGAGCAGCGCCGCGGCACGCGTCGCGGCGGAGGCATCGCTCGTCCGGCTCCATGCACGGGCGCCGGCGTGCTGCCGCTCGTGGAACCTGTGCCACGCCGCCAGCACTGCGAAACAGCGATCCATCGAGCGGAACTGCGCGACGTTCGGGTTCATCTCGGCCTCGAGCGCGCCGGGTCCCTGCAGCCACTGCGAAACCATCACGTTGCACGTGATCTTGCCGTGTTCGCGAGACAGCTTGCCGAGCGCCTCGATGCGCGGCGTGTGGAACTCGAATGCGACCGGCTGCGGCATCACGATCGCGCCGTATTGTTCGTCGGACAGCAGTGCCTCGCCGCAGGCCCAGAGCGACTGCGGGTTGTTGACGACCTGCGCCGTGACGTCGCAGGGATTGCGCGCGGATCCAAAATCCGGGATGTGCTGTAACAGCACCGCCGTCGCCGCGGCGCTGGGTTGCGGCATCGTTACGCCGTGCAACTCAGCCTTGTCGGCCGCCATGATCGCTGCGCCGCCCGACGTGGCAACGACCGCTACACCGCGCGCCTTCGGGCGCGGAGCTTTTGCGAAAAAGGCTGCGGCCTCCATGAGTGCCTCGAAGTCGTCGACGAGAATCGCACCCGCCCGCTCGAACGCCGCGAGGTAGGCAGCGTTCGACCCGGCCAGCGTGCCGGTGTGCGAAACGGCAGCCTCGGACCCGAGCTGGCCCGTGGCAATCTTGTGGATGAGCAGCGGCTTGCCGTTCCTCCACGCCAGTTCGGCGGCCTGTAGCAGCCGTTCGGGCTGCGCCATGCCTTCGAAGACGCACACGATCGAACGGCACGCATCGTCCTCGGCCAGGTAGGCCACGAGGTCCGCAACGTCGACGTCGGACTGGTTGCCGGCCGCGAACGAGTGACTCACCGACAGGCCAGTCTCGATCGACTGCGCCAGCGACTGCGACAGCGCGCCGGACTGGCTGGCGATGCCCACCGATTCGGCCCGCAGTGGCCGTGGGGCCGGGAATTCCGAGAACGTGATGCGAGTGCCGAGACTGTAGTTGGCGATGCCGAGGCAGTTGGGCCCGAGGATGCGCAGGCCCGATCCGGCGGCGATCGCGGACAACGCTGCCTGCTGCGCGATACGGTCGGCCTTGCCCGTCTCTGCATAACCGGAGGCGAAGAGGATCACGCCGCCCGCGCCGACTTGCGCCGCCTCGAGCACGACTTCCTCGACGCCTTCGCGCGGCACGCACACCACCACGCAATCGGGGCTCTCGGGCAGCGCCGTCAGGTTGGGGTGGCACGGGCGGTCGCCAAGCCGGTCGTTCTTCGGGTTGACGAGGTGGACGTTGCCCATGTACGTGGCCAGGTTGTTGAGGACGCGTTCACCAAAAGAGCCGGCACGCGACGACGCCCCGACGATGGCGATGCTCGCGGGATGCAGGACGCGCGCGAGGTCCGCGCGTCGGTAAACCCGGGCCCTGGGTGTCGACGCAGCGGTCATCTGCCGGTGAACCTTGGAGCGCGCTTCTCGCGAAACGCGTTGACCGCTTCCTGGTGATCCTGCGTCCGGCCTGAAAGGGCTTCATACGCAAACGAGGCATCGATGACGGACACGAGCTGCTGCTTGAGCGTCACGTTGACCGAGAGCTTGGTCCACTGGATGGCCAGCGACGCGCCATTGGCCAGCCGCTGGGCAAACTCGTCGACGACGCGGTCGAGGTCTTCGGCCGGGACGGCCTGGTTGACGAGGCCGATGCGGGCAGCCTCCTCGCCCGTGATGAAATCGCCCGTGAGCAGGTACTGCTTGGCGCGCGCCGGCCCGAGCAGTGCCGGCCAGATCACCGACCCGCCGTCGCCGGCCGTGTAGCCGACCTTGACGTGCGGGTCGGCGATCTTGGCGTGGTTCGCCGCGAAGATGATGTCGCTGAAGAGCGCGATCGTGGCGCCGAGACCCATCGCCGCGCCGTTGACCTTGGCGATGATCGGTTTCGGGCAGTCGAGCATGCCGAAGAGCAGCTTCTTGCCGTTCCTGATCCCGTCGAGGAACAGCTTCGGCTCGTCGATGACTTTCTGCATGTGCTCGATGTCGCCGCCGGCGCTGAAGGCCTTGCCCGCGCCCGTCAGGACGAGGACGTTCGTTTCGTCATCGGTCGCGACGTCGCCGAACAGCTGGCCCACTTCGTGGTCGAGCTGCGTATCGAAGGCGTTCAGGACCTCCGGGCGGTTGAACGTGGCGTGCAGCACCTTGCCGTCACGACGGAACGCGATTGCCTTGTACTTCGAGTAGTCCATCAGTCCCCCGTCAGCGGTAGGTGCTTGCGATGCGATCAAGGTGGTAATCCACGTCGCCCCACGCCTTCTCGAGCACGAGCAGGCGCTTGAAAAAATGGCCGACCTGGTACTCGTCGGTCATGCCGACGCCGCCGTGCAACTGGATTCCCAGGCCGCCGACGATTCGGCCCGCCTCGCTGGCCACCACCACCGCAGAGGACACGGCGGCGTTGCGCACCGTCGGCTCCGACTCGATGTGCGCCAGGGCGTGGTACAGGGCCGAACGGGTCTCCTGGACCTCGACGAACATCTCGGCGACGCGGTGCTGCAGCGCCTGGAAGGCGGCCAGCGGCTTGCCGAACTGCTTGCGGTTGCGAAGGTGCTCGGCCGTCTGTTCCATCGCCGCTTCCATGGCGCCGAGCGCGTCGGCCACCTGGCAGACCGCGAATCGATCCAGCGCCTCGTCGAGCCTGTCGGCCGCTGCGGAATCGCTGCACAGCAGTGCGGAAGCGGGGACCTGCGCCTCGGCGAGCTCCACGTCCGAGGCACGTCGCCCGTCGATCAGCGGGTAGCTCCGCTGGGTCACGCCGTCCACATCCGCGCCAACGACGAACAAGCCGAAGCCGGCACCGCCGTCGATTCGGGCCGGCACGATGAACTTGTGCGCGGCCGGTCCATCCTGCACGAGCAGCTTCGATCCCGTCAGCGTGAAGCCGGTGGCCGACCTTCGCGCAAGTGTCGTCGGCGTCGCGACGTCGTAGCGCCGCCCCGGCTCGAGCGCGGCCAGTGCGACTCGCAGCTCACCTGACGCGATGGCGCCGAGCAAGGCACTTCGCTGGCCCGCCTCGACGACGCACTCGAACAATCGCGCGCACAACACGGCGGTGGTCGCAAACGGCTCGAGGACCATGCGCCGGCCCATGGCTTCGCAGAGCAGCGCGGCCTCGAGCAGCCCCGCGCCCAGGCCGCCTGCGTTCTCCGGAATTGTCAGCGCGAGCCAGCCGAGGTCGGCGAAGGACTGCCACGTCGCGTCATCACAACGGTTCGCCAGGCCGGTCGTCCCGCGCCGGCGCTCGAACGTGTAGTTCTCCTGGAGGAACCGTTCGGCGCCCTCGCGCAGCATCCGCTGCTCATCGGTCAGGTTGAAGTCCATGCCCGCCCCTTCAGAAGCCGAACGCCAGCTTGGCGATGATGTTCTTCTGCACCTCGCGCGCGCCGCCGTAGATCGTCGATGCACGCTGGAACAGGAACTGGCTCATCGGGCCGACGGCAAAGTCTTCCCACCGGGGCAGCAGGTCCTCGTTTTCGGTCTCGGGCGTGTCGCGTTCGAAATGGCGCAAGCCGAGCGGCCCGAGCGCGTCGATCGACAGGCCGGTCACGCGCTGTTGCATTTCCGAGCCGCGGATCTTCAACGCAGAGACCACCGCATTGAGGTCGTACTTGTTCGGTTCCTCGGCGAGGATGCGCAGCACCGACCAGTACAGCGCGTTCAGGTCGGCTTCGACGCGCGCCAGCTTGCGCACGAATCCAGCGTCCTGGAGCATCGACTTGCCACCGACCTGCACTTCCCGCGCGATCTGTTTCGCCAGCTCGAAGCGGCGGCGGTTGAAGTAAAGGAACGCGCTGGCCGTCCGCTCCTTGTCGAGCAGGTACTTCGCGTACGTCCAGCCCTTGCCGGGCTCGCCGATCAACTGGTCGCGCGGCACGCGAACGTTGTCCAGGAAGACCTCCGTCAAGTCTTCCCGGCCGTCGATCGAACGAATCGGCCGCACCGTGAGGCCTGCAGTGTCCATTTTCGCGACGATGAACGACAAGCCGCGCTGCGGCTTGACCGTCGAATCGGTGCGAACGAGGAAGAATCCCCAGTCCGAGTCCGCGGCGTCGCTGGTCCAGATCTTCTGGCCGTTGATGACCCATTCGTCGCCGACAAGCTCGGCAGAGGTCTTCAGGTTCGCCAGGTCCGAACCCGCGCCCGGCTCCGAAAAGCCCTGGCACCAGACATCCTCTCCGGACAGGATCCGTGGCGCGAACCTTGCGCACTGCTCTTCGGTGCCGAAGGCAAACAGCACCGGGGCGAGCATGTGCGTCGCCTGCCAGCCGAAATCCGGCCCGTCCGCGCGGTAAATTTCCTCGAAAAAGATATGCTTGCGCAGCGGCGACCAGTCCGTGCCGCCCCAGCGCAAGGGCCAGTGCGGCGCGCCCCAGCCTTTGTCGGCGAGGATCCGTTGCCAGCGTCGATGGAATTCGGGCCGAGGATTCACCCAGCGGCGCGTATCGGCGGCGATTTCCGCCGGCAGGTGTTCGCGCATGAATGCACGCACTTCCTGCCGGAACGCGTCGTCTGCTGCGGTAAACCTCAGGTCCATCGATACCGTCCGTCGTGGCTGTGCGGCCGGAGCCCGTGCAGGCGACCCGGCCACCTGACCGGCAGGCTGGCATGGGCCCGGCCCGCGACATAGAATTCTGTTATATGAACGATATTCAATTTATAACACACCCCCGGAAGGGTCAATGAGCGCCGGCCCCGTCCCGGCCTGGAGTCGCGAATCATTGCAGGCTCGCATCGATCGCGCGCCTTTCAATGCGTGGCTCGGACTCGAACTCGTCGATTGGGATGCCGACGGCATCTCGATCCGCCTCCGGATGCGGCGCGAACTGTGCGGTCATGCGACGCTCAACGCGCTGCATGGCGGAATCCTCGCCTCGGTGATCGACACCGGCTGTTCGATGGCCGTCGTCGCGCGCACCGGCGAAAGCGTGTTCACGGTCGACATGAGGGTCGATTATCTACGACCGGCGATCGCGGTGGAGTACACCATTCGTGCCGAGGTCGTGCGCCTCGGCCGCACGCTCGCCACGGCCGATGCTCGCGTGATCGCCGCGGAAGGAAAGCTGGTCGCAACAGGACGGGCGGTGCTGCAGCACATTGCTCGAGTCGACCCGGATGCCGGTCCGCCGGCCGCCTGAAATATCGGTTTGATATCGATCCCGGGCGGCGGAATATCGACATTGCAGGAGCGTCCAGCCACTCGCACACTGCCCTCACGCAACCTGAACGGCGTTCAGGCATCGACACGAGACGAGGAGCCCACCATGCAGCAGTACACCGGCCCGATCTACGATGGCGACACCCACATCTACGAGCAGGCGGACGCGTGGTCCCGGTACCTGCCCGAGAAGTACCGCAAGTCCCTCGAAGTGCGCCACGTCGAGGAAGATGGCAAGTATCCGCTGTACGTGGGGCCCTGGAAGATCCCCCCGGGCGAGGATGCCATGCGGCTCGTCGACGGCAAGGTCAAGATCCCGGCGCCCGGGATGTTGCACGTCTGGCTGAAGCGCCTTCATGAAGGCAACGCCGAGATGGACTGGGTCGAAATGCCGAAGGAGGCCCTGCACCGCGACGCGCGCATTCAGTGGATGGACGAGCAGCGCGTCGAAGCCTGCAGCATGTTCCCGGGCGAGATGAACACTGTGCCGGCATTCGTCGAGGACCCCGAGGGACTGCTCGCCCTGATCAGTTCCTACAACCGCTGGCTCGGTGAGGAATGGGGTTTCAACTACAAGGACCGCATCTACTCGACCGCGTTGTTGAGCTTCGAGAACAAGGAGTGGGCGCAGAAGGAAATCGCCACGCTGCTCAAGCAGGGACTGCGCACGATCGTCCTGCCGCCCGGGCCATTCCAGAACCGGTCGCCGGCAGACCCTTATTTCGACGAACTGTGGGCGCCGCTCAACGAGGCCGGCGTCGTCGTCCAGTATCACATCGGCGAAGCCAAATACATGCACACGCTGCAGGCGTTGTGGGGCGACATCCAGGCGTCGAAATCACGGGTCGGCCAGACGGCGTGGATGTGGCTGAACGCTTACGGCGAGCCCGTGATGTGGCACGTGCTGTCGTCGTACATCTACCTCAATTTCTTCAAGCGGTTCCCGAACATCAAGTTGATCAGTTCGGAGAACGGGGCGGAGTTCGTGCCTTACTTCCTGCGGCGCATGGACAAGATGCGCGGCATGGCGCGCAACGGCTACTGGCCGTGCGGCCAGTTGGAAGAGCGCCCGAGCAAGATCTTCATGAGGCACGTCAGGGTGGTCGCGTTCCCCGAGGACGATTTGCGCAGCGTCATCGATGCCACTGGCAGCTCGGACTGGCTCATGGGTGGCTCGGACTTTCCGCACACGGAAGGCACGACCACGCCGGGCGACTTCATGCGTGACCAGAAGGGCAAATTGACCGAGGCTGAGGTCCACAAGGTCATGTACGAGAACGGTCGCGCGGTGCTGAACCCGCGCCACTGATCGGGCTCCCCTGTCCTCAGCCGCGGTTGCCGTTCCCCCCGGCACCGCGGCTGGGGTCTTTTCATCGGGGGACTCTCCCCCCCGTCTGAATGTCGAGGCTGATTCTGTGCCGACCGCAGCGCGCTAGTTCCGAGGCACCTGGCTGAAGAAGCCCGCGGCTTCCGGATCGAGATGGATGTACTCGAGGTAATGCCCGGTGTCGGCGCGGGCATCGAGATACAGGTAGTTCAGGCCGTGGCTGTTACCGCGCATGGCAACAGGCATGCCGCTACGTTCCGCCCGGCCGACCACTTCGTCCCATTCGTCGCGCTGGTCGATCAGGTGACCGAGGTGATGCAAACGTAGCAGCTGGCCGCCGAGCGGCAGATGGGTCGAGTACAGGTTGGGCGCGTCGCCGTCCGGCTGGATCAGCTCGACCATGACCTCGCCGGCCCAGGCGAGCCCGATGTGGATGCTCGCACCCGGGCCGAACGGAATGTCGCGCATGTACTGGAACGATCCGATGCCGTGCCGCTCGGCAAACATTCGTGCAGCCGCGTCGATGTCGCGAGCCACGTAGGCATTCTGGAAATGCCGGGCCAGGAAGAGTCCGTTGCCAGCCACTTTGTTCAATTCTGCTCTCCGTATCAGGCGACGTCGCCGATCCGCATCCAGCGCCCCGCCTGCTGCGACTGGATCACCGCCTCGACGACGTGTTGTGCATGAAGCGCTTCCGCGAAACTGGGCGAACCCGCCCCACCTTCGCGGATCGTCCGGATCATGTCGCTGAACATCCATCCCATGGACACCATGTAAGGCGGCGCCGTTTCCTTGGTGAACTGCGTCCCCGGTACTGCATACAGTTCGGGCGGGATGTCGAGAAATTTTCCGATCGGATGCCCGAACTCGCCCTGGCCGGTCTGGCCCGCGTAAAGCCGGGCAGAAACGCCATCACCGAAGGTCGGGTCTTCGAGCAGCAGCCTGCCGCGATCACCCCAGACCTCGACGCGCAGGCACGCGGCATCTGGCACGCTCCAGCCCGTCTGGATATTGCCGATCGCGCCGTTCCTGAGGCACAGCGTTGCACTGCCCAGGTCTTCCGTACCCGCGGTCAGTGTCGTGCCATCGGGCAGGTGCCAAACGGGCACGCCAGTGCGCACCGCGCCCACGGCCTGCTCCACTTCACCGAGCAGGTGGGTCAGGAACAGCACGGTGTGTGCGCCGAAATTGCGCCAGCCGCCGGCGCCGCTCGCGGGGTCCGCGAGCCATTGATAAGGACTGATGCCGCCTTCCGGATACGCGCAATAAGGGTAGGCCTGCCCGTTGCGCTGCTGCAGCGGCATCAGCAGCTGCACGTTGAACCCCAGGGGCTGCCCGATGAAGCCCTGGTCGACGAGCGCCTTCATGTGCATGCCCGCCGGTACCCAGCGAAACTGTGCATCGACCACCCCGACCCGCTTCGCTGCTTGCTGCGCGTCGAGCATGGTTCGCGCCCTGGATGCGTCCGTCGCGAATGGCAGGGCATCGTAAACGTGCTTGCCGCCCGCCAGCGCCGCCATGACCATGTCGTACCGATAGGAGGGACGACTGCCGACGTCGATCACGTCGATGTCGGGATCAGCGGCAAGGTCGGACACGTTCCAATAGGCCTTCGGCACGCCGAACATCTGCGCGGCGGCCTCGGCCGTTTCGCGGTGAGCGGTGCAGACGGCGGCCACTTCCACGCCCGGCAGCAGGCGCCACGCCGTGCCATGCACTTTCAGGCTCCAGTTGGCGCCGATGATGCCCACTCGCAGGGTGCCGTTGGCTCGAGACATGCTCGCTCCCGATGTCTGCCGCGGTTACGGTTCGTTTCTATATTAGAACATCGTTCGGTTTAATTGGGTATGGGGCTGGCGAGTACCGGGTGCCGTCCCGAGCGCCACCCGCGCTTCGGACGCAAAACGATTCTATTCGGCGCCCGCGACGATCGATTGATCGTCGTTCGGTCCGCACCCGACAAGACTCGCTGCTGCCACAACGTGTGCATGCATCGCGGCAGGCGCCTGACGGAAAAGACCGGCAACGTCGTGCGCTTCCACTGCACGTATCACGGCTGGCAGTGGGGGCTCGATGGCAAGGTGATCCGCGTCCTCGATCGCGAGGACTGGCACGGCTGCGGTTCGATGGAGGAAGGCGACCTGCGGCTGCGCGAAGTGAAAGTCGACACGTGGGCCGGATTCGTGTTCATCAACATGGATCCGGACGCCGAACCGCTCGCGAAGTTCCTCGATCCGGTGCCGTCGTACCTCGGACCGTACGAATACGACAAGATGCGGTTCCGCTTCTATGCTTCATTCCGCCTGCCGTGCAACTGGAAGGTCGCGCAGGAGGCGTTTGACGAGGGATACCACGTGGCAGCTACGCATCCGCAGATCCTGGCACACCAGGGCGAAGACTGGACGCGGAGCTTCGCGCATGGCCGGCACGGGATGTTCTGCTACCCGGGCCGGCCGGATGGCAAGCCTCCTGCACCCTTCGGCGCGCCTTCACCCAGGCTGGGCAAGCCCGTGCCGGCGGATCTTCGGCCCGGCGTGGTAGCCCACTTCGACGAACTGGTGCGCACGCTGCCCGTGCTCTATTCAGAACGGGACGGCGAGGCCGTCCGCCGGTTGCTCACGGAGGTACCGCCCGAAACACCGCCGCTCGACGTGTTCATCAAGGCACTCGAGTTCCAGCGCGAGGCGGCCATCGCTTCCGGTGCCGGGTGGCCGAACGTGACGCTGGAGCAGATGGGCCGCGCGGGCACCGACTGGCACCTGTTCCCGAACATGGTCACGCTGCCCTGGCCCGACGGTGTGATCGTCTATCGTTCGCGACCCGATGGCGACGACCCCGATTCGTGCATCTTTGACGTCTGGGGCCTGCAGCGCTATGCGCCGGGGGCGGAGCCGAAAATCAACCGGCAGTTCTTCCACGGCAAGGACGACTGGCGCGGCGTCGGCGCGGTCAGCCTGATCCTGGAACAGGACTTCCTGAACATGGAGCAGGTGCAGCGCGGCATGAAGTCGTACGGCTTCCCCGGCAATCGCACGAACCCCATGCAGGAGGTCGCGGTGTCGAACATGCACCGTGTGCTCCGCGAGGACTTCCTGTTCGTCTAAGACCCGCACGACAATCGCGGCGACACAGCGGGGCGTACCAAGGCGCGCTCGGGCCACCTGGGCGGGTTGCGAGGCGCGCTCTTTCTGCCGTCATTGCCTGCAACCGCACTTCGTTTGTATATTTGAATATTGTTCAGTTTTTTGCTAAACAGGATCACCACGAACATGACCCGCGCCGGGGACGGGCTCGAAATGAAGAAGTACCAGTGTTTTTTCTGCGGCTACATTTACGACGAAGCGGCTGGCGAGCCCGGCGAAGGCATTGCGCCAGGCACGAGATGGGAAGACATTCCCGGCGACTGGTATTGCCCATCCTGCGGCGCCGCCAAGTCCGACTTCGCGATGATGGATGCCTGATCCGTGCACCGGGGCGGACGGGCCGGTTCGTGACGGATTCGCATCGCATTCACGTCGGTGGGCCCTGGTTCGAGGACCTCGCCGTCGGCCAGGACTTCGACGCTCCCGCGGTCACGCTGACCGAGGGCCATGCCTCACTGTTCCAGGCGCTGTCGGGCGACCGCCTCAGGCTCCCGCTCGACCATCATGCGAGTGCGCGCATCACCGGTCGCCCGGAACCGCTGGCGCATCCACTGCTCGTGATCAACGTCGCTATCGGACAGTCGACCTGGGCCTCCCAGCGGGTGAAGGCCAACCTCTTTTACCGCGGACTGGTCCTGCACCGGCCGGTGCACCTGGGCGACACCCTGCACACCGTCACGCGCGTCGTCGCGCTGCGCCAGAACCGTCCGCAATCGGGCCGCCCGGCGACCGGCGTTGCGGCGCTGGAGATGACGACCCGCAACCAGCTCGGGCAAGAGGTCCTGCACTTCTGGCGCTGCCCGATGATTCCGTGCCGGGACGCGGAGGCCGCGACCGGACACCTCGACGATCTCGCCGCGATCGGGCACGACGTGACCGAGGACACGCTCCTCGCCAGCCTGCCCGACTGGAACGTCGCCCAGGTGATCGACACGTGGCAAGGATTGCGTGCTCTGGCGATCGACTCGGGCACTACATTTTCGATCGAGGCACGCGACACCGTCACGAGCGCACCCGAACTCGCGCGTATGACGTTGAACATGGCGATGGCGCACACGGACGCACGCTTGTCGTATCTCGGCGACCGTCTCGTCTACGGTGGCCACACGATCTCGCTGGCGTTCGCGCAAGCGACACGCGCGCTGCCGAACCTGCTGACGATGGTGGCGTGGGAAGCCTGCGACCACACTGCGCCGGTCGTCGAGAATGACCGGCTGCGCAGCGAAGTGACCGTCGTCGAAAAGCGTCCACTCGACGCGGGCGCACTGCTGAAACTGCGCGTCGAGACCTGGGCCGCGCGTGGCAACCCGGAAACCGAAGAACGCGTGCTCGACTGGCGGTTCTGGGTCTGGAGCGCCTGAGCGTCGCGCATCCCGCGCACCTGGATTTTTTTCTGCGCTGCTCAAGGGGCCCGAACGTGAATGGAGACGAGCATGAACGAGACCAATCCAGGTAATGCCGGGTTGGGCACAGGCGCGCAGGTCGCCTTGCTCGCGTGCGGGTTGTTCTCGACGATCGGCCTTGTTTTCACCGGGCCTCGTGCTGCCACAGATCGAGCGGGCGTTCGCGGCGACGCCGCATGCCGTGCTGCTCACCCAACTGATCGGCGCGGTCGCGAGTTTCTCATTCGCGGTCGGTGCGCCACTTGCCGGTGCGCTGATCGCGCGACTCGGCTGCCGCCGAGTCATCGTTCCGTCACTCGTGGTCTTCGCGATCGCCGGGACGGCGCCGGCGTTGCTGAATGACCTCTGGGCCATGGTCGCGACGCGCGTGGTGCTCGGGCTGTCCTTGTCAGGCATTTTCACGGGCGGGCTTGCAGGCATCGGTGCCATGCCGGATATGCGCCGGGCGCGCATGTTCGGCTGGTTTGCGGTCGTCGGCGGCGCCGCGGCGATCCTGTTGTTCCCCGCGGTCGGTGCCCTCGCGCGGGTGGACTGGCATCTCGCATTCACGGTGCACCTGGTGGCGCTCGCTGTCGTGCCGCTCGCCTGGCGCCTGCCCGCGTCTCTCGGCGTCTTCGCGCCTCGTGCATCCACGGACGCAAGGACCGGCATGCGAACGCTGTTCACGCCGGCGATGCTCGGCCTGCTCGGCCTGGCCGGTTTCGCGGGCATCGCGATGTTCCTGGGACCGATGTACTCGCCGCTGTATCTCACGTCGCTCGGTGTCACGGACACGCGGTTGCTGGCCGTCCCGATGACACTGGGATCGATCGCGGCCGTGTTCGCCTCGGCCGCCTACGGGTTCCTGCACGGGCGACTTGGTATCTATGGACTCTCCGCAACGATGATGGTCGTGATGGGTCTCGCGTTGGTGCTGGCGGGATCGGTCGACGCGATGACAGTCTTCACGGCGGCGATCGTCGTGCACAGCGCCACGCTCGCGCTGCTCGCCCCGAACGTGAGTGCAACGGCACTCGCAGTCAGCTCGCCCGGGCAAGGGTCCCAGGCGATCGGGCTCGCCAACGGCGTGATGTTCGGGTCGCAATTGCTGTTTCCGTTCATTGCGAGCGCGATCCGAGCCGCGACCAGCATCGCCGGGGTGTTCCTCTGCTTTGGCGTCGTTGCACTTGCAATCGGCGTCGCAGTGCACGCGTACCTCAGGATGCGGCGTCCAGGCCCGCTGCCGGCGGCGGCTGCAACGTCGTCGACCAAGCACTGAAGTTACACGCATTCGCGTCGGGCTATCGGAAGACCCAGCGCCGCGTCGCCTGCGTGTCAATTTTGCACGCGATGTGCTGCACGTCGAACCAAAGCGGAAGTCCAAAACGAACGTAGAACGAACGCGTCGTCGTTCGTTCGAGCACGAGGTCGTCGTATTCCTTGATTTCGACGCGCGCGTCGCGCACCTGCCAGGCGCGACAGGCGGCAAGCTTTTCATCGACGGCCTCGCGTGAGTCGAGCAGGAATCCAAGATGATCGAAACCCGGGCACGACAGGCTGCGCTCATGCTCGACTACCAGGAGAAACTGACTGGCTTCCGGATCCGTCTGCAGCACCAGGCAATTCTGTCCGAAAAGCGGAAAGTCGAGCGTCGTGAACCCGAACACTTCGCCGTAAAAAGCAGCGATGTCGTTGCGCCAGCGTGTCAACTCGCCCGGTGGCAGTGACAGTTCCATGTGATTGAAACGCAGCGGCATCGTGGCTCCTATGTTTTCGACCTGCTCAAGCCACCCTCGCCGCGGCCGTGAGCCTGGGAAAGTTGCGCAGGCTGTACCAGAGCACGAGGACCGACATCGTGCCCGCCACCGCCGAAACGATGGCAAGCGAGTAGCGCAGCGCCTCGGGTTCGCCGAAGACATACTGGGTGATCGCCGCCACCGTACTCGGGCCAAGGCTGAGCCCGACGAGGTTGGTGCAAAGCAGCAGGATCGCCGTCAGCTGGGCGCGCATCGAGTGGGGAACCGCAAGGTGCAGTCCCGCGACTGCCGAGCCCATCCAGGAACTCTGCACGACGATCAGCAGTGCTGCGGCCGCGTAGGTACCGACCAGTGACGGAATGAGGGGAACGGCGACGCCCAGGCACGTGACCAGGCACGCCGCAATGAGGGCCCAGCGCACGTAAGGGTCGCGATGGCCGCGATCGGCCACCCGCAGCGCACACCAGGCGCCCCCGAGATTTCCGGCGATGCTCGAGACGATGAACAACGGGCCGAGCAGCATGCCCGTCCTGCTGACCGATTCGCCGAAGCTGCGCACGATCATCGTGGGATACCACGTCATGACCGCGTAACTCAGCACGCCCAGCAACGAGAGACCCGCAAACAGCGCGAGCACGCTGGAGGCGTGGACGCGGAGGAACCTGACGGTTTCCGCAAACCGTACTTCCTGCACGGACGACCTCGACAGGGCGCGGCGGTGTGGTTCGGCCACGAACGCCAGCAAGGCGATCACGAGAAGCCCGAGGCCCCCGAGCACGACGAACGTGACCTGCCAGGGCCGGACCTCGTGCAGGAACGGCATGCTCAGGTTGACGGTCCTGGCATCGCCCGCGAACGACAGGATGACGCCACCCAGCAGATAAGCGAGACCGCTGCCGATGGATGGCCCGATGTTGTAGAACGACATCGCCGCCGGCAGCTGCCGTGGCAGAAAATAGTCGGACAGCATCGAATACGCCGAAGGCGACAGTGCGGCCTCGCCCACCCCGACCCCGGCACGACAAAGCAGCAGCGCTGGAAAGCCGCGCACAAGGCCGCAAAGGCTCGTCATGACGCTCCAGAACGCCACGCCGAGCACGATGATGTTGCGGCGATTGAATTGATCCGCCGCCCGGCCAAGCGGAAGTCCAGCCACGGCGTAGACCGTCGCAAACGCGACGCCCTGCAGCAAGCCCAGCTGCATGTCCGTCAACCCGAGATCCCGCCGGATCGGCTCGACCAGCAGGCTCAATGCCTGCCGGTCGACGAAGGATACGACGTATGTGAACGTCAGGACGACGAGGCCAAAACGGGCGCGTCCCGGCGCCGGATAGCCCGCCGACTCGGCGTGGGGACCGCGATCAACCACGGTTCATTGTCCGAACCGGTAGTGCATTGGCTCATTGAACAGGGAGCAGCCGCCCATGAATCCGTTCAGATCGTTGCGGCTCACTCGACTCTCCTCAATGCGCTTGAACGACGAAGCCAGCGAATGATTCGTCCTCAATCAATGTTCGATAATATGAACGTTGATTTGTTATATGAACGTCCCGATAATCGCAACCTGAAAATTCGATGTCAACCATTACAGCGACGCCAGCAATATGGGCATTCAACTGATCGACGCGGACGAGGGCGTGCACGAAGTTGGGGCGGCCTCCAACTGGAACGAAAGCCGTTACGTCGACTTCTGGGATTCGAGACAGCGCGTTGGTGGTTGGTTCCGGATCGGCAACCGCGTCAACGAAGGTCACGCCGAGATGTCCGCCTGCGTCAACCTGCCCGACGGACGTGCCGCGTTCTTCTTCGAGCGGCCGACGATCACGAAGAACACGTTGGGTGCTGGAAACCAGTCCTGGGAAATCCTCGACCCCTGGCACGCGAACCGAGTGCGCTATTCAGGCGAGGTGCTGCTGCTCGACGATCCGTGGTCGCTGACCGATCCGAAGCAGGCGTTCTCCTCGGCTTCGCGCACGCATGCCGAGGTCGACCTCGTTTGCAAGTCGACCGGGCTGCACACCGTGATGGGTTTCGACCAGGACCACATCAACCGTATTTTTCTGCCCGGCCAGGCCGACCTGCACTATCAGCACCTCGCGCGCTCCACCGGCACGGTCCGCGTCGGCGACCAGCACTGGCACGTCGAGGACGTGGGCGGCGGCAAGGATCACTCCTGGGGCGCGCGCAACTGGCACGCGAAGATTTACCTGCGCTGGCTGATCGCGTCGGTCGATGACGACAACGGCCTCGTGCTCGTGCGCGCCGTCGGCCCCACGAAGCAGACTCGCAGCGGCTTCGTCCTCGAGCAGGGCCGGTTCCACCTCGTGGACGACTTCGAGATGAAGAACGAGTACGCCGGCACACCGCATTTCGAACTGCGTCGCGTCGGACTGAAGATACACAGCGGCCAGCGGACGTGGACCGCCGAAGGCGAACCACAGGCCTGGCTGCCCGTCCGTCACAAGCAGAAGAACGCCAGGGGCGAGGACGCGCTCCTGCGTATCGTGAAGTCGCCGACGAACTGGACGTTCCTGCAGCGGCGTGGCGAGGGCATGTGCGAGTACCACGACCTGATGGTCGACGGACGACCCGTCGGCCTGCATGACTGACCCCGGCCATGCCCGAACTGAAGGGCATCGAGCCGGCGAACGTCGAGGCATGGTTCACGAACGAAGTGGCCGGTGCGGAACCGCCGTTGCGCTTCACCCTGGTCGCTGGAGGTCACTCGAACCTGACCTACAGCGTAGTCGACGCTGCAGGCAGTCGGTACGCCCTGCGCCGTCCTCCACTCGGCGATTTTCCGCGCGGAGCGCACGACGTACTGCGCGAGGCGCGGATCCTTTGCGCGCTGCAGGAAACGAGCGTCCCGGTTCCCCCCGTCGTCGGGACATGCGCGGACGGCACCGTGACAGGTGCGCCGTTCTACGTGATGAAGTGGGTCGACGGCGCGATCGTGGACCGACCCTCGAGCGTGCCCGACGTGTTGCCCGACGAGGCTTCGCGCCGGCGCATGGCATTCAGCCTGGTCGACGCGCTCGCCGAGCTGCACAAAGTGGATGTCGACCGCGTCGGGCTCGGCAACCTGGGTCCGCGCGATGACCAGCTCGGCCGTCAGATCGAGCGCATGCGGCAGGTCTGGGAAAAGACCAGGACGCGCGATCTGCCGATCATCGAGAGCGTTCACACCCGCCTGCTCGCGGCCAAACCGCAACAGCGCCACACGGGCCTGGTGCACTCGGATTACCGGCCGGGCAACGTCATCCTTGGCCATGACGGCTGCGTTGCGGCGGTGCTCGATTGGGAGCTGTGCGCACTCGGCGACGTGCTGATCGACGTCGGCGGACTGCTCGCCAACTGGGACGAGCCCGGCGACCGCTGGCCCGACGTCTGGATGCAACCGGCACCGACGCGCGTAGGAGGCTTTCCGTGCAAGGGAGAACTGATTGCCCGGTATGCGGAGCAAACCGGCTTCGACGTCCCGGACCTCGATTACTACCGGGCCTTCAACTATTGGCGTATCGCGATCATCGCGGAAGGCATGAAGCGTCGCTACGAGACGGGAGCTTTGGCCGCAGGCGACGTGCGCGTCGAGGCCGTCGCGCAGCGTGTCATCGACCGGGCCCGCGTGGCGGAAATGTGCCTGGACCTCGCGGGCGCGTGAGCTTGCGGCGTCGGCGTCCCTGGGTCAGCGAAACGGTCGAAAGCAGCGCTGCAGTTCGCGCACGAAGATTGCCGGTTGCTCGAACGCGGCAAAGTGACCGCCCCGCTCGACTTCGTTCCAGTAGACGATATTCTTGAAGTTCTCCGCCGCCCAGTGACGCGGCGACAGGAACAACTCCTTCGGGAACACGCTGAACCCCGCAGGCACGTCGACCTGGACGGGGCCCAGGCGGAAGAAGCTCTCCCAGTACAACCGGGCAGAGGACGTCGCCGAGTTCGTCAGCCAGTAGAGCATGATGTCGTCCAGCATCTCGTCACGCGTCAGGATGCTTTCCGGTTCGCCGCCGCAGTCCGTCCACGACTGGAACTTTTCATAGATCCACATCGCCTGCCCCGCCGGCGAATCGGCGAGCCCATAACCAAGCGTCTGTGGCTTCGTTGCCTGCTCGATGGCGTAGCCATTCTCGCGGCGCTGGTACCGATCCATTGCCGCGATGGCTCTCAGCTCTTCCGGCGTAGCCTCGTCCCGCGGCAGCCTCCGCGGTCTCGATGAGACGATGTTCATGTGCACGCCCGCCAACCCCGCAGGTTTCAGCATCGCCAGCGCGGTCGTGACTGCTGCACCCCAGTCGCCGCCCTGTGCGACGAAACGCGCGTAGCCCAGGCGCGTCATGAGTTCGCTCCACGCCAACGCGATCTTTTCGACGGTCCAGCCCGGCGCCGTTGGCTTGTCCGAGAACCCATAGCCCGGCAGCGATGGCACCACCACGTGAAAGGCGTCTGCTGCCTTGCCGCCGAACGTCTCGGGTTCGGTGAGGGGACCAATGACCTTGTGGAATTCGATCACCGAGCCCGGCCAGCCGTGCGTCATGATCAGTGGCAGCGCTTCGGCATGCGGGGAGCGAACATGCAGGAAGTGGATACCGACCCCGTCGATCGCCGTTCGGTACTGCCCAAGGCGATTCAGCATCGCCTCGCAGCGTCGCCAGTCGTACTCGTGCCGCCAATAGCTCAATAGCGCCTTGGCGCGGTCGAGCGGTACCCCCTGATTCCACCCGTCCCCGTTTTCGGCATCGGGCCAGCGCGTCAGGTCGAGCTTTGCACGCAGCTGCTCGAGCTCCGACTCAGGTACGTGAATTTCAAAGGCTGTAACTTCGCTGGCCATGAATGCTCCGATTCGAGGGTTCGTCCGGTCGCGGGCGACCTCGTCAACCGATCGAACGAACCTGGCCGCCGTCGACCCGGTAATTGCCGCCAGTCATGTACCTGGACAACGGACTCGCAATCAGCGCGACCATGCGGCCGATGTCCTCGGGCCGCCCGAGCTTGTCCGTGCACAGCGGAATGAATTCGGTCGTAAACCGGCGCTCGATCACCGACCAGTCATTGCCCCAATCGTTCTGCTGTGCCACGTGCGACAGCCACTGTTGCACGGCCGGCGTCATGATGGTGCCGGGCATGACGGAATTCACGGTGATGCCCGTGTGGGACAGTGCACGGGCCAGGCTCGCACTCAGGTTGACCATGGCCGCCTTCGCCGCCTGGTATTCGCCGATATTGGGTTCGGGCTGGGTCGCCGCAGCGCTGGTGATGTTGATGATCCGACCGAAGCCGCGGGACTTCATGCCGGGAACGAAGGCATGTGCCAGCCTGACGGCGGCACCGACGTTCTGTTCGTAGGTGCCGATCCAGTCTTCCCAGCCGACGTCGAACCAACCGGGATTGCCAGGCGTCGTCTTTCCTCCGGCGTTGTTGACGAGGATGTCGACACCGCCCACCGCATCGTCGACGGCTTGCGCCACTGCGGAACAGCCGGCGATGGTCGACAGGTCGCCGGTTACGCAATGCGTGGTCGCGCCATCCTTCGCGAGAGCGTGTGCGACGGCAGCGGTGCGCGTCTTGTCACGGCCATGCACCACGACGACCGCACCTTCCCTCGCCAGCACTGAAGCGATACCGGTTCCGATGCCTGAGCTGCTGCCGGTAACAAGGGCGCGCAGGCCGATGAGCTCTAGGTCCATGCTGACTCCTGGTGCCACGCACAGGATGCGGGGCCGCACGCACTTGCGATGGCGTGCAAGCCAGATCCCGTGGCGTCTGGTCCCATCGCATTGATTCTACAATATGAATAGCATGTTTATTTCTGAACGAAAAGACTAAACTTGGCTGCGGTCAATGCGTCCGGGAAGAGGACCCTCGATGAACAGCGCCGTGCAGTCACCCGCCCCGACCGATGCCGCCGAAGCCCGGGGCCAGCGTATAGCTGCCCGCCATGAGCAGTTGATGGCGACCGATCCGCAATACCGTGCGGCCGCGCCCCTCGAGTCCGTCGGTAACGCGAAAAAAGATCCCTCGCGCCGGATGGCGCAGATCATGGCGCTGGCGATGGAAACCTACGCCGACCGGCCGGCGCTGGGCAGACGGTCGGCGCGGGTCGCGACGGATCCGGCCACCGGTCGTGCCTCGCTGCAGCTCCTGGATGGATTCGAGACCTTCACGTATCGCGAGGTCTGGAGCGATGTGAGGGGGCTGGCACGACTCTGGCAGCACGCGGATGCGGTGCGGGTACAGCCTGGTGATCGTGTGTGCATCCTGGGCTTTGCCGGCGTGGGTTACGTGACCGTCGATTTTGCGGCCATCCACGTTGGCGCCGTCAGCGTGCCGCTGCAGACCAATGCTCCAACGGCCCAGCTCGCGGCGATCATTGCCGAAACGGAGCCCCGATGTCTCGCTACGAGCATCGAGCATCTCGAGATGGCGGTCGACATCGTGCTGTCCACGCATGCGCCCGCGAGCCTGCTCGTGTTCGATTACTGCACCGAGGACGACGCGCAGCGCGAACTTTTCGAGCGGGCTACGCAGCGACTGGCGACCTCGAGCGAATCGACGCAACTGCTGACGCTGGAGGCCGCGTGCGAGCGCGGTCGCGAACTACCCGGCGCAACGCTGTTCGTTCCTGCCGCGGGCGACGATCCGCTCGCAACGATCTATTACACCTCGGGCAGCACCGGCTCCCCCAAGGGCGCGATGTACGGCGAGCGCATGAGCGGCATCGTCTGGCGCGCGCCGGACACGATGCCGCTGATCTCGCTGAACTTCATGCCGATGAACCACTCGTTCGGTCGCAGCCTGATCGCGCGCACACTGGCTGCGGGCGGCATCTGCTACTTCGCCGCGAAGAGCGACCTGTCGACGCTATTCGACGACGTGCAGAGCGTGCGACCAACCCAGCTCAACCTGGTGCCGCGCATCTGCGACATGATCTACCAGCGCTATCAGGGTGAGTTGACCGCTCGCGGGCCGAACGCCGATGCCGACGAGGCGATGGCCGATTTTCGCGAAAGACTGCTCGGCGGGCGCCTGCTCGCCTGCGCGTTCGGCTCGGCCCCGATGACCGCGGAACTGCACGCATTCATCCAGCAATGTCTCGATGCGACGATCGTCAACAACTACGGCGCGACCGAGGTCCTCGGCGTCACGTCCAATAACCGGATCGTGCGACCGATCGTCATCGACTGGAAGCTGATCGACGTCCCCGAGCTGGGCTACTTCGGGAGCGACCAGCCTCATCCCCGCGGCGAACTCCTGGTCAAGACGCACACGCTCATGCAGGGTTACTTCAAGAAGCCCGAGGCGACGGCCGCGGTCTTCGACGAAGACGGCTTCTACAAGACCGGCGACGTGATGGCCCAGATCGGCCCCGACGAACTCATCTACGTCGACCGCCGCAACAACGTGCAGAAACTCGCGCAGGGCGAGTTCGTCGCAATCGCGCAGCTCGAGGCCGCCTTCACTGCCGGGCACCCAGTGGTCCACCAGGTCTACCTGTACGGCACGAGCGATCGCGCCTTCCTGCTGGCGGTGATCGTCCCCGACGCGGAAGCCCTCGAACAATCGGGCGTCTCGCTCGCGGACGAGCCGGCCGTCAAGGCGCTGCTGCGCGAGGCAATCCAGCAGGTGGCGCACGCCGAGGAACTCAACGCCTACGAGGTCCCGCGCGATTTCATCGTCGAGCCGGAGCCCTTCACCGTCGCGAATGGCCTGCTCACCGGCATCGGCAAGCACAAGCGCCCCGAGCTCAAGGCGCGGTACGGTGCCCGCCTCGAGGCGATGTACGACGAGATCGCGGCGAAACAGGCCCACGAGCTCCACGATCTCCGCAGCGGCGGCCGCGACGCACCCGTGCTGGAAACCGTCACGCGCGCCGTGCAGGCGACTCTCGGTATCGAGGGGCTCGAGCCCGGCGAACCAGTGAGCTTCAAAGACATCGGGGGTGACTCGCTTTCGGCGCTCTCGCTTTCGATGCTGCTCGAGGAGATCTACGACGTCGAGGTCCCCGTCGGCGTGATCACGCATCCGTCCGGCAGTCTCCGCCAGCTGACGACGTTCATCGAGGAAGCACGCAAGACGGGAGGTGAGCGTCCGACGTTCGCCTCGGTGCACGGGCGCGATGCGTCGGAAGCGCGCGCGTCCGATCTCACGCTGGACCGGTTCATCGACGACGCGACGCTGGAGCGCGCCGCGTCCCTGCCGCCCGCCTCCAGCGCGCCGCCGCGTACCGTGCTGCTGACCGGCGCGAACGGCTACCTTGGTCGATTCCTGTGCCTCGAGTGGCTGGAGCGCCTCGCAGGCTCGGGTGGGCGCCTGGTCTGCATCGTGCGTGGCCGCGACGCCGCCGATGCCCGTCGACGCATCGAGGAAGTCTTCGACAGCGGCGACGAGACGCTCATGCGCCACTTCGCCGCCCTCGCCGAGAAGCACCTCGAGGTCCATGCGGGCGACCTCGCCGAGCGTCACCTGGGCCTCGATCACGACACCTGGACACGGCTTGCCGAGTCGGTGGACGTGATCGTGCATCCCGCCGCGCTCGTGAATCACGTCCTGCCCTACTCGCAACTTTTCGGGCCCAACGTGGTCGGCACGGCCGAACTCATCCGGCTCGCACTCACGGAGCGGCTCAAGCGCTTCGTGAACGTATCGACCGTCGCGGTCGCTCATGGCCCGGATGGCAAGTGCATCGACGAGGACGCCGACGTCCGCACTGCCGTACCGGCGCGGTCATTGCAGGCCGGCAGTTATGCCAGTGGCTACGCGACCAGCAAATGGGCCGCGGAGGTGCTGCTGCGCGACGCGAATGCACGGTTCGGGTTGCCGGTGAGCACGTTCCGGTCCGACATGATCCTGGCGCACGGTCGATATCGGGGCCAGCTCAACGTCCCCGACATGTTCACGCGCTGGATCTACAGCGTCGTCAAGACGGGGCTCGCGCCCCGCTCTTTCTATCGCGCACCGGCCGACGGCCGCCCCGTTCGCGCGCACTATGACGGGCTGCCGGTCGACTTCACCGCGGCGTCGATCGTGGCGCTGGGTGAGCACGCGAAAGGCGGATACCACACCTACCACGTGCTGAACCCCCACGACGACGGCATCTCGATGGACCAGTTCGTCGAGTGGATGACGGAAGCAGGTCACCCGATACAACGCCTGGACGACTATGCCGATTGGGTCGAGCGATTCGAGACGGCCCTGAAGGGCCTCCCCGAGAAGCAGCGGCAGCAGTCATTCCTGCCATTGCTGCATCAATTGCGGCATCCGATGCCGGCAACGGGCGGGGCGATCGTCTCGGCGCGCCGCTTCCGGGAGGCGGTGCAGTCGCTGCAGATCGGTCCGGAGCGAGACATCCCGCACATCTCGCGCGAACTCATCGAGAAGTATCTGACCGACCTGAAGCTCGTGGGGTTGCTCTGACGCGACGGGCTCCGACGCCAGCGCATCGCAGTGCACCGTGACGACCTCGCCGGCTCCGGGGGAACAGAGCCGAACGAGGCCGCCACGGTCACCAGGCTCAAGTCCTGTTCACGCGCGGGGCCCGCGGTGCGGCGAGTGCGACCAGCATGCCCAGCAGACTCATGACGGCGATGTAGGCAAACGTCGTGGCGTAAGCGCCGTTGCTTGGCAGGTTGCCGCCGCCGAACTCGACCGTGGAACGCGCAAGCAACAGGGCGACGACCTGTGCGCCTGCGCCCATGAAGACCGAGACGACGATATTGGCGAGGCCCACGACTTCGCTCGTCCTTTCTTCCGGGCTCGCGGCAATCATCAGGCTGTATGCCGCGGTCTGGACACCCACGACGCACACGGAGCCCAACGTGCAGGCGAGCAGGAATGCGCCGAGGTTCTCGTGCGACACCGCATTCAAAGCCCAGCCGAGGGCACCGATCATGAAGCCCGCAGTGGCCACCGCGCGACCGCTGTACCGCGATATCAGCGAGCCCGCCGCGGGGCCAGCGACGAACGCCACCGACAACAATGCCATCAGTGCCAAGCCCGACAGAGTGGCGCTCAACCCGAAGCCGGCACCGGAGACGATCGGTTGCTGCAGGAACAACGAGAGCACCTGGCCGTTCTGCATGCAGCCCAGGCACAGAAAGGCAAGACAGAGATTGGCGATGAAGACCTGGCGACGCGCCAACAGGCGAAGGTCGATCAGTGGGACGACCGCACGAGCCTGGTGCCGCGCCCACGCGACCATCGAAAATGCAGCGGCGAGCAACAAGCCGATGACGAGCGGGTCGGCCAGACCGCGACTATGCGCGAACCCGGCAGCCGCGAATGCCATCGCGATCGGGACCGCAAACATCGTGCCGACGAGGACATTGACTGGCGCTCCGGGCGGCGGGGGTCTGCGGTCGGGTACGAACGAACGCATGAGCATGAACGCGGGAATCGCGAGAGCCACCTTCAGGTAGAACCCGCCCGTCCATGAAAAATGGTCGACGACGAGCCCGGCCACCATGAATGAAAGGCCTCCGCCCGCCACGAGCGACGCCATGATCAAGCCGACGCCGAATGGCACTCGTGTGCTCGGCAACGATTCCCTGACGATGCCCAGCGTGAGTGGTGTCAGGGCACCTGCGACGCCCTGGAGCGCGCAACCCGCCGTGATCAAGCCGAGCGACGGCGACCGCGCACTGACCAGCGCGCCCGTCGCGGCCACCGGAAGCACCCAGAGCACCATCCGGCGCCGGCCATAGAGGTCGCCGAACCGGCCGCATACGGCCGCCGCGACTGCGGACACCAGGTAGTAACCCGTCACCGTCCAACCGACGCCGACCGGATCGTCGAACTCGCGGTAGAGATGACTCAGCAGCGCAAACAGTGTCGTGATCCCGGACACGCCGACATAGGCGCACGTGACCAGGGCGACATGCAGGCGCCACTCACTGAACGCCAATGGCTCCCGCTTCATCGTCGGCCGTCACCCAGCGACGCGTTGCGTCAGGACGCGGGCGGCGGTGTGTCCCACTTGAGGTCGGCGCGCAGCAGATCGCCCATGTACGGCATGTGCGACATGATTCCACCATCGACTCCGATCTCCTGACCCGTGACGAACTCGCCATCGTCCGAACACAGGAAAACTGCCATCGCAGCGACATCCGCCGCCTGGCCCAGCCGCGGCACGAGCGTGTTCCGCTCCATGATCTCGACCATGGGACCGTACACGTTCTTCTTGCCGCCTTCGGTACGGATCAGTCCGGGATTGATCGAATTGCAGCGGATACCCCGCTTGCCGTATTGCGTGGCGACGTAGCGGGCCATCGACATGATCGCCGCTTTAGAACATCCGTACGCAATGTTGGAGAGATCGCCCTTGAGGCCTGAGCCCGACGCGGTCATGACGATCGCTCCGCCGCCCGCCTTGAGAATGTGCGGTATCGCATACTTGCAGCCAGCGAGGTAACCTCGCACGTTCACCCGCTGCACCCTGTCCCAGAGTTCGAAGTCGATGTCGACCGGATTCGTGTCGCGAATGATGACTTCGTTCGCCATGATCGCTGCGTTGTTGAAGAGATAATCGAGGCGTCCGAAGGTGGACGCCGCGGTCTCGACGAGATTCCGCACGGACTCGTTATCCCCCGCGTCGAACTGCACCGCGATCGCAGCGATCCCGAGTTCTTTGGCCAGCGCCTTGGCGCGGTCACCGTCGATATCTCCAATCGCGACACGCGCACCTTCGTCCACGAAGCGCTTGCAGGCCGCTGCCCCGATCCCGGATGCGCCCCCCGTGACGACGGCCACTTTGTCCTTGAGGCCTCTCATGAACGTCGCTCCGCGCTGCTTGCCTTCGTGTTGGTGAATCTTGACGTCGACCTTGTAATCGATCTTGCTGTTCTCGCGTACGGCAATACCCTTGCGCTCGAGTTCCTCGACGGCGCGCTTGAGCTCCGGCGAGTGTCCGTATACTTCCTCCGCCGGGAAGAAGAGACGCGACGAGGCTTGCGGTCCCGGCTCGAGGCCGAGGGTCACCGCCACCTTGCTGCCCGCCCCGTGCATCGCGAGCAGCACGATGTCGACGACTTCCTGCTCGCTGTAGTGCTTGCGCGCTTCGTCCCAGATCGCCTGGTTCATCGTTTGCGGGCCCGAGTGCATCGCATTCGCGATCTTGAGCGCAGCCTTGATGTTGGCCGGCAGTTCGCTCTGCTCGAAGTTCATGAGCTTGGAGACCATGTCTTCGTTGAGTCCCGCCTGCACCGCAACGGCCTGGCGGGCGTTCTGGCAGTACGTGCAGCCGTTGTAGTTGGCGTTGAAGAGCCGGATGCACTCGTGCACGACTGGATCGATCTGGAACGAGCCCTCGCTCATGATCGGGATCGCGGCAAGCCGGCTGAGTTCGGTTGGAATGGCGATCCTGGCGGCGGGCGTGTCGCCGTCCTCGACCATCATTTCGAAGCCGGCTGCGAGGTCGGCAGGAATGCGCGCCGTGGTTGCCATGTTGCTGTGCTCCGTGTCAGTGCGCGCTCGACGGCGCGGCCTGGAAATGATTTGTCATCGTGGAGGGCACGACATCTGAAGGCTGGATGTCGAACACGGTCGATGAGCGCGACAACTGCTCCAAGGCGTTGAGCGCCTTGACGAAGTAGATCACGTCCTCCCACGACAGCACGCCGCTCAAGCGCTTGACGTCGTCGTCGGTGATGTTGCTCGACTGGATGACGAACTGCTCCGCGAAATCGAGGCAGACTTTTTCCTGCTGCGTGAAGAGCGGCGACTTCGCATAATTGGCCAGGTCATTCACCTTGGCTTCGCTGAGGCCGGCCGCGACGGCCGCCTTGTAGCGCAGCGAGAGGTCGAGCTTGCTGCCGAGAAGCGTCGCCATCCACAACCGGCATACTTCGATCAATACCGGGTCCAGGCGCTCGAGCGAGCGGTGGTAGTCCGTCATGAAGAGCTCGTAATACTTCGAACGCAGGCGCCAGACCCGGTCGAGTTCCGTCGGTCCGTCTGCGAGTTTTGTCACGTAAGTCATGCGCTTAGCTCCAAAGTATTGTCGCCGCGGTTTGGCCGTGCGTCGGGATCAGAAACGATAGGTCGCTTCGATTCCGTAGACCCTGGGCTCGCCGATCATCGCGATGTTGTAGCCGAGCGACGGGTAAAGCTGGATGCCGAACGAGTTGTACTCTTCGGCTGTGGCGTTGTTGACGTAAAGAGCGAGGTCGAGCGGCTTGTCCAAAAAGTCCTGCCAGTCCGCCCGCAGGTTAAGGATGCCATAGCCTTCCTGACTCTGGCTGTCGGCCGGGCCTTCGCCCGGCCCTTGCGCGGTATCCGAGAAAAAGACCCGCGTCTGGTAGGAGTAACTGGCCTGCAGGCTCAAGCCGCCGATCGATTCGGGCAACGGCAACTTGTAACGGACCCAGGCGGCATACTGGTCCTCCGGCACCTGCGCCATCTTGTGACTCGTGAAATCGCCGGCGCCCGTCTTGAAGTCGTCAAACTGAGCATCGATGTGCGCGTAATAGGCGCTGATCTCGAGGCTCTCGACGGGTTGGAGCGTGACTTCCAGTTCGCCGCCGTCGATGGTCGCTGACGCAGCATTGATGACTGAGAATGACGTCGGGTCGTCCACGGGCGAGGTGATGCGCTGGATGTCCTGGTAGTCCTGCGTGTAGATCGCAATGTTCGTGCGCAGGCCTGCCCCGCCGATCAGCCAGTCTTTTTTCAAGCCAAGTTCGTAGTCCTTGACGATCTCCGGCTTGAACGGACCGAATGTCTCCGGGTTGTCGGGCAGGTAGTTGAATCCGCCGGACCGATAACCGCGCCGATGCGCAAGGTACACCAGCGTGTCCGTATTGATCTTGTAATCGAGACTGATGTTGTACGTCGTCTCGGAGAAAGTCTTGTCGCCGCGCAGGAAACAGGCATCGTTCGGCAGCGTTGCACCAGCCGAGTCGGTCAACGCGCAGGTCGTGCGGTCGGCATCGACGTATTTCCTGGCCGTCATTTCCCGTTCGTCGCTGGTGTAGCGCGCGCCGGCCGTGATCGAGAGACCGTCCACGAATGCAAGCGGGAGCGTGCCCTGGCCGAAGACGGCCTGGCTCGTGTTGTCCACCACGCTGTTCTGGCCTGTTCCCGTCGACCCGAACTGCGGCAGCGCCAGCGTCTCGTTGGGATGGTCGATGTGCTGGAACGAGTAGTAGACGCCCGCGACCCAGCTGATCCCGCCGCCTGTTTCGCCCTGCAATTGCAGCTCTTCAGACCATTCCCGGCCGACGTCCGGGATTTTCACGTCGAGGACCTGGTACGGCACGCCGGAGATGCCGATGGCATCGCGGTTCTCGAAGTCCCGGTAGCCAGCGACGTTCTTCAGCGTCAACTGGTCGCTGATGTCCCAGGTCGTCACGTTCATGATCGAGCTGGTGTCGAGTTCGTTGTAGAGGTCGGCACCCTGCTCCACGGTCCAGAAGTCGTTGCGCTGCTCCTGCTGCCGACGCACGAAAGCTTCCTGGGCGCCGCCGCCGGTCGCAAAATTGGTAAAGCCCGCCGGGTTCAGCGCAGTCAACGTATAGGCGCTACCGTTGCCACGCAGGTGGCTGCCCTGATACACGAACAGGCTCTCCACCGAGTCGCTCGGCTGCCAGAGCGCCGAGAGCCGCCAGCCGGTGGATTTCTCCTCGTTCATCGGATCGCGGTTCGTGACTCCGAGCCACGGCGTGACTTCGTATGAGTCCAGCAATTCGTTGGAGATCACGTTCTCGACGTAGCCGTCCCGCTGGATCGTGTTGATCGCCGCGCGAAATTGCAGATGATCGCCGACTGGCAGGTTGACTATGCCGGTCGCCGAGTAGCCGGACCCGCTGTCGAACGAAGTGAAGCCCGCCTTCGCGCTGCCGCCGAAGGCCTTCTCCGGTCGCGCCGTCGTGACCAACAGGGCACCGCCGGTCGTGTTGCGTCCGAACAGCGTGCCCTGCGGTCCCTTGACGACTTCGACGGACTGCAGGTCGAACATCTGCTGATTGATGCCCACCGGGAAGCCGTAGTTGACTTCGTCCAGGTAGTAGCCGACGGCCGAGTCCTGCCCGGGTGCGACATTCGGACTGCGCTGCGCGCGTATGCCGATATTCGTATAGGACGGGGAATTGAAGCTGTCGATGCGCAGGGCAGGCACCTTGCCGTTCAGGTCGGTGATTTTCACGACTGCGTTCTGCGTCAGAAAATCTGCGCTGAGGGCCGTCACGGCGACGGGAACGTCCTGCTGCTGTTCCTCGCGGCGGCGGGCCGTGACGACGATCTGTTCCAAGGCCCCGGAGGTCGGCGGCCACCGGACGCCGTCGTGGTCGCCTGCGCCCAGACTGGTCGCCGGGCCCATCGACAAGGCGATGCTGACCGCTCGCGCAACAACCCTGTGTGACGTGTGCATGCAGATGATCCCCCTGAAGGTTGAAGACCCGGCCGGCCGACTGGGCCCCTTCCCCGGGCATTGCCCGTTCAGCAATGGCCGAGCGACGTACCGATATACGAACGGTGTTCAAGTTCGATGTCGATACTGCACTCGCTGAACTTAACGGTGTCAAGTTCTTTCCTTAACACTGTACAGTTGTGCTGCACTGCGGAAGGCAGGCACGATGGCGGCAGCAAGGCCGCAGAGGCTGGTAGCCCGGTCACGATCGAAGAAATGAAGAGCGAAGCTGCAATGCCCCGAACGAGCAAGAAGTCGGCCGTAAAGAAACATGCGCGCGCCAGACGCGACACGACTGCCGAACAGATCGTGCGGGTGACGCTGCGTCGCATCAGGCAGGGCGGCTTCGCGAGCGTATCGATGCGCCAGATCGCAGACGAACTCGGCATCACCGCGACCGCCCTCTATCACCACTTCAGGGACAAGGACGCCTTGCTGGACAGGGTGGCCGAATTGATCTACGACTCGATTCCCACTCCCGCAAGAGAACTGCACTGGACGGAGCGCATCCGCCAGCTCGTGCTGGCCCAGCAGCGTGCCCACCTGGACCATCCGGGACTTGCACGTTTTGTGCTCATGAGGCGGAGTGAGTCAACGGGCGCCTTCACATGGATCGAATCGATCCTCGAGATCCTGCACGAAGGCGGACTGGATGAGGAAGACATCCTGCTCGGCCTGAACCAGCTATCGTTCCTGATCAACCCGATGACTTTCCTGGATGCTCCGCAGCGCAAACCGGGCGCAAGGGCTTTTTCCAGCGAGATTGCGCGGCGCAGGATTTTCGAACACCCCGAGCGCTTTCCGGTCCTCGCGTCCATGGTGGATCGCATGCCGGGTCGTCCGTACGAGAAACTGTTTGCCGTGGCGCTCGACGGGATCATTGCGGGCCTGCGGCAGACGGTCGAAGGCCATGGCAACCGATGACATCCGCACGCCCGAACCGACTAGCGATCCAGTCGCAGGTGCGACAGGCGCACAAGGTGGCGCCGCTCCCCGTGAACTTTTGAATCATGGGTCGCTTGTTCGCATCCTGGCGCGACGGACCGTCACGCTCCAACTTGCTAAACTGCCCCGATGGGATATTCAAGAATTGTCGGCACCGGCACCTATCTGCCGGCAAAGACACTGACGAACCGGGAAATCGAGCAGCGCATCGATACGAGCGACGAGTGGATCTTCTCGCGCACGGGTATTCGCAGCCGTTTTGTCGCGGATGAGGATGAGAAGGCGTCGGACCTGGCCCTGCATGCCTCGCGTCGTGCGATGGATGCCGCGGGCGTGACCGCCGACGACATCGACCTGATTGTGCTGGCCACCAGCACGCCCGACATGATCTTTCCGTCGACGGCCTGCCTGCTGCAGCGGAAACTCGGCGTGACCCGCGGCGCAGCCTTCGACGTACAGGCCGCATGCACCGGTTTTCTTTACGCCGTTTCGATCGCCGACAAGTTCGTGGCCAGCGGTCAGTGCAAGTGCGCGCTCGTGGTGGGAACCGAGGTCTTCTCGCGCCTGCTCGACTGGAGCGACCGCCGCACCTGCGTGCTGTTTGGCGACGGCGCGGGCGCAGTGATCCTGAAGCAGTCAGAACAGCCCGGCATCCTTTCGAGCCATCTGCACGCAGACGGTCGACAGAGCCATATCCTCGAAGCCGCAGGACACGTGCAGGACGGCGTCCTCCACGACCATGCCTTCCTGCACATGGACGGGCAGGCCGTGTTCAAGTTCGCGGTGCGGGCACTGGAAGATGTCTGCAACGAAGCGCTGGCCGCGAATGGACTGGTCGGTTCCGATCTCGATTGGCTGGTTCCCCACCAGGCCAATCTCCGCATCATCCAGGCGACCGCAGGCAAGCTCGGCATGCCGACGGACAAGATCGTCACGACGCTGGAGACGCAGGGCAACACCTCCGCCGCATCCGTGCCGCTGGCTCTCGACGCCGCTGTCCGTGACGGCCGCATCCAGCCCGGTCACCTCGTGCTGCTGGAGGCCGTCGGCGGCGGTATGACGTGGGGCGCCATGCTGCTCCGATGGTGAGTGGTCGTCGAGCAGCCTCCAGATCCCGACCGGAGCAGTCGTGGTGCCCGAACAAGACAATAGCCGCTATCCGATCGTGCTGCTGGTGCTGTTTGCCGTGATCTGGTCGTTACTGGCGATCGCACCGTGGTATCGGCAGGACTGGCTGCTCGAAAACATGATCGTCTTCATCGCGCTGCCGTTGCTCGTGCTGACGCATCGCACGCTGCGCCTGTCGAACTTCGCGTACACATGCATGTTCGTATTCTTTGTCCTGCACGAGGTCGGGGCGCACTACACATACAGCGAAGTGCCGTGGGAGAGACTGGTTGCGTCTTCTTGGCGTCGAGACATCCGGTCCGGACTCTCGTAACCACTACGATCGACTGGTGCATTTCAGCTACGGCCTGCTCGTGTTCCCTGCGGTCTGGGAACTCTTCGAGGCCCGTGCACGACCCCAGCGTATCTGGCGCTACCTGATGCCCCTGCTTTTCATGATGGGCCATTCCGTCACTTACGAGACGATTGAATGGCTTGCTGCTGAGGTTTTCGGTGGCGACCTTGGCCTGGCCTATCTCGGCACCCAGGGCGACGAATGGGATTCGCAGAAGGACATGTTCATGGCCGCCATCGGTGCGATCGCTGGCCTGGCAGTCGTGCTGGTTCGCGGCGGGAGATCGAGGGTGCGAGCTGCTTGACGATAGGTTCACGCTGCCACGCGCGAATCGGTGAGCCGTGCGGCACTCGCACCAGGAACCACCTGGTCCGTGACTTTGCCCGGCTACCAGTCCTGCGGCACTGAAAGCGCTCCAGTGTGTCGGCACAGCAGCACGTCGACGGTATCAGGCGACGAGCAATGCGAAAGTCCCGGCTGACAGGCGCTGGACGTTACGGGGTTCTGCGCGCGCCGTCCGGCCTTCATATTTACGCGCCCGCGATGCCACTGTGCGTCAGACTCGCTTACAGGCTCTCCCAGTGTTGTTCCATGCGCTTGCGCATGGGTGCGTCCGGCAGTCGGCCACGACCGGCAAGAAGATTGTCCTGCAAGTGTGTCAGCTTGGTCATGCCCGGAATGACACACGTCACCGTGGGGTGAGCAATGATGTACTTGAGCAGGAACTGTGCCCAGCTCGTGACATCGATCTCCGCCGCCCAGTCCGGTAGCTGCTTGTCGGCAACCTTGGGAAGCAGGTTGCCGCGCCGACCGCCCAGCGGCATGTTCACCAGTACGGCCACGCCCTTGTCCCGCGCCATTGGCAGGATCTCGTCGTCGGCGGTGCGGTTCCCGATGGAGTAATCGACCTGGATGAAGTCGAGCGGGTACTTCTGCATCGCCGCCTTCATCTGCGGGTACTGCGCGTCCATGGACGTCGTAATGCCGATGTAACGGATCTTGCCGGCCTTCTTCCAATCCTGGAACACGGGCATGAGCTCATCCAGGCCATGGAAGTTGTGCACTTGCATGAGGTCCACACGGTCGACGCGCAGACGATTGAAGGAGTCCTGCAGCACCGCCGCGCCGTTGGACATGTCGCCGCCCATCGGTGTCTTGGTGGCAATGAACAGCTTGCCGCGATTGCCGAGCTCGGCCAGGAGCTGTCCGATGACCACCTCCGATTCGCCGTAGCCGCGGGCCGTGTCCACCACGGAACCGCTGACCTCGGAGAGAGCCTGGAGTACCTCACGACGTGCGGCGATGTCCCCCGCTGCCGTCACGCCGTATGCATTGGTGCCCACGCCTACGACCGGAAGCTTCTCCCCCGACGACGGAATGGCCTTGGTGATCAGCGGGAGCGACGTCGCATCGGCCGCCATCGCGCCCTCTCCCAGGGCCAGGCCAACCGCGGCGGCCAGGCCACCCTTCATGACCGTGCGTCGCGAGACGTGCGTTTGCAGGAATGAGCGCATGAGACACCTTTCTGGTTCGTGGTTCTGACGCGGCGTTACCGAGGTCCGGGACGGCCGTTGCTGCGTCGACCGTGCACGCGGACTCCCGTCACCCGGACCGTCGGCAATCGCGACACGCGATCGTTCGTCGCCGATGCATCCAGCATTATGGATTGTCCTGATGAACGGAAGTTCGCTTCCTCGGTTGCCTCTCCCTGCGCGGGTACCTATATTCGTTTGTGGTTCAGCGCGGCGGGCATTGACCACCCACAAAGCCATTGGGAGCGAGAGCCGTGGCAGACCTGAAAGTCGACCAGTCGGTGTACGACCTGTATGACGAGTATTGCCACGGTCGCATCGACCGCCGTGAGTTCCTGCGCCGCGCCGCAGCGATCACCATCGGCGGCGCATCGGCACTGGCGATGGCACACGCGCTGATGCCCCGGTATGCCCTGGCGCAGACCGTCTCCTTCACCGACGAGCGCATGAAGGGACTGTACGTTGAATATCCCTCGCGCGGCGGCACGTCCGGCACGATGCGCGGGTATCTTGCGACACCCGCGGGGACCGGTCCGTTCCCGGCCGTGCTCGTGATCCACGAGAACCGCGGCCTCAACCCCTACATCGAGGATGTGGCGCGGCGCACCGCCGTCGCCGGCTTCCTCGCGCTCGCACCCGATGGCCTCGCGCCGGTTGGCGGTTACCCCGGCAACGACGATGCGGGCCGGGAACTGCAGGCGAAGCTGGACCAGGCGAAGTTGCGCGAGGACATGATCAACAGCGCCCGCTACCTCAAGGCGCACGCGAGTTCGAACAACAAGCTCGGTGCCACGGGTTTCTGCTGGGGCGGAGGCATGGTCAACCATCTTGCGGTGGTGCTGGGGAACGAGCTCAGCGCCGGTGTCCCGTTCTACGGCGCGGCACCGGCGGCGGCGGACATGGCCAAGGTCAAGACGCCCCTGTTGATCCACTACGCGCAGATGGACGAGCGCATCAACGCCATGTGGCCCGCATACGAGGCTGCCCTCAAAGCCAATAACACGCCGTACGAGGCGCATGTCTATCCGGGCACGCAGCACGGCTTCCACAACAATTCAACGCCCCGCTACAACGAAGCGGCGGCAAAGCTCGCGTGGGATCGAACGATCGAATTTTTCAGGCGGCACCTCAGCTGAGCGATGGCACTGCATTTCAGCAGCACGTGGACACGGCGCTGACGGTAGCGTGGCCGGGCGTGGGCGAGTTCGCCCGCTGAAATAGCCTCCGAACCAATCGAGGAGTGACTTGCCTCCTCGCTCCAGCCCCTGCTCAAGCAGGCGCGACCCGGGCGGGCAATTGCCTGATAATGCAACGAATGAAAGGCAACTTCCTGAATGTCGTCAGGAACCAGAACCGGTGATGCACGATAGTCGTCACCCAGTACGATGCCTGGGGTATCAGATTGCCTCGCGTGTGCCGGCACGCCTATGAAGATGGTAGTTCATGTCCAGCCAGGCTGAGGCGAGGCCGTCCTATTTCGAGCGCTGGCGCCGCGCAACGCTCGCCCCGTTCGAGCACCGCGCGTTCGCGTTGTTCTGGTGTGCCTCGCTTGCGTCCTCGTTCGGCGGCATGATCCAGACGGTCGGCGCCTCGTGGCTGATGACGACAATCGCGCCGTCGGCGGACCAGGTCGCGCTCGTGCAAACGGCCGGTGCGCTGCCGTTTTTCTTCCTGTCGCTGATTGCCGGCGCCCTCGCAGACACGCGCGACCGCCGGATGATCATGCTGGCCTCGCAGTCCTTTACGCTGTTGGCCTCGGCGGTGCTCGCAGCGATTACGCTGCTGGGCGCCATCACACCATCATTGCTGCTCCTGCTCACGTTCCTGATTGGCTGCGGCGCCGCCTTTCTCGCGCCTGCGTGGCAGGCGTCCATGGGCGATCTCGTGCCACGCACCCAGATTGCGCCCGCCATCATGGCGAATGCCGTCGGTTTCAACCTGGCCCGCAGCGTCGGCCCGGCGATCGGCGGTGCGATCGTCGCCGCGGCCGGCGCCGCCGTCGCGTTCGTCGTCAACGCGGTTTCGTACTTCGGCATCATCGCGACGCTGCTCTGGTGGCGGCCGCACCGCGCGCGGAGCGAACTCCCACCCGAGCCGCTGGGCTCCGCCATCGCCGGTGGCCTGCGCTACGTCGGCCTCTCCCCCCATCTGCTGGCAATCCTGCTGCGCTGCGCCTTGCAGACGATACCCATCGCAGCGGTCATGGCGCTGATGCCAATCGTCGCGCGCGACCTGCTGCACGGCGGTGCCCTCACGTATGGCGTCCTGTTGGGCGGCTTCGGGATCGGCGCCATGCTCGGTGCGCTGGCCAGTGCCGCATTGCGCAGCCGCTTCACCAGCGACGCGCAGCTCAGGGCGTTGTCCGCCCTGGCTTGTGTCGCGATGATCGCGATCGGCCAGAGCCGCTGGACGACGCTCACGCTGCTGGCTCACGTTCTCGCCGGGTCCGTGTGGACACTGGGCTTCGCCAACTTCAACATCGCCGTGCAGCTTTCCTCGCCGCGCTGGGTGACCGGGCGCATGCTGGCGACCTACCAGACCATCGCGTTTGCGGGAATTGCGCTCGGCAGCTGGTGTTGGGGCCAGTTTGCGAGTGCGCATGGCTTGCGGGAGTCGCTCACGCTGGCCGGGTTGTTCGCGCTGGTCTCGCTTGCGGCCGCACGCCGGCTACCGGTCTCGGTGGCCCCCTTCGGCTCGCTGGACCCTCGGGCCAGGGTTGAACTGAACCCGCCCAGCGTTCCGATTCACCCGACGTCGGGTCCGATCATCGTTGCGATCGAATACCGCGTCCTGCCGGAAGATGCGGCCGAGTTCGTCTCGGTGATCAACGAGCTGGGCAGGATCCGACGTCGCGATGGCGCACGCGGCTGGTCCGTGTGCCAGGACATCGACGCGACCGACCTCTGGATCGAGCGCTTCGAGAACCCGACGTGGACCGACCACCAGCGCTGGCGAACCCGGCCGACGGAGTCCGACCACGCGATCCGCCTGCGTATCGGTCGGCTGATCGTCGGCGAGCACGGCCGTGTGCGCCGGTTCGTGGGGCGACCGCCGGGCGCGGAACCGATAGGCATGGCGCCCGAGCAGGACGGCACTATGGCTGGCGGCAGGAGTGTCGATCCCAACCTGCACAGCGGATTACCCTGACCGCCCGGACTTCGCTGAGTAGTCCGACGACCGGTCCTTGCCTGGAGTCGAACGCAGCTTCATGAATGTCCACCGTGGTGTTCGTGGTGCAATGAAGAAAGCGAACCGATGATTTCCCGACGCCGGTTCATGGCGGCGCTGACCGCCGCAACTTTGCTGCGGTCCGTGACGAGCGCTGCGGACGCTGCAGGTATCCGTGCGGGTGAACTGTTGATCGCGACTTACAACCTTCGTTATGCGGGCGACGAACCGCCGAATGCCTGGCCGCAGCGCCGCCCGGCGCTGAAGGCGCTGCTGGATCGCTATCGTCCCGATCTCATTGGGACGCAGGAAGGCCTCTACTCGCAGATCAAGGACATTGCCGCCGACCAGCCGGCCTACGACTGGATCGGCCTCGGCCGGGACGGCGGCAGCCGCGGCGAGTTCATGGCGATCTTCTACCGCCGCGACCGCTTCGAGCCACTGGAGTACGACCACTTCTGGCTGAGTGACACTCCGGAGGTGATCGCGTCGAGTACGTGGGGCAACGACGTGCGGCGGATGGTCACCTGGGCGCGTTTCCTGGACCGGGCCACGGGACGCGAGTTCTATTTCTGGAACACGCACCTTGATCATGCTGTCCAGCTCGCACGGGAAAAGTCGGCGGAACTGATCCGGCAGCGCATTGGCGTACTTCCGCCCGACGCGCTGTTGTTCCTTGTCGGCGACTTCAACTCCGTGGCCAGGGAAAACCGCGCTTACGAGATTCTCACGCAGGACGCAGGCCTGACCGACACCTGGTTCGCGGCTCGTGAACGCCGCAACGAGGATGCGAACTCGTTCACTGGCTTCGGTCCGCTGCGCCGCGAGGGCAAGCGCATCGACTGGATCCTGGCGCGCGGCGCGATGGACGTGCGCGCGACGGAGGCCGTTACCTTTCGGCTGGGCCAGCGGTGGCCGAGCGATCACCTGCCGATCATGGCCTGGGTCACGCTGCGGGATCCGCCGGGAACCTGAAGTGCCGGTGACCGGGCGCAGGCCGCGCTTGCATCCCTACAATGCAGTTGGGGACTTGATGCGTAGTCCACGACCAAAGGCAAGCACAGGAGCCACGGAATGAAGATGCGCCGGCGAACGTTCCTTGGTCTCGCGGCGGCGATGGGAGCGCTGGCCCTGGGGCCCGCGCCCGTACTTGCCGCACGTGCCGGCAGCATGGTGCTTCCGCCACCGATCGGCCACGACGAGCGGGTCCGCCGCATCGAGAAGTCGCAGAAGCTCATGCGTGCCGCGGGACTGCGGGCCATCCTCGTCGAGGCTGGCAGCTCGCTCGTCTACTTCACGGGCATCCGGTGGTGGCGAAGTGAGCGCCTGACCGCGGCGGTGATTCCGGTCGAGGGCGTGCCCCTCATCGTGACGCCGGCCTTCGAGGAGCCGTCCGTACGCGAAGGCCTGTCAATCGAAGCAGACGTACGCGTCTGGAACGAGAACGAAGACCCGGCCCGATTGATCGCGGACTGGCTCCGGTCCCGTGGTGCAGGGCATGGCCCAGTCGGGGTCGAGGAGACCGTTCGTTTTTTCGCATTCGATGGCCTGCGTCGCCTGGGCGTCGAGACCCGTAACGATGCCGGCGTGGTGCGCGCCTGCCGGGTCGTAAAATCGCCCTCGGAGATTGCGCTGATGCAGGCCGCCAGCGACATCACGTTGACCGCCTATCGCGAGGTCGTGCCTCAGATCGAGCGCGGCATGGGACCCGACGACATCGGCAAGCTCATCTCGGCCGTCGTGGCCCGACTTGGCGCGCAGTCCGAGTTCACGCTCGTGCTGATCGGCCAGGCCAGTGCCTACCCACACGGGTCCGGGAAACCCCAGGAAGTGCACGAGGGTGATGTCGTGCTGCTCGACTGCGGCTGCTCGGTGCAGGGCTACCAGTCGGATATTTCGCGGACCCTGGTGTTCGGCGAAGCCTCACGCCAGCAGCGCGCGGTATGGGAGCAGGTGAGGCTCGGGCAGCAGATCGCCTTTGATGCGGCGCGCCCCGGCACTCCCGCCGGTGCGGTGGACGATGCCGTTCGCCAGGCCTACGCGAAGGCTGGCTACGGGCCCGGCTACAAGCTCCCGGGAACCCCACACCGAACTGGCCATGGCATCGGCCTCGATGGACACGAACCCGTGAATCTCGTCCAGGGCGAGACCACCCCGCTGGCCGCCGGGATGTGTTTCTCAATAGAACCCGGCTTGTACATACCCGGCAGTTTCGGGGTGCGACTCGAAGACTGCGTGCACATGAGCGAGGATGGTCCGCAGTGGTTCACGCGGCCGCCAGTGAAGATCGACGAACCCGTCGCATGAACGATCGAGCGATACCGAAACGTCATTCGATACTGCGGCGAAGTGCAACACCGGTCAGAATGCATCGGCGGCGGATTGCTCCGGCACTTCGGTCCATCGCCGGTCCCAGTCCTCCGCCGCGAATCGATTCGTGGACGGGAAGCCCGGTGGACGCCGTTGCTCGAAGCGCCTGTCGAACTCGACCTTCGTCGCGTAGCGCGGCTCGCTCGCCGTCAGGCTTCCCGCCGTAAGACTGCCGTAGATCCTCAGCGTCGCCGAACGCGCATGTTCGATGCGTGTCACGACAAAACGGCGTTTCGCAAAGAGGGCTGCATGGATGTCGACGTCGCCGGGTCCGGTGACCTCAGGGGGAGCCACCTCGATGTCCTTGTCGCAGACGAGTCCCAGGTAATCGCCCGAGTCGGGAACGGTGCGTGGATCTCGCGCATACGTGAGGCTGCCTTCCACGACGATCCCCTGCGGCGAATAGACGAGGATCTTGCCGGCGACGATTCCTTGCACGTAGAGCGTTGCACCGCGCGCTGCAATGAAATACACGGGGTGCTCGGAGGGCTCCCTGCGGTACTGCGATACGCCTGACTTGTCGTCGCGCCACCAATAGCTGCCATCGGCAAAGAACCTGATGCGGGTGTCGTTCGCAAGCTCGTGTATGCGGGCGTTCGCATCCGGCGGCGCCCACACAAGCGGATGCACCTGCTCGGACAGGGTTATTCGCCCAGCGCGCGTCTCGATGCCCTCCCGGAATACCTCGGACTCGCGCCTGCCCCCAAGCGACTGCATGTTGACGCTGCCTGCAGCAGTGCTCACCTTCCCGAGGAGTGTCGGCCTCGCTTGCGAGTCGTACAGGACATTGAACCTCGAGTTGATGTGCACGCGACCGACGATCTCGTCGTCATGCATCTGCACCATGGGGTCCCAGTAATCGACGATCTGCGTGAACTGGGAAAAAGCCAGGCGCTTGAGCAAGATCCGCGTCCGGAGTTGCCGGCCCCGATCTTCGGCGCTGATCTCGGCGATGACCTGGTCCAGTTCCACGCCGTTCCTGGCCCGCTCCAGGACGAGTTCCGCCTCGTACTGCGTGCCGTCCTGGTTCAACGTCACCCGCGCGCGAGGTGCTTTTGTCAGTTCTTTTCCAGCGAGGCGCTCGATGCGTCGCAGGAGCGCGGACGCCTGCGCCTGCGGCATGACAAGCGTCGACAGGGGATCGATGGCGCTGGTCAGATCCGGGTCGCTGGGGGCGATGATTTCAACCGGCGGCGTAGCGGCCGCCTCTTCGGGCTGACTATCCAGGTCAGGGAGCGACAGCGATGGCGGTTCAATGGCCGGGGGGTCTGGTTGTTCGCGGAGAGTCGTCGCGGGGACGGCCGCTTCCAACGGGGGCAACTCGATCCCGTCCCTGCGATCGGCGTTGCGGGATTCGAGCATCACCAGCTGGGTGATGGGCGTGTCGCCTTCATCGATGCCGTCCTGCCGACCGCCCAGGAAGGCGATCGCAAGGAACAGGCCGAGGTGCAGCATGACGGATGAAAGACCCGCCACCACACGCGAGACTCGCGATTCGAGACGCTCCGAACGCGCCATCGAATTCCCCATGGCACCCCAAGCGTAGTGCTTGCGTTATGCGAGCGTACTCCTCCCGCAATTGCCGGCACCAGCGGCCGAGAACGAAGCGCGGCGAGCACCGGCGGACAGTCGTTCGATTCCTGGCACGGGGCATGGACCGTGCGGCGGTGCAGCAAAGTCCGGGCGGCAGGCCCCGCGCGCCGCCCGATTGCGTTCGTCGCGCTTCGGAGGAAAATCGGCTCCATGAACGCGATTCCCACGCCGGGCACGCCGCGTACGTCGCGGAGCGAAACGGCGGACAGGATACGGCGCGCTACTGCCTTGCTTGCGCTGACCTTGCTCGCGACAAGTGTTCAAGGCGCGGCGCAGGAGCAGGTGGCGGCGGTCTGGAAGGCGCGGAAACTCTCGTTTTCCTACGGTAGCTACACAACCATCTATTCCTGCAGCGCACTGGCGGGTCGCGTCGCGAGTATCCTGCGTGCGGTCGGCGCGAGGGACGATATCAAGGTAGAAGTAAACGATTGCAGCGAGTCCATCACCCCGCCAGTCCCTGGCATATATGATCCTGCGGGCGGGAATACATGGAAGCCCGTGTCGGATAGCACTCTCGATCGACGCACCGACCGCCAGCAGTTCGTGCACGTGAATGTTCGCTTGATGGTGCCGGTCGAAGTGACGCCGGAGGTGCTCGACGAGCTCAAGAGGGACAAGTCACGCCGTGAGCTCGTGTCACGCATCACCGGCAATCCCGCTGCGAGGTTCAATGATCCGATCTTGTTCCCGGCGCAGTGGCAGCCCGTTACGCTGTCTCACAAGACGATCGGCCTCTCAGCCGAAGAATGCGAACTGCTCGAACAGATGTCGGCGAGCGTCTTCCGGCAGCTTGGCGTACGCGAGGTCAGCCGAGGCTTCAGCTGTGATCCCGACCGGGTCTCACGTATTCCCCCAGTGCTCGTTGTGGAGACCTTTCTCCCTACTCCGTTCGGGTCTGACGATGCCAAGCAGACGCCAGCGGCTGGTGACGACGATGCCGACCCAAGTGCGCCTTCCGGTTCCGATGACGAGCCGGCTGAGCCCGCCACTGACAAGTCGTCAGAATAACTTGCCCGGGAAATTCAACGCGGCGCCAGTCCTGGCAGCCCGCCACCGTCATTGACCATTGGGCCCCGCGGTCCGCGCACGCTTTTGCAGCGCTGGATTCCCGTGCCTGCCCAAAGACTGCTCGTGCAGGGCGGCGATGTAGCCTGGATCGATCAATAGGAACTCGTCTCAATTATCAGGTCGTAATAGCCGTCCGACCGGACGCGGACTTTCTTGGTGGAGTTCGCAACGACATGAACGGCAACCTCCGCGGTCGCGGGGTCACAGGCGCCTGCACGACCAATACTGACGCCAACGATTCGATCGCCGGGATCAGCGTAGATCGTTACCTGCTCTCCAGTGCGCAGGCCGGCCACAAGTTCGCCGTCGACCGAAATATCAAAGGCGCAATCCTTGACCAGCAACCTTCGATCCCTGGTGACGACGATGACGCCCGCGCCCTCGCGAGGCGTGACGGCGGCGGCATCCATGACCTCCGATGCGGGCTTCACCTTCGGTGCGGCGCCCGAAACCGGCATGGGGATCGGAATACCAGGCATACAGCCCGTGACCGACAGGCAAAGGATGCCCGCCACGTAGAGCTTCATGATTGCCCCTGAGCCGCAACTCGTCAGGGAACATAGCACCGCGGCGTGGTCACCTGGCAAGCGGCACGTGCGCCTGCGCCTGATCCCCCCTCCTTTCATTTCGAGCGAGCTGGCTTGCGCAGCACGGCGTGCAGGTGTGTTCGTAACAGCGGTACGCCGTGATCCAGGATCCGCGCCGCCAGCCAGGAGGCGGGCACGACCTGTTTGGCAAGGGGCGGCGCCAGCACGAGGCGATCGATCCTGACGAGCTCGAGGCGCGGAAACAGTGTGCGCAGCTCGCGCGCTTTGACCGCCTTGACGTCCGGGTTCCTGGGGTTGTCGAAGGCCAGGTCGCACCACAGCAGCAGTCCGCCGGGCCGAAGCACGCGGCTAAGCTCAGTCGCACAGATGGCGCGCAGCTCAGGGTCGAGGATCGACGAGAACGCGACGTTCTGGGACACCACGTCGAAACGCTCGTCCTCGAAGGGCAGTTGATCGGGATCGCTTACCTGGAAGCAGGAGCCCGGGAACCGGCGCCGCGCCAACGCGATCGCCTCCGGGCGTGCGTCCACACCCACCAGCCCCTCCGGCATCGCCCCCCAAGCCAACCACCGGCCGAACCACTTGCCGTTGCCGCACCCGAAGTCGAGCACGTCGAGCTCGCCGAGGCGGTCGGCCAACCCGGCTTGGGACAGGGCCCGCAGCGCGGCCCGCTCCATGCTCTGCACCCGCTGCAGGTTGACCGGGTTTGCATCGCAATAGGCGGGATCCACGTCGTAACGCCGTGCCTCGTAGATCTTCCGCAGTCGGCTGGTCTCTTCGTCCCTGTTTACCACTAACGCACTGCCTGTCTCCGCGCGACCGCCTCGAGGATCGCGACGCCTCGTTCGAGGACCACCGCGGTGTCAAGCTGGTCGAGCACATACGTGCGTCCGCGCCGGCCCCGCTCATGGGCGAGCGAGGGATCACCGGCCAGGGCGCGAAGCTCGCGAACGAGGCCGACGACATCCCCCGGATCGAGCACGATACCGCAACCCGCGTCGCGCAGGAGCGTCGCCGTGTCGCTGCCGGAGTCCACGAGCCCGATGACCGGTCGTCCGGCTGCCATGTAGCCGAGCACCTTGCTCGGGACCGAGATGCTGCCGAGCCCCCGCCGCAGAGTCACGAGTGAAACATCGGCGATCGCCTGCAACTCGCTGAGCCGCGCGCGGGGCACGAACTCCTTCACGATCACGTTCTGCAGATCCCGGCTCTGGACCAGCTTTCGGTTCTGCTCGAAGTCGTGGCCCTGTCCCACCAGGAGAAACATCACCTGCGCGTCCGTGCGCAGCCGTTCTGCCGCGTCCAGCAATTGCGAGGTCCCATGAACACGCCCGAACGTGCCGGCGTACAGAGCGACGAAGCGGTCTTCGGGGATGCCCCACTCAGCCCGCAGCGGGTTCATGCGGTCCATGGGGGCCAGCGCCTGTGCGTCGATCCAGTTCGGCAACACACTGACCTTGGTCGCGGCGACGCCCTTTTCCAGGATGCGCCCTCGCAGTGCATTGCCGAGCGTCACGACGTGAGCGGCGCGCTCGTAGAGGCTGCTCTCCTGACGGCGCAAGACACCAATGGCCAGTGGGTTCCTCAGGCTGCCAATCTCGATGGCGCCGTCCGGCTGGACATCCTGGACATGGAGCACGAACGGGCAGTCGAAGTGGCGGGCCAGCGCGGCCGCTGCGAGCGCATCCTCGTTGGGTGGTACATGGACGTGGATCAGGTCGGGACGCGCAAGACTCCGGCCAAGAATGCGCACCGAGAATTCGAAGCTCTTGAAGTCCAGGAGGCGCCGCCACAGTGGCCCATTGGGACTCGCCAGGAACGGCACCCGGTGGACCGTAACCCCACCCAACTGTTCGCGCGTTCGGCGCCATGCCGAGTAAGGCGGCATCGGCTTGCCGACGGGCCAGTTGGGATATCCGGTCAGGACGTGTACCTCGTGACCGCGAGCGGCTGTCGCATGGGCCAACTCGTGCACGAGGAGAGCCATCGACAGTTCCTCGGGCGGGAAGTAGTGGCTCACAAACAGGAAGCGCAACGGACTGGCTGTCAACTCGCAAAGATCCTTGGCGCTGGGTCGCCGAGTCGTCTGGCGCGTGCAGCGGCATCGAGCTTGATGGCGAGCCGTGGCGGCACGATGTTTCCGCTGTCCATACGCTTAAGATCGGGTCCCGGGCCACGCAGGCCGGCCTGGTTCCGGTATTCAATCGCCGCCTGACCGCAAGCCGCGACGACGCAAGGCGCCTCAGGGCACAGCCCGACCATGCCAATTCCACCGACGAGTTCGTTGAACGGTTCCAAAGAGTCGCGGGTCTCATGGCGAAGCAGGTATCGCCCGGTTCTCGTTGTGCGGGGACTGCTTCCAACGCAGATGGGCAGGCCTGCAGCCGCGGCGCCTACTTTGATCACGAGTGCATATCCCTCTCCACTCCATGCACGGCGTCCACTGCGGCTGGATCGATCTTCAGCGTATCCGGTTCGATGTCAGCCGGAACCGGGGTCGCGCCACTGTTCTCGATGAGGTCTGAGGTCGCCGCGACTGCCATCGGATCCTGGTGACGTCCGTCCGCATACTAAGTCCTGGGGCCGGCGGTGATCCACCCCGAGTAGGGTATCCAGGACTTCTGCGACGCCCTCGTTGCTGATATGGGGTCGCGAACTCGGTGTCGCGCGAGCACACGGGAGAGGTTCGCAAGCTCGTGATGCTCGCAGCCCCGTGCAATCGTTGCGAAGGAGGTCGAGCGGGACGGATTCCCGCCCGCCATTTGCTTCGGCACCGCGCCCTTGCGCGCCGCATCTAGCGTCTGGTCTTCGCCGCTCGCGCCGTTTCGTAGAGATAGTCGGCAAACATTTCCGCTTGTTGCGCATAGCCCGCGACCTTGGGATCGCTGCTCTCGATCAGCAGCCATTCATCGGGGGCATGTGCACCGCCGCCGCGGCCCACGCCGAAGTGGCCCGCTGCCATCTTGAGCGGTGGCCCTGTGAAGACGACGCCCGGCCAGCTCCCGGCGCGACGAGGGAAAAGGTTGTATTCGATCCCGGCCTTCTTGAGTGTCGCCGCGCCGGCTTGGACGACGACGCTATCCTCAGGCGATTCGGTCGGGCTGTAGCCGCCACTGACGATCACCTCGATGTCACCGAAACCGCGCTTCGCGAGATGCGCCTTGAGTTTCTCGACCGCCTCTTCCCTGGTCATGTCGGGGACCAGGCGGAAGTCCAGCTTGGCCTCTGCACGGCCGGGGAGCACGGTCTTGCCGCCCGGCCCCATGTAGCCGCTGACGAGGCCTTGTATGTTCACCGTCGGCTGCGAGGCGAGGCGATAGGCGCTGGTGAGAAAATCCTCGTCCTGGATCCAGCGGCGCACGCCCAGTACCTGTTTGACGGTCTCCTCATCCTTGGGAAGGCTGTCGGCGAGCAATTCCTTCTCGCGTGGCGTGAGGGGGCGGACGTTCTCGAACCAGCCGTCGATCGCCGGGGTGAAACCATCGTCGGCGACCAGCGTGTCGAGCGCTTTGACGAGATGCCAGGCCGGGCTGTCGACACGGGCCATCAGGCTCGAGTGAATGTCCTTGGTCGGACCCCGGCCCCACTTGTCGCCGCTCGAAACCAGCTGGACTTCGATCACGCCCTTCGCACCCAGGTCGAGCGAGACCGCGCCGTCGCGGGACTGATCGGCCGACGGCATCATGACGCCCACCGAGTGCTGGAGTGCCGCCTTGATCTCGGGGTCGGCGAGCAGCTTCGGAAAGTTGGTCGAGCCGATTTCCTCCTCACCCTCGGCAACGAGGACGAGGTTGACAGGCAGTTTGACGCCCGCGTTCTTGAACGCGTGCAGCGCGGTGAGGAAGGCCATCTGTGGGCCCTTCTGGTTGACCGCACCGCGGCCGACCAGCGCTTGCCCCTCGCCCGGCCGCTCGACGATCTTCCCCTCGAGCGGCGGCGACGACCATTCGGCTGGATCGTAGTGTTTGACGTCGTACATGAAATAGACGACGAGCGTTTCCCTCGCACCGGCGTCGAGTCTTGCGAACACGCCCGGCACGCCGCCGGTCTCGACGACTTTCGCCTTCTGGAACCCCGCGTCCAGCGCGAGCTGGCGCATGTATTCGGCGCCCTGCGGCGTGTTGACTCCCATGTTGGCAATGGTCGGCAATGCGATCCATGCGCGCAGTCGCTCGATCGCATCGACCTTGTCGGCCTTGATTGCTGCGACGACCTTGTCGTGTCCCGGGTTGCCTGGTGCCGCGGTGGCTGGCGATGTCGCGAAGGCCAGGGCAAGTGCCGCCGCGCCGCCGATAATCAGGTGCCTGTCGAATCGCATCGTCTCTCCCGTCTCCGATGATGTGTCGGCCGACAGACTGGACTGGCGCAAAGTTGAAGTCCAGAGCGACCCGTTTCGGGTTCGACTATGCTCCTCGCATGACGGAAATCTGTCCGAACTGCGGCACGCAGCGCGTCGGACGCTGGTGTCGTGCCTGTGGCCAGAAACGCATCGAGCCGGATCAGCGCACCCTGCGTTGGCTGGTCGGCCAGTTCGCGGAAGCCCTGACCAACGTCGATTCCCGTTTCCTGCGCAGCCTGCGCGCCCTCTGTTCCGCCCGGGCCTGCTGGGTGCGGAGTGGCTGGCAGGCCGTCGTACCAAGTGGACTTCGCCGATCGCGATGTTCCTGACGATCAACCCAACAACCTGGCCAAGACACTCGTCATCCTGCACGTGCCGCCGTTCGCGTTGGTGCTGATGCTGGTGGTCGGGCGCCGCGACATCCCGTTCGTCGACCATTTCTCGGTGGCAACACCCGTCTGGGCAACCTGGCTGCTGGCGATGCTGGTCATTCCGCTCTCGCTGTCGCTCATGAACCGGGTCGCGGCAGAGTTTGGCACGACCGCCAGCGATGCGCTGTCGCAGGTCATCCTGCAGGCGTCGCTGCTCGGCATCACGCTGTTCCAGATTTTCGGAACCATGCGGCGCGCGTACGGCTTCTCGGCCTCGCGGGCGTGGCTGACCACGCCCTGGTTGTTCGTGGCCGGCATGGGAATCCACTTCGTCTACCGCGCGTTGCTCTTCTATCTCACCTTCGCGTTGACCTGACCGGACTATGGCGCGCCACTCGAAATCCGGGTACGTCGCGCGAGCACGACCGTCTGCTACTGACGGCACTCGCGCCCTGCACGCGGTGTTCCGAGCTCAGGCGGGCTTGACGCCCGCCTTCTGCTGCCGACGCTTGAGGGCGCCGACGAAGCCTTCGAGTGTCGGCGAGACCGCGCCCGACGGGATCATCGCCTCGATCAACTGGAACCTGCCGCGGGCTGCGTACCGCTCTTTCGAGGGCGGCCGACAGTTCGCGGCGGGTGCTGACGCGCACACCGTCGCCACCGAGCGGGCCGGCCAGCTCGGCGAAGTGCCAGTCGTCGAGCGTGTTGAACTTCGACTCCGGCTGGAACACGCGCAGCATCTCCCAGCTCCTGTTGTTCATCACGATGACGATCGGGTCCCAGCCATAGCGACGGCAGTTACCGAGTTCCCAGCCGGTCATCTGGAACGCCCCGTCGCCGACCAGCACGAGCGGCCTTTGCCCGGTGGCCGCCTGCAACCCGAGTGCCGCCGGCACGCCGAATCCCATCGTCGCGTAGTAGCCCGGGCGCGACGATCTCGGTGTTCTCGATCTCGAACGCAGTGAACAGGCAGTCGCCGCAGTCGCTGGCGACCGGCATTCGGCCATGACGCGCAAAGAGGTCGTTGACCGCCCGCGCGATATCAACGTGGCGCGATCGGCCGTCGTCGGCGCGAGGCCCCGCGGGTACTCGGTCGGTGGCCGGCGGACCGCTGCGACTGGTCGGCAACGCGTTGCACGAGTTCGTCGACGAGCGCGGCGAGCGGGATGTTCCCGTAGCGATGGATAGCCCATCGTCACGGCGCGATCCGATGCAGGATGCGCTGCGGTAGTCGATCCGTGCCCTCGGACACGCCGAAGTTGGTATCGGACATCGTCACGCCGAAGAGCAGCAGGCAGTCGGATTCCTCGACCGGACGGCCGACGTCCGGGATGCGCGGTCAGGCCGAGGTATGTGCCGACCACCGGCACGTCGCTGTCCGCAAGCAGGCCACGGCCCATGAACGACGTGACGACCGGCACGTGCAGCCGTCGCGCGAGTTCGGCCACGCGCGCTTCGATGTCGAAAGCGACGGATTCGACGCCGACCATCATCACGGGACGCGCGGCATGCGCGATCCGCTCCATGATTTCGTCGGCGCAGGCGGATACTGCCTCGGGATCGAGTCCGGCCTTCCGGAAGGCGCTGCACGGGCCCACACGGGTCGAAGCACCCGGTCGCGAGGCAGTTCGAGGTAGACGGGCCGCGACTGCACGATGCAGTTGCGAAGCACGCGGGCGATCTGCTCCGGCGCCTGCCCCGGGTCGTCGAGCAAGCCTGGTCGCAGGTGATTTCGCGATAAATCGCGAACTGCGAGTCGAGGCGCTTCACCTGGTGGTGCAGCAGCAGCCCGCCGCGCGTCCTCGTTGCGGCCCGGCGCGCCGGAGATGACCACCAGCGGCGACTTCTCCGCGTACGCCGCGGCCACGGGATTGACCATGTTCAGCGCGCCGGCACCGTAGGTCACCGCGGCGACTCCCGGGGCGCAACTGATGCGCGCGGCAGCGTCGGCCGCGAAGCCCACGGACGGCTCGTGGCTCAAGCGTATGCAGCGGCAGGATCCCCGACTCCTCGATGACCTTGAAGAACTGCAGGACGAAGTCGCCGGGGATGCCGAACACCTGGCGCGCACCGTGATCCTTCAGGGCCGTCAGGAGTGCTTCGGAGAGGTTCATGCAACGCGTCGCCAGAAATGTCCCGCATTCATACCGGACACCGTAGACGGATATCCCCGGGATCGCATTGCGGTATGTGCAGACTGCCTCAGCCGCCGCGACTTTCCAGACCAGTCCGACGTAAAGAGCCAGCCATCCGCCTGTGGTCGCGGCGTCTGAAATGATCCGCTACTCTGGATCCGAGTGTCGATGGTTTCAAAAGCAGGTTGAACCGAACGCCTCGAATGGCGTTGCGCGGTAGTGCTCGTAGATGGCCTCGAGTACGTGCGGCTTCGCGAGCGTGCGCTTCTCAGTGTTGCGCTGTCCCTTGTAAGACAGAGTCCGCGATGCAGCCGGCGACGGGCCGTGGATGCGTATGTGTCGAACGCGAAGCCGGGCTCAGGCCAAGCCCTGCACTGGTCGCGGCTACCCGGACCATGCGTACTATGTGCCGACAAGTCGCAGAAGAGAAAAGTGTGCGCAGAAAACGCGCCTGATCGGTGAAGTGGTGGGCCGTGCAGGACTCGAACCTGCGACCAACTGATTAAGAGGGAGCCCAACAGGCCTGATTTTCAAGGCTTTTTCGCGCGGGGCGTGTACCAGTTTCGCAGCTTCGGTCTGTTTGGCCGCGCATACAGACGGAGCGTGTACCAACTCTTACACGGTACCGGAAAAACGGCGGCGGCTCCCTGTCCCAGCAAACCGGGGAACACGCGTTCGAGCAGCAAGGTGGAGGTGAATCTAGGCGGCGAACTGAACGCGGACGCTGCGGCCCAGCGCGGCAGCTGCGCGACTGATCGTCGACAGCGTGACCGATGGGTCATCGGCGTTGAGCAAACGGTGGATGACTGCGCGACTCGTTTTCATGCGGCGCGCCAGTTCGGCTTGGGAGACTTTCTCGTCCTTCATCGCTTCGGCGATCTGCCAGGCGAGCACGCGCTTGATGGCAACGGCAGTCGCTCCCTCGAGCTGACCTTCCTCGGCGAGGAAGTCCTCGAAATCACTACCAACATGCGGATTCCGCTTCTTGCGCGCCATGACTATTGCTCCTTCCGTCGTTTCGACTCAGCGGCGCTTTGCACCACGGAGTTGCTTCAGGCGTCCTCGCGCCGTGTGCAGATCGTCTGCAGGAATCTTCTGCGACTTCTTGATGAAGCCATGAAGCAGGATCGCCTCCTTCGCCTCGATCGTGAACAACACCCGCGCTATGCCGTCCTTGACGCGCACCCGGACCTCCCACAACTCGACATCGAGCTTGCGGACCACCGGCATCCCGATCGGCCAGCCGAGTTGCACGGTGCGGATCTCCTCGCCGACCAATTTGCGGTCTACCGCAGACAGCGATCGCAGCCAGTCACGAACCGGTTCATTGCCCTGCGAGCTGCGGAAAAACCGAACCGCTAACGTGGGCAATGTCACGCACGGGACTGTATCATTATAAATACACCCCTACAAGCCATGCGAAATCACAGCTCGCGGGGTCATTGCGCTCGTACGCAGCGAGAGCCGCAACTCCGGCTTACTGACAGCAATTCAAGAAAAAGGCCTTGCTGTTCAGGGCCTGTCGATCGGCCGGCATGCGAAGACGCAGGGCGTGTACCAGCTAATCCTGGTACACGAGCGTGAGTCTTTGAAAGTGGTGGGCCGTGTAGGACTCGAACCTACGACCTACTGATTAAGAGTCAGCAGCTCTACCAACTGAGCTAACGGCCCAACCTGAAAAAGTGGGGTGGACGATGGGATTCGAACCCACGACCTCCGGAACCACAATCCAGGAGCTCTACCAGCTGAGCTACGTCCACCATCGTCCGGCGGAAATTCAACCGCTTCGTCTCGATCAACCAACCCGCTCCGGCTGATGGCGCGCCCGGCAGGACTCGAACCTGCGACCCTCGGCTTAGAAGGCCGATGCTCTATCCGGCTGAGCTACGGGCGCCGCGCTGCGGTCGACATCCGAGTGGTCGGGGCAGAGGGATTCGAACCCCCGACCCTCTGCTCCCAAAGCAGATGCGCTACCAGACTGCGCCATGCCCCGCCCTGCATCGATCGACCTGCCGTCGTCGCTAGAACCGCGCCCGACGGTGCGTCACCGGACCGGGTCCTCACGGGAGCGCGAATCATACGGACCACCCCCCCAGCGTCAATTTGGGATTACGGCGATCCGGCGACAGCGCAGCGGCCGCTCTGCGAGAATGGCGGACTGGCAGCACAGCGCAAAGATCGCCCTGGGGAGGGGCCATAGGGATGTCACCGACCGCAACGACGGCGAAGCTCATCGACGGCAAGGTCGTCGCGGCGGACATGCGGCGCGAGGTGCGCGAAGCCAGCGACCGGCTCGCGGCACGCGGCCAGCGCCGGCCCGGCCTCGCCGTGGTGCTCGTGGGCGACGATCCCGCGTCCCACATCTACGTGCGCAACAAGCGCATGGCCTGCGAGGAATGCGGGCTGGTCTCGGTCAGCCACGACCTGCCCCACTCCGCCACGCAGACGGAACTGCTCGCGCTGATCGACCTGTTGAACGCCAACGACACGATCGACGGGATCCTGGTGCAGGTGCCGCTGCCCGACCACATCGACGAGCGCGTCGTGATCGAGGCAATCGACCCGGCCAAGGACGTCGACGGCTTCCATCCGTACAACGTCGGCCGCCTCGCGTTGCGCAATCCGCTCATGCGCCCGTGCACGCCCTACGGCGTGATCCGCTTGCTCGAGCGCACCGGCATCCCGGCCAAGGGCCAGCATTGCGTCGTCGTCGGCGCCTCGAATCTCGTCGGCCGGCCGATGGCGCTCGAGATGCTGCTCGCGGGCGCCACGGTGACCATCTGCCACCGCTTCACGGAGAGCCTGCGCGAGCACGTCGAGCGCGCGGACATCGTCGTCGTCGCAGTCGGCCAGCCCGGCATCGTGCGCGGCGAGTGGATCAAGCCGGGCGCCGTCGTGGTCGACGTCGGCATCAATCGCATGCCGGATGGCAAGCTCGTCGGCGACGTCGAATTCGAGGTTGCCCGGCGGCGCGCTGGCTGGATTACACCGGTGCCGGGCGGCGTGGGCCCGATGACCGTCGCGATCCTGATGAAGAACACGCTCGAGTCGGCGCTGCAGCGCCTCGCCGACAGATGAGAGAAGCACTGCGGAAAGGGATCCGACAACGGCTGCAGTAGCGGCGCTTTGAAAGCTGGCGACGCCCTGCCGCGACCCAGGATGTCCTGCGACATGGCACGTGGCCGCGCAGTCCATACGGCACCCCGCAGGCCCCTGTGTTGCTTCATCGCCACAAGTCCTGCGGGTCATCTCCCCTGCTGCGGTGCGTACATCAAGCCGCGCCACCCCAACCTGTTGCGCGACGCGCACTTCGCTCCCATACTCCGCCGCCAACGCCTTTCATCGCGGATAAGGAAACCCAAGATGCACAAGCCATTGCGTTCGGCGGTCATGTTTGCCCTGGCCGCCCCGACCATCGTGCTTGCCCAGCAGGCCGCGCCGGGCCTCGAAGAAATCATCGTCACCGCGCAGAAGCGCACCGAGTCCCTGCAGGACATCCCGTTCTCGGTCGCGGCGGTGACCGAGGAGAGCATCCGGCGAACGGGATCCACCAACCTCGCCGAGCTGGCGCGCAACGTCTCGGGGCTCGCGATCACCGACCTCGGGCCTGGCCAGAGCCAGGTGGCGATCCGCGGCATCAGCGCGGGCCAGGTCGTCCGCGACCAGGCGGGCGTCAAGGAGTCGGTCGGCATCTACCTCGACGAATCGGCGATCTCCGTCGCGCTCTTCACGCCGGATCTCGATCTCTACGACGTCGAGCGCTTCGAGGTGCTCCGCGGACCGCAGGGCACGTTGTTCGGCGCGGGTTCCTCGTCGGGCACGCTGCGCTACATCACGCGCCAGCCCCAGCTCGACGAATTCACGGTGACGACGGAACTGACCGCGGCGACCGTGGACGACGGCGAGTTCGGCGGCGGGGTCAAGGGCGCGCTCAACGTGCCGCTCGGCGACACCGCCGCGGGTCGCATCGTCGCCTATTACTCGCAGCTGCCGGGCTTCATCGATTCGGTCTATCCCGGCCGTGGCACCAAGGAAGACGTCAACAGCGGCGAGCGAACTGGCGTGCGTGCGTCGCTGCGCTTCGAGCCGAACGAAGACCTGTCGATCACGCCGCGCGTCGTGTACCAGAAGCTCGAGACGGACGGCTTTCCGCGCATCGACGTCTGGAACATCCTCGGCAACCCGTACACGACGACGGAGCCCGCAGTGTCGGTTGGCGAGCGTCGCCAGGTCACGCAGCTGCGCGAGGGCATCGACGACGACTTCACACTCGTCGACCTCACGATCGACTACGACTTCGGCGCGGTCACGCTGACGTCGGTCAGCGCGTACACGGATCGCCAGGTGGTCGTGACGCGCGACGCGAGCCAGCTCACGGGCAGCGTGACGTACGACCTGCAGAACGCGTACGGGTCCGGCGACATCTCCGCCGACGTGCGTCTCAACTCGCCGCTCATCGACAGCACCGACCTCGAAGGCTTCAGCCAGGAACTGCGACTGTCCTCGAACGATGTCGATGCGCCCTTCCGCTGGCTGGTCGGCGCGTTTTATCAGCAGGTCGACCGTCAGTACGGCCAGGCACTGCCGACGCCGGGCTACGACGCACGAGTGATCGGTCCGCTCGGGCCGCCGTTGACGGGACTCGACAGCACGGACTTCGGGGCGCCGCCGGACAACCCCTATTTTTCGGACCTGACCTACGATTTCGAGCAGTTCGCGCTGTTCGGCGAGGCGACCTACCATTTCACCGACGCCTGGAGCCTGACGGCCGGACTGCGTTACTACGACTTCAGCGAGGACCGCGTGCTCACGTTCGCCGGCCTGTTCGCGGACCAGGGTTACACCGACGAGCCGGGGAGCACCAGCTCGGACGGCTACTCGCCGCGGGCGATCCTTGCCTACCGCCCGAACGACGACCTGCTCTTCACGGCGCAGGTCGCACGCGGATTCCGCCTCGGCGGCATCAACGATCCCCTCAACGTCACGCTGTGCACCGCCGCCGACCTCGCGGTGTACGACGGCAATCCGACCTGGGACGACGAGGAGACGACGAACTACGAGCTTGGCGCGAAGACCCGCTGGGCGGACGGGACAGTCCAGCTCAACGGCGCAGTGTTCCTGACGCGAAATCGATGGCCTGCAGGTCATCGCCGACGCGGGCTCCTGCTCCTCGCGCATCATCCTGAATGCCGAAGGCGAATCCGTCGGCGGCGAAATCGAACTGGTCGCCCGGCCGACCGAGAACTGGGACTTCGCCGTGTCGGCCACCTACGCCGATGCGACGATCACGAAGTCGCAGCTCGGCGCGACGGGCCAGCCGATCGCGGGTATCCGCGAGGGCAACCGGCTGCCGACCGCGCCCGAACTGCAGGCCGCGGCGAGCGCGACGTATTCGTGGCCGTGGAGCGATTCGTTGAGCGGGTACGTCAACTTCACGGTGCAGTACGTCGGCTCGTCGTTCACGCAACTCGCAGACCAGGAAGCGGGCTTCGGCGTGCTGTCGACGACGCCGACCGGCAACGAAGGCACGATTCGCGGCTTCGGCGACCCGTCGATCACCGAGTTCCGCTTCGATGCGGAGTTGCCCGAGTACGAGATCGGCAACCTGCGCATAGGCGTGCAGAACGAGCGCTGGGAGCTCGCTGCGTTCGTCAACAACGTCTGGGACGAACGCGCGTTCCTGTCGATCGATCGCGAGCGCGGCCGCAGCGCGCGTGTCGGCTACCTGACCAACCAGCCGCGCACGTACGGTGTCACGCTGAACCTCGGCTTCTGATCCGCGTCAGCCGCGACGCCAGAGCGTCCTGCCGCCGGGCTGGTCCTCGAGCAGGACGCCGCTGGCCGCGAGCAGGTCGCGGATGCGATCCGACTCGGCGAAGTTCTTCGCCTTGCGCGCGGCTGCGCGCTCGTCGATGAGCCGGTCGATGTCGGTGTCGGAGAGCGCGGGCGCGACCGTGCCCGTCCCGGACGCCTCGATCACGGGCAGCGTCGAGCCCCCTGGTCCCTCCAGGGTCGCCTCCGCCTTCTTCGCGGCACGCTTGCGCAGGAACACTTCCGGCTCGAGCCCGAGCAGCCCGAGCCGTGCGCCGAGCGCACGCAACTCCGCGGCGCCCTGCTCCGCCCTGGCGCGGTCGCCCGCGGCCTTGGCGGTGTTGATCTCGCGCGCGAGGCTCTGCATCTCTGCCACCGCGATCGGCGTATTGAAGTCGTCGTCCATCGCGGCGACGAAGCGCTCGGTCGCGGCCGAGCGCGGCACGACGGCCGCAGCCGCGACGCCGCGCAACGACAGGTACAGACGCTCGAGCGCCGCGTCGGCCTGCGCGAGGCTTTCGGGCGTGTAGTTGATCGGCCCGCGGTACTGGCTGTTGATGAGGAAGTAGCGCACGACCTCGGGGTCGCGCACCCACTCCAGCACCTCGCGCACCGTGAAGAAGTTGCCGAGCGACTTCGACATCTTCTCGTCGTCGACGCGCACGAAGCCGTTGTGCATCCAGACGTTGACGAACTCGGAGTCGCACGCCGCGCAGGTCTGCGCGATCTCGTTCTCGTGGTGCGGGAACTTGAGGTCCATGCCGCCGCCGTGGATGTCGAAGTGCGCGCCGAGCAGGTCCACCGACATCGCGGAGCACTCGATGTGCCAGCCCGGGCGTCCCGGCCCCCAGGGCGATTCCCATGCGGGCTCGCCGGGCTTGGCCGCCTTCCACAGCACGAAATCGAGCGGGTCGCGTTTCGACTCGTCGACCTCGACGCGCGCGCCGGCCCGCAGGTCGGCGAGTCGCTTGCCCGAGAGCCGGCCGTAGGGCTGGAAGCGCGCGACCGCGTAATAGACGTCGCCGTTCTCCGCGGCGTACGCATAGCCCTTGTCGATCAGGCGCTGCACCATGGCCACGATCTGCGGCACGAATTCGGTGGCGCGCGGCTCGCGGTCGGCGCTCGCGACGCCGAGCGCTGCGCAATCCTCGTGATACGCGGCGATGAACCGCCGGTGAGCGCCTCCATCGGCTCGCCGTTCTGCTGCGCGCGCTGGATGATCTTGTCGTCGATGTCCGTGATGTTGCGGACGAACACGACGTCGTAGCCGGAGGCCACGAGGTGCCGGCGCACGACGTCGAACACGATCAGCATGCGCGCGTGCCCGAGATGGCAGTAGTCGTAGACGGTGACGCCGCAGACGTACATGCCGACCTTGCCCGGCTCGAGCGGCTGGAAAGGCTCCTTGCGTCCCGTCAGCGAATTGTGGATCTGCAGCATGTCCCGTGCGTCGGTGGTCGATGAATTCAGTGGGCGATGGGCGCGGACGATCGACGTGCCGCGAGCAGGCGCCGCTCCGCGCGCTCACGCCCCATCAGCGCGACGATCGGCGCGAGTTCCGGCCCGTGGGTGTCGCCGGTCAGCGCGGCGCGCAGCGGCATGTAGAGCGCAGCGCCCTTGCGGCCGGCGGCAGCGCCGAGCGCGCGCGTCCATGCCTTGAAATCGGCCCCGTGCTCCGCGAACAGTTGCGCCGCGACGGCAAAGAAATCGCTGCCTGCCGACGCGATCTGCGCCGCGGCGTCCGGCGCGACCGCGACGTCGTCCTGCGTGACGACCGCGACCAGTGCATCCACGTCCGCGGGAAAGAGCAGGTTCCCTTTCACCGCGCGCACGAATTCGGCACGCGCCGCTGCATCGCCGATCGAGGCCACGCGCAGGCCGAGCCACCGCTCCGCCTCCTCGACCGACGCGCGCGTGATGCCCTCGCGCTGCCAGTGGCGCAGTTGCGCTTCGTCGAAGCGCGCGGCCGACCGGCTCGTGCGCTGCAGGTTGAAATGCGCCGGCATGTGCGCGAGGTCGAGCCAGCGCTCCTCGTCGCAGGCGTGCCCGAGGCGAACCAGGTAGTTGCGGAGCGCGCCGGCCAGGTACCCCTGCTCGCGCAGGTCGCTCAGGCTCGCGGCGCCTTCGCGCTTCGAGAGCGGACGGCCATCAGGCGCCAGCACCAGCGGCAGGTGCCCGTAGGCCGGCTGCGGACGGCCGAGCGCCTCGAGCAGCAGCAACTGCCGCGGCGTGTTCGCGAGGTGGTCGTCGCCGCGCAGCACCAGCGTGATCCCCATCGCCGAATCGTCCAGCGCATTGCTCAGGAAGAACGCCGCACTGCCGTCCGCCCGGCACACGACGAAGTCGCCGATGTCGTCGGTGGCGAACCGCTGCGCGCCGTGGACCAGGTCGTGGAACTCGACAATGCGGTGATCCGGCACGCGGAAGCGGATCGCCGGTTGCGCGCCGGCCGCGATGCGACGCGCGACCTCGGCATCGTCGAGTTCGGCGCACTTGCGCGTGTAGCGCGGCGGCCGTCCTGCGGCCAGCTGGGCCCGCCGCGACAGCTGCAGTTCCTCGGGCGAGCAGAAGCACGGATAGGTCAGTCGCCGCGTGGCGAGTTCGGCGAGCGCCTGCGCATAGAATCCGGCGCGTTCGCTCTGGCGATAAGGCGCTGCCGGTCCGCCGACGTCCGGGCCTTCGTCCCAGTCGAGGCCGAGCCAGCGCAGTTCGTCCAGCTGCCGGTCGAGCAGGGCCTGCTGACTGCGTTCCGCGTCCGTGTCCTCGACGCGCAGCACGAAGCGCCCACCCGACGCGCGCGCCGCGAGGAAGCTGAACATGGCCGTGCGGGCATTGCCCAGGTGCAACGAGCCCGTCGGGCTCGGCGCGAATCGAGTGGTGTGGCCTGCGGCTGGCATGACCGCGCATCTTACCGGATACGGCTGGCCGGCTTCGCCCCGCCCGGCTGCCGCTGGTCCGCGGCCGCGCGGACCCGTAACATCGCCCTCCGTTTCCGCAACCCGCCGGCAGGCTCATGTCCCCACTTCCCCGTTCGTTGCAGCGGCATTGGCCGGTCCTCGTCGCGAGCCTCGCGTTGGCGCTGCCCGCCGCGGCCGAGGATGTCGTCGCACCGGCCGCGACGCCGGCCCTGGTGCGATTCGTGACGACCGCGGGCGCGTTCACCGTGCAACTCGATCCCGCGCGCGCGCCGCTGAGCGTCGAAAACGTCATGCAATACGTGCGCGACGGGCACTACGACGGCACGGTCTTCCATCGCGTCGTGGGCAACTTCGTCGTGCAGGGCGGCGGCTTCCTGCCCGACGGCACCGAGAAGCCCGTGCGGTCCCCGGTCCCGAACGAGTCCGGCAACGGACTCAGCAACCGGCGCGGGACCGTCGCCATGGCGCGCACGGAGGCGCCCCATAGTGCGACCTCGCAGTTCTTCGTGAACCTGACCGACAACCTCGCGCTCGACCCGGGCCCGACGCGCTGGGGCTACGCCGTGATCGGCCGCGTCGTCGAGGGCATGGAGGTCATCGACAGGATCGCCAGCGTGCCGACCGGCGCACGCGGCTCGTTTCCCGAGGACACGCCGCTCGAGCCGATCGTGATCGAATCCGCGACGCTGCAGGGCGCGTCCATGGCTCCTGCTGCGGCGCCCACGCTCACGCCCAGGCCGGCGCCCGCCCCTGCACAGTGACGCAGCGGACGCTCTTCGTCTCCGACCTGCACCTCGATCCGGGGACGCCCGCGATCGCGAACCAGTTTGTCGCGTTCCTGCGTGGCGAGGCCCGCCACGCGCGTGCGCTCTATATCCTCGGCGACCTGTTCGAAGCGTGGCTCGGCGACGACGATCCCGATCCCGCCGTGCGCCGGATCGTGGTCGCGTTGCGGGAACTGACGACCAACGGCGTGCGCTGCTTTTTCATGCACGGCAACCGCGACTTCCTCGTCGGCCGGCGCTTTGCCGCGGAAACGGGTTGCACGCTGCTCGCCGACGGCACGGTCGTCGACCTGCCCGGCGAACGGGTCCTGCTGATGCACGGCGACGTGCTCTGCACCGCCGACAGGAACTACCAGCGGCTGCGGCGCCGCCTGCGCAACCCGGTGACGAAATGGGTGTTGCGTCACCTCGGCCTCGAGGCGCGGCGGCGTCTCGCGCGCAAGCTGCGCGCGGGCAGCCAGGTGCACGTCGGCGCGACCGCGCCGGAAATCATGGACGTCACGCCGGCGGCAGTCGTCGCAGCGATGCGCAAGGCGGGCGTGCGCACGCTCGTGCACGGGCACACCCATCGGCCCGCGGTGCACACGCTCGAAGTGGATGGCCAGCCGGCACGGCGCATCGTGCTCGGCGACTGGCACGCGCAGGGCAGCGTGCTCGACTGGCGCGACGATGCGCAGGAGCTGCGTTTCCTGCCGCGGTGAGTCGTGCGGGCTGCGCACGCGCGGCCGCCGTGCCTCCGCGTCAGGCGGGAGTCCCGGAGTGAAAGCGGAATTCGGGATCCGGCGACGTCGCAAGCTCGGCCTCGACCGCGGCGAGCGTGGCCAGTCGTTCCGCGGTGCCCTCGCCCCGCTTCTCCGCCAGCCGCAGGTACAGCCCCGCGTGCCGGTACTCCGCCGCGGCCAGTGAATCGTAGAACGCGGCCAGCGGCTCGCCGAGGCGCGGTACCAACCCGACGAAGCGCTCGTGCGATCGCGCCTCGATGAGCGCGCCCGTCAGCAACAGGTCGACGCAGCGCCCGGGCTCGGTGCGGCGCAACGACTTGCGCAGCCCGTCCGCGTAGCGTGCGGGACTCAGGCGCCGGAACGGCACGCCGAGCAGCCGCAATTTCTGCTGCACGAGCTCGAAGTGGCGCAATTCCTCGCGCGCGAGCCGCGACATGCGGTCGGCGAGCTCGAAGTCCTCGGGGTACGCGAACATCAGCGACAACGCCGTCGAGGCGGCCTTTTTCTCGCAATTGGCGTGATCGAGCACGAGTTCCTGCCAGCGCGCCGCCGCGCACTCGAACCAGCGCGGATCGGTCGCCGCCAGCAGCAGGCCGGACGTCGCGTGCATCGCCGCCGGGCTCAGGCCGCGGCGCTCTTCAGCAACGCGTCGATCGAGTCGACGATGGCGGCCGCGGAACCCGGCCGGTCGGCGGGCTTTTTCGCGAGCAGGCCGTCGAGGAGGCCCTGCAGGTGCGCGCAGGAGTGCGGCAGGCGCGGAATCGGCGCATTCGCGTGCTTGTAGATCACCGCGAGCGGCGTCTCGGCCGCAAAGGGTTTCTCGCAGGTCAGCATCTCGTACAGGATCACGCCCAGGCTGTAGAGGTCGCTGCGCTCGTCGAGCGGCGAGCCGTGCCCCTGCTCGGGACTCATGTAGTGCGGCGTGCCGAAGATCGTGCCGATACCCGTGATGTCGCTTTCGAGCCTGAGTTGCCGCGCGAGGCCGAAATCGATGAAGGCCACGCTGCCGTCGCCACGCAGCAGCAGGTTGCCGGGCTTGACGTCGCGATGCAGCACGCCCACGTGGTGCAGCGCGCCCACGGCTGCCGACATCTGCCGCAGGTAGTTGAGCGCGACCGGCCACTCGAGCCGCTCGCGCATGCGCGACCGCAGGTCGCCGCCCGGGAAGTATTCCATCGCCAGGTAGAGGTGGTCGTCCGCCACGCCGATGTCGTAGATGCGCGCGATGTTGGGATGGTTGAGGTGCGCGACGAGCTCGTACTCGCGCAGGAACCGGTCGAACGTCGTGCTGCCTTCGACGGCGTCCGGCACCTGGCGGAAGATCTTGAGCACGCGCTGCTGGCCGTTGCGAAGGTCCTCGGCGAGGAACACGCTCGAGGAGCCGCCCACGGCGATGCGACGCAGGCAGCGATGGCCGCGGATGCGCACGGAGCCGAACCGGTCCTCGGGCACGCGCGTGAGCGCGGCGCGCGTCGTGTCCGCGAGCACGTTGTTGCGGCGCGCAAGCGCGCTGCGCAGCACCGACGCAATCTGCGAATGCTCGAACTCGGTTCGCGGCAGCGTGTCGTGCGCACCCGCGACGCGCGCCTGCTCGCCGAGCCCCGGCTCGCCCGCCGGCGCGAAATACACGATCGGCGGAAACGCGGGCCGACCCTTCAGGTCGACGATCCACTCGAGGCCGCGCCCCCCCTGCACCTCGTGATCGAGCAGCACGACGTCGTAGGCCACTCCCGTGAAGGCGGCCGGCAGGCGGCCGCGCGTCGCGGGCTCGTACTCGGCCGGCAATCCGTCGCGCCATTCGAGAGTGACGTGATGCGCGAGCAGTTGGCGATAGTCGGCACGGTCGCTCACGATCAATGCGCGCAGCGTCATTCGCAGCCCCCCCAGCGCAACCCCACGACCAGATCGCCCACGTTGGTGAGCGTCGCACCAGTATGCAGCAGATCCCCGGATGCCTCGAGAAAACTACCCGAATCGGCTCCAACGAGCGCTGCGCGACAATCGCAACCCGCGTCCTGCCCGCGCCGGCACGTGCCCGCATCCACGAGCGCGCCCGCGTCGCCGGTGACGCCATCGATACCGTCGGTGCCGGCGGCCAGCAGCCACACGTCGTCACGCCCGATCCCGGCCAGCGTGCAGGCGGCGCTCAGCGCGAGATGCTGGTTGCGGCCGCCGCGCCCCGGCGCGGCCGGTAACCGTACCGTCGACTCGCCGCTCCAGACCCGCAGTGTGCGCTCCGGCAGCTCAGCGGCTGCGGTGGCGAATTCGGCGCCGAGCACCTCGGCGTCTCCCGAGAATCCCTCCCGGCTCGCGGTAGCGCGCACTCCGCGCTGCCGGGCCACGCGTGCCGCCGCGACGCGCGCGGTGCGTTGCGAGGCGACGATGCGCGCAGGGATCGGCGCCCGGCGATTCACCGGCGTGCGTGGTCGCGCCGCGCGGGCACGCCGCAGGATCGCGCCGATCGCATCGGGCAGCGCGTTCAGGCGCACCGCGACCGCTGCACGCCCGGCCGGCGCTGCGTGCAGCATTCCGGAGCCGATCGTGGCCGGATCGTCGCCCGGGACGTCGGAGATCATCAGCGCGAGCGCGCGCCGGGTGCCTGCCATCGCGGCCAGTCCGCCGCCCTTGATCCGCGAGAGTTGCCGGCGCACGGCATTGACTTCGCCGATGGGCCGGCCGCTCGCGAGCGCCCACTCGCCGACGGCCCGCAGGTCGGCGAGCGTGATGCCGTCCACCGGGCACTCGACCAGGCTCGACGCGCCGCCTGAAACCAGGAAGAGCAGGCGTGCCGTGACCGGCCGATCCCGCACGAAGCGGACGAGCGCCTCGCCCGCGGCAAGGCTCGCGGCATCCGGCACCGGATGCGTCCCGTGCAGGATCGCCACGCGCGCACCCGCGGACCGCAGCTCGGGCGGCACGTGATCCCTGGGCGTCACGACGCAGGCGTCGACGAGTCGCGGCCCGAGCACGTCGAGCGCGCCGAGCGACATGGCGCCAGCGGCCTTGCCCACGGCGACCACGTGCCAGTCGCCGGCCAGTGCCTCGCGCCGCAGCTGCTCACGCACGCACCGGCGCGCGTCCACGGCGGCGAGCGCCGCGTGCAGGCAGTCGAGCAGGAGTTGCCGGGGTGCCGCGCGATTCTCCCGCGGCGGCGCGCGGCGCTTCAGACGACGGCCTTGAGCAGGCCGACCCCGCCGCTGCGGCGCAGGATCTTGGCCTGGTCGGACCGCTCCGATTGCAGCCGGTCGAGGTATTCCGGCGTGATGTCGCCGGTCACGTATTCACCGGAGAAGCACGAGGTGTCGAACTCCGTGACCTGGGCGTCGTGGTGACGCACGGCCGCGATCAGGTCGTCGAGGTCCTGGTAGATCAGCCAGTCGGCGCCGATGATGTGCGCGACCTCGTCCTCGGTGCGGTCCGCCGCGACCAGCTCGGACGTCGCCGGCATGTCGATGCCGTACACGTTCGGGTAGCGCACCGGCGGCGCCGCCGACGCGAAATACACCTTGCGCGCGCCCGCCTCGCGCGCGATCTCGATGATCTGCGCGGACGTCGTGCCGCGCACGATCGAGTCGTCGACGAGCAGCACGTTCTTGCCGCGGAACTCGAGGTCGATCGCGTTCAGCTTGCTGCGCACCGACTTCTGGCGCTGCTCCTGCCCGGGCATGATGAAGGTGCGGCCGATGTAGCGGTTCTTGATGAAGCCCTCGCGGTACTTCACGCCGAGGATCTGCGCGACCTGCAGCGCGCTCGTGCGGCTGGTGTCCGGAATCGGGATGACGACGTCGATGTCGTGGTCGCGGCCGCACGCGGCGGATCTTCTCGGCGAGCCGCTCGCCCATGCGCATGCGCGCCTTGTAGACCGAGATGTTGTCGATGATCGAGTCGGGTCGCGCGAAGTAGACGTACTCGAAGATGCAGGGCGTGTGGCGCGTCGGCTGCGACGCACTGCTGCGAATGCAGCCGCCCCTGCTCGTCGATGTACACGGCCTCGCCCGGGCGCGACGTCGCGCAGCAGCTCGAAGCCGAGCATGTCGAGCGCGACGCTCTCGGACGCGAGCATGTGCTCGCGCCCGCGCGGCGTGTCGCGCTTGCCGATGCACGAGCGGGCGGATGCCGTGCGGGTCGCGGAAGCCGACGATCGCCGTGGCCGAGGATCATCGCGACCACGGCGTAGCCGCCGCGACAGCGGCGATACACGGCGCTGAGCGCCGCGAAGATGTCGGCGGCCGTGACGCGCGGCGTGCCGACGCGCTGCAGCTCGGACGCGAGCACGTTCAGCAGCACCTCGGAATCGGAGGACGTGTTGAGGTGCCGGCGGTCCTCGCGGACCAGCACCTCGGCCAGCTCGACCGCGTTGGTCAGGTTGCCGTTGTGCGCGAGGCAGATGCCGTAGGGCGAGTTCACGTAGAACGGCTGCGCCTCGGCGGAGCTGTCGCAGCCGGCCGTGGGATAGCGCACGTGGCCGATGCCGATGTTGCCCTTCAGCTGCAGCATGTGGCGCTGCTGGAAGACGTCGCGCACCAGGCCGACGTCCTTGCGCAGGAACAGCTCGCCCTCGTGCTGCCGTCATGATGCCCGCCGCGTCCTGGCCGCGGTGCTGCAGCACCGTCAGCGCGTCGTAGAGCTGCTGGTTGACGGCGCTGAAGCCGACGATACCGACGATTCCGCACATGGTCGCGCCCTCAGTTACTGCTCGACGACGGTGGCGTCCTCGACGACCTGCCGTCCGGTTTCCACGTATCCTCGCAGGACCGAAGCCATCTCGGTGCCGAGTGGAATCAGCCTGGACGCCTTCCACCAGGGCTCGTCCTGCAGGGCCGCGGCGTTCGCGAGCATCACGGCGAAGCCGACGATGACCGCGCCCCGCACCAGCCCGAACACGCCACCCAGGATCCGGTCGATGCCGAGCGTCAGGCCCGAACGCTGGACCAGGTAGCCGAGCAGGCTGCCGATCAGCCACGCGACCACCACGACGCCCAGCAGGATCATGATCCGCGCGACCCAGACCTGCAGTTCGGTGCCGGCCAGCGCCCCGCCGAGGTACGGCACGACCAGTGACGCATAACGCCACGCGAGCCAGAGCCCGATCAGCCAGCCGAGCAGGGCAACGGACTCACGCAGGAAGCCACGGATCGCGCCGAACATCATCGAAACCAGGACGACGACGGCGAGAAAATAATCGATTGGCGTCATGCGGGAGGATCGGCCCTGCGCGAGAATTCAGGCACGAATTCTAACAGAGGGCGGGTCACTCGTTGGCGACGACCGTCACAGGCAGCTTTCGTCCCTGCAGGCGGCCTGCCAGGCGCTCGGCGGCCGCACGGCTGTCCTCCGGGCCGACCCGGACGCGATGCAGAGTCTTGCCGGAGCGTTGCAATGGCGCCACGTAGGCGTCGTATCCATCCTGTCGCAGTTCGCCGACCAGCTGTGCTGGCCGTCGCCGACGAACTGAACGCCCCGACCTGGACCGACCAGCCCCGCCCGGCGGCAGTTGCAGCCGCAGGTCGCTCGGCAGCGGCCGGCGTGGCCACCGGCGGCGCAACGGTTGGCGCACGGTTGGCGCAACGGCCGGTGCACGCGTCGTCGCACCGGCGGCGTCGGGCCCAGCCGCTGCAGGCGTGGCGATCGACCCGGCAACTTCGGCGGCGTCCGCCGGCGCGCCCTGCTCGCGCGCAGTCTTCGGTCCAGTCGACGTCGTGGCAGCGTTCGTGCGCGTGGACTCAACCTTTGGCGCGGGCACGACGGGGGCCGGCGCCGGCGTGCCCGCGCCGGTCGCAGTCGCAGCGCCCAGGTCGATGGTGTACGTGCGGGTGCCGCGCGCCGAGTCCACCACCGGCTCCGATGTCGTGCCCGTCTTGCGCCCCGACAGCAATTCCGGAATCAACAGGACTGCGATCAGGACGAGGACGCTCGCGCCGATCAGCCGGGCTTTGAGTTGTTGGTCCATGGCGCGCGGATTATAGGGGAATGCCCAGTCGCGCGAGCGCCGGACCGACCGTGTGGAATGAACCGAAGACGACGATGCGATCGCCCCGGCGCGCCGACGCCGCGGCCTGCACCATTGCCGACGCCACGTCGCCGTTCACGGTCATCGCGACCCCTGCCGCCGTTGCACGGCGCGCGAGTTCCGCGGCGACCAGTCCACGCGTGCCTGCAATCGTGGCGGCAAACCACTGCGACACGACGGGCGCGAGCGGCGCGAGAACACCCGCGACGTCCTTGTCGCCGAGCATCCCGCACACTGCGAGCGTTCGCCCGCTCACGGGCCAGGCGGCAAGGTTTGCGGCGAGGACGGCAGCGGCGGCCGGGTTGTGTGCCACGTCGAGCACCCATTCGAAGCCGCGCGCATCGTCCACGCGCTGGAAGCGGCCGCGAAGGCGCACGTGCCGCAATCCGTTCTCGACGCCGGCGCGCGTCATGGGCAGTCGGCCATGCAACTGTTCGAGCGCCACGAGCGCGGTCGCGGCATTGCCGACCTGCGCGGCGCCCGGCAACGCCGGCAGCGGCAGGCGATCCCACCGCACGGCGCCGCTCGTCGCCAGGTCCCAGGTGCCGTCGAGATGCGCCGAGCCGTCGAAATCACGTCCCAGCACGAGCAGTCGCGCGCCCAGACCGTGCGCGTGCGCGGTCAACGAGCGCGGCGGATCGCGCATGCCCGCGATCGCGGGCCGGCCACCGCGAAAGATGCCCGCCTTCTCGCGCGCCGATCGACTCCGTGTCGCCGCCGAGCCATTCGGTGTGGTCGAGCCCGATCGAGACGACGACCGCCACGTCCGGATCGACGAGGTTGACGGCGTCGAGCCGCCCGCCCATGCCGACTTCGAGCACGATCGCGTCGGGCGCGGCGGTCTCGAATACGAGCAGCGCCGCGAGCGTGTTGAATTCGAAAAACGTCAGCGAGTCCGGGCCGAGCGCGTCCGCGATGCGTTCGAACGCCGCGATCAGCGATGCCTCCGACACGCACTGGCCGTCGAGCCTGATCCGTTCACGGTAGTCGACGAGGTGCGGCGAGGTGAACGTGCCGACGCGATGGCCGTTCGGCGCGCAGGATCGCGTCGAGCAGCGCGACAACCGATCCCTTGCCGTTCGTGCCGCCCACGGTCAGCGACCGGCTGTGCGACGCCGCGCCAGCCCGTACGCGCAAGCACCCGCCCGACGCGCTCGAGTCCGAGTTCGATCGCCGCGGGATGCAGGCGCTCCTGCCAGTCAAGCCAGGCGTCGAGGCGCTCGAAGCGTGGGCCCGTGGGCATCGTGGGCGGACCAGGACCGGTCAGGGCGCTTCGGGAGACTCGGCCGGAACTACGATCGGCGGACGGTGCAGCATGACCGCAAGGGCCGCGGCGATGCGTTCGCGCAGGTCGCGACGGTCGACGATCATGTCGATCGCGCCGTGCTCGAGCAGGAACTCGCTGCGCTGGAAGCCTTCCGGCAGCGTCTCGCGCACGGTCTGCTCGATCACGCGCGGTCCCGCGAACCCGATCAGCGCGCGGGGCTCGGCGATGTTGAGGTCGCCGAGCATTGCGAGGCTCGCCGACACACCGCCGGTCGTGGGGTCGGTCATCACCGACACGTAGGGCAGGCGCGCCTCGGCCATGCGCGCGAGCACGGCGCTCGTCTTGCTCATCTGCAGCAGCGACAGCAGGCCTTCCTGCATGCGCGCGCCGCCGCTCGCAGTGAAGCAGATGAACGGCTTGCGGTGCTCCAGGCAGTGCTCGGCGCCGCGCGTGAAGCGCTCGCCGACCACCGATCCCATGGAGCCGCCGAGGAACTTGAACTCGAATGCGCACGCGACGACGTCGATCCCGAGCAGCGTGCCCGCCATCACGATCAACGCGTCCTTCTCGCCGACCGTCTTCTGTGCCACGGTCAGGCGGTCGCGGTACTTCTTGCTGTCGCGAAACCGCAGCGGGTCCTCCGGCTCGACCTCCTGCGCGAACTCGAGTCCTGTGCCCGGGTCGAGGAAGCGATCGAGGCGGTCGCGCGCGCCGATGCGCATGTGGTGGCTGCACTTCGGGCAGACCTGGAGGTTGCGCTCGAGCTCGGCGCGGTAGAGCACCGCGTCGCAGGCAGGACACTTGATCCAGAGGCCCTCGGGCACGGAACGCGTGCGGCGCTCCGTCTTGATCCGCGAAGGCATGATCTTTTCGAACCAGGTCACTGCGGGGCTCCTGAACGCGGCCGCTGCAGTTTATACGATGGCAGGCCGAACTCGGGGGGATACTCCACGCCGGCGAAATACAAGCCCTGCGGCGCCGCCGTCGGGCCCGCGAGCTTGCGGTCCCGGCCTGCGAGCACGGCCTCGACCCAGCCGGGATCGCGTTCGCCGCGACCGACGAGCAGCAGCGTTCCGGCGAGGTTACGCACCATGTGGTGCAGGAACGCGTTGGCGCAGACGCGGATGTCGACGTATTCGCCGTCGCGCTCGACTGCGATCTCCAGCAGGCGGCGGCGCGGCGACCTGGACTGGCACTCCGCCGCACGGAACGCCGAGAAGTCGTGGTCGCCCACGAGCACCTGCGCCGCGTCGTGCATGCGCGCGGCATCGAGCGGGCGGCGCATCCAGCAGGCACGCAGGCGTTCGAGCGCAGGCCGCTCGGACCGGTTCAGGATGCGGTAGACGTAGCTGCGCGACAGCGCGCTGTAACGTGCGTGAAAGGTGTCTGGAACCATCCGCGCCCAGAGCACGCCGACGTCGGCGGCCGCTGCGGCGTTGGTGCCGAGCACCCAGGCGTGCAGCGGCCGGCTCGCGGACGTCTCGAAGTGCGCCACCTGCGCGAGCGCGTGCACACCGGCGTCCGTGCGTCCCGCGACCGTCAGCTGGACCGGATGCGTGGCCACGCTCGCGAGGGCGTCCTGCAATTCAGCCTGCACGCTGCGGGCGTGCGGTTGGGCTTGCCACCCCGAGTAAGCCGAGCCGTCGTACTCGAGGCCGAGGGCGATCCGGGTCATCCGCCCGTCAGGGCAGGCTGGCGATCAGTCGCTCGGCCTCCTGCTTCTGCGAGGCATTGCCCTCCTGCAGCACCTCGTCGAGGATGCTGCGCGCTCCTTCCGGGTCGCCCATGTCCATGTACGCGCGCGCGAGGTCGAGCTTGGTGCCGACTTCGCTCATGGTGGCGGGTTCGCCCGCGAGTTCGTAATCCAACGACTTCACGACCCGCACGTCGCGCGCCGTCAATTCCGGCGTCTCGATCGTGGGCATTTCTCCCGTCGCGTCGGACAGGTCGATCACGCCGGTTTCGGTCTCGTCCGCCTGCTGGAGCATCGCAGCGGTGTCCTCGCTCATCTTGATGAGCGCCGTCGAGTTGATCAGGTCGAGGTCGTCCTCGAGGTCTTCTTCAAGGTCACTTCATTCGCCTCGATCTTCGTGCTCTCCACCGTGTCGTCGACGGTCACGCGCCTGGTCTCGGCGGTCGCGTCGTCGCCGATCGCGCGCCGCTCCGTCGCGGTCAGTTCGTCGTCGACGTCGAGCCCCGCGAACGAGTGCAAGGTGTCGATCTCGAGCCCCAGGCTCTCGACCGGGATCTCCTCGGTCTCCTCGCCCGTGCGGCGCACGCGCGCCGTCTGGAGCGCAGTGTCTTCGGTCTCCTCGCTCGTGCGGCGCACGCGCGCGGTCGTCTCGATCGTCGGCGAGACCGTGCTGTCGTCGCTCGCGGCGCCGGCAGGCTCGTCGAAGACGAAATCGAGGCCCGTCGTATCCGCGAGCACGGTTTCGCTGTTGGAGAGGTCGAGGTCCGGCATCGGGCTGTCACCGGCCGGCAGGTCCATGTCGAGCGTCTGCGTGGAACTGTGCAGTTCCATGTCGAGGCCGTCGGCCGACGCGCGCGGCACTCCGGTGAAGAGCGCGTCCTCGGGGGCGATCTGCTTGCCCATGATGAGGATCTTGTCCCACTCGCCGGCCGGGGCTTCGTTGCGCGAGGCGTTCATCTCGCGCGCGAGCTGCAGGAAGCGGTCGCGGTTGCCCCAGACGAAGAAGATCTCGAGCAGCTTCAGCTTCAGGTCGCGGCGCTGCGGCTCGCGCTTCATCGCGAGTTGCACGAGGTCGGCCGCCTGGTCGTAGAGGCCGTAAGCCATGTGGAAATCGGCTTCCGCCAACGGGTCGCCGGATTCGATGCTCGCGGGCCCGTCGCCCGAGAGGGTGTCCTCGATCGTCACCGGCCTGCGCGTCGCTTCCGGCGCACGCGGCGCGGCAGCCGCGGCAGCGGCCGCCGGGGCAGCCCGTGACGGCTCCGCGGCGCGCTTTTCCTCGACGACGATCCCGCCCTCGCGCGGACGCGTCGTCAGCTGCGCGCGGGAGCTGCGCAGGTCGCGCGCAGCGAGTGCTTCCTCGAGGCTCGCCTCGGCGCTGCCGCGCTGGCCTCGCATGCGCTTGAAGAGCAAGGCGGCGCCGAGCAACGCGAGCAACGCGAGCAGCGCCCACCAATACTGACCCAGGCGCTCGAGCAGGCTCGGCCCCGGCTCCTTCGCCGCAGGCTTGGCCTTGGGCTCCGGCTTCGACAGCCGCGGGCTTTGCGGCGGGTTCGCCCGCCGCCGGCGCCTCGGCCGTGGTCGCGCCCGCAGCAGGTACTTCGGGGGTCGCCGCCGGTTCGGTGCCGGGCTCGACCGCGACGGCTGCGCCGCCCTGCAGCGTGGCGAGCTCCGCGTTGCGGACCTCGAGCAGTCGTCGCGCTTCGGCGAGTTCGGCTTCGAGCTGCTTCACGCGGGATTCGAGATCGCTTGTCGCAGCTCCTGCGGCCGTGCCGGGAGGGGCGGCCGACGGCGCCGTCGCCGTGGACGGCGCGGTCGTGCCCTGGTCGGGTGTCACGAGGCGGAGCCGACCTGCATCGGCCGCGGGGCCCGTCCCTGCGGCGGTCGTCGTGCCGGCACCGGTGCGCCCGGCGCGCCAGTCGTCGTATTGGCGTGCCACCTCGGCCGTAGCGGCCGCGGCCGAGACGCTCGCCACTTCCGCGGCTTGTGGAATTCGCAGCGTGCTGCCCGCGTGCAGCACGTTGATGTTGCCCGCGAACGCGGCGGGGTTCTGCTGGTAGATGGACACCATCGCGCGATTGACGTCGGAGCGCGAGCCCGGGTGGGCCGCGCTCGCGATGCGATACAGGGTGTCGTTCGGGCGGACTTGATACGTCGTGCCCGGTTCGATGCCGGGCATGGGGGCCGCGGCGGGGATCGCCGGCGTGCGGTCGGGCTGCACGGCCGGCGCCGGTTCGGCGGTCGCCGTCTCGGCTGCCACCGGCTCGGCCACACGCACGCTCGTCGCACCGCCGGAACTCACGCGCGGCGCGGCGACGGCTGGTGCAGCCGCCTCCGTCGGGCCAGGTGCGTAGACCGGGGGGTCGAGCAGGACGGTGTACTCGCGCAGCAGGCGGCCGCGCGGCCAGCTGGCCTCGACGAGCAGCGTGACGAAGGGCTCGGTGACGGGTCGCGGCGAAGTGACCCGGAGCACGTCGCGGCCATCCGCGGCCTTGCTGACGCGGAAGCTGAAGTCGGACAGGTAGCTCGGACGGTCGAGCCCGTAGCGGGTGAACGTCTCGCCGGAAGCGAGCGAGGCGCGGAGCGCGCCCAGGTCGTCCTGCGTGGCCGCCACGAGCTCGATCTCGGCGTCGAAGGGCTGGTTCAGGGCCGAATTCAGGCGAATATCGCCCAGCCCGAGCGCGTGCAGCATGCCCGGGGACATCAGCGCGCTCAGAAGCAGGATGCGGCGTACGGCAGTTCTCATCGGGTCTCCCACCAGTCGCGAATCAGGGGGATGGCTCCGGTCAGGGCGACCGGGTCCGGCAGTTCGCGTGACTTCTGCAAATTAGACATAACTATAGCCCACGGCTAAACCTGCGCCCAACCATATGCATTGGCTGGCGCCTTTTTATTCCTTTGCGGCTCCGTAAAGCTGGACCTGTTCCACAGTTCCGGCGGTCCGGCGTCAGTCGCCCCTGCGCGTGATCACCGGCGTCGGCGACTGGACCTGGGCGTTCTGCGCGCGATGGCGCAGCAGGTGGTCCATCACCACCAGGGCGAGCATGGCCTCGGCGATCGGCACCGCCCGGATGCCCACGCACGGATCGTGGCGCCCGGTCGTGCTGACTTCGACCGGTCGTCCAGCGGTGTCGATCGTGCGGCCGGGTTTCACGATGCTCGAGGTCGGCTTCACGGCGAGACTGACCACGAGGTCCTGGCCGGACGAGATGCCGCCGAGGGTTCCGCCGGCATGGTTGGACAGGAAACCCCCGGGCGTGAGTTCGTCGCGATGCTCCGACCCGCGCTGCTCCACGCACGCGAAACCGGCGCCGACCTCGACCCCTTTCACGGCGTTGATGCCCATCATCGCGTGCGCGAGGTCTGCGTCGAGGCGGTCGAAGACCGGCTCGCCGAGACCCGGCGGCAGGCCCGTTGCGATCACGGTCACCCTGGCGCCGATCGAATCACCCTCGCGGCGCAGGCGGTCGATCAGCCCTTCGAGTTCGGGCACGCGCGACGGCTCCGCGCAGAAGAACGGATTGGCGTCGATCGCGGCGCGGTCCTCGAGCGCCAGGCGTACCGGGCCGAGCTGCGCAAGGTAACCGAAGATCTCGATCCCCTGCCCGGCCAGGAATCGGCGCGCGATCGCGCCCGCCGCGACGCGAATCACGGTCTCGCGCGCGGACGAACGGCCGCCCCCGCGGTAGTCGCGAAAGCCGTATTTCTGCTGGTACGTGTAGTCGGCGTGACCCGGGCGAAAGCGGTCCTTGATCTTCTCGTAGTCGTACGAGCGCTGGTCGGCGTTTTCGACCAGCAGGCCGATCGGCGTGCCCGTCGTGACGCCCTCGAAGACGCCCGACAGGATGCGCACGCGATCCGGCTCGCGCCGCTGGCTCGTGAAGCGCGAGGTGCCGGACCGGCGTCGATCGACGTCGTGCTGGATGACCTCCTCGTCGAGCCGCAGGCCCGGAGGGCAACCGTCCACGACGCCACCGAGCGCGGGCCCGTGGCTCTCGCCGAACGTCGTGACCGTGAAGAGGTGACCGAAGGTATTGCCCGACATGCCTAGTCCGTCCCGCGGAATGCGCGACGGTGCCTGCCAAGCTCGTCCCGCGTCAACAGGAATACACCCGCGCCCCCGCGCTCGAATTCCAGCCACACGAACGGGACCTGCGGGAAAGCCTCCTGCAGGCGGTGCTCGCTGTCGCCGACCTCCACGAACAGCGCGCCACCGGGGTTCAGTCTCGCCTCGGCGCCACGCAGGATCCGCCGCACGACGTCGAGCCCGTCGCCGCCGGCGCGCAATGCCTGGTCGGGCTCGTGCAGGTATTCGCGCGGCAGGGCTGCCATCTCGGCATTGCTGACGTAGGGCGGATTCGAGACGATCAGGTCGTACGTACGCGTGCCCAGCGGTTCGTAGAGGTCGCCCTGGTGCAGGTGCACGCGCGATTCCACGCCGTGCCGCGTGACATTGCGGCGCGCGACCTCGAGCGCGCCGGGCGAGAGGTCGACCGCGTCGACCTGCGCCTCGCCGAAGTGCAGCGCACAGGCGATCGCGATGCACCCGGAGCCCGTGCCGATGTCGAGGATCCGCTGCACGCGCGACGCGTCGATCCAGGGCTCGAAGCCTGCATCGATCAACTCGGCGAAAGGCGAGCGCGGCACGATGACACGCTCGTCCACCTCGAACTCGTGCCCGGCGAACCACATCCTGCCCATCAGGTAGGCCGCGGGCACGCGCCGCTCGATGCGTGCGGCGAAGAGTTCGAGCACGCGGCCGACGTCCGCCGCGCTCGGGCGCAGCGAGTAAGCGGCCGCGGCATCGGCGTGCTGCAGTCCGAGCGCGTGGAACACGAGCGCTGCCGCATCGTCCAGCGCATCACCCGTGCCGTGGCCGAAAGCCAGGTGCGCCGACTCGAATTCCCCGGCGCCGAAGCGGATGAGCGTCGCGACGGACGGAGCCTCGGGCAGCGGCTTGTGGAAGTGGCTGGAAGGAGACATGGCACGCGCAGTTGATATGGGATAATCGTCGCCCTTGCCGGCCCGCGGGCCGGTGCGACGGACCGTCCATGACCGCACGCCTCACTTTCAGGCTCGGCGTGATCGCCATTGTAGCGTTTGCGCTGGGCCTCGTAGTCGCTCGCATGCTGCTCGCGCCAACCAGCCGCACGCCACCACCAACCGAGAATGCGACCTTGCTGCCGTCGCCGCGATCGTTGCCACCGCTGTCGCTCGTGGATCAGGAGGGGCGACCGCTGGACACGACCTGGTTCCAGCGCGGGTGGAGCATCGTGTTCTTCGGCTTCACGCAGTGCCCGGACGTCTGCCCGACGACGCTCGCGCTGCTCGCGCAGGCGCAGCGCGAACTCGCCGACCTGTCTGCCGCGCAACGGCCCCGCGTGCTGCTGGTCAGCGTCGATCCGGAACGCGACACGCCTGCGGTGCTCAAGGCCTACGTCCAGTTCTTCGATCCCGCGTTCTCAGGCGCCACCGGCACGCTCGCAGGCGTGCAGCAGGCGGCCGCGGCCTTCTCGGTGCCGTTCGCCAAGGTGTCGCTGCCGAATGGCGGATACACGCTCGACCACGGCGCGGGCATATTCTTCGTTGCGCCGCCGGGCCGCATCGTCGCGTACTCCTCGCCCCCGCTGCGCGCCGACGCACTGGCGCGCGATTACCGCAAGTCGTTGCAGTATTTCGAGGAATCGCCGTGAGCGGGCCTTCGAGCGGCGACGAGCTGTTCGGGCGCCTGCAGCAGGCGCTGCCGCAGCACTGGTTGTCGCGCGGCATGTACACGCTCGCGCGCAGCCGCAACCGGCTGGTTCGCAACACGCTGATCCGCTCCGTATTGCGGTCCTACCCGCAGATCGACATGCGCGAAGCGCTGCAGCCGGATCCGTTCGTCTACGAGTCGTTCAATGCCTTTTTCACGCGCGAATTGCGGCCCGGCGTGCGTCCGGTGACCCAGGCGAGCGACGAAGCCGCCAGCCCGGTCGACGGCACGGTGAGCCAGCTCGGCCGCACCGAGGCCGGCCGGCTGATCCAGGCCAAGGGCATGGACTACACCTGCGAGCGGCTGCTCGCGGACGGTGCAATCGCGGCACGCTATGGCGGCGGCAGTTTCGCCTGCCTCTATCTCGCGCCCTACAACTACCATCGCATCCACATGCCGGTCGACGGTGTGCTGCGCTCCGTGCGCTACGTTCCGGGCCACCTGTTCAGCGTCAATGCGTCGACGGCACGCGCCGTGCCCGAGCTCTTCGCCCGCAACGAACGCGTGATCTGCGATTTCGACACCGATCGCGGCCCCGTGTGCCTGGTGTTCGTCGGTGCGCTCTTCGTCGGCAGCATCGAGACGGTGTTCGCCGGCGAGATCAATCCGCCCGCGGGGCGTGGCGGGCAGGCGCGTCCGGTAACGGCAGGCGTCGGCACGCGGTTCGCGCGCGGCGCGGAGATCGGCCGTTTCAACATGGGCTCGACCGTGATCGTGCTGTTCGGGGCGGCGGTGAACTTCGTACCGCGCATCGAGCCCGAGGCGCCCGTGCGCATGGGTCAGCCGCTCGCCCGGTTCGCCTGACGATGACGGCCGGCGACCCGGACGCGGATTGGGCGCCGACGGCGACGCTCGCGACGCTGCAGGTGCGCGCCGACCTGCTCGCGCGGGCCCGCGCCTATTTCGCGACCACCGGGGCCCTCGAGGTCGAAACGCCCGTGCTCGTGCGCGCGCCGGTCACGGACGTGCACCTCGAGTCGCTCGGCGTCGTGGACGCGACAGACGGGTCCGAGGCGGGCTTCCTGCAGACTTCGCCCGAATACGCCATGAAGCGCCTGCTGTGCGCGGGCGCCCCCGACATCTATCAGTTCTGCAAGGTCTTTCGCGCCGGTGAGCGCGGCCGGCGCCACAACCCCGAGTTCACGATGCTCGAATGGTATCGACGCGGCATCGACCACCACGCCCTGATGCGTGACGTCGAGGCGCTGGTGCGCGCGTTGCTCGGGACACGCGTCCGCGCCGGCGCGAGTGCGTTCGTCACGTACCGGCAGGCGTTCGAGCGCGAGCTGGGCCTCGACCCGCTGCGCGCCGCGGGCGAGGCACTGCGTCGCGCCATCGAGCAGCGCGGGGTCGCCGTGCCACTTTCGATGGCGGCCGCCGGCGAGTCGCGCGACGACCTGCTCGACCTCGCAATGGGCACGATCGTCGCCGCCTCGTTTCCACCGGACCGGCTCACGTTCCTGCACGATTTTCCTGCGAGCCAGGCCGCGCTCGCACGCATCGAGGGCGAGGTCGCGGCGCGCTTCGAGGCGTTCTGGGGCCCGGCGGAACTCGCGAACGGCTTCCACGAACTCGGCTCGTCCGACGAGCAATCGGCCCGGTTCGATGCCGACGTGGCGGACCGCGCACGTCGCGGCCGGCCCCCACGCGCACGCGACACCCGCTTCCTGGCGGCATTGCGTGCTGGACTGCCCGACTGCTCGGGGGTGGCGCTGGGATTCGACCGGCTCGTCATGGTGGCGACCGGCGCGACCAGGATCGACGAAGTGCTCGCGTTCCCGAGCGAACGCGCCTGATGCGCCGCACGGAACGGTTGCGTGGCCACTCGACACGGCGGCGAACGACTCACGGGGACCTGACGACCATGCATGCATTCGACGACATTGCCGCCGGCGACAAGGCGGGCGCATACCGCGAACTGGAGGCAAACCTGCGTTCGCTGCTCGACGGCGAATCCGACGCGATCGCCTGCGCCGCGAACATGTCCGCGCTGATCTACTGGAGCCTGCCGGATCTCAACTGGGTCGGTTTCTACCTGCTCGACGCGGAGTCGGGCGACCTGCTCGTCGGGCCGTTCCAGGGCAAGCCGGCTTGCGTGCGCATCCCGCTTGGGCGCGGCGTGTGTGGAACGGCCGCCGCGGAAATGCGCACGATCGTCGTGGCGGACGTGCACGAGTTTCCCGGTCACATCGCGTGCGACGCGGCGTCGAATTCGGAGGTGGTCGTGCCCGTGCTCGACGGCGGCCGGCTGCTCGGGGTGCTCGATCTCGACAGCCCGGTGCGCAACCGGTTCGACGAGGTGGATGCGCACGGGCTCGAGGCGCTCGTCCGCGTCTACGTGGCCGCGACGCGCGGGGCGGCCGCGCATTAGTTCGCGACCCGGGGTGGCCCCGCGCTAGCTCTTGGCGCGCGAGAGGTACTCGGCCGTGCGCGTGTCGACGCGGATGATCTCGCCTTCGTTCAGGAACAGCGGGACGCGCACGACGGCGCCCGTCTCGAGCTTGGCCGGCTTCTGGCCGCCCGTGGCCGTATCGCCCCGCACGCCCGGATCGGTCTCGACGATCTTCAGCTCGACGTGGGCCGGCGCATTGACGGCGAGCGGCACGCCGTTCCAGAGCAGCACGTTGCAGGTCGTGCCGTCCTTCAGCCAGATGGCCGATTCGCCCATCGCTTCCTTGCCCGCGGTGTGCTGCTCGAACGTGTCCGGCACCATGAAATGCCAGAAGTCGCCGTCGTTGTAGAGATACTGCATCTCCGACTCGACGATGTCCGCGGCTTCCACCGTTTCGCCCGAGCGGAAACTGCGCTCGAGCGTGCGGCCCGACCTGAGGTTGCGGATGCGCACGCGGTTGAACGCCTGGCCCTTGCCGGGCTTCACGAACTCGTTCTCGACGATCACGTACGGATCGCCGTCGATCATGATCTTGAGGCCGGACTTGAATTCGTTGGTGCTGTAGCTGGACATGGTGGCGCTGCTGTTGGGCCGGTCGTCGGCACTGTAGGTTAGGAACGGCTGCTGCCGCGGCGCCTGCCCTCGATCGGTCACGGCCGGGATGCGACCCGTATCGACCCGGGGGGTGGCAATGATCGACAATGCCGGGCTGCCGCAGGCAAGCCGCGAATGATACCCGCAAACGCAGCAACTCGTCACCTCGGGCGCTGCGCCCGGCAGCAGTCGCTGCGGGACGCGATCAGCGATCCGCGTGAACTCGTCACGACGCTCGGTCTCGATCCTTCCTGGCTGACGCAAGCCATCGAGGCCGCTGCGCGCTTTCCGTTGCGCGTGCCGCGCGGCTGCGTGGCGCGGCGCACTTCGACGTGCCCGAGGCCGAGGCGCGCGGCCTCGCGGCCGAGCTCGCGGCGCGGTTGCCTGGCAATCTCGTGCCCCGCCTGGTCCGGGAGGTCGCGGGGGCCGCTTCCAGGGCAATGCTGCCACCTGCGTCACGTTAGGCCGCCAAACCCCGGTGCTATCATCGCCCGCAATCGAATGCGCCAGTGCGCCGGCCGGACCGTCCCCGCCGCGCGAACGGGGAAATAATTTGGCCGAAACCAGCGCTATCCCGGTCGTCGTCCTGTCCCGGCAGCAGGATCCCGTCGAGATCATCAACAGCAGCTGCGCAACGCCGGCCACGCCGTGCACTGCACCTGGGTGCGGGATCTCGCCGACCTTCCGGATGCGCTCGCATCGGCACAAGTGCCGCAACTGATCTTCCTCTGCCTCGCGGACACGGGCGAACTCGCGGCCGCGATGGAACAGCGCGGACGGCTCGCGTCGCACGTGCCGACGCTCGTCGTGCGCGAGTCGCTCGCCGAGGCCGACCTGGTGCAGGCGATGCAGCTCGGCGCGCAGGACGTCGTCACGCTGCACGCCCGCAGCCGCCTGCAGACCGTCGCCACGCGCGAACTGCACGCCGCGCGTCTCGACGACGCGCTGAGCGGCACGCTCGCCTCGGCACGCCAGTACCGCGACCAGATGCACGCCTTCATGTCGGGCTCGACCGACGCGATCGCGCATGTGCAGGAAGGCATCGTCGTCGACGTCAACCCGGCCTGGGTCGAGCTCTTCGGCCAGCGCGAGGCGTCCGACCTGGTCGGGCAGCCGCTGATGGACTTCTTCGACCCGCGCAGCCACGCCGCGCTGAAGGGCGCGCTGGTCGCGAGCGCGCAGGGTCGCTGGTCGGACCACGCACTGAGCGCCGTCGCCGCCATACCGGGCGCCGCGCCGCTGCCGCTCGACCTCGAACTCGAACGGTTCGAGTTCGACGGCGAACCGGCGGTGCGGCTCCGCGTCGCGACACAGAAGCGCGACCTCGATACGCTAGCGCAACAGCTCGAGGAAGCCCTGCGGCAGCGACACGCAGACGGGCCTGCTGCGCCGGGTCGTGTTCCTGGAAGCCGCCGCCGCGCGTGCGGCGCAGCCGCTCAAGGGCGGCCTGCGCGCAATCGCCTACCTCGAGCCCGACCAGGGCGACGAACTCGAGCGCGATCACGGCCCGCTCGCGGTCGAGGAAATCATGGATGCGGTGGGCCGCACCGTGCAGGGGCAGTTGCAGCCGGGCGACCTCGCCGGCCGCGTCGCGGCACGCGGGATTGCGCTCGTGTTCGAGCGCGGCAACGCGCGCGACCTGGAGGCGTGGCTCGGCCGCATGCTCGAGCGCGTCGCGAGCGAAGCGGTTTCCGTCGACGGGGCGGCCGTGCGCGTGACCTGCAGCTCGGGTCGGCGCCGTTGATCGCGCAAGGCGAGCCGGTGCGCAGGCCGCTCGGCAACGCCATCGACACCCAGCGCGCAGCCGCGGCCGCGGGCGGCAATCGCGCCGTCCACCGCGAGCCGCCAGGGCCGAAACGCGAGATCGCGGAAGCGGACCGCATCTGGGCCACGCAGATCAAGGCGGCGCTCATGGCGAACCGCTTCCGCCTCGTGCAGCAGCCGATCGCGAGCCTGGTCGGCGAGGATCGCCCGATGTTCGACCTCGTCGTGCGCATGCTCGACGAGACAGGGCAGGAGGTGCTGCCGACGGAGTTCCTCGCGGCGGCCGAGCGCACCGAACTCATGAAGAACATCGACCGCTGGGTCGTCGGCGCCGCGATGTCGTTCTGCGCCGCGCGCAAGCCGCATCGCGTCTTCGTGCGCCTCTCGCGCGACTCGATGCGCGACCAGACGCTCGGCACCTGGCTGCAGCAGCAGTTGAAGGCATCGGGCGTCGAGGCCGGCAGGATCGTCGTCGAACTCAGCGAGGAGATGGCGCTCGCCCAGCCGAAGGAAGCGCGCACGCTGCAGGGCCTGCTGTCGGCGCTCGGCATCGAGCTCGCGATCGAGCACTTCGGCTCGCGGCGCGACTCGGCCGCGCTGCTCGGGCCGGCTGCCCGTGAACTACGTGAAGATCGACGGCGCGCTGATGCAGGGCCTCGCCAACGACCGGCCGCTGCAGGAGCGCGTCAAGGCGCTGGTCGACCGTCGCGCGCGAGCACGGCGTCACGACGATCGCCGAGCGCGTCGAGGATGCGAACACGATGGCCGTGCTGTGGCAGCTCGGCGTCGAGTTCATCCAGGGCTACTTCGTCAACAACCCGGAAAGGTCGTGATGTAGGCCGCCCGGTGCGGTCCCAGGCCGCGCGAACGGGCTCCCTGCCTCGCTAATCCGTCACTTCGACCCCGTCGACCTTGCGCCAGCCGCGCGGCAGGACCGCGCCGCGTTGCCCGCGCTCGCCGCGATAGTCGCCGAGTTCGCGGTACGCAGAGGCCCATGTGGCGCCCGCCGCTCAGGATCCGCAGCGTCTGGCCGGGCGCGACGACCGCAATCGCCAGCAGGGTCTCCTCGCCGAGCAGCGACTTCCTCGGTGGACATGCCGAAGATCTTGTTGCCCTTGCCGCGCGGCAGCTCCGGCAGGTCCGCGACCGGGAACACGAGCAGCCGCCCGTCGGAATTGACGGCGGCGAGCAGCGCTCCGCGGCCGCCGGCACGGGCGCCGGCGGGACCACCGTGGCCCCCTCCGGCACCTTCAGGACCGCCTTGCCGGCCCTGTTGCGGCTGTGCAGCTCGTCGAGCTTCACGACGAAGCCGTAGCCCGCGACGCTCGCGACGACCCAGCGGTCCTCGGGCTCGCCGATCAGCACGCCCGGGAAGGTCGCGCCGTCCGGCGGATCGAGGCGGCCCGACAGCGGCTCGCCCTGCCCGCGCGCCGACGGCAGCGTGTGCGCCGGCAGGCTGTAGGCACGACCGGTGCTGTCGAGGAACACGGCCAGCTGGGTGCTGCGGCCGCGCGCGCAGGCGAGGAACTCGTCGCCCGTCTTGTACGACAGCGTCCGCGGGTCGATCTCGTGGCCCTTCGCGGCGCGCACCCAGCCGCTGCGCGAGAGCACGACCGTGACCGGCTCGCTCGCGACGAGCTCGGTCTCGGCGATCGCCTGCGCGGCCTCGCGCTCGACGAGCCGGCTGCGGCGCTCGTCGCCGTACTTCTGCGCGTCCGCGACGATCTCGTCGCGCACCAGCTGCTTCAGCTTCGCCTTGCTCTCGAGCGTCTTCTCGAGTCGCGTCGCGCTCGGCGGCGAGCTCCTCCTGCTCGCCGCGGATCTTCATCTCCTCGAGCTTCGCGAGGTGGCGCAGCTTGCGTCTCGAGGATCGCCTCGGCCTGCGCGTCCGAGAGCTTGAAGCGCTTCATCAGCACGGGCTTCGGCTCGTCCTCGGTGCGGATGATGCGGATCACCTCGTCGAGGTTCAGGTACGCGACGAGCAGGCCGTCGAGGATGTGCAGCCGCGCGTTGACCTTGCTCGAGCCGGTGCTTGAGCCGGCGCATGACGGTGTCGACGCGGAACGTCAGCCACTCCTCGAGCAGCTCGCTTCAGGCCCATGACGCGCGGCCGGCCGTCGCGCGCGATCACGTTCATGTTCACGCGGTACGTGCGCTCGAGGTCGGTCGTCGCGAACAGGTGCGTCATCAGCGCGTCGACGTCGACGCGGCTCGAGCGCGGCGTGATCACGAGCCGCGTCGGGTTCTCGTGGTCGGACTCGTCGCGCAGGTCCTCGATCATCGGCAGCTTCTTGGCCCGCATCTGCGCCGCGATCTGCTCGAGCACCTTCGCGCCGGACACCTGGTACGGCAGCTCCGTGATGACGATCTCGCCGTCCTCGACCTCGTAACGCGCGCGCGCGCGGAACGTGCCGTTGCCGGTCTCGTAGATCTGCGCGAGCTCCTCGCGCGGCGAGACGATCTCGCCGCCGGTCGGGAAGTCCGGGCCCTGCACGTGCTCGAGCAGCTGCGCGAGCGTCGCCTTCGGGCTCGTCGAGCAGGCGCACGCAGGCCGCCGCGACCTCGCGCAGGTTGTGCGGCGGAATGTCGGTCGCCATGCCGACCGCGATGCCGGTCGCGCCGTTCAGCAGCAGGTTCGGCAGCCGCGCCGGCAGCAGCGTCGGCTCGTCGAGCGTGCCGTCGAAGTTCGGCGTCCAGTCGACGGTGCCCTGCCCGAGCTCGGCGAGCAGCACCTCCGCGTAGCGCGTGAGCTTCGATTCGGTGTAGCGCATCGCGGCGAACGACTTCGGGTCGTCCGGCGAGCCGAAGTTGCCCTGGCCGTCGACGATCGGATAGCGGTAGGAGAACGGCTGCGCCATCAGCACCATCGCCTCGTAGCACGCCGAGTCGCCGTGCGGATGGAACTTGCCGATCACGTCGCCGACCGTGCGCGCGGACTTCTTGGGCTTGGCGGTCGCGGCGAGCCCGAGCTCGCTCATCGCGTAGATGATGCGGCGCTGCACGGGCTTCAGCCCGTCGCCGATGTGCGGCAGCGCGCGGTCGAGGATCACGTACATCGAGTAGTCGAGGTACGCCTTCTCGGTGAAGGTGCGAGCGGCACGCGCTCGATGCCGTCGAAGTTCTGGTCGGTCGGGGGTGCCTGGCTCATCTCGACTCGGTCCCGGCAGGTGCGGCGGCCTCGTCGTCCGGCGCAATCGGCTCGACCACGCTCGCCAGGTTGCCCTTGGTCTCGAGCCAGTCGCGCCGGTCGGACGCGCGCTTCTTCGCGAGCAGCATGTCCATCAGTCTGGTCGGCCGTTGTCCTCGGCCGTCGACGGTGAGCTGCACGAGGCGGCGCGTCTCGGGCGCCATCGTCGTCTCGCGCAACTGCAACGGGTTCATCTCGCCGAGGCCCTTGAAGCGCGTGACGCTCGGCTTCGCGCGCGTCTTCTCGGCGCGGATGCGATCGAGGATGCCGTTGCGCTCGGCCTCGTCGAGCGCGTAGTCGACCTGCTTGCCGACGTCGATGCGGTACAGCGGCGGCATCGCGACGAACACGTGGCCGGCCAGCACGAGCGGCCGGAAGTGCCTCAGGAACAGCGCGCACAGCAGCGTCGCGATGTGCAGGCCGTCGGAGTCGGCGTCGGCGAGGATGCAGACCTTGTGGTAGCGCAGCGCTCGAGATGTCGGCGGCGCCCGGGTCGACGCCGATCGCGACGCTGATGTCGTGCACTTCCTGCGACGCCAGCAGCTCGGCGGGATCGACTTCCCAGGTGTTCAGGATCTTGCCGCGCAGCGGCATGACCGCCTGGAACTCGCGGTCGCGCGCCTGCTTCGCCGAGCCGCCGGCCGAATCGCCCTCGACGAGGAACAGCTCGGCGCACGCTCGGCTCCTGGCTCGTGCAGTCGGCGAGCTTGCCCGGCAGCGCCGGTCCCGCGACGACGCGCTTGCGCGCGACCTTGTGGCTCGCGCCTTGCAGCCGCGTCTGCGCGTTCTCGATCGCGAACTGCGCGATGCGCTCGCCCGCTTCCGGGTGCTGGTTGAGCCACAGCGCGAACTGGTCCTTGATGATGCCCGACGACGAAGCGCGCGCAGCTCGCGCGACGACAGCCGCTCCTTCGTCTGGCCCGCAGAACTGCGGCTCGCGCATCTTCATCGAGAGCACGAAGCTCACGCCGTCCCAGACGTCCTCGGGCGCGAGCTTGATGCCGCGCGGCAGGAGATTGCGGAACTCGCAGAACTCGCGCACCGCCTCGCGTCAGGCCGAGCCGGAAGCCGTTCACGTGCGTGCCGCCCTGCGAGCGTCGGAATCAGGTTGACGTAGCTTTCCTCGAGGCGCGGCGCCGCCGTCGACGCGCCAGACGACCGCCCAGTCGACGGCCTCCTGCTCGCCCTCGATCTTGCCGCTGAACGGTGCTCGTCGGGCAGCCACTCGCCGTCCCCGAGCGATTCGCGCAGGTACTGCTCGAAGCCCCTCGGTGTAGATCCCACTCTTCCTTGTCGCCCGTCTTCTCGACCTCAAGCGTCACTCGCAGCCCGGGGCAGAGCACGGCCTTCGCCCGCAGCACGTGCTTCAGCCGCGGCAGCGCGAACGTCGGGACTGTCGAAGTACTGACGGATCCGGCCAGAACCGCACGGTCGTGCCGGTGTTGCTCTTGCCGACGTCGCCCACGACCTCGAGCTTGCGATGCACCTTCGCCGTTCTCGAAGCAGATGTTGTATTCCTTGCCGCCGCGCCGCACCCAGCACTCGAGGTGCTTCGACAGCGCGTTCACGACCGACACGCCGACGCCGTGCAGGCCGCCCGAGAACTGGTAGTTGCTCGTCCGAGAACTTGCCGCCCGCGTGCAGGCGCGTGAGGATCAGCTCGACGCCGCTCACCTTCTCCTTCGGGTGGATGTCGACCGGCATGCCGCGGCCGTCGTCGGCGACCTCGAGCGAGCCGTCCTCGAAGAGCAGTCACGTCGATGCTGCTGCAGTGGCCCGACGAGCGCCTCGTCGACGCTGTTGTCGACGACCTCGTGGGCGAGGTGATTCGGCCGGGTCGTGTCGGTGTACATGCCCGGCCGTCGCCGGACGGGCTCGAGTCCGCTCAGGACTTCGATGTCTTGAGCGGTGTAAGACTGGCTCATTCGGTGGTGGGTCCGCGCGCTCGCGTAGCTGGTGGAAAAAAGGCGCGCGGATTTTAGCAGCGCGACCGCGGTGGCGCACGGAAAAGCCGGGACGCTCGCAACCTGCGGCCGCGCCAGGCAATTCCGGCCGGGCGCAACGCAACGCGGGCCTTTCGAACGCGCGCGGAACGCGCCAGAATCGAACCATGCCCACGCACCGCAAGGACGGCCCCGATCTCGCGCGCCTCGACCGCATCGTCGCCGACGCACGGCGCGCGCGCGACCAGCGCGACCAGAGTTACCGCGGCCAGGCCTTGAAGATGTTCCCGTGGATCTGCGGGCGCTGCGCGCGCGAGTTCGACCACACGAACGTGCACGAGCTCACGGTGCACCACAAGAACCACGACCACGACCACAATCCACCCGACGGCAGCAACTGGGAGCTGCTCTGCCTCTATTGCCACGACAACGAGCACCAGCGGCAACTCGACCAGCGCGCCACGCGGCCGGGTGAAACGGAATCGGGACCGCGCTCGACGCACCAGCCGTTCGCTGACCTGGCGTCGTTGCTCAAGCAAGGCGACTGACGGGCCCGGCAGCGAGCGTGTCTTCCGGCGCGCCTGGCCGCGCCGGGCACTTGAACGCGCTGGTCACGCGAGATCGGCGACCAGGGCGGCCTGCAACTCTCCTGTCACGACCTCGACCCGGTGCGCATACGCGGCGTGATCGATGCCGACGCCAATGGCGGCGCCGGACTTGGCCGCATCCGTCATCGCGCGCGTGAGCTCGAAGCGCAGGAAGTGCACGGATGAGGTCTTCTCGTCGTTCTCGCGCTCGAGATCTTCGTCGGCGATCGCGTAGACACGCTCGAATCCGCCCACGCGGACCCAGCAGCGGTCCTCGACGCCCTTGAGCCGGGCCAGCGCGGCCTTGCGCTCCTCGGCGTCGGGATACTCGATCAGCAACGTCGCCTTCCAGTTGCTGCCGTCCGGGATCAACGGGTTGTAGGCGCCGAGCTCGTCCGCGATGCCCTCCTCCTCGAAGATGCGCTCGATGCGCAGCATCTCCTGCACCTGGTACTGCACCGTCAGCCGGTCCTCGAACAGGAGCGTCGCGTTCGGTCCGACCTGCAGCGTACGCCGCCTCTTGTGCGCGAGCACCTGTGACCGGAACTGCGGCCGCTGCTTCGCGTATTGTTCGAGGCTGAACAGGTCGCCGGGTTGCAGCTTCCGGCAGCCGAGCACCGTGTCCGTCGTCGTCATGTCTGGCACCGCCGTGAACTCAGATTCCGTAGGCGATCCGCAGCAGGGCGAGCGGATGCGTGGGAGGCTTCGCGTCGGCCCCGAGGCCGGATTCGATCTGGTGGCCCGCCATCGGGCAATCGCTCGCATAGAAGTCGGGAACGGCACTGCGGACCTTGTTGATGACGGGCCGGCCGATCTTCATGGACGTGTCGCGGAACTCCTTCTTTACGCCATACGTGCCGTTGTGGCCGGAGCACCGCTCGATCGGCTCGATCTCGGTGCCCGGCACGAGCTTCAGCACGTCGCGTGTCTTGAGCCCCAGGTTCTGCACCCGGAGGTGGCAGGGCACGTGATAGCTCACCTTGCCGAGCGGGCGCGCGAAATCCGTGCGCAGCAGGCCCGCCTTGTGGCGCAGCGCGAGATACTCGAACGGGTCGAACATCGCGGCCTGCACCTTGCGCACGAGTTCGTCGTCCGGGAAGAGCAGCGGCAATTCCTGCTTGAACATCAGCGCGCAGGAGGGCACCGGCGCCACGAGATCGTAACCCTGGTCCACCATCGCCGCGAGCGCTGGGACGTTCACGTCCTTCGCGCGCTCGATCGAGTCGAGATCGCCGAGCTCGAGCTTCGGCATGCCGCAGCATCGCTCGCGCGGCACAACCGTCACGGGAATGCCGTTGTGGCGGAACACGACGGCGAGGTCGTCGTCGATGTCCGGCTCGTTGCGGTTGCAGTAACAGGTGGCGAAGAGCGCGACCTTGCCCTTCGTCTCCGCCGTGGCGGTCACGGTCAGCGCCCCGGGCCGGTGGCCACGCGCGACGCGCTTGCGCCCCGTGACGCTGTGGTAGTCCGGGATCGGCGCCTCAGGGTGCACGCCGAGCGTCCTGTCGAGCACGCGGCGCCCGAACGCCGTGCCGTTGACCTTGTTGACGACCTGCGCAACGACCGGGATGCCGGCGATCGGGCCGACCGCGTCGGTCGCGCTCAGCACCTTGTCGCGGAGCCGTGTCTCGCCCTGCCGAAACCTGACCGACTTGGCGCGCAGCATCAGGTGCGGGAAATCGATGTTCCACGGGTGCGGCGGCACGTACGGACACTTGGTCATGTAGCACATGTCGCAGAGGTAGCAGTGATCGACCACCTCCCAGAACACCTTGCGATCGACCGTGTCGAGTTCGCCCGTCGGGGCGGCGTCGATCGCGTCGAACAGCAGTGGAAACGAGTTGCAGAGGCTGAAGCAGCGACGGCAGCCGTGGCACAGGTCGTAGACGCGCTCGAGTTCGTGCATGAGCGAACTCGCGTCGTGGAAATCCGGGTCGCGCCAGGCGATCGGGTGCCGCGTCGGTGCTGCGAGACTGCCTTCGCGAGCGCCGCTCGCGGCGTCGGCTGTCGGGATCGTTGCGTCGGTCATGCGTCGGTTCCGTCCTGGGGCGAGGCTATCCACGCGCGCACCGGCCGCGGCCCGGGCTGCCGCCCGCGCAAGCGCCGGGTTCAACTTGCCGCGTGCGACGGACCCCGCGCGCCGGCCGGCCGCGGGGTCGTGGTTTCGTCCCGGCAAGCCTTGCGGTCAGAGGGCGTCGAGCGCCTTCTGGAAGCGGTTCGCGTGCGAACGCTCGGCCTTCGCGAGCGTCTCGAACCAGTCCGCGATCTCGTCGAAGCCTTCGTCGCGCGCCGATTTCGCCATGCCCGGGTACATGTCGGTGTACTCGTGAGTCTCGCCTGCGATCGCCGCCTTCAGGTTGCTGCCGGTCGGGCCGATCGGCAGCCCCGTGGCCGGATCGCCCACGGCCTCGAGGTATTCGAGGTGGCCGTGCGCGTGGCCGGTCTCACCCTCGGCGGTCGAGCGAAACACGGCAGCGACATCGTTGAAGCCTTCGATGTCCGCTTTCTGGGCGAAGTAGAGGTAGCGGCGATTGGCCTGCGACTCGCCGGCGAACGCGGCTTTCAGGTTCGATTCGGTCTTGCTTCCCTTCAGGCTCGTCATGGGTCTCGTGCCTCCAGTCGTGCGATTGTCGGATTTTCCGCGGCGTCCGCGAGGGACCGTCCCGGTCGGTCCACTAGATTTCTAGACTAAGTCTAATTTCAAGTCAATCAGCCTTGCGTGCGCAACCTGTAGACCTTAGTCGCCCGGCAGGCGCCACGCGATTCGCGGAGTCCGCAATTGCATCGCGCGACCGGGCGTGGGGCGGCCACGGCGGCGCGGCGCGTTGACCGGCCCCGACCCCTGTGCAAGGCTTCCGCGCCCCGGAGAACACCTTGACGCAACCATCCGCCAATCCCGCCGTCGTCGACTTCGAGAAAGCGCTGGCCGACCTCGAGGCGACGGTCGACAAGCTCGAGCACGGCGAACTCTCGCTCGAGGATGCGCTGCGGCAGTTCGAGCACGGCATCGCCCTCGCCCGGCAATGCCAGGCTGCCCTCAAGCTGGCCGAGCAGAAGGTCGAGATCCTGCTGCAGAAATCGGCGGATGCGGAGCCGGCGCCCTTCGAGCCGGACGACACATGACCGAGGCCGTGGCCGCGCAGCCCGACATCCTGTCGCTGCCGCAGGCGCTCGATCGGTGGCGCGCACGGGTCGAGCGTGAACTCGACGCGTGGCTGCCAGCGGCGTCCGCCGTGCCCGAGCGGCTGCACGCCGCGCAGCGGTACAGCGTCCTCGGGCCCGGCAAGCGCATCCGGCCCGCGCTCGTCTATGCGACCGCGGAGGCGCTCGGGGTGCCGCTCGAGCGCGTCGACGCCGCCGCCTGCGCCGTCGAACTCATTCACTGCTACTCGCTGGTGCACGACGACCTGCCGGCGATGGACGACGACGACCTGCGGCGCGGCCGCCCCACCTGCCACAAGGCGTTCGACGAAGCGACCGCGATACTCGCGGGGGATTCGCTGCAGGTACTTGCCTTCAAGCTGCTGGCCTCGCATCCGGGGCTGAGTCCCGACCCGGCGGCCCGGGCGCGCATCATCGAGTTGCTTGCCGACGCGAGCGGCACTGCCGGCATGGCGGGCGGACAGGCCCTCGACCTCGCGGCGGAGGGACGCGCGCAGACGATCGCCGAGATCGAGCGCACTCACGCGCTCAAGACCGGCGCACTGATCCGCGCCAGCGTGCTGATGGCCGCGCAGTGCCGGACGGACCTCGGCCCGCGCGAGTTCGAGGCGCTCGGACGATTCGGGGCGCTGGTCGGCCTGGCCTTCCAGGTCCAGGACGACATCCTCGACGTCGAGGGCGACGTCGCGGTGATCGGCAAGCCCCCCGGCAGCGACCTGGCGCGCGGCATGCCTACGTATCCTGCGATCGCCGGCCTGCCGGCGGCCCGGGCCCGCGTGCGCGAACTGCACGCGGCAGCCCTGGCGCTGCTGGCCGCGCACGGGTGGGGGACGGGTCCACTGGCGGCGCTGTCGGACTGGCTGCTGACCCGCAGCCGGTAACCGGACGGCCCGTACCCCGCTCAGTGTAAAATTGTCGTAATGCGCCGCGACTTACCCTACCCGCTCCTTTCGCAGATTCAGTCACCTGCGGACCTGCGCCTGCTCGCCCCGTCGCAACTTCCGGCGCTCGCGGCCGAGGTGCGCGAGTTCCTCGTGCAGACCGTCAGCCAGATGGGCGGGCATTTCGCCGCGGGACTGGGCACGGTCGAACTCACGATCGCGCTCCACTACATCTTCGACACGCCGCACGACCGGCTGGTCTGGGACGTGGGTCACCAGGCGTATCCGCACAAGGTGCTGACCGGGCGGCGCGACCGGTTGCAGACCATCAAGCAGAAGGGCGGCCTGGCCCCGTTTCCGAGCCGGTTCGAGAGCGAGTTCGACACGTTCGGCGTCGGCCACTCCAGCACGTCCATCAGCGCCGCGCTCGGCATGGCGCTCGCGGCGTCCCGCACCGGCGTGCAACGCCGCGTCGTCGCCGTCATAGGCGACGGCGCGATGAGCGCGGGCCAGGCGTTCGAGGCGTTGAACCACGCGGGCCCGCTCGACGTGAACATGCTGGTCGTGCTGAACGACAACGACATGTCGATCTCCGAGAACGTCGGCGCGCTCTCGAACTATTTCGCGCGGGTGCTCTCCGGCAAGACTTATGCCGCGCTGCGCGAAGGCGGCAAGAAGATCCTGCGGCGCATGCCCACGGTCTGGGAACTGGCGCGCCGTTCCGAGGAACACATGAAGGGCATGGTGCTGCCCGGCACGATGTTCGAGGAGATGGGTTTCAACTACATCGGGCCGATCGACGGCCACGACATGGACGCGCTCGTGAAGACGCTGCGCAACCTGCGCGACCTGCCGGGACCGCAGTTCCTGCACATCGTGACGCGCAAGGGCAAGGGCTATGCGCCCGCGGAGGCCGACCCGATCAAGTGGCACGGCCCGGGCCCCTTCGATCCGCTGAGCGGCACGATCTTCAAGGAGCAGTCGACCGGCCCCGTGTACTCGCAGGTCTTCGGCCAGTGGCTCTGCGACATGGCGGCCCGCGACCCGCGCGTGGTCGGGATCACGCCCGCGATGCGCGAAGGCTCGGGACTCGTCGAGTTCTCGCGGCGCTTTCCGGACCGCTATTTCGACGTCGGCATCGCCGAACAGCACGCCGTCACGCTCGCCGCCGGATTCGCCTGCGAAGGCGCGCGCCCGGTGGTGGCGATCTACTCGACGTTCCTGCAGCGCGGCTACGACCAGTTGATCCACGACGTGGCGCTGCAGGAACTGCCGGTCACCTTCGCGATCGACCGCGGCGGCCTGGTCGGCGGCGACGGCGCGACGCACCAGGGCGCGTTCGACCTGTCGTTCCTGCGTTGCATCCCGAACATGGTCGTGATGGCGCCTGCCGACGAGAACGAATGCCGGCAGATGCTCTACACGGCGGTCACGCTGGACGGGCCGGCGGCGGTGCGCTATCCCCGGGGCCAGGGCCCGGGCGCGAAGGTCGTGGCCGAGATGAAGGCGCTGCCGGTGGGCCGGGCCGAGATCCGGCGGGAAGGCCGCTCCGGGCTCGCGTTGCTCGCGTTCGGTACGATGGTGGCGCCGTGCATCGCGCTCGCGGAGCGGCTCGACGCGACGCTCGTCAACATGCGCTTCGTGAAGCCGCTCGACGAAGACCTCGTGTGCCGGCTCGCCGCCACGCACACCTGCATCGTCACGGTCGAGGAGAACGTCGTCGCCGGCGGGGCCGGCAGCGCGGTCAGCGAATGCCTGGCGGCGCGGAACGTCGACGCCACCGTGCACCACATCGGCATCCCCGACCGCTTCATCGAGCACGGGTCGCGCGAGGACTGCCTGCGTCTTGCGGGCATCGACGCCGCCGGCCTGGAACGCGCAATCAACCACCTCTGGAGCGCACACAAGCCGACTCGCCCGGTCGCAGTCGGACGCATTTCCTGAGCGGCCGCGCGAGCCGGGTGCCCGGCAAGCCAGCCTGGACCGAGTCTCGTATACTGCCTGCCCCCTGTCCGCGCGCCGCGCGGAATCCACCGACCGCCCCGCACCGAATGGACCAGCGCACCAAACCGAAGACCGAGAGTTCGACCGGCATGGCCACCGTGCGCGGCGCAGCGACCGTGACCCCGATCGAGGACGTCCAGGGACGGGCCGATTCCCGCCAGATCCCGATCAACAAGGTCGGCATCAAGGACATCTACCATCCGGTGCGCGTGCGCGACCGGTCCGGCGGCGACCAGCACACGGTCGCGAATTTCAACATGTACGTCGCGCTGCCCCACAACTTCAAGGGCACGCACATGTCGCGCTTCGTCGAGGTGCTGCACCAGCACGAGCGCGAGATCTCGGTCGAGTCGTTCCGGGCGATGCTCACCGAGATGACGCAGCGGCTCGACGCGACGTCCGGCCACATCGAGATGTCGTTCCCGTACTTCGTGATGAAGCAGGCGCCCATTTCGCGCGTCGAGAGCGTCGTCAAGTACGACGCCAGCCTGATCGGCGAGATCCACGACGGCGTCGAGGCCATGTGGATCCAGGTGGTCGTCGCGGCGACGAGCCTGTGCCCCTGCTCCAAGCGCATCTCGGATTACGGCGCGCACAACCAGCGCAGCCACATCACGATCAAGGCGCGCGTGCGCGAGCACATGTGGATCGAGGAGCTGGTGGACATCGCCGAGCAGGAAGCGTCCTGCGAGGTCTTCGGGATCCTCAAGCGGCCCGACGAGAAATACGTGACCGAGCGCGCCTACGACAACCCGAAGTTCGTCGAGGACATCGTGCGCGACGTGGCGGTGCGGCTGAACGCCGAGGAGCGCGTGCTCGCCTATGTCGTGGAAGCGGAGAACTTCGAGTCCATCCACAACCACTCGGCCTACGCCCTCATCGAGAAGGACAAGCAGGCCGGCGCCTGACGGCGGGCGGCTCCCGTCTCAGTCCTTCCGGCGCCCCGTCCCGCCGCGATGCAGGCGGCCGATCAGTTCGCGCAGGAACACCTTGTTGAAGCGCAACTGGCACGAGATCGAGGCCTGCTCGAGCAGCGTGGCCGTCACCTTGAGCAGCGTCACCTGCCCCTCGGCCTCGATCACCGCGTCGCGGCGCGAGCCCTCGGAGAAACTGGCCTCGCCGAAGCAGCCGCCCGTTTCGATGCGGCCCACGGGCTCGCCGGCGCGGCTCATCTTCACGGCGCCCGAGACCACGACGTAGAACCGGTCGTCGATGTCGCCCGGCCGCAGCACGACCTCGCCCGGATGGCATTCCATCCAGGCTGCCGGAGCGCATCACCTCGCGGATTTCGCCGTGCGAGAAGTCGTGGAAGAAGCGCAGCTTGCGCAGCACCGCGAATCGCTCCTCGTCGTCGATCTCGGCCTGCGAGACGCGCAGCTTCTGGTGCACGCGCGTCAGCTCCGCGGCGAGTTCCGTGCCCGTGCGATAGCGATTCGCGGGCTCCTTCTGCAGCGCCCTGTCCACGACTGCCTCGAGTTCTCCCGGTATCTCCGGGCGCACCTGGCGCAGCGGCTCGGGCATGGCCTGCACGACCTGCCGCAGCAGCTTGCCGAGCGCGCCGGCCCGGAACGGCCGCTGCCCGCACAGCATCTCGTACATGACGGCGCCGAGCGAATAGAGGTCGGAGCGCGCGTCGAGCTCGAGGCCCTGCACCTGCTCGGGCGACATGTAGGCGGGGCTTCCGGCGACGCCCTCGAGCCGCGAGATGTCCGAGTCCGCGACGAGCGCGATGCCGAAGTCGACGATGCGCACGTCGCCGTCCTGCGTCAGCAGGATGTTGGACGGCTTGATGTCGCGGTGCACGACGCCGCGCGAGTGCGCGTAGTGCAGCGCCTTGGCGCACTTGTAGACGATCGACGACGACCTGGTCGATCGGCAGCAGGCTGCCGGAGCGGCAGTACGCGCTCAGCGTGCGCGCGCCGTGCACGTGCTCGGTGACGACGTAGCGGCGGCCATCCTCCTCGCCCGCGTCGAAGATCGGCACGATGTTCGGGTGCTGCATCCTGCCGACCATCTTCGCCTCGCCGAGGAACATGCGGCGGGCGTTGCGGCTCTCGGCGTCGTCGCCGGTCGTGGCGTGATACAGCTTGATCGCGACGTCGCGTCCGTAGAACGGATCGTGCGACAGGTAGACGGTGCCCGTGCTGCCGCGCCCGACTTCGTGGACGACGTAGTACTTGCCGATGCGTTCGGGCGCCTGGCTCGGCGGCTCGAGCAACATCGGCTGGGTCTGCAGGTCCGTCGTTTGTTGTGTCTTGGTCTGGTTCACGTGGCGTAGCGGAACAGCAGGAGGACGATGGCGGCGAACAGGCCGGCCATTACGTCGTCGAGCATAATTCCCGTGCCACCACGCATTCCGTGATCGACCTCGCGGATCGGCCAGGGCTTCCAGATGTCGAACAGCCGGAACAGCGCGAATGCCGCGACCGCGCCTCGCCAGCCGGGCGGCGCGGCCAGCATCGTCAGCATCATGCCGGCGACCTCGTCCCAGACGATCGCCGGGTGGTCATGCACCCGCAGCCGCCGCGCGCTCTCGCCGCAGATCCACACTCCTGCGACGGTGGCCACTATGGTCGCGGCCGTGGCCGCGACCATGCCGTATTGCAACACGACGAGCGCGAGCCCCAGTCCGACCAGCGATCCGAACGTGCCCGGCGCGACGGGCGCAAGGCCCGCGCCGAAGCCGAGCGCCAGGAAGTGCACTGGCTCGCGCAGCACGCGGGCCGGCAATCGCGCTCCCGGCACCTGGTCGTCACCCGGCGAAGTGGTCATATCCGCTCCCAGGCGCGTTCTCGATGCGGCCGTCGCGCCGGCAGACGACGTCGGTGGTTGCGGTGATCTCGCCGATACAGGTGACGGTGCAACCGGCCGCCGCCACGGCGCCTTCCATCTCACGCACGCACCCGGGCGGGACGGTGAACAGCAGTTCGTAATCGTCCCCGCCGTGCAGCACCAGTCGTTCGCACCGCGCGCGATCGTGCGTCCTGGCCAGTATCGCCGGCAATCGGCAGCGCCTCCAGGTCGACGCACGCGCCGGCACCGCTGGCCGCGCACAGCTTGCGCAGGTCACCGAGCAGGCCGTCGGAAACGTCCATCGCAGCCGAGGCGAGGTTGCGCAACGCGCGCCCGAGCTCGACACGCGGTTCGGCGTAGAGGAACCGTCGCACGCGCGCGTCGCCGGACGTCATGGGCAGTGCGCCGAGTTGCAGGAGTTCGAGCCCGGCCGCGGCGACGCCGGGCGAGCCGGAAACATAGAGGCGATCGCCCGGGCGCGCGCCGTCGCGCCGCAAGGCCTGCGACGCGGCGACGAAACCGAGTACTTCGACCGTGACCACGAGTGGACCCGCGCACGGTGTCGCCGCCCACCAGTGCAACCCCGTACCGGTCCGCAAGATCGTAGAGCCCGTCCGCGAATTGCTCGAGCCACGCCGGTTCGATCGCGGGCATGGATAGCGCAAGCAGCGCCCAGGCCGGGTCCGCCCCCATCGCGGCCAGATCGCTCAGGTTCACGGCGAGCGCCTGGTGACCGATGCTGTGCGGCGGGGTGCCGGGGAGAAAGTGCCGGCCTTCGACCAGCGTGTCCGTCGCCGCCACCAGGGCTGATCCCGCAGGCGGCGCCAGCAGTGCCGCGTCGTCGCCGACACCGAGCAATACGTCGGCGCGCGCGGCAGGGCGCGAAAAGTAGCGCGCAATGACGTCGAATTCACCTAGGGGCACGACGACTCCAGTGACCCTGGCTGCGGTCACTCGCGCTGGGCGTGCGCCGCCGCCTGCTCGGCCGCGCGGAGCGTGCGGGCGGCGCGATCCAGCACTGCGTTGATGAACTTGTGGCCTTCCGTGGCGCCGAATTTCTTTGCGAGTTCGACGCCCTCGTTGATGACCACTCGATACGGCACGTCGAGCTGGCGCTGCAGCTCGTGCAGGCCGATCAACAGCACCGCGTGCTCGACCGGATCGAGTTGGGCGACGGGCCGGTCGATCAACTCGCCGAGGCGCGTATCGAGCGCGGCCGAGTCTTCGAGCACGCCCCGCAGGAGCGCGACGAAGTACTCCGGGTCGACGCCGGCGTACTCGTCTTCGGTGGCGAACTGGTGACGCAGCTCGGAGAAAGTCTGCCCGGTCATCTGCCACTGGTACAGCGCCTGCATCGCAAGCCGGCGCGCAAGGCTGCGCGCGCGCCCGGACCGGTCGTTGCGGCGTGTCGCCATTACACGTCCAGGCGACGCAGCAGGTTTGCGAGTTCGAGTGCGCAGAGCGCGGCATCGGCACCCTTGTTGCCCGCCTTGGTGCCCGCGCGTTCGACGGCCTGCTCGATCGTGTCGGTGGTGAGCACGCCGAAAGCCACCGGGACGCCGGTCTCGTCGGCCGCGCGCGCGAGACCCGCCGCGCACTGGCCTGCCACGTAGGTCGAAATGCGGCGTCGCACCCCGGATCACCGCACCGAGCGCCACGACGGCATCGCAGCGCCGGGTCGCCGCGATGCGCCGCACGACGAACGGCAGGTCGAACGCGCCGGGGACCCGTATCAACTCGATCTGCTTCTCGCTGGCGCCGTGGCGCAGCAGCGTGTCGACTGCGCCGCGGATCAGGGTATCCACGATCGCGTCGTTGAACCGCGCGGCGACGATCGCGAAGCGCAGGTCGCGCGCGAGCAGGTCGCCCTGGAGCGTGCGGACGTTGTCCATGCCATTCCTCCGGAGTTGCTTCAGTCGACGTATTCGGCGACTTCGAGGTCGAAGGCCGAGAGGCCGTGCATCTGCTTCGGCGCGCTCAGCACGCGCATGCGCGTGACACCGAGGTCGCGCAGGATCTGGGCCCCGATGCCGTAGGTGCGCAGCACCTGGGCACCTGGCGCGTGCGAGGCGCCCCCGGGCAGCCGGTCCGGCGTACGCACGGCTTCCGCGACCTCGAGCGGGCTTTCGTGCGGACGCAGCAGCACGATGATGCCGGATCCTTCGCGCGCGACCCGCTGCATCACCTCGCGCAGCGACCAGCTGTGCGTCGCTTCACGCACACCGACCAGGTCGCGGATCGTGTCGTTGAGGTGCACGCGCACCAGCGGCGCGGCCTTGCCCGCCACGTCGCCCCGCACGAGCGCGAGGTGGACCGTGCTGTTGACGTGGTCTTCGTAGCAGACGAGCTGGAACGCGCCGAATTCGGTGTCGATCGAACGCTCCGCGATGCGTTCGACGGAGCGCTCCTTCTCGAGGCGATAACGGATCAGGTCGGCGATCGTGCCGATCCTGATGCCGTGCTCGCGCGCGAATTTCTCGAGGTCGGGCCGCCGCGCCATGGAGCCGTCGTCGTTCAGTATTTCGACGATCACGGCGGCAGGCGCGAGCCCCGCGAGCCGCGCGAGGTCGCAACCAGCCTCGGTGTGGCCGGCGCGCGTCAGTACGCCTCCCGGTTGCGCCATGAGCGGGAAGATGTGGCCGGGCTGCCTCAGGTCTTCCGCGCGCGCGTCCGGCGCCACCGCCGTGCGGATCGTGTGCGCGCGGTCGTACGCGGAAATGCCCGTAGTGACGCCTTCCGCCGCCTCGATCGACAACGTGAAGTTGGTGCGCTGGTCGAGGTCGGTGTCGCTGACCATGAGCGGCAGGCGCAGTTGCCTGCAGCGATCGCGAGTCAGCGTCAGGCAGATCAGCCCGCGCCCGTAACGCGCCATGAAGTTCACGTCTTCGGGCCGCACTTGCGTTGCGGCCATGACGAGGTCGCCTTCGTTCTCGCGATCCTCGTCGTCCATGATCACGACCATTCGGCCCTGGCGGATGTCCTCTAGGATCTCGTCGGTCGTATTCAGAGAGTTCATCAGGACCTTCACGTAACTATTTGTTTTTTATATATAAACAGAATCAGGAAACCATGACCACCTGGTTGGCGTGGCGCGCCAGTTTAACAGGGGCGCCCACGGGCCGGGGCGTGCTGCGCCGCGTTCAATCCGTGCCGGGCCGCAGCATGCGCTCGACGTAGCGCGCGATGATGTCGACTTCGAGGTTCACGCGCGTGCCGGGCCGGTAGCTGCCGAGGATCGTCTGCTCCAGCGTGTGCGGCACGAGGTTCACGTCGAAGCGGTTGCCGCCCGCGCCGTTCACCGTCAGGCTCACGCCGTCGATGCACACGGAGCCCTTGCGCGCGATGTAATGCCCGAGCGCCGGCGGCACGTCGAATTCCATGCGCACGGACCGTGCATCGTCCCGTCGCGACACTACCTGCGCGACACCGTCCACGTGGCCGGTGACGTAGTGCCCGCCGAGCGCCTGGCCCGCAAGCAGGGCTTTCTCGAGGTTCACGCGCGTCCCGGGCAACCACTCTCCCAGCGTGGTCAGGGACAGCGTCTCGCGCGAGACATCCGCCGCGAAGCCCGCAGCCTCGAGACGCGTCGCCGTCAGGCACACTCCGTTCACGGCGATGCTGCCGCCGAGTTCGACGCCCGCCAGCGACACGCTGCCCGCGTCGATGACGACGGTGACGTCGCCGCCGTGCGCCTCGATGGCACGCACGATCCCGACGCCCTGTACGATTCCAGTGAACATCCGGATCAGCCCTCCCGCGGGCGCAGTGCGAGGCGCAAGTCCTCGCCGACCTTGCGCACGTCGCTGAACTCGTAGACGCGCCGTTCCGTCAGTGAGCGCAGCGGCTCCGGCAGCTCGAACATCGCACGGCTCGTGTCACCGAGTATGGTCGCGGCGACGTACACGACGATTTCGTCGGCCAGCCCCGCAGCGACGAACGCGCCGGCGAGTCGCGGCCCCGCCTCCACGAGCACCTCGTTGCACTCGCGTGCCGCCAACTCCTGCAGGGCGGCGTCGAGCCGAAGCCGTCCTGCGAGCGTCGGCAGCGGCGCGACTGTCACTGCCGGGTTCACGTCCGCGCAGCGCGCCAGCACTTCGTCCCGGACCGTCGCGTCCGTGAACACCAGTGTCGGCTGGCCGTCGCACAGGAGTCGCGCCCGCGCCGGCACGCGGCCGTGCGTGTCGAACACGACGCGGAGCGGTTGCCGGCCCCGGAGATCCAGGCTCGCGTCGCGCACGTTGAGCGAGGGATCGTCCGCGAGCACCGTACCGACGCCAGTAAGGATCGCGGATGCGCGCGCTCGCAGCCGCTGCACGTCGGCGCGCGCCGCCTCGCCGGTAATCCAGCGGCTGGCCCCACTCGCGAGCGCTGTGCGCCCGTCGAGGCTGGCGCCCACCTTCACCGTGACCCAGGGCCGACCGCGCGTCATGCGCGCCATGAAGCCGCGGTTCAGTTCGCGCGACTCGTGCTCGAGAAGTCCCACCGAAGTCTCGATGCCGGCCGCCTCGAGGCGCTCGATGCCGCGCCCAGCGACACGCGGATTCGGATCGGGCGCGGCCACGACGACGCGCCGCAGGCCGGCATCGACCAGCGCATCGGCGCAGGGCGGCGTGCGGCCATGGTGCGAACACGGCTCCAGGGTCACGTAGGCGGTGCCGCCGCGAGCCGTACCCTGCGCCGCGCGCAGCGCGACCACTTCCGCATGCGGCTCACCCGCCCGCTCGTGCCAGCCTTCCCCGGCGACCGCGCCGCGCGCGTCGAGCAGCACGCAGCCGACGCTGGGATTCGGCGGCGTCGAGTACTGGCCGCGCCGCGCGAGACGCAGCGCGCGCGCCATGTTCGCGTGATCCCCTGCCGTGTGCGTCCCCGCCATCATTTCTTGTGCTTCCCCGGCGCGGCAGGATCGTCGGGCGGACCGGGCTGCTCCGGCGCGCGCCCGCGTGCCGCGGCCTCGGGTTGCGGTGCGTCGCCCGCGGCCCACAGGCCGAGCTGCACATCCTCGACCGAGCGCGGGCGCCGATGCCGCAGTTTCTCGATCTCCTCGCGAAACGCGTCGACGTCCTGGAAGCTGCGGTACACGGAAGCAAAGCGCACGTAGGCGACCTCGTCGAGCTGGTGCAGCTCATCCATGACGAGTTCTCCGACCAGTCGCGACGGCACCTCGCGCTCGCCGAGCGTGCGCAGCCTGTGGCAGACGTGATTGACGGCGGCATCGACGGCCTCGATCGCGACGGGCCGTTTCTCGAGCGCCTTCAGCATGCCCGAACGCAGCTTCGACTCGTCGAATGGCTCGCGCGTGGCATCGGACTTGACCACGCGCGGCATGACCAGCTCGGCCGACTCGAACGTCGTGAAGCGCTCGCCGCAGCGCAGGCACTCGCGCCGGCGCCGGACCTGCTGGCCCTCGCCCGCAAGTCGCGAGTCGATGACCTTGGTCTCCTCGTGGGCGCAGAAGGGGCAGTACATCTACGCCGTGCCTTGCTCCGATCGCTGCCGTGGCCGCCGCGGCGGGTCGCGGTCAGCCGTACACCGGGTAACGCGCGCAGAGTTCCCGCACCTTCGCGCGCGTGCGCTCGATGACGGACTCGTTCGCGAGGTCCTCGAGGACGTCGGCGATCCAGTGCGAAAGCTCGCTCACCTCCGCTTCGCCGAAGCCCCGTGTCGTGACCGCAGGCGTGCCGATCCGCAGGCCGCTCGTCACGAAAGGCGAGCGCGGATCGTTCGGCACCGTGTTCTTGTTCACCGTGATGTGCGCGCGGCCGAGCGCCGCGTCGGCGTCCTTGCCGGTGATGTCCCGCGCGATCAGGTCGAGCAGGAACAGGTGGTTGTCCGTGCCGCCGGACACGATCCTGTGGCCGCGCTCCTCGAGCACGCGGCACATCGCCCGCGCGTTCGTCACGACCTGCCGCTGGTACGCCTTGAATTCCGGCTGCATGGCCTCGAGGAACGCCACCGCCTTCGCGGCGATGACGTGCATCAGCGGGCCGCCCTGCGTCCCCGGGAAGATCAGCGAATTGAGCTTCTTGGTGATGTCGTCGTTGGCGCGCGCGAGGATCAGCCCGCCGCGCGGGCCGCGCAGCGTCTTGTGCGTCGTCGTCGTGACGACATCGGCGAACGGGACCGGGTTTGGATACTCGCCGGTCGCCACCAGGCCCGCGACGTGCGCCATGTCGACGAGGAAGTACGCGCCGACCGCATCGGCGATCGCGCGGAAGCGTGCCCAGTCGATCACGCGCGAGTACGCCGAGAAACCGGCGATCACGAGCCTCGGCCGATGCTCCCGGGCAAGGCGTTCGACCTGCGCGTAGTCGATCTGGCCCGTCGCGGGGTCGAGGCCGTACTGCACGGCATTGAAGATCTTGCCGGAGAAATTGACCTTGGCGCCGTGCGTCAGGTGGCCGCCGTGGTCGAGGCTCATGCCGAGCAGCGTGTCGCCCGGCTTGATGAGCGCGAGGTACGCGGCCGCGTTCGCCTGCGACCCCGAGTGCGCCTGCACGTTGGCGTAGTCGGCGCCGAACAGCGTCTTCGCGCGGTCGATCGCGAGCTGCTCGGCGACGTCCACGAACTCGCAGCCGCCGTAGTACCGCTTGCCCGGATACCCCTCCGCGTACTTGTTCGTGAGCACGGAGCCCTGCGCCTCGAGCACGCGCGGACTCGCGTAATTCTCGGACGCGATCAATTCGATGTGCTCTTCCTGGCGGGTGCGCTCATGGTCGAGGGCGGCCGCGAGTTCGGGATCGAACCCGGCAATCTTCAGGCTGGCGGGAAACATGGATGCTCCACGGTCGGGGACACGCGATTGTAGCCGATGGCGCGCGCTCGCCGCCGGCTTGCCTCGGAGACTGCGCAAGGTCGTCGCTGTTTGCCGCGGCCACCGTGGATGGCGTGCCGCTGTGGCGGCGCCGGGTCGGGTTCCGGGTCGCCGCCGGGGCCGTCCGCGGCAGGGACGCCGCGGCCGGAGCCTCCATGGAAGGATTTACGGCGTCCTCGGCGACGACCCGGAACCCGGCACGGCGCCAGATGCACGATCGCGCGACCCATGCTCGATGCGGGAACGCGCGTTCAAGCGCGCGGCACGCTAGGTCTCGACGAGCGCCTCCACGACGCGCGTCCACGCACGCGCGAGGTTCTGCCGGTTGTAACCGCCGCCGCCCATGGCCAGCACGCGCCCGTGCCCAAGCTCGTCGGCGATGCGGCAGACGGCGCCCGCCGCATGCGCGTGCGCTTCCTCGCTGAAGGCAAGGTGCGTGATCGGGTCGCCCTCGAGACTGTCGGCGCCGCACTGGAACAGGATGAACTCCGGTTGCGTCAGCCGCAGGTAGGCCTCGACCTTGAGCCACTCGCGCAGGAAATCCTCGTCGGTCGAGCCGGGAGGCAACGGCAGGTTCAGCTTGGTGCCAAGCGCGGCTCCCGAGCCCGTTTCGTGGGCGGCGCCGGTGCCGGGATACAGGTAGCGTCCATCCTCGTGGATGTCCGCGAACAAGGCGTCGGGATCCGACTCGAACGCGTAGAAGACGCCGTCGCCGTGGTGCGCATCGATGTCGATATAGGCGATGCGTTGCACGCCGTGCCGCCGCCGCAGCAGTTCGATCGCGACACCGCAATCGTTGAACACGCAAAAGCCAGCGGCGTGCGCGCGGGACGCGTGGTGCAGGCCGGCGATCGGGATGAAGGCGCGGCGCGCGCGACCGCCCATCACCTCGTCCATCGCGACCAGCGTGGCGCCGACCACGTAACTCGACGCCTCGAAGATGCCCTTGAACGCCGGCGTGTCGCCGACGTCGAGATAACCACGCCCGTCCTGCGACTTCTGCACGACCAGGTCGACGTACTCCGGCCGGTGGAAGGTCTCGATCTCAGCGCGGTCGGCCAGTCGCGGTTCCGCGAGCCGCAGGCGCCCGTAGGCCCGACTGCGCCGCAGTTCGCGCATGAACGCGTCCTGGCGGTCGGGGCCGAACGGATGCCCGTTGGCGAAACCGTAGCGGTTCGGCCCGTCGCTCGCCACGAGCAGGACTGGTTGCTGTTGTCGCATCGTCGGCGGCGGTGTCGCCGCGCGTCCTCATCCGGTGTGGCCGGTGAGACTAGCAGCAAGGGCAGGCGCGGCGGTAGCGTCCGCGGCCCCGGATGGCCGATAATTACCGGTCTTTTTTCGTCAGCCGGCTGGACGCACACCGCGCACCACATCCCATGGCCCAGTTCATTTACACGATGAATCGCGTCGGGAAGGTCGTACCCCCCAAGCGGGTCATCCTTCGCGACATCTCCCTGAGCTTTTTTCCCGGGCGCCAAGATCGGCGTGCTCGGCCTGAACGGCTCCGGCAAGTCGACGCTGCTGAAGATCATGGCCGGCCTCGACAAGGAATTCGAGGGCGAGGCGCGGCCGCAGCCGGGCATCAAGATCGGCTTCCTGCCGCAGGAACCCCAGCTCGACGCGGCCAAGGACGTGCGCGGCAACGTCGAGAACGGCCGTGCAGCACATCAAGGACGCACTCGCGAAGCTCGACGCCGTCTATGCCGCGTATGCCGAGCCCGACGCGGACTTCGACAAGATCGCGGCCGAGCAGGCGCGGCTCGAGGCCATCATCCAGGCGACCGATGGCCACAATCTCGAGCGGCAACTCGAAGTCGCGGCCGACGCCCTGCGCCTGCCGCCGTGGGATGCCGACGTCACGAAGATCTCCGGCGGCGAACGTCGCCGCGTGGCGCTTTGCCAGCTGCTGTTGTCGAAGCCCGACATGCTGCTGCTCGACGAACCGACCAACCACCTCGACGCCGAGTCCGTGCGCTGGCTCGAGCACTACCTCGAGCAGTACCCGGGCACGGTCATCGCCGTGACCCACGATCGCTACTTCCTCGACAACGTCGCAGGCTGGATCCTCGAACTCGACCGCGGCCACGGCATTCCGTGGCAGGGCAACTACTCGTCCTGGCTCGAGCAGAAGGAAAAGCGCCTGCAGATCGAGGAGCAGCAGCAGGACGGCGCTCAGGAAGATGCTCGCGCGCGAGCTCGAATGGGTGCGCCAGAACCCGAAGGCGCGCCAGGCCAAGAGCAAGGCGCGCATGCAGCGCTTCGAGGAACTGCAGTCGCACGAGTTCCAGGAGCGCAACGAGACGAACGAGATCTACATCCCGCCGGGCCCGCGCCTGGGCGAGCTCGTGATCGAGGCGCAAGGCCTCTCGAAGTCCTACGGCGAGAAGCTGCTGTTCGACGTCTCGATTTCAACCTGCCGCAGGGCGGCATCGTCGGCATCATCGGTCCGAACGGCGCGGGCAAGACGACGCTGTTCCGGATCATGACCGGCAAGGAGAAGCCCGACGCCGGCGAGATCCGCGTCGGCCCCTCCGTTCAGCTCGCCTACGTCGACCAGTCGCGGCAGTCGCTGGACGACAGCAAGACCGTGTGGGACGAGATCTCCAACGGTCTCGACATGATCAAGGTCGGCAACTACGAGACGCCGTCGCGCGCCTACGTCGGCCGCTTCAATTTCCGCGGCTCGCAGCAGCAGCAGTCGATCGGCGAACTGTCGGGCGGCGAGCGCAATCGCGTGCACCTCGCCAAGGTGCTGAAGGAAGGCGGCAACGTCATCCTGCTCGACGAGCCGACCAACGACCTCGACGTCGAGACGCTGCGCGCGCTCGAGGAGGCGCTGCTGAGCTTCCCCGGCTGCGCCGTGGTCATCTCGCACGATCGCTGGTTCCTCGACCGCATCGCGACGCACATCCTCGCGTTCGAGGGCAACAGCGAGGTCGTCTGGTTCGAGGGCAACTATTCCGAGTACGTTGAGGACCTCAAGAAGCGACGGGGCGAAGACGCGGAGCAGCCGCATCGCGTACGCTTCCGCAGCCTGCACGCCTGACGCCGCAAGGTTCGTCGCTCGCCGGCGCAGGTCGAAGTCGCGGGCACGGACCGGGGAAAGGCAACAGTGCCGGGAGACACGACACGGATGACAAACAACTCGCTCGTCGGCAACACCCCGGTACTCGAGATCGATGGCGCAAGCCTGACGCTGGACAGCCTGCGCCGCTTCGAGTCGGAGCGCCCGGTCGTGCGGCTCGCCGCGAGTGCGCGTGAGCGCATGAACGAGTCCGTCGCGGTCGTGCAGGGAACGATCGACTCCGGACGCGTCGCGTACGGCATCAACACCGGCTTCGGCGCGTTCGCTAACCGGGTGATCCCGGCCTCCAAGACCCGCAAGCTGCAGTTGAACCTGGTACGCAGCCACGCGTGCGGCACCGGTGAACCGCTCGGTCCCGCGCTGGTGCGCCGCATGCTGCTGCTGAAGGCCAACGGACTGGCGGCCGGTTATTCGGGCGTGCGCCCGCTCGTCGTCGATACCCTGCTCGCCCTCCTCAATGCCGACGTGCTGCCGGTGGTGCCGTCGCAAGGCTCCGTCGGCGCCTCCGGTGACCTTGCGCCGCTCGCACACGTGGCGCTGGCCCTGATCGGCGAGGGTGAGGCGACGGCGCCTGCGCCGGGTCTAGAGCCCGCGGCACGCAGCAGCCTGGCCGGACCGGAGGTGCTGCGGGCCGCGGGTGCGGAGGCGCTAGACCTGCAGGCAAAGGAAGGGCTCGCGCTCCTCAACGGCACGCAGTTGAGTCTCGCACTCGCGCTCGAAGGGCTGTTCAGTGCCGAGCGGCTGCTCGACGCGGCGATCGTCTGCGGCGCCCTCACGGTCGAGGGACTGGCCGGCAGCCACGCGCCGTTCGACGACCGGATCCAGCAGGCGAGCCGCCTGCCCGGGCAGGTCGAGGTGACGCGCCGCCTGCGCGGCCTGCTCGCGTCGGACAGCGAGATTCACCGCAGCCACGAGCAGTGCGAACGCGTCCAGGATCCCTACGCCGTGCGTTGCATGCCCCAGGTCTACGGCGCCGTCGAGAACACCCTGCGCCACGCGCGGGAAGTGCTCACGGCGGCCATCAACGGTGTGTCCGACAATCCACTGATCTTCGGCGACGACATACTCTCCGGCGGCAATTTCCACGCGGAGCCCGTCGGATTCGTAAGCGACTTCCTCGCGATTGCCGTCGCCGAGCTCGCGAGCACGTCCGAGCGGCGCATCGACCTCCTCGACCGGCGCGTGAATCCGAACCTCAACATGTTCCTGGCCGCGGAGCCCGGGCTCGAGTCCGGCTTCATGATCGCGCACGTCACGGCCGCGGCGCTGGTTTCCGAGAACAAGACTTACGCGCATCCGGCGTCGGTGGACAGCTTGCCGACCTCCGCGGGCCAGGAGGATCACGTCAGCATGGCGCCGTGGGCCGGGCGCAAGCTGCTGCGGGTCTGCGCAAACACCGCGTGCGTGCTCGGCGTGGAACTGCTGGCCGCCGCGCATGCTCTCGACAGCCTGCGGCCGCTGACGACGACGGCCGAGCTCGAGCGCGTGCACGCCGCCGTGCGCGCGCTCGTGCCGTTCCGCGGCGCGGACCATCGTCTCGACCGGGACATCGCGCGCCTGGCCGCAATGGTCGAATCCGGCGCGCTCTCCGCGCACCTCGTGCCCGGCTGACCGGAACGGCGCCGTGTCGAGCGTCATCGTCGTCAGCGTCGTCTTTGCGGCGCTGGCGTTGCTGCTGGCCTTCAGCCGGTGGCTCGCCCGCCGGCCCTGGGCCGCCGCGGGCAACCTGCTCGTGGCGTTGCTGCTCCTCGTGTTCGTGTACAGGGTCTGGCCTGCGGCCGCCAACCTGCGCACGTTCGACGAGGTGCCTCGCGCTGGCCCGGTGGCGCAGGTCTACGCCGAGCGCATCGCGCCGCACGCGTATCGCGTCACGCTCACCCGGTTGCCGGCCGGCCGCATGCAGGTGTTCGACGTCGTCGGCGACGAGTGGCGGCTGGCTGCCAGGACGCTGACGTGGCGCAACCGCGCGGTGCAGGTCGGGCTGGCGCCGGCTTACCGCCTCGAACGCTTGAGCGGCCGGTACCTGCGCCGTGACGATACCGGCACCACGGCCGCATTGCCGTCGAGCTTCGACCTCAGCGACGCGGACGAAATCGGGGAAGACATCTGGGCCCAGGCGCGCATCGGATCGCACTGGGAGCGCCTTGCCGACGCCCGGAAGGCCTACGGCCCCTGGCAACCGCTGGCCCATGGCGCACGGTTCGACGTCTGGCTGATCCGGGAGGAACGCTCAGCCGCGCCCGCACTCGATGTCCGGCCCGCCAATGCCGCCGCAGCCAAGGCGCTGCAGGCGCGCAACCGTGTGGCCTCCACCCCGCGCACCTGACCGCCCGATGCCGTTCTTGAGCCCGAACGTCGCCCCCACGGCGCGCCAACCCCCGGCGCGTGCTGCCAACTCCCGCCCCCGGCCACCGGCTGCCTGCCCTGCAGCGGCGCACGGCGTCGCCAAGGGCGCCCGGGAGACCCGCCGGCCAGTCCATCCCCCAGCCGACCGTGGCCGTTCGGACGACGCCCCGGCGCAGCGCGCAATATCTCGTGCGTCGCCGAGGCGCAGTTGTACACTGGGGTATAAGAAGAGCTGGGTCGAGGCCGACAACCATGTCCGTCTACGTCGATTCCAACAGCCGCCTGCACCACGAACAGGAACGCAGCCTCGCGCTGATGTGCCCGCACTGCCAGGTGTTCGCGCACATCACCGCGGTGTCGGTGCCGCAATTCGCCGAGCTCGTAGCCAGCCGGCCCAATCACGTCGGCGTCGTGTACCGCTGCGATTCCTGCGCCGCCCCGATCTTCCTGAAGTTCGCGGTGAAGATGTACGCGGCCAACCGCGTCGAGCTGGCGAACAACTTCGTCGAGCTCGAGCGCGCACGGGAGAAATTCAACTTCACGTACCTGCCCGAGGACGTCGAGCGGCTGTTCCGCGAGGCGCTCGGTTGCTACACGGGCGGTTTCTTCAATGCGTTCGCCTCGATGTGCCGGCGCACGTCGCAGGGCGTGTTCCAGGACCTGGGCGAGAACGGCCGGCTGCGCATCTTCGAGCAGATGAACGATGCCCGCGAAATGGCGGACATCGATCCCGAGACGTTCAGCGCGGTCAAGAAGGTGATTTTCGGCGGCGACACCGACCCGACTCCGAACCTGCCTGATCTCGGCGCATGCGAAGCCGGGGTGCTGCTCGAACTGCTGAAGGACCTGCTCTACCAGGCCTACGTCCGCAAGGGCAAGCTGCAGCAGGCGATGATGGTGCGGCGGTTCTTCGCGGAAGAGACGCTCGACAAGATCACGCCGATCGGACGTGCCGCTCGCGCCGACTAGCGCATAAAGTCGCGGCCAGGTGGCTGCCCGCAGGTTGCCGCTGCGTCCGGGAGCGTGCCCTAGGCTTGATCCAGCGTCAGTTCACCCACGCCCGCGCATTGCGGAACATCCGCATCCAGCCGCCGTCTTCGCCCCATTGCTCGGGATGCCACGAATTCTGCACCGTGCGGAACACGCGTTCCGGGTGCGGCATCAGGATCGTCGTGCGGCCGTCCGCCGTCGTGAGGCCGGTGATGCCGGCCGGCGAGCCGTTCGGGTTGGCCGGATAGGTGCTCGCAACGCGACCGTTGTTGTCGACGAAGCGCAGGCTCACGAGGCCGCTCGCGTTGCAGCGCTCGCAGCAGCGGCATCGGCGAATTCCGCGCGGCCCTCGCCGTGCGCCACCGCGATCGGCAGCACCGACCCGGCCATGCCTGCGAAGAAGATCGACGGCGTCGGCAGCACCTCGACGAGGCCGACGCGGCCCTCGAACTGCTCCGAGCGGTTGCGCACGAAGCGCGGCCAGTGGTCCGCGCCGGGGATCAGCGCCTTGAGCGCCGCCATCATCTGGCAGCCGTTGCAGACGCCGAGCGAGAAACTGTCGCGGCGGGCGAAGAACGCCGCGAACTGTTCGCGCAGCGCGTCGTTGAACAGGATCGACTTGGCCCAGCCCTCGCCGGCGCCGAGCACGTCGCCGTAGGAGAATCCGCCGCAGGCGACGAGGCCCTCGAAGTCGTCGAGGCGCGTGCGGCCCGCGATCAGGTCGGTCATGTGCACGTCGACCGGCGCGAATCCCGCGCGGTCGAAGACCGCCGCCATCTCGACCTGGCTGTTCACGCCCTGCTCGCGCAGGATCGCGACTTCGCGGCCGCGCGCCGCGCTGCACGTACGGCGCAGCGATGTCGTCCGCGGGATCGAAGGTCAGGCGCGCAAACAGGCCCGGATCCGTCGGGATCGACGGCCCGCGGCGCACTCCTCGTCCGCGCAGGCGGGATTGTCGCGCAGCGCCTGCATGCGGTAAGCTCGTCTCGGACCACGCGCGGCGCAACTCGGTGCGCGTCGCCTGCAGCAACACGGCGCCCGCGCGGCACGCGATCGCGCACGCGATCCTCGCCGGCGACCGGCCGACGTCGCGCACGCAGTCGTCGAGCCCCGCGTCGCGCGAGCACTGCGCGCACTTCGCTCGACGGCGCGCGGCCTCGACCTGCAGGACCGCGCCGAGTTCCTCCGCGAAGAGCGTCGCGCGACGGCGCCGGGCACGTCCGCCGCCGGCAGCTCGATCGTCGAGTGCCGCAGCGCCCGGCGAACGCCATCTCGCCGAGCGTGACGAACAGCGCCGCCGTCCGATCGGTCGTGGTAGGCGAGCACCAGGCCCGCGCGCCGCAGGCGCGCGATCGCCGCGAAGAACGCGCGCAGCAGCGCAGCGGATCGTCGCAGTCGGGCGCGCCGCCGCCGAGCCGCCCGTACACCTGCGCGAGGCACGAGCCGCCGAGCCGGTTGCGGCCCGCGCCGAGATCGATCAGCAGCAGGCGCGTGGCGCCGCGATCGATGCGCAGCTGCGGCGTCAGCGTGCGGCGCACGTCCCGCACCGGCGCGAACGCCGAGACGATCAGCGACACCGGCGCGACGACCTTGCGCTCCACGCCGCGCGTCCTGCCACGCGGTCTTCATCGACAGCGAATCCTTGCCGACCGGGATCGCGATGCCGAGCGCCGGGCAGAATTCCTCGCCGACGGCGCGCACCGTGTCGTAGAGATCCGCGTCCTCGCCCGGCTCGCCGCAGGCGGCCATCCAGTTGGCCGAGAGGCGGATGTCCTCGATGCGCGCGATGTCCGCCGCCGCGATGTTGGTGACCGCCTCCGCCACCGCCATGCGCCCCGACGCCGCCGCGATCGAGCAGCGCGAGCGGCGTGCGCTCGCCCATCGCCATCGCTTCGCCGTGCGTCGAGAAGTAGTCGCTCACGGTCACGGCGACGTCGCTCACCGGCACCTGCCACGGGCCGACCATCGGGTCGCGGCTGATCATGCCGCCGACGGAGCGATCGCCGATCGTGATGAGGAACGTCTTGTCGGCGACGGCCGGCAGCCGCAGCAGCGCGCAGGGCCGCGTCGCGCAGGTCCAGGCACGTCGGCCGTCGAATTCGTCGGCCGCGCTGCGGCAGACGCTGCGCACGTCGCGCGTCATGCGCGGCGGCTTGCCGAGCAGCGTGTCGAGCGGCACGTCGACCGGCGCGTTGCCGAACAGCGGATCGTTCACGCGCAGCCGCCCGTCGCCGTGACCTCGCCGATCACCGCGTACGGACAGCGCTCGCGCTCGCAGAGCGCGCCGAACGCCGCGAGCTGCTCCGCCGCGATCACGAGCACGTAGCGCTCCTGCGCCTCGTTGCACCAGATCTCGAGCGGCGACATGCCGGGCTCGTCGCTCGGCATCTTGCGCAGGTCGATGCGGCCGCCGCGTGCCGCCGTGTGCGACCGACTCGGGCACCGCGTTCGACAGGCCGCCCGCGCCGACGTCGTGGATCAGCAGGATCGGGTTGTCGTCGCCGAGTCGCCCAGCACGCGTCGATGACTTCCTGCGCGCGACGCTGCATCTCGGGATTGCCGCGCTGCACCGACGCGAAGTCGAGGTCGGCGGAACTCGCGCCGGCGCCGACCGACGACGCGGCGCCGCCGCCGAGGCCGATCAGCATCGCCGGACCGCCGAGCACGACGATCTTCGCGCCGGGACGACCGGCGCCTTCTCGACGTGCTGGCGGCGGATGTTGCCGAGGCCGCCCGCGATCATGATCGGCTTGTGATAGCCACGCAGCGGCGACCGGCCCGGCCGATTCGACGCGCTGCTCGAACGTGCGGAAATAGCCGAAGATGTTGGGCCGGCCGAACTCGTTGTTGAACGCCGCCGCGCCGATCGGCCCCTCGAGCATGATCTCGAGCGCGGACGACGATGCGCGTCGGGCTTGCCGAAATCCTGCTCCCACGGCTGCTCGAAGCCCGGGATGCGCAGGTTCGAGACCGAGAAACCCGACGAGCCCCGCCTTCGGCTTGCGCGCCGCGCCCGGTCGCGCCCTCGTCGCGGATCTCGCCGCCGGACCCGGTCGCCGCGCCCGGAAACGGCGAGATCGCCGTCGGGTGATTGTGCGTCTCGACCTTCATCAGGATGTCGATCGGCTCGTCGCGGCCTCGATAGGCGCCACCGCCCGGCTGCACGAACCAGCGGCGTCCCGGCGCAGCCCTCGATGACGGCCGCGTTGTCGCGGTAGGCGGAGAGCACGCCGCGCTGGATTGCAGGCGGTGCGTGTTGCGGATCATGCCGAACAGCGACTTGCCGCTCCGTGCGCCCGTCGACGATCCAGTCCGCATTGAAGATCTTGTGCCGGCAGTGCTCGGAGTTCGCCTGCGCGAACATCATGAGTTCGACGTCGGTCGGGTCGCGGCGCAATGCCGCGGAACGCATCGACGAGATAGTCGATCTCGTCGGCGGACAGCGCGAGCCCGAGGCTCGAATTCGCCGCCTCGAGCGCGGCGCGGCCGTGCGCGAGCACCGGCACGGTCGCGAGCGGCTGCGGTGCCGCGTGCGCGAACAGCCCGCGCGCCGCAGCGACGCGTCGAGCACGCCCTCGGTCATGCGGTCGTGGATCAGGGCCGCGACGGCGTCGCGCTCCGGTTCCGTCAGCGCGCGCGATCCACTCACGAAATACGCGATGCCGCGCTCGATGCGCCGCACGGCGCCGAGGCCGCACACGTGCGCGATGTCGGTGGCCTTGCTCGACCACGGCGACACGGTGCCGAATCGCGGCACGACGAGGCAGCAGTTCGCCGCGCGGCTCCGCGGCCGGAGCGGCCGGGCCGTAGCGCAGCAGGGCCTCGAGCACGCGCGTCTCGTCGGCGGTGAGTTCGCGTGCTGCGTCGACGAAGTGGACGTAGCGTGTCCCGACGGCGGCGATGTGGCTCGCGCGTTCGCGGAGGGCGGCCAGGAGCTTCTCGAGGCGGAAATCCGAAAGCGCGGGAGCGCCGCTGAAAGTGAGCATTTGCGAGGGCGGCCGCCGTTCAACAGGGGCGCCAAATGATACCGGAGCAGGCCACCCCGGACCAGCGCGCAGCGGCGCAATGCCGCGCCGCAACTGCTATTTTTCGCGCGTGCCGGGGTCGCCGGGCGGCGTGTAGACCGGGAACGGAAACTGGGCCACGTTCGAGCACTGTCCGCCGCCGACACCTTGGCGGTGCCGGACTTGCGGACCTCGTCGATGCGGATCACGGAATGCAGCGGCAGGTACGTGCGCTTGACGCCCGCGAATTCCGTCTGGATCTTCTCTTCCGCCGGGTCGACGACCACGCTCGACCGCTCGCCGAAGATCAGTTCCTCGACCTCGATGAAGCCGAACATCTGGCCATGGCCGACCTTGCGGGCGTAGATCTCGTAGACCTTGCCCTGGTTGTCGAAGATCACCTTGAAAATGTGACTCGTGGCCATTTAGCCGATGCGCTTGCGTGATAGGGTCCGGGCATATTACAAGGGACGCGCCGAAGCGTCAGCCGGCATCGTGCCGGCCGCCGGAGCGGCAGGGACGGTCCGCGAGTCGAGCGCCCGAATACGAGCCATGGCCATCAAGCTGCGAGTGATCAGCGACCAGTACCGTGAACTCGGCGAGAACCGCTCGCGCGTGTTCGGCGTCAATGGCGGCACCGTCGGCCGGGCGCCGGACAACGACTGGATCCTGCCGGACGCGAAGCGCGTCGTGTCGGGCCACCACTTCGAGGTGCAGTATCACGGCGGCTCGTACTGGCTCAGGGACACGAGCACCAACGGCGTGTTCGTCAACGAGTCGGACGACCCGGCCGCCGAGCAGGGCCGCGTCGAGCTGCGCGACGGCGACCGGCTGCGCGTCGGCGACTACGAGATCCTCGTCAGCGTCGACAATCGCACCGACTTCCTGCCGGCTGCCGCCGACGAACATTCGGCCGCGAAGCACATGGACACGGACATCGGGCACCAGCTCGATCTCGCCAGCCTGCTCAGGCCGCGCGACGCGGAGGAGTCGGGCTCCGTCTCCATTCGCAATGCGTTCGGCGTGCGCGTTCCATCCGAAACTCGCGTGTCGCTGCAGCGGACCGCGAGCGAAGCGGCGGCGCCCGGTACGGAATCAGGGCCCCACGTTCCCGGCAATCCACCGTCCCCGCAACCTGGACGGTCGACCTCCGACGCGGCCGCCGTGCCGGCCTCGTCCGCGGCCTCGCCCGCACCAGCGCCGAACCAGGACTGGGCGCTGCGTACGCGACCGATCAGCAAGGAAGACCTCGCCGAGGCCCTCGCCCGCCGCCAGAGCCGCGTGGACGCGCGCGAGCGCAGCGTGCCGTTTCATCAGCAGGCCTCGACGTGGGCAGACCTGCGTTCTGCGGTGCAGGCGCTGTGCCGCGGGGCCGGCATCGAAGCCAACTCGCTCTCGTCCGAGGCACAGGCGATGCTGCCACTGGTGGCCGGCCAGTTGCTGCGCGAGGCCGTCGTCGGCCTGAACGACATCGCGCAGGCGCGACAGTCGGCAAGCATCATTTCGAAGAATGGCACGGCCGCGCCGGCGACCGCCGGGAGCAGCAATCCATTGCGCACGTCGTCGAGCGTCGAACAGGCGATGCAGCGGCTGTTCGAATCGCACGGCCGGCTCCACGGCGGCCCGGTGGACTCCCTGCGCGACGTGCTGCAGGACGCGAAGGATCACGAGGCGGCGATGCTCACGGCAATGCGTGGCGCACTGAAGGCCGTTCTCGACCAGCTCGCGCCGGCGAACGTCGCCGACCAGTTCGAAAACGGCCGCGCCCGCTCGCTCGCACCGGGCCAGGACCCGCGCTCGAAATACTGGGAGCACTACTCCGATTACTACCGCCTGATCACGCAGCAGGGCCCGACGGACGACATGCCACATCCGTTCACCGAAGCCTATGCACGGGAATACGCGCGGGCGCGCGCGGAACTGAAGACCAGGAAATCGGACTGAGTCCGAATTGTCACTCGGCCCGCTGGGACTTTTTCGTTGGCTGCGCACGAGAACGTGCAAATCGACCTGCGCTCCGATCCGCACTCGCGGAATGACGACATCGTTGCCGGGTACGCGGTCGAAATAAAGGGACGGAAATCGGCGGAATCGCTGATCTGCTTCTGCGCCGTCAGGATGACGTAAGAAAAGCCAGGCACCAGACGACCCCACTGGAGTGGCAGCGCTTCAGTGAAGTTCGAGGATCAGTTCCTCGGCGCGCGGCCACGGGCCGTAGCCGGCGGCCGGGTTGAGGTGGCCGACGTCGCCGAGGTTGACGAGGCGGCTGCCCCACACAGCGGCGAGTTCCACGACGCGGTCGTAGCGGGCGAGCGGATCGTTGGTGCTCGCAGCCACGATACTCGGGAACGGCAGCGGCTGGCGCGGGATCGGCAGCCAGCCGTTCTGTTCGAGCTGTGCCGCGGTCGGGTAGCCGGCGGGCAGCGACGATTCGAGGTCGGCAGGCGTGGCGAGCAGGGCGCCGTGGATGGGGCGCCGGTACTTCAGTGCCCAGTGCACGACCATCATGACGCCGCCGCTGTGCGCGACGAGGATCACCGGACCCTCGATCCGCGCCAGTGACAGTTCTATCGCTTCGACCCAGCGCACGCAGGAGAGCTTGTCGTCCGCCCGTCGCGGAACGCAGGCCACCTTCGGCAGTCGCGCCTCGAGCAGGGTCTGCCAGTGCTCCGGCACATGATCGCGCAGGCCGGGAACGATCAGGACCGTGGGTGACGTTTCAGTAGTCAATGTCTTTGCTCCTCGTGCTCGAGTCGCGTGCGCCGGACTGCGTCGTGCGGGCGCGTCCGTCCGCGGCGGTCGTGCCGAACTGCTGCTTGTACCAGCGTGAGAACCCGCTCGGCGCCGCGAATCCCAGCAGCGACGAAATCTGCGCCAGTGTGCGCCCGCGGTCCGCCAGGTAGCGGGTCGCGAGTTCGCGACGCACGTCGTCGACGATGCCCGTGAACGACTGGCTCTCCTCCGACAGGCGGCGATGGATGGTGCGCCGGTCGACGCCGAGCAGCTGTGCCACGCGCTCGATCGTGCAACGGCCCGAGGTCAGCTGCATCACGGCCAGCTGGCGCACCTGCGGCGTCAGCTGCTGCGCATTGGCGGGCTGGCTCTCCTCGAGCAGCTTGCGGGCGTAGCGTGCCATGATGGGATCGGCGTGCGGGTTGGCGACCAGCAGGTCGCGCCGCGAACAGACGATGCCGTTGAAGTCCTGGCCGAATTCCACGTCGCGACCGAACACGCGCGTGTGCACCGAGCGGTCGCGCGGCGCGTCGTGCGCGAAACACACGCGCCGCGGCTTCCAGTCGGGGCCGAGGAAGCTGCGCAGCATCTGCATCACGACGCCGATGGCGAGCTCGGTCGACTGCCGCACCGAGCCCGAGTGGCCGACGATCAACTCTTCGCGCAGCACGACCACTTCGCCGCCTTCCTCGAGCGTCAGGAACAGCGCCTCGTTCAGCAGCCGCGCGTAGTGCACGAGCGCCTCGACGGCCTCGCGCAGCGTCGGCTGTTCCCGCACGAACATGCCGAGCGGCCCGAGGCTCGAGAGCCTGCGCGCTTCGGCCATCTGCAGGCCGAATGCCTCGACGCCGCTGCGTTGCGCCGCCGCCTCGAGCAGCTGGCGCACCGGTTCGATCGGAATCATCACGTCGGGGTCGGACAGGCAGCCTTGCGGCAGCCCGAACTCGCGCAGGAGGCGGTCGGGGTCGAGCCCGGCCCTGCGAGCCACTTCGGGGAAGTTGGTCAGGCTGCCACTGCGGATGAAGCGTGTCATCGGGTCCTCGCGACCTGTCCCCAAATGATAAGCGCTCGTCACGGCGGGTCAATGCCTGGCGCGACGGCTGCGTGACAATGCCGCCCCATGCACATCACGAGCCAGGACGTCGGCGTCATCGTCGCGGAGCACACACTCCCGGCGCGCCGTTATGCGTGGTGGATCTTCGCGATCATGGTCTCGCTGATGATCGTGGACTATGTCGACCGGCAGGTCATCGTGTCCATGTTCCCGCACCTCAAGGCGGAGTGGGGCCTGACCGACAGCCAGCTGGGCAGCCTGGTGTCCGTCGTCTCGATCGTCGTGGCGATCGGCACCGTGCCGCTGTCGCTGCTCGCGGACCGCTGGAGCCGCGTCAAGAGCATCGTGCTCATGGCGCTGCTGTGGAGCTTCGCGACCATCGCGTGCTCGTTCGCCCGCGACTACGGCCACCTGCTCGCGGCGCGCGGCTTCATCGGCCTCGGCGAGGCGGCCTACGGGTCCGCCGGGGCAGCACTGCTCGCGAGCATCTTTCCGCCACGGCTGCGCAGCACCGTGCTCGGCGCGTTCCTGGCGGCGGGCCTGGCGGGGCTCGGTCCTCGGCGTGGTGCTGGGCGGCGTCATCGCCGAGAACTGGGGCTGGCGCGCCGGTTTCGGCGTCGTCGGCATCCCGGGCCTGGCGCTCGCGCTGCTGTTCCTGCTGGTCGTGCGCGACTGACGGGCGCGATGGCGGCCCCTCGCGCAGGGGCGGGCCGCGGCACCGCGATGTCGCTGCGGGCAATCGTCGCGTCACTGCTCCGTCCGCGCACGCTGCTCATCACCTGCGTCGGCGCAGGCCTGCAACTCGTCGTGGTCTCGACGATCTGGGCCTGGACGCCGAGTTACTTCAACCGGTACTACGGTCTCGCGCCGGACCAGGCCGGCATCAAGACCGGCCTCGTGATACTGATCGGCGGTCTCGGCGCCGTCACCTGGAGCGTCGTCGCCGACCGGCTCACGTCGCGCTACCCCCGCGCGCGTCTCTACATCCCGGCGGCCGTTGCCGTGCTGACCACGGTGTTCATGGGACTCGCGTTCGGCGTGGCCAGTCCGGGCGCGCTGCAGACGGCGCTGATCGTTGCCGGCGCAGCGGTCATGACCGGCACCATCGGTCCGGTGGCCGCGGTCACCGTCGACGTGGTGGATCCGGGCCTGCGTGCGACGGCGACGGCCGTGCTGTCCCTCACGCAGAACCTGCTGGGGCTCGCCGCCGGTCCGCTGATCGCGGGAATACTGTCCGACAACTTCGGGCTGCCCTTCGCCATGTCGGTCATGCCGGTGTTCTGCCTGTTCGCCGCTGCCCTGTTCGTGGTGGGGGCGCGTACCTATGAAGCTGACGCGCGGCGGGTCGCCCTCGCCGCCGCCCAGGGAGCCTGACCATGACCGCAGCAAGCAAGCCCCGTGCGCGCCGCGCGGCCAGCGGAAACTGGAACCCGGATTGGGAGTCGTTCGCGCGACTCGACCCGGCCTGGGCGGAAAAGGTGGTTTCCATGTCGATCGCGTCGACCGTGTCGGGAGCGCTCGACCCCAAGACGGTCGAGTTCCTCGGCATCGCGGTCAGCGCCGCGGGCTCGCGGCTCGACGCCCATGGCGTGCGCCGGCACATCCGGCGCGCGCTTGCGCTCGGCGCCACGAAGGAAGAGATCACCGCCGTGCTGCAGCTCACCAGCATGGCCGGCCTGCAGAGCATTTTCCTGGGCGCGCCCATCCTGCTCGAGGAGCTGGAAGGCGACGCGCCTTCACGCGACTGACACGATTCAATAACTCACATCGGAGGATTCCAAATGAACTTCATCGACGGCTCACTGTTCCCGGAAAACCAGGAAAAGCTGGTGATCACCTGCGCCCCCTATGGCCCCGAATGGATGCCGGCGGACTTCCCCGAAGACATCCCGGTCACGATGGACGAGCATGTCCAGAAGGCGGTGGACTGCTACAACGCCGGCGCCACCGTGCTGCACCTGCACGTGCGCGAGCTAGACGGCAAGGGCAGCAAGCGCTTGTCGAAATTCAACGAGCTGATCGCCGGTGTGCGCCGCGCGGTGCCCGACATGATCATCCAGGTCGGCGGCTCGATCAGTTTCTCGCCCGAAGGTGAAGGCGAAGTTGCCAAGTGGCTCTCGGACGACACGCGCCACATGCTGGCCGAGCTCACGCCGCGGCCCGACCAGGTAACGATCGCGATCAACAGCAACCAGATGAACGTCGTCGAGCAGATGTGCGACGCCGACCTCACTGGCACCTCGCTGGCCGAGCCGGCCAACTACCGCGCCTACCGCGAGATGACGATTCCCGCCGGCCCGGAGTGGGTCGAGGAGCACATCCGCCGCCTGACGGCCAACGGCATCCAGACCCACTTCCAGCTCGCTGGCGTGTCGCAGCTCGAGACCGTCGAGCGCATGATGCGCCGGGGCGCCTGCAACGTGCCGCTGATCATGACCTGGGTGTCGATCGGGGGTGGCTTCGAGGCTCCGAACATCTACAACCTGGCCAACTTCGTCCGGGCCACGCCCGACGGCTCGGTGCTGACGCTCGAGACCTCCATGCTCAACGTGCTGCCGATCAACATGATGGCGATCGCCATGGGCCTGCACGTGCGCTGCGGCATCGAGGACAACCTCTGGACCCAGGACCGCAAGGCCAAGATGAGCTCGGTGAAGCAGATCGAGCAACTGGTGCGCATCTCGCACGAGTTCGGCCGCGAGGTGGCCGACGGCAAGGAGGCGCGCCGTATCTACAGGATCGGCACGTTCTACAGCAACGCCGACGAGACGCTGGCGGCGAACGGCTTCGCGCCGAACCGCAAGCCGGTCGAGCGCGTGCAACTGCGCGCGGCCAGCTGAGCGCCCAGAGAGGAACCCAGAAGATGGCCAAAGCCATACGCATCCACCAGACCGGCGGCCCCGAGGTCATGCGCCTCGAGGACGTCGCGGTCGGCGATCCCGGCCCCGGCCAGGTGCGGCTCAAGCACGTCGCGGTCGGGCTCAACTTCGCCGACACCTACTTCCGCACCGGGCTCTACCCGGTGCCGCTGCCCTGCGGCATCGGGGTGGAGGCGGCCGGCGTCGTGGAAACCGTCGGCGAAGGCGTTGCGAACGTCGTGCCGGGCGACCGCGTCACCTACACCGGTTTCGTGAACACGCTCGGCGCATACAGCACCGAGCGGCTGGTGCCGGCCGCGCCGCTCATCAAGCTGCCGGACGGCATCAGCTGCGAGACCGCGGCCGCCATGACCATGCGCGGCCTCACGTCGGCGTACCTGATGCGCCGCGTCTGGCCGCTCAAGGCCGGCGACGCGATCCTGCTGCACGCGGCAGCCGGTGGCGTAGGACTGATCGTCGCGCAGTGGGCGAAGCTGCTCGGCCTGACGGTGATCGGTACCGTGTCCACGGAGGCCAAGGCCGAGATCGCGCGCGCCCATGGCTGCGATCACGTCATCATCTACGGCCGCGAGGACGTCGCGAAGCGCGTGCGCGAACTGACCGGTGGCGCGGGCGTGTCGGTCGTCTACGACAGCGTCGGCAAGGACACGTTTGCGGCGTCGCTCGACTCAGTGAAGCGTCGCGGACTCGTGGTCGTCGTGGGCACGGCGTCGGGCCCGGTGGCGCCGCTCGACGTGACGCAGCTCGCGATCAAGGGCTCGGTGTTCGTCACCCGCCCGGCGCTCGCCGATTACGTCGCGGATCCCGCAGAGAAGGCCGAACTGGCGAACGAGGTCTTCGGCCACGTGGCCGCAGGCCGCATCCGGATCGAGATCAACCAGCGTTACACCCTCGAGGATGCCGTGCAGGCGCACCGCGACCTCGAGTCGCGCAAGACAACCGGCTCGTCGATCTTCGTGATCTAGCCGGGCAGAGGGAGAAGACCACATGACCAATGCACCACAGGCAGCCCCGGCCGTCGTGAAATCGACATCGCTCGGCTCCGTCCGGGTCGAGCCGATGACCTGCTCGATCGGCGCGGAACTCAGCAACGTCAACCTGGGCGTGGCAGCGCGCGACGCCGGCCTGGTGGCCGAGATCCGCGCCCTGCTGCTGCGCCACAAGGTCCTGTTCTTCCGCGACCAGGACATCACGCGTGCCGAGCACGTCGCTTTCGCGCAGCATTTCGGCGAGCTCGAGGACCACCCGGTCGCCGGCAGCGACCCGGACCACCCGGGGCTGGTGCGGATCTACAAATCCCCGGACAGCCCGATCGATCGCTACGAGAATGCCTGGCACACGGATGCGACCTGGCGCGAGAAGCCGCCGTTCGGCTGCGTGCTGCGCTGCGTGGAGTGCCCGCCGGTCGGCGGCGACACGATGTGGGCGAACATGGCCGAGGCCTTCCGGCGCCTTCCGGAGCACATCAAGTCCCAGATCGCGGACCTGCGCGCCCGCCACAGCATCGAAGCGAGCTTCGGCGCCGCGATGCCAATCGAGAAACGCCTCGCGCTCAAGGCCCAGTACCCGGATGCCGAACACCCGGTGGTGCGCACGCATCCCGAGACGGGCGAGCAGGTCCTGTTCGTGAACGCGTTCACCACGCATTTTACGAACTACCACACACCGGAGCGGGTGCGCTTCGGCCAGGACGCGAACCCCGGTGCTGCCCTCCTGCTGAACTACCTGGTCAGCCAGGCGTTCATCCCGGAGTACCAGGTGCGCTGGCGGTGGAAGCCGAATAGCATGGCCATGTGGGACAACCGCAGCACCCAGCACTACGCCGTGATGGACTACCCGCCCTGCCACCGCAAGATGGAGCGAGCGGGGATCATCGGCGACAAGCCTTTCTGAGCGGTGACGGCGAGCCCCGCCCGGGTGGGGCTGGCCGGTCGTTGCACGACGGAGACACGACATGTATCGGCACCTGCTGGTTCCGCTCGACGACTCGGCCCTGACCGTGATCACGGTCGGTCGCGCCGTCGAGTTCGCAAGGACGCTCGGCGCAAAAGTCACGTTCCTGCACGCGCGTGCGGACTACGGCTCGACGAGCGTCGCTGCGCTGGAGCGCGTACTGGCACCGCAGGCGTTCAACGACGGAATCGCGGGCGAGTCGCGCGGCATCCTGGCCAAGGCAGAGGTGGTCGCCCAGACGGCCGGCGTACCCTGCGATGGCGTCGTGGTGACCAGTGACCGGCCGTACGAGGCGATCGTAGACACCGCGCGCGTCCGCGGTTGTGACCTGATCTTCATGGCGTCGCACGGGCGGCGCGGCCTGAAGAGCCTCATGCTCGGTTCGCAGACGCAGAAGGTGCTGCAGAACACGACCATCCCGGTGCTGGTGTCGTCGGTGGGCGGTAACGCCCCCGATGAGGGAATCCCCGTGCCGCTGGCGACGATCATCGACGAGCACCGCTCCATGGCCGCCGTCATCCGGGGGCTGGAGCGGGTCGTCGGGGCCCTCCGCGAATCGAATCAGCCGCCGCCGTTCCGGCTGCTCGACGCGATGCTCTACTACATCAAGGCCTTTCCCGAGGCCCTGCATCACCCGAAGGAGGAGGCTTACCTGTTCGCCCGGTTGCGCGAGCGCACCTCGGAGTTCGGCGAGACGCTCGCCGAACTCGAGCGCCAGCACGAGGAAGGCCACGAGGTCGTCGCCGAACTGGAACGGGCACTGGCGAGCTACAAGGCGAACCCGGGCGACGGTCGGCCGGCGTTTGCCGCGGCCGTCGAGCGGTTCGCGGCCACCCAGTGGGCGCACATGAACCTCGAGAACAAAGTGATCCTGCCCGCGGCCCAGAAGTACCTGGCGGCCGGGGACTGGGCAGCCATCGGCGAGGCGTTTGCCAGCAACGGCGATCCGCGCTTCTCCGTCGACAACGACGACGAGTTCCGCCTGCTCTACGCGCGAATCCTGAATCTGGTCGCGGGCGAAGCCGTCAGGTAGCCCCGAGCCACAGATCGAATGGCGGGCGCCGGCCGGTGCCGGCCCGGCTCATTCGGGCCCAGACGCCGGGACTTGCCCGCGCAGCACGCGCTTCAGGATCCTGCGCTTGCAGTAGCCGCCTGCCGCACGCGCCGGGGTGCCCGTAGCGGGTACGACAAAATCCGGGCTGGAAGTGGCTGGACACAGGCGCCTGCACGAATTCCTTTCGTAGCTGACGCTTGCAAAAAGTGTTGGCGGAGAGGGTGGGATTCGAACCCACGTGGGGCGTTTAAGCCCCCATCCGATTTCGAGTCGGCGCCGTTATGACCGCTTCGGTACCTCTCCGCGGGGGCCGCGCATTCTATAGCAGCCGGCGTGTGCGCACCACCCGCGCACGCGGGGTGCTCGGAGGGCACAATGCCCGCGCACGCACTGGCAGCTCCGGCAATATGAAAGTCCTCCTGGCCATGATGACGACCTTGCTGCTGGCCACGTGCTCGCAGCCGCCGCCATTGCTGGAGCGCATCCTGGCCGACGCCGAACTGCGGGTCGTCACGCGGAACAGCCCGGACGCCTACTTCCTCGGCAGTCACGGCCCGCAGGGCCCCGCCTACGAACTCGCGAGCCGCTTCGCGGAGCACCTCGGCGTGCCGCTCAGGCTGTACACGGTGCGCACTCGTGAAGCGGCCATCGAGGAGGTCGCCGCGGGCCGCGCGCACATTGCGGCCGCAGGGTTGTCCACTGGCGTCGAACTGCCCGGCGGCGCGCAGTACGGGCCGGGTTACCAGCGGGTCCGCGAGCACCTCGTATTCCGCCGCCGCGCACCTCGTCCGGGTTCGGTCAACGAGGCCGCCCGCGGCCAGATCGAAGTGGCGTCGGGCAGCGCGCATCAACGCACGCTGGAAGACCTGCGCCTGCGCAACCCGAACCTGACCTGGATCGAGCGTGCGAACACGGACACCGAGGAGATCCTCGCGGACGTCTCGCAGGGCCGCGTGCAGTACACGCTCGCGTCGTCCACGGAGTTCGCGCTGAACCGGTCGGTGCATCCTGAACTCGCGATTGCACTCGACCTGTCGCCCGAGCGTGCACTCGCGTGGGTGGTCAACACCGGCGGCCACGACTCGAGCCTGCTCGACCGCGTCAATGCGTTCTTCCTGCTGGCGCGTCGCGAGAACATGATCGCTTCGCTGCTCGACCGGTACTACGGCAAGGACGACCGCTTCGACTACCTGTTCTCCCGCAACTTCATGCAACACCTCGGCAGCCGCCTGCCCCGCTACCTCGCCTGGTTCCAGGAGGCGGCGCAGCAGCACGGAATCGACTGGCGCCTGCTCGCTGCCATGGGTTACCAGGAGTCGAAGTGGGACCCTGCCGCAGTCTCGTTCACCGGCGTGCGCGGCCTGATGCAGTTGACCGAGGACACCGCGGCAATGGTGCGTGCCGGCGACCGCAACGACGCGCGCGCCAGCATCTTCGGCGGCGCCAAGTACCTCGCGCGCATGATGAAGACGATACCGCGGCGCATCACCGAGCCCGACCGCACGTGGCTGGCCGTCGCCGCGTACAACGTCGGGCTGGGGCACTTGGAAGATGCACGTGTCCTCGCGCAGGAACAGGGCCGCAATCCCGACCGCTGGGAAGACGTGCGCGCCTTCCTGCCGCTCCTGAGCCAGGAGCGCTGGTATACGCGGACCAAACGGGGCTATGCGCGCGGCTGGGAACCCGTGCGCTACGTCGAAAACGTGCAGGCCTACCTGAACATCCTGCAGGTGGCCGACACGACGGCGAGCGCGCGGGAAGGACCGCCGGACCCGGAGCTCGATACAGCCACGGGCACGAGGGCCCGTGTGCGCCGCTAGCGTCAGCCGCGCCGGGCGACGAAGAAGTTCCTGAGCAGCGCACCGCACTCGTCGCCGAGCACGCCCGCGACCACGTCCATGCGATGGTTCAGCGCCGGATTCCGCACGACGTTGAAGACGCTGCCCGCGGCGCCAGCGCGCGGATCGGCCGCGGCATAGACCAGCCGTTCCACGCGGGCGTGCACCATGGCGCCAGCGCACATCGCGCAGGGTTCGAGCGTGACGTACAGCGTCGTGCCAGTCAGGCGATAACTCTCGCTCGCGGCCGCGGCCGCGCGCAGCGCGACCATTTCCGCGTGCGCCGTCGGATCCCGGGTCGAGATCGGCCGATTGGATCCTTCGCCGATGATGGCGCCGTCGCGCACGATGACGGCGCCGACCGGCACTTCTCCCGCAGCCTCCGCCGCACACGCCAGTTCGAGCGCGCGCCGCATGAACACGACGTCGTCCGGATTCTCAGCGGGATTTTCGGTCGGGTCCGTGGCCATCGACGCCCGGGGCTCGAATTCGCGGCGTGCGGCGCCGGCGCGTATCGGCGGTGTTCGACTTGTCGACCGCATCATAACGGGACGCAGCGGGGCGTGAAATACCGAGGCGGGCTGGTCGCCTCTTCAGCAAGACTCGCGTCGAACCGGGCGTGCGATCGGCGCGCGGCGTCATCCCCACTCAATCATCAACGAGCCTTCTAAGCCGTTGATCTGCATTGGACTCTGCGCCGAATCGCGGCCCTTTACCGTCATTTTTGCCGTCAAAGTGCGGAGCACCAGCATTGGCGCGGGTTTGCGGGCGACTCGGCCGGAAGTGACCTTTCGGGATCTATCGACATCTATCGACTCCCGCGACCATCGCGGACACCATCGCCGCGCGTCGGGGTCGGCCAGGGCAACGCCCAAGAAGGGCAGGCATCGAACGCCTGAAGCCATTCTCCCGACTGGCTTTTTCGCCCACTTTTTTACCGTCACGCTGCCGCACGAGCAGCGCAGTTGACAGTCACGATCGAGATCGATCGACTCGCACAACTCTCGGCGAACATCTGGCGGCGCCAGATCGTCCTCAAGCATTTTGGCAGAGCACTTCACCAGCGGACAGTGTTGACCGCTCAATGCGGACTTGGCCGACGGAGCGTTCGATCGCGCAGATCCGAAACAGCCTCCGTCTCGATCACCTCAACGAAGCGCTCTGCACTCGAGTCACTGCGTTTGACGTAAGGCCTCGACCACGAGGGCCAATGTGGGCGACGAACTCCGGCTGGCGTAGTACGGGTGATATCCGGAGAAGGTTTGCGACCAGTCATCCAGTACCGAGACAAGGCGCCCTGCGGCGATGTGTTCGGCGACGGTATCGTCGGGAACCCACGGCGACACTGCGATGGTCGGCTTCACGGCGACCGGCTCATATGACGGCGACAGCAACGTGGTCACCGCGCGCAGGATCGTTGTGGTTCTCAAGTAGCAATGACGGCCGGCAATCGCTGTGGAAATCTAGAGATCGAACGCGTCCGCGTAGATGAGCCGGTTTTCCCAGTGGGGTGCGTTGCTGCCCACATCGGGATCGGATTCCAGCCGCTCCCACTCTTCGATGACGACGCGCCAGTTGCCGGCTCCGGACTCCGGACGCGACGCCGGGATGCGTACACCGGCATCCAGCTCGCCCACCCAGGCGGCTTGTTTGTCGTTGACGCCGCTCCCGCGCAGCAACAGGCGCGTGGTGGCGACGGTTTCCCAACCCAGATCTGAATCGACTTCGGGAACGCGACGTTGCAGCCGCGCGATCACGCTGCGGTGCTGATCCACCGCGCCGGCGAGGGCCGCCACAGCGCTCGTGCTGTGCGTCATTCCTGCTCGCCGGCCGACCGGGCCGGCGACGACGACTCGCACATGCCGATCATCGGTGCGGCTCACGCTCGCGGTACGTTCCGGCGGCACCTGCACGAAGTCACAACACACCGGCGCCGAGAGATGACATCCCGCCACGCTCTCGGGCTGATAGCGGCAAATTGCGAGCCGCACGAAAGGCCAGAACGTATCGCCGGGATTGATGGCGACATCCACGTACCAGAGCTTGCGCGCCTTGTTGTACACGGGCTTGTAGCCGAGCACGGTCACCAGCGGTTTGCCGTCGATCGAGTTCAGCGGCAGATTGGCCGGCGGCGTTACCGGGCGCGCCGGGAACGAGCGGTCATCGAGGCCAGAGGTGTGCAGCAGGCTGTCGATCTGCAGCGCCGACATCGCGCGCCGGGGCACGGGCGCCGAGACCCAGATGGGATCCGCGCCCCACTTGCTGACGAACGGAAATCCCGAGTCATCCTCCGTCGGCGGACCGAAAGCGTCATTGCCGCCGGCCGCGAGCAACACGCCGATGAGTTCGCCGCTGCCGCTCGAATACCAGGGCCGCTCGATGTAGATGCGCACTCCTGCGCGCCGCACGTGCCGGCGCGCGAGCGGTTGCTCGGGTTCGGTGGCGTCCACCCAGCGGAACAGCGGAATCACCGAATGCACGACGGGTGCGGCCGGGCGCGCCGAAGACGGAATGGAAATCTGAATGGTCGGCGCGATGACGCTTTGCCCGTCATCGAGCGGATCGGTAGCGCTCGGCTGGATCAGCACGGGCGCGAAGTATTCGCGGAAACGTGTCGATGCGCGGAAGCGGTAGTCCACGCGGTGATGACGCGTGTCGTGAAATTCGTGGCGCGCTTCGTGGAAGGCCAGCTTGCCTTCCTGCGGCAGCGTCACCTCGGCGTTTCCCGCTGCCAGCAGCGCCAGCTCCTCATAGGGCCGGATGTGAGTCTGGAATGCCTTGGCCGACGCTGGACTGACATGGGGCTCATCGCGCGTGAGATCGTCGACGTCGTCGGACCAGTTCGCCTCGGCGGCGAGGTTGTCCGTGCTGGCACCATGCACCTCGACGGCGCCAAACAGGAATGCATGCGTGTTGCCCTCGGCGCGGATGGGTGTCAGCTTGATTGGGCGCGGCACCTTCAGCGGCCGGTCGACCGCGTGCACCAGACGCACCGTGTCGTAGGGCGTGAGCCCCCACAGCAATCCATCGGCAGCGGCTTCGGCGACATCGGCATTGGCCTGCACGCTGTCGGGCAGGCTGCGCCACGGCCCCATGAGTTTCAGATCGCTGCGCGTCATGCTGCTCGCCAGGCGGAACACCTGGATATCGCCCGCAGGCAACGACAGCGTCAGCACTTTCCCGCGAAGCTGTCCGTCCAGTTCATTGCCGCCCGTGAGCTTGAGCCTGAAAGGCTCGATCTCGGGCCAACTACCGGGATAGGCGGCGGTGAACACTTCGCTGCCGAACGGAAATGCGATCGTGCGATCCTGCGCCGCTTCCGGGAACGCGAGCGAGAGGCCGCGCGCGAGCGGATCCGGCAGATAGGGCAGCGCGAGTTCATCGACGTCGTGCACGACGGTTTGTCCCGGCGCAAGCGGATCGCCGGGCGGCAGCGCGTCGAGGTCTTCGACCAGCGCTTCCGTCGGCATGCCGACGTGAACCAGCGCGATGCCCGGCTGCGGCAAGCGGTCCGGGGGATTGTCGATGTCGGCGCGTGTCGTGTCGCGAAAGGTGCCGTTCTCGCGCAACGCCCAGCCCAGCATCTTCTGATGTCGGGATTCAGCCGTGGAGCCGATCGCCTGGTCGAACATGCCGTGCAGCTCGGACGTAAGCTGGCTCACCTTGGGTGGCGCGAGGTGCCTTTCATTGATGGCGTCGTAACCTGCGTTCGGTACTGCGGCATTGGCAGCCGCGGCGTAGTTAGCCGGCGAAATCACCTTGAGCGCCAGCGTCGTCGGGTTCTGGACGACACCCGAACGCACGACCAGCACGCGTAACGACTCACCTTCCGTGTATCGCTTGCGCGGCACGAGCACGGGACTGGACACCGGCTCCCAGCGCAGGAACGGCTGCAGCGGCGTCACGGTTGGCGAGGTTGTCGGCCGCGCCGGATCGAGAACGAAAGGCTGGCTCAGGTCCGCGATGGCGCGCCCGATGTTCAGGCTGACCAGCGCGCGGCGATCCAGCTGCGCCTGGGCTTCCGCGGCGATTGGCGCGCCGCGGGCCACGCGCAGCATGTCGAGCCGCTGCGAGACGGCGGGTCCCACGATGGGATTTTCCAGCACGCTCGAGGCGACTTCCTGGTGCGCGACGCTGGCGGGCTCGGCGAGCCGCGATTCGCGCCGCTGCAGCACATCGAGGGTTGCTTCGCGCAGGGCGACGGCGGACCACTGCGCCTCCGCGGCCGGGCTGGTAGTCAGGAGTGCGGGTGCGGCGGGCCCGGCCGGTGCGGCCGGATCGTCGTCCATGCGGTGCTGGCGCGAATTGCCAGCCAGGTCCACGGCCCAGGCGCGGAACGCATAGCTGCGGCCGTAACGCAGTCGGGGCAGGGTTCCCTTCGCGACTTCCGTCTGGATGCGTACCGGGTGCACCAGTTCGTCGTCGTCGGCAACAGGCTCTTCCTGCAGATGTTCTTCGCCGCCGACGTGGGTGATGGATTTGCCCGGGCGCGGCGCCGACAGGCTCCAGCCCTCCCAGCCAAACAGGGCTTCATGAACGTGAATGGCTGAATTCGTGACGCCCGGGGATTCATGCGTGGCGGTTCCCTGGCTGAATCCTTCCTCCGGAAACCGGGAGTAGACCTCGCCGAAGCCAGTGACCGTCGCGCGGCTCAAGCGGCGATGCAGCGATGCCCAGCGGCGCACCTCGTCGTCCCACACTTCCACGCGAAAGCCGCGCGCGATGTCCTCGGTGGAGAGTTCCGGCGTTGCGTCGCCCGTCAACGCGGAATCGAGCTGCTGCTGACGCTGCAGTCGTTCGCGGATGACTTGCCCCTGCTGCATGGCCGCCACCGTGAAGCCGGGCGACCGCAGTGCCGGTGACGCCGCATCCACTGGATCATCGTTCTTCTCCGCCCGCATGAGCCGCGGCAGTGTCCACAGAAAGCGTTCCGCCTTGAGCGCGCTGCCATCGCTGTCGAGCGTCAGCACCGAGAACCTCTGCGAATCGCCGACGCGAAGCGCGCCGTCCAGCCAGTCACTGCCGGCGGGTGTACTGACAAGCGCATCGCCGGACACGTGACAACGTGTTCTCGGACTGCGGAAAGGTGCGCGGTCACCGGCCAGCGTCAGTCGTGCCGCCAGCCATTGCGAACTCCGCAGTCTCGCGGGCTCGGCCACTCGCAGGTCCACGACGAGGCCCAGCCTGCGCAGTAGCTCGCTGTGATCACCCACCGCCGCGCAACGCTCATGGAATTCGCTGCGCGCACGCGGGAGTTTCGGAACGGAAGCGTGAGGATCCGGATGCGAGCGATATTCCTGCGCGAGCTCCGGCCGTTCATAGAAGCGGCGGCAGCGGTGCAGCTCGAGCAACATGCGGCGAAGGGGGTCCGTCTCGCTCGCAACGCCGTGTTCAATGGTTTCGAGCGACTGGCTGCTTTCGAGGATGTCGTCGAGCTGCGCGGTCAGGCGCGACTCGTCGGGCATGCTGAACGCCAACTTGTTGCGATCCAAACTGCCAAACACGCGCTGGAGCTGCCCGGCCAGCGGATGGTCAGTCGGGCTCGGCTTGTTAGTGGGGTTGGAGTACATCGTGGCCAGGTGCAGGTTGCGCGCGATGTCGTGCACCTGCCGCGCGGCGAAGCTGCGCCACTTGCGTTGTTCCCAACTCGGGAGTTGCCAGGAGGCGATGGATGTGTCCGGCGGGAACAGCGCGCGCCAGAGTTCAGGATTGACCGGATCGAGCAGCGGCTCGCAGGCGATTTCGCCGGCCTGATCTACGAGACTCACGCTCAAATCAGAGCGCACTGCCTCCGCCCAGTCCACGAACAGCGGTGAGGCGGCGAGCGTGGCCCGCGATGTCGTGCGAATCGTCGGCGAGAAGAACAGCGAAACATGAAAGGGCGCATTTCTCGCCACGGAATGGGGTAGCGCGCAGGCGATGCAGAATTCGGTGAGCATCCCTCATTCCTCCATGAAGGCCAGGCAGTACTGGCTCCAGGCCGGGGACATACCGCTTTCGGCGCCCATGACCTCGAGGAATGAAGGGTCGCCGTTGGAACCGGCGAACGTGCGCTGCGCGTGAATTTCCACTTTCTTGGAGAAGCCCAGGACCGACACGTTGACCGTGATGCGCGCTTCGCCGACCAGCTTGCCGGTGTCGTACAGGTAGTTGAGCGCCATGTACAACTCGATGCACGCCGAGATCAGGCCCAATACATCCACCTCGCCGCGCAGGCGGAAGTAGCCGGTGATGGAGCCCGCTTCGCTCTCGATGCGGATGTAGATGCCCAACATTGCCGAGACCGATCCGGAGGCAACCCCGAAATTGACGGCGATGCACGCGCCGGCCTCGAGCCCCACCTCCAGCACCTCGAGGCCATGCGCCGAACTGCGGATACCGCACCAGCCGCCGCCGCCGATGAATGAGACCGCGATCGTGAACGGTTTCTCGCGCGAACAGAAATTGAAGCCGATCGTCATGGCCTTGCCAAAGAACGGCACCTGAACATCCGCACCGAGCGACAGATTGGTGACGCTGAACATGCCGAGCGCAATGTCGGGCAAGTCCACGCTGAAGCCGGCCGTCATGCCTTCCGCGGTGACGCCGATGTTCGGCGGGTCGGAGAAGCCGTCGAGCGGGATCAGTTGTTTGATGCCTTCGACGAACGACAGGACGCCGTGGAACCCGATGTCGTCAAAGACGATGTCGAGTTCCGGCTTGTGATTGTTTTCGACGACGAACGAGAACCGGCTGAACTTGAGGCTGATCAGCTCCGCTTTGGGGAACAGGTGCAGCGTGAAGTCGCGCAGGTCGGCGAGGATCAGCGCGCTGCTGGTGCCGTCGAATCCTGTCCGAGCCTGGATGGCCAGCGTCAGGCTGTCTTCCTTCAGCTGGATGAGCGGCTCGGGGCCCGTGGGCCACGACTTGAGCCTGGGTTTCCACTCGAAGCGCACGCGTATCAACGAACCGTGTTCCGCGAGGCCACGCACGTAATCGGAAATATCCAGTGCGAGCGAGGCCACGTCGGCAACGAATGACTTCAATGCGCCGGCGATTGCGCGCAACAGCTTGGCCATGACCGGCGGCATTTTTTCCGCCATCGTCTCGATGGCTGCGAGCGCATCGTCGAGCGACTTGAGGAACTGCTTCTTGAGCAGATCCACGGCCGCCGAGGAATCTCCCTCGCTGCCGATCAGCCCCACCAGGTCTTTCAGTTTGTCGCCGATGCCGTCGAACGCGCCTTTCGCAAGCGTGGCCGCGTCCGCGGCTTCCTGCGCCTGCTTGACCCATTGCGCGCGCACCGCGGGGTCCTGCAAGGCGGCGCTGGCCAGCATGGCGTCGGTTTCGGCAATGGCAGTGCCGATCGCCTCGCTTGCGCGCCCGATCTCCTTGATCAGGCCCTCGATGCGCCCCAGGAATTCCTGGATGACCTCCGGCATGCGCGCGAGGTCACTATCTACCGTCACGGTGACATTGGTCAGTTCGATCAGGCCGAACAACTTCGGATTCGAGTCCTTGAAAAAGACCACGGGGTCGAAATTTTTCGCGGCCATGCCCGCCGGATCGCCACCCACGCCGTTGACGCGCGACAGTGCGCGGATCGGGATGTTCGGCGTCAGGAAGCCGCCGGAACGATCGCTGCCGCTCGGAGCTCCCTGGCCGAACCGGAGTTGCGGCAGGGCGAAGTGCGGGTCAGTAAGGAGTTGGCCCTCGCGTTCTCCGGTCACGAGCACGTGCGCCCATACCTGGCCCGGATTCGCGGGATCGGCGAAGCCCTTATTGCGGTAGAGATCGCCGTAGGCGATGGAAATCGGGCCGGGCGCTGACAACGCTTCGGCCGCGGGCACGCGAACCATCGCGCTGCTCATATAAGGAGTAGACGTTCCGAAAGCCGCGCGGCCGCGCAAGCGCAGCGACTCGGTCGCGAGGTGGGTATCGCCGGTAGTGTTCGAGGGTGCAAATGCGATGGAGTGTCCGTGCATCGGCACGGTGCGCCGTGCATCGAACTTCTCGTAAGCGTCGTTGATCTCGGCGAAGTTCAGAAAACTTTCCGCCACCCACATCAACGGCATGGGACGAGCGCCGGTGCGGTGCCCATCGTGATCGAGCGCATCGACGATGAACTGAAACGGCTGCCCACCGATCTTCGGCCAGAAATACTTGTCCATGCGCTCGCCCGGGCCGCTTTTCGGCGGCAAATCGAGCGGCGGTGTCGTCAGCGAGAGGATCGTCGCTTCCGTGTAGGGGAATTCGTGCTGATCGGGATAGGTGCGGCGCGGCACGAAGACCAGCAAGGTCATGCGCTGGTAGAGCGCCGCGAGCGACGGCGACACGTCTTTCATCTTGCGCTGCGTGGTCTTCACCAGCGCGGTCTGAAAGCCAAACGGGAATAGATAGCCGGGATAGATCACGCGCACGAATTGATCGCGGCCCATGGGCGCAACGTGATCCCACCCGATGATCGAGCGGATTGCACCACGGGAGTACGGCAGCGAGTTCCAGGCGCCGTGCAAATCCAGCCAGGCGCCCAGGCCCGATAGCCACAGCGAACGAGCGGCCACGGGAATCGGCGCGATGTTCTGCCGTCCGACGCGCACGGTCTCGGCGGACTGCCTCACCAGCATGTGGCGATCCGCCGCGTCGAGCGACATCCTGAAAGGATCGTTGTCGTCGGGCAACGGCAGACCCGACTTTGGATTTCTCCAGTCGCCTGGCGCCATGCGGTCGCGATCACGCGCCCACACCGCGCGGATGATGCGGCGGCCGGCGTTCTTCTCATCGGTGAACGCCGAGCCGTCGGCGCGCAAACCGAGATTGCCGAGCCGGCTGTGCCACAACTCCACGTGCTTCTTGGCATCCTTGCCACCGGCCGGTTCCGTGACGTGCGCCCAGCGCGCCTCGTCGCTCGGCGAAATCACCAGCCGGAACGGCGCCTCGATTGCAGTCTCGTCATCCTTCGGCGGACGGCTGTGCGTGCCTGTATTGCGCCTGACGCCGGGTTGGCTACCGATGAGTCCGCCGAGGATAGGGCGATCACGAACCAGCGCGCGCGACGTGGCCACACCGGTGCGGGTCAGCAGCAGCGTCCGCGCCCGACGCAGCTCGCGCGCCTGGAAAACAACGGCTTCGAGGGTTCCTTTGGGGGGCGCGCCAAGAGTGAGCAGTTCCCGACGGCTCGCGCGGCTGACCGTGATGGTGTCATCGCTGACGATGCCGATCAGATCGCCGAGCACCACGCGCACCGCGTCGGGGCTCTCACTTGCGAATGTACGAGTGCCGATAGTGGCATTCGCCGGCGCGTCGCCAGGCAGCGCCAGCGAGTGCACGTTGAGCGCCAGCCGCGCCATCGCTGCCAGGATGCCGGCGCTCGAAAACTCGATCTTTTCGCCAGCGGGAATCTTGAAGACGAGGCGGGACGCGCGCGCCGCGCGTGCACCGGCGGGAAGGTTGGGGCGTGCGTCAGGCTTGGGCGGATGTGTCTCGTCGGCGGTGGGAAACTTCTCGGGCTTGGCAGTATCCGGTACGAGCAGCGGACCGGTCTGGCCCTCGTACACCGCTTCCTCGCCGATGTGCTGGAACGCGAATCTAACTACCAGACGCGGCGAACGGAAACCGCCGATCGGGCGCAGGTGGGCGGGATCCGCACCGGCGCTGACGAGCTCGCAGCCGACGGCATCGACCGACAGCGCCACGAGGTCCGCGGGACGGATGATGTCGACATGGACCGTGGAGCGATCGGCTGCCGAGTCGTCACCGGTCTGTGCGCCGTTCGTCAGCCACTGAAGCCCGCTCGCGAATCGCAACGGACCCACTTTCAACACTCGCGCTCTTGCCTTCTTCTTCCGCGCCATCGGGTCGATGCGTACCTGGTCCTTGGTCGGGCATCGATCTTGCGCCTCACCTCTGTCATCGACAAGTTAAGGATTGTGTGGCGGTGCTTCCAGCGGCGATGAAGCTGGCCGCATGCTGCTGCGCCAGGCGGTACAGCGCGGCCTGCTCGGGGCGGTGGCGCTCATAGTGGACCGGCGCGCCGCCGGGCGACAGGTCCGGGGCGTGATCTCCTTGCGGACGGTGTTGGCGGGCAGCGTGCACGCGAGGCCTGCGAGGTCTGGGCCTCGCACGGTCTCAGCGCTTGCGCTGCTGCGCCATCGCCCGGGCGGCTGCCTGCCATCAGGGGCACTCCGAGGAGCGATAGACGCACGGAAGGCAGAGCCGCATCTTGACGCTCCCGGTCGCCGCCGCCGTCGTGCGCCGCGCGCGGTCGGGAGCGAAGAACTCCCTACTCCCATTCGATCGTCGCCGGCGGCACGCCCGAAATGTCGTAGGTGACCCGAGAGATTCCCGGCACCTCGTTGATGATGCGTCTCGCGCACACATCCAGGAACTCGTACGGCAACCGCGCCCAGCGTGCGGTCATGAAATCCACGGTTTCGACCGAGATTAGCGCGATCACGAAATCGTAGCGACGCCCGTCGCCCATGACCGCCACCGAGCGAGCCGGGCGATCAAGTCCACCGGCTCGAGCACGATGTGCGTCGTGCCGTCGCGGTACGGGTTCTTTAGACCATAGCGCACCCGTCCCTGCGCCGTCAGCGTGAGGCGCTCGATCGACACCGGCGGCCGGCTCACGTAGCGGGCCAGCCGTTCGAGCTTCGCGCGCTGATCGCCTTCGACCCCGATGCCCGCGTGCAGCGAAAACCCCGCGTATTGCGCGACGCCTTGCCTCGGCTCCGCCTTCCGCGCCGGCACGGTTTGCAGCGCAAACACCTGCTGCCCCGCGCGCGGGCCCACCGCTACCCGGTACGTGATCGAGTGGCCGATCAGGTCGTCCATGGCTCCGCCCGCCGCGGGGCCGAACTCGAGGAAATCATTCTCGGCATACCGAACCAACAGACCCTGGCGCTCGAGGGATCGCCCAACGCGCTCGGCCAGCCGCTCGACGAGCGCTTGCAGCTCTGCCTCGCGCGGCGGTGCAATGCGTCGGAATACCGGCTCCGCGGTGTCCGAGAGGCAGGCCCCGTCGAGCACGAGCATGTGGAAGTGGATGTTGAGATGGTGATTTCCATCGGTCGTCGCAACATTTCAGTATTGGAGGTGTTGGATGGGACGACCACGAAGTTGGGTTACAGAACGGACAGGGCGGGCACCGATGCGGTCGCCAGGCAGGCCGGGCGAGCGCTGCCTGCGCCAGGCCGGTGCGCAGCGAACGCAGCGCCACCTCGGCCGCGGCCAACTCCGCGACCGCTGTCAGCAACGGCGGAAGGCCACGCGTATCGACGCGCGTCAGCGCCGACGCGGCTTCGTCGAGACGACCGAGCAGCAGGAGCCGTCGTGCAGCGATCAGTCGCGCCTGCTGCGCATTGGCATGGTCGGCGAGCGCCTCGAGCGTGGTCATCGCCGCCGCGAGCGAGCGTGGTGAGCCACCGAGGTCGCGCAGGGCGACGCGTCTCGAGCGCGCCGAGCGCGTGAGCGCGTCGCCGCGAGGGCGCGCGCGGCTGCGGCGATCAGGGAGTCCATGAGGACAGGCTACTACTCATGCCGACATGCCGGGCCTCTGCTGTAAAGTGAGTGTGCGCGATCGCCCCACCACCCACGACAGGATTCGAAAACCATCATGAGTTGCAAGCGAGGCATAATCGCCTTCACGACAGGATTTCCGGCCGCTTTGTGTGTGCTTGGTACATTGATCCCGTTCCGTTCGCATGCCGAGACCATGGAGGATCAGTGGCAGTGGGCCGCAACGGTCTACCTGTGGCTGCCGAGTCTCGGAGGCGAGACATCGTTTCCGCCGGATGGCGATGGGCCGTCGATCGACGTCACGGGCGATGCGATTCTGGACAGCCTCGAGGGCACTTTCATGGGTGCATTCGAGGGTCGCAAAGGTCCATGGGGCCTGGCAACCGACGTCGTATACATCGACCTCGGCGCATCCAAGAAGGCGACGCGAGATTTCGGCATCGGCCACATCGACATCCCGGCCACCGTGAATGCGGACCTGAGTCTCGATGTGACGGGCTGGCTGTGGACGCTCACGGGGAGCTACGCCGTCACTCAGCGGGAGGACTTTTCCATGGATGTCCTCGCGGGCGCGAGGATGCTGGATCTCCAGGAAGACTTGAAGTGGACGTTCCACGGCGACATCTCATCGCTGCCGTTCACGGAACGATCGGGATCCAGCGACGCGAAGGACAACCAATGGGATGCGATCGTCGGCTTGAAAGGGCGCGTGGCTTTCGGCGCCGACGACGCTTGGTTCATACCGTTCCACGTTGACATTGGCGCGGGCGAATCCGACCTGACATGGCAGGGATTGGTCGGTCTGGGGTACCGCTTCGACTCGGTCGAGGTGAAAGCTGTCTGGCGATACCTGGACTACGACCTCGGCAATCACACGCCGATCCAGTCGATCGATTTCAACGGACCTGCCGCAGGCGTCACGTTCCGCTTCTAGCGCCGCGGACGCCGGCACACCCGCCGGCACCGCGCGGTTGCCGGATCGAGTCTTCGATCAGCCGCCGGAGATCACCGCGTCCGGAATCCGGTAGTGCTCGTGGTCGTTCACGTCGATCAGCCACAAGTCTCGGTTCCGTATGGCCTCGACGCTGGCGCCGGCGTCGGCGCTCACCTTGTCGCCGGAGAATGCCAGCACACGTGCAAAGCCACCCGGTGGCGTCAGATGCACCTGCGCGTGGCCGGGCTTGCCGCGGATCACACCGAACTCGCACTGACCCATTGGCCGCATGGGGATGGTAGATCCGTTTTACGCGTCCGAACTCGTCGTAGGTGTAGTCCGTAATGCTGTCGTCCGCGTCCTTGATTACATCCAGACGACCATAGGTATCCGCAATCATGGTCCGCTCGGTGATCCGGCCTCCCGCGCTGTATCCATACCCTGCGATGACCGACCTGAGACGATCTCGATCTTCTCGAACACCAGCAACGCATAGCGGCTAACCACGACCGCCCCACTCCCGATCTGACGGAGTCCAGCACTCGACGAGCGCAAGTCTCTCAGCACGCGAGGCGTATTAGCGGTGATGCCGACGAGTCGGAAATAGGGCATTGCCTGTTCAGCCATTCGCCGGCTCGAGCGCCTGAAGATCGGCCCCTGCGCTCCCTCGACGTAATACTCTCCACGGCGAACCAATGCTCCGAGATTCTTCCACCACCAGGTGTATCGACAATCCGAAATGCAGAGCGGGTTAAGCACGCTGACGACAACACGCGCGCGGGTGCGAGAGATTTCGTGAAATCGCTTGAACAGCGCGGGCAAGTTCGCAACCAGATTCAATGGCGCGAAGTTCGCAGTTATGAGGTCTGCCCACGCGCCCTCCCCGGTGCACAGAAACTCCTCGTATGTCCCGGTGCGCTGTCGCACACGCCCCTCCCTGATCTGCTCATCGCAATACCTTGCGAAGTACTCGCGCATGCCAGGTTCCTGATCGTAGGCATCGACGTTGCGTCCGTGCTGTGCATAGAACCTCGCGTCGAGCCCCGGGCCAGACCCGAAATCAAAGATGTTGGAACCTTCCGGCGCAAGAGCCAGCGCCATTTGCTGAAAGACGTGCCGCTCCTGCCTGGTGTCGCCAGAGCCCTCAAGTATGCGAACGTACTCTTCACCGACTATTGGGCCAGCCACTTCCCGGTACCTTGCTGAAGACGCTGCTGAGCTCTGGGCCACCTGCCGAGGCGTCGTCGCGCGTCAGCCAGCGAGTGCAAAGGGCTCAGCAAGTTTCGTGCGATAGTATTGATAGCTACCGTTGACATGAAACAGCTGCGCGCCTTGCGCGTGGCGTGTCTCGGATGCCACGCGCGTAATAAAAAGGGTGTGCGAGCCCACTTCGTCGAATTTCAGAATCTCCAGCTCACGCGCCCGCAACGCGATTGCAGGGTACGGCATTGAGAAGATCGACGAGTTTCGCATCTCAAAGGGCAAGGCGCTCCAGTCGACGTTGGCTTTCTTGTGATGCTCGCCAAGCTGGTAGATCGTGGGAGTGAGAGCGGCCGGCATATCCGAAAGCACCACCCGTCGCGTCGTTTTCATGGTGGGAATGGAAGGGCTGGTACTCCGCAGCGCCAGGCTGAAGCGATCCTCGGAAATCGGGCCGATCAAATCCATCGGAAACAGGTTGTCGTGCTGCGGCCCGGAAACCGAAACGAGAACGACCGGGCGCGGGCACATGTAGAAGATCATCGTGTGCTGCACGCCTTCCGCGGTCATCTGCAGAGCCCCTTGCGGCTTGCGAAGGTAGGATCTGTCCTGCAGCCATCGATTCCAGACTCGATAGGGCCAGATGACACATCGGTGCGTTCCATCCGTGACATCGAATATCGCGAAGGTAGTGCCAGTATCAAGCTGCCACCGGGTGCTCGGACGAAGCGCCAAACGCCCGATGGTCTCACCCGAGGATGTGTCCCTGAAACCTAGTTCGGCGACACCGGTCTCGCTGCCCTGCTGAAGCGCTCCTGAGAGGCCAACGGCGACTCTGAAAGGCGCCAGAGACGCCACGACGCAGCTGTGAGTCACGTTGATCGTAGACCCGGCAATTGTGAGCCGCACCTCGACCGCCTGCTGGGGCGCATGCAACGCGATCGGAACGGTCTGAGGCAGCGGGCGAAGAGCCTTTTTCGACGCCTCGAGGAGCCTTCTGGTCATGTAACGGATAGTACGGATAAAAGGCCTTTTTGTTGACGCCGAGTCTAGCGCCGGACAGTGCACGGGGGTACGCCGGCGAGAACCCGGGTGCCGCGCCGGCAAGGTTTGCAGCGCAAACACCTTCTGCCCCGCGCGCGGGCCCACCGCTACCCGGTACGTGATCGAGTGGCCGATCAGGTCGTCCATGGCTCCGCCCGCCGCGGGGCCGAACTCGAGGAAATCATTCTCGGTGTCCCGAACCAGCAGACCCTGCCGCTCGAGGGACCGGCCGACGCGCTCGGCCAGCCGCTCGACGAGCGCTTGCAGCTCTGCCTCGCGCGGCGGTGCAATGCGTCGGAACACCGGCGGCTCGGTGTCCGCAACATAGGCCCCGTCGAGCGCGACCATGCGGAAGTGCATGTTGAGATTGAGCGCCGACCCGAAGCGCTGGATCAGCGTGACGGCGCCGGTCGCACCGGTCGCGCGCGTGAGCCGCGCTCTCCGTCATCCGCCGTGCGCCGCAACTCTGGCAGAAGGCCCGCCGCTCGCAGCTGAACGCGACCAGCTGCTCGGCGCGGCAGTCCTCGCCACGCACGCGCAGAAACCCGTGCTCGAGGCGGCCGCATTTCAAGCGCGCTTCGAACTCCTCCTGCACGTACTGCGGTAGCGGTCAGCCGGCCGCTTAACGTAGGGCGACAAACTCCGGGTAGTACCGCTCGACGATCTGGTACCGCAGCGTCGCCTCGGGGCGGTGCCGCGCGTACCCATTCCGCGCGCAACAGCAGGAATACCGCAAGTCGCTCGACGATTGAGTCCTTGCCGGCCACGGCGCACGGGGCGCAAGGCCTCGGCCTTGCATTCCGACTTGGCCTCGCGGGAGTCGTCGCGGGTGTCGCGCCGGTCATCCCGCCCCTCCATGCCGCTGGTCTGAGCCTGGATCGTCGTGGTTGCGACCAGACTGGCCGTGGCGAGGATTGCCGCCACGGCCAGCGTCAATCGGCTCTCTCCCTTGGTCATCGCTCCCTGCTCCAACCTAGTCCGGCTGCCGTGCCTCCAACTGGGTCTTGATCATCTGCTGCATGATCGCCATCAGTGCCGCGGCCGTCATGCCGAGCATGAGCACGCCGCAGACGGCTTCGAGCGGTCCCAGCAGCTTCCACGGGTCGCTCATGACGATGTCGCCATAGCCCAGCGAGGCGAAGTTCACCGCCGAGTGATAGATGGCCTCGTACAGCACGTCGAACTCGCCCAGCACGACGAACAGGACGCCCCAGAGCGCGATCTGCAGGATGGTTCCGAGCATCATGACCAGCATCACGACCAGCAACGGGCGCAATCCGTAGAGGGAGCCGCGAACGACGTCCGCCGTGGCCGTTTTCCGGACGAAGTAGCGAACTCCCCAGAATGCGAGCGTCACCTGCACGACCATGCACAGCAACATGAACGGAAGTCCAATCAACAGGTTCCTGACCATCACGCCGTCTCCTCCAGGGTTTCAACAGGCAGCGCGCCGGAATGCAAGCGTGACTCGCGCCAGCGTTCCAGGGCCCAGACCGTGGCCCACGCATACAGCGCCACGGCGATGAACAGGCTCATGCGCACGGCAGAGGCCTGCAGGACGCTCTTGCCGTTGGCGCTGTCCTCGATCGCGGGCCCGAGCAGGATCAGTGCCGTGATCAACGCGTTGCTCCAGAACGACGGCCGGTAGGCCGTGCGTCGCACGCCGAACATCCCGGAACCGCACCACAGGGCGGCGCCCATCAGCCAGAGCGTCAGCATCCAGAGATTGGCCAGGACCGACAGCCCGAGCCAGACGCAGGCGGCGACCAGTGCCCCCATCAGCGTGGAACCGACGAGTTCCTTGCCAGCGGTGCGAGCGGTGGTCCCGCCGGCCTGCTGTCCGAGCGTGACCGTCTTCATGATCGCGGCCAGGTAGAGCGGCGGGTTCGTCAGTGCCAGCACGAAGACCGGCATGACGATCAGCGTGGCTCGCAGCGCGATCCACGCAGCCGCCTCATGGCTCAAGGAGCGCCCAGCGGGTTGCCCCTTGCCCGGAGCGGGCGCATCGGGAAAGAGTGCATAAGAGAGGGACTTCACCACGCCGCCGACGACCACGCCGACGGCGATCGTGACGCTCAGCATTCCGACCAAGGCCTGGTCGGCGACGCCAGCCACCGGGATCAAGGCGAAGGCCATGACCAGCAGCATCGTCACTGGATTGGCAGCCCGCAGACCCTTGTAGAAGACGGCGTAGAGGATCGCCGCGGTCGCCAGCACGCCGCTCAGCGCGTAGTTCTCGAGCACCGGCACCATCAGCACGCCCAGCGTCAGCAGCGCGGCCAGCACCAGTGCAGTGGCAATGCCCCTGGCGACAGGCAGCGGTGGCCCGGGCTTGCTCAGCAGGATCACGGCCATCACGCAGACGACGAACGGGATCGGCAGCGCGAATCCGTACGCCACCACGACCGCAAGGCCGAGGCCAAGCGTCAGTCGGAGCACGGCTTTGTCCGTTGCTTGCATCGCAGGCGATCAATACAGGTACGACAGCCAGCTCATCACGCGGATGTAGATCCTGCCGAGCAGGTTCATCACCGGATGCTTGTCCGTGTAGACCAGGACCTCGGCCTGGCCGCCAACGCGCACGCCGCGCAGTCGCGGATGCTCCGCCTCATCGAACTCCACGGCGACCGGAATGCGCTGGGCCTGTCGCAGCCAGTCGCGGTTGTTCTCGACGGTCGGCAAGGTCCCCGGCGGTGAGGATTGGCCGGTGCCCACGCCGCCGCCGACGCTGCGGATCCGGCCCTTGAGCACCTGGCCCGGCATCAGGTCGAGCACGATCGCAACTTCGTCGCCGGGGTCGATGTGGCCGAGGTTGTTCTCGGTCATGTCCGCGCTGATCCACACGTCGTGGATCGCGATCAGGGTCATGACCGGCGCGCCGGCCTGCGCGAAGTTGCCGACGTCCACGCGAAGATCGGTGACGGTGCCGCGCGCCGGTGCCAGCACTCTGGTGCGTGTGACGTCGAGTTCGGCCTTCTCCACCGCTGCGCGTGCGCTGCGCAACTGGGCATTGCTCTCGCCCGCGTCGCCGGCCGCTTCCTCGGCCTTGCGCAGATCGGCTTCCGCGCGCGAGACCTTGCTGCGGGCTTCCTCCCGCGTGGACTGCGCGATCTCCAGGCGACGCACCGAGATCGCGCCCGGGTCCTCCTGGTGCAGGCGCTCCTGGCGGCTCGCGTCCTTCGCCGCCATCTGGAAACTGGTGCGCGCCGTCTGCAAGGATGCGCGCGCCGCCTCCACGCCGGCCGCGGAGGCATTGACCGAGCGACGCACCGATTCATAGTCGGATCGCGCGCGCTGCAGCGCGATGTCGTACTGTTCGGGATCGATGTCGAAGAGCGGCTGTCCGGGCTCGACGACATCGTCGTTGCGGATGTGGACCGCCGTCACCTTGCCCGGGACCTCGGCGGCGACCGGCACGACGAAGGCCTGCACACGCGCCTGCGAGGTGTAGGGCGTGAGTCGGTCGCCGACGAAGTAGAGCACGAGGCTCAGCAGGATCAGTGCGGCGATGGCGGCGGCACCGATCTTCGACCCGCGCCCGCTGCTCGCAGTGCTGTTCGCAGTGCTGTCTGCAACGGCGTTCGGGGTGGTCTCTGCGTCGGGCGCCTGGCTCATGACGGGGTCCTACGGCTTCGGGGGCGGCGAGACTTCGCTGGCCGGTGGCAGCGGTGCGGTCAGCAAGTCGTTCCAGTCGCTTCGCTCAGCCATGCTCGCACGCGTGGGCTCGTCGAGAACGGGCCGGGTGCGGCCGGCCTGCCACCCGCCGCCCATCGCTTTGTACAGCGAGATGAGGCTCTGCGTGACGTTGCCGCGAGTGATGACGAGTCGTTCCTGCTGGCTGAAAAGGGTGCGCTGCGAGTCGAGCACGCGCTCGAAGTCGACGAGGCCTTCCTGGTACTGGATCGTGGCGATGTCCAGGGAACGCCTTGCGGCCCGCACGGCCTGCTCCAGCAGGTCGACCTGGCTGCGGCTCTTGGCGAACGACACCGCGGCATCGTCGAGTTCACGCGCGGCTCGCAGCACCGTGTCCTGATAGACCTCATGGAGCTGCTGGAACCTCGCGTCCTGCACCAGCACCTGGTTCCTGAGCCGGCCGTAGTCGAACACGTTCCAGCTCAGGGCCGGCCCTGCAGCCCAGTTCAGCGTGGTGTCCGAGGAGTCCAGCGAGGTCGCCGAGAGCCCGACCGTGCCGACCAGTGCGATCGACGGGTAGAGCTCCGCCTCGCTGACACCGATCAGCGCCGACTGCGCCGCGAGTTGCATTTCCGCGGTCCGGACGTCGGGCCGGCGCCGCAGCAGTTCGGCCGGCATGTCGACGATGACCTCGATACTCGTTTCGGGAATCCGCTCGCGGCCCGCCGCCATCTCCGACAATGGGCCAGGCGGCCTGCCCAGCAGCACGTTGAGCGCGTTCTGCGCCTGGCGCAGGGCGCTTTCGAGTTCCGGAATGGTCGAGATCGTGCCGAGGTACAGCGACTTCGCCTGCTGCACGTCCAGCTCGGACTCATTGCCGCTGGCGAACAGCCGCTCGGTGATCTCGAGACTGCGCTTCTGCAATAGCGCGTTCTCGTGCGCAATGCGCAGGCGCAGCTCCACAGTGCGGATCGAGGCATATAGACTCGCGGCCTGCGCTGCGACCAGCACCTGCACGTCGTCGTACTGGGCGATACTGGCGTAGTAAGCCGCGTCCGCCGTCTCGATTCCGCGCCGGAACTTACCCCAGAAGTCCATTTCCCAGGCGATGTCGAACGCAGCGCCGACGCTTGCGAACGATCGGTCGCGGCCGCCCGAGGTCTCCTGCCCGACCCACAGCGCGTCGCCGCTCACCTGCTGCAACTGGGGATACAGGGCGCTGCCCGCGATGCCGAGTTGTGCGCGGGCCTCCATGATCCGCGTGCCTGCGATGCGTACGCTCGGATTCACGAGTTGCGCCTCGCTCACCACCTGGACGAGCGCAGGATCGTCGAAGACCTGCCACCACTCGTCCTGCAGCGCCGGCGGGCCCGGCTGAGCCCCCGGCGCCGCCGACCCCGGCGCCTCACTTTTCCAGCCCTCGAGCCACGGCACGTCCGGTCTCTGGAAATCGGGCCCGACGGCGGTACAGCCGCTGGCCAGCAGGGCGGCCAACGCCGGCGCAGCACGAATCCACCGCGCGTTCACCACGATGTCGGGCATCGTTCAGCCGGCAGGCTCGGCCTGTTGCGGTGGCTGGTCCCGATGCACCCAACTCATGAAGATCTGGTAGCCCAGCGCAAGCAGGACTGCGCCGACGAACAGGCCGAGAATGCCCGCCGCCGCCATGCCGCCGAGCGCACCGAGCAGGATCACCGGCATCGGCGCGTCGACGCCGCGGCCCAGCATCAGCGGTTTCAGGATGTTGTCCAACATGCCCGCGAGGAACAACACCACCGAGTTGACGATGGCCGCCGTATTTGTGTAGTCGCCGCTGGCCCAGATGTAGATGATGACCGGGATCGTGACGAGCAACGCGGGTATCTGAGCGATGCCGAGCACGAGCACGATCACCGCGAGCACGCCTGCGAAGGGCACGCCTGCGATGAGCATCGTCACGCCGACGGCGATGGCCTGGATCAGGGCCACGCCGATGACGCCCTGCGCGACGGCACGAACGGTTGCGGTCGACAGCTTGACGAAGCCAGGGGCGCGCTCAGGGCTCATGATGCGGCTGAAGATGGCTTCGCTGGCGCGTGCGCCCTCGGCGCCGAATGCCATGATGACCCCGGCGATCAGGAACGACACGAGGAAACCCAGGATCCCGCCGCCCATGCCCGCGACGAATCCGAGCGCCGACTTCGCAAGATTCCCGATCTTCGGCTGCATCTTCTGCACCAGGGCCGGCAGGTCGGCGTGCGCCGCGCTCCATACTGCGTGGAGCTTCGGGCCGACGACCGGCCATTCCGCGACGCCGGGTCGTGGCGCAGGGACCTGCAGCGTGTTCTCCTGGACGTCGTGCACGAGTTGCTGCACGGAATCGGCGAGCGACCCCAACAGCAGCGCGGTAGGCGTCACGATGAGCGCTGCGCCGAAGAGTGCGATCAACGTCGCCGCCAGGCCCTGCTTGCCGCCCAGCTTGCGTGCCAGCATCTGATGGAGAGGGTACATGGCGACGGCCAGGATCAGGGCCCAGACCATCAGCGTCAGGAAAGGCGCGAAGATCTTGTAGCACAGCACCACGAGGGCCGCGATCAGCCCGGCGCGGATCAGCACGTCGAGCAGTTGCGAGGACCTCCGCTGCTCGGACTCCAGGTCGTCCTTCAGGGGCGCGTTCATTGTGGTTCTCCCGTGGCGCGTCCGTTGCGGATGGTACGGACAAAAGGCCTTGCTGTTGAGGCCGAGTGTAGCGCCGGACAGTGCACGGCGGGTACGCCGGTGAGAACCCGGGTGCCGCGCGCCTCGACAGTGCCCGCCAACCCAGCGTTGCCTCGCGGCTCCCCGGCCGATGGTCGTTGCCGGCTTCATCGCGCGCAGCACCCCCCCTAGCGCTCCTCTCCAAGAACGCGCACGGCGACGGTAACCCGATTCAGAACAACATTGCCGGCGGCGACGCCCGCGCCCCGGGCGACACCGCGACCTCCTCGGCGAGACCCAGGTGCCGCAGGGCCTTCCCGATCACCTCGGGGTCCTCGATGCTCGCGATGATCCTCGCCTCACCGTTACACCGGCCGCAGCGCTCGATCTCGATCCCGAACACACGCTTCAGGCGCTTCGCCCACCGAAGCCCCGCGCTGCGCGCCTTGCAGCTCCTCTCCCCGGCCGCCGCCCGCGCCACCCCCACCTCGGCGGATGCGCATGGCACCCTGGACCCAGATCGAGTCCAGATGCAGGAAACGCACGCCGTCGTATTCGCTCAGCGTGGCCGGCGCCCATTGCGGCGTCCTGCTCTTGCGACTCATTGAGGCTGCTGCTCCACCCACTGCTTCACCTCGATGAGCATCTGGTCCAGCTTCTCCCGGTCCAGCCACTCGCCCTTGGCCACCACCGCGCGGATCTTGCGCGTGGCGGCAATGTCTTCCAGCGGGTTGGCGTCCAGCACGACGATGTCGGCCTTCTTGCCGGAGGCCAGATCGCCGTACTGGTCGAGCTTGCCAAGGAAGCGCGGGCCGGCCAGCACGGCCGATTGCAAGGCCTGCAGCGGCGTCAGGCCGTACTTGACATAGAGCGCGATCTCGTCGTGCAGGGCCTGGCCAGGATAGTCGAAGGAGTTCAGCCAGCCGGCGTCGGTGCCGGCGATGATGGACACGCCAGCCTGCGCCAGCAGCGGCAGCAGCGAGGCGGCGCGCTCGAAGTTGGCATGGCGGTAGGCGATCTGCTCCGGGCTGTCCAGCGCGGCGCGCTTGACCCGCCAGTCATAGGTGGCCCGCAGCTTGGGGCCCAGATACTTCAGGAACTCATCTTGGCTGTGGTCGTCCTGATCCAGATACGCTGTGACCCGGCTGATCGACAGGGTCGGCACGACGGCCGTGCCGGCGGCCGCCATCTTGCGGAAGGCCGCGCGCGCCGTGGCCTCGTCGAAGCTGGCCAGGCTTTGCTCGGCTGCCGCGCGGCCGCTGATCTGGCCGGCGGCGACCTGGGCCGTCAGCTCAGCCTCGTGCGGTGTGGCGGCGCGCAGCAGATAGCTGATGTGCTCCACCGTGCCGAGGCCCGCCTCGCTCGCCTGGGCCAGCGTGACCTGGCCCGGCAGATGCGCGGATGTGCGCAGGCCGCGCGCCTTGGCCTGGCGCAGCGCGTCCAGATAGATCTCCGGCTTCAAGGTGTTTTCGGTGATCTTGATGAAGTCGACCTGCTGGGCCTGCAGGCCGTCCAGCGCCAGGCTGACCTCGGCGGGGGTGCCGACCTCGATCGTGCCCTTCCAAAGCGGCTTGTAGCCCTCCAGCTTGGCGCCGGCGGCAAAGATCGTCGGCCCCTGCAGGCTGCCGGCATTGATCTGAGCGCGCCATTGCAGCACCGTCTCGGTCAGGTCGCCGGCGCAGTCGCGCACCGTCGTGATGCCGTGCGCCAGGTACAGCGGCAGCAGGCGTTTGTTGTCTTCGATCAGCACCGCGCCGCCGCCGAAATGCACATGGCTGTCCCACAGGCCCGGGATGATGAAGCGGCCGGCCAAGGCGATTGTCCTATTCGGCGCATAGGCGCCTAGCTGCTTTTCGTCGACGACGGCGAGGATGCGCGAGCCGCGCGTCAGCACCGCCTTGCCGTGCAAGAGGCGGCCGTTCGTCACGTCGACGACGGTGGCCGATTTCAAGAGCAGATCGGCCTCGATCTTCTTGGGCGCCGCCAGCACCGGGGCGGCCAGGGCCAGCAGCAGCAGCGGGAGAAGCTTCTTTGTTGTCATACTCAATCCAGGGAAGCAAGTTGTTGCCAGGCCCTCAGCTTGCGCGGGTGGCCATAGTATTGCTGCGCCTGCAGCGAGGCGACGCCGGGGAAGCTGCCGAGCAGCAGCAGGCGTGTGTCCGTCGCTACCAGGGGGGGTCAGGCCTTGCACGCGTGGCGCGGGGTTTCCGATGATGGGTCCCGGCGTATAGGAAGGATAAAGCACCTGTCGCCGCGGCGTCGGCACTGCAGTGGAGCGTCGGCGGCGAGCCAGACGTTCTCGCTGTCGCGTTCGACCAAGCCACGCTTCTCCAGCAAATGCCCGATGCGCGTGGCAATGCGCTCGACGAGGGCTTGCAAATCCGCCGCGCCTGGTTCGGCCACGTGGCGGAACACCGGCGAATCGGCGCCATCGCGCAAATACACGCCGTCGAGGAAGATCATGTGGAAGTGCAAATTCAGGTTCAGTGCCGAGCCGAAGCACTGCCCCAGCGTCACCGCGCAAGTCTGGTCGGCGGCGCGCGTGAGCCCGACACCGGTCAACAGATGGTGCAAGATCGTCCGGTAGACGACGCCCAGCACCAGCGTCAGCGCCTTCGGAGCGGTGGCCAGCAGGAACCGCAACGCGAACGGCAGCGAGAGCACCCACTGCCTCAACGGCCGCTCGGGCAGCACCTCATCGGCCAGCAATGCGGCGGTCTCCGCCATGCGCCGTGCGCCGCGGGACGGGCAGAAGCCGTGCGTCTTGCAGCTGACAAATCGGCAGGATTGCCGATTTGCACGGCCGAAGGCCGCCCGAAGGGTGCGGCACAGGGATGTGCCGCGTGAACCGACCAGCGTCTCGGCGTGGCAGTGCTCGCAGCGCAGGCGCAGGAAGCCCACTTCCAGCCGGCCGCACTTCAGGTAGGCTTCAAACTCCTCCTCCACGCAACCCGGTAACGGTCGGCCTGATGAGGCGCGCAGTTCAAACCGTCACGCGCGCGCGTGAACAAAGCACAATGAGAGCGATTCGCAAGCGCTGGATCGGCGGTTGATTTTCGCCCGGCTGGACGTCCAACGAGCGATACGAAAAGTCATCGCAGCGGGGCGCTCATGCCGAACCGGAATCCCTTCAACGCAACGTCCCGCACGGCCTGCATGTTGTTGACGGGCCTGGTGCTCGCCGCCTGTGGCGGCGGCAGTAGCGGCGGCTCCGGCGACTCGAGCGGCGGCGACTCCCGTGGCGGGGGCGCTGGTGGCGGCGGCAGCCAGGCCGTCTCGTTCAAGATCCTCGCGACCAACGACCTCGGCATGCACTGCGTCGATGCCGATTTCTCGGTGTTCACGATCCTGCCGCCGTACAACGTCGTCAACGCGCAGGTGATTCGCACGGACACCGCCGGGCAGCCGTCGCTCGTCGACGATACCGCCGTCGGCATCCGCTATTCGGCCGTCGCGGACGCCAACGGATCGATCAACAGCCGCAGCGTCGACAAGACGAATTTCTGGCTGTATGCGGCACGCGCCTACGGTGCGGACCTCGCGCCGGGCCAGGGCCTCAAGGGCCTGTACATGCCGAACGAAGCATCGACTCCGGAGCAGACAGCGTTCGCCTGGAAGGCCGCGCACGGACTGTTCAAGGCGGAGGGCATTCCAGTCGTGCCGGTTGACGATGCAGGACGCAGCAACCGTTATCCGCTGATGCGGCTCACGGCGACCGACAAGGCGACGAGCCAGTCGGTCGCGGCCTTGGACGTCGTGCTGCCCGTCTCGGAGGAGACGACGTGTCGCGACTGTCATGCGACGGGCGCCGCCGCGGCGAAGTCTGCCGGCATCACGTGGTCGACCAACGCCGACATCGAGATCCAGTCGCGCGAGAACGTGCTGCTGCTGCACGACAATCGCACGGGCACGCAGCTGATGGCGTCGAGACCCGTCTTGTGCGCGGGCTGCCACTACTCCGCCGCGCTCGATCTCGCGGGCACGGGTCCTGCGGGCCAGCAGGTCTCGCGCCCGACGATGTCGGCCGCGATGCACGCTTACCACGCTGGCAAGATGCTGACGGCCGCGGGAACGCCGCTCGCCGACCACTTTGTCGCGCAGGGCGGCATGCCTCCGTCGCCCGATACCCAGGCCTGCTACTTGTGTCATCCCGGCAAGACGACGCAGTGCCTGCGAGGTGCGATGACGGACGCCGTCACCTGCCAGAACTGCCACGGCGCCATGAGCGCCGTCGGCGGCCGGACGGCCCTCGCGAGCGGCGGCAGCATCGACGGGCAGAACGACGGCAAGGCGCGCCGGCCCTGGATGGACCTGCCTCGCTGCCAGTCGTGTCACACCGGCGACGCTTCGAGCCACCTCACGCTCGCCGATGCGAGCCTGATGGCAAGCGATGGCATGCGCACACTCGTCGCATTCGACGCAACGGATGCGGCAGCCTCGCCGCGCAAGGCGACGAACGGCCGCTTTGCCGAGAATGCGAATGCGCTGTTCCGGTTCAGCAAGGGTCACGGCGGCGTCGCGTGCGAGGCCTGCCACAACAGCACGCACGCAATCTGGCCGAATCCCGTCGACCTGCACAACGACAACGTGGCCGCCAAGCAGTTGCAGGGTCACTCGGGCACCATCATGGAGTGCACGACCTGCCACGGCGCGGGCACGCTGCCGCTGTCGCTGGGCGGGCCGCACGGCATGCACGTCGTCGCGGACTCGCGCTGGACCAGGGGCAATCACGGCACGCTTTCGAAGCAGGACAAGCAGGCCTGCGCGGCCTGCCATGGCACGACTTTCCGCGGCACGGTGCTCTCGCGCACCGCCGCGCAGCGCGACTGGGGATCACGCACCGTGGCGAAGGGGACGGCAGTGGGTTGCTACGATTGCCACAATGGCCCGAACGGCGGCGACTGAGCCCGCGGCCGCGGACGGATCAGGCGGTAACCCGACCGGCGTCCGGCCGCAGCGTCCACAGCACCCCCTTGCTGAGCACGCTGAAGGTGAACACGACCGCGCAGGCGAGCAGCGTTGCGGCGGCAGACTCACGGTGATCGCGAGCATCGAGGAGGAGGCCGTGATCGAGCGGATACTCGATCACTTGCGCCGCAACGAGGCGTCCAGCGAACGCGCTCGCCGGAGCCGGGCGCCACCGCAAGGCCGGTGACCGAGCTGATCGTGCTTGACCGACACTGGCCCGGCCCATCGGCCGGACTCGCCCGCCGTCGGCCGCAACCCAACCAGCGGTGGGCATTTCCAGGCGGCACCGGCCGATTCGCACGGCGATGTCCGGCGCGGCCGGATTGCGCTCGCACTCACGAGGCGATTCCCTTGCCCCATCCGCCCCCGAATCGCCTGTCCATGACTGATTCATCTCGCAGACGCTGCTGTCACAGGGCCTTTCAAAGTGCTATCCGCCATCGCGTTGACATCCCAACTCCCCGCCATCGCCGAAATCAGAGGGTGGGTTGGATTTCGCGGTAGATCTGGATGGACGCCGATAGTCTGCGAAGGACCTCTACTCCCACTCGATCGTCGCCGGCGGCTTGCCCGAGATGTCGTACGTGACGCGCGAAATGCCGGCCACTTCGTTGCTGATGCGGCGCGCGCAGAGATCGAGGAACTCGTAGGGCAGCCGCGCCCACCTCGCAGTCATGAAATCGACCGTCTCGACGGCACGCAGTGCGATCACGTAATCGTAACGGCGGCCGTCGCCCATGACCGCCACCGAGCGCACCGGCAGGAACACCGCGAACGCCTGGCTCACCTGGTCGTAGAGGTCGTGGGTGTGGAGTTGAGAGGAAGAAACTATTGCAGGGACAGTGCCGTGATGCCCCTGGTTCCGACCGCCAGCGACGTCGGTGACGCGGCGGTCTCGGTCAGGGCACCGGTAGTCGAGTTGATCGAGAACACACGCGTGGCCGCGTCGTTGTAGCCCTGGAGGTAGAGATACTGTCCGGCCGAGCCGATACCCACCAGTGCGCGGTTGGCTCCGCTGCTCAGCGGTGTCGACGGCTCAAACGGACTGCCTGCCAGCCGAGCGCCGATACTGCCGTCGGTACCCAGCGCATATGCGAGAACGTTACTCGAGGCACCGTAAAGTGTCCTGCCATTGGCGCTGACCGCCAAACCCTTTACCAACACGCCCGTCACCTTGTTGCAGTGGGCGCCGGGGGCACTGCAGGAGCCATCGATGGAGCCAATGTTGGTCAGGTGCCCCGTGGTCTGGTTGATGGTGTAGGAGTCTATCGTCCGGTCACCCGCGTGCGAGGCATAGGCATAGTTGCCGTTCGGGGCGATGCCCAGCTCCATGTCACCATTGCTCCTGCCGATGTAGGTGCCGGTACCGAAGGTCAGTGCACCGGTCGACTGGTCGATGCGGAACTCGTAGATCCTTCGTTCAAGATAGCTGGTTCCCCACACAAAGCGGCCCCGCGGGTCCATCGCGAATGACATGAAGCCCTCGACATAGTGCTGGTCATGGTAGGTCAGCGTGCCCGTGGCCGGATCGAAGGTATAGCGCACGATCACGCGGTTGCCGGCTGCGGGGAAGCCCGCAGGAGGGCTGCAGGGCTTCACGCCGGGCGGGTTGCACGCGCCATCCGCCACACCGTCCATCACATAGACGAACCGGCCGTTAGGGTGAATGAGCACGGTTTCGGGCGCGCTGTTGATGCCGATGCCGCAGGAGATATCACCGCTATGTCCCGGCCTCGGACCGCAACCCACGGTGTGGCTGTAACCGCCCACCCCTGGTCCCATTGGTACCCTGGAGACGAACGCCAGTTCGCCGGTGCTGCTGACGGAGTAAACGCGCAGTTCGCCGTCCACCGAGTCGCTGGGATCCACTGCCACGATCACGTGGTTGCCGGAGGGTGTCACGGCCACGCCGGTGGCATGAGTTCCCACCGACAGCGCGCTGACCTGCGCGAACCCGCCGTTCGCGCCGACCGCATAACTTGCGACGTACGGCGTTCCTGTCTCGTTGCTGATGAAGGCGCGTCGCGAGTACGAGCCACAGACTATGCTCACGTCGGTGACGTTGGCGTCGGCGACCGTTCCGGTTCCATTGCTGACCGTGCAGGTTTGTGGCGAGGGCTGCTGCGACACGGTCACCGCATAGGTGGCGCCACTCGCCACGGTAGCGGGGAAAGTGAAGGAAGTGGCGCCGGCCGTTATGGCCAATGCAGTGCCACCGTTGTTCCGTAGCTCCAGGCCGGAGGCGGTCAGGCCGGAAATCGTGCCGCCCACCGTGTATTGCGCGGCGGTGGTGCAGGTCACAGTCACATTGGTGATGTCGGCGCTCGCCACTGTGCCGGTGCCGTTGGTGACGACGCAGTTGGCGCGAACGGTCGCGCAGGCGCGCACGGTCGCGCTCGGGGCGAGCGCGCAGAACTTGTCGTCAGAGACGCATCGACGGAGAAGCGCGGCCGCGCGGTCGGCGCACCAGTGCTCGCGTGCGCGGCACGAAGCACGACACATCGGTGAGCGCGACGAATTCGGTGAGTAGCGCAGGTCACAGTCACAGGTGATGAGGCGCTCGGCACTGTGCTGCTCGTCGACGACGCAGGTCTGGGCTGGTGAGGAAGGCTGCGCGAACACGGTCACCGCGTAGGTCGCGCCGCTTGCGATCGGTGTGGTGAAGGTAAAGGCGCCATTGGCGGAGATCGCAAGATTGTTGCCGCCGTTGTTCTGCAGCACCAGGCCGGTACCGGCCAAGCCCGAAACCGTGCCGCCCACCGTGAATTGCGCGGTGGTGGTGCAGGTCACAGTGACATTGGTGATGTCGGCGCTCGCCACTGTGCCGGTGCCGTTGGTGACGACGCAGGTCTGGGCTGGTGAGGAAGGCTGCGCGAACACAGTCACCGCGTAGGTCAGGCCGCTTGCGATCGGTGTGGTGAAGGTAAAGGCGCCATTGGCGGAGATCGCAAGATTGTTGCCGCCGTTGTTATGCAGCACCAGGCCGGTACCGACCAAGCCCGAAACCGTGCCGCCGATGGTGAAGGTCGGCGTGGAATTGTCAACGCAGATGACGGCCACGTTGGTAACGTTGGCTGAAGCGACGGTGCCCGAACCGTTCGCCACCGTGCACGTCTGGCCAGTCGGTTGGGTGAGCACCGTTACTGCGTAGGCCCCGCCCGTCGCGATCGCCGTGGTGAAGGTAAAGGCGCCATTCGCCGAAATCGTGAGATCGTTGCCGCCGTTGTTGCGCAGCCCCACGCTGGCACCGGAGGCCAGCCCAGACACCGTGCCGCCCACCGTGAATTGCGAGGTGGTGGTGCAGGTCACAGTGACATTGGTGATGTTGGCGCTCGCCACTGTGCCGGTGCCGTTGGTGACGACGCAGGTCTGGGCTGGTGAGGAAGGCTGCGTGAGCACGGTCACCGCGTAGGTCGCGCCGCTTGCGATCGGTGTGGTGAAGGTAAAGGCGCCATTGGCGGAGATCGCAAGATTGTTGCCGCCGTTGTTACGCAGCACCAGACCGGTACCGACCAGGCCCGAAACCGTGCCGCCCACCGTGAATTGCGAGGTGTTGCAGGTCACAGTGACATTGGTGATGTTGGCGCTCGCCACTGTGCCGGTGCCGTTGGTGACGACGCAGGTCTGGGTTGGTGAGGAAGGCTGCGCGAGCACGGTCACCGCGTAGGTCAGGCCGCTTGCGATCGGTGTGGTGAAGGTAAAGGCGCCATTGGCGGAGATCGCAAGATTGTTGCCGCCGTTGTTATGCAGCACCAGGCCGGTACCGACCAAGCCCGAAACCGTGCCGCCGATGGTGAAGGTCGGCGTGGAATTGTCAACGCAGATGACGGCCACGTTGGTAACGTTGGCTGAAGCGACGGTGCCCGAACCGTTCGCCACCGTGCACGTCTGGCCAGTCGGTTGGGTGAGCACCGTTACCGCGTAGGCCCCGCCCGTCGCGATCGCCGTGGTGAAGGTAAAGGCGCCATTGGCGGAGATCGCAAGATTGTTGCCGCCGTTGTTATGCAGCACCAGGCTGGCACCGGACCAAGCCCGACACCGTGCCGCCGATGGTGAAGGTCGGCGTGGGAGGCGTGGGATTGCTGACGCAGGTGACGGCCACGTTGGTAACGTTGGCTGAAGCGATGGTGCCCGAATCGTTCGCCACCGTGCACGTCTGGCCAGTCGGTTGGGTGAGCACCGTTACCGCGTAGGCCCCGCCCGTCGCGATCGCCGTGGTGAAGGTGAAGGCGCCATTCGCCGAAACCGTGAGATCGTTGCCGCCGTTGTTGCGCAGCCCCACGCTGGCACCGGAGGCCAGCCCAGACACCGTGCCGCCGATGGTGAAGGTCGGCGTGGGATTGCTGACGCAGGTGACGGCCACGTTGGTAACGTTGGCTGAAGCGATGGTGCCCGAACCGTTCGCCACCGTGCACGTCTGGCCAGTCGGTTGGGTGAGCACCGTTACCGCGTAGGCCCCGCCCGTCGCGATCGCCGTGGTGAAGGTGAAGGCGCCATTCGCCGAAACCGTGAGATCGTTGCCGCCGTTGTTCGCCAGCACCACGCTGGCGCCGCTGGCAAGACCAGAGACGGTACCACCTATGCTGAACGTGCCTGCGCCACCACCGCCACCACCACCACCACCACCACCGCCGTCGCCTCCGCAGGCTGACAGCGACATACCCAGCACCAATGTGGCCAACCCACGCAGCAACATTCGCTTGCTCCTGCAGATCTTGTTCTCAAGAGCGGAGGCCACACGAGCCCACGAGGGCTCGTGTGGCCTGTACATCGGCCCGCAGCTTACGGGAATCCCCGGTGACATCGTGACGGACAGGACATAAGGTCGATAAAGTTATTCAAAATACCTATCCGCAAGGCAAGTTTCTAGTGGTCTCCATTGCGGACGCGCCGAATCTGGGCGGCCACCTTCGATGTCCCTATCCGTCGCCGAGCGGATAGCGGATAGTACTTTCAAACGCACCTGATTGCCGCCACCGGCTGCCGCCAGGAGGTCGGAGAGGTCGGAAATCCCGGGGACGGGCGCGCTGCATGGCAGCCACGAGCCCCGGATCAGCCCATCAGCCCTGCCAAGCTACGCCGCGTGACTATTGAATCCCGCTCCATCCCGGGCTGCCCCTCACCGGGTGCAACTGGGCCCACCCCGCTGACGTGACTGCGCCGCAGGTCCTCCTCTCCACCTGATTGCCGACGCCCTCTTCCTCTGTGGCGTCACAGCAGCGCGGTCTGCCGTGGCGGTGCCCGGGCGGCAAGCGGCGCCAGTTCCGGCTGTGTGCCAAAGGAGCGATCCAGATGCGCAAGGATCCGTGCGATGACGGCCGCGTCCTCGATGCTCGCGATCACCTTCATCCGGCCATGGCAGCGGGCACAGGTTTCGATCTCAATCCCGAACACCCCGTGATAGCGCGTCAGGTGCATCCTGGGCGGCGACACCAAAAGCAGCCAACCGTGCCTTGAAATCCAGCGGTTCCAGCACGATGTGCGTCGTGCCATCCCGGTATGGGTTCTTGAGCTGGTAACGCACCTGACCGGATGCGCTCAGTGCCAGCCGATCCGCGGCCAATGGCGGGCGACTGACGTAGTGGCAGCGGCGTTCTAGCTTTGCGCGCCGACCGGGTTGGATATCGAGGGCGGCGTGCAACGAGAATCCACTGGCCGGCGCAGCGCCGTTACGCCCCTCCTCCTCGCCTTGGGCCGGCACCGTCTGCAACGTGAACACCTTCTGACCCGCGCGTGGACCAACTGCTATGCGGTAGGTGATGGAATGGCCGATCAGGTCGTCCAGTGACCCGGCCTGTGCCATATCGCCACTCAACCAGGCGTTCTCGCAATCGCGCTCGATCAGGCCGCGCTTTTCAAGCAACTGGCCAATGCGCTCGGCGATGTTCTGAACCAGCGCTTGCAGTTCGGCCGTGCCTGGCGATGGCACATGACGAAACACGGGCAGCTCGGCGCCATCGGTGAGATACACGCCGTCGCCAAAGATGATGTGGAAGTGCACGTTGAGGTTCAGCGCCGAACCGAAGCGCTGGACCAGGGTGACGGCGCCGATGCTACCCGTGGCTCCAGGTCGGTCAGCGCCTTCGCCCTCTTGGTAGACTCCCCGCCGGCCATCTTCAGCACCTCGTTTGCCGGTTATGGTCAGGCCTCGCTCGGGATTGCCGTCCCGGTCGGGGCCGATTTATTTCAGGGTGACGATGACGCCTTGGGCATCAGGGACCGAACCGATGGATATGCATTGGCAGCCTGGCCCGTGGATGCCCTGTCATCACGCGTGTCGTAGTAAACGGGAATTTCGCGGGAAATGACGAGAAGTCGAAATGACGAATAACAGGCCGAAAAGCCTCTTTCTACGTGTCCAAGGGACTTCTCAAGGAACCCGCAGGAATCGACTGTATTGACTGTTAATCAGCGGGTCCCTGGTTCGAATCCAGGTGTCGGAGCCAATTCCAGCCCGATTGTGATGCGGTTCACGGAACGACCACGGTCGAGTTCCGTAGCCTTGGGCGGGCGACTTCAAATTGCCGGCAACCGCAAGACTAACCCAGGATCAAGGAACACGACCCCGACATGAGCGCAGCAATTGCACGCCATTGCCCTGCTTCCAATCACCCAGCCATTGGAGGCCTCGACATGCGCGCCCGTGCGGGGCAGCTGACAGCCTGGTTAACTGCGCTAATTTTGCTGGCCGCTGCGTTTTTCGCCGGTCCCGCGAGCGCGGCCATCGACCTGCGCGTCGAATCGCGACCCATCGGCGACCCGATCCAGGCTTACGTGACCGTCACCGACGGGTCTGGCAATCCCGTGGGTGGGCTCACGGCCGGCAACTTCACGCTTACGCTCGATGGTAATCCGCTTACGATCCAACCGGATTTTTCCCTGCCGCCGTCCGCGAATCCGGCCAGGAATGTCTCGATCGTGTTCGTCATGGACTACAGTTCGAGCGTGGAAGGCGACCCGCGCGCCGCGATGGAGGGCGCGGTCGTCGACTTCATCAACTCCATGAGCCCGGGTGATTACGCGGCCATCGTCAAGTTCAACGGCCAAAATCCCGCCAAGGCGTCGGTAGTTCAGCCGTTCACGCTGATCGACGGAGCAGCCGGCACTGACATGCTGGTCAATGCGACGATGCTGCCCTACCCCGGCAACTCAACCAACCTGTACGACGGAATCAACGTTGCGCTTGACCTTTTCTTGTCGCCGCCACCCGGCGTCGGGCCCAAGGCGGTGGTCGTGATCAGTGACGGCAGAGACAACGCTTCGATCAATACGCAGAGTTTCGTACTCGATAAGGCGAGCAGCCTCGGCATCCCCCTGTTCGCAATCGCTGTGGGGACGCCGGGCACGACCGGAAGCAACGTGATGAATGTCCTTGCGGCCAGGACTGGCGGCAACTTCATCTCCGCGCCGAGCCAGACTGAGGTCACCAATGCGTACGCAACGATTGCCAGCCGGCTCGATAACGGGTACCTGCTGAGTTTCGTGTCGTCCATCACCGACTGCAATCCGCATACGCTCTCGGTTGCGGTAGCCGGCCGGGGCACAACCGAGACCAGGTTCTCGCGGTGTGACGCCACGACCGGCCCGGTGACGGTGCCAAACGTCGTGAATCTGACGCAAGCGGTAGCGACCACGGCAATTGCCGGTGCAGGGCTAGTGCTTGGTACGGTCACACAACAGTCGAGCACCGCGGTGCCCGCGGGCAGCGTGAGCAGTCAGAGCCCGGCATCGGGGACAGGCGTAGCGGCTGGCTCAGCGGTGAACCTGGTGGTGTCGTCGGGGCCCGCGCCGACACCCGGGCCGGTGATCGTGCCAAACGTGGTGAGTCTGACTCAGGCGGCGGCGACCACGGCGATCGCGGGTGCTGGGCTGGCGCTCGGTACGGTCTCACAACAGTCGAGTACCACAGTGCCTTCGGGCAGCGTGATCAGCCAGAACCCGGCGGCGGGGACGAGCGTAGCGGCCACTTCGTCGGTCGCGCTGGTGGTATCGACTGGCCCGGTGGCGGTACCGAACGTGGTGAATCTGACGCAGGCGGCGGCAACGACGTCGATTACGGGTGCCGCGCTGGCGGTCGGCACGGTCTCACAAGACTCAAGCGGCACGGTGCCTTCGGGCAGCGTGATCAGACAGATCCCCTCGGCGGGGACGAACGTGGCGGCCGGTTCGGCGGTTGCACTGGTGGTGTCGACTGGCCCGGCGGCGACGCCCACGCCCACGCCCACGCCCACGCCCACGCCCACGAGCAAGGGCGGCGGTGGCGGCAGCATGGGCTTAGGGAGTCTGGCGCTCGGCTTGGCTGCACTGGCGGCCAGGCGGCGCAGACGAGCCTCAATCAGTCGAGCCTGAGTCAGTGGGCCGTCGCGTCACTGATCGGTGATGCGACGGCCGCGACTCTCGCGACTATCCCCTGACTTCTGCCGCACGTGCGGCGTCCATACGTCGCGTTTGCGTCGATCACTGCCGACGCGTGGGTCGGATGGTGCGTGTAACGACACCGGCAAGTGTCGACTCCGCAGTGCGGTGATGGGAGCGGCGACGCTTCCCTCGAAAGGAATCGGATCCCGGCCAACTGACGCGCTGTCTGGCAGCAATCCGAGCCAGGACAGCGACCGCGTGAAACAGGTTCACGAAGTGGTGCGCCTGCACTGAACGCCCCGACAGTTACACTTCCGTCTGAACGCGCGTTCCGGTGCTACGCTGATGCTATCCCTTGTCCACCAAACCCTGGGAACTCCAGGTTGACCGGGCTGGATATCAAGTCCGGCGTGCAGCGAGAAACCGCCGGCCTGCGCGGCGCTGCGCCCCTTCCCCGCGCCCTGCGCGGAAACGGTCTGCAACGTGAACACCTTCTGACCGCGCGCGCCTGGTACTTGACCGCGAGTGGCGTGAGTCAGTAATCCGCCAGGGAGCCGATCGCACGACTCTAGCTACCGTCCTGCTTTTCATTCATGGGGTTGGGCTCGACGGCGATTGGGCACAAGTGCTGGGCGTCGTTCCCTACACATTGCTTTTCTACCTTGGCAGTCGCTGGTATGCGTTCTCAATGAACGCCCGCAATACAGTTCGAGAATAGGGCGGCAACGAACCCAGAGGGGCGCTCAGCGTCGGCCACACAGTTCGCAGGGTCACGACGCGCTGCCGCACGCATCGGGACTATAGCCGTCCAGCCCCAGCTCCGGCGTTGCTACCCCACGTGCGGGCGGGTTGCGTTCGAAAGCGTCGGCGGCACAGTTGCGCGGGCGACCAGCGTGGGGTGCGGCGCGGCAGCAGCCTCCGGAAAGTTCCGCCAGGGTAGCGGCCTGCCCAGCATCGCCGCCACCTCTGCGACGTCATCTCTGTAGTACGACTTGAGGAACTCATGCGCCTCGTGTTCCAAGGGCGGCTTTGGGACCTGCTTCAGCAAAAGCGTCTCCTTGATCCACGACCGAACCTTGATGGGAAGCAGCGCTTCGCCAAGGCGGTTGACTCGAGGACTCCCGAACAGATACTTCACGAGCGGGCCACGAGCAACGCCGAAGCGGCGGTAACCGGTGGTGTCGAAGCCCGTCATGTCGAAGTCGATGCCGAGGAAACGCAAGATTCGCGCCACTGCAGTCGCGGGATCGGCGGCGAGCTCTTCGAATACTAGGACGTGGACCTGCGGCGTTCCGAATTGCGTTAGATAGCGCTTGACGCTGTCTGCGTACAAACCGATCTCTGGGCGCAGCAGAATGCGATTCCACTCACGACCATACGCGATGCCCCGCTCGATCTCGCTCATAAGGCTCCCTTTCGCGAAACCGCCATTCAGGAGCATGAGGTAATGCGAGTAGATGCGATCCACGGGATCGCGCAGGCAAGCAATGATCTTAGCATCCGGCGAAACATGGTGAACGAGTTGCGCCGCGCCCGGATCAGCTAGATATGACGGGCTGGCCTCCCCAACATATCGCGACTCGTTCGCTTCGGCGAACAGACGCAGGTACTTCTCCCTATCTCGGCAAGGGGGAAACGGATAGTCGTCGGGAATGACGACTCGTGAGAAATAGTGCGGTTCTTTGATCTTCGACATGAAGATCCCGGGCACTCTGCCCAGGTACGCATGCAAGGAAGTCGTGCCGGCTTTGGGTGCCCCGACAATGAAGAGATTCGGCCATCGTTCCATGATCAGATTCCAGGTGTTCTGCGACGCGGGAGGGAAATCGAAACCGCAAGATCGCGCGCTGCTGCGACGCTAGCACTCGGGTACCGAAGCTGTAAAGAAGACAGGACCCGTTCCGCCGACGGAGCGGCGACAGTTTTCTACACAATGTGAGTTTCGTCACGCGGCGAACGCATCGCGTGACGCGTGGCGATCAGTTGGCGCCGACGATGCGATTGACCATATCTGGCGCGCTCGTTACAGGCCCGCCTTGAACCCGATCTTGCCGGTCCAGGAGTACTCTTCGTACTGCAACAGCCGGTCGTGGCCGGGGCCGCGCTGGAACGCGACGTAGGGCTCGTCTCCGAGGTTGATGAACTCGGCGAACACCTGGAAGCGCTCGGTGACACGGACCTTCGCGCTCAAATCGAGCTGAATGTGGTCCTTGACCCAGCGGTCCTCGTCGGCATCGCCGCCGAGCTCGTCGAGGTACTCGTCGCGGTACGTCGTCGCGATTCGGAAGCTGATGCGCCCCTTCTCATAGCCCAACATCAGGTTCGCGGTGTTCTCGGCCGCGGCCGGCAGCGGAATGATGCGGCCGTCGATCGTGCCCTCGGTCTCCGTGTACGTGTAGTTGACGCCGAGCACGAGACCGTCGAACGGCGCCGGCAAGCCGGTCAGCGCGTGCTGATAGTTGAGCTCGAAGCCCTCGACCGTAGCCTTCTCGCCGTTCACCGGAATGGTCGCTTCGTTCGCGAAGATGCCGTGGAACGTGACGTCCTCGAACTCCGTTACGACGATGAAGTTGTCGATGTCCTTGTAGAACAGGCCGCCCTGTATGACCGCGTTATCGGCGAAATACCATTCGGCCGAGAGGTCCGCGTTCGACGCCTCGTAAGGCTCGAGATCCGGGTTGCCGAATTCGCCCTCGCGGTCACCCTCGTCGTTCTCCTCGACCAGAAAACGGGGCGCGATGCTGCCGATGTTCGGCCGTACGATGCTGTCGTAGATCCCCGCGCGCAACACCACGTCGTCGGCAAGCTCGTAACGGAGATTGATGCTCGGGCGGATAGAATTCAACCCACCTGCCCAGGCCGAGCCGATTCGCGTCACCGGCCTGGTGGTGAGCCCGAACCTACCGGCCGCGGCCTTGCCCGGCAAATCCGGCTGTCCGGAGGCCCGGCCGGAGTGTCACCACGGTGCCGAACCCCTTGAAGCGCCGCCGTCGCGCCTCCCGGAATCCGCCCTTCCCCGCCCCTGACCTGAATCCGGCAAGCACCCGCCGGAGCCAACCGCGTCACCGGACAGCGCAATCGCCCTTCATCGTCGAGTTCACGGCAGGCTGGCTTGCACCGGCGGCGCCCGTGCCCCAAGCGGCCGCTCGGCCTGGTACTGCTCCGGCGCCGTGCGCTCCAGGTGCGAAAGAATCTTCGCGATGACCTCCGGCTCCTCGATGCTGGCGATGATCCTGAGCTTGGCGCCGCAGCGGGCGCAGCTCTCGATCTCGATGCCAAACACGCGCTTCCGGCGCCGCGCCCAGTTCATCGCCACATGCCGCGGCGTCGGCAACGTGAACACCTTCTGCCCGGCTCGCGGGCCAACCGCGATCCGGTCAGGTGACGGAATGGCCGATCAGGTCATCCAGTGATCCGGTTTGCGCTGGATCACCACTCAGCCAGGCGTTCTCCCAGTCACGGTCAATCAGGCCGCGCTTCTCCAGCAGCCGGCCAATGCGTTCGGCGATGTTCTGCACCACTACTTGCAGCTCGGCCGTGCCTGGCGATGGCACATGACGGAACACGGGCAGCTCGGCACCATCGGTGAGATACACACCGTCGACAAAGATCATGTGGAAGTGCACGTCGAGGTTCAGTGCCGAACCGAAGCGCTGGATCAGCGTGACGGCGCCGGTGTTACCAGTGGCACGGGTGAGGCCAGCCTTGGCCAGCAGATGACTTGAGATCGTGCGATACACGACGCCCAGAACCTGCGAGAGCACGGCGGGGTTGGTGGCGAGCAGAAAGCGCAGCGCTATCGGGAGTGACAGCACCCACTGGCGCAGCGGGCGCTCGGGCAGCACCTCGTCGGCGAGTAGTGCCGCCGTCTCGGCCATGCGCCGCGCACCGCAGGAGGGGCAGAAGCCGCGCTTCTTGCAGCTGACAAATCGGCAGGACTGCCGATTTGCACGGCCGAAGGCCGCCCGAAGGGCGCGGCACAGGGATGTCCCGCGTGAACCCACCAGCTTCTCGGCATGGCATTGCTCGCAGCGCAGGCGCAGGAAGCCCTCTTCCATCCGGCCGCACTTCAGATAGGCGTCAAACTCTTCCTCAACGTAGTCGGGCAGTGGCCGGCCTGCCAGGGCGCGCAGCTCCCGGAATGCGGGGTAGTGCTGCTCGACAAGCTGATACAGCAGCGTGGTCTCGGGCCGATGGCGAGCGTAGCCCGGCGGATCGACAAAGCCAGGGGCGCGCGGGCGACGCGCGCGGCGGCAGGCCGACGCGCGCTGGCGGCAGCATGCATGGCGCGTGTCCCGGAAGCCGGCTGGGGTCATGCAGGCTACTCGGGGGTCTTCTGGAACAGGCTGACGTAAACACGTGCGTTCCGTCAGAAATTCAACCGCAAGCCATCGTCGTCAGCTGACTACCGACCCTGCGTTGCGCTTCGGTCCCGCGTACGAAATGATCCGAAGGTTGATAGAGGTTTATTGGGGTGTCCACCACCGCGTCGAACATCGCGCTTTCCTCCATCGCCGGCTCGGCGCTCGCCGCCTGGATGTAGTTCTCGATCTCCTCGGGCACGGCGGGCATGCCGTACATGTCGAGGATCTTCTGGCGGATCTCCTGCTGGTACGCCTTGATGTGCTTGTCGGCGTCGATCTCCTGGGCCCACAGGTTCTGCATGATGGGCACCGGCCCCTTGCCGAAGATGTCCTTCTTGAAGATGTCGGTGAGCGAGGCCTGGGGGTCGACGGAGAACACGAGCACCTTCTTGCCGTGGCTCGCAAGCCAGTAGCCCGCCGCGGCCGAAAAGTTGGTCTTGCCGACCCCGCCGCCGCCGCCGAACATGATGTAGCGGCGGTCCGGGTGCTGCAGAAAGACATCCTTGAGCGGCATGGCCGTTCCTCCAAGGTTCGCCCTTCTGCGCATTGTTGACCGCAGACGCCGGGCAGGCTTGACCTGCGTCAAAGGCAAGCCCCGGGGCGCCGAGCCCCGGGGGCTACCGGCTCAGGCGGCGCTCAGGCGAGGTCGAAGCGGTCGAGGTTCATCACCTTGTTCCAGGCCGCCACGAAGTCCTTCACGAACTTCTCCTGCGCGTCCGCGCTTCCGTAGACCTCGGCCAGGGCGCGGAGCTGGGAGTTCGAGCCGAAGACGAGATCGACACGCGTGCCGGTCCACTTGACCTTGCCCGTCTTGCGGTCGCGCCCTTCGAACACGTCCGGCGTCTTCGAGACCGCCTTCCACTCCGTGCCCATGTCGAGCAGGTTCACGAAGAAGTCGTTGGTCAGCGCCTCCGGCTTCTTGGTGAAGACGCCGTGCTTCGCGCCGCCGGCGTTGGCGCCCAGCACGCGCAGGCCGCCGACGAGCACCGTCATCTCGGGCGCGGTGAGCGTCAGGAGCTGCGCCTTGTCGACCAGCAGCGCCTCGGCCGGTACCGTCGTACTTGCCCTTGAGGTAGTTGCGGAAGCCGTCGGCGAGCGGCTCGAGCACGGCGAAGGACTCGACGTCCGTCTGCGCCTGCGAGGCGTCCATGCGGCCCGGCGCGAACGGCACCTTCACGGTGACGCCGGCCTTCTTCGCGGCCTGCTCGACGCCCGCGCAGCCCGCGAGCACGATCAGGTCGGCGAGCGACACCTTCTTGCCGCCCTTCGCCTTCTTGTTGAAGTCCGCCTGGATGCCCTCGAGCGTCTTCAGCACCTTCGCCAGCTGCGCCGGCTGGTTGACGGCCCAGTCCTTCTGCGGCGCGAGCCGGATGCGCGCGCCGTTGGCGCCGCCGCGCTTGTCGGAGCCGCGGAAGGTGGAGGCCGACGCCCAGGCGGTGGACACGAGCTGCGCCACCGACAGCTTCGAGGCGAGGATCTTCTTCTTGAGGTCGGCGATCTCCTTGTCGCCGATCAGCTTGTGGTTGACCGCGGGGATCGGGTCCTGCCAGATCAGCTCTTCCTTCGGCACTTCCGGGCCCGAGGTAGCGGGCGCGCGGGCCCATGTCGCGGTGCGTCAGCTTGAACCAGGCGCGCGCGAAGGCATCGGCGAAGGCCTGCGGGTCGTCGAGGAACCTGCGCGAGATCTTGCCGAATTCCGGATCGAAGCGCAGCGTCAGGTCGGTGGTCAGCATGGTCGGCTTGTGCTTCTTCGACGGGTCGTGCGCGTCGGGAATGATCTCCGGCGCGTTCTTGGCCACCCATTGCTTGGCGCCGGCCGGCGACTTGGTCAGCTCCCATTCGTACTTGAACAGGTTCTCGAAGAAGTTGTTGCTCCACAGCGCCGGGGTCTTGGTCCAGGTCACCTCGATGCCGCTCGAAATCGTGTCGCCGCCGTGCCCCGTGCCGTAGTTGCTCATCCATCCCAGGCCCTGCGCTTCCAGCGGCGCGCCTTCCGGTTCCGGACCCTTGTGCGATTCCGGGGCGGCGCCATGGGCCTTGCCGAAGGTGTGGCCGCCGGCGATGAGGGCGACGGTCTCCTCGTCGTTCATCGCCATGCGGCCGAAGGTGGCACGGATGTCCTTGGCCGCGGCCATGTAGTCGCCGCTGGCGTTCGGGCCTTCCGGGTTGACGTAGATCAGGCCCATGTGGGTGGCGCCGAACGGCGCAACCAGCTCGCGGTCGCCGCTGAAGCGCATGTCGACGCCCAGCCAGGCGATCTCGCCGCCCCAGTTCACGTCCTCGTCCGGCTCCCACACGTCGGCACGGCCGCCGCCGAAGCCGAAGGTCCTGAAGCCCATGGACTCCAGCGCGACGTTGCCGGCGAGGATCAGCAGGTCGGCCCAGGAGATCTTCTTGCCGTACTTCTGCTTGATCGGCCACAGCAGGCGGCGCGACTTGTCGATGTTGACGTTGTCGGGCCAGCTGTCGAGCGGGGCGAAGCGCTGCTGGCCGCGGCCGGCGCCGCCTCGGCCGTCGTGGATGCGGTAGGTTCCGGCGGCGTGCCAGGCCATGCGGATGAACTGCGGCCCGTAATGGCCGAAGTCCGCCGGCCACCAGTCCTGCGAGTCGGTCATCAGCTTGACCAGGTCCTTCTTCAGCGCCTTGTAGTCGAGGCTCTTGAATTCCTTCGCGTAGTCGAAGCCCCCGCCCATCGGGTCGGACTTCGAGGAATGCTGGTGCAGCAGCTCCAGCCGCAGCTGGTTCGGCCACCAGTCGCGGTTCGTCCTGCCGACGCCGGCGATGTGGTTGAACGGGCACTGGCCCGCGCTCTTGTCATCAGTCTTCGTGTCCATGGTGCTTCCTTTCGGGGTTTGCAGACGGCGTCATTACATGCCAGGCGCGCAGCGCTGCCAAATCGTTTGTTTGGATGCGCGCGATTGCGCATTCCTATCGATCTCAGAACATCGCGTCGGCGAGCGGATAGTACTTTCAAACGCCCCTGATGGGCGCTGCGGGCTGCGGCCTTGAGGCCGGAATCCTGGAGCCGATGCGCTGTGCGGGCAACCATGGGCCCTTGATCAGCCGGTCAGCCCTGCTGGGCTACGCCACGTGACCCATGAATCCGTCTCCTCACCGGCGAGCCGATCTTCGGCCGCAACATGCCCCATCCCGCGGCCGTGAATCCGGCGCAGGTTCTCCTCTCGAGCTGATTCCCGACGCCCTCTTCAGCGTCACTCTGCGCACCATTGAACCCATCAAGTCGTCTGATGCAGTCGAACAATGCTGAGAGAATCCGGCTTCAATAGTCGACATTTCAAGGTGAGAGGCCCCTCACTCCCACTCGATCGTCGCCGGCGGCTTGCCCGAGATGTCGTAGGTGACGCGCGAGATGCCGGGCACTTCGTTGATGATGCGGCGCGCGCACGAGGTCGAGGAAGTCGTACGGCAGGCGCGCCCAGCGCGCGGTCATGAAGTCGACGGTCTCGACCGCGCGCAGCGCGATCACGTAGTCGTAGCGGCGGCCGTCGCCCATGACCGCCACCGAGCGCACCGGCAGGAACACGGCGAACGCCTGGCTCACCTGGTCGTAGAGCCCGTGCGCGCGCAGCTCCTCGATGAAGATCGCGTCGGCCCGGCGCAGCAGGTCCGCGTACTCCTTCGTGACCTCGCCGAGGATGCGCACGCCGAGCCCGGGCCCCGGGAACGGATGCCGGAACGACCATCTCGCGCGGCAGCCCGAGCTCGAGCGCCGATCCGGCGCACTTCGTCCTTGAAGAGTTCGCGCAGCGGCTCGAGGAGCTTCAGCTTCATGTGCTCGGGCAGGCCGCCGACGTTGTGGTGCGACTTGATCACGTGCGCCTTGCCGGTCTTCGCGCCCGCCGATTCGATCACGTCGGGATAGATCGTGCCCTGCGCGAGCCAGCGCACGCCCTCGAGCTTGCGCGGCCTCCTCGTCGAACACCTCGACGAAGAGGCGGCCGATGATCTTGCGCTTGCGCTCGGGATCGCGTCGACGCCGCGAGCGCCGTCGAGGAAGCGCTGCTCGGCATTCACGCGGATCACGCGCACGCCCATGTGCTGCGCGAAGCGTCGCCATGACCTGGTCGCCCTCGCCGAGGCGCAGCAGGCCGTGGTCGACGAACACGCAGACGAGCTGATCGCCGATCGCCCGGTGCAGCAGCGCCGCGACGACCGACGAATCGACGCCGCCCGAGAGCCCGAGCAGCACGCGGTCCGTGCCCACCTGCGCGCGCACGCGCGCGATCGCGTCGGCGATGATGTTGCCCGCGGTCCCAGCGCGCCTCGCAGCCGCAGATCTCGCGCACGAAGCGCTCGAGGATGCGCGCGCCCTGCACCGTGTGCGTGACCTCGGGATGGAACTGCACGCCGTAGAAGCGCGCGCGCCTCGTCGGCCATCGCGGCGAGCGGCGCGTTCGCGCGACGACGCCGATCGGCGCGAAGCCCGGCGGCAGCGCCTCGACGCGATCGCCGTGGCTCATCCAGACGTCGAGCACCGCCGCGGCCCTGCGTGTCGCGGTGATCCGCCAGCCCGGTCGAGCAGCCGGCAGGGCGCGGTCGACCGTGACCTGCGCGTAGCCGAATTCGCGGTGATCGCGCAGGACTCGACGCGGCCGCCGAGCTGCTGCGCCATCGTCTGCATGCCGTAGCAGATGCCGAGCACGGGCACGCCCGCGTCGAACACGCGCTGCGGCGCACGCGGCGGCTCGGCCGTCGGTCACCGACTCGGGGCCGCCGGAGAGAATGATGCCGCGCGGCGCCGAACGCGCGCACGTCGCGCGTCGCCATGTCCCAGGGATGGATCTCGCAGTAGACGCCGCACTTCGCGCACGCGGCGCGCGATCAGCTGCGTGTATTGCGCGCCGAAGTCGAGGATCAGGATGCGGTGCGGCGTGGATGTCCGGCGGCGGTGCGCGACCGCGCGCGATTCCTCAGCTGACACGGTAGTTCGGCGCTTCCTTGGTGATCGTCACGTCGTGCACGTGGCTCTCGCGCACGCCGGCGCTCGTGATGCGCACGAACTTCGGCCGCGTGCGCATCTCCTCGATGTCGCGCTGCCGGTGTAGCCCATCGCGGCGCGCAGGCCGCCGGCGAGCTGGTGCAGGATCGCGACGAGGCTGCCCTTGTAGGGCACGCGGCCCTCGATGCCTTCGGGCACGAGCTTCTCGAGCTCGGCGGCGGTGTCCTGGAAATAGCGGTCGCGCCGAGCCGTGGCGCTGCGCCATCGCGCCGAGCGAGCCCATGCCGCGATAGGACTTGTACGAGGCGCCCTGGTAGAGCTCGACCTCGCCGGGCGACTCCTCGGTGCCGGCGAACAGGCCGCCGATCATCACGCAGTGCGCGCCGGCGGCGATCGCCTTGGCGATGTCGCCGGAGAAGCGGATGCCGCCGTCGGCGATCACCGGCACGCCGTGCCCGCGAGCGCCTCGGCGACGTTGGCGACCGCGCTGATCTGCGGCACGCCGACACCGGCGACGATGCGCGTCGTGCAGATCGAGCCCGGACCGATGCCGACCTTGACGCCGTCGGCGCCCGCGTCGACGAGCGCGAGCGCCGCCTCGCGCCGTGACGATGTTGCCGCCGATGACCTGCTGGTCCGGCCAGCGCGCTCTTGATCGCGCGCACCATCTCGATCACGCCGCGCGAGTGACCGTGCGCGGTGTCGACGACGACGACGTCGACGCCCGCCTCGCGCAGCGCCGCGACGCGGTCGAGCGTGTCGGCGCTCGTGCCGACCGCCGCGCCGACGCGCAGCGCGCCGCGCTCGTCCTTGCAGGCGCGCGGGAATTCGGTCGCCTTCTGGAAGTCCTTGACCGTGATCATGCCCTTCAGCTCGAAGTCGTCGTCGACGACGAGCACCTTCTCGATGCGGTGCTTGTGCAGCAGCGCCAGCACCTCGTCCTTGGGCGCGTTCTCGCGCACCGTGACGAGCCGCTCCTGCGGCGTCATGACGGACGACACCGGCGCGTCGAGCTTCGTCTCGAAGCGCAGGTCGCGGTGCGTGACGATGCCGACGGCCTTGCCGTCGGACGACCGGCACGCCGGAGATGTTCTTCGCGCGCGTGAGGTCGAGCACTTCGCGGATCGTCTGCGTCCGGCGGCACCGTGATCGGATCGTGGATGACGCCGCTCTCGAACTTCTTGACGCGCGCGACTTCGCGCGCCTGGCCGCGGCGATCGTCATGTTCTTGTGGATGATGCCGATGCCGCCTTCCTGCGCGATCGTGATCGCGAGGCGCGTGCTCGGTGACCGTGTCCATCGCGGCCGAGATGAGCGGCAGGTTCAGGCGGATGCGTGCGCGTGAGCTGGGTGCCGAGGCTGACTTCGCGCGGCAGGACTTCCGAGTAGGCCGGCACGAGCAGGACGTCGTCGAAAGTGAGGGCTTCCTCGAGAATGCGCAGCATGGGGTGACCCGGGCCGAAGGAAGCGCGACATTCTACCCGGCGCGAGCAGTCCGGGTAAAGCTCGTTTGCGGCCGGGCCGGCGCCGCGTGTCGGCGGGGCCGCGGCAGCTAAGATGGCCGCGCATGACCGACCAGTGGTTCGAGACGACGCCCAACCCCGCGCCGCTGCGGGAGATTCTCACGGTTTCGCGGCTGAACCGCGAGGCCCGCGCGCTGCTCGAGCGCGGGCTCGGCTCGGTCTGGCTCGAGGGCGAGATCTCGAACCTCTCGCGCCCCGCCTCCGGCCACTGGTATTTCTCGCTCAAGGACGCGACGGCGCAGGTCCGTTGCGCGATGTTCCGCACGCGCAACCTGCTGGTGCGATTCCCGGTCCGGGACGGCGCGCACGTGCTCGCCCGCGGCCGCGTGAGCCTCTACGAGGCGCGCGGCGAGTACCAGCTCATCGTCGAGCACCTCGAGGAAGCCGGCGAAGGCGCGTTGCGCCGACGCTTCGAGGAACTGAAGCTCAGGCTGCAGGCCGAGGGGCTGTTCGACCCCGAGCACAAGCGGCCATTGCCCGGCTGCCCCGGCGCATCGGCGTCATCACGTCGCCGACCGGCGCCGCGCTGCGCGACATCCTGCACATGCTCGGCCGCCGCTTTCCGGCCATCCCGGTGCTGATCTATCCGGTGTCCGGTGCAGGGCGAGGCCGCGCCGCGTGAGATCGCGGAGGCGCTGCGGCTCGCCGCGACAGCGCGCGGAGTGCGACGTGCTGATCCTCGCGCGCGGCGGCGGCTCGCTCGAGGACCTGCTGGGCGTTCAACGACGAAGCGGTCGCGCGCGCGGTGTTCGCGTGCCCGATCCCCGTCGTGAGCGGCGTCGGCCACGAGATCGACTTCACGATCGCGGATTTCGTCGCGGACGTGCGCGCGCCGACGCCCTCGGCGGCGGCCGAGCGCGCAGTACCGGACCGCGCGGAAATGCTGCGCGCGTTCGACGCGCTCGAGCGCCACGTCGGCAGCGCTATGCGACGCCGTCTGCAGGTGCGGCAGCAGGCGCTGGCACAGCTGGAACGCGGCCTGGCGCGCGGCCATCCGGGCGCCCGACTGCGCCAGCACGCGCAGCGTCTCGACGAGCTCGAGCTGCGCGCTGCAGCGCGGCTTCGGCACACGGTTCGAGCGCGCCCGCGCCCGGCTCGCCGCGGCGCAGGCGCTGCTGGCGCGGAGCACGCCGGCCGAGCGGTTGCAGCACCTGCAGGCACGGCTCGAGGCGACGCGACGCGAACTCGTGGCATCGATGCGGCGCCGGCTGGCCGAAGGCATGGCGCGCTGGGACCGGTCGCTGCGCACGCTGCACGCCGTGAGCCCGCTCGCGACGCTCGATCGCGGCTACGCGATCGTGACCGACGCCACGGGACGGGTGTTGCAACGGGCGACGCAGACCGCGCCCGGCACCGTGATCGACGCGCGCCTGGCCCAGGGCAGTCTGCGCGCCAGCGTGCTCGAGGTGCTGCCGGCGACTCCTCGCGCGGACAAACGCTGATGTCGCGGCGGCGCCGCGGCACGACACCGCTCCGCATGGCCGGACGACTCGTCGCGACCCGCCTGGCCCTGTGCTGGGGCGCGTTGCTCGCGACTTCCTCGATGGCTGGCCCGGAAGCGGCGCGCGACTTGCCAGTCGAGTCGCGCGTAGCCGCGCGACTCGCGCTGCCACCCGACTCGCGCGTGCCAGGCGGCCTCGCACTGCTCGATCTTGCCGCGCGAGGCGACGAGGCCCCGGGCGCGGTCTATTTCGGCGAGCACCGCGCGCCCGTCGTGCGCACCGAGGCGGGTTGGATCGCTATCGTGGGCATCCCCCTCGATACGCCCCCCGGCGCGCAGCAGGCACGGCTCGTGACACCGGCCGTGGACGACGCGGACACGCCGCTGCCGTTCGAGGTGACCGCGAAGGCGTACGACGAACAACGCCTCACGGTGAATCCGCGCCACGTCGACCCTGCGCCGGAAGACATGAAACGCATCGACGCCGAACGCGCGCGCATCGAGCGCGCGCTCGGCACATACACGCCGACGCTCACGCCGACGTGGCGCTGGACCGCGCCGGTCGCGGGCCCGCGTTCCAGTTCGTTCGGGCTGCGCCGGGTCTTCAACGGCCAGTCGCGCAATCCGCACAGCGGAATGGACATCGCCGCGCCGTCGGGCGCCGTCGTCGCGAGTCCAGCCACCGGCCGGGTGCTCGAGGCCGGCGATTTCTTCTTCAACGGCCGGACGGTGCTTCGTGGACCACGGCCAGGGCGTGGTCACCATGTATTGCCACCTGAGCCGCATCGACGTGAAAGCGGGCGATGCGGTCGGCATCGGCGACACGCTCGGGCTCGTCGGCGCGACGGGGCGTGTGACCGGACCGCACCTGCATTGGGGCGTGGCCGTGAACCGGGCGATGGTGGATCCCTCGCTGTTCCTCGCCGCAGGTGCGGACACCGCGCCGTCCGGCGCGCCGCGCTGAATCAGATCGACTTCAGGAAGTTGCCGATCGCCGGTTCGAAGCGCGCCAGGTCGACGAGGAAGGAGTCGTGGCCCTGCACCGACGGGAACGCGTGGAACTCGACGTGACGTCCCGCCGCCTCGAGTTGCGCGGCGATCTCGCGCTGCTGGTCGATCGGGATACAGCATGTCGTGCTCGACGCCCACCACCAGCGTGCGCCGGGTGCGGAATTTCGCGAAGGCCGCGGCCAGCGATCCGTCCGCGTGCTCCGCGAGGTCGAACTGGTCCATCGCGCGCGAAAGGTAGAGGTACGCGTTCGCGTCGAAGAGATCCGCGAAGCGCTGCGCCTGGTGCTCGAGGTATGCCTCGACCTCGAACTGCGGGCGGAAATCGCCGGCGAATCCCGCGGTTTCCGGCACCCGGCGGCGGCCGAAGCGCTGCTGCCATTCCTCGGCCGAGCGATAGGTGATGGTGCCCAGCTTGCGCGCAAGCCGCAGCCCGAGCCGCGGGCCACGCCCCGGCTCGTAGTTGCCGCCGCGCCATGCCGGATCGCTGCGGACCATCTCCCGCTGCAGCGAGCGCAGCGCGATCGCGAACGGCGACGCGCTCGCGGCGCCCGAGATCGTCATGAGGTTGTCGACCTCGTCGGGGAACTGCACGCCATAGGCGAGCACGACCATGCCGCCGAGCGACGGGCCGACCACGCACGCCACGCGCTCGATGCCGAGCGTACGCAACGCCTCGCGCCCGGCGCTGGCAATGTCCTCGACCGCGATTTCCGGGAAGTTGATGCCGTAGGGGCGGCCCGTGCGCGGGTCGATGGACGCCGGTCCCGACGAACCGAACGGGCTGCCGAGCGAGTTGATGCAGACGACGAAGAAGCGACTCGTGTCGATCGGCTTGCCGTCGCCGATCATCGATTCCCACCAGCCCGGCTTCGGGTCGGCGGGCGACGACGCCGCGTGCGCCGACGGCGAAAGCCCGGTGAAGAGCACGATCGCGTTGTCGCGCGCCTCGTTCAGGCGGCCCCAGCATTCGTAAGCGACGACCGCATGCTCGATCACGCCGCCCCGGTACAGGCGCAGCGGTTCGCCGAGCAGCGCCAGCCGCGTGGCGGGCAACTCGTCGTGGACGGACTGGGAGGTGCGGGCTACGGCCATGAGCATGACGCCAGTCTAAACCCGGCCTCTGAGGCGACAAGCCTGAGAGGATAGCCGCTCAGAACCGGCGGTTCTAAGCCTTCGGTGTCCCGGCCGTCCCCGGCGCCCAGTCAGCGCTTGCCGCCCCGCACGTGGCGCATCAGACGCTGCTTGCTCCGGACCTGGCGTGGCGTCAACGGATTGCGCCGGCCCGCAAACGGATTTTCGTCGGTGCGGAACTCGACCCGCATGGGCGTGCCCTGCAGGCGGAATGTCGCGCGGAAGTGGTTCTCGAGAAAGCGGCGGTAGGTTTCCGGGACGTGCTGCGTCTGGTTGCCGTGGATCACGACGATCGGCGGGTTGCGGCCGCCCTGGTGCGCATAGCGCAGCTTGATGCGCCGCCCGCGCACGAGCGGCGGCTGGTGGATCGTCATGGCCTGCTCGAGCGATTTCGTGAGCTCCTTGGTCGGCAATTCGCGCATGGCGGCGCGATACGCCATGAGCACCGAGCCCATGAGCTCGCCGACGCCCGTGCCGTGCCGCGCGGAGATGAAATGCACCGGTGCGAAGCGCAGGAAATCGAGCTTGAGGTCGAGCCCGTCGCGGATGGCGTCGCGCTGGTCGGGCGGGATTCCATCCCACTTGTTGACCGCGACCACGAGCGCGCGACCCTGTTCGGCGACGAGTCCCATGAGGCTCGCGTCCTGGTCGGCGATGGAGTCGTGGGCGTCGACCACGCCGATCACGACATTGGCTCGATCAATCGCCTGTAACGTCTTGACAACGCTGAATTTTTCGACCGTCTCACTCACGCGCGAACGACGCCGCACGCCAGCCGTATCGATGAGCGTGTAGTGGTGGCCGTCGCGCTCGAACGGCACCTCGACCGTGTCGCGCGTAGTGCCCGGCTGGTCGAACGCGATCAGCCGCTCCTCGCCGAGCAACCGGTTGATCAGCGTGGACTTGCCGACGTTCGGGCGGCCGACGACCGCCACGCGGATGACTTCGGCGCCGGCCTCTTCTGGCGTATCGCGGGCGTCCTCGGCCCCCTCGAGTCCCTCGAGCGCCCGGTCGAAGAGCGCGTCCAGCCCGATCAGGTGCGCGGACGAGATCGCGATCAGGTCGCCGAAGCCGAAGCGATGAAACTCGGCGGTCGCCATCTCGTCTTCGAGCCCTTCGGACTTGTTGGCGACGACCAGCACTGGCTTGCCGCTGCGGCGCAGGACTCCGGCCACGTGCAGGTCCTGTGGCGTGCAGCCTTGCCGCGCGTCGACGACCAGCAGCACCTTGTCGGCCTCGGTGACGGCCTTCAGCGTCTGCTCGGCCATGAGCCGCTCGACGCCCGCCACCGTCTCGACGAGCCCGCCGGTGTCGATGACGACGCAGGAGCGACCTGCGCGACGCGCGTAGCCGTACTTGCGGTCGCGCGTGAGCCCGGGCGCGTCCGCCACGAGCGCGTCGCGCGTGCGGGTCAGCGCATTGAAAAGCGTCGACTTGCCGACGTTGGGGCGGCCGACGAGGGCGACGACCGGCAGCACATCAGCGACCCGCAGCGCCGCCGCTGCGATACGCGACGATCTTGCCGCCTTCGTCCAGCACGAAGACCCGGCCGTCCGCCACGACCGGTGCGGCGGCAATGCGCTCGCCGCCCGGGTGCTCGCGGGCCACGAACTTGCCAGTGTCGCGATCGAGCCAGTGCAGGTAACCCTCGAAATCACCGACGACGATGGCGTTGCCGACCACGGCCGGCGCGCTCAGTCCACGTCGCTTCAAGCCTTCCTGTTGCCAGAGCACGGTGCCATCGCGGCGGCGCAATGCCACGACCGCGCCTTCCGCGGTGGACACGTAGAGCTGGTCGTCGTCGATCGTGAGACCGCGGTAGCTCGACAGGTCCTTGCTCCACCAGACCTGTCCCGAATCGAGCGCAAGCATCGCGACCCGTCCCTGGAACCCGACTGCGTACGCGTCGCCGCCGTCGACGCGCACTGGAGCGTCGACGTCCGACAGGCGATCGAGCTCCGACCTGCCGCGCGGCGACGACACGGGCGTCTGCCACAGCACGTCGCCCGACGCGAGCGCGAAGGCCATGACCTTGCCGGAATCGAAACCTGCCAGCACTTCCTCGCCGGCCAGCACCGGCGGGGCCGTGCCTCGCAGCGAGAGCCGCGGCACCATTTCTTCGGCGCTCCATTGTTCCTTGCCGCTCGCGGCGTCGAGCGAGCGCAGGCGCCCGTCTACCGTGCGCACGATTACGCGATCGCGGGCCACGAGCGGGGCTGCCAGCACTTCACTGCTGACCTTGGCCTTCCACAACTTCTTGCCGGTCGCCGTTTCGAGCGCCACGAGGACGCCGTCATTGGTGCCGACGACCAGGAGTCCGCCGGCTACACCAGGACCCGCCGACAAGTCCACCTTCGTGTCCGTGGACCACTTCGTGCGGCCCGTCGCGGGATCGAGCGCCTCGACCTTGCCGTCGCGCGCGGCGACGTACAGCACGCCCTGGTCGAGCGCGATGCCGAGCGCGAGTCGCAGCTTCTCGCCGCCGCCGCCGACGCCGCTGGCCCAGAGCTTCCGCACCTCGAGCGTCGGCTTGAGGTCGATGAGTTCCGCAGGCGGGGCGGCGTCCTTGTCCTTGTCGCAACCCGCGGCGAGCAGCAGGAGCCAGGCCGAGCACGCCGCGGCGAGCGCCAGGCGACGGCTGCTCATGGCTTGGTGGCCGGCGCCGGCGTCGTCGCGGCCGCAGCGGGCACGGCTGCCGGGTCCGGTGCGGTCGTGGGCGCGCCGGGCGCGGGCGCTGTCGCCGGAACGGCGAGCGCTTCGCGCTTCAACTCGACGTAGCCGCGGTCGATGACCGCGGTCGCCCCGAGCGCCATCGCCGGCGACCCCGCACCCATCGGTGTCGCGGCCAGCGCCGCATCGTATTCGCGTGCCGCAGCGGCCGCGTCGCCTTTCGCCGCCATCGCGTCGCCGCGCACGTCGTGGAACAACGCGGCGAACGCGCCGGCCTTCGCGACGTCGAGCAGCGCAAGCGCCTCGTCGTGCTTGCCCTGCTCGATCAGCACGCGCGCGAGGCGCGACCGCGCGATCAGGCGCAATTGCTCGTCGCGCGATGCGTCCGCAACCGTTCGCAGGCGTCGGGCCGCGTCGTCGAAGTCGCGCCGACCCACGGCCGCACGCGCCAGCGCAAGGTCGGCCTGGTCGGCATAGGGAGACTTCGGGTAGAGCTTGCGCAACTCGTCGCCCCGCTTCACCGCCGCGTCGCGCTGGTCGCTCGCGAGTGCGTCGAGCAGCGCGAGATAAGCCGCCTCGGCCGACTCCGTCGCCTGGTAACGCGTCTGCTGCCAGTACTGGTAGCCCGCGAGCGCGGCCAGCCCGAGCGCGATGCCGCCCACGATCCAGAGCCAGTTCTCCGACCACCAGTGTCGCAGTTGTTCTTCGCGTTCGTTGTCCGAGAGATCTTCCACTTCGCAAACTCCATCTTGCCGGTCCCCGCGGAACCGGCCCGTGATTATGCTGCGGCCGCCCCGAGGGCCTGGCGCAGGTCGGTGGCCAATGATTCGAACGGCACTTCGCGCTGGCCCGCCTCGCCGCGCAGCGATTTCACCGCCGCGACGCGCGTCGCGGCCTCGGTCTCGCCGATGATGACCGCGAAACGCGCGCCGCTGCGATCGGCGCGCTTCAGCTGCGACTTGAAGCTGCCGCCGCCGCAGTTGGTCTCGACGCGCACGCCGGGCGCCGCGTCGCGTATCTGCTCGGCGAGTTCGAGCCCGAGCGCCTCGGCCGGTGCGCCGGCCAGCACGATGTAGACGTCGGCTTGCCCGGACTGCGGTACGCGCTGCTGCAATCGCAGCAACTCGACGATGCGTTCCTCGCCGAGCGCCCAGCCGATGGCCGGCGTCGGCTCCCCGCCGAGCTGCGCGACCAGGCCGTCGTAGCGCCCGCCGGAGCACACGGCGTCCTGCGAACCCAGGTCGGTGGTGACCCACTCGAACACGGTGCGCGAATAGTAGTCGAGCCCGCGCACGAGCCGCGGATTCACGACGAAGTCGACGCCCGCGGCGCGCAGGTGAGCCTGGAGCGCCTCGAAATGTGCGGCGGACTCCGCGTCGAGGTGATCCGCGAGCGAAGGCGCCCCGGCGATCACCTCCGCGAGGTCCGGATTCTTGCTGTCGAGAATGCGCAGCGGGTTGCCATCGAGGCGGCGGCGGCTGTCGGCGTCGAGTGCGGCGTCGTGCGCGCGGAAGTACTCGACGAGCTTGCCGCGGTAGACCGCACGCGACTCCGGCGTCCCGAGCGAATTCAGGTTGAGCCGCAAGCCCCGCAGTCCGAGCCGCCGCCACAGCCGCGCGGTCATCAGGATCAACTCGGCATCGACGTCCGGTCCGGGAAAACCGAGTGCCTCGACGTCGATCTGGTGGAACTGCCGGTAACGGCCTTTCTGCGGGCGCTCGTAACGGAACATCGGGCCCAGGCACCAGACCTTCTGGCGCTGGTTGTGCAGCAGGCCGTTCGCGATGGCCGCACGCACGATGCCGGCCGTGGCTTCGGGGCGCAGCGTGAGCGAGTCGCCGCCGCGGTCCTCGAACGTGTACATCTCCTTTTCGACGATGTCCGTGAACTCGCCGATCGAACGCTTGAAGAGTTCGGTGCGCTCCAAAAGCGGCAGGCGGATCTCGCGGTAGCCGTATTGCGCGAAGAGTTCGCGCGCCGCCTGCTCCAGCAGCTGCCACGCCGCCGTCTCGTCGGGCAGCACGTCGTTCATGCCGCGCACGGCCTGCAGGGTGTCCGTCATCGGTGCTCGCCCGCCGTCAACGCAAGGTGCCGTCGGGCGCGACGCTGAATCGCGCCATGACCTGGCCCGGCGTGCGCGGCGGTATCACGGCGCGGCCGTTGATCGCGACGCTGACCGCGGCGGCGTTGCCGAGCGTGACACTGAGCGGCGGCGTCGCGACCAGCGTGCGCTCGGTGCCGCCCTTGCCGAGGTCGTACAGCACCGCCTTGCCCGAACCATCGAAGATCTCGACCCACGTATCGCCCGTGAATCGCAGCCGCAGGCTGACCTGGCCGGGCGCAAGCGCAGCAGCAGGCGTTGCAGTTGCAGGCACCTGGCCGGCCGCAGCCGGAGGCCCTGTGCCGGCAGACCCCGCGACCGTCGCCTGCGCGCGCGCTGGCGACACCGACACGTTCGCTGCATCGGTCTGCGGGCTGTCGGCGCCAGCCGTGGGCGACGCCGACAGTGCGGGAATCGATGCGGTGTCGCCCTCCGCACCGGCCGCGGGCGTGGTCTCGGTACCGTCGGCGCCATTCGCCCACGGCAAGCCGTTCTCCGATACGTAGGCCGCCAGGCCCGCCGCCAGCAGGAACGCGGCCGCACCACCGACGACCCACGGCCATTTGGCTCGCCCGCGCACCGGCATCATCTCGAGCCGCGACTTCGGCACGAGCGTAGGCTCGTCGACCTGCTGCTTCGACCTCTCGTAGCTGCCGAGGATTTCTTCCTCTGGCAGGCCCAGCAGCGACGCATACCGGCGCAGGTGGCCCCTGGCGAAGACCGGCGCGCCGAGCGCCGGAAAATCGTTCGCCTCGAGCGCCAGGATCACGGACGGATCGAGGGTCAGGGTTTCGGCCGCCTGCTGCTCGGTCAGGCCGTGCGCCTCGCGCTCGCGCCGCAACCGCGCACCCGGGCTCGCCGGGAGCTCGGTGATTTCTGCATCGGGCGGGGTCATGGCTTGCCCTGTTCCTCGGCGTACAGCAGGCCGGTCTCGGTCGCGTCCGGGAAATCGTCCTTGAGGCGCTGCGCGTAGCGAGCCGCCTGGTCCGGGTCGCCGAGATTCAACTCGATGCGGCGGCCGAGCCAGAGCGACGCGGCGGACGGCGGCGCGACGGCGGTGTAACGCTCGAGGAACGCGCGGGCCTGCAGCCCGCTGCCCGAGGCATGCGTGATCTCGGCCATCTGCAGCAGCGCGTCAGGCTGTTTGGGATCGATCGTGAGTGCCTTGCGGAAGTGCTGTTCCGCGTCCTTGAGGCGGCCACCGTCGCGCGCGCAGCGGCCCGCGTTCGTATAGGCCGCCGCCGGCGTGCGATAGAGCGGGCTCGCAGCCACCTGCAGCAGGTACTTCTCGCCCCGCTCGAACTCGCCCGTGCGGCACAGGTGCACGGCGACGTTGTTCAGGATGTCCGGACTGTCCTTGCCGAGCCGCGCGGCTTCCTCGTAATAGGCGCTGGCCCTGGACTTTTCGCCGAGCCGCTCGTAGATGAATCCGGCCGCCATCTGCGTCTCGGCCGTGCGCCCGTTCTGCGCAAGCGCCTTGTCGATCTTCTCGCGGGCCGCCTGCAGGTTGCCCTCGCGCATGTATGCCAGCGCGAGCTGCGTGTTGATCTCCGCGGCCTGGTTGCGCGACTTGCGGTCGGGCGGGCCCTCCGCCCGGGCGGGCGCCGCATGCAGGCAGCCGGCCGCGACGACCAGGACCAGCAGCAGCGCGAGCGTCCTGCTCATGCCTGGACCACGGCGATGGGGAAGGTTTTCTGCCCCAACCGGTTCGTGACGCGGTCGTTCACGCGGCCGACGAGCTGGCCGCAGGCCGCGTCGATGTCGTCGCCCCGGGTGCGCCGGATCGTGGCGATCACGCCACCCTGCAGCACGAGGTCGCGGAAGCGCTCGATCGCCGCATCGCTCGAACGGCGGAAGCGCGTGTTCGGGAACGGGTTGAACGGGATCAGGTTGACCTTGGCCGGATGGCCGCGCAGGAGTGCGGCGAGCTGTCGCGCGTGCTCCGGGCGGTCGTTGACGCCGTCCAGCATCACGTACTCGAACGTGACGCCGCGCGCGTTCTGCTTCTCGACGTAGTGCCAGCACGCGGCCAGCAGCTCGGCGATCGGGTGCTTGCGGTTGATCGGCACGATCTCGCTGCGCAGTTCGTCGTTGGGTGCGTGCAGCGACACCGCGAGCGCGACGTTGGTCTCGTCGGCGATGCGCAGCATCTGCGGCACCAGGCCCGACGTGCTGATCGTGACCCGGCGCCGCGAGAGGTCGAGACCCAGGTCGTCCATCATGATCTCGGCCGCCGGCACGACGTTGCGATAGTTCGCGAGCGGCTCGCCCATCCCCATGAACACGACGTTGGTGATCACGCGATCGCCGTCCGGCGCATAGCCGAGCTCGCGATTGGCGAGCCACACCTGGCCCACGATCTCGGCGGTGTCGAGGTTGCGATTGAAGCCCTGCTGCGCGGTCGAGCAGAACCCGCAGTCCATCGCGCAACCGACCTGGCTCGAGATGCAGAGCGTGCCCCGGCCCGGCTCCGGAATGAAGACCGTCTCGATGGCCTGGCCGCTCTCGAGCCGCAGCAGCCACTTGCGCGTGCCGTCTGCCGACACCTGGCCCACGATCACGTCGGGTGTCCGGATCGTCGCCACCACCGCGAGGCGTTGGCGAAAGTCCTTGCCGAGGTCGGTCATCGCGTCGAAATCGCCGACGGCGCGGCGGTAGATCCACTTGAAGAGTTGCCGCGCGCGGAACGGCTTCTCGCCCATGGCGACGACGAACGCTTCGAGCCCGGTCCGCGTGAGGCCGAGCAGGTTGGTGCGGGTATCCGTCGTTGCAGTCATGTGGCCTTGGACCCGTCCGGGGCCGGAATCGTGCCCCGCCTCAGCGGGCACAGATCTCCGACTCGGCGAAGAAGAATGCGATCTCGCGCGCCGCGTTCTCCGGGCTGTCCGAACCGTGCACGACATTCTGCTCGATGCTCGTCGCGAGGTCCGCGCGAATGGTGCCCGGGGCCGCCTTCTTCGGGTCGGTGGCGCCCATGACGTCGCGGTTCTTCAGCACGGCGTCTTCGCCCTCGAGGACCTGCACGATGACGGGGCCCGACATCATGTACGCGACCAGGTCCTTGAAGAACGGGCGCTCGCGATGCACGTCGTAGAACGCCTCGGCCTGCGCCTGCGTGAGGCGCGTCATGCGGGCAGCGACGATGCGCAGGCCCGCCTGTTCGAAGCGTCGATAGACGTCGCCGATGACGTTCTTCCCGACTCCATCCGGCTTGACGATGGACAGCGTGCGTTCGAGGGACATTACGGATCCTTGCAATCTGGGCAGGTGCTGCACCCGCCGGCTGTGACGAACAGGCTTACGGTCCCGGCCGGTTCCCCGGCGAATGCCGAGGGAACCCGCCGCCCGCGCAGGCGCGGGTCGGGTCGAGGCCAACCTGAAAACGTAACGGCGCAGTATACCGGCCCGCTGCACGCCGGCCAATAAATTACAGCCCGGACGGGCAGTTAGACGTTGAAACTCTCGCCGCAGCCGCACTCGCCCTTGATGTTCGGGTTGCGGAACTTGAAGGCCTCGTTCAGGCCCTGGCGGACGAAGTCGATCTCGGTGCCGTCGACGTAGCGCAGGCTTTCTGCGTCGACGATGACCTTGACCCCGGCATCGTCGAAGACGACGTCCCGGTCCTGGATCTCGTCGGCGTAGCTGACGACGTAGGCGAAGCCGGAACAACCGGTCTTCTTCACCGCCAGACGCAGGCCCACGCCCTTGCCCCGGTTCGCCAGGAACGTGCGAACGCGTTCAGCAGCGGACGGCGTGAGTGAAATGGCCATGCGTTGCGACCCTGGGGTCGGTGTCGTCAAGAAATTCTACACCGTAGACCGGTCGCCGGCCGGCCAGTTCCGGGCCGCGGCGCGCAGCGCGTCCTGAATCGTGAGCAAGCGCCCGAATTTTGCCGGGGGCACGTCGAGCGCGGCGGCAGCCTCCTGCCAGTCCCACTCGAGGACCTGGTCGCGATCGCGACCGCGAACGGTTTCCGTGAGCCAGGACGCCACGGCGAGCACGTGCGGGCAGCCGAACGCGCGAAATCGCGCCTCGGCCACGCGACCGTCCCGCACGCCGAGGTCGAATTCGATCTCGGCGCCCTGCTCCCGGTCGCCAGCTGCGCCACGCGCGACGCCGGGGCCCGGTGGCAGCGAACCTGCCCCGGGCAGGTCTCGCAACCGGCGCAGGACTTCGACGCTGTAGCGGGGATCGCTCGCGTCGATCATGACGCGCGCGCGGGTGCGCAGGCACGGAGCCGCGCGACTTCCACGCAGATGCGGCTCGCCGCGAAGTCCACCTCCGCGTCCGTCGTGAACCGGCCGAGGCTGAGCCGCAGCGAACTCTGCGCCAGCCGGTCGCTGCGGCCGAGCGCACGCAGCACGTAGGACGGCTCGGCGTGCGTCGAGGCGCAGGCGGAGCCCGACGACACCGCGAGGTCCGGCAGCGCGCAGAGCAGGCTCTCGCCCTCCACGCCGTCGAACGACACGTTCAGGATGCCCGGCCACGCGCGCGCTCGGTCGCCGTTCAGCAGCACGCCCGCCCAGTCGACTGCAGCCGGCCCACAGCCGCTCGCGCAACGCGGTGATGCGCGCGGAGTCCGCGAGCCATCTCGTCGCGTGCGATGCGACAGGCAGCGCCCATGCCGACGATCTGGTGCGTCGGCAGCGTGCCCGAGCGCAGGCCGCGCTCCTGGCCGCCGCCGAACTGCAGCGGCACGAGTCCGAGCCGCGGCTCGCGCCGGACGCACAGCGCGCCGACGCCCTTCGGGCCGTGCACCTTGTGCGCCGTGAGCGACAGCAGGTCGATGCAGTCGCGCGTCGACGTCGATCGGCAACTTGCCCGCGCTCTGCGCCGCGTCGACGTGCAACAGCACGCCGCGTTCGCGGCAGATGCGCGCCGACCGCGGCCACGTCCTGCACGACGCCGATCTCGTTGTTCACGTGCATCAGCGACACGAGCACCGTGTCGCTGCGCAGCGCCGCCGCGACCTGCTCCGGCTCCACGATGCCGTCCGCGCCGCGGCTTCAGGTAGGTGACCTGCGAATCCCTCGCGTTCGAGCTGCCGGCACGCGTCGAGCACGGCCGTGTGCTCGGTGCGCGACGTGACGAGGTGCCGGCCACGCTCGCGCTGGAAGCGCGCCGCGCCGAGGAGCGCGAGGTTGTCGGCCTCGGTGGCGCCCGACGTCCAGACGACCTGGCTCGGGCGTGCACCGACGAGCGCGGCGACCTCCGCGCGTGCCTGCTCGACGCGCGCGCGCGCACGACGCCCGGGCGCGTGGCCGACCGCCGACGGATTCGCGAAATCACCGTCCGCGCCCAGGCACTCGACCATCTCGGCGATCACGCGCGGATCGACCGGCGTCGTCGCCGCGTTGTCGAGGTAGACGATGCCGCCGTTCACTGGCGCGTCTCGGCTGCCCTGGTGCGGCTCGCCCGCGCGCCGTCGCTTGCCCTGCACGGCCGTCAGGATGCCGCGCAGGATGTTGACCTCGTTCTGGTCGAGCACGGCGCGGTTGAAGAGGCGCCGGAGTGCGCGCCATCAGGTGCCCTGAACCCGTGCGGTCGCGGAAATCGATCTCGTCCAGCACCTGCCCGAGGTGCTCGTAGAAGTTTTCCATGTCCGCGGCACTCGCGAGCGCCACCGGCCCGTCCGCCGCCGTGGCAATGGAATCGCGGTCGCGCAGCGCGAGCAGCACCTCGTACGCGACGACCTGCACGGCCATGGCGAGGTTGAGCGAGGCGTACGAGCTGCCCGTCGGAATCGTGAGCAGCGTGTGGCACTGCTCGCAGTTCCTCGTTGCGCGAGCCCGATGCGCTCGGCGCCGAACAGGATCGCGACGTCGCCGGTCGCCGCGGCCGCGGCGATCTCGAGCGCGGCTTCGCGCGGTTCGACGATGCGCCAGGACAGGTGCCGTGCGCGCGAGGTCGTGCCGACGACGAGCCCGCAGTCCGCCACGGCGGCGCGCACGTCGGGCACGATGCGCGCACCAGCCAGCACGTCGTCGGCGCCGGCAGCCATGACCGTGGCCTCGGTCGCGGGATAGCGTTCCGGAGCGACGAGGCACAACTGCTCGAGCCCCATCGTCTTCATGGCACGGGCCGCCGACCCGATGTTGCCTGGGTGCGAGGTGCCGACGAGGACGATGCGGATGGACATGCTCTGGTATTCTAGCGGTCCTTTGGCGGGTCCGATCCTGCCGCTCTTTCCCAATCGCCACCGCCCCACGTCCAGAGACGCCGCAACGCCATGCAGCCCCTCCTCAACATCGCCGTCCGCGCCGCGCGCCGCGCTGGAGACATCATCGTCCGCAACGTGGATCGCGTGCCGAGCCTGAACGTGAAAGCCAAGGGCCGCAACGATTTCGTCTCCGAGATCGACCACATGGCCGAGCGCGACATCATCGAGACCGTGCGCCGCCACTATCCGGACCATGGCTTCCTGTGCGAGGAATCCGGGCGCAGCGGCGGCGACGAATTCGTCTGGATCATCGATCCGCTCGACGGCACGACCAACTTCCTGCACGGCTTCCCCACGTTCGCGGTGTCGATCGGCGTCGAGCACCGCGGCCGCCTCGAGCACGCCGTGATCTACGACCCGATGCGGCAGGAGCTCTTCACGGCCTCGCGCGGCGATGGCGCGCAACTCGACGGACGACGCATCCGCGTCAGCAAGCAGCTCACGCTCGACGGCGCGCTGATCGGCACCGGGTTTCCCTACCGCGCGAATGCGCGCTGGATCGACGACTACATGGCGATGCTGAAGACGGTCATGCAGGCGACGGCCGGCATACGCCGCCCAGGCGCCGCATCGCTCGACCTGGCCTACGTCGCCGCGGGACGCGTCGACGGGTTCTGGGAGATCGGCCTGAGCCCGTGGGACACGGCCGCGGGCACGCTGCTGATCACCGAAGCCGGCGGACGCATCGGCACGCTCACGGGCGAGCCATACGCCCAGGGCGGGCACGTCATCGCCGGCACCCCGAAGGTGTTCGAGGCGCTCGTCGAATGCATCGGGCCGCACGTGCCGGCGAGCCTGCGCGACGTGTGAGTTGCCGCCCGCGGCGCTGAGGTTCCCCTACCCCGGCGGGGATGGCTCGGGTAGAGTCCGCCGGCATTGCCCACCGGGCGACCCGACCAGAGCGAACCTCACATGCCGCAGCGCCTGTTCTCCACGAAACCCATTGGCGAACTGCACGAGGCCGACACCGACAACGAACTGCGCCGCACGCTCGATGCACGCGCCCTGGTGCTGCTCGGCATCGGCGCGATCATCGGCACCGGTATCTTCGTGCTGACGGGCACGGCCGCGGCCAACCACGCCGGGCCGGCGCTGGTGCTCTCGTTCCTGGTCGCGGGCCTCGGCTGCGCGCTTCGCGGGCCTCTGCTACGCCGAGTTCGCCTCGATGATCCCGGTCGTCGGGCAGCGCGTATTCGTATTCCTACGCGACGCTCGGCGAGCTCGTCGCGTGGTTCATCGGCTGGAACCTGATCCTCGAGTACCTGTTCGCCGCGGCCACGGTGGCGGTCGGCTGGTCGGGCTACGTCGTCAGCCTCGTCGAGCAGATGGGTTTCCACCTGCCGGACGCGCTCACCAACGCGCCGTTCACGAAGGGCGCGGGCCACCTGGAGATCGTGCGCACCGGCGCGATCGTGAACTTGCCCTCCGTGCTCGTGATCGCGGCGATCACTGCGCTCTGCTACGTGCGGCATCCACCAGTCGGCGCGCTTCAACGCGATCGTGGTGGCGATCAAGGTCGCGGTCATCGTTCTGTTCGTCGGCTTCGGCATGTGGACCATCGACGGCGCCAACTGGCGGCCCTTCATCCCGCAGAACACCGGCACGTTCGGGCACTTCGGCTGGAGCGGCGTCGTGCAGGCCGCGGGCATCATCTTCTTCGCCTACATCGGCTTCGACGCCGTCTCGACGGCGGCGCAGGAAGCGAAGAACCCGCAGCGGGACATGCCGATCGGCATCATCGATGAGCCTGCTCGTGTGCACGGTGCTCTACGTGGCCGTGTCGGCGGTGCTGACCGGCATGGTGCACTACTCCCAGCTCAACACGGCGGCGCCGGTGGCGCTCGCGCTCGACCGGCACCCGGAACTCTCCTGGCTCGCAGGCTGGATCAAGCTCGGCGCGATCGCCGGCATGACCTCGGTCATGCTCGTGATGATGCTCGGGCAACCGCGCATCTTCTACGCGATGTCGCGCGACGGCCTGTTGCCGCCGCTGTTCCGTCGCGTACACCCGAAGCACCGCACGCCCTACATCGGCACCCTGATCACCGGGCGTCTGGCGGCGACCATCGGCGGGCTGTTCCCGGTCACCATCCTGGGCGAGCTCGTGTCGATCGGCACGCTGCTCGCTTTCACGACCGTCTGCATCGGCGTGCTGGTGCTCCGCTACACGCGACCGGACCTGCCGCGCCCGTTCAAGGTGCGGGCGCCGTGGTTCGTCTGCGTGAGCGGCGCACTGATCTGCTTCGGCATGATGCTGTCGCTGCCGCCGGACACGTGGCTGCGACTCGCGGTGTGGACCGCAATCGGCATGCTGATCTACGTCGTGTACGGTTTCAGGAACAGCGCGCTGCGCAAGTCGGGCCGTTGACGCACGGCCGGCGGGGCGACGTGCCTCGCGCCACGCTCCCGCTCCATCGGACGCACGGCCGGAAGGTCACTCGCCTTCGAGCCGGGTCTCGCGCCGCGTGGCCCAGATCGAGGCGACGATGCCGATCCCGAGCGTGCCGAGGATGATCCCGAGCGAGATCAGGTTCGGCACGTGGAACTGCGACACGAGCAGCATCTTCATGCCGACGAACGCCAGGATCAGCACCAGGCTGTACTTCAGGTAGCGGAACATCGCCATCAGCCCGGCGACCGCGAAATACAAGCGAACGCAAGCCGAGGATCGCGAACGCGTTGGAGCGTGAAGACCAGGAACGGGTCGCGCGTCACCGCGAGGATCGCCGGGATCGAGTCGACCGCGAACACGACATCCGTGAGTTCGACCATGACGAGCGCCACGAACAGCGGCGTCGCGAACGAGCTGCCCTCGCGCCGCACGAAGAAACGTGCGCGGTCGAGATCCTGGCACGACGGGCACGAACCGCCGCACGAGACGCGCCGGGAAGCTCTGTTCGAGGTCCGGCTCGTCGTCCCCGTTGCGCAGCATCCTGAGCGCCGACACGAGCAGGATCAGGCCGAAGACGTAGAACATCCAGTCGAAGTGGTGCAGCAAGGCGGTGCCGGCCGCGATCATCAGGCCGCGCAGTACGATGGCGCCGACGATGCCCCAGAACAGCACGCGGTACTGGTAGTGCGTCGGGATCTTCAGGTACGCGAAGATCAGCGCCATTACGAAGATGTTGTCGACGGACAGCGACCACTCGAGCAGGTAGCCGGTGATGAACTGCACGACGGCGTCGGTGCCGTCGACTACGCCCTGCCCCGGCTCGAAGCCGAACCAGCGATATTCGTAGAGGCCGTAGACGGGGACGGTGAAGGACATCGCGACGCAGATCCAGACCGCCGTCCAGAAGAGCGCCTGCTTCACCGAGAGCGTCGCCGACTCGCGGTGCAGCACGCTCAGGTCCAGGACCAGGAGCCCCAGGAACAGCGCGAGGAAGGCCCCCCAGACGATTTCGATCACGAATCGTGCTGCCTGACGTCGTCGTTAGTGCTGGTTGCGGTCACTAGGGCATGTCGTCCACGGCGTCCTTCTCCTTCTGCACCGGCAGCAGGTCGCGGGCCGTGAGGCCGAGGTCGAGTGCGATGGCGCTGGCGATGTAGATCGACGAATACGTGCCGACGATGACGCCGATGGCGAGCGCCACCGAGAAACCGCGCAGGATCTCGCCGCCGAACACGAGCAGCGCCATGATCGTGATCATCGTGGTGAGGTGGGTCATGATCGTGCGCGACAGCGTTTCGTTGATCGCCGTGTCGATGACCTGCGCCGGGGTACCCTTGCGCAGGGACAGGAAGCGCTCACGGATACGGTCGAAGACCACGACGGTGTCGTTCAGCGAATATCCGATCACCGCGAGGATCGCCGCCAGCGCCGGCAGGTCGAATGTCATCTGGGTCTCGGAGAAGAAGCCGAGGATGATGATCGGGTCGTGCAGGGCCGCAACGATGGCGCCGACGCCGAGCTTCCACTGGAAGCGGAGCGCGACGTAGATCAGGATGCCGACGAACGTGAACAGGATCGCGAGCGCGCCCTTGTTCGCGAGCTCGGCGCCGACCTGCGGGCCGACCACCTCCGTCCGGCGCAGTTCGACGTTCGGCTCCTGCGCCTGGATGCGTGGCGAGCACGCTCGCCGCCACCTTGTTGGTGTCCTCGCCCTCCTGCGGCAGCAGCCGCACCATGACGTCGCGCGAGGTGCCGAAGCTCTGCACCGCAGCGTGCGCGAAACCCGCCGCCTCGAGCGCGCCGCGCACTTTCTCGAGGTCCGCCGCCTGCGGGAACTCAAGTTCGAGCACGACGCCGCCGGTGAAGTCGATGCCGAAGTTGAGGCCTCGGACCGCGAGGGAAACGAGCGCCGCCACGATCAGCACTGCCGAGACGACGTACCAGCGTCGCCGCGTCCCCATGAAGGGGTAGCTGGTCTTCTTGTGGAAAAATTCCATGTCAGTACCCTCCTCCGATCGACAGCCGCTCGATCTTGCGCCGGCGTCCCCAGATCAGGTGAATCAGGGCCCGGCTGCCGACCAGCGAGGTGAACATCGACGTGAGTGATGCCGAGCGACAGCACGACGGCGAAGCCGCGGACCGGCCCGGTGCCGAACGTGAACAGCACGACGCCCGCGATCAGCGTCGTGATGTTGGAGTCGACGATCGACCGAGAACGCCTTGTCGAAACCCGCGCTGATCGCCGCGTGCGGGCTCGACGCCGTTGCGCAGTTCCTCGCGGATGCGCTCGTAGATCAGGATGTTCGCGTCGACCGCCATGCCGACCGTGAGCACGATGCCCGCGATGCCGGGCAAGCGACAGCGACGCCTGCAGCAGCGACAGCAGCGCGGTGAGCAGCACCACGTTCGACAGCAGCACGAGCGTTCGCGACCATGCCGAACGCGCGGTAGTAGAGCACCATCCAGACGAACGTCGCGAGCATGCCGATGACCAGCGCGCGCACGCCGCGCTCGATGTTGTCCTGGCCGAGGCTCGGGCCGATCGTGCGTTGCTCGACGATGTAGAGCGGCGCTGCCAGCGAACCCGCGCGCAGCAGCAGCGCGAGTTCGCGGGCCTCGTTGGCCATGACGCCGGTGATCTGGAAGTTGCTCGCCGAACACGCCGCGGATCGTCGCGACGCTGATCACTTCCTCGACGGTGCACTCGATGCCGGAGCGCGCGCCGTTGCACGGCTGGTCCTCGCGCACGCGCTTCTTTTCGATGAAGACGACCGCCATCGGCCGGCCGAGGTTCTGGCGGGTCGTCTCGAGCATCTGCGATGCGCCGCGCGCGTCGAGCTTCACGTAGACGGCGGGTTCGCCCTGGGAGAAACCGGAACTCGCGTCGGTGAGCTGCTCGCCCGAGACGATGATTTCGCGCTTCAACAGGACGGGCCGGCCTTCGCGCGTGTCGATAGAGCTTCGAGCCGAGCGGTGCCCGTTTCGAGGCCTCGGCCGCGGCGGCGTCGTTCTGGTCGTCGACGAGCCGGAACTCCAGCGTCGCCGTCGCGCCGAGCACGCGCAGCGCCTCGTTCGGGTCCTGCACGCCAGGCAGCTGCACCACGATGCGGTCCACGCCCTGCCGGGCGACGATCGGCTCCGTGACGCCGAGTTCGTCGACGCGATTGCGCAGCGTCGTGATGTTCTGCTGGATCGCGAAGTCCTGGCGCTGCTTGACCTGGTCAGGGCGCAGCGAGATGGTCAGGCTGGCGCCTTCCGCACCGGTGTCCGTGTCGAGCGTCAGGTTCGCGTCCTGCTTGCGCAGGGCGGCAGCGGCCCGGTCGAGGTCGGCCGCGTCGCGCAGCACGATCCGGACCGTGTTGTTCGCGGGGTTGCTGGCGATGCCGGAGAATGGGATGCGTTCGTTGCGCAGCAACAGCCGGTAGTCGCGTTCCATGCCCGCCAGCAGCTGCTTGACGGCACCCTTCACGTCCACTTCGTAGAGGAAATACACGCCGCCGCGCAGGTCGAGGCCGAGACTCATCGGTTTCAGCCCGAGCGCACGCATCCAGGCGGGCGTGCGCGGGACCTGCGACAGCGCCACGAGGTACTCGCGCGCCGAGGACTCCTGCAGGATGTCGCGCGCCTTCAATTGCGTCGCGGCGGCGTCGAAACGCAACACGAGCCGATCACCATCGAGGTAGGCGGAATCGACGGCCGCGCCTTTCGACTGCAGCAGTGCGACCACCTGGTCGCGACCGGCCGCCGTGGCAGCGGTGCGGTCGTTGCGCGACAGTTGCAGGGCGGGCGCCTCGCCGAATACGTTCGGCAGTGCGAGCACCAGCGCGACGAGCAAGACGATGGCGACCAGCCAGAGTTTTCCAGGCCGGGTACGTGTGCATGAACGGGCTCCGCTTGCTCTCAGGCGCTCTTGATGGTGCCCTTGGGCAGCACGCTGGTGACCGTGTGACGCTGGACCTTGACCTGCACGCCGCTTGCGATCTCGACGGTCAGGAACTGGTCGCCCGTCTCGACGATGCGGCCGAGCACGCCGCCGGCGATCACGACTTCGTCGCCCGCGCCGAGCGCAGCGACCATGGCCTTGTGTTCCTTCGCGCGCTTCGTCTGCGGGCGGATCAGCAGGAAGTAGAACACGACGAAGATCAGCAGCAGCGGCAGCATCTGCAGCAGCGCATTCGGCTGGGCGCCGCCCGCGGCCTGCGCGTGGGCGCTAGCAATCAACCAGTCCATCAGGAAGCTCCTGTCGCCCCCGGGAAGGGGGCACCGCAAAAGGCCGAGGATTATACCCGAGGGTCGGCCCGGACTGCCGGTCGTGGATGACCCGCCCTCCGGCCCGCCGAGGAAATCCGCGACGAAACGCTCGAACCGGCCACCGTCCAGCGCTGCCCGGATTCGCGCCATCAGGTCCAGGTAGTAGTGCAGGTTGTGGATCGAGTTGAGGCGCGCCCCGAGGATCTCGTTGCACCGGTCGAGGTGCCGCAGGTAGGCGCGCGAGTAGTTGCGGCAGGTGTAGCAGGCGCAGTTCGGGTCGAGCGGCCCGGTGTCGTCCTGGTGGCCGGCGTTGCGGATCTTGACGATGCCCTGCGCTCGTGAACAGGTGCCCGTTGCGGGCGTTGCGGGTGGGCATCACGCAATCGAACATGTCGATGCCCCGCGCCACGGCCTCGACGAGGTCCGGACGGCGTGCCGACGCCCATCAGGTAGCGCGGCTGGCCGGGCGGCAGGTGCGGCTCGAGCGCCTCGAGCACGGCATTGCGTTCCGCCGCAGGTTCGCCGACCGCCAGCCCGCCGACGGCGTAGCCGTCGAAACCGATGCCGGTCAGTTGCGCCGAGCGATTCGAGCCGCAGGCCGAGGTGCGTGCCGCCCTGCACGATGCCGAACAGGGCGTTCGGGTTGCCCAGTCGCGTCGAATTCGTCCCGGCTGCGGCGGGCCCAGCGCATCGACAACTCCATCGACTGGCGCGCCTGCGCCTCGGTCGCGGGGTACGGCGGGCATTCGTCGAACACCATGACGATGTCGGCGTCGAGCGCGGTCTGCACCTCCATCGAGATCTCGGGGCTCAGGAACACCGCGTCGCCATTGATCGGCGACCGGAAGCGCACACCCTCCTCGGTGAGCTTGCGCAACTCGGCCAGGCTGAACACCTGGAAACCGCCGGAGTCCGTCAGGATCGGCCCGGACCAGTGCATGAACCCGTGCAGGCCGCCGTGCGCGCGGATCACGTCCGTGCCCGGCCGCAACATCAGGTGGAACGTGTTGCCGAGTACGATCTGCGCGCCGAGTCCCACGAGTTCTTCCGGCGTCATCGCCTTCACGGTGCCGTACGTGCCCACGGGCATGAACACCGGCGTCTCGACGACGCCGTGGCGCAGGTGCAGGCGGCCGCGGCGCGCAGGTCCAGTCGTGCCGAGCAGTTCGAACTTCACGCCGTCATCCCGCGGTCGAGCGCGCCGGCAGCCGGTTCGACGAACATCGCGTCGCCGTAGCTGAAGAAGCGGTAGCCCGCGGCGACCGCGTGCGCGGTACGCGCGCAAGCACGTTCTCCCGGCCCGCAAACGCGCAGACCAGCATCAGCAGCGTCGATTCCGGCAGGTGAAAGTTCGTGACCAGCGCATCGACGACGTGGAAACGCTGAACCCAGGTGTGATGAAGAGCCGCGTCTCGCCGGCGAAGGGTCGCAACGCGCCGTCGCGTGCCGCGCTTTCGAGCGCGCGCACGGCCGTCGTGCCGACGGCGACGACGCGCGCCGCCGCGCGCGCGCGCGGCGGCGACCGCATCGCACGTCGCCGCGGGCACGTCCACGCTCTCGGCGTGCATGCGGTGCTCGGCGAGATCGTCGACGCGCACGGACTGGAACGTCCCCGCCCCGACGTGCAGCGTGACGTACGCGCAGCTCCGCACCTGCCTGCCGGCAGCGCCGCCAGCAACCCGGCATCGAAGTGCAGCCCTGCGGTCGGCGCCGCCACGGCGCCGGGCTCGCGTGCGTACACGGTCTGGTAGCGCTCGCTGTCGGCCGGCTCGGCGCGGCGCGACAGGTACGGTGGCAGCGGCATCTCCCCATGGCGCTCGAAGACGGCGCGCGCGTCCGCCGCGAACTCGACCAGCCAGAAGCCCCCGTCGCGCTCGACGACGGTCGCGACCTCGCCGCCGGGCAAGCGCGATCGTCGTGCCCGGCCGGGCGGGTTTGCTCGACCGCAGCTGCACCAGCGCTCGCGACGCGCCAACGAAACGTTCGAGCAGGAGTTCGATCCGGCCGCCGCTCTCCTTGCGGCCGAAGAGTCGGGCCGGCACGACGCGCGTGTCGTTGAACACGAGCAGGTCGTCGTGGCGCAGCAAGGCGGGCAGGTCGCGCACCGCGCGGTCCGTGCAGCGGCCGGTGTGCCCATCGAGGTGCAGCAGCCTGCCGCCGCTGCGCTCGGGCAGCGGGTGGCGCGCGATCAGCGCTTCGGGAAGCTCGTACTGGAAGTCACTGCGCCGCATGGGGCGCGCATGCTAACAGAGGGCCCGGACGAGCCGGACCCTCGCAATCCTGCAATCCTCGGTCCGCCCTCAGGACGCGACGGTGCCGGTGCGCGGTTCCACGGGCGGTGGCGGCACCGGTGGTACTGGCATGCCCGGCGGGTGGAATGACCGGCCGCTCGCGCCTTCCGCTGGCACCTGCAGTTCCAGGGTCATGCGCTTGCGCTGCCGCAGCACGTCGAGCTTGATCTTTTCCGCGGGCTGGTAAGACTCCAGGATCCGGAATGCGTGGCGTGGATTCTCGGGAGTGCGGCCGTCGATCGCGAGGATCACGTCGCCCTCCTCCAGCCGCGAGCCGGTCGTCTCCGGCGCGCGCACGACGAGCAGGCCCTTGTCGGTGCCAAAGTACTGCCCGAGCCCGGGCGTCATGGCCACGAGTTCGAGCGAACCGAAGGCGCGGCCGGGGCCGAGGAACTCGTTGAAGTCAGGGAACGCCATGCCCTCCGGCAGGTGCTGGCGCAGGAGCCGCGCCATCGGCGGTTCGGCGGCAGCCGTCGTCACGTTCGCAACCTGCCGCTTGCCGTCGCGCAGGTACTCGATCTTGACGGCCTGCCCCGGCTGCATGCCGCGCAGGTGCGCAACCAGCTGCCGGCTCGCGCCTGCGTCGGCACTGCGGCGCAGGGGCTTGCCGTCGATCGCGACCAGCACGTCGCCCTTGCGCAGGCCCGCGGCCTCGGCCGGGCCACCGGGGCTCACGCCCAGCAGTTCGACGCCCTCGGCCCGGTCCTGGTCACCGCCGATGTTCACACCGAGCATCGCGCCGCGAGGCTCGCCGCGGTGCACGAACCGGACGATGTCGTGTTCCTCGTCGGCATGCAGCTGCCGCGTCAGGTTGGAAACGTCGCGCGCCGCGACGTCGAGACGCGCGCGGGCCGCATCGAGTTGGCTCTCGAGCGCGGCACGTTCCTTTGGATCCATCGTCGGGGCGGCAGGGGTTGCCGAAGCAGCAGGGGTTGCCGGCGCGACGGCGGGCGCGGCGGCTGCGCACGCGGTGAACGCGAGCAGCGACAGCAGCGACAGCGCGCCCGGCCTGCAAAAGCTGCTCTCGACGCGGGCGGACACGGGACTGCGGGTCGAATTCATCTGGGCCTGACCTCTCGTTTACATCACGGTGCGTTGCGCATCCACATAGCGCAACTGCACCAGGGAATTCATGGCGGCGACCCGTTCGCGCCACAGTCTCTCGGCGACGCCCGGCTCGAGATCCTCGCCGCGCAGGAACAGTTCGTGGTCGACCCACTGTACTTGCGCCTCCAGCGTGTCGATCGGCAGCGCGGTGCCCGCGCGCTCGACCACGGGACTGGCCGGCAGGTCCGCCAGCAGGTCCTCGAGCGCCTGCGACTGCAGGCGCAACTGTTCCATGCGATCCGCGGCAAGCGCGCGCTCGGCATCGAGCGCCGTCGCGACGCGCTCGGGTGCGGGTCCCATCGACGCGTCGTTCAGGCGCCAGGACAGTGCGGCCGCGATCGCGACGATGGATGCGGCGAGCGCCGCCCGCGAGGCCCAGGCGCGGCGGCGGTCGCCGGCCGCGCGCGACGCGATGCGCTCCTGCACAGACTCCCACCCCCCCGGGCCGCCGTCGAGCGGCGGCAACTGCGCCACGCGCTGGCGCATATGCGCGAGACCGGCCAGGGACTCGGCGCACTGCGGGCAAGCCTCCACGTGGGCGCGCACGCCGGCATCCGCCGGTTCGCCGTCGCGCAGGTTCAGCAGTTGTTCGACACGGGCATGCATGACGCCTCGACTCCCTCGGGTTGCAGCCACGCGCGCAGCCGTTCGTGCGCGCGGGACAATTGCGACTTGGAAAAACTCGCCGACGCGCCGAACAACGCGCCAATTTCGGCGTGCGTGTAGCCTTCGACGTCGTGCAGCCACACGACGGCGCGCGCGGTGCCGCCAAGGCGCGCCAGAGCGCGCTCCAGGTCGATCTGGTCGGTGCGATCGCGGCCTGGCGCGGTGCTCGTCGCGAGCAAGGATTCGTCGCCGGTGGCCGGCAGCGCTTCGTCGGCCACGCTGTCGATCCAGCGGCGTCCGCGCTGCCACGGCGAGCGCAGGTGCATCAGGCACCTCGACACCGTGATGCTGCGCACCCAGCCCGCAAACGAGCCGCGGCCCTGGTACTGGTGCAACCGGGTCAGCACGTCCACGAACACGTCGTGCGCGAGGTCTTCGGCCGCTGCGCGTTGCGGCACGAGCCGGCGCGCGAGCGTGAAGACGGGGCGTTCGAATGCGCGGTATACCGCGGCGAGCGCGGCCTCGTCGCCGCTGCGCGCGCGCTCCAGGGTGGCCTCGGGCAGGTCGGTGTCTTTGAATGCGGACATGCGACCGGTTAGATGCGCCGGCGCGCGGAAAGGTCGCAGTGGTTCACCGCGCGGACGCCGGGTGCCCGGCAATGCCGCCTGCCGTCAACCCTGCGTGGGCGCGGCGGCCGGGTCCCCTTCCGCGACGACCCGGGCCGGCGTCGAGTCGCCGCACTGGAAGAACGGCGATTGTGCGAGCCACTTGCGGTCGGGGTAGTACGCGAACAGGAGCGCGCCGCCCTTCAGCGTGTCGATGACCGTGCGCGCCACTTCCTCGCGCACCGCCGGGCAGCCCCAGCTGCGCCCCAGTCGGCCCAGCCGGTCCGCGATGGCCTGGCTCACGTAGGGCGCGCCGTGCATGACGATCGCGCGCGTGAGCGCGTTGTCGTTGAAGCCCGGATCGAGTCCGTGCAGGCGCAACGAATAGCCGTTGCTGCCGTAGTAGGTTTCCGCGGTCTGGTACAGCCCGACGCTCGACATCTTGCTGCCTTCGACGTTCGAGAATCGCTCGGCCGACCCCTCGCCCGTATTGCGGCCGTGCGCCACGAGTTCTTCGAACAGGAGGCGGCCACGCGCGACGTCGAACACCCAGAGCCGGGCCTGCGTGGACGGCAGCGAGTAGTCGATGACGGCGAGGTGGCGGAAGCCGTCGAGCAGCCCTTGCCGCCGGGCGCACTCGGCCGCGCGCGCCGCCAGCGCCAGCACCTTGGGATTGGCGGCCGGTGCGGCCGCCACGAGTTGGTCCGCCAGCCGCGGCTCGGCACGCAACGGTGCGATGGCGAGCATTCCTGCCAGCAGCATCGAGGCGGGCCGGATCCTTGGGGGTCGTCGCATGCTCGGGCGGTCTCCTGGTGCCGGAACGGCCGCCCACGGGCGACGCGAACCGTCAGACCCGGCGGAGTTTACCGGGTTCCCGGTGCGGCTGCCGGAACGCGCCACGCGCCTCCGGGCCGCGTGCGGCTGGCAAGAGCTGGAACCTGTAAGAGGTTGATTCCCTTGTCCTTCTGACGCGCGGCGCGGCATCAGGTAAGCTTCGCCACCCCGTGCCGGGATGGCGGAACTGGTAGACGCACCGGACTCAAAATCCGGCGGTGGCGACATCGTGAGGGTTCGATTCCCTCTCCCGGCACCAACGAGGCGCCGCCGACCAGTGAAATTCTGTTCGCATTGTGGACAACCCGTCGCGCTCCGCACGCTCGCAGGCGATCACCTGCCCAGGTACGTCTGCGACGGCTGCGGCGCGGTGCATTACCAGAATCCGAAGCTCGTGGTCGGCTGCGTCCCCGAACACGCGGACGGGAGAATCCTGCTGTGCAAGCGGGCCATCGAGCCACGCCTCGGCTACTGGACGATACCGGCCGGTTTCATGGAGAACGGCGAGACGACGCAGGATGCGGCGCGACGCGAATCGTACGAGGAAGCGCTGGCGGACGTCGAAATAGGCTCCTTGCTCGCCGTGGTCCACGTGCTGCACGCGGACCAGGTCCACGTGATGTTCCGCGCGCGCCTGCCCGAGCCGCGCTTCGGGCCGGGGGCGGAGAGCCTGGAGGTCGTCCTTTGCGACGAGGCCTCGATTCCGTGGCAGGACATCGCTTTTCGCAGCGTCGATTTCGCGCTGCGCCGGTACTTCGAGGACCGGCGCCGGGGCGTCGAAGACCATCATTTCACCGCGATCGACTATCGCAAGACCGGCGTCAGGTAGTATCCATTGTTGCAGCGCATCGACGCTCTGGCAGAATACGCGGCCCCTTGTCCGCAGCGCGCGCCTGCCTGCGCCGCGGCCACCAGTTCGTGCCCGTCGCCCGGAGATTCGAGATGACCTTCGTCGTCACGGAAAACTGCATCAAGTGCAAGTACATGGACTGCGTGGAAGTCTGTCCCGTGGACTGCTTCCACGAAGGGCCGAACATGCTGGTCATCGACCCGGACGAGTGCATCGACTGCACGCTCTGCGAGCCCGAATGCCCGGCGGAAGCGATCTTCTCGGAAGAGGAACTGCCCGACGGGCAACAGGACTTCAAGGCGTTGAACGTCGAGTTGTCCAGGCAGTGGCCGGTCATCACCGAGAAGAAGCCGGCGCCGGACGACGCCAAGGAGTGGGACGGGCGCCCGGGCAAGCTGAGCTATCTCGAGCGCTGAGCCCGCCGCGTCACGACGCGGGGGCCGTCTAGCGTGCGGCGGCGGTTGCCGCCTCTTTCGTCGATGCCTGGATCGCCTGCACGAGGTCCTCCGGGGCCAGGTAGCCGCCGATGTAGTCCCCGTTCTGGGTGAAGATCGCCGGCGTGCCCTCGACGCCGAGATCGGTGCCCAGTTCGTACTGCGTATTGATCGCACCGTCCCCGCACGACTTGCTCTTGAGGGCCTCGCCGCGCTTCGCGCGCGTGAGCGCATCGCGCCGGTCGGTCGCGCACCACACCTGCTCCGCCTTCTTCCACGACTCCGTGCCGGGACCGGTGCGCGGGAACATCATGTAGCGCACGCGGACACCGGCCTTGTTGACCTCGGCGATCTGGCCGTGGAACTTGCGACAGTAGCCGCAGTCGATGTCGGTGAAAACGGTGACGGTCATTTTCGCGTTCGGCGGGCCGAACACGATCATCTGGCTCTCGGACACGGCGGCCAGGGCTTTTGCGCGCGCGGAGTTCTGGCGACTCGCAGTGAGGTTCTGCTGCGAGTCGAGGTCGTAGACGTTGCCGCTGACGAGATACTTGCCGTCGGCGCTGACGTAGGCGACCAGAGCGCCCATCGTCACCTCGTACAGTCCCGGGATGGGCGACACGGCCACGTCGTCAGGCGTTGCGCCGTGCAGCTTTGCGACGACTCGCGCCCGAACGTCCGCGGGTATCGCGCCGGGTGGCGCGGGCCTGGCGGCGGGCTTCGGCGCCGCGACGGGCTTGTCCGGCGTATTGGCCGCCAGCGCGGACGCGGTTGCGGCGAGGGTCAGCAGCAGGGCAAGCGTGATCGGCAGGGAACGGCGCATGCGTCGGGTCGTCCGTGTGGCGTGTGTTTGAGACAGCGGGCGCACGCGCGGGTTCAAATAGCCGGGGCCGGTCCGCGGCGCGCAGTCTAGCAGAGGGTCGCGAATCGGCGTGTGCCGCCGGGGCGACGCGCCGGCCCGGCCGCGCCGGGCAGGCCCGGGCCGGCATCAACCGCGCGGATGATGCTGCGAATGCAGGTCCTTCAGGCGCTCGCGCGCGACGTGCGTGTAGATCTGCGTCGTCGAGAGATCGCTGTGTCCCAGCAGCATCTGCACGACACGGAGGTCCGCGCCGTGGTTCAGCAGGTGCGTCGCGAACGCGTGGCGCAGCGTGTGCGGCGACAGCTCCTTCGCGATGCCCGCCTTGCGGGCGTAGCGCTTGATGATGTGCCAGAAGGCCTGGCGCGTCATGCGGTCGCCGCGTCGCGTCGGGAACAGGAAGTCGGTCTGGCGCTCGAGCAGGATCTCGACGCGCGGTCCCTGCAGGAACTGCTGGACCCACTGCACGGCTTCCTCGCCGAGCGGGATCAGCCGCTCACGGTCGCCCTTGCCGACGATGCGCAGCACGCCCTGGTTCAGGTTGACCTGCCCGAGCTTGAGGTTCACGAGTTCCGTGACGCGCAGGCCGGTCGCATAGAGCACCTCGAGCATCGTGCGGTCGCGATGCCCGAGCGGATCGCTCACGGCAGGAGCGGCCAACAGGGCCTCGACTTCCTCCTCCATGAGCGACCGCGGCAAACTGCGGCCCACCTTCGGCATTGCGATCTGCGCCGTGGGATCCTCGCGCACGACGCCCTCGCGAACCATGTAGCGGTAGAAGCGGCGAAAGCTCGACAGCTGGCGCGCCGTCGAGCGCGGGCGCGCACCGGCCTGCACGCGGGAAGCCATGAACGAGAGGATGTCGACACGCTTGGCCAGCCCCAGCTCGATGTCGCTCTGGTCGAGCCAGCGCTCGAGGGCCGTGAGGTCAGCGCGATAGGCTGCGAGCGTGTTCGGCGAGAGGCCGCGCTCCATCCACACGGCGTCCAGGAACCTGTCGATGGCTCCAAGGCCGCGTGGAGTGCTCCCGCCCGCGCGCGGCTCGTGTCGCGTGCTGGTCAGGAGGCTCGACTTCACTACTGTGCTCATGGCACCTCTGGGGTTGCGTGCCACGGAGTATGCGAGCCGCTCGCCGCGCCCCGTCGTGACACCGCTCACAGAACACCCGGCACCGTTAACATAACCGGAACTGATTCACAGAATGCCGGGCGGCAGGCAGACTGCACCGGCCGTCGCTCTCACCGGGGTACCGATCGTTGCACTGGCGCTGCCGACGTCGATTTAAGCCTGCGCACTGCGATCATGCAGCGTGACGCCGGTTCGGCCGTCCCGCCGCACGATGCGCGGGACGGCGTCGAGCCGGGCGTGCTGCGTCGCGCATTGCGAGCCATGGCCGGAGTCTGGTCGCTCGCGCTGCTGGCAACCCTCATGGTGCCGGCAGCCCTGCTCGCACTGATCGTACCGCGGCTCGACTGGCGCCGTGCGGCGACCCGCTGGCTGGCCCGGTTCTGGCTGCGCGCCTCGGCGCTGCCTGTCCGCGTGACCGGGCTCGAACTCCTGCCCACCGACTCCTGCGTCCTGGTGGCGAATCACGCGAGCTACCTGGATGGCGTCGTCATGAAGGCGGCGCTCCCGCCACGCTTCAGCTTCGTGATCAAGCGCGAGGCCGCGGGCTTCCCGGTGGTCGGTTTCCTGCTGCGGCGGATCGGCTCCGAGTTCGTCGATCGCGAGTCCACCGGGGGCCGGCATCGCGCCGCGCGGCGCATCATGCAGCGTGCGGAGGCAGGCCATTCGCTGGTGTTCTTTCCCGAGGGCACGTTCGACGCGGGTTTGCGCCTGAAGCGATTCCACGTCGGCGCCTTCGTCGCTGCCGCACGCGGCAATGCACCCGTGGTGCCGGCCGTGATCCACGGCGCACGCCGGGCGTTGCCGAACGGCGCCATCCTCCCGCGCCCTGGCCGCATCGAGGTCGAGATCCTCGAACCGCTGTCCGTCGCCGCCTGCGGCGACTCGGTTAAACGGCTGCGCGACGAGACGCGGCAGCGCATGCTGCAGCGGCTCGGCGAGGTCGAGCCGGCCTGACCCGGCCCTACATGTTGCGCCGGTACTGCCCGCCGACCTCGTAGAGCGCGCGCGAGATCTGCCGAGCGAGGCGACCTTGACCGTCTCCATCAGCTCCGCGAACACGTTGCCGCCGCGACGCCGCCACCTTCTGCAGGCGCGCGAGCGCGGCCGGCCGCCGCTGCCGCATTGCGCTCCTGGAACGCGCGCACGCCGGTCATCTGGTCCTCCTTCTCCTCGTCGGTCGAGCGGATCAGCTCCGCGTTCGCGGATCTCGGCCCCGGCGTCCTGCTGGGCGAGGAAGGTGTTGACGCCGATGATCGGCAGCGTGCCGTCGTGCTTCAGCGTCTCGTAGTAGAGGCTCTCTTCCTGGATCTTGCCGCGCTGGTACATCGTCTCCATCGCGCCGAGCACGCCGCCGCGCTCGGAGATGCGGTCGAACTCGCGGTAGACGGCCTCCTCGACCAGGTCGGTCAGCTCCTCGATCGCGAACGAGCCCTGCCACGGGTTCTGCGTCTTGTTGAGCCCGAGCTCGCGGTTGATGATCAGCTGGATCGCGACCGCGCGGCGCACCGATTCCTCGGTCGGCGTCGTGATCGCCTCGTCGTAGGCGTTGGTGTGCAGGCTGTTGCAGTTGTCGAAGAGCGCGTAGAGCGCCTGCAGCGTCGTGCGGATGTCGTTGAACTGGATCTCCTGCGCGTGCAGGCTGCGGCCCGAGGTCTGGATGTGGTACTTCAGCATCTGGCTGCGCGGCCCGGCGCCGTAGAGGTCGCGCATCGCGCGCGCCCAGATGCGGCGCGCGACGCGGCCGATCACCGCGTACTCGGGGTCCATGCCGTTCGAGAAGAAGAAGCGACAGGTTCGGCGCGAAGTCGTCGATCTTCATGCCGCGCGCGAGGTAGTACTCGACGATCGTGAAGCCGTTCGCGAGCGTGAAGGCGAGCTGCGAGATCGGGTTCGCCCCCGCCTCGGCGATGTGATAGCCGGAGATCGAGACCGAGTAGAAGTTGCGGACGTCGTGGTCGATGAAGAACTGCTGCACGTCGCCCATCATCCGCAGCGCGAACTCGGTCGAGAAGATGCAGGTGTTCTGCGCCTGGTCCTCCTTGAGGATGTCGGCCTGCACCGTGCCGCGCACCAGCGCGAGCGTCTCGGCGCGGATCCGCTCGTAGGTCTCCGCGGTCGACGAGCTGATCGCCCGTGACGCCGAGCAGCCCGAGCCCGAAGCCGTCGTGCCGTTCGCGGCAGCTCGCCGCTGTAGACGCGGGCGCTCGCGGCCCGGCGAGCAGCGTCGGCGATCCGGCGCTCGGCCTCCGGCCAGCCGCCCGACTCGCGCAGGTACCGCTCGACGCGCTGGTCGATCGCGGTGTTCATGAACATCGCGAGGATCATCGGCGCCGGGCCGTTGATCGTCATCGACACCGAGGTCGTCGGCGCGCACAGGTCGAAGCCCGAGTAGAGCTTCTTCATGTCGTCGAGCGTCGCGATCGACACGCCGGAGTTGCCGATGCGGCCGTAGATGTCGGGCCGCGCGTCCGGATCCTCGCCGTAGAGCGTCGTCGAGTCGAAGGCGGTCGACAGCCGCGCCGCGCCGTGGCCGGCCGCGAGGTAGTGGAAGCGGCGGTTGGTGCGCTCCGGCGCGCCCTCGCCCGCGAACATGCGCGTCGGGTCCTCCTCCTCGCGGCGGTAGGGATAGACGCCCGCGGTGTAGGGAAAGCTGCCCGGGCAGGTTCTCCTTCAGCAGGAACGCAGCAGCTCGCCCCAGTCGCGGAAGCTGCGGCACCGCGATCTTCGGCACCTGCTGTGGCTCAGCGTCTCGTGTAGTTGTCGCCGCGGATGCTCGCGCCCGCGCACCTCGTACGCGTAGTGCTCGTCGGTCGCCGCCTCGCCGCGCGCCGGCCACTGCCGCAGCAGCGTCGACGCCCTCGGCGCCGACCGCATCGAGCGCCGTCGTTGTAGGCGCTCGCGCAAGCGCGATCAATGCGGCGTCGGCCGCGTCGTCGGCGAGCGCGGCGGCCGGATAGCGCTCGAGCGGCGCCGGCAGCGCGGCGTCGCCGAGCGTCGCGAGCGCCTCGTAGAGGCTGCTGGGCGCGGCTCGCCGCGTCGGCGCGCGTCGCCACGGCTCGTCGCTGGGCGCGCCGGCCGTTGCCCGCGATCTCCGCGAGATAGCGCGCGCGCTGCGCCGGGAATCAGCGCGTGGCGCGCGACGCAGCTCCGTCGGACCGGGATCGGCCGCGTCGCCAGCGCTGCCGCCGCCCGCCGGCCGCGTCGCAGCCGCTCGGCAGCAGCGCCGCGAACAGCCGGTTGACGCCCGGGTCGTTGAACTGGCTCGCGATCGTCGGGAACACCGGAATCTCGTCGTCGGCGCACCTGGAACGCGACGTGGTTGCGCCGCCACTGCTTGCGCACGTCGCGCAGCGCGTCCTCGGCGCCGCGCTTCTCGAACTTGTTGAGCACGATCAGGTCGGCGAAGTCGAGCATGTCGATCTTCTCGAGCTGGCTCGCCGCGCCGTACTCGCTCGTCATCACGTACACCGGCACGTCGACGAGGTCGACGATCTCGGAGTCGCTCTGGCCGATGCCCGCGGTCTCGACGACGATGAGGTCGAAGCCCGCGTACTTGCAGCAGGTGCGAGCACGTCGCCGAGCACCGCGCTGGTCGCGAGGTGCTGCGCGGCGCGTCGCGAGCGAGCGCATGAAGACCTGCTCCGCTGCGCGAGGCTGTTCATGCGGATGCGGTCGCCGAGCAGCGCGCCGCCGCTGCGGCGGCGCGTCGGGTCCATCGCGACGACGGCGATGCTGCGGTCCGGAAAGTGGCGCACGAAGCGCATCAGCAGCTCGTCGGTCAGGCTCGACTTGCCGGCGCCGCCGGTGCCGGTGATGCCGACGACGGGCGACTGCGCGTGCCCCGGCGCCGCCGCACTCGCGCAGCGTCTCGCCGAGGGCCGCATCGCGCCTCGTCCTCGCTCAGCGCGGAGATCGCGCGGGCGATCTGCTGGTCGTCGCGCGGGCCGACCGGGCCGAACTCGAACGCGGGCTTGCGGGCACGCCGCACCCGCGCGAGCACGTCCTCGATCATGCCGTCGAGCCCGAGCTGCGGCCGTCCTCGGGCGTGTAGATGCGCTCGACGCCGTAGGCCTCGAGCTCCGCGATCTCGCGCCGGCGCGATCGTGCCGCCACCGCCGACCGACGACGCGGATGTGCCCGGCGCCCTGCTCGCGCAGCATGTCGACCATGTAGCGGAAGTATTCGTTGTGGCCGCCCTGGTAGGAGCTGACCGCGATGCCGTCGGCATCCTCCTGGATCGCGGCGCGCACGATGTCGGCGACGCTGCGGTTGTGGCCGAGGTGCACGACCTCGGCGCCCGTGCGCCTGCAGCAGGCGGCGGATCATGTTGATCGCCGCGTCGTGCCCGTCGAAGAGCGACGCGGCGCTCACGAAGCGCAGCGGCGCCTGTTCGACACCGGCTGCGGCACTCTGCGAAGTCGCGCGGAAGCTGGTCTGGACGGACATCGGCAACTCCTCCTGCGGACCCGGTGCGCGGTCCCGAGTAAACTTACTGTTGAGTAGTGTTCTACCGTGCAGTATGCTCAGGACCCCAGCAGCAGTCAATGGCGAAACCGGACATGGCGGAGTCCACTTCACACCCCGCGCGGCGTGCGCGCAATGCAGTGCTCGATCCGGACGGCGTCTGGGGCGGGCGGCGGCGCCGCGAGACCACGACACGAAGCGCGACGCGGTGATCCGCGCGGCGGCGCGCGCCTTCAACACGCGCGGCTACCACAACACCTCGCTCGACGACATCGCCGCGACGCTCGGCGTCACCAAGCCCACCGTCTACTACTACGTCGCGAACAAGGAACAACTGCTGTTCGAGTGCTTCCAGGCAGGCCTCCTGCCGATCCGGGAAGCACTTCGCCGCGCCGAGCAGGCGGTCGGCAGCGGCCGCGACCGCTTCGGGACGTCGTGCGCGATTACGCGCTCGCGATCGCGTCCGATTACGGCTGGTGCATGGTGCGCGGCCGAGCACCAGGACCTCGGCCCGGAGCTCGGCGGCAGGATCAGGGCCCTCAAGTCGGAGATCGACCAGGGCATCCGCCGCCTGCTGCTCGAGGGACAGCGCGACGGCTCGATCGCGATCGAGGACCCGAAGCTGACGTCGTTCGCGATCGCGGGCGCGCTCAACTGGATCGCGCACTGGTATCGCCCGGACCAGTCGCTGTCGGCTGCGGCCGTCGCCGACGCGTTCGTGCGCCTTCTGGAGCACGGACTCGCGCCCCGTGCCCCGGCCGCGATCGAGCCGTCCGCGCCACGCCGCGCGCGCGCAAACCCGGCTGACCCGCTGGTCGTACCGCCTGCACCCGGTGTCTTGCGCTGCAAAAAGTACGCGGCGTACACTGCGCCGCGCCGCGCCAGCCCGTCGTCGACGCACTGGAACCGCGACCTCATGCGCGCTCTGCCGGGTGGTGCTGCATGCCGCCCGCTCGCCCGCAAGGAATCCTGACATGACCGAATCCCTTGTCATCGTTGCGGCCCGCCGCACGCCCATCGGTGCGTTCCAGGGCGTGCTTGCCCCGCTGACCGCCACGCAGCTCGGCGCGATCGCGGCCAAGGCGGCGCTCGCGGAGGCGGGCGTCGCGCCCGACGCGCTCGACGAGGTGATCTTCGGCTGCGTGCTGCCGGCGGGCCTGGGCCAGGCGCCGGCGCGACAGGCGGCGGTCGGTGCCGGCGTCGCCGCGAGCGTGCCGGCGACGACGGTCAACAAGATGTGCGGCTCCGGCATGAAGGCCGTGATGCTGGCCGCCGACCAGATCCGCGCCGGATCGGCGGGACTCGTGCTGGCCGGCGGCCTCGAATCGATGACGAACGCGCCGTACCTGCTGCTGAAGGCGCGAGCGGGTTACCGCATGGGCCACGGCGAGATCTTCGACCACATGTTCTATGACGGCCTGCAGAGTCCCTGGGACGGCAAGGCCATGGGTTGCTTCGCCGACGTCACCGCGAGCAAGTACGGATTCTCGCGCGCCGACCAGGACGCGTTCGCGGCCGAGTCCGTGCGCCGCGCGCAGCGCGCCGTGCGCGACGGCGACTTCGTCGCCGAGATCGCGCCGGCCACGGTGAAGACGCGCAAGGGTGAACAGCTGGTCGCGCAGGACGAGACGCCCTTCGCGCTCGACATCGAGAAGATCCCGTCGCTGAAGCCCGCGTTCGGCAAGGACGGCACCGTCACCGCGGCCATCGTCGTCGTCCATTTCGGACGGCGCCGCCGCCATCGTGCTCGCAGGCGAATCGCGCGGCGCGCAACGCGGGCCTCACGCCGATCGCGCGACTGGTCGCGTATGCAAGTCACGCGCAGGCGCCCGAGTGGTTCACGACGGCGCCGGCCCCGTCGATCCAGAAGGCGCTCGATCGCGCCGGCTGGAAGGTGAGCGACGTGGACCTGTTCGAGATCAACGAGGCGTTCGCGTGCGTGACCATGGCCGCGATGCAGGATCTCGGCCTGCCGCACGACAAGGTGAACGTGAACGGCGGCGCGTGCGCGCTCGGCCACCCGATCGGCGCGACCGGCGCACGCCTCATCACGACGCTGGTGCACGCCTTGCGCAAGCGCGGGCTGCGCCGTGGCGTCGCGTCGCAGTGCATCGGCGGCGGCGAGGCCTGCGCTGTGGCAATCGAACTCATCGGGTGAGCCCGGCGCAGGGCTACGCCACGGCACGGACCGCGCGGGTCTCCCGACCCGCCGGCGCGGCCGACCAGAACTCCAGACAACGGCAGAAGGTACGGTTCCCAGCATGCAATTGAACGGCAAGGTCGTCGTCGTGACGGGCGGCGCGCGCGGCATCGGCAAGTCGATCGCAACGGCGTTCGCGGACAAGGGGGCCCGGCTCGCGCTCCTCGACCTGAACCAGTCCGACCTGGACACCACGCAGGCCGAGTTTGCTGCGCGCGGCGTGCACGCCAGTGCGCACGCCTTGAACGTCGCGCGGGAGGACCAGGTGATCCGCGTCTTCGACGAAGTCGTCGCCGGGCACGGGCGCCTCGACGTCGTCGTCAACAATGCCGGCATCATCAAGGATGCGTTGCTCGTCAAGGTGAAGGACGGCGCCGTCGTGGGCAAGATGAGCCTCGACCAGTGGCAGGCGGTCATCGACGTCAACCTGACCGGTGTCTTCCTGTGCGGGCGCGAAGGCGCCGAGCGCATGATCAAGCTCGGCCAGGGCGGCGTGCTGATCAACATCGCGAGCATCTCGAAGGCCGGCAACGCGGGACAGAGCAATTACTCGGCGGCCAAGGCCGGGGTCACGTCGATGGCGGTCGTCTGGGCGCGCGAGCTGGCCCGCTTCGGGATCCGCGCGGCCTCGATCGCGCCCGGCTTCGTCCGCACCGACCTGCTCGCCTCGATGCCGCCGGAGATGCTCGATCGAGTCACGGCGCCGGTGCCGTTGAAGCGCCTCGGCCTGCCCGACGAGATCGCGCATGGCGCGGTGTTCATCGCGGAGAACGACTTTTTCACGGGCCGCAGCCTCGACGTCGACGGCGGCCTGCGACTCTGATCAAACAGCCGAACATCACGGGGACACCGACATGCAGATCCAGGACACTCGCGCGATCATCACCGGCGGCGCTTCCGGGCTCGGCCTCGCCGTCGCCAGGATGCTGGTGGCCGCGGGCGGCAAGGTAGCGCTCTTCGACGTGAACGAGACTGCTGGCGTCGATGCCGTGCGCACGCTCGGCAGCGCGGCGAGCTTCCACAAGGTGGACGTAACCTCGGAGCCGGCGGTGATTGCGGCCGTCGCCGCCGCTGCCGCTGCGATGGGCGGGCTCAACGCGGCGATCAACTGCGCGGGCATCGGCCCGCCGCGCAAGCTCGTCGGCAAGGACGGTCCCCTGCCGGCCGAGAGTTTCCGCAAGGTCATCGAGATCAACCTCGTCGGCACGCTGATCGTGTCGGCGCAGGCGGCGGCACTGATGCAGTCCAACGCGCCGAATGCGCACGGCGAGCGCGGCGTCATCGTGATGACGGCGTCGGTCGCAGCGTTCGACGGCCAGGTTGGCCAGGTGTCCTATTCCGCGTCGAAGGGCGGGCTGGTCGGCATGACGCTGCCGATGGCCCGCGACCTCGCGAGCCTCGGCATCCGCGTGATGACGATCGCGCCCGGACTGTTCGAGACGCCGTTGCTCGCTGGCCTGCCGGAGGACGCGAAGGCGTCGCTCGGCAGGCAGGTGCCGTTCCCGCCGCGCCTCGGCCAGCCGGATGAATTCGCGCTCTTCGTCAGGCAAGTCATCGAGAACCCGATGCTGAACGGCGAGACCGTCCGGCTGGACGGCGCGATCCGCATGGCCCCGCGCTGAAGTGGTAAATTCGACGGGCTGACACGCAGCGGCACGGCGGGGTCCTCATGAGTGCGATCGAACGGGACGTGATGGAGTACGACGTCGTGATCGTGGGCGCGGGCCCTGCAGGGCTGTCGTGCGCGATCCGTCTCAAGCAGCTGCAGCCCGGATTGAACGTCTGCCTGCTCGAGAAAGCCGCGAGCGTCGGTGCCCACGCACTCTCGGGCGCGGTCATCGAGCCCGAGCCGCTCGACCGGCTCGTGCCGGGCTGGCGGGACGGCTTCAAGGGCATCTGCGTGCCGGCGGGCCGCGACGAGTTCAGCTTCCTGACGAAGTCGAAGCGGTACAAGCTGCCGACCCCGCCGCAGATGAACAATCACGGCAATTTCATCGTTTCGCTGGGTAACGTGGCCGCGATGCTAGGCGTCAGGGCCGAAGAGCTGGGAGTCGACGTGTTCGCGGGATTTGCCGCAGCCAGGCCGCTCTACGACGCAGCGGGCGCGGTCGCCGGCGTGCAGATCGGCGACATGGGACTCGACAAGGACGGCAACCCCGGGGACAGCTTCGCGCCCGGGCCCGAGATCCGCGCGAAGACGACCATCCTCGCCGAGGGCTGCCGGGGCAGCGTATCCAAGGAGCTGATCAAACGGTTCCGGCTCGACGCCGGCAAGTCGCCGCAGACCTACGGCCTCGGCTTCAAGGAGCTGTGGCAATTGCCGGAGGGCCGGCTCGAGCCCGGCCTCATCCGCCATACGGTCGGCTTCCCGATGGATTCGAGGACCTACGGCGGCAGTTTTCACTACCAGCTCGACCAGAACCGGCTCTACATCGGTTTCGTCGTCGGCCTCGACTACGAGGACCCGCGGTTCCGTCCGTTCGAGGCATTTCAGCAGTTCAAGAACCACCCGAGCCTGCGGCCGCTGTTCGAGGGCGGCGAGCTCGTGACGTACGGCGCGCGCACGATCATCGAAGGCGGCTGGCAGTCGATGCCGACGTTCGAGATGCCGGGCGCGCTCCTCGTGGGCGACGCGGGCGGCACGCTCAACGTGACCAAGATCAAGGGCGTGCACCAGGCGGTGCGCTCGGGCGTGCTGGCGGCCGAGCACCTCGTCGAGACCGGTGCTCCCGCGGGCTTCGACCAGCGGTGGCGCGCCTCGGCCGGCGCCGCCGAACTCTACAAGGTTCGCAACGTGCGTCCCGGATTCAACAAGGGCATGTGGCTCGGCCTCGCGAACGGCGCGTTCGAGACGCTGACGGGCGGCCACGCGCCGTGGACGCTGCAGAATCACGCCGATCACTCCGCATTGCAGCGGCTGGACCAGCTCCCCTCCCCCGAGCGCGGCTGGAGCGAGCGGGCCCTCAAGCCGCGCGATCGCGTCAGCGCCGTGTTCTTCGCAGGCAACGTGCACGAGGAATCGCAACCCGTGCACCTGAAGGTGCACGACACCTCGATCTGCGCGACGCGCTGCACGACCGAGTACGGCAACCCGTGCCAGCACTTCTGCCCGGCACACGTCTATGAAATGGTGGACGACGGCGCGGGCGGGCGCCGCCTGCAGATCAACGCCTCGAACTGCGTGCACTGCAAGGCCTGCGACATCAAGGACCCGTACGAGATCATCACGTGGACCACGCCCGAAGGCGGGTCCGGTCCCAACTATCCCGCGATGTGACACAAGGCGGGCCGGCGCATGACACAACCGATCTGGACGCCCTCGCCCGCGCGAGTGGCCGCCTCGAACCTCACGCGATTCGCGGAACTCGCACGCGAGCGACATGCGACGTTCGGCGCCGCACCGGCCGGCGATTACGAAGCCTTGTGGCGCTGGTCGGTCGCCCACCGCGAGGAGTTCTGGACCGAACTCGCGGCGTTCGCCCGCGTGATCTGGGAGCCGGGCACGGCGCCGGTCCTGCGTGACCGGGACCGCATGCCGGGCAGCGTCTGGTTCGAGGACACTCGCCTCAATTTTGCCGAGAACCTGCTCGCGCGCAACGACGAGCACCCGGCGCTGGTCTGGGTCAACGAGCGCGGCACCCGGCGCGAATTCTCGTACCGGCAACTCCGCGACGAGGTTGCGCGCATCGCTTCGGGCCTGCGCGAACTCGGCCTGCAGCCAGGCGATCGCGTCGCGGGCTACCTGCCCAACCTGCCCGAGACCGCCATTGCGATGCTCGCCACGACGAGTCTCGGCGGCGTCTGGACGTCGTGCTCGCCGGACTTCGGCGTCAACGGCGTGCTCGACCGCTTCGGGCAGATCGCACCGCGAGTGCTCTTCACGGCGGATGGCTACTACTACGGCGGCAAGACGCTCGACTCGCTCGAGCCGATCCGCGGCGTGCTGGAGAAATTGCCGTCGATCGAGCGGGTCGTCGTCGTGCCGTATCTAGAAGACAGCGACCGCACGCTCGAACTGCCGCACGCCGTGCCGTACGCCCGGTTCGGCACCCCGGGCGCGCCGCTCGAGTTCACGCGCCTGCCCTTCAACGCGCCGCTGTACGTGATGTACTCGTCCGGCACCACCGGTGCCCCCAAGTGCATCGTGCACGGCGCCGGCGGCACGCTGCTGCAACATCGCAAGGAACACCTGCTGCACACGGACGTCAAGCCCGAGGATCGCCTGTTCTTCTTCACGACCTGCGGCTGGATGATGTGGAACTGGCTCGTGTCGGGGCTCGCGAGCGGTTGCACGCTCGTGCTCTACGACGGCTCACCCTTCGCGCCGGACCGCGACGTGCTGTGGCGCCTGGCGGAACGCGAGCGCGTCACGGTCTTCGGCACGAGCCCGAAATACCTGGCAGCGCTCGAAAAAGACGGCGGCGCGCCAGCGCGCGACTTCGACCTCGCCGCGCTGCGCACCGTGCTGTCGACTGGGTCGCCGCTCGCGCCCGAGCAATTCGATTACGTGCATGCCCGCGTCAAGGCGGACGTGCACCTCGCGTCGATTTCCGGCGGCACCGACATCGTTTCCTGCTTCGTGCTCGGCAACCCCTGGCAACCCGTGCGCCGCGGCGAATTGCAGGGTGCGGGGCTCGGCATGCAGACCGCCGTGTTCGACGAGCAAGGCGTGGCGGTGCGCGAGCGCGAAGGCGAACTCGTCTGCAGCGCGCCTTTCCCCTCGATGCCGCTCGGCTTCTGGAACGATCCGGAGGGTCGCAGGTACCGCGCCGCGTACTTCGAGCGGTTCGCGAACGTGTGGTGCCACGGGGACTTCGCGCTGCAGACCGACCATGGCGGGTTCGTGATCCTCGGACGCTCCGACGCGGTGCTGAATCCGGGCGGCGTGCGCATCGGCACGGCGGAGATCTACCGCCAGGTCGAGAAGCTCGACGAGATCCTCGAGAGCGTCGCCATCGGTCAGCAGTGGGAACACGACGTGCGGGTCGTGCTGTTCGTCCGGACACGTCCCGGCGTGACGCTCGACGCGGCGCTCGAGCAGCGGATCCGCGACGTGATCCGCCGCAACGCCACGCCGCGTCACGTGCCCGCGCGCATTCTCGCCGTGCCCGACATACCGCGCACGATCAGCGGCAAGATCGTCGAACTCGCGGTGCGCGACGTCGTGCACGGCCGCCCGGTCCGCAACACCGACGCGCTGGCGAATCCGGACGCGCTCCGGCATTTCCGCGACCGCGCGGAACTGCAGCGCTGACCGGGACGCGATGCCGTCGGGGAGCCTCCTGCGTCGCGAATACGAGACGGCGCTCGCCAGGCACCATTACCTTCCCGATCCCGCGCAGTTGCACGCGATCGACCGGCTGGGCGACCTCGCACGCCGCCTGCGTCGCCCGGGCGCCCGCCGCAACGGCCGCGTCGCGTCATTGCTGCAGCGCGCCCTGCGCCAGCCGCCCGTCGCGGCCGAGCGCGGCCTGTACCTCTGGGGCGGCGTGGGTCGCGGCAAGACATTCCTGATGGACCTGTTTCACGCGCACGCCGGCGTGCCGGCGCGGCGCGAGCATTTCCATCGCTTCATGAAGGACGTGCACGAACGACTGCGGCACCTGCGCGACCTGCAGGATCCGCTCGACGCAGTCGCGGAGGCAATGACGCGGGACACGAGCGTGCTCTGCCTCGACGAACTCTTCGTGACCGACATCGCCGACGCGATGCTGCTGGCGGGACTCTTCAAGGGGCTCTTCGCACGGGGCACGGCCCTGGTCGTGACGTCCAACGCCCCTCCGCGCGACCTGTACCGGGACGGCCTGCAGCGCCAGCGCTTCCTGCCGGCGATCGCGCTGCTCGAGCGCCACACGGAAATCGTCAACGTGGACGCGGGCCAGGACTACCGGTTGCGCCAGCTCGAGCAGGCTCCGCTGTACCTCGACGGGCGCGCGCCGGATGCGCGAGCGCAGATGGAACGCCGCTATGCGGAGCTGGCCGACGACGCGGCCGGCGGCCCGGGCACGATCGCGGTCGAAGGCCGCGCGATACCGTACGTCGCGGCCACGGACGAGGTGATCTGGTTCGACTTCGACGCACTGTGCGACGGCCCGCGCTCGCAGGTGGACTACATCGAGATCGCCCGTGACTACCACACCGTGCTCGTCACGGGGGTTCCGGTCCTCGACGTCACGGCCGAGAACCAGGCCCGCCGTTTCATCGCGCTGGTCGACGAGTTCTACGACCGCGGCGTCAAGCTCGTGCTGTCGGCTGCCGCGCCGCCAGGCGAGCTCTACCGCGGCGAGAGGCTGTGGTTCGAGTTCGAGCGCACGCGCAGCCGGCTGGCCGAAATGCAGGCGCACGAGTACCTGGCGCGGCCGCACCGTCCCTGAACGCTGGCGCCGCCGGCCTGCGAATCGTTACACTCGCAACCAATCGTCGCGGTGGACCTGCGTGACTTCGCCCGTGATCGAACTCGAAAGCTTCCTCCCCTATCGCCTCTCGGTGCTCGCCAACGTGACGAGCACCGCGATCGCGGCTGCCTACGAAGAGCGATTCGGCCTGACGATCCCCGAATGGCGCGTGATCGCGGTGCTGACCCGCTATCCGGGACTCTCCGCGCGCGAAGTCGCGCAGAAGACCCGCATGGATGCCGTAGCCGTGAGCCGCGCGGTCAATCGCCTGCTGCGTGCCGGCCGCCTGCGACGCGCCGTGGCGCCGGACGACCGGCGGCGGTCCGTGCTGCAGGTCTCGGCGGCGGGCGCCGCGGTCTACCGCGACGTGGCACCGCTCGCCCTCGAGTTCGAACGCTCGCTGCTCGACTCGATCGCGCCGGCGGACCGGGACATGCTGTCGCGCGTGCTGGGCGTCCTGACCGCGCGCGCGGAAGCGCTTTCGGCAGGCCTGCGCGCGCCCGGCGCTGAGCGGCGCCGCCAGCGGCGCGGCGCAGCGAACACAGACACCCCGTCGCGCCGACGCGACGCCGTATAACGAAGAAGGACCTCACGCCCATGCCAGGAACCATTCCGGCCGCAAGGCAGCACAGGATCGACGCCATCGCCCGGCACGCGCGCAGGATCGCCAAGGCGAAGACGCCCGTGGCACTGCCCGCGTTAGTGCAGGACTATTACCGCGGTGTCGGCGAAGAGGATCTGGAGTTCCGGGAGGCCGCGCAGTTTGCGCTCTCCGCCGCCGGGCACCTCGCGTTCGGCACGGTGCGCCGCGCAGGCGCGCCGCTCGTGCGCGTGTTCAACCCGCGCGAGGACTCGGACGGCTGGCGCTCAACGTACACGATCGTCGAGGTCGTGACCGACGACATGCCGTTCCTCGTCGATTCGCTGGCGATGGTCCTGAACGAGGCCGGACTGCCCACGCAACTCATGGTGCATCCGGTGTTGCGGGTCGTGCGCGACGGCCGTGGCCGGCTGAAGCGCCTCGAGCCGGCGGACAGCAAGGCCGGCACGCTCGAGTCCTGGCAGCACGTCGCCGTGCCGCGCACGAGCGATGCGGGCCGGCTCGAAGCCCTGCGCAGCCGCATCCTCGGCACGCTCGAGGACGTGCGGCTCGCGGTGACGGACTGGCCCACCATGCGCGACCGTGCGCGGCAGATTGCCCGGCAGATCAATGCGGGCGTGCCGCGCGTGCCGCGCGCGGAGGAAGTCGAGGCGACCGAGTTCATCGACTGGCTGGCCGACAATCACTTCACATTCCTCGGCTACCGTGAGTACCGGCTCGAGCGCGGCGCGTCTCACGACCGCCTGGTGCCCGCACCCCGCTCGGGCCTCGGCCTGCTGCGCATCGGACCGGGACGGCCCCAGCCCAGGACCACCGAGCTGCGTGGCGAGCTGCAGCGCAAGGCGCGCGAGACAACGTTGCTCATCGTGACCAAGGCGAACTCGGCCTCGACCGTGCATCGCGCCACGTACCTCGACTACATCGGCATCAAGACGTTCGATTCGCACGGTCGCGTGATCGGCGAGAAGCGCTTCATCGGCCTGTTCACCTCGACGACCTACAGCACCAGCCCGCGCGAGATCCCGCTGCTGCGCCACAAGGTGCAGCGCGTCATCGACCGTTTCGGCGTTCCGCCGACCAGCCACGACGGCAAGGCGCTGATCCACGTGCTCGAGACGCACCCGCGCGACGAGTTGTTCCAGGCGACCGTGCCCGAGCTCGTGCGCACGATCCGCGGCATCGTCAACCTGTACGAGCGGCGACGCGTGCGTCTCTTCGCACGGCGCGACCCGTACGAGCGATTCTTCTCCTGCCTGCTCTACGTGCCGCGCGATCGCTACAACACGCAGGCGCGCGAGCGCATCGAGCGCATCCTGCGCGAGGAACTGTCGGGCATCGACCTCGAGTCGCAGGTGCAGATCTCGGAGTCCGCGCTCGCCCGCCTGCACACGCTCGTGCGCACGGAACCAGGCAAGGCGGCGACGGCGGACGTCGAGCGCATCGAGCGGCGCATCACCGAGGCGATGCGCACCTGGGCCGACCAGCTGCGCGAGGAACTCGGCGCAAAACTGGCGCCGGACGTCGCGGACGCGCTGGCCGACCGCTTCAGCGCCGCCTTCCCGGTCGCGTACCAGGAGGACGTGCGACCCGCCGACGCCATCGTCGACCTGCTGGAACTGGCCGCGCTGCCGCCCGGCGCTGGCGCGCTCGGCATGCAGTTGCGCCCGGGCGCGGCGGGCCGCGACGTGCTGCACCTGCGCCTCTATCGCCGCGGCGAGCCAGTCGCGATGTCCGACATGCTGCCGCTGCTCGAGAACTTCGACCTGCGCATCCTGAACGAGCGGCCTTACCGCGTGCTCGAGCCCGGCGGCGACACGCTGTGGATCCAGGACCTCGAGGTGCGCCACGCGGGCGGCCGGCAACTCGACCCCGATCTCGAGGGCATGCGCTTCGAGGAAGCGTTCTTCGCCGTGCACCGCGGCCACGCGGAGAGCGACGGCTTCAACCGGCTGGTGCTCGCCGCGGGCCTCGACTGGCGCCAGACGCTCGTCGTGCGCGCGGTGTGCCGTTACCTGCTGCAGACCGGCCTGCCATTCAGCCAGCGCTACATGGAGTCGGTGCTCGCGCGCAACGCCGCGCTCGACCGCACGGCTCGTGTGGACGTTCGAGGCGCGTTTCGATCCCGACCTCAAGCCGGCGCGACGCGCACCTCGCAGGTGCGGGCGCTCGCCGGCGACATCGACGACGCGCTCGAGCGGTCACGAGCCCGGACGACGACCGCATCCTGCGCGCATTCCGTGCCGTGATCCTCGCGGCCTTGCGCACCAACCATTTCCAGCGCGACGCCGAGGGCCGGCCGAAGGGTTACCTGTCCTTCAAGCTCGACCCGAAGCTGCTGCCCGAGTTGCCGAAACCGCGGCCGATGTTCGAGATCTGGGTGTACTCGCCGCGGGTCGAGGGCGTGCACCTGCGCATGGGCAAGGTCGCCCGCGGCGGACTCCGCTGGTCGGACCGGCGCGAGGATTTCCGCACCGAGATCCTCGGGCCTCATGAAGGCGCAGAACGTCAAGAACACGCTGATCGTGCCGGTCGGCGCGAAGGGCGGCTTCGTGCCGAAGCAGATGGCGGCCGGAGCGTCGCGCGAGGAAGTGCAGCGCGAGGGCACCGAGTGCTACCGGATGTTCATTCGCGGCCTGCTCGACCTCACCGACAACGTCGCGGGCGACGCGATCGTGGCGCCGGCACGCACGGTCCGCTACGACCCGGACGACCCATACCTCGTCGTGGCGGCAGACAAGGGCACGGCGACGTTCTCCGACACCGCGAACGCGCTCGCGGCCGAGTACGGCTTCTGGCTCGGCGATGCGTTCGCGTCCGGCGGCTCGGCGGGCTACGACCACAAGAAGATGGGCATCACCGCACGCGGCGGCTGGGAATGCGTGAAGCGCCATTTCCGCGAGCTCGGGCTCGACACGCAGTCGCAGCAGTTCACGGTCGCCGGCGTCGGCGACATGGCAGGCGACGTGTTCGGCAACGGCATGCTCTCGTCGCCGCACCTGCGGCTCGTCGCCGCATTCAACCACCAGCACATCTTCCTCGATCCCGACCCGGACGCGGCGGGCAGCTTCAGCGAGCGGGAGCGCCTCTTCAAGCTGCCGCGCTCGTCGTGGGCCGACTACGATACGCGCACGATCTCGAAGGGCGGCGGCGTGTTCCCGCGCAACGCCAAGGAGATCGCGCTCTCCTCGCAGGCGCGCGCGCTGCTCGGCGTCGAAGCCGCAAAGGCCACGCCGACCGACATAATCCGCGCGATCCTGAAGCTGCCGGTCGACCTGCTCTGGAACGGCGGCATCGGCACCTACGTCAAGGCGTCGTGGGAAGCGAATTCCGCAGATCGGCGACCGCGCCAACGACGCGGTGCGCGTGGACGGCCGCGAGCTGCGCTGCAGGGTCGTCGGCGAAGGCGGCAACCTCGGCTTCTCGCAACTCGGGCGCATCGAGTTCGCGTTGCGGGGCGGCCGGGTCAACACCGACTTCGTCGACAATTCGGGCGGCGTCGACTGCTCGGACCACGAGGTGAACATCAAGATCCTGCTGAAGACCGTGCAGGAGAAGACGCGGCTCGCGACGCGCGAGCGCAACCGCCTGCTGGCGGCGATGACCGACGACGTGGCGCAGCTGGTGCTGCGCGACAACTACCTGCAGAGCCAGGCGATCAGCCTGCTGCAGGCCGCGGCACCGGAACGCCTCGGCGAGCACGCCCATTTCATCCGCTCGCTCGAGCTGGACGGCGTGCTCGACCGCAGCCTGGAGTTCCTGCCGAGCGCCGAGGAGATCGAGGACCGGCGCCGCGCCGGCCAGGGCCTCGCGCGGCCGGAGCTCGCGATGATCCTGAGCTACGCCAAGATCGCGCTCAACGCGCAGCTGATCCAGTCGGACGTGCCGGAGGATCCCTACCTCGGCGAGGAACTCGATCGGTACTTCCCGCCGCGCCTTGCGCGACGCTACGGCCGGCTGCTCGGCGAGCACCGGTTGAAGCGCGAGATCATCGTGACCGCGACCACGAACAGCATCGTCAATCGCATGGGCCCGACGTTCGTCGCGCGCACGCAGCAGGACACCGGCGTCGACGCGGCCGCCGTGGCGCGCGCGTACTCGATCGCGCGCGAGGTGTTCGACGTACGCGTGATGTGGTATGCGATCGAGGCACTCGACAACAAGGTCGCCGCCGCCGTGCAGTACGCGATGGTGCAGGACACGGTGGGACTGATCCGCCAGGTCGCGTACTGGCTGATCCAGCGTCACCGGACCGCGCTCGGCATCGAGCAGCAGGTGGCGCGGCTGCGCCCCGGCATCCGCGAGCTCGCGCGCGTTCCGCTGCAATGGCTGGTGGGTGCCGACCGCGAGGCCTTCGAGGCGCGCGCGACGGAACTCGCCGGGGCCGGCGTCCCTGCCGACCTCACGCGTCGCATCGCCGCGTGCTCGGCACTGCATTGCGCACCGGACATCGTCGAATTGTCGGATGCGCGGCGCATCACCGTCGACGCGGCGGCACGCGCCTACTTCGGGATCGGCACGCACTTCGGCCTCGACTGGCTGCGCAGTCGCATCGAGGCGCTCGACACGGAAGGCCACTGGCACGCCGTGGCTCGCGGCAGCCTCCGCGAATCGCTGTTCGAGGTGCACCGCAACCTCGCGCAGGGCGTGGTCGAGTCCTCGCGCGAAGCCGACCCGGCGCGCGCGATCGAGAAGTGGCTGGAACCGCGCCAGGCCGCAGCCGCGCACGCCCGCTCGGTCGTGAACGACATCCGCGCGCAACCCGCCGGCATCGACTTCGCGTCACTGTCCGTGGCCCTGCAGACCGTGCGCCGCGTCGCCATGACCGAGGCGTAGTGCGCAGCTGCCTCGTCATCACCACGTACGAACGGCCGGACGCGCTCGCGCGCGTGCTCGCAAGCGTGGCCCGCCAGGCGCGCTGGCCGGACGAGGTGATCGTCGCCGACGACGGCTCGGGCCCCGCCGTTGGCAGGATGGTCCGGGAATTCGCGGGCTCCGCGGCAGTCCCCGTGAGCTTCGTGCAGCAGGAACACGTGGGGTTTCGCGCCGGGCGTGCGCGCAATCTCGCGATTGCGCGCACCGATTGCGAGTACGTGATCCTCGTCGACGGCGACATGGTGCTGCATCCGCAGTTCGTGGCGGATCACCTGCGGGCCGCCCGGCCCGGTTTCTGGACCCAGGGCGCGCGCATCCTGCTCGACGAGGCCGCGACGCGACGGCTGCTGCAGACCGGGCGTCCGCCCCGGGCGTGGCACCCGGGCCTCGGGGTGCGCCGACGCGCCTACGCCGTGTACGCGCCGCGACTCGCTGCCCCCCTGGGTCGTGCAGCGAACGCGTTCGTGGCCGTGAAGGCCTGCAACCAGGGGTTCTGGCGGCACGACCTGCTGCAGGCGAACGGTTTCGACGAGGAACTGACCGGCTGGGGTTCCGAAGACAAGGAACTCTGCGCGCGCCTGCGCAACGCCGGCGTGCGGCGCCAGACGCTCGTGTTCGCCGCGATCGCCTGGCACCTTGCGCACCGCCCGGCCTCGCGCGCCGCGGCACGCGCGAACCTGGAGCGCTGGCGCGAGACCGAACTCACCGGCCGGCGGCGCTGCACGCACGGGATAGACCAGCACCTGCCGCGCTGACCGGCAGCGGTATCCCCGTCTGGCTCGCTGCGGCGCGGGTTGCTATAAGGTCGGGCGATTGCTCCAACATCACCCCCACGGCGGCGTCCTTCATGAGCACCGGCAAGCTTCTATTCCTGCGCCACGGCCAGAGCACCTGGAACCTGGAGAACCTCTTCACCGGCTGGGTGGACGTGGATCTCTCCGAACAGGGACGGCAGGAAGCGCTGGACGCGGGCCGCCTGCTGCGGGCCGAAGGCATCGAGTTCGACGTCACGTTCACCTCGGTGCTGAAGCGGGCGATCCGCACGCACAACATCGTGCTCGACGAAATGGACCAGATGTGGCTGCCCGTGGAACGCAGCTGGCGCCTGAACGAGCGCCACTACGGCGCTTTGCAGGGCCTCGACAAGGCGCAGACCGTCGCGCGTCACGGCGCCGACCAGGTCAAGGTCTGGCGGCGCAGCTACGACGTCCCGCCGCCGGCATTGCCCGACACCGATCCCGGGCATCCTCGGTTCGATCGGCGCTATGCCGGCGTGCCGCGGTCGGAGCTGCCGTCGGCGGAATCGCTCAAGGACACGCTGGCACGCGTGCTGCCCTTCTGGAATGCGCGCATCGCGCCGGAGCTGCGGGCCGGCCGCAACGTGCTCGTGACCGCGCACGGCAACAGCCTGCGTGCGCTCGTGAAGATGCTCGACGACATGACGGACGCGGCGATCGTCGAACTCAACATCCCGACCGGCGTGCCGTTGCTGTACGAACTCGACCCCGGCCTGAAGCCGCGGTCCAGCCGTTACCTGGGCGACGCGGCGGCCGTCCAGGCCAGGGCCGACGCAGTCGCGCGCCAGGCCGAGGCGAAACGGTAGCGGGAACGCCGGACTCAGGTCAGGAAACCGCCGTCCACGACCAGGAATTCTCCGGTCACGTAGGCCGAGGCGCTCGACGCCAGGAACAGCGCGGCGCCCGCGATGTCCTGGGGTTCACCCAAGCGGCCGAGTGGGTGGTTACCCAGGTAGTGCTGCAATTGTTTCTCGTCGGCGATGAGGCCGCCCGCGAATTTCGTGCGAATGAGCCCGGGCAGGATCGCATTGCAGCGGATGCCGTGCGGGCCGCACTCCTTGGCGAACACCTTCGTCATGTTGAGCACGGCGCCCTTCGTGATCGAGTAGATGCCCTGCTGCGGCCCCGGGCGTATCGCGTTGACCGACGCCACGTTGATGATCGAGCCGCCGCCCGTCTCGCGCATCATGCGTCCCGCCAGCACGGACGCGAAGAAATAGCCGCGGATGTTGACGTCCACGGTCTTCTGGAACGCGCCGGGGTCGGTGTCGAGCACGTGGCCGTAGTAAGGGTTGGTCGCCGCGTTGTTGACGAGCACGTCGATACGGCCGAATTCCTGCCGCACGCGTTCGAACAACTGCTGCAACGCGTCCATGTCGCCGATGTGGCAAGCCACCGCGAGCGCCTTGCCGCCCTCGCCCCTGATCGCCTCCGCGACGGCAGTACACCCGTCGAGCTTGCGGCTCGAGACGACTACCTGCGCGCCGTGCGCGGCGAATGTCCGGGCCATCGCCTCGCCGATGCCCCGGCTCGCGCCCGTGACGACCGCGACGCGTCCGCTCAAGTCGAATGACACTGCCACTGGCTGTACTCCTCGTTCTGGAATCGTGCTGCGCAGGGGCACGGCGCCCGAACGCGTCCGGAGCCGGTACGTCGGCCGCTACTCGTCCTCGGCGATCGTGAGCTCGAGGCCGTCGAGCGATTCGGTGAAGTCCAGCTGGCAGCTGAGCCGCGAGCGTTCGGGCTCGTAGTGCTGCAGCTCGACCAGCAGTTCCTTTTCGTCGCTCTGGGGCACGGGCAACCGTCCCGTCCAGCCGGGCGCGATCAGGATGTGGCACGTGGCGCAGGAGCAGAGGCCGCCGCAGATGGCCGTCACCCCGTAGTCGTACTCGCGCAGCGTCTCCATGAGCTTGAGGCCCTCGCGGCCCTCCACCGCATGGACGTTGCCGTCGCGGTCCGTGACCACCATCTTCGCCATGCTCGCACCCGTCTCTGTATTGGAATCGAACAGCTAATTATTGCAGTGCGGGAGGCCGCTTGCACGCTCATGAAGGGCCGCGGCGAGCGTGCCCGCGCGGTCAGCGAGGCCGATCGGGTCCGGCCACTCCTCCAGGCCCGGAAACGCGCGGTACCAGAGCCATTGCACGTAGTCGAATGCCCATCGAGCCAGGGTCAACCGATCGGGCTCCATGCGCCCGCCCGCCGCTCGGTACTCGTTCGTGAGTGCCGCGAGTGCGTCCGGACCGAATTCGTGCTGGCTTGCAAACGAAGCCAGGTCGAACGCGGGGTCGCCGCAGCCGGCATATTCCCAGTCGACGAGCCACCAGCGCCCGGACGCGTCGCAGACGAGGTTCTCGCGATTCAGGTCGTTGTGACACAGCACGGTCTGCACGGGCGTCGCGGCCAGCGACGCAAACACACGACCGGCGAGATCCTGCAAGGGACCCGCGTCCCGCAGCATCGCGGCCAGCACGCCGGCCCGCGCCGCGAAATCGACTCGCTGCAGGTCGCCTGGGGCCGCCGTCGCGTGCAGCCGGGCGAGCAGGCCTGCCATCGCGCGCGTGGAAATGCCGCGCCTCGAGGTTGCCATCGGTTCCGGCCCTGCAACCCAGCGCGTGACCAGGACGCGCGCCGCGGGATCGCAGCGGAGGACCGACGGTGCGAAGCCCGCCGCCGCCGCGCACTCGAGCACCCGGCACTCGTTGACGTGGTCGGCACCGAGCTGCTCGGTGCCTGGCCGCGCCAGCCGCAGGAACCAGTCGCCGAATTCACCGGTGGCGCGCCACGCGAAATTGCTGAGCCCGCCGACCACGGGCACGAAGGCGGCGCTGGCGAGCACGCGGGTGCGCGCGTCGCCGGCGAGCCTTGCGCGCAACTCCCGCTCGGCCTGGTCGCGTGCGTTCATCGACGCGTCAGGCACGCGCCGCGCCCGCCGCGACGTAGTCGCGCCGCCAACTGGCGTAGCCGCGCACCGCGAGCGCGGCGTACAGCAGGAACAGGACCGCTGTCGCGTTGAGGCCCTGCGCGACGTAAAGCGCCGCGGCGCCCGTATCGATCACGATCCAGTACAGCCAGTTCTCGAGCACCTTGCGCGCGACGAGCCAGCTCGTCAGCACGCTGGCCCAGGCGATCAACGCATCGGCGTAGCGCACGAGCGCAGGTTCACCGGCGCCCGCGAGCAGCGCGCCGTTGAGCGCCGCGACCAGCGCCACGACGAGCCAGGCCGCCACGTGCCAGCGCAGCGGCCAGCGCCGTACCGGCAGCGGACCCGCAGCGCCCGCCCCGCGCCAGGCGCGCCAACCGTACGCCGCCATCGCGATGTAGAACACCTGCAGCAGCGCCTGCATGGCCAGGCCCGCCGCGCGCGAAGAGCACGACGTAGAGCACGGCGCTTGCGACGGCGCAGGCCCAGCACCACGGGTTCTGGCGGATCGCGAGCAACAGGTAACCGAGCGCGAGCAGGACGGCGACCCACTCCGCCGCGGGTACGGCTGCGAGCGCCGCCCATGCCTGCCCGAGCAAGCTCAACCTTCGGCCGACGTCGGCGTGCCGCCCAGCACCTTCATCACGAACACCGCACGGCGCTCTTCGCGGAAGGTCGCGCGCGTTTCCGCCGACAAGGCGCCGAAAACCGCATCGTGCTCGCCCGCCACCTGCGTGCTCATCGCATTGGTCGACGACCTGCAGCCCGGCATGGGCGTTGAGCCGCTCGATGAAGTCCTTGATCGGCGGCACGTAGTCCGCGTCGAGCGGATAGAGGCTGATGTCGACGGCAATGCGCATCGGCAGGTTGCTCCTGTGTTGGCCGGTCGTCGCTGCGGCGCTCACCAGCGCCACTCGAACGTGACGCCCGCGAGTCGCGGGTCGCCACGCTGCACGTAGAGCTTGTTCGCGAACTCCGGCGGCTCGAGTCCGAAATAGAAACCCGCGGACGGCATAGTCTTCGTCGGTGACGTTGCGGACCCACGCGTACGCCGACCAGTGCCCGCGGGCGTAGCCCGCCTTCAGGTTCAGCAGCGTGTACGGGTTGCGACTGGCTGGTCGTGGCTCGCGTCGAAGTAGAACGCGTCGCTGCCCGTCAGGTCGGCGCGCGCCATCCAGCCCGCGGGGTCGTTCCACTGTGCCGACAGCGAATACTGGTACGGGGTGCATGCGCCTGCTCGCGGCCGTCGAGGTTGCGGTCGCCGTAACTGGTAGCCGAGGTACTCGGTGTGCAGCAGGCCGAGCGTCGCACCGAGCGCCAGCGTCCGCGGTTGCCTGCCAGCGAGCCGAGGCTTCGAGCCCGTAGTTCCGGCCGCGCGCGGCGTTGTCGGTGAAGAACACGTACGACAGCGGATCGCCGGGATCGAGCTGGTACGACGTCGCCACCTGCTGGTCCTCGCGCCACATGTAGAAACAACGCGAGTCGCCCTGCGCGTCCGCGCAGCGGCGCTCGCGCCGCGGATCCCGGCCTCCGCGTTCCAGAGGTACTCCGGCCTCGAACTGGCGCCGGTCGTCCGGCACGAACTGCCCGATGTTGAAGCCGCCCGCCTTGTAGCCGCGGCTCAGCGTCGCGTACCAGTGCTGCAGCGCTCGCGAGCGGCCCCTGCAGCGATACCTGTCCACCGACCATCGTGTCGTCCGGGTCGAAGTGCGCGCCGTCGCAGTCGTCGTAGCTCGCCGAGCGCGACTCGACGCGCAGCCCTGCGGTGAGCGCGATCGAACGCGCGAGTCGCCACTCGACTTCGCCGTACGCCGCGAACGTGATTCGCGACGTAATCGCTCGCGAGCGGCAGGCGCGAGCAGCGCCCCGGCGAAGTAGTCGCTCTGCAGCGAGTCCTCGTCGAGGCGCAGCGCGTAGACGCCGGCAACCCAGTCGACCGTCGCCGCCGGTGCCGCTCGTGCAGGCGCAGGTCCTGGCTCAGCGTCGAGCGCTCGCGGTCGTAGTGCGAGAAATAATCGTACGGCGCGAATTCGCCCCAGTACGGGTCGTTGCCCCAGTCGCCGTCGAAGCTGTAGACGATGTCCGAGTCCGCGATAGGCGCGTCGTGCTCACCAGTTCATATGCGCCAACCGGGCCGCGCGACCTTCGCCGACGCGCCGCGCGTGCGCTGCGCATCGCGACCCGGCCGGTCCGACAAGCGTACGTGCGCGAGTTGTCGAGCGTGAACGCGTCGAAGCCGTTGTCGAGATCGACGTACAGCGCGGCGCAGGTCGACACGCCAGCCGGCCGCGAGCCCGCAGCCGCAACTTGCCGCGCACGTCGTCTCGTCGCGACCGTTGGTGTCGTCCCGGTCGAGATAGGCGTTGTGCAGGAAGCCGTCGCTCGAGTAGCGTCTGCGCCGCCAGCCGCCACGCCGAGCCCTGCGCCGCCGAGCGCACCGCCCGCGGCCAGTCCCGCGGACCACGTGTCGTCGCCGCCACCCGTGACCTCGGCGCGCAGCATCCGGGCTCCGTCGTCGCGTCGCGGGTCTTGCACCTTGATCAGGCCGGCGAGCGCGTTCGCGCCATAGCGCGTGCCCTGCGGACCGCGCAGCACCTCGACCTGCTCGACGTCGAACAGCGTGGCCGGCATGCCCGACGCCGCTCAAGTCGATGTCGTCGATCAGGAAGCCGACCGAAGGGTTCGGCGCGCCCTGGTACTGCTCGAGCTCGCCGATGCCGCGCAGCTGGAAATACCGCGGTCGCGACGTGCCGCCGGACCAGTTCAGGTTCGGCACGAGCCCGAGCACGTCGCCGAAGTGCTGCAGCCCGCCGCCGCCTGCGAGCGTCGCGTGGCCGCAGCACCGTCGATGCTCGCAGGCATCTCGCCGAGCGGCAGCGCACGCAGCGATGCCGTGACGATGATCTCCTCGAGCGGCGTGTCGACGGCGGCTCGTGGCGCGTCGGGCACGCTCGGGGCCGCCACGGCCGCCAGTGCGGTCGCGGTCGCTGCAACGCCGGCGGCGAACACGGCGAATCAATCACTGCGAACGCGGCCGGGCGCCGGATCACACGAGTGCAAACGCATGGAAAGTCCGGGACGCACACCTGCTCCCTACGCCGGTACTAACCGGATCAGGTTCAACGGGTTCGTCGATGAGCGGCCCGCAGCCGGCGCGTCGACATCTCAGGCCCAGTCAGGCCACCCCAAGGTGGCGCGCAGTATAGCCGATGCGGCTGCGCTGGTGCGCCGGACGGTTGACGAGGCGACCCGCTGGGCACTAATGCACACCTTCCCGATGCCGGACCCGATGCACGCATGACCCAGCGCAAGTGCCGCCTGTTTCTCGTCGATGCCTTCACCCGCGAGCGTTTCTGCGGCAACCCGGCGGTGGTCGTGCTCGACGCGGACGTGCTCGACCGAACGACGAGATGCGCCGCATCGCGCGCGAGATGGACGGGATCGAAGTGGCGTTCGTGCTTCGGCTCGGACTCGCCCGACTACGACGTCGAGATCCGGTTCTTCTCGCCGCGCCGCGAAGTCACGTTCGTCGGCCACGCGACCGTCGCGGCGCACTACGTGCGCGCGATCGCGGACGGCGTGCCCAAGGGCAAGGTCCGGCAGAAGTCCGGCGGCGGGCATCGTCGAAGTCGAGGTGAGCGGCAAGGCGCCCGACCTGCGCGTCTCGATCTACCAGACACCCGCGACGTTCGGCCCGGTCGTGCCCGAGGAACGCATCGGGCCCGGTGCTCGACGCGCTCGGCATCAGCTCGTCGAGCCTGCATCCGAGCTGCCCGGTGCAGGTCATGAGCAAGGCCAATTCGCGCCTGCTGATCGGCCTGCAGTCGCCGGACACGCTCGATTCGCTGCAGCCGAAGATGGACCAGCTCGTTCACCTGACGCCGCACGTCGGCGCGGACGGCTTCTTCGTCTTCGCGCTCAAGCCGGGCCGGGACCGCTGACCACCGAGTCGCGCATGTTCTGCCCGGTCATCGGCGTGCCCGAGGATCCGGTCAGCGGCAACGCGCACGGCATGCTCGGCGTCTACCTGTTGCACAACGGCCTGCTGACGCCGACGGACGGCAAGGCGCGTTCATCGGACACCAGGGCCGCTTCGTCGACCGACCGGGCAGCGTCGAGGTCGCCGTGGCGCTGCGTCGGCAAGCGCGCCACCGGCGTGCGCGTCACCGGCGACGCCGTGATCGTCTTCGAGGCGGCGCTTCCGCTCTGAAGCCGCGCATCGCCGCGCCGTCGCGTGGCCTCTGCTCACGCGCTGACGGGCGCGCGGCCACGCCGCAGCGTCAGCACGCGGGTCACGTAGCCGGGCACGTCGCTCGTCGTGATGCGTGGCCAGCACGAGGGTCGCGCCACGGCGCACTGCGGCGTCCAGCCGCTGCCCGCAACCGCTGTCGCGCCTCGCGCATCGAGCCCGTCGAACGGCTCGTCGAGCAGCCACAGGCGGCGCGAACGCACGAACGCGCGCGCGACCAGCGCCAGGCGCAACTGGCCATACGACAACTCGCGCGCGGCGCGCCCGGCCAGGTCCGTCGAGTCCGCCACGCGCGCAATTCGCGCCGCACGCGTCGCAAGTTCACGCTGCCGTCGGCCACTCGTTCAGGCCGATGCTGGCATGCAACCCGGATACGACGATCTGTTCGACCGTGCACGCGGTCGCGGCATACCGTCGCCTGCAGCTCCGGCGACACGAGTCCGATGCCCCGCTTCCAGTCGTCGACCGCGGGCCAGTCGCCGCCGCGCTCCAGCTCGCCGCCGTGCGCCGGCCAGAGGTCGCCGTAGAGCAGCGCGACGAACGTGGACTTGCCCGAGCCGTTGGCGCCGCGCACGTACCAGTGCTGGCCGCGCTCGCAGCGTCCAGTCGAACGCGCCGATGACGAGTCGTTCCTCGCGATACACGGCCGCCCGCTGCCAGGCGCAGCAGCGGTCGCGGCACGAACTGGCTCGCGACGCTCGCACGTGCGCATTGCGCCGCGATGCCGCGAATCCGGCGCGACTGAGTCGCAACGCGGCGGGTCGACGGCGCAGACACGCAGGTCCGGCGACGCTCGTCCAGCCGCCGCGCCTCCAGTGCGTGCGACGTGCGTCAGGCCGGCGGGAGCATCGCCGCGCCGATGACTGCGTCAGTACGAGCGCCGTCCGTCGGCGACGACACCGCGCGCGCAGGACGCGCAGGAAGGCGCGTCGCGACGCCGGCGTCGAGACCGTTCAACGCCTCGTCGAGCAGCAGCACGTCGGGTTCGCGCACGAGGGCCCGCGCCAGCAGCACGCGGCGGCGCTGGCCGTACGACAGCGACAGGAATCTTGCGCGGCGGCCAGCCCGGCCAGACCCACCTGCCGCAGCACCTGCAGGATGCGTCGCTGTTGACGCGCGCGTCGCGGGTTGCAGCGGGAAATCGGAATCGTCGAAGCCCGTGAGCACGACCTGCGCGACGTCGAGCGTCGATTCGTAGCGGTCGTACCGGTCCTGCCGCTCGGGCCCGAGGTACGCGATGCGATCGCCGCGAACAGCGGTTGCTCGTGGACGTCGCCTCGCGCAGATGATAGCGGCAGGACGCTTCGCGTCCCGTGGGCGTCAGGCCACACGTCGCCGCGCAGCAGCTTCAGAGCACGGTCTTGCCGGCGCCGTTCGGCCGAGCAGCAACCAGCGCTCTCCGGCGCGCAACTCGAAATGAGACGTCGCGACGGCCCAGTGCCGCCCGTAGCGGACGCTCGCGTTGCGAGCTCGATGCGCTCAGCCGCGGCTCGCTGCCGCCCGGCGGCCCGGCTCACGCCGTTGCGCCAGCCCAGCCTCGCCCTCCGCGTCGACGCGCCGTTCTTCGCGCAGCTTCTGCACGTGAGCGAGCAGCGAATAGCGCGCCAGGCGATGCAGCGCGACCGGCATGTCGTCGTAGACGATCGGCAGCAGTTCGCATCGAGCGTCGCCGACGCCGCCCAGTGCGCGGAGCACGTCGACCACGCTTCGCTCTCGCGCTGCAGGCGATGCGCGATCACGCGGCCGATCTCGCGCGACCGCGATCCGGCATCACCGCGCCGTGCCCCGGCACCAGCGCGGTGAGCGGCAGCGTGCGCGAGCCGACGCAAGCGATTCGAGGTACAGGCGCATCGACCCGTCCGGCGGCAGGATGACGACGGTCGAGCCGTTCATCAGGTGATCGCCGGTGCAGCAGCCAGCCCGCGCGGTTCGAGCAGGAAGCAGACGTGGTTCGACGCATGACCGGGCGTGTGGAGCGCACGGACGGCGACCCGGCACCGCGCAGAGATCGCCGTCGTCGAGCGTCGCGTCAGGACGCGTACGATTCGTCCTGGTAGTCGTCCTGCGGGGTGGGCGCCCGAGCACCGGCGCCTGCGTGCGGCCGTGCAGCGTCGCCGCGCCCGGCGAGTGGTCCGGGTGGGAGTGCGTGCACAGGATCTGCGCGAGTGCGCCCGTTCGTCGCCGCCAGGATGCGCTCGAGGTGCACGACGTCGTCGGGACCCGGGTCGATCACGAGATACGAATCCTGCGATCCCAGTACGTAGGTGTTGGTGCCGGGGCCGGTCAGCGGGCTCGGATTCGGCGCGACGATGCGCAGCAGGTTCGGTGCCAGGCGCGTGACGCTGCCGGTCGCGGCGGTCGCGTAGAGATCGGCCTCGCCGTCCTGCGGGTTCAATTCGAGCCTCCACCCGCAGGCAGCTTGAAGGCGAGCCCGCCCTTGATCACGACGGCGACGTCCTGCAGGCGCGTGATGTCCGCGAGCGGATCGCCCTTCACCGCGATGAGGTCGCCGAAACGTCCCGGCTGCAGGCTGCCGATGCGATCCGCCCACCCCATGTAGCTGCGCGGCGACCGACGTGGCGGACTGGATCGCCTCCATCGGCGTCATGCCCCGCTCGACCATGATCGGGAACTGGCGCGCATTGAGGCCGTGCGGATACACGGCCGCGTCCGTGCCGTAGACGATCGTCGACGCCGGCCGCGTGCGCGCGCGGTGAATCCCTGGCGCTGCGCCTCGGTCGTCTCGAGGTTCTTGCGCAGGAACTCCTCGGGCCAGCCCTGCTGCGCGGCCTTCGGTGTCGATGTAGTCGCCGTTGTAGACGTCCATCGACAGCGCGACGCCGTGCTGCCGCGCGAGCTCGATCGCCTCGTCGTCGATCAGCGACGCGTGCTCGATCGTGTCGGCACCGGCCAGGATCGCTTCCTTGATCGAGCGTGCGCCGTGCGCGTGCGCCGCGACCTTGAGGCCCGCGGCGTGCGCAACCTCGACGACGGCCGCGATCTCCTCCGGCGTCATCTCCGGGGCTCGCCCGGCACGCCGCCGTACGCGAGCACGGCGCCGGACGCGATGACCTTCAACAGGTCGGCCCCGCCGGCGACCGCGAGCTCGGCCTTGCTGGCGGAACTCGTCCGGGCCCGCGCGCCACGCCCATGCGCACCTGCGGCTGGAATCTCCGATTCCGCGTGGCCCGGGATCACGAGGTCGCCACCCCCGCCCGGGATCGTCAGGTAGAACCCCGCGACCTGCATCGTGGCCCGTGGCCTGCCCCGCGTTGATCTCGTCGCGCAGGCCGCGGTCCGTCCAGGCGATGTAGGTACCGACGTCGCGCACCGTCGTGAAACCGGCCAGCAGCGTGCCGCGTGCGCTCTCGCCTGCGCGATCGGCAACTGGTCCGCCGGCAGTGCGGCGGTAGTACACGCTGAGGTCGGCGGTGTCTCCCGGCTGGTCGTCAGGTGCGTGTGCATGTCGATGAGGCCGGGCAGGCAGGTGTACCCGCGCGAGGTCGAGGACTCGGCACACCCGGCCGGAACCGCGGCATCCGCGCCGATGCCGCGGATGCGGCCGCGGTCGATCACGCACGGTCACGTCGGCTGCGCACGGCGGCCGAGACGCCGTCGATCAGCGCCCGCAACGAATCGCCACGCTGCCGGAATCCGGCTCGAACGGCGCGCTCGCCAGGCCCGGTTGATGCGCAAAAGCGACTAAGGGCAGGACGAGGGAGCCGAATGCCGCCAGGGCGCCGCGCCGGAACCGGCTCCGAGCCGGGCCTGCGCAAATTGGCGTGTTCGTGCGACACTTATTCATCAACGTGCGTCCCCGGTATCTGCGATTGGTCGCTTGGCAACAACACCTGACCTCAATCCGCGCCGTGGCGTTTGACAATGCGAGCGCCGCAGTTTTTCATTCGTGCGCAGTGCTGTCAAAACACGGGGTGAACGGATGACGACCGGGCCGGAGCCCGTGGGTACGCTGGAGGTCGCGCTCGCGCACGCGGAGCGGCTGCTGGCCTCCGAGCCGGCGCTCGCCGCCGAGCAGGCCCGTGAGATCCTCCGCGAGGTGCCAGGACATCGCCCGGCCATGCTGATCCTCGGTGTCGGCGAGCGGCGCTCGGGGCAGCCGGCGGCCGCCGTCGCGGTGCTCGAGCCGCTCGTGCGCGCGGAACCACGCTGGGCCGCCGCATGGCACGAACTCGGTTTCGCGAAAGCCGATTCAGGCGAGGCGAGGCTGCGGTGCCAGCGCTGCGCCGGGCCGTGCAGCTGCAGCCGGACATGGGCGATGCCTGGCGCGCGCTCGGCGATCACCTCACGGCGATGGGCGACACTGCGGGCGCCGACGCCGCCTACGCCCAGCACATCCGCGCGTCGACGCGCGATCCGCGCCTGCTCGAGCCGGCGCTCGCGCTCTGCGAGGGCCGCATCGCCGTGGCCGAGGCGCTGCTGCGCGAGCACCTGAAGCAGTCATCCGACCGACGTCGCCGGCGATCCGCATGCTGGCCGAAGTGGCCGCGCGCCTCGGCCGCTACGCCGATGCCGAGAACCTGCTGCGCGCGCTGCCTGGAGCTCGCGCCCGGCTTCACGCGCGGCGCGCCACAACTACGCGCTGGTGCTGCACCGGCAGAACAAGCCGGCCGCGGCGCTGCGCGCAGGTCGAGCAGCTGCTGCGCGGCCGAGCCGCGCAATCCCGAGCTATCGCAACCTGAAGGCCGCCGTGCTCGCGCGCATCGGCGAGTACGCGCAGGCGATCGAGCTCTACGCGGCAGTGCTCGCGCGAGTACCCGAACCAGCCGAAGGTCTGGATGAGCTACGGCCATGCGCTGAAGACCGCCGGCCGCCAGGACGGAGTGCATCGCGGCCTATCGGCGCAGCATCGAGCTCGCGCCGGATCTCGGCGAGGCCTACTGGAGCCTCGCCAACCTGAAGACCTTCCGCTTCACGCCGACGCGGACCTCGCCGCGATGCGCGCGCAGCTCGCGCGCGCCGACCTCGCGGCACGAGGACCGCTTCCACTTCCAGTTCGCGCTCGGCAAGGCGCTCGAGGACGCGGGCGACTACGCCGAGTCCTTCGAGCACTACGCCGAGGGCAACCGGCTGCGCCGCGCGGTGCATCCCGTACGACGCCGACGAGACCGCGGCGCACGTGCGCGCGCTCGAAGGCGCTGTTCACGCGCGAGTTCTTCGCCGCGCGCGCCGGCTACGGGCTGCCGCGGCGCCGGATCCGATCTTCATCGTCGGCCTGCCGCGCGCCGGCTCGACGCTGGTCGAGCAGATCCTCGCCAGCCACTCCGCGGTCGAGGGCACGATGGAGCTGCCGGACATCATCGCGCATGGCGCGCGAGCTGGGCGGCCGGAAGCGCCGGTCGCGACGTCTCGCGCTACCCGGAGGTGCTCGCGACGCTCGAGCGCCGAGCGAGCTGCGCGCGCTCGGCGAGCACTACCTCGCGCAGACGCGCATCCAGCGCAAGACCGGCGCGCCGTTCTTCATCGACAAGATGCCGAACAACTTCGCGCACGTCGGGCTTCATCCACCTGATCCTGCCGAACGCGAAGATCATCGACGCGCGCCGCCATCCGATGGGCTGCTGCTTCTCCGGCTTCAAGCAGCATTTCGCGCGCGGCCAGAACTTCACCTACAGCCTCGAGGACATCGGCCGCTACTACCGCGACTACGTCGAGCTGATGGCGCACTTCGACGCGGTGCTGCCGGGCCGCGTCCACCGCGTGCATCTACGAGCGCATGGTCGACGACACCGAGGCCGAGGTGCGGCGGCTGCTCGACTACTGCGGCCTGCCCTTCGAGGAGGCGCTGCCTGCGCTTCTACGAGAACGAGCGCGCGGTGCGCACCGCGAGCTCGGAGCAGGTGCGGCAGCCGATCTTCCGCGACGGGCTCGACCAGTGGCGCCACTACGAGCCCTGGCTCGAGCCGCTGCAGGACGCGCTGGGCCCGGTGCTCGACGCCTATCCCGCAGCGCCGGAATTCTGATTCGAATTGCCAACATCAACGCCGATCGCGCGTGCGGCAACTGCGCACACGACACTCAGGGGAGGATCATCATGACACGCAGCCGCAAGCGCAAACTGCAACGGCGTTCGCCCGCAGGCCACATGGCGCGCGCTCTGCCGCGCGGCCATCGGCCGATGCTCGCTGCGCCGGCGTGCGCCATGGCGCTACGGCGCAGGCCAGCGAGCCGCCGGCGGCCTCGAGGAAGTCATCGTCACCGCGCAGAAGCGCGAGGAGAACCTGCAGGACGTGCCGATCAGCATCGCAGGCGCTCGGCACCGAGAAGCTCGAGCAGCTGCAACGTCACGAACTTCGACGACTACGTGAAGTTCCTGCCGAGCGTCGTCGTATCAGACGCTTCGGCCCGGGCTTCGCGCAGGTCTACATGCGCGGCGTCGCGAGCGGCGGCGACGGCAACCACTCCGGCTCCGCTGCCGAGCGTCGGCATCTACCTCGACGAGCAGCCGATCACGACCATCCAGGGCGCGCTCGACATGCACATCTACGACATCGCGCGCGTCGAGGCGCTGGCCGGCCCGCAGGGCACGCTGTACGGCGCCAGCTCGCAGTCGGGCACGATCCGCATCATCACCAACAAGCCGGACCCGAGCGGGTTCGAGGCCGGCTACGACCTCGAGGGCAACACGGTCTCGGCGGCGGCGATGCGGCTACGCTGGCCGAGGGCTTCGTCAACCTGCCGCTCTCGCGACACGCGGCGCGATCCGCCTGGTCGGCTGGGACGAGCACGACGCCGGCTACATCGACAACGTGCCCGGCAGCGCACGTTCCCGAGCACGGTCCGATCCCGGCGCGTCCGGGCATCGACCCGTCACGCAGACAACGCGCGCTCGTCGAGGACGACTACAACGACGTCGACACCTACGGCGCCCGCGCGCGCGCTGCGCATCGACCTGAACGACAACTGGACCATCACGCCGCCGGTCATGGCCCAGAAGCAGAAAGCCGAACGGCAGCTTCGGCGCTACGACACCGACGTCGGCGAACTCAAGGTCGCCCACTGCCATCCCGAGGACTCCGACGACCAGTGGTTCCAGGCCGCGCTCACGGTCGAGGGCAAGATCGGCAACTTCGACCTGGTCTACGCCGGCTCCTACCTGGACCGGGACGTCGACTCCAAGTCCGACTACACCGACTACTCGTACTGGTACGACGTCGCCTATCTGGCGGACGGCTACTACTTCAGCGATTACTTCTACAACGACGACGGCGACGACCATCGACTTCTCCCAGTACATCAAGGGCAAGGACCGCTACAAGAAGTACAGCCAGGAGCTGCGCGTCGCCTCGCGGCAGGACAACCGGCTCCGTGGCATCGTCGGGCGTGTTCTGGCAGCGCCAGAAGCACGACATCGAGCAGAACTACCTGATCGACGACCTGGCCGGCGGATCTCCGGTCACGGGCTGGCGAGGACACGATCTGGCTCACCAAGCAGGACGCGCGTGGACGAGGACTACGCGCTCTTCGGCGAGCTGTCACTACGACCTCACCGAGAAGCTGACCGGCACCGTCGGCATGCGCTGCTTCAAGTCGGAGAATTCGCTCAAGGGCTTCTTCGGCTTCGGCGAGGGCTTACAGCGGCGGCAACAGCGGCGAGGCGCCTGCGACAAGAAATCCGGCGACGGCATGCCGGACGGCGGGCCGAACACCGGCGCCGACTGCCGGACTACGAGGGCGCGCCCTGCAAGAACCTGGACCAGAGACCGACGACAGGACGACGGCATCGACACCGAGCTTCAACCTGACCTACAAGATCACCGACGACGCGCTGGTCTACGCGACCTACTCGGAGGGCTTCCGTCCCGGCGGCATCAACCGGCGCGGCACGCTGCCGCCGTACAAGCCGGACTACCTCAACAACTACGAGCTGGGCTGGAAGACCAGCTGGTTCGACGACCGGCTGCGCTTCAACGGCGCGGTGTTCCACGAGGAGTGGGAGGACTTCCAGTACTCGTTCCTCGGGCCCAACGGCCTCACGGAGATCACCAACGCCGGCAATGCGGAGATCAACGGCGTCGAGATGGACGTGAACTGGGCGGTCACCGACCGCTCGGCGTTTCGGCCGGCTTCGCGTACCTTGACGGCGAACTCACGGAAAACTTCTGCGGCTACGTGAACCCGCAGACGGGCAAGCCCGAGACGCGCAATCCCTGCCCGCTGTTCGACGAGGACGGCAACCCTACCGGCGAAACGCAGGACCCGGAGGCGCCGAAAGGCACCGAACTGCCGGTCACGCCGGAGCTGAAGGCGAACCTGACCGCGCGCTACGAGTTCAATGTCGCGTCGTACGACAGCTTCCTGCAGGGTTCGGTGATCTACTCCGACGAGCGCCAGTCGGACCTGCGCCTGCTCGAGCGGTCGATCATCGGCGTGCTGCCGAGCTATACGGTGACCGACCTGTCGGCGGGCTTCGGCAAGGACTCGTGGGCGGTGGAACTTTACATCGCCAACGCGTTCGACGAACGTGCCGAAGTCGCGCGCTTCGCGCAATGCGCCGAGACGGTCTGCGGCGAGCAGACCTACATCCTGCCGCAACAGCCGCGCACGTACGGCTTGCAGTTCAGACAGGACTTCTGAGCGACGCGTCGCGCCCGATCCGGGGCGCTGGCGGAAACGAGGCGGGCCCGCAGGGGCCCGCCTCTTTTGCACGTCGGGAGCGCCAGGCGCCCCTCATTCCTGCGCGCGCCCGGACTCACAGCCGGAACGTAAAGCGGGCGCCGTAGGTCCGCGGCGGCTCGAGGAACGAGTCGGCATACGGGCCGAACTGCCCGGTCGTGGTCGCGGCGAGCACCGCCACGTTCTCGATGTTGCGCACCCACAAGCCGACGCTCCAGGAGCCGTCGAGCGTGGTGTACTTCAGCGACGCGTCCGACTTGAAGTAGTCGCCCTGTTCCGTGCCGCGGCTCTGCGCGAACGTGCCCCAGAACGAATCCTCGTAGCGCTGCTCGACGCGCGCGCGCACAGCCCCGTGCCGAGGCTGAAGTCGTGCTGGTATCCGGCGGACAGCGTCCAGTCGGGAGCGTACTGCAGCGGGTAGCCGCCGAAGTCGCGTTGCGGCGTGCCGATGTTGACCTCCGGCGGCACGTTGAACTCGTCGTAGGTCGCGTGCAGGTAGCCGACCGACAGGTTCAGCAGGTCAGCACCGTGGCCTCGAAGAGCACGTCGAGCTGG